>JAFGUG010000011.1 GCA_016938655.1 Thiotrichales bacterium | reverse complement strand
TTGGTTATAACTCATGTTGGTTATAACCAATGATAAACGGCTGTAAAAAGAGTAGACGTTTTATAACCAAAACATTGCGATCCAAGCAGTTAACTGCGCAGGCCTGCTTGCTTTTATAGATTAAGCAATCGTTTTAATAAACGCCACGACTTCTGGAATGGTGCCTTTAAACAAAACCGAATAGTCACCCTTTTGCATTTGGTAGTCGTACATCGGGTCGTAATACTCAACCAACAACGTTTCTATCCAAGCTTTATGACCATCAAGGTCACCATTTTGGGCTTGCAATTGCATTGCTAGGTCAAACTGTTTAACCACTCTTTGATAGCGCTCTCCGCCCAAGCGCTTGCGAATACGACCAAAGGCCGCCTGCATAAACTCAACCCATGCTTCAAGCGTTGGATACTCTTTTTGCGCTTCAACCACATACTCATCCAAGGTAATGGCTGTGCGTTCTTCAAGTGACGTTTCGACAATAATGCGTGGCCCGCTTTTTAAATAATCAAACGTCTCTCTCGAGAAGTTAACCGAACCAATATTGCGTCCTTCATCCTCTAAAATCAACGACTTAAAAGGGGTTTCTAAAAACCGAATGAATGCCATTGAAAGTGTGTTTTCAAAATTTATCTGGGTTGGTTGCGGTGTGGCATGTCGCCCAAACGCGGAACCTCGATGGTGTGCTAAACCCTCTAGATCAATCGTGTTTTCTATCTGTTTGACCACCAAGGTTTTACCAGAACCGGTACGCCCTGCCAACACAATCGGCTGAATACCTTTGGCAGTAAACGTTTTGGGTACCGCGTCTAAAAAGTCAATCAAGTAACGTCTAAAGGCTTTGTACCCGCCTTTTAAACGGACAATTTCACGACCACTGTCTTGCAACCATTGCTGAGAGATTTTGGAGCGCATTCCGCCTCTGAAGCAGTAAAGAAGCGCATCGGGATTGGCATCCATAAATGCACTCCAAGCTTCCACTCTGGGCGCACGAGCGGTTTCGTTAACCAGTTTATGCCCCAACTCAACCGCTGCGGCATTGCCGTTTTGCATGTACCGTAACCCAACCTGATGGCGTTCTTGGTCGGTCATTAACGGCAAATTTATCGCCGATGGGAATGCCCCTTGCGCAAACTCGACCGGTGCACGCACATCAATCAACGGCGTGTTGTTTAAAACAATCGAAAGAAAATCATCGGTTTGCGGCAGTTCGGCGGTAAATTCGGTGAGTTTAACGGGCATTAAATAACCTCAACCCAATGGGTCTGTTCACTGGTAGAAAGCGTTTTGCCAATCGGTTCTAAATACAAACCGTGTTTTTCAGCGGCCGCTTTAAACTCGGCGACCGCATCGGGGCGCACCGCCGCCAATAAACCGCCTGATGTTTGCGGATCGCACAAAATCATCTTCTGCGTTTCGCTCACGCTTGAATCGAACAGGCCGGAGACTTTGTGTCCGTAACTGTCATAGTTACGCCCGGTGCCGCCCGGTGTGCAACCTTGCGCCAAATACTCTAAAACATTCGGCAGAATTGGTACCTTATCAAATTCAATTTGTGCGGCAATGTTACTGCCCTCACAAATCTCAATCAAATGCCCCAAGACACCAAAGCCGGTCACATCGGTTAACGCGGTGACACCATCAATTTTGGCAAAATCACTGCCGGCTTTATTCAAGGTAGTCATCGCTTCAATCGCCATTTGCATGTGCCCTGGTTGAATTTTTTTCTGTTTTTGAGCGGTGGTTAAAATA
This sequence comes from Thiotrichales bacterium, assembly GCA_016938655.1. Lineage (GTDB taxonomy): Bacteria > Pseudomonadota > Gammaproteobacteria > Thiomicrospirales > Thiomicrospiraceae > Thiomicrorhabdus. Next base: position 457,620 of record JAFGUG010000011.1, on the reverse strand, counting down.
CCAATGCCAATCGGTTTGGTTAAAAACAGCTCACAGCCTACTTCGGCTGAGGCGTTCATTTTTAAATGTTTGTTATCAACAATACCGGTAACGGCTAACCCAAAAATCGGTTCGGGTGCATCAATCGAGTGCCCACCCGCTAATGGAATACCGGCCGCTTCACAGGTAGCACGTCCGCCTTCAATCACTTGCTGGCCAACCTCTGCCGGTAACTTATCAATTGGCCAACCAAAAATGGCAATCGCCATTAACGGCTTACCGCCCATGGCATAGATATCGCTAATGGCGTTGGTGGCGGCAATTTGCCCAAAGGTAAACGGGTCATCGACAATCGGCATAAAGAAATCGGTGGTACTTAATACCGAGGTGCCATTACCTAAATCGTAGGCGGCGGCATCGTCTTTAGTGCTGTTACCGACTAATAAATTTGGGTTTGGGGTAATCGCCATGCTGGTTTTTAAAATGCTGTCGAGCACCATGGGCGAGATTTTGCAGCCGCAACCCGCACCATGACTGTATTCGGTTAATTTAATGCCTGCAATATCGGTTGTTTTCAACATGGTTTTTCCTTATTTCTATAATCTGAACAGGCCTGCTAAGGTTCATAAGCAAACCGTTTAATAATCGGGTTTAAGGGCTTTAAGCTGTTTTAAAGACGTTATTTAACCGTTATTAAGCCGTTACCAAGCCCATAATAAAGCGATGGTTAGCCGGCTTGCATGGCTAAAATTTCGGCCACGTTAATTTTATCGGCGTAGCGTTTAAAATCCGGTTCTTGTTGTTTAATGGCCATCATCGACATACGGTCGGCCAGTTCATTGCCTTCCACGCCTACATGGCCGTTAACGTGCAACACTTGTATTTTGTTTTTTAGCGTTTGGTGCAGGGCAAACATCGCTTTAATCATTTCTAAGTTCTTAATCTCGCCGCCGGCTTTTTTCCAGCCCTTTTTCTCCCAACCAATCGCCCATTGGGTGACACACTGTATGGAATATTTAGAGTCACAAAAAATGGCCACACTTTTACCCTGTTCGGATTCGGTTTTGGCCATCATTAACGCTTGATGTAGGGCGTTTAATTCTGCGGTGTTGTTGGTGCCCACCGGGTTATAAAGCCCGTACCAGAGTTCGGAAATCTGTTCTGAGCCATATTCATTACGATAAATTGCCATGCCCGATCCCGCTTGCCCTGGATTAGGTTCACAACCGCCATCGGTAAAGAATTTTACGTCTAACACCATTTTGTCGATTTCTGCGGCGGTGTAGGTTTTAATGCCGTTTACCGCAGGTTTCTTTTTAACCGTGCTGCTAGATTTTGCAGGTGAACTTAGTGAGCTTGAAGCTGAACTTCCAAACGCCTGTTGCGCTTCCGCTTTCGTAGGAAAGGACTTGTAGCGTGCGCCTGCAAACTTTTCTACTTGTGCTTTACAACTATTCCAGTCGGTGTAAATGCCCGGCGTTCTGCCCTGCCAAACCACATAAAACTTCTTTGCCATTTTTAACCTTTTACCCTTTTAACACTCTATCTTAACGCGACTCGTCTTCATCATCACTTGGCCCACGCATACGCTCTTGGCGTTTTTGCTCCTCTTCAAACGCGGCTTTAATCTCTTCCATGACCGAATCCACATCCGCATCGGCTTCAATCACATCATATTCGCCGGTTAATTCGGTATCGGGTGTGAGCTCTCCCGCTTCAAACAGCGCCCACATCTCTTTAGCGTATTGGGTCTGTTTGAGTTCGGGGGCGTACTGCGAGTAGTAGTTAGTCATGTTGTTAATATCACGCGTTAACATACGTTTGGCGTTGTTGTTCGCTGCGGCATCCACCGCTTGCGGCAGATCAATCACCACTGGGCCGTAATCATCCACCAACACGTTAAACTCCGATAAATCCCCATGAATCAAACCGGCACACAGCATGAGTTTGATGTTCTCCATCATCTCGGTGTGATCTTCAATGGCTTGTTCAGCGGACATATCCACGTCATTTAAACGTGGAGCCACATCGCCATTGTCATCGGTAATGAGTTCCATAATCAACACACCGTCAAAACAGCCATAGGGTTGCGGCACGCGCACACCGGCATTGGCCAAGGTATACAACGCGTCAACCTCGGCATTTTGCCAGATGTCTTCTTGTTGTTGACGACCAAACTTAGAGCCTTTTTCCATGGCACGTTGGCGGCGACTGTTACGCACCTTGCGGCCCTCTTGGTACTCTACGGCTTTTTTGAAACTGCGTTTGCTGGCCTCTTTATAGACCTTGGCACAGCGAATTTCATCACCGCAACGCACCATAAAGACATCGGCCTCTTTGCCACTCATTAGGCGACGAATCACTTCATCGACTAACCCATCTTCGACCAACGGTAAGATTCTACTTGGGGTTTTCATAATTGGATTATCTGCATCGAAATTGGATAGGAAAGTTAGAATATTTCATAGGCAACTATAATACACGCGGAGCTTGCAACTGTGCAGAATGTTATCGATGAATATGCGGGGTTTTTAGCAAAAATGGATGATGCGGATATAAAAATAACGCTGACTCATTCCACTAAATCACTTTAGAATGAAAGCAAGCAACGTTGCCATACTCAAACCAACGAATTAAGGTTACTCATCGTTATGAAAGAAGCGGCCATGAAGGAAGCTAATATGAAAAAAGCCACCGTCATTAACCAGTACAGTACACATCTGATTTTTGTGAACCGTGAGATGGCGCCTAATTTAGGCCCTATTTTGGACGAGCGTTTGGTGGTAAAAACGGTTTTGATTGTGTACACCGAGAACTTTGTAGACCAAGCCAACCGCTTAGCCAGTATCTACCAAGCCCACAACATTAACCCCAAATTGTGCTTAACGGAGCCCGCATTTGAATTGAATGAGATTGTCGTAAACTTGCAAGACTTAGTAAAAAACACGCCACGTAATCAACTGGCAATTAACCTCAGTTGCGCCAGTCAACTCTATGCACTGGGCGCCTTTAAAGCGTTTGAAAACACCGAAGCAGGGCTTTACTATCTTTTGCCCAACGACCAATTTAAATGGATACAACCCGCAGGCCTGCCAGAATTTAATATTGCCGAAAACATTGAGCTTGGGGAATTTTTACACGCGCACGGCATTGAACACTGTCATCCGGTGCGCCTCACGGCCAGTCAAGCGAACTTTGCCAATAACTTGGTAAACGCCATCGAAAAAATCATCTTGCAACAATTTGCGCTCAATACCTATCAACACTTCTCGACAAGGTTTGCACGCGGTAAATCGATTAAGCTCATTAAACACAAAGAGCATTACTACCTTAACGACATCAACAACACCCATAGCCGTTTAAAAGCCGATCTACTGGTTGGCTTTTTAAGAAAACTGCACAACCAAAACGTCTTGCATCTTAAAACCGAAAATAACGAAACCTACCCTCTGCCTGAAAACGACAGCTGGAAACGCACCTTTTTTGAAGGCGGCTGGCTCGAGTACTTTACCTACCGAACCGTGTTAGAACTGAAAGCGGAAATTGAAAAAATTAAAGAGGTGGCGTTTGGCGTAAAGTTGCAACGTGAAAACGCTTACGATGAAGCAGATGTACTGTTTATTGCCAACAATCAACTGTTTGTGGTGGAGTGTAAAACCGGTAACAACGTCAACATCAACTTACACCTACAACGTTTAGACAGCCTTAGAAACCGGTTGGGCGGTGCCACTGCACATTCGTTACTGGTCACCACCGAGCTGATTGGCGCTAACCTACCCAAAGCCAAACTGCTGAATGTCGGCGTGATTGATGGACATCAACTCACCCATCTAAAACGTTATCTGCGTGAATGGATTTTGCATGAGATTGACCAAAAACCCGACACCGAGACCGATTCCAATGCGCATCATATACACGAGTCAAAACACTAAATTATGCAACCGCAAACCGACCCGTTTATTGCGCCCATTTGTCACGGAAAAATTGAGCTTCTCTATCAAGATGCGCATCTGTTAATCATTAACAAACCAACAGGCCTGCTCAGTTTGTCCGGCAAACACCCGGACAATTTAGATTCGGTGCACTACCGATTAGTGCAAGACTTTCCAACTTGCACGCTGTTGCACCGTCTGGATTTTGGAACCTCGGGGATGATGGTGGTGGCGTTGAATAAAACCGTGAATGGCTTAATTGGTAAACAGTTTCAAAATGGCGAAGTCGAAAAAACTTACACCGCTATTTTGGATGGTTTGTTGTTGGACGATGAAGGGTTGATTGACTTGCCGATTGCTAAAGGTGAATTTCCGTTACAGAAGATTTGTGCTGAAACGGGCAAACACGCCCTGACCGAATACCAAGTGATAGAACGTGATTTAGACAACCAAACCACTCGTGTTTTGTTTAAACCGGTCACCGGTCGCACCCATCAGCTGCGTGTACACAGTGCCCAAATTAACCACCCCATTTTAGGTTGCGACCTATACGCCACTGACCAAGCGTTCTTTAAAGCGGAGCGTTTAATGTTGCACGCCAACAGCATTACCTTTACGCATCCCATCACGCTAGAACAAAATACATTCCACTGCCCTGCACCGTTTTAATTAAACTAAGTTACTATTTATCAATAGATTAAAGACTTTATTTAAAGTAATAAATAGATAGTATTAAATGGATAAACGGAAAGTTAGCAGGCCTGCTAAGTTTTAATTGATGGGTGTGTTTGCGATTTTAAGACTTTAGTTTTTAGCGAAGTCTTGTTTGTAAAACAGACAAAGTTGCCGATAGACATCCGGGAAAACCCGCTTTAAATGTTCGGGCGATTCAAAGAAATATTCGGTGCTCACTGCAAAAAACTCCGCGGCGTTGGTAGCGGCATACGGGTTAATCGCGGGCGATTGTCCGTAGTTAATTTGCAGTTGTAACGTTTCAAAAGCCACTTCGAATGCGCTGAACCAATCGGACTCTTTCATAGTGGCGTGCAACGGCGGATGACCATTGGTATTGCCATCCAACATATCCAGTTTGTGCGCCATCTCGTGCATGAACACTTGGTTGGCATGGGCACGCAGTGGATGCGGTGCATCATCTTGCCAATCAATAATAATGCCGCCTTGGTGACTGGTTTCACCCGACTGAAACGCCGATTGACTCATCACCAAACCATTTGGACTTAATAAGTTCTCACGACCATTTCGAAACGGCGTGGGGTAAACAATAATGTGATTCCAATTACGCAACCAGTCCAACGCAGAAAACTGATTAACCGATTCCAACCCAAACACCACCATTGCCGCTTGCGTGGCAAGTGTCACCCGAATCTCATCCGTTAACACCATCCCTTGAACCGGAACAATCTGCTTTAACCGCAACACCTCACCCGCCAACAACCGAAGCTGAAGCCGCTCTTGTGCGGTATAACGTTGCACCATCGGCATGTTTGCAATGGTGCGATGCCACAAACGCAAAGGAATCTTGCTCTGCCGCAACCGTTGCCGAACCACAACTCGTTGAATCGTTTTAAATAAACTCATTTACAACCAACCCGAAAGATAATGTTTGTTTTATAAGAGCACAAAAACCTTGAAATGCGCATCCCACAAGCGAGTATCGAGGCCTGTTAAGTTTTGATGTGAATTAAGGCTTACGGAACTGCAATAACCAGCGATATACATCATCACGCGAATACACTCTATTCCAGACATCATGCGACATATCCTGCTCGGTCGTAAACCGTATGGTTGCCCCCAGCTCTTCCATTTTATTCATGCCCGCAAAGAAGTACTTGGTTTCTACAACAGAATCTCGACCACCTGAAAAAGTCCATACTGGAATCCCTGCCTTTGCAACCGCCTCCGCCTGTTGAATAGATGGGTAACCAACAACCGGCAAAAGTGCCGCAAATCGCTCGGGATAAACGCTAGCATAATGCCAAACACCAAAAGCACCTTCACTTGCACCGGTGAGGTACACGCGATCCGCATCGGCGTGATAGGTCTTGAGAATGGAATCTAAAATTTCAACCACATCTGGGTCATTTCGCTTCCAACCGAACTTGTTTTCATATTCTCTGTGGTCAGGCAATAATTCATCGACAACCGCCCCTTGCATGGCGCCAAAAATAGTCAATGCCGGCAAGTCTCTGTTGTGCGGAGGCACGCCCTTTTCCAATCTTTTAGGTATGGCTTCTTTAGTGCGATTTTGAATGTATGAAGGTCCATCAGGCCCATCTCGGCCAAAAAGTGGAAGCTGTGGCACGATTAAAATAAAGGGCAAATCCCTCTTCTGAACCCAAGCTTCATAAAGTGGGCCATAAGCCATGACATAATCAAGATCGTCTTTACCATCGCCACGTTCGCCATCACCGTGCAGGTAAATCATAACTGGCCACTGATAAGAGGACGCTTTATCGTACCCTCTAGGCAAAAAGAGATACGCGTCACGCTCAATATTATCCACCGCACTGGTATAAGTATGTCGTAACAGCTGTTCTTCAGATAAGTCTTCAAGGTTGTTTGTAGATGACTTTTGGAGTGTGCCGCAACCCACCAGCAAACCCATTAAAGAGATAGCCAATAATCGACTTGTTAAGTTCAAATAGGATTTGATAAATGATGTCACGGGTTTTGCTCTCTTGAATAATAAAAATCGGAGTAAAGCAATAGCTAATTTATTATAAATTTCAGGCAACTGTTCATTTAATTTCAGTCTGCCTTCAGTTATTGCATCTCACTGAATCCTTTAACTAAATTCATATAGACCCCATCCAAAAGCAAAACTTGGATTTATTTAGGCACAAAAAAACCTGCAAATGAGCACATCTCGCTAGCGAGTATGAGGCCTGCTTGGTTTGGATATTCCTTAATTGAATTCGACCTATTTTTATGCCGGTGATTGAAACCCTTTTCAATCATCAATTAAGAGGTGCCCAAGATAAGAAAAGATACCGATCATAATGCCGGTAAAAAGTTGTGCGTGCACCAGATAGGCAAACTTTTTAAGTTCTTTGGGCGAGTATCGCCAGCTAATGAACATACCAAATGCGGCCTGCCAAAGTATTAAAATAAGTACCGCTGGGAAAAACAAAATGTGCATTGGCAGCCCAAGTAACACGATATGCAACAATATAACCGCAACCGCAGCCACCCCAAAATAGACGTGGGTTCTGTCTAAAAAATGAATTAATTTATTGAATAGATTTGCATCAACAGGCGGCGAATACTCGGGGAGGATTCTGTGTGCAATAGGGCCTTTACCCAAAAGAAGTTTGATTAAGGTACGGAAATAAACAAACAACAGAAGCCACAAGCCTATCTCACCAAAACCCTCACCTAATTCGGATAAAAAGGTTTTGCTCTCTTCCATGGGTGCGTAAACAAACAGCGCATAAATGTAATAGCCAATCGAGATGACTGAAACCACAGCGGTAAAAATCAGAACTTTTTTTAGCCCTTTTGATATTGGCTGCATATTTTTAGTCCTATTGAAAAAAGTTCTATTTAGTTATCGGTGCAATCACGGCCACTTAATTATGTGCCTTCTGCTCTCACAACACTAATCAAGCTAAAACCATGTGATATTAAGAATACTTTTGCTTTCGCCATAACAAAAACCCAACTAAAACCACAATCAACAGCGCGCCTGCTGTTATAAACAAATACGACCAAATCCCCCAAAACTTAATAACCGGGATCGCCATTGCAGTCACTAACCCACCGCCCATAAACGGTTCATAAAAAGGCTGTTTAAACATATACGCTTTTTTAGAATCGGTCAGCCTTCGTGGGTCTGCCACATCTGCTAACAACAAACCACTTGCGGTAGTGGCCGTTGCTCCACCGTAATCCGGCAACGCGTATACGTACCAAGGGTGCGGATAGATAAACCGAGCAAACAGAAGTAATATCCCAACATTCCAAATCAAACCGGCTAACAACAGTGTTCCAACAGCCAGTTTGTAATCCATTAACACTTTCAAACTCAAGGTCGCAACGGCACAGACAATCAAAAAATCCAGAGCCATTCTGCCTATTTGGTCAATCGACCTTCTATCTAAAAACCGAAACAGCCCTGTTTTTCTAAAAACCCCATTTAATAAAATCGAGGCAATTAACACCATCGGAAACAAGGGAATGTACGCCATCAAACTTACTTTAGCATTGGCGAAAAAGTAGGCTTCCAGAGTGATCAAAATTTCTAGCATTAACCAGCCTGTAAAAATGACCAAACCAATAAACCCAAATTGAACTGAAAATTTAGACACCATACTGGTTTTAAACTTCATCTCACTTTTATAAATATCCCCTTGATGGTCGGCTTCATACTTATCAAAAGCAATCGTGCTTTGAGTAATCTGCTTATCCTTTCGTGAAACGATTTTAAAAATAAGAATCCCCGACAAAAGCCCGATAAGAACGCCGCCCGTTGCCACACCCAAACCCAAATCGATGGCTTCTTTAAAGTTTAAACTTTCAAATGGCCCACTTAACCCCGCTGCCGTACCATGCCCACCTTGAAATCCAATGGCAATCAACGGCGCCATATACTCAGAATTTTCGTAAAAATAAGAAAACACAAAAATGGCCAGAAGCGCACCCACAAAATGCTGACCCCAAGCAAAGCCATGACCCATAACAATATTGGGTGCAGCAAGACGTATTGAACTGCCCACATTAAGCTTTGGCATGCCTAACATCAATGTTGCAAAGACAAGATTGATAAAAATTGCAGGTAATTGCTGCATCTCCAGAAAATACGTTTCCGGAAAAATGCCTCGCGCATTCTCACCTAAATCAAAATACCCGAACGAGATTTGCGCCAATAACAACCCCAGTAATCCAGCCACAATCGAAACTGGGAGCTGAAGCCGTTTTAACAAAGGCAGGAAATTAACAAAAACAAACCCAATGGTTAAAAGAACCGCTGCAAACGATAACGAAATAAAGGTGGCTAACAATGGGGCATCCTGTAAAAATTGAATAGATAAGCACGGGGCGTTTTCAGGGTTAAGGTATAGGTTAAGCTATGGATTATGAGCCATAATTTGAAACCTAACCGCAGCTCTATTTGGAATGCTCAACACTCCGAAATAGAAAATACGTCAAAAGAGAGAAAGTGCGTTGTAGAAAACGTCTGGACGTTTAATAGATTAGTTTTTGGTGTACGTATTGGTGAACGTTTTTGTGTTGAGTAGAGCTAATACCGCTAAATCTTGAACTTCGATTTTGCTTCAACCATGGCAGTTTTCAGAGAATCCCATGCGGTATCTGCGCCCTCTTTAATCGATTCCCAAGCCTCATCACTCGCGTTTTCAATTTCTGTGAGTTTGGTCTTTCCGTGCGCAATTTTAACTTTAAGCGCATCGATATCCTTGTGCCACTCCAATTTTGCAGAAGCATTCGCGCCAGCCGCCTTGGCTTTTAACTTATCGATATCTGCTTCCCATTCATCTAACTGGGCCTGCATTTTCTGTTTATACAGTTCTTTATTGCTCATTTTATTCTCCGATTGATTAAAAATCTTTAAAACGCGCATCACCCAAAAGACCAAGTGACTTAACTTAGCAAGCCACACTTACCTCGGTTGGCAATGCGATTGAAACGCCATGAAGCCTAACGATACCCATTCATCGTAACACCGAACATTAGGTGCCGTTAAAACATTTATAAAACAAGGGTTTATATAAACGCAATGAGAGTTTATTAAGAATGGATGAATCTGCCAACTCTAGACTTGGAAGGCATTTTTAGAATGGTTAATGTGGTTGCCGTAAAAAACAAAAAGGTCTGCTGAGTTTTAGTTTTAATTGAGGTCAGAGTAATGTCATTTCTAATTTCTATGAATTTTCAATAGGTTAAAATTTTATCTCACTCTGGCCTCAATCAATTCAAACAAAAATATGTCAATTTTGATATGTATTGTTAAGCGTTTTCTTTCTCTACTTTTTCAATAGTCGCACTTAACTTTTGATATATCCCCAGTGCCACAATTAAAATCGCCGATACCACAATGAGTAAAGCCGGATAAAGCAAAAGCGTAAGGTCTTTGGTTCCTGCATTAAAAATATAAACCAACCCTTCAATGCTGACTGCAATTGCAATAATCACCATTATTTTGGTAATGGTTCGTCTTGCTTCCTCAGGATCGCGAAGCTCTTTATTCTTAAACACTTCCTCTTCCATCATATACTTTGCAACATCAATAATGGCTGCAGATATGATTATTGCACCGACAGACTGAAGCATTAATGAGATAAACCCAGTTTGCTCGTTAAAGCTAATAAAGACCTCATAAACAGACCACCCCATAATTATGAGAGATAAGGCTAACAGAATTAAAGCCGCGAAAAGATTCGCTCCAGAGAAGATTACACTAAACATTTTTTCCATGATTTGGCCTTTATGAATTTTAACTAATGACGCTCAGTCTGAAAGCGATGAAATACGCATAAAGATTAAGCTTACAGCAAAAAACAAAAAGGCCTGCAAAAATAGCAGGCCTGCTTGTTTTGGAATGATGTTTTAATTGGGGTCAGAGTAACGTTATTTATAATTTCCGTTAATTTTTAATTGGTTAAAAATTTAATTTGACTCTGACCCCAGTTATTACCCCAGTTATTCCAGCGTAGTTTGCATCCGAACGAGCGCCTTGTTAGGCGTTTGTTTCTGCGTGAGTCACAAGCTCCTTGAAGTCGCTCTCTTTTAAGATACGAATGCTTTGGCCTTTCTTTATAAGCTGTTCTGCTTTTATATGCTTAGAGCTTTTTTCTTTGCCAGCCAATTTGGTAATATCTTGGTCGCCTACGACTAATAATGTTGTTTTCTTTGTTACCCCGGCGGCAACAGTACAACCGATACTGGCGGCCAGATCAGCTGCTTCTCTACGGGATATTTCCAATGTGCCAGTAAACACCAGTATATCCCCATACAACTCGCCTTCGGGGTTTCCATCTCTTTTTATGGCTGCACCGCTTGATACATTTGATAAATCAATCGGTTGTTTTATGCGTTTCAACCAAGCATTAACATCTAGCCCGGATTTTTCAATAGCTGCCAGCAGTACATAACCAGATGCTTTTGCATCTTCTAGCGCATCATGATGTTCAAACTGATAACCAATTTTGTTACATATATTGGCGAGGCCGTAACCACCCCATGCAAATTCTTCCCACGTTCTCCGCGCTACTCTGGCTGAATCAAGCCAAGTAGTTTCAAAATTGGGTAGACCATATTTTGTTAAAACACGACTAATGGATACACGATCAAAATGGGTGTGGCTAACGCAAATTGAATCATTCAACAAACTACCCAATTGATTGAATATTTCAGGGAATGTGGGTTTTCCTTCAACATCTTCTTCTGTTATTCCATGTATATCAATATTGATAAAGTCAAAATAGTCCTCAGGATCAACAAGATATGACCACTCCTCGACCAATATTCCATTGTTATATTTAGCCACCCCAATTTGGCATATTGATGCCATATCTGCATTTGCGGTTTCTACGTCAATAGCCACGAAGTCCATTTTATTTTCAAGCGTTCCCATATTTCTTTAGATCGCCTGTATAAATAACCCGCATTCCAGTTTTAGTACATACAAGCTCTGGTTCATGAGAAAGATCAATGTCTAGATCATCACCCCTTAAACCTTGCCATTGAGCTAAATAAAATAGTGTTCCGAACTTTTCTCCTTTCTTAGTCTTTTTTTCAACACCACCTTTCCAGCCCAACACAGGAAGTTCACCTTTTTCTGCACGTGAAGCAAGCTCTGGTTCTTTTACTCTTAACTCTCTACCAACTTCCCAGCAGGTGATTAATCCTTTTTCTTTACCTTTCCAGAGCTCATCCCATGAAAGACCATCCCTTTTTGGCTCTTTGTTTGACCTGTGTATTCGCTGATTCATGAGATTACCTTTGTTCTTTTATACGCCTAACTATTATTAGACAACCTAAAACTTACATAAAACGTATTTGAACCGTGTATATAAAAGCCGTTTTATACGAATATTTAGGATGTATTAAGTGTTAATTTATTCGTTTTAAGCTGGTTTAAAGTGAATTGTCACAATTATTTAGATTGCCTAAATAACGACGTAAAACCAAGTCAATAAAACAATGGGTTACTATAAACGCAACCTAGTAGATTTACGAATACTTTTTAATTAATTAGAACTGAGCAGGCCTTTATACCCCTTGCGGGGTGTGCTCAGTTTTGATGTGTCTAATTCTCTTCATTAATCGCCAACGCCATCGCTTCAGCCACTCTTATTCCGTCGATTGCCGCAGACATAATGCCACCTGCATAGCCTGCGCCCTCGCCTGCTGGATAGAGGCCTTTGGTGTTGACGCTTTGGTAGTGTTCATCACGTTTAATGCTGACGGGTGAAGAGGTGCGGGTTTCTACGCCGGTTAGCATGGCCTCTTTTAGGGCGAAGCCGCTAATCTTTTTATTGAATGCCGGTATCGCTTCACGAATCGCTTCTAGGCAGTATTTAGGCAGTATATCGGTTAGATCGGTGAGTTTAACGCCCGGTGTGTAAGAGGGTTCGACTTTGCCAAATTTTGCCGACGATTTGCCCTCTAAATAGTCGCCCACTAATTGGGCTGGCGCATCGTAGTTTTCGCCACCTAATACATAGGCCGCACTTTCCAGTTGGCGTTGCAGTTCAATACCAGCTAACGGGCTATCACTTGGGTAATCTTTTGGGTCAATACCGACCACAATGGCGCTGTTGGCGTTACGTTCGTTTCGTGAATACTGGCTCATGCCATTAGTAACCACGCGATTTTCTTCAGAGGTGGCGGCCACCACCGTTCCACCCGGACACATACAAAAGCTATAAACCGAACGACCGTTTTTGCAGTGGTGAACCAGTTTGTAATCGGCTGCGCCTAAGATTGGATTTCCGGCATTTTTGCCAAACAACACTTCGTCAATCGCCGATTGATTGTGTTCAATACGAAAACCAATCGAGAACGGTTTGGCTTCGATGTACACGCCTTTTTTGTGCAACATTTCAAAGGTGTCGCGCGCACTGTGTCCGGTGGCTAAAGCAATATGTCTGGATTTAATTTGCTCACCGTTCGACAGGGTTAAACCGGTGATTTGCCCATCTTCTATGTGCAAATCATCCACACGTGAACTAAAACGAATTTCGCCACCCAGTTCGATGATTTTGGCGCGCATTTTTTCGACCATACCCACCAGTTTAAAGGTACCTATGTGTGGTTTACTGACGTATAAAATCTCTTCGGGTGCGCCAGCGTCTACAAAGTCGTGCATGACTTTACGACCGTAATGTTTTTTGTCGTTAACCTGTGTCCAAAGCTTACCGTCCGAGAACGTGCCCGCCCCACCTTCTCCAAACTGCACGTTGGATTCGGTGTCTAAGGTTCGAGTTCGCCAAAAACCAAAGGTGTCTTTGGTGCGGTCACGCACTGCTTTACCACGATCAAGAATGATTGGGTTATAGCCCATCTCGGCCAACACTAACCCTACAAAAATTCCGCAAGGCCCAAAGCCCACGACCACTGGTCGCTCTTGCAAGTTCTCAGGGGCTTTGGCCACATACTTATAAGTCATGTCTGGGGTTAAGCGAACGTTCTGATTGTTCTCGTGTTTTTTTAGCAGGCCTGCTTCATCCTTGGCGTTGACGTCAATGGTGTACAGCAAGGTAATTTTGTTTTTACTGCGTGCGTCAAAACCACGTCTAAACACTGTAAAATCAACGAGTTGACTCTCATTTATTTTTAAAGCGTCCAGAATCGCTTCGGTAAGGTGCGGCTCGGTATGGTCGAGTGGGAGTTTGACATTGGTGATACGAATCATAAGACATCCAAAATTTACGTTACCTAGTTATGGTAAAGATAAAACAAAAAAATGAATCACAAGACTAAAAACGGCGCGTATAAACGCAGGATTTAATCTTGCAATCTGGCAGGCATTGAGTAGACTACTTGCACATAAAAACACGATTTTAATCGCGAAATTTTAGCAGAAATTGACGTATTAAAGTTAACAATAAAGGCTAACAAAGCACATGGCATTTGTAGTAACTGAAAATTGCATAAAATGTAAGTACACCGATTGTGTGGCGGTTTGCCCAGTGGATGCATTTCATGAAGGCCCGAACTTTTTGGCGATTAACCCAGAGGTGTGCATTGATTGCGACTTGTGTTCACCCGAATGCCCCGCCGAAGCGATTTTTCAGGAAGACGCCTTACCTAAAGGCATGGAGCATTACCGTCAATTGAATATTGACCTTGCAACCATTTGGCCAGTGATTACCGAAGTGATTCCCGCGCCTACAGATGCCGACGAATGGAATGGCGTGGAAGATAAAGAACCCTATTTGATTGTTGAGTAGGTTTCTCTGGACAAGAACTTACCCAAAATTAGCAGGTCTTTATACCCCCTGCTGGGTGTGCTGATTTATGAAGATTTATCCTCAAACTTAATCACCGTAATGGCTCTTAGCTCGGATTACCATCACCACACAAACATCTGCTTCAATTCGGTATACAATTCGATCTTGAAAACTTAATCGTACTGAATAATAGCCTTTTAAATCACCCAACAAAGCTTTCCCAGACAAAGGATTAACAGCAATCTTATTGCGCAAAATATCTTTTAATTTATTTTTTAATTTGGGGGAAAGTTGTTGAACGTCTTTTTGTGCTTTTTTGGTGAATTCAATTTGATACGTTTGACAAACCACTATTGCGCCTCACCAAAAACCTCATCAAAAGAGACGGTCTTGCCACTATCCGCTTGCTTAACCGACTCATCAAACGCCTGTTTAAAGCCTGGTTGAGAAAGCAGCGCTAAAGTCTCTTGTAGACTCTCATACTCATCTGCCGACATAATAACTGCATTGCCTGATTTGTGTTGAATCTCAAATATCTCATGCTGTTGATTAGATTGTTTAATCAATTCGAACAGGGTCTTTCTGGCATCGGTTGCTGTTAAAGAAATCATTATCTAACCCCTTATTTAATTGTGGTACACAAAATGGTACCACAAATCCTAACGTTTATAATATTTTCGTTTTAAAAATCAAAACAAAAAAGCCCGTAAAAAATAAGCAGGCCTGCTCATTTTTACGGGCTTTTTTATTTATACGATATTGTTATAAATGTAGATTTAATCTTAAATTAGATCGCATCAATAATCGCGTTTAAGGTGGCGCTTGGTCGCATCACCGCAGAAGTTTTAGCGGTATCCGGCTGGTAGTAACCGCCAATGTCCACCGCAGAACCTTGCGCTCCGTTAAGTTCAGCGACAATTTTATCTTCGTTCGCAGATAACGCTTCTGCAACCGGCGTAAAACGCGCTTTTAAATCGGCATCGTCAGTTTGTGCCGCCAACTCTTGCGCCCAATACATGGCTAAATAGAAGTGACTGCCACGGTTATCCAACTCACCCACTTTACGTGATGGCGATTTGTCGTTGTCTAGGAACTGCCCAGTGGCTTTATCTAACGCACTGGCTAACACTTGCGCTTTAGCGTTATCAAAGTTGTGCGACAAATGCTCTAACGAAACAGCTAACGCTAAGAACTCACCTAACGAGTCCCAACGCAAGTGATTCTCTTTAATTAACTGCTGAACGTGCTTAGGCGCAGAACCACCCGCACCCGTTTCAAACAGTCCACCGCCATTCATTAATGGCACAATCGACAACATCTTCGCTGAAGTGCCTAGTTCCAAAATTGGGAATAAGTCGGTTAGGTAATCACGCAGTACGTTGCCGGTAACCGAAATCACATCTTTGCCGTCTTTAACGTGACGCAAGGTGTAACGCGTGGCTTCAGCTGGCGCCATAATGTGAATTTCTAGACCCGTTGTGTCGTGCTCGGTTAGGTAGTGCGTCACCTTTTCGATAATTTGGTGGTCGTGGGCACGGTTGGTGTCTAACCAGAAAACGGCTGGTGCGCCAGTGGCACGCGCTCGACTCACGGCTAATTTAACCCAGTCTTGAATCGGTGCATCTTTTACCTGACACATACGGAAGATATCGCCCGCTTCAACCGGTTGCTCTAATAAGGTTTCACCCTTTGCATCCACAGCACGAATGGTTCCCGTTCCGGTTGCTTGGAAGGTTTTATCGTGCGAACCATACTCTTCAGCTTTTTGCGCCATTAAGCCTACGTTTGGAACCGAGCCCATGGTAGTTGGATCAAACGCGCCGTAGTGACGACAAAAACGGATGGTCTCTTCGTAAACGGTTGCATAACAACGATCTGGAATCACGCACATGGTGTCTTGTTGCTTGCCGTCTTTATTCCACATTTGACCCGAACTACGAATCATTGCTGGCATGGACGCGTCCACAATCACGTCAGAAGGCACGTGTAAGTTGGTAATGCCTTTATCAGAATCGACCATGGCAATATCTGGGCCTGCGGTAATCGCGGCTTCTAAATCGGCTTCAATTTCGGCTTTTTTATCCGCTGGCAACGATTCAATCTTGCTGTAAACATCGCCCAAACCGTTATTGACGTTGACACCAAGTGCTTCAAAAGTGTCAGCGTGTTTGGCAAACACATCGGCAAAAAAGACTTCAACCGCATTCCCAAAAATAATTGGGTCAGACACTTTCATCATGGTCGCTTTTAGGTGCAACGAGAACAACACGCCTTGCGCTTTCGCATCTTCAATGGCTTCTTCTAAGAAAGAACGCAAAGCAGATTGACTCATGACCGAAGCATCTAAGACCTCACCGGCAAGTAATGGTGCTGTCCCTTTTAGTTCAGTGACGGTGCCATCTTCGGCAACAAACTCAATTTTGAACGCCGAATCTTCAGATAAAGTTATCGACTTTTCTGAACCGTAGAAGTCGCCTTCAGACATGTGCGCTACGTGGGTTTTAGAATCGGATTCCCAAGCGCCCATTGAGTGTGGGTTTTTCTTGGCGTAGTTTTTAACTGATAACGGCGCACGACGGTCTGAGTTTCCTTCTCGCAAAACCGGGTTAACCGCTGAGCCTAAAACTTTAGCGTAAGAGGCTTTAATGGCTTTCTCTTCATCGGTTTTTGGGTCTGCAGGGTAATCTGGAATGGCGTAACCGTGCGCTTGTAACTCTTTAATCGCTTCAATAAGCTGAGGCACCGAAGCTGAGATATTAGGTAATTTTATGATGTTAGCTTCTGGCGTAGTCGCCAGTTCACCTAATTCACCCAAGGTATCGCCAATACGCTGGTCTTCTTTTAAGTAGCTTGAAAAGTTGGCCAAAATACGCGCGGCCACAGAAATATCACGCGTCTCAACTGCAACGTTAGCGGCACCGGTAAACGCCTGCACCATTGGCAAAAACGAGTAAGTGGCTAGGGCGGGCGCTTCGTCGGTAAGGGTATAAATAATCTTGGATGTGTCTGACATAAGGATTCCTGACTGTTTATGACTCGTCGTTGAGTACGATGATTTTCAAAAGTGATAAAATGAGGATTATTTTAACACCTGCACCGCTTTCTATTAAAGTTTTAAGAATCGAGTTTTAAGAAGCAAACCTATGCCAAATCTGCTGTTATTCAACAAACCCTTTAATGTACTCTGCCAATTTACCGATGAACCGGAATTTAAAGATCAACGTCAAACGTTGGCCGATTACATCAATCAACCCGGTTTTTATGCCGCGGGGCGTTTAGACCGAGATTCGGAAGGCCTGCTGCTTTTAACCGATGACGGCAAATTTCAGCAACAGATTGCTAACCCAAAAACCAAACAGCCTAAAACCTATTTAGTTCAGGTGGAAGGTGAACTGACTTCTGAAGCGGTGAAACAACTGGCCAGTGGAATCAAACTCAAAGATGGCCTAACTCGCCCTGCAAAAGCACGCCTTGTCAGCGAACCCAAATGGCTCTGGGAACGCAATCCTCCGGTTCGTGAACGCAAAAACATTCCAACCAGCTGGTTAGAACTCACTATTACCGAAGGCAAAAACCGCCAAGTACGACGCATGACAGCGGCAGTGGGCTTTCCTACTTTGCGACTGATTCGTATTCAAATTGGAAAATGGAAACTAGGCGGTTTAAAACAGGGGGAATCGTCCCTATTAAACAACCAAACTATTTAATCGATAATACGATACTGACGGCAAATAGGACAATCAAAAAACCGGCTTGAATACGTCAGCCGCCCCGCTCTCTGGTAAAATACCCAATAACTTTTAAACACATAATTTAACCGGCTGTTTCAGCTTATGGACTTCGTACATGGATAACTCAAAAATCAAAGTCATTGTTGGTCTTTCTGGCGGCGTCGATTCGTCGGTCGCTGCACTTCTTTTAAAACAACAAGGCTACGATGTGGAAGGCCTGTTTATGAAGAACTGGGAAGGCGACGATACCGAAGATTACTGTCCAGCCATGGCGGACATGAAAGATGTGATGGCGGTGGCTGAAAAGCTCGATATCCCTGTGCATATTGAGAACTTCTCTGGCCAGTATTGGGATAACGTTTTTGAGCATTTTTTAGCCGAGTACAAATCGGGCAGAACTCCTAACCCTGATATTTTGTGTAATAAAGAGGTCAAGTTTAAAGCCTTTTTACAGCACGCTATGTCATTGGGTGCCGATTACATTGCCACCGGACATTACACACGCGTGAGCAAAGATGCCGACGGCCATTGCCACCTGTTAAAAGGCTTGGACGATAACAAAGACCAGAGTTATTTTTTGTACACCTTGCAGCAACATCAACTGCAAAAATCCCTGTTTCCGGTTGGTGAACTGGAAAAGCCCGTGGTTCGAAAACTGGCGGAAGAAGCGGGTTTTATCACGCATGATAAGAAAGACAGCACCGGTATCTGTTTTATTGGTGAACGTAAATTCAAAGACTTTTTACAACGCTTTCTGCCGGCTCAACCGGGCGACATTGTCGATGACCAAGGCAATGTGATTGGTAAGCACGACGGTTTGATGTATCACACATTAGGCCAACGCAAAGGCTTGGGTATTGGCGGTGGGCATGGTGTGGGCAATGACCCTTGGTATGCCGCCGACAAAGATTTAGTCAATAACCGTTTAGTGGCCGTGCAAGGCAAACAACACCCGCTGTTGCAACACGCGCTGTTAATTGCCGATACCTTGGATTGGGTTTCAGGTGAATGCCCTGCTCTAAACACGCCTTTGAAAGCCAAAATTCGTTATCGTCAAGCCGAGCAACCTTGCCAAATTATCGAACATGAAAACGGTAAAATTGTGGTGCAGTTTGATGAACCACAAACCGCCATCGCACCCGGACAATCGGTGGTGTTTTACAGTGGCGAAAACGACGAGGATTGTCTAGGTGGCGGCATTATCGACCAGCGTTTACACACGTTAGATGAACGAACTGACGTTTAATATTAAGCATTTAAGAAAATTAAATAAGATAAGCAACAGGAATCAGAATGTCTGAGTATTCAAATCAAGATCGTGCGATTGCATTAATTGGCATTTACCAAAGCGCGCAGATGGTTTATGACCTTGCGACTACCGGTAAAACCGATGACACCGCTTTTGCAACGACGATACAATCGTTGTTTAAAGATAATCCAAACGATACGTTGGATGTCTATGGTGGCGTTGCCGCTAATATTCAGGTTGGGGTCGGCACCCTGCTTGCGCAAATGAGTTCGGATCAGGCGGTGCAAAATCGTAACGTCGAAATCACACGTTATGTGTTGAGTATGATGATTTTAGAGAAGAAACTCTCTGAAATGGATGGCAAGATGCAGAGCATTTTTAATATGCTGGAAACCGCCAAAGCCCAACAGGAACATTTTGGCGCAATGCATGAAAATGTGATTGCCTCACTTGCGAACTGTTATACCAAAAACGTCAGTGATGTGAATCCTCGCGTGATGGTCAACGGTAAACACGGGCACTTACAAAACAATACCACCGCGAATAAAATACGTGCCCTTCTGTTGGCGGGCATTCGCTCTGCAACGCTTTGGCGACAAGTCGGTGGCAGTCGTTGGGGCTTAATTTGGTCACGCAAAAAGTATCTGCAAGCGGCACAAGCTTTAAGCAGAAATGTACCAAATGATGACGAGCCTTTACCGCCTGGTGACCTGTTCAATCGTGATAAATAAGAGAGTCGATCAATGAATATTCAAATAGAATCCAGCCCAACTCAAAGCACGCTGGATGAACTCAACGTAAACAGTTGGCCTATTTGGGAAAAAGAGGTGTCGCAATTCCCATGGTTTTACGACACGGAAGAGGTCTGTTATATCTTAGAAGGCGAAGTGACGGTCACACCAGATGGTGGTGAACCCGTGACCTTTGGCAAAGGCGATTTGGTTACCCTGCCGGCTGGCATGGGTTGCCACTGGAATATTACCCAAGCGATTCGTAAGCATTATCTCTTTCGCTAGAGGCGACATAATAGAGCGACATAAACGAGCTTGTTTGAGAAATCCCAGACATAAAAAAACCAGCATTTAACGCTGGTTTTTTTATGTCTCAAATTTGCATATTCAAAATGAGCAGGCCTGCTCACTTTGAATTAACCAAACCTTAAACCATTACTTAATCGTTTTATAATTCGATTTTTTAACGATATCCGCCGATTCGACTAATGTTTTTAAGCGTGAATCAATCTCGATGGTGGCCATTAACTCACTGATCGCGCCCTCTAACTGCGCTTTCTCCATATCATTAACTTCAGCGTTTCGAATCTCAGTGACTTGAATCAATAGAGTATCACCCGTTGCCAACTGCATTGAACGCCAAGTTGGTTTACCGTCCACAGGTTTCGCGTCTTTAAAGACTTCACTTGTAATTTGCGGCAATATCGCTTGTGAATTACGACCTACCCAACCGACCACATTCCATTCAACACCATCCGCCATTAACGACTCTGGGTTTTCGCCCGCCGTCACTTTTGCAAATAAAGTTTTACCTAATTCAGCCGCGGCATCAATCGCAGCCTGACGCTGAAGGTTCTCTTTTATACCGGCTTGTACTTCAGTTAAAGGCTTTTGACGTGCCTCAATATAATCTTTAACACGCACTACAACCGAGTGGTTTGTGCCCAGTTCAATGGACGCACTGTTTAAACGGGCTTTTAAAACATCGTCCGAAAACGCCGCGTTAATCACTTTGTTATTACTGGTAACGGCATCTGCCCCCCCATTACGGCTAAACGGTTCTGAGGTTTGGATGGCTAAACCGGTTGCATCGGTCACGGGCGCTAAACTATCCGACTGTTCGTAGGCGATGGTATTCACCTGTTCCAACAAATCAAAATACTGCTTTTCAGCTTGTTGCAGTTGATACTGTTCGGTCACTTGTGCCTTAACGTCGGCAAGCGGTTGATAGCTTGCAGGCTCAATGGCCGTTAGCTTGATTAGGTGATACCCAAAATCGGTTTTCACCGGCTCACTCACTTGCCCAACTTCCATTGAGAAAACTGCGGCATCAAATTCAGGTACCATCATCCCCTGCTCAAAGCTGCCTAGGTCACCACCCGTTTGTGCGGAACCCGGATCTTGAGAGTAGGTTTTAGCCAGTTCTTCAAATGACTCACCGGCGGCTAATTTAGCCTGCACTTCTTCTACGGTTTTCATTGCAGCCGCTTCACCTTCTGGTGTCGCCGCGTCGATGTTAATTAGAATGTGTTTAGCTTGACGTTTTTCAGGCACCATAAACAGTGACTTGTTCTCTTCATAGTAGGCTTGAATAATCTCGTCGGTGACTGGAATCGTTTTAGCCATCTCTTCTTGAGAGAGTTCAATGTATTCAAGGACAACCTGCTCAGGCGCAATGTATTGAGCTTTGTTCGTTTCATAAAACGTACTAACTTGTTCATCGGTCACTACCGCCGTTTTTAAGAACGGACGCTGGTCAATGCGCAGATAGTTCACGTTACGCTCTTGACCTTGAAGCTTGGCTAACTGCTCAACTTCTGACTTTGTTGCAAACGTTGAACCCTGCGTTAACATTTTGTATTGATTTTCAACTAGGAACTGACGCTGTTCATATTCAAAACGTGCCACGTTTAAACCGTTACGCAAAATAATCTCTTCGTAGACTTTTTGATTAAACTTGCCGTCTTGTTGAAAGACATCTGCAGACTGAATCGTCATCGCTAACTGCTGATCGGAAACCGTCATGTGATTATCATTTGCCCACTGACGAATCACGGCAGACTCGACTAACGCATCCAACACTTGATCACGTAACTCTTCATCTTTAACCACTTGATCGTACATGTCACCAAATTGCTGTTCTAAACGCGACTTTTGGCGGTTATAAAGCACTAGGAACTCACGAGCGGTTACATCTTCACCGTTTACTTGTGCCACCACAACGACTTTGTCGCCACGTGCATATTGGTCAATTCCAAACAGTGCAAACGTTAAGATGATTAGACCAACAATGACCCAAGCGATCCAACCTTGTGCATTACTCCTAATGGCTTGTAACATGCTTTTTTCCTTACTTAATCAATCTGTACAAAATAGCTCTCTATGATACCAATCTATGGCCGGTGTTTCACCTTGTTTACGCTTTAATTGGCAACTATTTACTGCGAATTCAACCCAGTTGAAATCAAACTGTTTGAAACACCAGATAAAGTCCAATTCAAAACACCAATATGAAAAGAAGGTGTCTAAAAGTGAGCAGGCCTGCTCACTTCTAAATCATTAAAACGTAACCCGTCCTTAAAACGCAGACATAAAAAAACCCGAGCTAACTAAATTAGATCGAGTGATTTTGGATTTCGTTGAAAACGTAATTGATTTAAACGAATGGGTCGGTAATAACCAAGGTTTCTGAACGATCAGGGCCAGTTGATAAAATCGAAACTGGCACGCCTACTTCGGCTTCTAGAAAACGAATGTAATCTTTTGCTTCTTGTGGCAAGGCATCCCAAGACTCAATCCCGACGGTAGAAGTATTCCAACCCGGCATCGTGACATAATTTGGTACACAAACATCGTACTCGTCAGCACTTGACGGTGGCAGCATTAAGGTTTCACCGTTCATGGAGTAAGAGGTACAGATTTTAATTTCCGTTAAGGTATCCATAACATCTAACTTAGTTAAACACATACCGGTTAAACCGTTAATTTGTGCTGAACGGCGTAACGCAACTGAATCAAACCAACCACAACGACGTTGACGGCCTGTTGTCGCTCCAAACTCACGTCCTCGATTTCCTAACTCTTTACCAATCGGATCACCTTGGTCTGTGTCACAGTCATAGGCAAGTTCCGATGGAAAAGGTCCACTACCAACACGCGTTGCATAGGCTTTGGTAATTCCCAAGATGTAATCGAGATTGGTTGGCCCAATACCCGCACCGGGTCCAGCACCACCAGCGGTGGTGTTAGACGAAGTAACATAAGGATAGGTTCCATGGTCGATATCTAATAAGGTGCCTTGAGCGCCTTCAAACATGAGGTTTTTACCTTCACGATTGTAAACATCAATCAGGTTCGGGATATCCGCTAACATCGGAATAATCATCTTGGCATAACGCTCACATTTCGCCCAAAGTTGATCAAAATCAACGGGTTCTACTTTGAAGTAGTGCTCGAGTGTGAAGTTATGGTAAGCCAAGGTTTCAGCGAGTTTGACTTTCATGGCAGGCATGTTTTTAAAATCACCCGCTCGAAGACCGCGACGTGCAACCTTATCTTCATAGGCAGGCCCAATTCCACGACCAGTGGTTCCAATTTTTTTAGCACCACGCGCAATTTCACGTGCTTGGTCTAATGCAACGTGGTAATCCAAAATAAGTGGGCAAGCATCACTGATTTTAAGACGACTTTGAACATTTAAGCCGGTAGCTTCAAGCTGAAGCACCTCTTTTTCAAGTGCATCTGGTGCAAGCACCACACCATTACCAATGAAGCACTCTACGTCTTCACGCAGAATACCCGATGGAATAAGGTGTAAAACTGTTTTTTGTCCATCAATAACCAAAGTATGTCCTGCATTGTGTCCGCCTTGAAAGCGAACCACCGCAGCAACGCGATCCGTTAAAAGGTCAACAATCTTCCCTTTACCTTCATCGCCCCATTGGGTACCTACAACAACAATATTACGTTTTGACATAACTAACTTCTTAAAATTTATGAATCTATTTTATGATTTGCAGGGGTCGATTATTTAACCGACCACTGACCCGCATCTGATACTAATTTTTTAGCGTCGGCGGCAACTTCCGATAAATCGTAGCTGCTAATAACTTGAAAACCTTGTGCTCTTAACTCTGCAATTTTAGCTTTCAATTCTGCATCTGCTAACACAGGCGCAAAAACTTGCCCCTTAAGGTCATCGTCTGCATCCGGCAATAAATCTAAAGCGGTTCTTAAATCTAAGCTGAATCCAGTTGCGGGGAGTGATAAACCAAACTCTTCGCCAATGCCATCATAACGACCACCCTTAGCGATCAATTGCAAAGGCGAACTATAACAACCAAAAATCACACCGGTGTGATAGTGATAACCACGAATGTCAGCGAGATCTAAGTGAATATTAATCGTTTGAGTTGCGGCAATATGTGAAACCACGGCTTGCAACCGCTCAAGAGCAGCATCTAAAGTATCTGACAGGCCTGCTAACAATGACTTTGCATTATCTAATACGTTTTGCGCATCACCGGCTAATGACATTAACCCCTCAAAAGCAGGCTTAACATTTGCAGGTAGGCTCGTTGCAGCTAACCATTCTTGATACTCAGGAATCGCTTTACGTTTTAAAATGTTACGCAATGAAGCCGCTTGATTTGCACTAAGACCGGCAAGCTTACTCAACTCAGCCACAATGCCAACATGACCTAGACTCATCTGTAAATCAGGCAGCGCTATGCCTTTTAAGCTCTCAAGCATCAACTCAATGACTTCAATATCGCTTTCGACACCTTCATAACCAAACAGTTCCGCACCCACTTGAATTGGACTACGAGACCCTTTTGCTTTGTTATTGCGAGTTTTTAGAACTTCACCCACATAGCAAAGACGAGAGATTTTGTCGGCTGCTTTTAAGCGATTGCTGACAACACGCGCTACTTGCGGCGTCATATCTGCACGAACCCCCATCATTCGGCCACTCTCTTGGTCGGTAAATCGACACATTTCAGTCGCACGATGCTGGCCTGTTCCAGTTAATAACGAATCAGTGAACTCAGCAAGCGGCGGTAGAATCAGGTCGTAACCCGACAAACGAAAACCGTCAATTAAATTACGACGGTAAGTCTCTAATTTTTGGGCTTGCGGTGGGAGCAGGTCTTCTAAACCCTCTGGCGTGAACCACGTAGATTGTTGCATGTTTAACTTCTTTTCTTTATTCAATTATGTAAATTCGGCACAACCGTCATATTCTAAATCAAAATGGATTTTTTAGCTGAAAAATAACAGGATCAGCATTCCGACGGTAATACTTAGCAACCCCATAACACGCAGTTGTGTCTCGGGTAACTCAGTCGCTTCTCTCATCATTTTTTTCCAGAAATTCGGAAAGATAAAAGGTAAGAGCCCTTCCATGATAAACAGTAAAGCGATTGCCGCGATTAAGGTGGTTTCAAGCATTTGGCCATAAAAAAGGTGGGTTACCCCACCTTTTATCTCAGTTGATTGTCAGTATCTGACACATCATGAATTATTTAACGGACTCATTAAAGTACTTAAAGAAGTCAGATTTTGGATCAACTAACATCACATCTGACTTATCTTTAAACGACTTTTGATAAGCGTTGATACTGTGGTAAAAAGAGTAGAACTCAGCGTCTGCGTTGTAAGCTTTTGCATAGATTTCTGACGCTTTCGCATCGCCTTTACCGCGTAAAACTTCCGCTTCTGAATACGCTTCGGCAAGGATAACCACTCTTTGACGATCGGCATCCGCTCGAATTTTCTCAGCTGACTCAGCCCCTTTAGAGCGCAGGTCTTTCGCAACACGATTACGCTCAGCTTCCATACGACGGTAAACCGACTCACTGATGTCTTTCGCTAAATCGATACGTTTAATACGTACATCTTCAATTTCAATACCAAACGCATTCGCAGCGTTTGAAGTCGTGTCTTTGATTTTTTGTGCGATTTCGACACGTTCACCTGAAATAACTTCTTTAACGGTACGGTTACCAAACTCGGCACGAAGACCATCTTTAACGATCTGCCCTAAACGCATACCTGCTAAACGATTGTCACCGTTCATTGTGGTATAAAAAAGTGCAACATCTTTAATACGCCACTTAACAAAAGAATCCACCTCAAGGTTTTTCTTTTCACTTGTTAAGTAACGTTCCGGTGGCGCATCAAGGGTTTGTAATCGCGCATCAAAGGTACGAACATTGTTGATGAACGGTGTTTTTAAGTGCAAGCCAGGTTCTACATCGGCTTTAACAATTTCCCCTAATCGAAGCACAACAGCGGTTTCCCACTGGTTGACTACAAACAGTGAACTACTTGCAATAAACAGCACGGCAGCGACTAAAATAGATAAGACTGATTTCATTAACGTATCTCCCTATTTTTCAGGTAATCACGAATACCGGTTCTTGGTTGTGGATTATTATTAGTGGTAGATGTCACAGCAGGCGGAGCCGGCTGTGGATTCATCGCATTTTCACTGGTTGTGTAAGGCGTTGAATTTTGACCACTCATTAATTTGTCCAAAGGTAGGTACATTAAGTTGTTACTGTTTTCAGACCCCATAAACACTTTACTAGTGTTTCCAAGGACATTGGTAATCGCATCAATGTAAATACGGTTACGAGTCACTTCTGGTGCTTTCTGATATTCAGTTACGATGCTGGTAAAACGTGAGGCCTCACCCGTTGCCTGAGCGATAACACGATCGTGATAAGCACTGGCTTCTTCTAATTCACGAGCCGCTCGACCACGTGCTTTCGGAAGAACATCATTTGCATAGGTTTCAGCTTCGTTGATTAAACGCTCTCTGTCCTCACGCGCTTTAACCACGTCCGCAAAGGCAGATTGAACCTGTTCAGGTGGTTGAGCATCTTGTAAGTTTACAGAGGTAATATTTATACCGGTGCGATACGCATTTAAGTTAGCTTGTGCTAACGTTTGAACGGTTGAAACCACTTCGTTACGACCTTCGGTTAACACGAAATCCATAGTATTTTGACCAACCACTTCACGCAACGCACTCTCTGCAGCGGCTCGTAATGTCATGTCAGGATCTGCCGTTTGGAACAAGTATTCGTTGGCGCTTTCAATTCGATATTGAATGGCAATTTTTAGATCAACGATGTTCTCATCTTTGGTAAGCATCAACGACTCGTTTGGAACACTTCCAGAGCGGTTGTTTGCATCTGAACGGTAACCAATTTCAGCGGTACGAATTTGGTCTACGTTAACAATACGCACATTTTCAATTGGATAAGGCATGTGCCAATGCGGCCCAGCTTTTGTCTCTTCAACAAACGCACCAAAACGGGTAACCACACCCCGTTCTGCTGGATCAACAATATAAATACCGGACAGTAGCCAAACAACCAAGATCACACCAAAAATGATGCTGCCACCGATGCCGCCGATGCCGCCTCCGTTGCCACCCATTTTATTTCCGGCACCACCTAAGATACTCTGCGCTTTTTTTAGCATCGCATCTAAGTCGTTGTCGTTATTTCTAGGTCTTTTAGGTGGTTGTTTAGGTGGTTCATTGTCACCACCCTTATTGCCATTGTCGCCTGAGTTGCCCCAAGGATCTTGGCCAGGTTTACCTGGTTCATTCCAAGCCATCTACTTTCTCCATTAAAAGGACTGCGTGTTACCTTATTTGTAAGGCAACGAATAGAGCTATTTTAGAGAATTCGCCTCTAAAAGTCACCCATTAAAAAATTTTATTACCAATTGAAGATTTTCAAAAATAAGTATATACAATTTTTGAGGTTTGCAAACCAAACACATGCAGTGTAACGCTATTTACCAAGGGTAAATAGGATTGTTTTACGCTATTGCTTAGTCCAACACCTTCGCTTCAATTAACGCTTCCCATTGATTAACCATCTCCCACTCTTGTTGGGTTAGATGCATTTTGAATAAACTGTTACCTTGTTCATCAAATCCCTCTTCAAGTATTTGACCTAACTGGTATAGTTCTGCACGCTTCTTGCCGGCATTGACATCCAATGTGAGACTTACCTGATAAAAGTGCCCTTTAAAAAAGGATGCAACGGAGTCCATTAGCAAATCAATACCCTGCCCATTTTGGGCTGACAACCAAACACGCTCTGGCACGCCTTCCTCATTAAGATCAACTTTGGCCTCAACCTTAGGGTCTAGCATATCAATCTTGTTAAATACGGTTAATTGCGGGACATCTTGCGCACCAACCTCAGCAATGACCTCAGCCACATCCTTCATCTTTTCTTCACGATGTGGATCCGCTGCATCGACCAAGTGAATAAGTAAATCGGCCTCACTCGTCTCTTCAAGTGTCGAGCGAAATGCGGTGACTAAGTCATGCGGGATATGACGAATAAATCCAACGGTATCGGCAAATATTACCGGGCCACATCCGGGCAGATGCACACGTCTTAAGGTTGAGTCTAGGGTTGCAAACAATCGGTCTTCTGCATACACACCTGCTGAGGTCATGGTGTTAAACAGAGTGGATTTACCTGCGTTGGTATAACCCACAATGGTAATGGTTGGCAACTCCGAACGTTTACGAGATCGCCGACCCAAGTCACGCTGTTTTCTTACTTTATTAATACGCGCTTCAAGCTGTTTGATGCGTCCTTGAACCAAACGACGGTCTGACTCTAGCTGGGTTTCACCCGGACCACGTGCACCAATCCCGCCTTGACGATCTAAGTGCGTCCACCCTTTTACCAAGCGGGTTGCCATACGTTTGAGTTGTGCTAATTCAACTTGAAGCTTTCCTTCATGTGAACGAGCGCGTTGGGCGAAGATATCCAAAATCAACCCGACACGGTCTAACACTTGGCAATCTAACTCGAGCGAAATATTTCGTTCTTGTGCGGGCGATAAGGCGTGATTTACGATGACGACGTCGGCTTCGAAAAGTTCAACCGCCTCTTTAATCTCTTGAATTTTTCCCTTACCCACAAAAAACTTAGGATCTGGATTTTGACGTTTGGTCGTGATAAGTTGACAAATTTCAGCACCGGCAGAATCAACAAGTTCGTAGAACTCATCTAACTCTTCGCGGTCTGATTCATTACGAAAGTCAACGTGAACTAAAACAGCCCGTTCCAGTTCGCGTCGCTCGAGACGATCAAATAATTCCATTTAGGGGGTTAATTTCCTTAAAGTGTTTAAGACGGGAATCGGCAAGAAATCAACTGTAATTAGAGGGGAAATAATCGTTTATTCATCCACAGCAGTGTTATCTTCTGCTCCGTTCTCATAGGGTTTCGGGTCACGCATAGGCACAATCGTAGAGATGGCGTGTTTGTAAACCATTTGCGTCACATTACTTCTTAGCAACACAACAAACTGGTCAAAAGAGTCGACACGACCTTGCAGCTTTACACCATTAACTAGGTAGATAGAGACGTTAATTTTCTCTTTACGTAGTGCGTTCAAATACGGGTCTTGAATAGGTAAAGCTTTAGCCACCTTTTTATTCTCCATGATCATTTCCTATTATTTTTTTATTAAATCATTGTCTTGTAGAGGCTACCGTTAACGTTTTTTATCAGCCAAATGAAAGCGCTTTCCAAAATATTTACGTAATCCTAAGTAACCACCGAGAAGCATAGCACAGTGTTAAAGCATCTTAGTATCAATCAATTTTATTGATGAATAAAAAACCACTTTGATTTCGGGCGTTATTCTAAAGTGACTCTGAGTTTGATTCAATTAAATCAGCAACAATTTTTAAGCGTGCCGCGCGAGTCGTTTTAAATGGGTCGATCGCAATCAAGTCGGTCTCTTTGCGTAACCAGGTCATTTGACGCTTTGCCAATTGACGAGTAGCAATCACACCTTTTTCAATAAATGTTTCATAATCCACTTCACCTAACAAAAATGACCAGGCCTGCCGATAACCAACACTGCGAATCGACGTCATATCAGGGTCTAAATCACCGCGTGCCATTAAACCCTTCATCTCTTGCAAAAACCCACTCTCTAGCATGGTGTTAAACCGCGAAATAATCTGTTTGTGTAAGCGCGCTCGATCTTCAGGAATTAAACCAATCTTAATTAGGCTAAACGCGGTTAAGCCTTTTTTGGGCTCCGCTCGAAGTTCAGTCAACGTTTTGCCCGACACCTCATACACTTCTAATGCGCGAATTAAACGTTGCGGATCATTTTTATGAATACGTTGTGCAGAAACCGGGTCAATTTCAGTTAATCGCTGGTGCAAAACCTCTGGGGTGGCCTGCCAAGTTTTCTGCAAGGCTTCACGAACCTTTTCATCCGCCGGAGGTAAATCGTTCATCCCTTGTTGCAAGGCATTAAAGTACATCATGGTCCCCCCCACCAAAATAGGCAGGTGACCACGAGCAAAAATGGCCTCCACTAAACAGTGAACATCCTCTACAAACTCCGAGGCCGAATAACTCTCGGTTGCATCGTGCGTATTAATTAAGTGATGCGGAACCAGTGCCATCTCTTCAACAGACGGTTTAGCGGTTCCAATATCCATGCCTTGATAAATCAAAGCCGAATCAACACTGACAATTTCAACAGGATATTTAGTGGCTAAATCCATCGAAAGCTGACTTTTACCCGAAGCCGTTGGCCCCATAATCGCCAAACACTGTCTGTTTTTAATGAGATTTTCTACTGACATTCTTTAAGCTCTCTACTCATCTTCTATTTTCCGCGCATAAACAAACTATCAAGCTGATCTAAACTCAACTGTACCCAAGTTGGTCGCCCATGATTACACTGATCGGAACGCTCCGTCTGCTCCATCTCACGCAACAACGCATTCATCTCTTCAATGGTTAGCTGGCGATGCGCACGCACCGAACCATGGCACGCCATCGTCGATAACATGGCATTGATATGCTCTTCCACTTGCTGGGTCTGCCCGGCGACGGCCAAATCGGCAAGCATGTCATTAACCAGATTTACCACATCACTTTTCACTAAAAGTGCAGGCAGAGCGGTGACCTTAAGTTGCTCTGGCCCTAACACCTCCATTTCAAATCCTAACTGAGTAAACCAATCTTGATGCGCTTCCCATATCGAAATTTGTGACGATTCAAGTGCCAACGCCATCGGTACTAAAAGCGGCTGACTGATTAATCGCTGGTTTTGCCATTGCGCTTTCAAACGCTCATAAACCACACGCTCATGTGCGGCATGCATATCGACCAACACCAGGCCTTTTTGATTTTCAGCCAGAATAAAAATGCCATGAAGCTGCATTTTGGCGTAACCCAATTTATGCTCAGAGACATCTTTGGCTAAGCCCATATCAGCATAGTTTGACGACCGCTCCTCAATACCAAACCCAGTACTTTCTGCACCCAATAGCGGATTGGCTTCATACTTAAAACGCTCACTCAAAGTCGCACTGGAGTTTGAAGATGGCGCTTGAAAGCGCATAGCAGCTTGGCTGTCACCACTAAAATTAGGTAAGTTTCCACCGCCCAAATTAGCAAAAGCAGAGGGGGATACATGATTAAAACCGACTTGTCCTTGCGAACTGCCCTGCATAAAACCTGAACTCAATGTACCGCCACTGCCCTGTTCAGCACTCACAGGTCGACTAACGGCTTCACGTACTGAACGCCTTAAAAAGTCGTAAACCCAACGACCATTCGCAAAGCGCACTTCGTATTTAGCAGGGTGCACATTGACATCAACCAAGTCATGCGGAATCTCTAAAAACAGCAGATAAGCGGGATGGCGTCCGTGATAAAGCACATCGGCATACGCTTGTTTAACGGCGTAAGATAAGAGTCGATCACGAACAATCCGGCCATTAACAAACAAATACTGCATATCGGTTTGGCTACGGTTAAAGGTCGGCAACCCCACCCAGCCACTCAACTGAATGTCAGCAGATTCAAACTCAACAGCCAAACTTTGTTGCACAAACGCTTGC
This sequence comes from Thiotrichales bacterium, assembly GCA_016938655.1. Classification (GTDB taxonomy): domain Bacteria; phylum Pseudomonadota; class Gammaproteobacteria; order Thiomicrospirales; family Thiomicrospiraceae; genus Thiomicrorhabdus. Next base: position 425,642 of record JAFGUG010000011.1, on the reverse strand, counting down.
CCCATTAGCTGCGTTAAACGTTTCGTTTCTGCCGAATCACTGTTTACGGGCAGCACATGACGAATCACTTTATTATTGTGCGTTAACTTAAAACCGACCTTAGGACGGCTTAACATGACACGCTTAACCAATTGGTCAATTTGCGAAAACTCGGTTTGTGGCGAGCGTAAAAACTTTTTGCGTGCGGGTGTATTAAAGAATAGGTCTTCCACTTTAACAGTTGTACCTACCGTGCCGGCCACCGGTTTCATCTCACTCCAGCGCCCTTCACCTTCGGCATGCAACTGCCACGCTGCCGAACTGTCTGCAACCTTACTGACAATTTCAAAACGCGAGACCGAACTGATACTGGCCAAGGCTTCACCACGAAATCCTAAGGTATGCACCGCGGCTAAATCTTCGGCACTTTTAATTTTACTGGTGGCATGCCGACTCACCGCCAGCGTCAGTTCGTCTTTGGGAATACCGTAACCATTGTCGGTTACTTGAATACTTTGAGTACCGCCCAGCTCAATGGTGATATCAATTTGGGTAGCGCCCGAGTCCAACGCATTTTCCAATAACTCTTTAACGACCGACGCTGGGCGTTCAACCACTTCACCCGCCGCAATCTGGTCGGCTAAGTGCGATGGAAGCTGGCTAATGACTGAGCGCATCAAGGGTGATTCATGAACATGATTTAGTTCTTCAAGTGGCGTTTGCAAAGAGTCGGACACGGTTAAATTAGACTTTTAATTCAAATAAATAAGCAACGGATTATAGCACCAACCGCCTCAATCAACTATGTAAGCGTGTTAAGGTTTTTGAACTTTTACAACTTAACAGGCCTGCTAACTTTTATTTGCCGCACTTTAGAAACGCTATTAAAAGCGCTATTTAAAAACCCTAGGGATGGTTGTTTTTTAATTCCCCGCTTAACTGGTAGAATGCGCAGTCAATTAAAACAAACTAAAAACGCATTTAAGGAAGAGTCGATGGGCATTTTAAACAAGTTGTTTGGTAACGGTGTTTCAGCCGAACTGCAAACTGCAATTGAAGCACAACTTAAAAATACGCAAGACCCAACCAGTAAACAAGATTTATTGGCGCTGAAAGCCCTTAAATCGGTGCAACTAAAAAAAGGCACACTCTCACTTGATTTAGCCATGCCTTATCCGTGCAAAAGTCTGTGGCCGGCGATTGAACAGAATTTGACTCACCAGCTCATGCAAATTGATGAGATTAATTCAGTTGAAATCAACTGGTCAACTGAAGTGGTCGCGCACGATTCACAAAAAGGCACTAACCCACTTCCCGGCATCAAAAATATTATTGCGGTCGCATCCGGTAAAGGCGGGGTTGGAAAATCAACCACCAGTGTTAATTTAGCTCTGGCCCTGCAACAAGAAGGCGCGTCGGTGGGGATTTTAGATGCGGATATTTATGGGCCAAGTATCCCAACCATGCTTAACATCAAAGAGAAGCCGCAATCAGAAGACGGTAAATCCATGCTGCCATTGCAAGCCTATGGTTTACAGGTTATGTCGATTGGCGTACTCATTGAAGAAGACTCGCCAATGATATGGCGTGGGCCGATTGTGACCCAAACCCTCACTCAGCTCCTACGTGAAACCCAATGGCAAGACTTAGACTACTTAGTAATTGACCTTCCACCGGGTACCGGCGATGTACAACTAACCTTGTCACAGCAAATTCCAGTAACCGGCTCAGTGATTATCACTACACCTCAGCAAATCGCTTTAATTGATGCTAAAAAAGGTCTGAAGATGTTTGAGAAAGTGGAGATTCCAATTTTGGGGATTATCGAGAACATGTCTACCCACATTTGCAGTAACTGCGGACATGAAGAGGCGATTTTTGGTGAGCACGGTGGCCAAGAATTGGCTAAAACGTATAACATCGATTTCTTAGGTTCACTGCCACTGGACAAACGCATTCGTGAAGAAGCCGACAGCGGTAAACCAACCGTGACTGCTGAACCTAATTCAGCAATTGCCAATAAATATCGTGATATGGCACATCAAATCGGCGCCAAAATCGGGGTTAAAAAACGTAATTACGCCAATTTATTCCCAAAAATTGAGATTCAAAACAACTAGTACAAACTCAAATAAAGACAGACACCAAAAACTAAAAAAGCACGCCTTTAAGCGTGCTTTTTCTGTTAACAACATAACGTTAACATAATATTTTTATTAAACGTTTCTGGCTTGAATATTAAACAATTGATCAAAGTTGGCGATTTTCAAGATTTCCATCACCGACTCACCTACGTTGGTAATAATCACACGCGATTTGTCACCGCCTGTTCGATCTCTAAGCAGCAATAACATACCTAATGCTGAGCTGTCCATATAAGTAGCATTCTGCATATCAACAATAAAAACATTTTCTGCTTGTGACATATAAGGTTTGTAAGACTCATTAAAAGCCTCATAACAACCGATATCAAAACTTCCCATTAAAGAAATTGTCACCACTTTATCGTCAATCTGAACCTCAACACCCACAATAACCAACCTTACAAAAATGCAAAAATGCAAAAATGCTAAAAAAATAAGTAATTTGACTATATTAATGTAACTGGAACACGCTTGCAAACGAACTCACATAATCAAGTCAACTTAATTTAATTAAAACCAGCTAAAAACACCGAATAACCCGCAAAATTCAACGGTCTAATTAGCAATATTTATGCACACCAAGCCCTGCAAAATAGCTATAATAACGGGTCAAATTTTAACAACACTTAACCCGCAGCCCTGTTTAAGACTCAGCCTATTTCAGGCTTTAAAGATCTTTTAACAGATTCAAACTTTTGATAAAAACTGATCACGGATTCATTAAATAATGTCTGAAAACTTACGTTCTGTTAGCACAGCACCCAGAAAAATCTTAATTACTAGCGCCCTGCCTTATGCAAACGGCCCCATTCATTTGGGACACTTGGTTGAATACATTCAAACAGACATTTGGTCACGTTTTCAAAAAATGCGTGGTAACGAGTGCATCTACGTGTGTGCAGACGATGCCCACGGGACGCCAATTATGCTGCGCGCTGAGGCCGAAGGCATTACCCCAGAACAGTTAATTGCCAAGTCATCCGAAGAGCATCAAGCGGACTTTGCCGGTTTTAATGTTAACTTTGATCACTATCACAGCACGAATTCGCCGGAGAACAAACACTTTGCAGAGTACATTTACAATCAATTAAATGCCAAAGGTTATATCTCACGCAAAACCATTACGCAGTCTTACGACCCTGAAAAAGAGATGTTTCTACCCGACCGTTTTGTAAAAGGGACGTGCCCAAAATGCAAAGCCGAAGACCAATATGGCGACAACTGTGAGGTCTGTGGGGCAACTTACAGCCCAACTGAACTAATCAATCCAAAATCCGCAGTTTCTGGAGCCACCCCCATCGAAAAAGAGACGGATCATCTCTTTTTTGAACTCGGTCAATTTGAAACCATGCTTAAAACGTGGACGCGCGCCGGTCACCTGCAGGATCAAATTGCCAATAAACTCGATGAGTGGCTAGAAACCGGCCTACGTGGTTGGGATATCTCTCGTGATGCGCCGTATTTTGGGTTTGAGATTCCGGGTGAGAAAGATAAATACTTCTATGTATGGCTCGATGCGCCTATCGGTTATATGTCGAGTTTTAAAGCCTATTGTGACAAAACCGGAACCGATTTTGATACCTATTGGGCAAAAGACTCTAAGGCCGAGCTTTATCACTTTATTGGTAAAGACATCATCAACTTCCACGCTCTGTTCTGGCCTGCGATGCTTGACGGTGCAGGCTTTAGAACGCCAGACGCGGTCTTTGCCCACGGTTTCTTAACCGTTGACGGTCAAAAAATGTCTAAGTCTCGTGGTACTTTTATTATGGCTAAGACCTACTTAGAACACCTAAACCCCGAATACTTACGATACTATTACGCTGCCAAACTGAGCAGTCGTATTGATGACATTGACTTAAACCTCGAGGATTTTGCGCAACGTGTGAACTCTGACCTTGTTGGTAAAGTGGTTAACATCGCCAGTCGTTGTGCCGGCTTTGTGGTTAAACAATTTGATGGCAAGTTAAAAGAAACTTATTCTGACTATGCGATTGAACTTTACGAGCAATTTATCGATAAGGGTGACATGATTGCAAATTTTTATGAAAAGCGTGAATACGGGCATGCCATGCGTGAAATCATGGCTTTAGCCGACATAGCGAATGAGTACATTGCTGAAACCGCCCCTTGGGTGTTAGCCAAAGAGGAAGGCAAAGAGACCGAGTTACATGAATCAGTCTCACTAGGTATCAATATGTTCAGAGCGCTAATGATCTATCTTGCACCAGTATTACCTGAAACAGCTGAGAAAGCTTGGGAATTTCTTAATATCAAACCACAATTATGGAGTAACTCTAAAGTCCCTCTAATGAGACCTGGTAGCTATACACTCAACGAAAATAGTCTTACTAAAATCATTAAGTTTAAAGCCCTACTAACGCGCTTAGATCCAGCTGCGATTGAGAAAATGGTTGAGGCCTCTGCGAGTTCTTTGGGCAATAGCTCTACAGCACCAGATGGCAAAAAAGCGGATACCAAACCAAAGAAAAACAAGCAAAACAACACAGACAAGGTAGCCTCTGACAAGCCAGAGTTTGATCCTTTAGCACCCGAAATCACGATTGACGACTTTGCTAAAATTGATTTGCGCATTGCCAAAATCGTCAACGCTGAAGCGGTACCTGAAGCCAATAAACTCCTCAAACTCACACTGGATATTGGCTTTGAACAACGCCAAGTGTTTGCCGGCATTAAATCGGCTTACGAGCCAGAGGATCTTATTGGCAAACTGACGGTGATGGTAGCGAACTTAGCACCACGCAAAATGCGTTTTGGACTTTCAGAAGGCATGGTTTTAGCCGCTGGCCCTGGGGGCAGTGATTTATATGTATTGTCACCCGACGACGGTGCAAAACCGGGTATGCGCGTAAAATAGACTGCGTAAACACTATTTAACTTACGCATCCAAGAGATAGAATCGTATGCAAGAGTACATCTTAATCCTAATCAGTACCGTGCTGGTGAACAACTTTGTTTTGGTGAAGTTTCTAGGCCTGTGCCCGTTTATGGGTGTGTCCAAAAAAACCGACGCTGCTTTGGGTATGGGATTAGCGACTACTTTTGTTATGACGCTCTCTTCGGTGCTGAGTTATATCATTTACACCTACCTGCTGCACCCTTTCGGCCTTGAATACCTGCAAACCATTGGCTTTATTTTAGCCATTGCCGCGGTGGTTGGGTTTACCGAAATGGCGATTCACAAAACCAGCCCTTCTCTGTATCAAGTACTCGGAATTTACTTGCCGCTTATCACCACTAACTGTGCTGTATTGGGTGTGGCCTTGTTAAACGTAGGTGAAAAAAACGACTTTATTGAATCAGCGGTGTACGGATTTGGTGCCGCAGTGGGCTTTACCTTAGTTATGGTGCTGTTCGCGTCTATCCGTGAACGCGTCGATGCCTCTGACGTACCCGTACCGTTTCGTGGTGCGCCCATTGCTTTGATAACTGCGGGCTTAATGTCAATGGCCTTTATGGGCTTTGGTGGGTTAGTTTAATGATAGAAGCGATTCTAGTCTTTGTTGGTTTAGCGATTCTCTTTGGCTTACTGCTGGGTTACGCCTCTATTCGCTTTAAAGTTGAAGGCAATCCGCAAGCAGAACAGATTGATAAAATCTTGCCGCAAACACAGTGCGGTCAATGTGGGTTTCCAGGCTGTAAACCCTACGCTGAAGCCTTAGCAAAGGGGGAAACTGAAGTAAATTTGTGTATTCCGGGTGGTAATGAGGTGATGATTCAAATCTCTGAAATTACCGGCCTTGAACCCAAAGAGATGGACGCCGCTGCCACCGAAGCCAAACCCAAAGAGACCGCTTACATCAACGAAGACCTGTGTATTGGGTGTGTGTTGTGTATTAAAGAGTGCCCTGTAGACGCGATTTTAGGCGCCACCAAATTGATGCATACCGTCATTCAGCAAGAGTGTACCGGTTGCGAAAAATGTGTGCCTGTTTGCCCAGTTGACTGCATTGAAATGTTGCCACAAAACGTCACCCCAAAAAACTGGAAGTGGCCAGAACCGGCTGTGAACAAATTTGAGATCAAAGTGGTTGGCGAGCAGGTGCAAAAATGAGCTTTTTAAGACCCGTTATCCAACAGATTGCCAAAATCTATCCTATGGCAAAACGTTATCTGCATACGTTCCATGGTGGCGTATTCCCGCAATATAATAAAGAACTGTCTGCCAACCAGCCGGTTCGAGCGCAAATCATTCCAACCAAATTGATTCTCCCTCTGCAACAACAAGTGGGCTTACCGGCAGACGTACTTGTTCAGGTGGGGGACTACGTTAAAAAGAATCAGTTGCTAGCAAAATCCTCCAAAGACCCTAAAAAAGCCTTGATTGTTCCGGTGCATGCACCGACCTCGGGCGTGATAAAAGCGATTGAACCCGCCACCTTATCCCACCCTTCCGGCTTGCAAGACATGGCGATCATCTTAGAGCCCGATGGTAAAAATATCACCATAGAAAATGCTTTGAAGGTGTCTAAACAACCCATCGAAACCCCCGATGAACTCAAAGAGATTCTCTTCAATGCCGGAATTATCGGCATGGGTGGTGCCGGGTTTCCAACCTATGCCAAAATTCCGAGCAGGCCTGCTCAAATTCACACACTGTTAATTAATGGTGCCGAGTGCGAACCCTTTATTACTTGTGATGACTTACTCATGCAAACCCATGCTGAAGAGATTGTGCAAGGTGCATTAATTACTGCAAAAGCCCTCGGTTCAAGCAAGATCATCTGCGGCATTGAAAGCAATAAACCGACCGCAATTAAAACCATGACTGAGGCGGCAAAAAACAGCATCGTAGAAATCAAGGTCGTTGAATCCGTCTACCCAATGGGTGGGCAAAAGCAGCTAACGCTTGAGTTAACCGGCATTGAAATGCCTAAAAAAACCCACGCTGTCGACATTGGTATGCTAATGATGAACGTGGCCACCTTTGCCGCCATATATCGTGCAGTGATGTTTGGCGAACCACTAACCTCGCGTATGGTAACGGTTTCTGGTTTAGGCTTTAACAAACCGTTTAATACCATTGCCATGATTGGCACGCCCTTTTCAGAACTGGCCCAAGCCGCACAACCTAAAACAGAACTGAATTACCCGCTGATAATGGGTGGGCCGATGATGGGGGTTAAAGTGAAAAGTAACGACGTGCCCATCTCTAAGACAACGAACTGTGTGCTTGCCAATCCACCCGAACCTGTAGATATGCAGATGCCATGTATTCGCTGTGGCCAATGCATGGACGCTTGTCCAGTAAATTTGTTACCACAACAGATGTACTTCCATGCCCAAGCGCACGAATATGACAAAGTAGAAAAGCTTAACGTAGCCGACTGCATTGAGTGCGGTTGCTGCAGTTTTGTTTGCCCAAGTCATATCCCGTTAGTGCAGTACTACCGCCACTCAAAATCGGAAATCAGAGAGATTCATGCTGAACAAAAAGCGGTGGCATTAGCGAAAGAGCGCCATGAATTTAAAATGGCGCGTATTGACCGTGAAAAAGCCGAACGTGAAGCGCGCCTTAAAGCCAAAAAAGAGGCCGTTAAACAGCAAGCTTCTGCACCCAAAGAAGCGACAAGTGAAGCTAAAAAGCCAGCATCAGGTGCAGCAGCGGCCGCCGCTCGAGCCGCGGCTGCAAAACGAGCGGCTAAAGCCAATGCAGAAGGCTCCTCTGCAACAGACAAAGCCATTCCCTCAGCACGTTTAAAAGCGATAGAGGCGGCTAAAAAAGCCTCTCAACAATCTGCAAAACAAGACAGCGAACAAGGTTCTGAAAAAACCACTGACCCTAAGGTGGCGGCTCGTAATGCGGCCATGATTGCTGCCAAAAAACGCGCTGAAGCCAAAAAAGCAGCGGCCAACACTGAAACCTCAGTTACAACACCCCCTTCTGATGAATCGAGCGAGGTTGTAACTGAAATGGACACAACGCCAAAAGCAAAACCGGATGCAAAACAAGCGGCTAAGCAAGCGGCGATGTTAGCCGCTAAAAAACGCGCCCAAGCAAAAGCGGCTAAGGCGATAGAAGTGGCTAATGAATCAGAACCCGAAACACAAACTGAGTCCGCACAACCTGAAATAGTCGATTTAACGGTAAATACCCCAGAAACCGATGCTTCTCGCAAAGAAGCGGCACGTAAAGCAGCCAAGGACGCGGCAAAACAAGCGGCCAAGAAAAGGGCTGATGAGGCTCGCTTAGCCAAACAGCAAGCTCAGGCAGAGACGGCTAAAAAAATGGAACAAACCGGTGAAACAGACCCCATTACCGAAAAACGTAATAAAGCCATGCAGGCAGCACGAGAACGCGCTGCCCTTCGCAAAGCTCAAAAAGATCAGACCATCGCTGATGACTAGGAGATTATTTAAGTGAGTCCAGCCTCTTCCCCTTTCGCACATAACAACCAAAGTGTGCGTAAAGTCATGATGCAAGTTCAAATTGCCGCCTTTCCTGCGCTGTTAACCCATATCTATCTTTTTGGATTTGGCATCGTAGTGCAATGGCTGTTGGCCGTGGCGACCATGTTGGTGGTTGAGTACATCATGCTCAAATTACGTGGACGACCTGTCATGCCATTTATGACCGACATGAGTGCGCTCATCACCATAACCGGTTTGGTATTCTGTATCCCTCCCGAAGCGCCTTGGTGGATTATTGTCAGCGGCAGTGCGTTTGCACTGATTTTTGGTAAACACCTCTACGGCGGCTTGGGCTACAACCCATTTAACCCTGCTATGTTAGGCTATGCTTTCCTGCTCATCTCTTTCCCTGTGCAAATGACGCAATGGACCCTGCCTGTTGACTTAAGTGGTCACGCCCTCAACTTTATACAATCCGCTCACTATATTTTCACCGGCCAAATTCCGGGCATGAATATGGACGCCCTAACTGGGGCAACCCCTTTAAATGCGGTTCGCAACGGCCTATCGCAGGGTATTAGTGCCACTGATATTGTGACGCAAACGGTCAAAGAGGAGGCCTTTGGATTAACCAGCTGGGGTTGGGTGAATGTCGCCTTTATGGTGGGGGGTCTGTGGATGATGTATTCACGTGTTATAAGCTGGCAGTTCCCAGTTGGGTTTTTAGGCAGTTTGGCTCTAATTAGTTTTATCTTCAACCAATATGATCCAACCCTCTACCCACCGGCGAGTTTTATGTTGTTGACGGGCGGTACCATGCTGGCGGCATTCTTCATTATCACAGACCCTGTCACTGCCAGTACTACACCCAAAGGCAAGCTTATTTATGCCTGCGGGATTGGTGTTTTGGTGTATGTGATTCGTCAATGGGGAGCGTTTCCAGATGGCATTGCGTTTGCCATTATCTTAATGAACATCGCCGTGCCCTTAATTGACCAATACACTCAACCGCGTGTATTTGGTCACCAGCGTTAGAGTGAAAGAAAATAGCATGAACCAACCCCCTAATTTTAAGAAATTACTGACCATTATGTTTGCTTCGGCCGGCAAGTTAAGCCTGTTTGTTCTCATTAGTATTGTGCTGTTACTTGGTGTCAAAACCATCACTGACCCATTAGTCAGTGAAGCTGAACGCCAAAACTTACTGGATACCCTTAACCAAGTCATGCCAGTCGAGTTATACGATAACGACCCTTTACAAGACACCTTACTGTTAACCGACCCTAAAACCTTAGAGGTTTTGGGCAGTGAAGAGCCGATTATGGTTTATCGCGCCCGTAAAAATGGCAAGCCTGCAGGTCTAATCCTGACCACCATTGCGCCCAATGGTTACAGTGGAAACATCTATATGTTGATGGGGATTCTTGCCGACAATCGTGTCGCCGGTGTGCGCGTACTCAAACACAAAGAAACCCCAGGGCTAGGCGATAAAATAGAGCTCAATAAAAACCCATGGATTCTTGAATTCGATGGTCGCAACCTTCGAGATGATAACGACCCTCTTTGGGCGGTCAAAAAAGACGGCGGCGATTTTGATCAATTCACAGGCGCCACGATTACACCGCGAGCGGTGGTTGGACAAGTTAAACGCACCCTTTTATTAGTGAAACAACAGAGCGAGTTTTTGTATGAGTGAAGCCACCAATCCCAGTATTACGGATACCGCAACTTCAATCAGTACACCCAAAAAATCGCGTTGGGCAGACTACAAATTGATTGCTGAAAATGGTTTATGGAATAACAACCAAGCCTTAGTGGCACTTCTGGGTTTATGCCCGCTTTTAGCCGTGTCGAATAACACCATTAACGGCCTAGGACTGGGGCTTGCAACCCTGTTTGTGTTGCTGGCCTCAAATGTTTTGGTGTCACTGATTCGTAATCACGTTTCCGATGAGATTCGTATTCCGGTGTTTATTGCCATTATCGCCACCGCAGTGACCATTATCGACCTGCTGATGAACGCCTACTTCCATACCCTGCACGGTATTTTAGGAATATTCATTCCGTTAATTGTGACCAACTGTGCCATCTTAGGGCGTGCAGAAGCGTACGCCTCAAAAAACACCATTGATAAAGCATTAGTGGACGGCTTCTTTATGGGCGTGGGTTTTCTATTTATTTTGGTTTTATTGGGCGCCATGCGCGAAATGATTGGTAACGGTACCTTGTTTGACCAAGCCTACTTAATGTTTGGTGAATCGGCTCGCAGTTGGACGATTCATTTTGGCGGGGACTATCACGGTGTGTTACTGGCTATCTTGCCACCTGGGGCGTTTATTGGTTTAGGACTGTTAATCGCCTTTAAAAACTTTTACGACGCTAAAAAAGTCTCAAGCAAACAGAAAGATTTAGGCATTCAAGTGGCGGTTGTTTCAACCATAAAGCCCCAATAAGGTCATTCAAAAGTCAGCAGGCCTGCTCAATTTGAAAAGGCTAAAGAGAAAAACAGAACAAACACACCATGAACAAACAGAAACGCCTTGAAATCTTTGAAAGACTGAGCGCCGCGATTCCAGATCCGGAAACCGAACTTAACTACAGCTCGACTTTTGAACTGTTGATTGCGGTTATTCTCTCTGCGCAAGCCACCGACAAGGGCGTTAATATTGCCACCGATAAACTGTTTCCGGTGGCCAATACCCCAGAAGCAATCTACGCGTTAGGTGAAGATGGGTTAAAAACCTACATCAAAACCATAGGTCTGTTTAATACCAAAGGTGCCAACATCATTAAAACCTGCAAAATGTTGATTGACCTTCATAACAGCGAAGTGCCAGAAGATCGTGCCGCCCTAGAAGCTTTACCGGGTGTGGGAAGAAAAACGGCGAATGTGGTGTTAAATACCGCCTTTGGTCATCCGACTATGGCAGTCGATACGCACATATTCCGGGTTTCAAATCGTACCAAATTAGCACCCGGTAAAAATGTCTTAGAAGTGGAAAAAAACCTGCTTAAATTTATCCCTAAACAATATTTAATTCCAGCCCATCACCTGCTGATTTTACATGGTCGTTATACTTGCATGGCACGTAAACCTCGTTGTGGCGCTTGCTGTATTTACGACCTGTGTGAATTTAAAGACAAAACCGAATAACCTTTACTAAAACACATCATAGAACAATTAAAGGACGACACCTCGACCTATGTTTTACACCTCAGAAAGAGACCGCCTTCGACAGTTTTATGTCGATACCTGGAAGAAACATCAAACCGGGCAACCCATGGATGCCATGGAGCAGATGGTGGCGCGAATTATTCACATTCACCCCGAATACCATGCCATGCTCAGTAATGAGAAACACTTGGGTAACGAATACAAACCGGAAGACGGGGAAACCAATCCGTTTTTACACATGGGCATGCACCTAGGCTTGCAAGAGCAAGTGTCCATGGATCGTCCTGCTGGTATTCAAGCCGTTTACCAACAACTGGGCCAACGGCTCGGCGACGTGCATGCCACCGAACACGCGATGATGGACTGTCTTGCGGAGTCGCTCTGGATGGCGCAACGTGACCAAGTAGAACCCGACGAGCAAGCGTATTTACGCTGCCTGCAATCGCTATTACTAAAATAGGATCATAAATAAGTATGTTGAACTTTAAACCTCTATTAACCGCACTCGCACTACTCTTTTATCTATTGAGCGTTCCGGCACTCGCTAAAACCGAACCGTCGATATTTGTCTCAACCGACTGGGTCAATCAGCACCAAGACAAGCTGGTTTTAATCGACTTAAGTAGCCAGAGCAGTTACCAAAAATTTCACCTTCCCAACGCCATTTGGGTGAACTACGCTTGGTTAATTCGTCCACAGAATGGCATTGCCTTGAGTGGTGGGGCAGATTATATGACGATGGTGTTGTCTGAATTAGGCATTAAAAACGAAGACCATATTGTCATTTACGATGACATGGGAAATTTGGATGCCAGTCGACTCTATTGGGAGTTAAAGAAATTACAGCATCCCAAGGTCAATATTATGGATGGAGGCACGGTCTCTTGGGTGTTAGGTGGCTATAAAGTCACGCAAGCCGTTCCCGATAGACTGGCAAAGAGCTTTTATCGTCAGCCTAAAACCAATTTAACGAATGCACTCACCGCTGATAAAACTGAAGTACTAGTAGCGATCAAAGATCCTAAAACGATCTTATTAGATATTCGTACCGAAGCTGAATATGTCGGTGATCCAAAACAGAAACGTTCAGGGCATATTCCTTCTGCTGTTTGGTTTGATTGGACTCGTGCCGTCAATGCTTATAATGGCTTTAAGTTGGTCGAAGAAAAAACGTTATTAAATCAACTCGCAGAGATTCAGATACAAGACAAACAACAGCCGATTATTGTCTACTGTAACTCAGGACACCGTGCCGCTCATTCCGTGGTGATGTTGCAAAGTCTTGGCTTTACAAACGTAAAGCTTTACGATGCTTCAATGCAAGAATACGCCATTGATGAATCACTGCCTCTGAAACTGGGAAAACAACCTTAAACCGTTTCCAGAACTCATACTAAGGATACACCACCATGTTCATGTCACCTGTTAAACGCGCACTTAGAAATAGCCTCATTTTAGCGTTTGTGGTTGTTGGGATTGTCACCTATCAAGGGGCTGAAACAAACGATGCCCTGCTGACAGGCCTGTTCACTTTTTTAGCGACGTTTCCAGCATTGTGGTTATCGTTTAGCTACACCCAAAAAATTGCTGAAAAGTATCGCGACCAAGACAAAGATTCAAACCAACCTTAAAACCCCATAAACCATATGTCAATGCCATTGCCATTGCAACTGGCGCGTTACACTTGAATCTCTAGCAGAGTGATATCATCGGTTATGCCATCTTTGGCTGCAAATCGATTCAATTCGCCATATAAATCATCCAAACTAAAATGATGGTCGTTGATTTTTTGCAACGCATGACACAAGCGTTGCTTTCCAAACAGCTCTCTGGACTCTGATTTCGCTTCTACCAATCCATCCGAAAACCCGTACAGCCGATCCCCCTTTTCAACGGCTAAAACCGCACTTGGGTTCATTGAAAGCGGCTTATCTAAAATGCCCAACGCTAAACCCGACGAACTCACACTATTAATCAATTCGTTATCTCGGTAATGAAACACATCGGATAACCCATAGTTCCATATTTTGACCCTTTGAGCTTGAGTATCCCAGTCAATAAACAGGCCTGCCATAAAGAGATCGGTTGGCATTTTTTTGTATAACTCTTGGTTTAAAACTTCAACAATCAACTCCAATGGCTGTTGCTCGTTGGCTAACATATAAAACAGCGATGAAACTAACGGCCCACCCATGGCTGCGGCTAAACCATGCCCAGTGAAATCGCCAATCAAAAAATAGCGATGCCCCCCCGACTTGGCAGATAACAGCAAATCGCCATTGGTTTTTTCAACGGGCGTAATCAGATATTGAATTGACTCATCAACAAAGTCAGCATCATTTCGCATATTCAAAATAATGCGCTCTATATAAGCACGCTCTTTTTGCAAAAAGGCGTTGTGCTGAGCCAGTTGCGATTTAGATTGCGCCAAACTCAAATGGGTTTTAATCCGCGCCAATAATAACGCCTCTGAAAACGGTTTGGTTATGTAGTCCACTGCCCCCAACTCAAACCCTTTTTTCTCTTCAGAAACTTGAATACGTGCCGTTAGGAAAATAATGGGAATTTCACGCGTGAGTGGGTCTGCTTGCAAACGCTTGCACACTTCGTAACCGTCCATGTCTGGCATATTAATATCCAGCAGAATCAAATCCGGTGCACGCAACGCAACGCTCTCTAAGCAGGCCTGTCCACTTTCCAATAGCTGTAATTCATAGCCCTCTTCTAATAGGTCCTCTAATACAAAACGGTTAATTGGCTCATCGTCAATGGCTAAGATATAAGGCAGTGCATCCATTAGATGTCATCCCCAGACTTGTTTTTGATTGGGTCGGTTTCTGGCAGGTTTTTAGAAGGAGCAATAGGCATATTAAGCGGCAAAGTAAATTTAAAGATTGCCCCACGTGACTCGGCGTTTTCAGCCCAAATTGAACCATTATGGGCTTCAATAATCTCTTTGCAAATGGCTAAACCCAAACCGGTTCCAGGGATCGAATCATGCTCAACATGACTTTGGGTAAATTTATCAAAGATAATCAACAAGGCATCTTGATGAATCCCCGTACCAAAGTCTCTGACCGAAATCAGAACCGTGTCATTTGGTTGTAATGCATACTCAATCACAATCTGACTGCCTTCTTGAGAAAATTTAATCGCATTCGAAATCAAATTCGCAAACACTTGGCGAATTCGTATTGCATCAAAATAAGCCGTTTGCGAGTGATTAGGGGATATAAGTTCGATCTTTTTATTGTCGAGTACCGAGGCCTGCTCAGAGATGGCTTGCTCTAAAACCACCTTAATATCACGAATGGCAAACTCAAACTGCATACTACGGTTTTCAAGTTTTGCCGAATCCAGTAGATCATTCAACAACAGCATCAAACGCTGACCACTGGTATTAATTAACTCAAAATAGCGCGCTAATTTGGCTTTATTAACGCTCTCTAAACGGTCAATCCCTAAGTTTGAGTAACTCAAAATACCGTGTAATGGTGTGCGGATTTCATGTGACATACTGGCTAAAAAATCCGACTTCGCTAAACTCGCCTGCTCCGCCCTCTCTTTGGCTTTCATTAAGTCGGCTTCTAATTTTTTACGCTGCGAGATATCACGAAAAGCGATGTGCACTCGAATTTCGCCATTTAAATTTAAGCGCGTCAATACCACATCACTCCAGAACAGTTCGCCACTGGATTTTCGGTTGACCCACTCAAAGTTATGCGACCCCTGCTTTAAGCATTTTAATAGCATCTGGTTCCCCTTGCTGACAGACTTAGAGCCGTCCGGCTGAAACTTAGGCGCAAACAAACTATTAGGTTGCTTGAGAACCTCGGCCTTTGAGGCGTACCCAAATTTTTGCAGCGTCGCCTCATTACAATCAATAATGCGTCGACCGGAAGCAATTAAAATACCATCAGCCGATTTTTCAAATACGGTTTCAAAAGCATTTTTTTGTTCTTTTAACTGTTGAGTGTAATTTTGTAACGCCTCTTCTAAGGCGATGTTATCTTCCGATAGCGCTTTAAAACGCACCTGTTCAGTCATATCGCGAACAAATGAGCCAATCATGACCTCACCATCAATTAAAAACTTAGTACTGTTTATCTCAATGGGTAACTCAAGCCGATCCTTTCTTAAACAGATACTTTCAATCAATACCCGTTGCTTAAAATCGAGCTTTCTATAAATATTCAATAACTCTTTGCGTGAATGTCCCTTTTCAACATCGGTTAAATTCATAGTCAGAAGTTGTTCACGGCTATAACCGGTTAAGCGTGTGGCTTGGTCGTTGACACTGACAATTTTGCCATTTTTTTGAGTCATAAAGAACGCATCCGTGTTGTACTCTAAAAAACTCTCAAATCGGTTTTTTTCAACTTGCAAAGCGGCTTTGTTCAGAAGATGATCACGACGATAACTGAGTAAGCCAAATATCAGAAAGGCCGCCATAAAACTAATCAAGGTGCCCCCTAAAATAGGGTTCCCTTTAATCATAAAGGTTTGATAACCACTCAAATTACGTACATCGCCTTTTATCGCCAAAGACCAAGTGCGCTCGCCGATTGTAAAGGTATGAAACGCCTCTTTATAAAACGCCTCTGGAATGGAACTATCCAACGGTTCATTTACAAAAAAGGCCGGTTTGGCAACAACATCGGCACTGATATCGGCAATGCTATAACTTAATGCACTGTTCAAAAAATGGTCGGCTTTTACAAAATCAAAAAAGTCCTGCATGCGTAACACCAAGCCCACATAGCCTTTTAAGGTTTTAGGCTGCGAGTCTGTAAAGATGGGTTGATAAATTAACGCAGCTTTTTGAGTGGCGGTCTCTTGCACAATCCGAACGGGCGCAGTAATGACTGGCTTATTAAGGTTCTTAGCCGCATCAAGCGCCCTTTTTTCAATGGTGACGGCATTCACGTCTAAACCAATTGCGGCTTCATTGCCTTGCAAGGGGTAGATGTATTTAACAGGAAGATACCAAGGCTGATTGGGTGAGACTTTTAACCCTTGATAGGTTTTAAGCATAATCGAGGTATGCAATGTTTTGCGCTGACGCAGACTGGCTTCAAACTGAGCTCGCTCGCTTGAAGTGACCATGGGCAACCACGCTAAGGCTTGAATTGAGTTTTTGGAAGCGGTAATAACCTGCGCATAAGCATCAAATTGATTTTCGTCCAAAGCACCTTGAATTTTAAACGCCGCCGCTAAGGCATTTAAGCGTTCAATTTCGACTTTAACAGCCTGTTCAATTGACGAAAAATAATTGTCTGCTTGCAGAGCAAAGTGTTTTTCTAAGGCTTCGTAATTTTGTGCTTGTTTCAGCTCATAGCGAACTAAGTTAACTGAGAATGCCAGCAGAAACACCAATAAGGAAATGATATAAATAGGCTTATTTGAAGACTGTTTTAACACCCAAACTCCGGCTTGATGAAACCTGAACATAAAAAACGCACTGCCATTTCAGGTTTACTTAAATGATAAATAAAACTTCGTAAATTTTATCCTATTCGAAGCTTAACCGCATTGAATACCCCCGATGATTGAGCCAATTAGAATAAAAACGCGCTAAAAGGCGCTTTAATCGATTTATTTTGGATATGATGACCTTTTAAAACCTTTCGTTTAAGATTCAAAAGGACTCACTCATGCTTCAAACTCAACAGATTGCTCCAGATTTCAGCAGTGTCAATCAAGCCGGTAAACCCGTCTCTCTAGCTGACTTTAAAAACACACAAAACGTGGTTTTGTACTTTTACCCCAAAGATGACACACCAGGTTGCACCATTGAAGCCAACGAATTTACCGCACTAGCAGCGGACTTTGCCCAAGCAGATACGGTGGTGATTGGTGTGAGCAAAGACGACTGTGGCAGTCACCAAGCGTTTATTGATAAGTTTGGCTTAAAAGTAGACTTGTTAGCCGATACCGATGGCAGTGTTTGTGATGCCTACGGCGTTTGGCAACTGAAAGAGAAAAATGGCGTCTCCAAAATGGGCATTGTGCGCTCTACCTTTGTGATTAACAAAGCAGGCATTTTAGAAGAAGCCATCTATCAAGTTGCGCCAGAAGGTCACGCTCAAGCGATGTTAACGCGCGTTCAAAACTTATAAAACCGATCCAGATGGTTAAAATTTAACTAAAAAAATGGGGCTTAATCCGCCCCTTTTTTATTGCTTATACTTCAGTAAACCGATTACAAGCGCCCGACTTTAAAACGTCGCCCTTTGATTTTGCCTTGGTTAAGCTTACTCACTACCTGGTGCGCATAATCACGTTCAATTGCCACGTAAGTAGAGTGGTCAACCACATCAATTTTACCGACGTGTTCACCCGCAACCCCCGCCTCTTTGATAATGGCACCTAATACATCGCCACGGCGCACTTTGTCTTTACGTCCACCTGAGATATACAACGTTAAATACTTAGGCTCAACGCGGTTTTTACGCACTTGCGGCAAACGTTCAATCGACTCATACTCCATTGCATGACCTTGCATTTTGCCAAGGTTTTCTAACTTGTAACTCTCTTTTTCAGTGAAAAGGGTGATTGCTTCCCCCTCTAAACCAGCACGCCCCGTTCGGCCAATACGATGAACGTACGTATCGCCATCACGTGGCAGTTCAAAATTAATTACTGCAGGCAGTGCCGCTATATCCAAACCACGCGCGGCCACATCGGTCGCCACTAACAAGTTGGTGCTGTGATGTTTAAACTGCATGTAAACCTGCTCGCGCTCACGCTGTTCCATGTCACCATGCAACCCAACCGCGTTAAAGCCCTTCTCATTTAAGAAACCGACCACATCCTGCACTAAGGCTTTGGTATTGCAAAAAATCATGGCGTGGTCGTACTCTCTAGACGCCAAAATACGCACCAGGCCTGCTAACTTCTCTTTGTGATGACAGATATAAAACTGCTGATCAATCGTCTCCATACCATGTTGAGATTCAACCGCAATCTCCATTGGATTCTTTTGAAAACGTCGGCTAATGTAACTGATGTCTTCTGGAAAGGTGGCGGAAAACAACAAGGTTTGACGCTCTTTGGGCGCAAACTCCAACAGGTCGACAATTTGCTCTTTAAAGCCCATCTCTAACATGCGATCGCCTTCATCCAACACCACCGTTTCAACCTGCGTGAGGTCTAGGTGCTTTTTCTCAATCATGTCTTTCAAACGACCCGGCGTACCGACAACCACATGCGCACCATGCTCCATCGAAGCAATTTGTGGACGGGTTGGCACACCGCCACTTAACACAACAATCTTAATATTGCTTTTAAAGCGCGCTAATCGACGAAGCTCGTCGGCCACCTGATTGCTCAACTCACGCGTTGGACAAACCACTAAAGCTTGCACATCAAAGCGGGTAATATCCAACTTATTAAGCAGCGGAATCCCAAAAGCAGCCGTTTTACCACTGCCCGTTTTGGCTTGGGCGATGAGGTCTTTGCCATCCAGTGCAGGCGGCAGTGCCGCTTCTTGAATGGGTGTCATGGTGGTGTAACCCAATGCGGTTAAGTTATCAATTTGCGATAACGGCAGTTCTAGGTGTTCAAAGGTACTCGACATGGGTTACTCATTTAATTATTAGGGGGTTGTTACTGGGGTGGTTACGATTATTTTGAACCACGAAGACACGAAGGCACGAAGTTTTTTAAGCTATCAATCTGGGCAGGCCTGCTAAGTTTTGAATATCAATTTTAAACGTTCAAAATGGCATACCAGAGCCAGTATTGCTTTTCTTCGTGACATCGTGTCTTCGTGGTTAATGCTTATTAAACATTACCACTCGTGCTTGCCAGCAATGTAAGCAAACGCCGTGGTAAACGACTGCTCTTGAAATTTTTTCAGGCCAGTTTCATCAAACTGAATTGGCATTGGGTAGTGCTTTAAGTTCGCTTTTAATTCACTCGACGACAATAACGACACCGTTAATTTGGAAAGCTGCAATGCCGCTTCCAATTTAAAGCCATCGGCACCGCCGGCAAACTTGCCTTTCTTCATGCGCTCTTTAATCACAACCAAGTCAATTTTGTAATCTTCCGCCAACTTTTCAAAAGTTTTTTGAAAGTACTTTAACTCACTGGCATTATCGACATCTTTGCACTCGATGCGTCTAACGCGGCACTCTGGCATGTAAAACATGCCGTCCTCTTCTTTTAATAAACTGATGACGGCATCTTTACCGGTTAACTCTACGCCACACACTAACATTGTTTGAATCCTTGTCTAAGTTTGCTCTTTAGCATTGTATTAAATCACGCTCATACTAAAACGAATGGTGAACATGGGTCACTGAATGTTTTACTTAGAAGCCCATGTATCACGTAATGCCACGGTGCGGTTATACACCTGCTTATCACCAGACTGATTATCACGACAGAAATAGCCTTCGCGTTCAAATTGATAGGCTTTTTCAGGTTCAGAATTCAGCAGGCCTGGTTCCACAAAGCCGTATTTTACAGTTAACGAATCGGGGTTGATGACCGCTTCAAAATCCGCTTCTTTCGCTGGATTTTCTACCGTAAACAAACGGTCATACAATCTAAATTCGGCCGGTAACGCTTTGGTTGCTTCCACAAAGTGAATCACGCCCTTAACCTTACGCCCGTCCGCTGGATTTTTACCGTGGGTGTCTG
The DNA here is from genome assembly GCA_016938655.1 of Thiotrichales bacterium. Classification (GTDB taxonomy): domain Bacteria; phylum Pseudomonadota; class Gammaproteobacteria; order Thiomicrospirales; family Thiomicrospiraceae; genus Thiomicrorhabdus. Next base: position 405,323 of record JAFGUG010000011.1, on the reverse strand, counting down.
GGTCGTAAGAGCAGTAAACTGTGGACACGTTGCCGTCTGCTTCATACTCAGCGCGCAAACCTTTGATGACGTACGCATTACGCAAACGCACCTCTTTGTCCAACGCTAAACGCATAAATTTTCCATTCGGCGTAACCTCGGTAAAATCGGCACGGTCAATATATAAGTCGCGTCCAAAAAAGATTTCACGTTTGCCCATCGCTTCATTTTGCGGATGAACCGGCGCCATTAAGGTTTCTGGCTCGCCTTCAAAGTTTTCAATCACAACCTTAATTGGGTCTAACACCGCCATCGAGCGAGGTGCGACCACGTTCAAGTCATCACGAACTGCCGCTTCCAAAATGCCCATTTCGGTCATGCTGTCAACTTTGGAGATACCAATGCGTTCGGCAAAATCACGAATGGAGGCGGCGGTATAACCACGACGACGCATCCCTGAGATGGTTGGCATACGTGGATCATTCCAACCTTCGACCAACTTATCGTCAACCAACTGATGTAACTTACGTTTTGACATGACGGTGTATTCAAGGTTTAAACGCGAAAACTCATATTGGTGTGGGCGATCCGGCTTTTGGAAATCGTTTAAGTTGTCCAGTACCCAGTCGTACAAACGACGGTTGTCTTGAAATTCAAGCGTGCACAATGAGTGGGTTATGCCCTCAATGGCATCGGAAATGCAGTGCGCATAGTCGTACATGGGGTAGATACACCACTTGTCACCCGTTTGGTGATGGTGCTCAAAACGCACACGGTACAACGTTGGATCGCGCATGCACATAAACGACGAACTCATATCAATCTTGGCACGTAAGACACATTCGCCCTCTTTCATCTCACCGTTTTTCATTTTGGCAAACAGGGCTAAATTCTCTTCCACTGAGGTATCACGATACGGGCTGTCTTTACCCGGCTCTTTTAAACTACCACGGTACTCACGGGTCTCTTCTGCGTTTAAGAAACAGACATACGCCAAACCTTTTTCAATGAGTTCGATTGCATAGGCGTAAAACTGGTCAAAGTAGTTTGACGAATAACAGATCTCGCCAGCCCATTCGAAGCCAAGCCACTTAACATCTTCTTTAATCGACTCAACGTATTCCATGTCCTCTTTGGCCGGGTTGGTGTCGTCAAAACGCAAATTACAGGCGCCTTGATAATCGGCAGCGGTGCCAAAGTTCAAGCAGATCGATTTTGCATGACCAATGTGCAAATAACCATTAGGCTCTGGCGGAAAACGCGTGTGCACTTGATCGTGTTTATGACTGCTTAAATCGTCATTAATAATATTGCGAATAAAATTAACTGGGCGCTCAGCGGCGTCTGTTTTAACGTGGTTACTCATCGACTAAAAAACCTGTTGAATACGGAGTGAACAAGCCTGAAAACAAGCAGGCCTGCTGAAAAATAAATAGGGGAAATTATAGCATTAATTTTACCCATTCTTATCTTTAAGAAAGATTCTTAAACTCCAATTTCATCGCTAGGGTTGTCTGTGCCTGTTTAATTATTTGTCGCTAATTAAAAGCGTCCCTGAAATTGCATATTAAAAATATTTGTTTTTAATATTCCGACTTATAAAATAAGTATAAATGCTAAAATAAATAAGGGCATTTAATTTTAGAGTAAGTTTCTCAGAAAACAACCTAAGCGGACGTGTAAAAATGCGATACAAGGGACACATCAAAATTTGGCACGAAGACAAAGGCTTTGGCTTTATAAAATCGATCGACAATAAAAGCGATCTATTTGTTCATGTCAGCGGATTTAAAAATCGCAGCGCCATCCCTCAACCAGATGAAGAAGTATCCTTTATCATTTCAAGAGATCATCGAGGCAGAGTGTTTGCAGACAGGGTTTTAAGACGCATCGATAAAGCGCCAACCACGTCCAATGCCCGAACAATTTCTATCTTTTGTGTGATTGTTTTTATTTTGTACTCCGTGGTGGTCGTAACTAAATTACCTCTAGAGAGTGGCGCTTTGATTTTAGGGATGTACAGTTTTTTAAGCTTCGTCACCTATAAAATTTATCAGTTCGATAAACAATCAGCGATGGATCAAAGCAGAAGAGTACCTGAAAGAGCACTGCACTTTTTATCCCTTATGGGAGGTTGGCCAGGTGCCCTATTGGCTCAAGAAATCTTACGACACAAATCAAGAAAACACCCTTTTAAGACGATATTATGGATAACCATCCTCGTTAATTTCGTCATTCTGTTCTACGTGATACTGCAAATAAAGTGAGTCGTTCAAACACATCACACTAAACGATCCTGTTCACGCTCATTCAAAACCATCATCTAACGTGAGATTAGTCACCCTAAAATCGCCACCTTTATCAGGTGCGCTATTTTAGCCACTCTTTTAAAACCAACCTTTTAACCTTATGATTAGCCCAGTAATCATTCTAATCATGACGAGTACCGAACCATGCCAACCGCTTGCGCCCGCCACATTTTAGTTAAAACCAAAGACGAAGCCGAAAAGCTTAAACAACAACTCGCCAAAGGTGCCGACTTTGCGACCCTAGCCAAAAAACACTCCTTGTGCCCGTCTAAAAAACAGGGCGGTAATTTAGGCGAGTTTCCACCGGGTAAAATGGTTAAAGCGTTTGATAAAGTGGTCTTTAATTTGCCCGTTCTTACTGTGCATGGGCCCATCAAAACCCAGTTTGGTTTTCACTTAATTGAGACCATCTATCGCACTTAACCCATTAAAATCCGGTAAACTTGCACCCATTCATTTTTATCTTTTACAAAACAGGCTGAACCACGTTGCGATTTATTAAAGGCGTCCTATTAATTTTTGTTTTTATCTTTTTAAAGATCATCCACCTGCTATTCAAAGGCTCACGTAAAACCGTGGACATTGGTGTGGACGCTTATAAATCGGTGAAAAACAGCGAGAGTTTTGACGAGGCATACAAAAACTTTACCAGCAATCAATACTCTAAATCACGTTTGAGTGTGCCTGAAGAGATTATTGCGTTAATGGCCAAAGTCGCCAAAAGTGACGGTCAAATTAGCCGCTTAGAAATTGAATTTATGAGCGACACCATTAAGTCGATTGCGCACGCCATGTTACAAGCAGGCCTGCCAAAACCGATTGTGGAAGCCACCAAAAAGAAACTGTTTGCGCTTGCCAACCAAGCTAAAAAAGACGACAACCCAACTTCTTATTACTGCCAATCACTCGCACAAGCGGGGGTTGAGGTACGCCGTGGTGCATTGCTGCAACTGATCTCATTTGCTTCACTAGACGGCTTATCAGATCAAACCTCAGATTTGATTTATGAAATTGGCGAACTGTTTGAGTTCTCCACTGAAGAGGTTAAAAACTACATTGAGCAAGTCCGCGGCGCCTCTGCCGGCTCTTATGAAAGCACCTTTCAAAACACCAACCCTTATGAAATATTGGGCTGTCAGGAGTCGGATGATTTTTCCACCATCAAAAAAGCCTATCGCAAACTGGTTAAACAGAATCATCCAGACTTTATGCACGGCCAAGGCATGGATGACGAAAAGATTCAGCAGGCCACCGAACAGATGCAAAATATCAATGCTGCATTTGAAGAGATTAAACGCCGCCGTGGTGAGTAAACGAGGTGAATAAACAAGCGCGTTTTTGCTAATCAACAAAATCCACAACAGGTTGAAAACAAGATAAAACCAGCAGGCCTGCTGGTTTTTTTATGACCTGAAACCCCTGATAGGCAATGGCATTGCTAACCTGGAGATAATACTGACCCAAATTAAGCGGTTTTTTGTTTTAGTGCTTTGGAGTGATACGCAATGTGCTCACCAATAAAACTGGCGATAAAGTGGTAGCTGTGGTCATAGCCGTCTTGCAGCCTTAACTGCAATGGAATACCTGCACGTTCACAGGCCTGCTGTAAACTTTCTGGGTGCAACTGACCTTCGGTTAAAAATTCATCGGCGGTGCCTTGATCAATCAAAATCCCCGAACAATTCGCCCCCGCTTCAATCAATTTAACCGCATCATACTGCTCCCATGTGTTCTCATCGGCTCCCAAATAAGCAGAAAAACACCCTTGCCCCCAACCGCAATTCATCGGGTGACAAATCGGTGAAAACGCCGACACCGACTGAAACGCTTGTGGATTTTTAAGCGCACAAATCAACGCACCGTGGCCGCCCATGGAGTGACCGCTAATCGATTTTAAACCCGCAATCACCGGCAAGTTTGCTTCAATTAAAGCGGGCAATTCCGTGGTGACGTAATCGTACATTTGGTAGTGTTTACCCCAAGGGGCTTGGGTGGCATTCACATAAAACCCCGCGCCCTTGCCTAAATCGTAACGTGCTTCTTCATCGGGTACTTGCTCACCACGCGGACTGGTGTCCGGCATAATCAGTGCAATACCGTGCTCCGCCGCGTAGCGTTGCGCACCGGCCTTAACCCGCACATTATCATCGGTACAAGTTAATCCCGACAACCAATACAGCGCCGGCACCGCCTGTGTTTCAGTTTGGGGTGGCAAGTAAACCGAAAAGGTCATTTGGCAGTTGCATACTTCGGAATCGTGGGTGTAACGATTCAAAAAACCACCAAACTCTTTGATGGATTCAATCTGTTTTATCGTTTGACTCATGCTGACCATCCCAGTGGGTTAAAAAATAATCACAGAGCGAATACTCTCGCCGCTGTGCATTAAATCAAACGCTTTGTTAATGTCTTCTAAGCACATCGTATGCGTGACCATGGAATCCAATTCGATTTCGCCATTCATGTAACGATCCACATACCCAGGCAGTTCGGTGCGGCCTTTTACGCCGCCAAAAGCACTGCCTTTCCAAGTTCGACCAACCACTAGGTTAAACGGACGGGTTTTAATTTCTTGGCCTGCGCCAGCTACACCAATCACGGTTGAAACGCCCCAACCCATTCGGGTGCACTCTAACGCATCACGCATCACGTCGACATTCCCAATACACTCAAACGAATAGTCCACGCCGCCTTTGGTCATCTCGGCAATGTATTCACTGACTTTTCCGCCCACCTCTTTCGGGTTTACAAAATCGGTTGCGCCCAACGCTTTGGCCATCTCCCACTTACTTGGGTTAATATCCACCGCAATAATACGTGACGCTTTGGCCATCACCGCCCCTTGAATACATGACAAACCAATGCCGCCTAATCCAAATACCGCCACAGTAGAACCTGGTTCGACCTTAGCGGTATTTAACACGGCACCAATTCCCGTAGTGACCCCACAACCCAACAAACAGACCTTATCCAGCGGCGCGGCTTTATTGATTTTGGCCAAGGCAATCTCAGGGACAACCGTATATTCAGAGAAAGTTGAACAGCCCATATAGTGGTAAATCGGCTTGCCATTTTGTGAAAAACGACGGGTGCCATCTGGCATATAACCGGTCCAAACGGTACTGGCAATCGACTGACAGAGGTTACTTTTGGTTGAGTTGCAATACTCACACTCGCCACATTCGGGAATATAAAGTGGAATCACATGGTCGCCCGGTTTTAAATCTTTCACACCTGGTCCGCACTCCAGGACTTCACAGCCCCCTTCGTGGCCTAGTATCGCAGGGAATACGCCCTCGGGGTCATCCCCAGATAATGTAAACGCATCAGTATGACAGACCCCAGAAGCGATGACTTTCAATAACACCTCACCCTCTTTCGGACCTTCAACTTCCACTTCTTCTATTTCTAAAGGCTGTTTTGGGGCCCATGCAACGGCGGCTTTACATTTCATGAATCAATACCTCTGGATTAAATCGGCGTTCAGTTCAGCGGTGCCAATACACCTTAAGCACCGCCAACAAATAACAAAAATTTTAACCATACTACACCACTCAAACCGCCTTGAAAGCAGGAATAGCCAAGAAAATATTTGGGGGGGACTAAAAATATTTAAGCGATTTTAAAAGATTAGGAATAAAGGTCTTTAAAAGAGTGGGATAGAAGAATATAAACGCATTAACTCAAACGTATTAACTAGCGTAAAAGAAAGTGAAAAACACGGTTTTTTCATTCACACCTATCTTTAAAAAATACGCTTATGAATAGAAAATAAACCGTTTAAAACCGGCAGGCCTGCTAACTTTTAAACGGTTGGAATTGGCAACAGACTGGTTTTACCAGACTAAATCATCCGGAATTTCAAACTTGGCGTAGTAGGCTTTGTCTTCTTCTGAAATCGAATCATCCACGACTTCTAACGGTATTAACACGGACGCATCACGCTGTTCGACTTTCTCAACCGCCGCTTCAGGAAGCAGTGCGTAACCATCCTTAAAACGCGCTACGCGAACCAACCCCGCTACCAATTGTTGATGAGTTTTTTTATTCACGTTCAGTGTTTTGACTTTGTTGTCATCGGCGAAATTAAAGGGTTGCTCACCTTCAAACCCTTTCAATTGATGGGTTTGTATAATCTGAATCAACTCGGCTTGCTGGGCTTTTTTAAGCTGTTCTTGTTGACGCTCTAAGTTTAACTGGCGGTCACGTTCGGCTTTTTCGGCTGCGGCTTGTGCCGCTAATTTAGCGGCATCACTCTCAACAGCCTGGCCTTTTTTGGCCTTATTGGCTTTGTTTTGTTTGGATTGCTGCTGTTTTTGTCGCTGAATCTGTTTGGCTTTTTTATCATCCACCAAACCGGATTTTTTAAGTTGGTCAAAGAGAGAACCGGCCATACTAATTTGCTCATCATTAAAAAGAATGGGCGTTATTTTAACCGATTGAACACCGATAAAAAACAAAGCTGTTTTGCTTTCAATTTAGGCGTAAAATTGACCGCCAAAATGCTCGCTAGGATGCACCCGTTTTAACATAGGGCGCAACTTAAAACGAACGGTCTTAACTTTAATGTGAATAGATGAACAATGCTAAACAAAAATAAAAGAGGCTTTAAATGATTCCGATTGAATCACTGATTCCGTTTATGTTGGCGTCCATTATCCTTATCGCCTCCCCCGGTCCAGATAACCTGTTTGTGATTACCCAATCGGCCATTCACGGGAGTAAAACGGGGATTTTGGTCACGCTCGGTTTGGTCACGGGTTTAATCTTTCATACCTCGGCGGTGGCTTTTGGTGTGGCTGCCTTACTGCAAACCTCTGACATCGCCTTTACGATTCTAAAAACCGTGGGGGCACTCTATTTAATCTACCTCGCTTGGCAAGCATTTAGCGCCCATAAAACCAAAATTAAGGGCGAAAAACTGCCACCTCGAAGCGCCAGCCAGTTGTATCGTCGTGGCATCATTATGAACATAACCAACCCTAAGGTCTCTATTTTCTTTTTGGCTTTTTTACCGCAATTTGTCGCCCCCGAAAACGGTGCAATTGCAGGACAAGTGTTTGTTTTAGGCGCGGTGTTTGCAGCGCTGGGTCTCTCGATTTTTATTGTGTTCTCTCTGTTAGCCGGCAAAATTGGCACTTGGCTTAACCAATCAGAGAAAGCGCAGCTTTATATCAACCGAGTCGCCGGGGTGGTGTTTATTGGATTGGCACTTAATTTATTAACCACCAGCAATCACATCGAACCGCATTGAGTATGGCTAATCAAGCTTTGAAAAACGCATCAAACTATCGATTAAAACTGCCTAAGGTTGTAAACAAATTCGATACAAATTGCCCGCCTATGAGATGATGTGCATCTAATTTTTAGCGCACCGATTTAAAAACCCCTTTTGAGAAAAACATGAAAAAAACATTTAGCTTAACCCATGAAAAAATTGCTACGCCACGCCTAGTTGAAGCCATTAAACACGAAGTGAATAAATACCTAAAACGCGAACGTCGTCGTGCCTTACCAAGTGGCGCTGATTTTTGGGCGTTTGATTGTCGCTTTGGTGCCGATGCAGACAATGCAAAAGCCGTGCATGTAACGGAAGTTAACAAACACATCAGTCAAGCGGAAACCGATGGCTTAGCCTCGTTTTATCTAGAAGTGATTGCGCGCCCAGAAGCACGTCACTTTGAAGAACGTGAAATGGAAGAAGTGGAAGATGAATTAACGGACGAAGCGTTAATGGACGACGTTTATCCAGAAAACGAACCTAAATAAATTCCAAAATGGGCAGGCCTGCTAACTTCAAACCGACTCACTGTTTAAGACACTTATAAATACATTGAGTATCAAAACCATTCCGATTGCCGTTCAATCGAACCCCGAAAACCCAGACGTTAGCTGTGATACCTGCCAAGCTTGTTGTTGCAGATTAGAAGTCATGTTAATTACCGACACGAGCGTGCCCGAGCGATTTATCGAAATCGATAACTGGGGCAGCCAAGTGATGGCACGACTAGACGATGGCTGGTGTGCGGCTTTAGACAGAGCGAGTATGCGTTGCACCATCTACGAAAACCGACCTTTGATTTGCCGGGAGTTTGAAATGGGCGAATTTGAGTGCCTGGCCGAACGCAAAGCGTGTTTGGGTTAAACCAACCCCATCCCTTTGTTACCCTTCACACAAACGCACTGACAAAATACCCGCTTGCTCTTTTAATGCCTTCAAAAGCTCTGGGGGAATCTCGCCTTCAATGTCCACTAAGGTATAGGCTAATCCATTTCGGGATTTGTTGATTAAATCTTGAATATTCAGCTGATGCTGGCCAATGATATCGGTGATTTTTGCGAGCATGCCGGCAGTATTGCTGTTTACCACCACCAAGCGACTGGTGTTGGCGGTTTTATGTGCGACTTTCACTTCTGGTAAATTAACCGAGTTGACTACAATGCCATGCTCAATAAAATCGGTGAGCTGCTTAATCACCATAATTGCCGATTGATCTTCGGCTTCTTGGGTAGAGGCACCCAAATGAGGAAGGGCTAAAACCTTTGGGTGATTTTTATTGGCAAGCGTTGGAAAATCGGTCACATAGAGTTTGACTCTATTGGTTTCTAACGCGGCTAGCATCGCCATTTCATCGACGACGCCATCTCGAGAAAAGTTCATAACAATCGCATCGTGTTTCAGTTGCTGTATGTAGCTTTCATTGAGCATATTTCGGGTGGCATCAATCAAAGGCACATGAAAGGTAATAAAGTCGCATTGGGTTATCAATTCGTCAAACGTTAAACACTGATGCACATCGGCATTTAAGTGCCAAGCGTTGTGCACCGAAATCACCGGGTCGTAACCGTACACATCCATGCCCAACCCAACAGCGGAATTGGCCACTTGAACACCAATCACTCCTAAACCGACCACGCCTATTTTTTTGCCGGTTAATTCAAACCCGGCAAAAGTTTTTTTACCGCCCTCTATCTGTTTTTGCAGTTCGGTTTCTGGGCATTGAATAGCACGCACATAATCCGCCGCCGCAAACAAGTTTCTGGCGGCCATAAACAGCGCCCCCATCACCAACTCTTTCACCGCATTGGCATTGGCACCCGGGGCGTTAAACACCGCCACGCCGTGCTCGGCCATGCGTTCAAGTGGAATATTATTCACGCCTGCACCCGCGCGACCAATGGCAATTAAATTCTGTTCGATGCTCATCTCATGCAAATTCGCCGAGCGCACTAAAATTGCATCGGGATTGGTAATGTCTGAGTTAACAAGGTATTTGTCTGTAGATAATTGGGCTAACCCAATCGGTGAGATGGCATTGAGGGTTTGAATCGTTTTCATTTAGGGAGCCTTAAAGATTAAACGCGCTAAAGGCGCATTGCTTCCAAAGATTTGGGGCGTGATTTCGTAAAATTTAACTAACCATACCGCATATTTGAAAGCAATTGAAGACGTACTGCCTATTTACTTTAAAAAGTGTTTAACCTTTAGAAGAAACGTTAATCCTCGTCTGCTATTTTATCGGCATGCGTTTCCGCCTTAAACTCAGTGACGTCCTCTAACGCTCCAAACCAAAACGCCGAACTGATTATCTCGTAGGTCGCGTCGTTTTTCGTTTGTTCCAACTTATTGAGTTGCCATAACACCCCTTCCGCCTCGGGAAATTCATCGCCCACCAACGGGTCTTCATACAGGCGATTCAAAATCGCACTCTCGGGCAACCCACACGCTAAAACACGCACTAACGGCGCTTCCGCGAAGTCGTCAAACACGTTAAACGATTCAGCATGCTGTGCGTGCAGTTTAACGGTAAACTTAACGCCATTCGGTTGGGTAAAGGTGCCGTTAAAGGCCTCTCTAAGCAGTGCATAAGCGTTAAAGAGTTTTTCATGCGCCATAATATCGGAGTACTGCTCCCACATTCTATCGTCGGGCATTTGATGGCTCAGTTGCTCGATTTTTCCGGCGCTCAGGGTATTACTAAATAGATGCGTTAACACGACATTAGCGGCATCGTGAGGCTCGTTGTCACTTAATGACATTAAACACATCTCTTTGATTTCAGATGGGTTCATCTGCTCAACCCCATCTTCCATCTCCATGATCTCTAGCATCTTTTGGTAGTCGTCGGTTGTCCAAGCGCCTTCAAGCACTTTAATCTTTTTGAAACTGAGCACGTCTACATCAAATTTTGTTCTCATCCTGTTCTCCTGTCGAATATGGATTGAATCTTATTGAGCGTGGATTAGACTGAGCAAAAACCATAAAAGTCACTGTGTGGATAAAATCGTTTTACGTTAGAGAAACCGCTTAAACCCCTCAGCGCGCTCAATTAAAACCTAACAGGCCTGCTGATTTTTAAACTTGGAATATAAGCTTGCGCTTATGCATCTAAGTAGGTAGAATAACGGCTTTTCTGGTGCTTGATTCTCAGTATGAGTTTTAAGTTAAACGGGAAGTCAGGTGCGATTTTTTTTCAAGTTTTCACTTAAAAAAATCAAGGCCTACGCTGCCCCCGCAACGGTGATAGAGAAGACAGATTATTTAGCCATTGGAACACCTGTTCTGAGAAGGCAATCTGAAAGTGCTCTTAAGCCCGGATACCGGCCAGAGAATCGGCTAGCGAGCGATTATTGTGCTCGGCTATCCAACCCGATTGCGGTGGGCAATACGGAGATAAGCCAAACTCTGACCGACAATACCCCGGTTCAAAACGTAATTTATCTATGCAGGCCTGCTGATTCTTAAATTGGCAGGCCTGCCCGTTTGCCTTCGTTCATTAAGTTTATGAATTGAAGGAATATCATGAAACGTGTCACTCTCTCTACGGCTATTTTAGCCGCTCTATACAGCACAAACCCTTTTGCCACAGAACTTAACGATGTCTTTGTGAGTGCAGGTAATCAAACTCAATCCCTTAAAACGGTCACCGCCAATGCACACATTATTAGCGCGACCGACATTCAGAATAAACAATATAAAACCCTTGCAGAAGCCTTATCACAGCTCCCTGGTTTATCGGCCTATCGCAGTGGTGGATTAGGTTCCAATACCAGCGTCTATATGCGTGGCGAAAACACCAATCGTTTATTGGTATTGATTGATGGCATTGAACTGAATGACCCAACCAGTGTCGCTGGCGTGCATTTTGGCAATATTTCGCTGAACGATGTCGAGCGTATTGAGGTCTTAAAAGGCCCGCAATCTGGGGTTTGGGGCAGTGGCGCCATGTCGGGCGTGGTGAATATCATCACTAAAAAAGGCCAACGCCAAGCCAGCGCTTCATTGGAAGCGGGCTCGTTTAACACCAAAAAAATCAACTTAACGGTTGGCGAAAGCAATGAACACGCGGATTTTGTTATCAACTTCTCTAACTTAACAACCGATGGGTTTAGCGCGGTTAAACCCTATCAAGCTTCAGACAGTGGTTTAGAGGAAGATGGCTATCGAGAACAGGAATTTTCGATGAAAATGGGCGTTAACCTTAATGCGAACAACCGTCTACAAGCCTACATAAAAAATAGCAATACGGATGTGGAAATCGATTTTGGCTCGGATACAGAAGCACCCTATACCGGTTTCTTCGACACCCAATTAAAACAACTCGATTACACCAATCAAACCCAGCAATTTAGCAACCGCATCACCTATCAAAAAAGTGAGTTTGATGCCGATTACGCCAATGGTGCGCTTACTAAGCTCGCCGCAAACAGCAAAATCGATTATGCGAAAGATCAGTTTGCCACGGTGTTTATTGACCAAAAAACCTTTAAAAACCTTAATAACCCAGCCAGCGATTACAAAAATCAAGGGGTTGGCTTAACCAACACCAACCAACTGCTTGCTAATCGCTTAGTTCTCAGCCAATCGATTCGCTCGGATGATTACGACGAATTCGATGATAAAGTCACTGGTAACTTAGGTGCAAAGTGGCAAGCCAATGAAGGCGTGTTTGTTTCAGCTATCCTTGGCACCGCTTATCGCGCCCCATCACTCGCTGAAATTGCGTTTAATTACTCGGGCACGGCTCTAGAACCGGAAACCAAAGCGGCCTATGATGTTACGCTGGGTCTATTCGGCTTAACCGCTACTTATTATGAGTCCGAAGTGGACAATGAAATTGGCTACGACACTAACATCGGCATGTTCGGCAGTTACACCAACCTTGCAGGCAAATCAAAATATCAAGGCATTGAACTGGCGTATCAGATAAATATCAACCGCCTAGAAACCGACTTAAACTTAAACTACACAAAACAAACGGCTAAAGATGCAAACGGTGAGTGGTTAGCCAGACGTCCAGAGCAGCAAGCCGCCTTAAGCTTGGATAACTACAGCATCAATAAACTGCATTTAGGCCTGCAAACTCAATATATTGGCACGCAGTACGACGAAGCCAACCAACAAGGGGCGCAGATTGGTCGTTACTTTAAAACGAATCTAACCGCCGATTACACGGTGTCTAAAAATATGAGTGTGTTCACTAAAATCAGTAATGTTTTTAACAAAGATTACACTCAAGCGGTCGCCGCGCCACGAGGTGGCGTCACCACGCCAACTTACGTTTACAATAATGGTGGCCGACAATTCACCATCGGCCTTCAAGGGAAGCTCTAAATGACTCAGCAGACGATTGATAACGACAAACAAAACCACTATCACAAAACCCGTATGGAACGTAAAAAGGCGCAAATTGATACGTCTATTGCACGTGCTGATGGTGAAAAAGGCTTGTTACTGGTGATTACTGGGAATGGCAAAGGCAAATCCACCTCTTCGTTTGGCATGGTGGCGCGTGCCTTGGGGCACGGCATGAAAGTGGGCGTGTGTCAGTTTATTAAAAGCCGCACGGATACTGGCGAAGAGGCGTTTTTTAGCCAGCAGCCCAACTGCGAATGGCATGTGTTAGGCGACGGGTTTACTTGGGACACGCAAGACCGTCAGCAAGACATCGACACCTCAGAACGAGGCTGGCAAGTGGCACTCAAGATGCTCAATGACCCAAGTTATGACATGGTGGTTTTGGATGAACTCACCTATCTATTAAGTTACGAGTATCTGGATAAAGACACCGTGTTAAATGCACTCATGGCCAAACCCGAGATGCAACATGTGGTGGTCACCGGGCGTTCTGCGATTGCCGAACTGCGGGACATTGCCGACACGGTTTCGGATATTAAAGAGGAAAAACACGCTTACAAAGATGGCATTAAGGCACAAAAAGGGGTCGATTTATAATGGCGTTTAAGTGTCTTAACTCTGGGGTTAAGTCTCCTTTTGTAAAGACATTTAAACGTTTAACGCGCCCTGTGTGGCTTTTGTTAATAGCAGGCCTGCTAACATTCAATTCTCAGCAGGCCTGCTCAAATTCAAACTCGGCTCCGCAACGTGTGATCGCGTTATCACCCCACATTACCGAACTGTTGTTCTCTGCTGGTGCGGGCGATAAATTGGTGGGCGTCGTTGATTACTCTAACTATCCTAAAGCGGCCTTAAACATTGAGAACATTGGTCGGTATGATGCGATTAACATTGAAAAAATCATTCAGCTAAACCCCGATTTAATCATCGCTTGGCAGAGTGCCAACCGCCCTAAAGACATTGAAAATCTTCAACAGCTTGGCTTTAAAGTGCTGTTTTCAAACCCACAAACGCTTAACGACATCCCATCGGAAATTCGCTCGTTCGGTCAACAGCTTCACACTGAAAAACAGGCCGATGCGGTTGCGAAAACCCTTGAAAACACGCTTGTGAAAATTAAACAGCAGTATCAAGCACAACCGAAAATTACCGCGTTTTATCAAATTTGGCATGCGCCCTTAATGACCGTGAATGGTGAGCAGTTTATTAGTCAGGCGTTGGCGTTGTGCGGGGCACAAAATATATTTGAAGACCTGCCTATGCTGGCAGCAGAAGTGAATATTGAGAGTGTCATTCAGCGTAACCCAGACACCATTTTATTGGGTGGTGAACAGAAAATGCAGCAGGCCTGGTTACAAAGCTGGCAAAAATGGCAGACGCTTAATGCCGTGCAAAACCAACAGATTTATCTTGTAAATGCCGACACCTTTCAGCGTCCAACACAGCGATTTATTGAAGGGATTTCAAGCCTGTGCCAAACCGTATCGCAGGTTCGTAAACTTAAAATTGTCCCTTAATGCGTGCTTACTTAACAAAAAGAAGTTTGTTTCTGTTAAACCTCAAAAACAAAGAAATAGAGCATATACCCACCGTACATCACTAACAGAACAATGCTCAATAAGGTCACCGGACGAATCCCCTTATGCTCAACCACAATGCCCTGCTCGGCGAGTTTTCGGTTACGAAGTTTCTGTTTAAACAGCCAATAAAAGAAGTAAATAATCGCCGCTAAGGTAATGTATTTCAACATTTAAACGGCTCCAATGTTAAAAGACGTTTTAATGATTGGTTGCACCTTAAACATTCGACAGTAAGACTCTTACACGCTCTAAATCGGCTTGGGTATCCACGCCCACACCGGCATCACACAACGCATCTAACACCAGAATTTTTTCGCCATGCCACAATACACGCAGCTGCTCAAGTTTTTCAACGTGCTCCAAATCGCACTCCGGCCAAGACACATACTGTTTTACAAACCCAGCACGATACGCATACAAACCAATATGACGTTTGTAAGCCCAGTTCTCAGGTAGGGTTTTCACGTCCTCTACAAAGGTATCACGCGACCACGGCAGTGGCGCACGACTAAAGTTAATGGCACGATTCGCCACATCTCGACAGACTTTAACCGCGTGCGGATTAAATACGGTTTCCATGTCGTCAATGGTTTCACACAACGTCGCCATGGAAATTTCTGGATGATCGCTGAGCCCATCAGCCACTTGATGTATCAATTCCGGCGGCAACATCGGCTCGTCGCCCTGCACGTTGACGATAATATCGTCACCCTGTATGTGGGCTAAATCAATCACTTCTGCAATGCGCTCGGTGCCTGAAGTATGGTGATTGCCAGTTAAACAAACCTCGGCTCCAAACCCCTCACAAACCCTAGCGACCTCGGCATTTTCGGTCGCGATAATAATGCGGTCGGCACCTGACTTCTTGGCTTGCAACCAAGTCCATTGAATCATCGGTTTGCCGTGAATATCCATTAAGGGTTTACCCGGCAGGCGGCTGGATTCAAAACGGGCGGGGATAATGACAGTAAAGGCCATGAACGTTCCTTAGTAAAGCGTAAAAAATAGTAGAGGACTCTAACGACGCAAACGCTATTTTCAACGTTTAACTTTTTTGAGCACGATAGGTTTCGGCTTCTTCAGCACTGATTTGACGCGCTTCGTCTTCCAATAAAATAGGAATCCCGTCACGCACCGGATACGCCAAATTGGCAGCGGTAGAGATTAACTCTTGATTTTTTTTATCGAAAATTAGTTTGGTTTTGCTCACTGGGCAGACCAGTATTTCTAGTAGTTTAGGATCCATAACATTCTCAAATTAGGTTGGTATTAACGTGGTTTTGTGTAAGTTAATGTCTTAATGATGCAACATTTTACCGCATCTTGACGGTGCATAATTAAGGGTTTTAAACTCGATTCAACCGTCTTACGTGTTAATCGCTCAATGCGATAAAGGCATCTTTGACCTCTTGCCCTTGAATGGCGTTGCTAATTAAGGCAATGGTTTTTGGTGGGCACATAATAAATTCACACGCAATTAGGTATTTCTCAAGTTCAGCGTGCGCTTCAACCCGCACCACTTTGGCTTTTTGCTGAATGATTTCATAGTTTGGCTGATCGGTTTTGGAGACATCGATATGAAAATAAAGCTCTAAAATATCGTTTTTATCTACCAAAAATTCGGTATAAAACGCAAACCCACCGGGTGAAATATCTTTAAAATCGTCAGACCAATACTCCGGAAAGATAATCACATAACGGCTACTGGAAATATTGTTATAGACCTTCTCCATTAACAGAATGTAATGGTATAAATCGATAAACGCTTGCAGTAACTTAGACGCCGTTTTTTTATTTTTTTCGATATAGCCCTTAATGTCGTAATCAATTTTAAGCTTACTTAACACCGGCCCACTGTAAAGCTTATGTGGGGTCGATTTCTCCAATAACGTCTTGGTGCTTTTATTGAGTTGATTCAACTTCTCTTCAAAGTCTTTTAGAATTTGCTCGGTGCGTAAATTACCATTTAACGATTCATAATTAAGCGGGTTTTGGATATTTTCTTCGAGTGCTTTGAGCGCGGAATGAATATTCAAAACGCCCAACGAGATGCCATTCAAAATCCGCTTAAGTGATTGCAATTTTTGCAACACTTCCATAAACAGTTGGTGTGCCTCTGGGTGGCTCTCTTGCAATGCAAAGGTTATATTCGCTGAGTAATGGGCCGCAATGGTAGCCAGTTTTTTATCCATGACTTCATTAAAATGCTTTATTCCTGAGCTGTAAATGTCGCCGGGTATTTTATCAACCACCTCATGACTGCCTAACCGAACAAAATGGTAGGTCAAATTACCTGAGTAACGAAAGTATCGGCGATTATTGTTTCGGCGTAAGCGAATCTCAAGCACCGAAGATTTTGCTTCTGCAACCAGATCTCTTTCTATCCAGTGCAAGGTTTTAGGGTGCTCTGACCTTAAAAGTGCGTTTAAAAAATGGCGATCTTTATTGTGGGTCTCCAACAAAACCATCAACGCATCTATCAGTGTTTCTTCTAAAAAATGCATCTGTTTATCGTTAACGCACAACCCCTTTGAAAACGAGGTGATTTTGGCAACAATACAGGCACAAATGGTTTTTTGAATCGTTGCCACCTCAAGGGTTTCGTATTGTTCTACGCCCTTAAAGCCACTAAAATTTTGCTCTTTAAGATACCCCAACATGGTTGCCAAGGTATCGTTTCTAATGATTTCATGAGCGACTTTTTTGTAGCCAAAAGGCAAGGCATCAATAAAAGAGTGGTCGTTGTCGGAGTGGGTTCCGGGCATAGATAAATACCTGTCAAATACCTTGCTGAAAATAAAAATGCATAAAGATTACATGAAAACGATATCACGCATCTTTAAGCGCAGTCACACGTTTATGCAATCCGTCAAATAAGGCGGCATCGGCTTGCGGCGCAACTTCCAAATACCACCAGTTTTTCGGCTTCTGGGTTGTTTGATCAATCGCAAGTTGCGTGCACTTTACCGCATCTTTTTCGGTCATAATCAGCGGTTTAGAAGCGTCAAACTCGGCAAAGTCGGCTTGATTGAATGCATGATGGTCTTTAAACGCGTGCTCGTCGGTGGCCACTGACAACGTATGTAAGGTTTCAAAAAAACGTTGAGGGTTGCCAATGCCGGCCATTGCGGTCACCGCTTGCCCTGAAAATGCATCCACGGGTTTTGTCACCGCAGGATTCGCCACTTGACGAAAACAGACTGGCTGCAATTGCATGGTAAAACTTTTTTGTTCTAAAGCCGACGGTTCTAAATGACCAGTCAAACGAACACCGTTATAAACAAGGTAATCCACTTGATTCAGTCGCAATTTAGATTCACGTAACGGCCCAGCGGGCAAACACAAACCATTGCCCCATAAACGTTGCGCATCCACAAGCACCACTTCAATGTCGCGAGCCAAACCATAGTGTTGCAAACCGTCGTCGCTAATAATCACATCCAGCGTCGCGTTTTGTTCAAGCATTGCCACTGCCTCAGCACGGATCGGAGACACCGCAATGGGGCAACCGAGTTGTTTCGCTAATAAAACCGGCTCATCCCCCACTTGTTCAGCAGAACTTTCAGGCGTCACCCATTGCGGCCACTGTTTGCTGTTCCCCCCGTAACCGCGGCTGATAATACCCACCTCAAGGTTTTGAGCTTGCAGTTGCTTCACCAACCAGACGATAAAAGGCGTTTTGCCACTGCCACCAACCACTAAATTCCCAACCACCACTGTCACAGCGGCACTCTGTTTAGCGGGTGGATGGGCGTTAAACGCTCGTAAGCGTCGAGCGGCTTCCCAGCAAACCAGTTTACTTAGCGGCCACAATAATGTGCTCTGCCAGCGCTTCTCTGCCCAAAAGGTTGGCCAACTCACAATAAAGTGCCACGCATTAAATGCAACGGATGGTTAAAACTCATTGATATGCGATTCCTTTTTCGCTTAGTAAACAGCGATGATGATACCACTTTTGTTGATGTTTTCGAGCTTGATAAACGGGCAAACCATCAAACTCATCCACCCCCAACCGATAGCCAATTCCACCTGAACAGGCAGTGTTAAACCAGCGTTGCGAGTCATTCAAGCGGTTCAGTGTATCGGTATTGGGGAAACCATAGCGATTTTGGTAGCCCGCTGTAAATAATACGACTTGCGGGTTCACGGCTTGTAACCACGCCTCAGAGCTGGAATAGCGACTTCCATGATGCCCTGCAATCAAAATAGTACTTTGTAATTGCGTGCCATAATGTGCAATCAAAGTTTGCTCAGCTTTGGCACTCAAGTCCCCCGGAATTAACACCGATTGTTCACCTGCCGTCACTTTTAAGACGCAAGACCGGTCATTATCCGTTTTAAAGCGTTCATCAAAAGTCGGCAGGCCGGGTGAAAAGACTTCAAACAAGACCCCATCCCAACGCCAAGATTCACCCGCATAACACGCTTGAATAGAGGGGTTTAAAGCGGCTAACTGGGTATTTAATACCTCAGGTTGACCACTGCTGATTTGCTTTACAGGCAAACTTTGCAAGAGCCTTGATAAGCCGCCCGCATGGTCGATGTCGCTATGACTGACCATCAAGTAATCAATTTGAGAACGGTTTTGCGCACGTAAAAACGGCAAGATAGCGAGTTTAGCCCCATCCATCTTATCGCCCCACATTGCCCCGGTGTCATACACCAAGACATGATGTTGAGTTTGTATAACCACCGCTTGGCCTTGCCCCACATCCAGCAAGTTAACAGAGGCCTGCTGATTTTGAAGAGTGGGTTTATTTAGATAATCAAAGCTCACAACGGCTAATACAAGCGCACTTGACAGAATTATCTGACGTTTGGATGTTGCTAATAACAAACTAAACAGGCCTATGTAAATGGCAATTAAACCCCAGCCGTTGAGTGTGCCAATGGTGATAGCGGAAAAATTTAAATTCGCAATCCACTCCAGTGCCAACCAAGCGCCCTGCCAAAGTTGGTCCACCATCGGCATGAACCACTGTGCTAGGTCAACCGACAGCATACTCAGCACGCTCACCAAAAACAGCAGCGGCAAGCCAAGCAAACTCACAAACGGCACAGCAAACAGGTTACTAATAAAACTGTAACTGGGTAAGGTGTGAAAGGCCCAAATCAGATAAGGCGCTAACCCCACAGTTAATATGAGCTGAATCCAAACTAATTTTATCCATTTGGGTGATCGTTTAACCCTTGGCTGTTGCAGTACCGAAAAAATCAACGCCACCGCTAAAAACGATAACCAAAATCCCAAACTCAGTACCGCACGACTATCCCAAATTACCACCAATAAGGCCGCAAGTGCGAGAGCCGACCAAGGCTGAAAAGTGCGCCTCAACACCAAAAACAGCAATACCGCTAACACCATTAAATAAGCACGTTGGGTTGGAATCGCATAGCCCGACAACACCAAATACACACTGGCAAACAACCACGCCCCAATCGCCCCCCACAACGGCATATTAAGCACTTGCAATCGATACAACCCTAACCACCACAAACCTTTGAACACCCAATAACCGAGTGCGCCAATAATGGCCATATGCAATCCAGAAATCGCCATGAGATGAATCGTTCCGGTATTTTGCAGTACCCGCCATTGAGCATCGGTTATCTGGGTTTTATCGCCATAGGTTAAGGCTTGATAGAGGCCTTTTAATTCGGATTTTTCAAATACGGTGTTTAAACGCTGTGCGACAGCGTGCCGTAAGTTAAAGCCGCTGGGCGCTTCTAAAAACTGAATCTGATCTTGATATTCCGGTTTAAAAAGCACATACCCACGAGCATCAATGCGATTTTGAAAGAGCCAGGTTTCGTAGTCCAAGGCTCCCATGTTCATCGCCGAATGGTTGGCTTTGAGCTTACCAACCCACTGCCATTTTTCGCCCGATGCAGGCGGGTGGGCTAATTGTTGATATTGAGTCTGACTCAAGTACCAACTCAAAGAAACGGTGGGGTGCAAAAAAAACCAGCGTTGAAAATCGTTTTCTAAAGCAGTATCCACAGCATGCGGAGTTGAATTACCGACATTAAGCGCTTGAATTGCATCAAGTTTAAATTCAAAACGTAACCGAACCCGTTCCGAGGTAGGGTGTTCAACGACTAGATTTGCAATGGTTCCCTGTAATTGCAGTGGTTTATTTAGCCACTCTTCAGCGATAAAAACCGCAAAAAAAGTCTGCCAAAAGACCCAACACACGCCTATAATGAATCCAAAATAAGCATTGGCCAATCGCATTTTTATTGGCGAATATTGTCGGTATTGCGCCTGACTAAACATTCTGTTTTGCCATGAAGTTGGGTTATTTGATAACCAAACAAGCCCAATAACACTGATTAAAAGCAAGACACTGAACAGCACACCCACCCAAAAACTGGGCAGGCCTGCTAATTGATAAAAGCTAAATACAGCGCTAATAAATGCTAATACAAAACTAATAAACATGCCTAAAAAGCTCATTAAACGTTATATACCAACGCCGGAAAAGATCAAAAACCTGAAAGGGCTTGGCTTTTTGGGTAAGTGGTTACAAAATCCAGCCATCTGGCATTTGCACCGTCATTCGGTGTCTAAAGCCTTTCTAATTGGCTTATTTTGGATGTCTATCCCGATCCCGTCACAAATGGTGGCTGCGGCAGTCTTTGCCATTATTTTCAGAGCCAACCTGCCTATCAGTGTAGCACTAGTATGGATTACTAACCCAATCACGATTCCTCCCATTTTTTACTTTAACTATTTGGTTGGCGCCTACATTCTTGGGCATGAGTCCACGGAAGCGTTTCACTTTGAACTGACATTAGACTGGATTACGAATACGCTGGGCGATTTATGGATGCCACTGTATTTGGGTAGTTTTGTGGTGGGGATTGTATTAGGGGGGTTGGGTTACGTGACGATCAACCTGATTTGGCGTTTACAAGTGGTTAAGAGTTGGAAGAATCGCCGCCATCGTAAATGGAGTAAAAAGTTTAAAAAACAGAATAAAATCGAGGCCTTAGCAAAGTCTGCGTTAGCAAAAGACCCTGTTCTTGAAGAGAAGGCTGTCAAAACAGAGACCCCCGCTTCCCCTTCAGAAAAATCCCCTTAAAACTCAGCAGGCCTGCTGACAAATTGACTTTTGTAAATTCAGATACTCAGTAGCTTGAATTGGACTTTAAACCTTTTACAGCCTTTTAAGACCTTTTAAAAACGAGTCGTTAAAATGAATGAATCAATCTTGTACTGCCTCTAACACGGTTAAACGCATCTTCGCTTTTGACATAGCACTTGCTGGAATGTCCATCGAACACATCGCTTGCAGCACCACATCGTCACCCTGCTTATTTTTCAGTCGAGTCGGTCTAGGTTCAAACTCATCATGTTTACCCACGATACTTCTAACCCGGTTTTTACTGATGGTTTGAATCATCGCAACAAAGGCACTGGCGGATAAAAAACTGACGATTAAACGGCCTTCCATCTCTTCAACCGCGTACCCCAAAAAGGCAGCAAGCGGTTCAGAAACATAAACGAGACGCACCGAATCGTGGGTAAATACCATCTCGTTCGATTGGCGGATCTGCTCCTCGATAGGACGATCAAGTGTCCAGCCTTCACACAGCATAAAATTCCTCCTTTTTTGAATTTATCAACGGTTTTAAATACGACCCACTTAGCAAATTCGGTTTAGTTTTGCGATTATGATCCGTGATCATCTTGTTTTTCATTCATTGCTTCAAGTGCATGCATTACTTTGGCATTGACACTGCCATCTGGGAACTCGCCCTCAGCATTTTCATGCCCCACGGCTAAATCGGTTAGCAGGCCTAATGCATCGTCAATATGGCTCATGGTGTACACATGAAATTGAACCTGCTCAACCGCGTCTCTAACGCGCTTACTGAGCATTAAATGTCCCGCATTCGATTCTGGAATAATCACGCCTTGAGAGCCGGTTAACCCGCGCGCTTCACAAATTTTGTAAAAGCCTTCGACCTTCTCATTAACGCCACC
This sequence comes from Thiotrichales bacterium, assembly GCA_016938655.1. Taxonomy (GTDB): domain Bacteria; phylum Pseudomonadota; class Gammaproteobacteria; order Thiomicrospirales; family Thiomicrospiraceae; genus Thiomicrorhabdus. The sequence continues at coordinate 382,826 of JAFGUG010000011.1, read as the reverse complement.
AATCGGCTGAATCTCACCAAACTGGTTAATGGAACCAGTAATCGCCAAGTCTTGGCGCATTGGGACTTGGGCTATCGAAGAAATTAACGCTAACAGCTCCGCTGAGGAAGCAGAATCGCCTTCGATGCCATTATACGACTGCTCCATCACAATCGACGCACTAAAGCCAAGTGAACGCTGTTTCATATAACGGCCACGTAAGTAACCGCTTAAGATCAACATGCCCTTGGAATGAATCGGCCCGGCCATCTCCACTTCGCGCTCAATGTCCACCACCCCTTCATCACCCGCAGACGCTTGGGCGGTAATGCGCACTGGTTGACCAAACGACTGCTTGCCCACGGTTAACACGGTTAAGCCATTGACTTGCCCAATGTGTTTACCTTGCAACGAGATTAACACCTGTTGCTCAATAATGGCGCGGTGGTAATAGTCTTCCATTAAACCGGTATGAAACTCACGCTGGGTAATGGTGTCTTCAATCGTCGCGCGATTAACGCAGTTTTCACCGTTCGCACGTGCAAAGGCATTGGCCTCCGCTAACACATCTCGTAAGATTGCTTTATTGGTATACAAGCGATTCGCATCCTCAGCCATACGTGACGCATACTCAATCAGTCGTTCATAAGCGGTTAAATCTATTGGTAAATCCTCCCACAAGCCCACTTCATGAGCTAATTGGCGAGCCATGGTCACTTCATGGTCAGCGTTACGTTGCAGTTCCACTTCAAATTCCACCTGCACTTTAAATAGACGACCAAATTCAGGGTCTATCTCTTGCAGCGCATAAAAGTGCGCCGCTTGACCAATTAGAACCAAAGTTAAGTTCACCGGAAAATCTGGCAGGTGATACGGCACCACATTGCGGGATGATGGAATCTCAAAGGTGATTTTTTTGCCCATTAAGGCCGCCTTTAAGTGTGTCCAAATATCCGCATCTTTTAACACCGATTCGATACCCAGCATCAAAAAGCCACCATTTGCCTGTTGCAATAATCCGGCCTGATGGCTCATGGCCAAACTTAAGGTATCGGTTGCCGAGGCACTGGCTGAATTAATGGCATACCCAAATAACTTAGGCATACTTGCATTGGGCTCATAGATAACGGGGGCATGAACGGCATCGGTATGATCCACTAATAGATTGACTTCAAAAATCGTCAACCCTTGCTGTTCATTTAGCAGCTCTTCCATGGTGACTTGGGCATTTGATTCAGTGACGCCGTCACTACTTTGATCCCAAAAAAGATGCAGTTTAGCGACTAAACTTTTCTGTAATTCATCCAAGTAATGATTAATCGCATCACTGCTCCCAAAGGTCTCTTTCAGCTTATCTATGTGCGGTTTAATGTTGTGGGTGGCCACCTCAGTATTGAGCTTTTTGCCCGAGTCTAAAAATTCATGCTGTAACAGAGGCAAATGGGTCAAAACAGTATTTAATGAGGTCTCTACCTGCTCAAACGCATTTTTGTATTTTTCTTCAGTCTCTTTATCAAACTGCACCAGTTCACTCATTTTGTAGCGTTTGTCATCAATGACGGCAGACAACAAAAAACTGTTCTCAGTTTGCATAATTTCAATGCTTAATTGTTCAGCTAGCTCAAAGGCAGGTTTTAACATCGCTTGCTGTTTTTCAGTCATCTGATTCTCTAACTGCTGACTACGCTGCTGATAAGCGTGACCATCAAAAATGATTGGAAGCTGAGTTTTCAGTTGTGAAATTAAGTTTTCCATCGCAACTTTAAAGGCATGACCTTGCCCTGACTGAAAGTAGAGATACTGCGTTTTATTGGTTTCACTAAAATCCGACACCAACACCACATCATTGGGGCTCTCTTTCTTGGCCGCTGCCTGTTTCAGTAACGCTTTGGTCATACCAATACGACCCACCCCGGGCTCACCCATAATAAAAATATGGTTCTGATTACGTTTTAAATGCAAGCCAAAATTGAGCGACTGATACGCCCGTGGATGAAAGCGTTCCATAAACTCAATGACATCGCTCTCTTCATGGTTCATTTTTTCGGGATTAAAATCATCCGCACTAATTGAGGTAAAACGGTAGAGGTTCTCAGTACTGAGTTTTCGCATGAATAGGCCAACTTTAATGAAAGGGGTTTAAATCTGGTGTCCAAAAAAAAGGAGCACCTAATGTGCTCCCCACTATGATACCCGACAACCCGCCAAGCCTAAAGCTTTGGAGAAGGATTGCCGTGATATTTATGGCTAATCGCGCGGCGGGTTAGCATGAATACGGTGAATACTTAAATCCGCCCCATCGTACTCTTCTTCGGCGGTTAAGCGAAGCCCCATGAAGACTTTAATGAGTCCGTAAACCGCAATGGCACCGACCACAGCAACCGTAATGCCCATAAGCGTGCCAATAATTTGAGACGCCATGGCAACGCCACCTAAGCCACCCAGTGCAGCGGTTCCAAAAATACCCACTGCTAATGCGCCCCAAACACCACACAAACCGTGCAAGGCCCAAACCCCTAAAACGTCATCTACTTTTAGGTTTTTCTGTGTCCAAGTAAAGGCTTTCACAAATAGCGCACCCGCCACCAAACCAATCACCAAGGCACCCAATGGGCTAACCACATCCGACCCGGCACAAATCGCGACCAATCCTGCTAGAGGACCATTGTGTACAAAGCCCGGATCTTGTTTGCCGATAAAGGTCGCGGCTAAAATACCCCCCACCATCGCCATTAACGAGTTAACGGCAACCAAGCCTTGAATCCCTTCAATTTGTTGAGCAGACATCACGTTAAAACCAAACCAACCCACGGTCAAAATCCATGCGCCCAAAGCCAAAAATGGAATGCTTGACGGCGGATGACTCTGTTTAATTTGACCATCACTGGTATAACGACCACGACGAGCACCTAATAAAACCACCGCAACTAACGCGATCCAACCGCCCACACCGTGCACCACAATCGAACCCGCAAAGTCATGGAATCCAGCACCATAAGCCGTTTCTAAGTACGCTTGAATACCGAAGTTACCATTCCACGCAATCCCTTCAAAAAACGGATAAATCAGTGCCACAATAAAGAAGGTCGCAATCAATTGCGGATAAAAACGTGCGCGCTCCGCAATCCCACCCGAGACAATCGCCGGAATCGCCGCAGCAAAGGTCATTAAGAAGAAAAACTTAACCAAGTCATAACCCGAACGTTCGGTCATGGCGGTGGTTAAAGCGCCGTCAATGTTTAGGCCTAAAAATACGCCATACGCCACACCGTAACCCACAAAAAAGTAAGCTACGGTTGAAACACCAAGGTCACTCATAATTTTCACTAAAGCGTTTACTTGGTTTTTATGCTGAACGGTTCCCACCTCTAAAAAAGCGAATCCAGCGTGCATAAACAGGACTAAAATAGCCCCTAACAAGATAAACAGTACATCAATACTGGTGGTTAACTGCTCCACAGCGTTCTCCAAAGGTAGTTTAAGAAAATTTAAAGAGTTGGATTTTACCAAAAATGAACGTGTATGAAACAGAAAATCCCACGCCAATGGTAGGTATTAGCAATCCCTTATTTACTGAGTATGGCGTGGCGGTTTTTGTAAAACGGGATGATCTCAACCACCCCATTATCCAAGGCAACAAATGGCACAAATTAAAAGGCAATCTTAAACACGCACAGCAAACTAACAAGGATTGTCTGATTACCTTTGGCGGCGCTTATTCAAACCACATTGCGGCAACGGCAGCCGCCGCAAAACAAGCAGGCCTGCCAAGTATTGGCTATATTCGGGGAGATGAGTTGGCAACTCATCCTGAAAAGTGGAGCCACACCCTCATCAATGCTGCAAATAACGGGATGCAATTGCGTTTTATAAGCCGCCAAGCGTATCGTCAAAAAGAGAGCGAAACGTTTCTTAAAAACCTCACGACCGAGTTTCCCAATGCGTATATCTTGCCCGAAGGCGGCAGTAATGTCTTGGCAGTAGAGGGGTTTGCAAGTTTAATCAACGACATAGAGCAGCAATGCCCCGACTGGACGCACCTTTACACAGCGGTTGGAACAGGTGGCACGCTTGCAGGGCTAATTAAACACGCAAAATACCGACCGAATCGAACGATTCAAGGGGTTGCGGTCTTAAAACAAGCGGACTATTTATTGCCGCACATCAGCGAATGGAGCAAAACTGAAACTCAAACGGTTAACTGGTCGCTACTCACTGACTATCACGATGGTGGCTACGGGCAGTTATCCAGTGAACTCAAGGCTTTTAAAACCACATTTGAAACGCAATATCAAATACCGTTAGATCCGGTGTATACCACTAAAATGATGTATGCGTTTTACCAAGAACTCAAACAAGGTCACCTGCCAAAAGGCTCAAAAGTGGTGTTGTTACACACGGGCGGGCTGCAAGGAAACGAGCCTAAAAATCAAGGTTAACCCCCCCCTCTTCAACACGGTTATTCTCCCATATAAAAAACAGGCTTTATTCCTTGAAATTATTCACCTTTTAACAGGCTCTCTTACCCTAATAAATTAATTTTGGTATGATTCATAAAATATTTCTAATAGCTTTGTCATTAGTTATTTATATAATGCATTAACTAAATTAATGACAAATTCCACAGCGAGCGACGTCAAACATGAACATTACGATATTAGGTACCGGTTTTGCAGCCCTTACCGCCGTTAAACAGACCCGTAAAAAAGCCCCTAATGCGACCATTACGGTCATTGCCCCTAAAGAAGAGTTTCTTTACTATCCAAGTTTAATCTGGATTCCATCAGGGTTACGCAAAGGCGATGATCTGCGCATTAACCTACACAACTTCTTTAATCGTCAGCACGTTAAGTTTGTGGAGGCTTCGGTAGAAAATGTCACCGACGGTGGGCGCACAGTGGTGACCTCACAAGGCGAGTTCAAAAACGACGGTTTGATTATTGCCACTGGCGGACGTTTTATTAAAAAGTTACCGGGCATTGAACACGCCATTACCCCTTGCGAAGGGATTCCTGCGGCTGAAAAAATCAAAGCACGCCTTGATTCCATGAGCGGCGGTACCATCGCCATTGGTTTTGGTGGTAATCCAAAAGAGCCTTCTGCGATGCGTGGTGGGCCGATGTTTGAATTTTTATTTGGTATCGATAACCTATTACGCAAACAAGGTCGTCGTGACCAGTTTAAGATTGTGTTCTTTAACCCAGCACCAGAGCCCGGCAAACGTCTTGGGCCAAAAGTACCGGGCAACTTGGTGAAAATGATGGCGAAACAAGGCATCGAAACCCACCTTGGTAATAAGATGGTCGGTTTTGAAGAGAACTTAGTCAAAACCGAAGGGGGCGAATTCCACGCCGATTTGATTCTGTTTATGCCAGGCATGACCGGGCCAGCATGGTTACCAAATTCAGACCTTCCAAAATCCGAAGGCGGTATGATTCGCGCCAATATGTTTGCCCAAGTTGAAGGTTATGAAAATACCTATGTGGCTGGCGATGCAGGTAGCTTCCCAGGGCCAGAGTGGCAAGCCAAACAAGCCCATGCGGCAGACTTACAAGCCACTAAAGCGGCCACTAACTTGGTTAAATCTTTGAATGGTCAAACCGACTTTGAAGAGTTTAAACATGAACTGATTTGTATTGTCGATACCTTAAAGCACGGCATCCTAATCAAACGTACCGACAAAGGCACCACGCTGCTACCACCATGTCGTTTATTGCACATTGGTAAACGCGTATTCGAGTGGATGTATCTGCGTCAGTATCGCTAAATCACCCTGTTCAGTTTTAAAAAGTCAGTCTAGGATTGGTATCCCTCCTCCTAGACTGAATTTTTTTAATGCCTCATCACATACAACCATTTTTTAAAATCTAATCTCAACTATTAAGCGAGTAATCACCATGCAACAGAAAATGTTTAAAGAAAAATACCCAATTTTTGCTCTTGAATTTACCAAAGAAGAGTCTAAATTCGACAGCGTTCCGGCTATTTTAGATTACCTACACGCACAAGTAGAAGCTGACCCTAAAGCGTGTAACATTGCGCGTTTTGACCACTTTAGTCACACTAAAAGCATTAACGGCGAAATTGGTGAAGGCATTGTCGATGCACAAAACATCATTCTGTGTTTTGGTTTTCAGTTACCTTCAGCCGATCCGGTTGCGGTGCGTCCACGCTCAATTGGCGTAACCGATATGGGTGACCGTTTTATCGTCAACTTTATGGAAGCGCCAAACCCAGTGGCTAACGACACAATGGAAGCATGGGTAAAGTCTTTAGTTAAATAACCTAAGATTAAACAGCTTTGCACACAAATCAAAACCCTTTCAATCTGTTGATTATGAGGGTTTTTTTATGTTTCAAGCAGAACAAATCTTATAATTTAACACGTTAAAAAGTCAGCAGGCCTGCTCAAATCAATCTAAAACCTGTGCATTAATAAGGTTGAGTTAACCGCTTTGGTCTGCAAAATCTTTTCCATCGTCAACAGACACGCTATACTTGTGTTTCATCCCACAACCTTGTTGACTCGAATGAAATATCATCAGTTATTAGTCCCTTTATTTACCTTCGTTTTCATCATGCTTGTCCCTTTATCGGCATCCAGTAACGAGGAAAATGCGCCAACCCTTCCCATTGAACAACTCACCGGTGAAGCCTTGCACGTTAAGTTAGTAGAAGTCACCTATCAATACGATTATCTAAATAAACGTTGTCGTGGCGTGAGCTTATCCACAATGGTTCAAGAACTAAACCGTCTGTTTTTAAGAAAATACGGCATTACCGTCAATAACTTTGTCAAACTCAATATCGACCGTGATACACGAGGTTATAAAGAGTCGGTGAACCAAGCCTTTAGCGAAAAACTGTTTGAACTGGGTGGCTGCCCTGGCGCTTCAGAGAGTAACTTAGTCGACACCCTAAAAGAACAGTATCGTGTGCTTTTTGAGAACGCTCAAACATCACCTTGGTTTCCGCGCACCTAAAAACTAAGCAGGCCTGCTAATTTTTCTAATAGTATCTATTTCAGAGAACTTAGCAGGTTTCTAAATTAACCACGAAGCCACGAAAGCACGAAGGTTTTAAACAGGCCTGTTTAAAATTCTAGCCCCACTCCTATCTCCGATCACAATTCTGTTACACCCCAATAAAATACGTATTTATTCACAATTAAAACCGACTTTTCCTGTACCATACTTAGAACAATTTACTGCTGGTAAAGCTGTCAATACTGCATAATCCGTTAAACCAAGCGGCTTACTCATTAGGCAGGAAAACAGCCGTTAAAAGGCTGGTAATACCGGATAACAAGGCAATAGTGCCTTATACTAAATGGTCAGGATACAAAAAGGAGTTTCCGCCTATGAGCATACTTGAACAACATGATGAACTTACGGGAATGAAAATTGCGGCAATGGCTCACGGGCAAGAGGCTGGGCTTGCCATCATTTTTGGCGATGACTGGGAACAAGTAGGCAGTCCAGGCCAGCGCAAAGAATTTGGTCGTCAATTCAAAGCCGCAGTCTCGAAAAGAATCTATAAAGAAATAGAGTGGGTTCGAATTGAAAACTCGGGTCGCTACGATGTTTACAGAAAGCTGTGAGTGTCGTAAGCGCTAAGTAAAACGTATTTATAAATTCAGATATTATGGAGATAAAAATGAAAGTTAAGTTTTCAGTGACAATCTTATTATTACTTTGCTCGGCTTTGTCATATGCTGGCCAACACTATAACGAAAAGGATGACTTTACAGGGGAAACCAAAAAAGGCTTTATAACTACTGAAAAAGAAGCGGTTTCAAATCGAGCCATTTATTATATAGGCAATTATAATTTCAAAAGAAATACGGTAGCATTTATCGTTCAGCCCCTCTCTGGTGCAACAGAATGTAACAAGAAACACCTGCTACTGAAAGACAGTAATGGCGAAATTCATAAACTTGATGCAGACGAAAATGGTTTGAATAAGTGCGTAGTTTATAGTCTTGATGCCGATTTGGTGAAGAAGCCTTTTAGAGTAAGAATTCCAATGCACAGTGGTGCCGATTTAGATATTGATGTCGATACTTCTTCTCTGGATTTGTCGAAGTTGTAGTATCGGTAGACAAAACATCCTAACAAGGCAAATGCACTCGGACAACAAAAAGCGCCGCTCGTTCCTCGCTCTGCTTTTTGTTGCCGGTGATTTGCGTCATTAGTGGAAAAGGGGACGCTACCCTTTAACCACCTCCTAACTCTCTTCATACCGTATCGAATTAACAAACCACACTTTCTTGCCTGCTGGCAACGTCACGGTAATTTCGTCATCGACGACTTTACCGATGCAAGCTCTAGCCATGGGCGAATCGATGGAGATGTAGTCTTTTTCGCCGTAAATCTCTTCTGGGCCGACAATTCTGAAGGTTAGGGTTGCGCCCTCTTCGTCTTCCAGCTCTACCCACGCGCCAAAAAATATTTTGCCGTCTTGTTGTGGGCTGTATTCCACTATTTTAATTTGCTCTAGGGTTTTTCTTAAAAACCGAACGCGGCGGTCTATTTCTCGCAAGCGGCGTTTATTATATTGGTAGTCTGCGTTTTCCGAACGATCACCTAAGCTGGCCGCCCAAGTGACAATTTTGGTAACTTCTGGACGCTCTTTGCGCCACAAAAAATCCAGCTCGGCTTGGAGTTTTTTAAAACCTTGTTGGGTGATCAGTTGGGTTTTCATCGTGTTTTAAACCAGCCCGTAGCAAATAGTGAAACAATTAAAGGGGTACATTAATCATGAGTTAATTATGCGTTAATCGTTAGTGAATCGTTGAAAGACTGATTATAAAATCAACAGGCATTGAACGCGCACTTTAATTACAAATTTACCGATTCACGCAATTGCTTCACCTTCTAAATTTGCACGTTAGAGATTCATTTTTTACGCAATTAATTGGCGTTCAATTAGCGGTTAATGCGCCGGACGATATTAACGATTGATAAATCGCTTCTGCCAACGCTTGATAGCCTTTTTCATTAAAGTGCACATAGTCCGATTTCATGGAGGCACGCACCATTAAACTGGCTACCGCATCCTCCTCCAATGGCACCTCATAGGCACTGGCCACCTCATAATAGAGTTCTGCCGTATCTGCAAATAACTTCTTAGCAGGCACGCCTACCAACATAACCTGCGCGCCACTTGCTTGAATCATCTCTACCAACTTTGCCAAGTTGGCTTGGGTTGTTTGAGCCGGAACCTTGCGTAAAAAATCGTTACCACCCATTAATAAAATAACCATCGCGGGTTGATGCTTCGCTAACATGAGTGGTAGCCGCGTCAAGGCCTGTTCGGTGGTTTCACCATTCAGCCCTGCATTAATCACGGTTCGATTGCTCAACTGACTTAACACCGCTGGATAACTGTTTTCACGGTTAACCCCTTCGCCAAAGGTCAGGCTATCTCCATAGGCTAAAATAACGCCATCAGATGCAATGGGGGTTAAAGAAGGACGACCGCAAGCACTCAAAAAAATCAAACTTACTAACAACAAAAGCGTTAAGGCCATCCTAAAACGCAGGTGTTTGCGCATGGTTAGGCGTTCAATCAAAAATAAGTTCATGCGTCCTCTCCGTTCGTTTTTTCATCAAAGAATAAATCAATCGGTCATCTTCTGACTTAACTTTATCACTGTTGTGCCGATAACCTGTTTAACAAAAAATATAAAACATCATTAAAAAAAGAAACATAACACACAAAAACGCTTCAAGGGAATTCAACCCACACCTATAAAATTGGACGTTTTTATGATTATTTCTGACCAGAACATTCAGCTCTCAGCGCGCCATTACGCCTTGGCTGAAACTCAAAAAGAGCGTGTGCACGAGACTTATCAAAGTGGGCAACTGGCCACACGTGAAGTCATGCGTACTCAAAGCCAACACGAAACCTTTCGTGCGTCTGAATCGGCCGTTAACTTTAATAAAACCGAACCGAGTGCCCAACAAACGCATCAGCAAAAATTGACTTACCCGATTCAAAACCCAAATCAAAACTCAACCTTATTTACTGATCAACAAGGCTTACCCAGTAACACGTTACCCAGGCCATTGGCGTTTCCCACCGGCCAAGAGTCGTTGGCTGATAAGGCTGATAAGGTTGATAATAAGGTTCCCCTCTCGCCGCAACTGATCAAAATGATTGAGGCCATAGAAGCTTTAATGGAGCGCATGACCGGCAAACCTTACACGCTCACTGTAATGGGTTACAACCCTGAACCAACGTCTGATAAACAAAGCGATTCTGCACAAAACCTAACTCAAACCGGCTTTAATCAATCAACCCAAGCTGAGTTTTCACGTAATTTACAACAACCGATTAGCGGCGAGCGTATCACTGAGTCGTTTACTTATCATGAACAAGAATTCTCAAGGTTTCAAGCACAAGGCTCTGTGGCCACTGCCGACGGCCAAACGATTCAGTTTGATTTTAACGCCACCTTGCAACGCAGTTTTTCTTCGTCTGTTCAAACAGAACAGACTAAAGGTTTGGTGCTTACCGATCCTTTGGTCGTCAATTTTGGTGGCACGCCTGCGCAACTGACGCTTGAAAAAGTGGCGTTTGATTTAAACAGTGACGGCCAAGCAGACCAAATCTCGTTTTTAGAGCGTGGTTCGGGTTTTTTAGCCTTGGATAAAAATCAAGATGGCGAGATTAATAATGGCTTAGAGTTGTTTGGCACCCAATCGGGCAATGGCTTTAAAGACCTAGCCCAATACGACAGCGACCAAAATGGTTGGATAGATGAAAACGATGCCATCTTCTCGCAACTGCAAATTTGGCACAAAGATGACAACGGCTTAAACCAACTGTCCGGTCTGTTGGAATTGAATATTGGGGCTATTTACCTGCACAATACCGATAGCCAATTTAGCATTAAAGACAATCAAAACAACCTGTTAGGTCAAGTGGTTAAAAGTGGTCTGTTTATGGGTGAGGACCAAACAGTCGGCAGTGTGCAACAAATTGATTTAGTGATTTAAAAAGCGCTCCCATTTTTAAAGGCATTTTGAAAAACAGCAGGCCTGCCCAAAACAGACTTATATAAACGGTTGTGCTGACCAAAATTCAGTCATATCACACAACTCAACAGGCCTGCTAAATGATAAAAAGCCCCTAAACAGCTTAATTACTTAGTATCTCAGCAACAATCTAAATCATTGATACCTGTATGGAAATCCTAAGATACTGGTATCATGAATGAACATTCCCTCCAAACATCGTGCATTAATCAATTCAAACTAGGACATAAATGAACTCATTTACCATCGTTGGTATTGGCGCTTCTGCTGGCGGTTTAGCCGCTTTTGAGTCCTTTTTTTTAGCACTCTCTAAAGAAAAAAAGACCGGCATGGCATTCGTGCTTGTTCAACATCTGTCACCGGAACACAAAAGTTTGTTAGTCGACTTGGTGCAAAGCTACACTGAAATCCCGGTGTTGCAAGTCACCGCCGGAATGTGTGTTGAACCGGATCATATTTACGTTATCCCACCCAACTATGAAATGACGCTGCACGATGGTCACTTTCAATTAGGCCAATACCCGAACTTACAAGCGTTACACTTGCCCATTGATACTTTTTTTCGCTCGTTAGCAGAGCAAAAGAAGCAAATGGCCATTGCCATTATTTTGAGTGGCATGGGCAGCGATGGAACCCAAGGTATTTTGGCCATTAAACGTGCCGGTGGAACCATCATCGTGCAAGACCCTGAAGGGCTTGAGTTCAATGCTATGCCCAAAAGTGCGATTGCCACGGGCTTAGTTGATTACATTCTACCTGCTGAAAAAATGCCTAAACTCTTAAAGAAGCTAGATGAAAAAGTGAACCCCATGCAACTTAAACAAGGATCGATTCATCCCAACAATTTATCGCGGCTATTCAAATTGTTGCAGGAACGCACTGGGCATGATTTTTCAGGCTACAAACACAGCACAATTTATCGCCGAATTGAGAGTCGAATGGCGGTAAAACAGTTTGACACTTTTGTAGATTATTTTACCTATCTGCAAACCCATGCAGATGAAGTGGATGCCCTGTTTGCCAATTTGTTAATTGGCGTGACACAATTTTTTAGAGACCGCAATGCATTTAAAGCGCTTAAACAGCTGTTTGAATCGAGTGAATTTAAAAAGCGTTCGGTTGAAAACCCTTTACGCATTTGGGTCTGCGCTTGCTCCACGGGTGAAGAGGTTTACTCCATTGCCATGTTGTTGCAAGAGGCACTAGACCAAGACACAAACCAGTTCACACAACCCAACGCCCCGCAAAGTAACAAACAAAACACGGCTCAAGCCAAAACGGTGCAAATTTTTGCCACCGACATTGATGATTCTGCTATCAAAAAAGCGCGCGCGGGGCTTTATCCGTTGAGCATTGCCAAAGATATTTCGCCGGCCAGACTCAAACGTTTTTTTGTTGCCGAAACAGATGGCAGCGGCTACCGAGTTCAAAAACAGATTCGCAATATGGTAGTGTTTTCAGAACACGATGTCGTTAAAGATCCGCCGTTTTCTAAGCTGAATTTAATCTGTTGCCGCAATCTGCTTATTTACATGAGTGACATTTTACAAAAACGTGTTTTAAGTACGTTTCATTTTGCTTTGCGTGATAAGGGGCACTTATTTTTGGGCTCGTCAGAATCCTTAGGTAAACTGGAACCCTTATTTGCTACGGTAGATCAAAAAGCCAAGATTTTTAAGAAGAAAACCGATGCCTATGCGGTTAAAAACCTACCATTTTTGGCTCTAAACTTACCTAAGCCTCACAGTGAAACGCAACCTGAAAACAGTTTTCAAAAAAGAGATGTTATGTCCAAACTGCCCTTAAAAGAATTTACTGAGCAAGCCATCTTAAAACACATGGCGCCCTCCGCCGCCTTAATCACAGAAAAGGGTGATACCCTTTATGTTCATGGTCGTCTTGGTAAATTCTTTGAGGTGCAACCAGGAATCGTGGGCGTTAGCAACCTATTGCAAATGGCAAACGAAGGGTTAAAAACGGTATTGCCTTTGTTGCTAATAGAGGCAAAACAAAAACAAACCGTGATTCGCCGCCAACATGTGCAAGTTAAAACCGATAACAAATTTAGCTTGGTTAATCTAACCATTCGAGCCATTGGTAGCTCGCTGTTAGTCGCCGCCGATTTGGATTTGTACGTGGTGATTATTGACGAAGTGTTAGAGACCACTCAAACTAATGCTGACCTTCCCACCTTAAACGAAATGATGGTCGAGGCAGATAACTCGCTACCCGATTCGGATGAACGCATTGAAGCCCTAAGACAAGCCCTACGTATACAAGAGCGTTTTTTACAAGAGGCCAATGAAAAACTCGAAACTTCCAACGTAGAACTCAAGTCTTATAACGAAGAGATGCAGTCCATGAATGAAGAGCTGCAATCCACTAATGAAGAGCTGGAAACATCAAAAGAGGAGTTGCAGTCGGTAAATGAAGAACTCACCACCGTAAACGCCGAACTACAAACTAAAGTCACCGACCTGTCGCACACCAATAACGACATGAACAACCTGCTGGCCGGCACGGGTATCGGTACGCTGTTTATTGACTACAAGCTCAATATCATGCGTTATACGCCCGCCGCCACTAAAATTATCAACTTAATTGAAAGCGATATTGGACGACCGGTTTCCCACTTAGTGTCCAACTTAGAAAATTACAGCACCTTAATGGAGGACATTAATGAGGTGCTTAAAACTCTCATCCCTATTGAACGTGAAGTGATGACGCATTTAGGTAAATGGTATTTGCTGCGTATACAGCCCTACCGAACGCTAGAGAATGTCATTGAAGGCGCGGTTTTCTCGTTTATTAACATCTCAGATATTGTTCAATTACGAGAAGAACTGGCCGAAAGTAAACTGCGTACTGAGCAGATTGGGGAAATGGTACACGCTCAAGATGCCTATGTTATTCAGGACTTAGAAGGCCATATTTTGGCCTGGAACCCTGCCGCCGAAAAGCTGTATGGTTGGACATTTAGCGAAGCACTTAAACTCAACCTTAAACAGTTTACGGCCGACTCCAGCCACGATAACCCACTTGAAAAGATGAAAGAATATGCACTAAAACCGGGCTTAAACGCTTTTAATATGCAAAAATTCACTAAAAATGGTGACATTATCGAGGTTTCAATAATCAGTTCTGCTTTAATGGATGAAAACCGAAAAACCTATGCTTATGCAACCACCGAGCGACTAATTTAAAAACAAACAGGCCTGCCTGAGGCAGAAAATGAGTGTTAAGTGACGATAAATAAAAGCCAAGACATGGATAAAAAACTGCGTAAACAAGCTGAAACCTTGGCGGATGCACTGTCGCCTTCTAAATCATCAGCATTGACGGGGTCAGAAGCCATTAACCCACCTCCTCTCGAACCTGTCGATTACACCTCGCAAAGCTCAAAGGTGCTCATTCATGAACTGCGCGTTCATCAACTGGAACTTGAAATTCAAAATGAAGAGCTTCAATTTGCTCAGGCGGAGTTGCAAGCCACTAAAAACCGTTATTTTGAACTCTATCACACCGCCCCTTTTGGCTACTGCACCCTTAATGAAGAAGGGCGAATCGTTGAAGCCAACACCACCCTAAGTGAACTACTGGGCCGCCCAAACATCAAACTACTGCATCACGCGATTACCGAGTTTATCGACTATCTCGACCAAGACACCTTTTACCTCTGTAAACAGTGTGACGCCTCGCAAATTAATGGTTTAAAAACCTGTGAAGTACGCTTTAAAAATATGGATGGCCGTCGTTTTTGGGCAAGACTCACTCTATCGCCTGCATTTGATGAAGATGACAATCCAACCACACGCCTAGTTGTCGAAAACATTGAGGATCGCAAAGCCGCAGATGAACAACTGCAATTAGCCTCCGGTGTGTTTGACGTCGCTGGTGAAGGCATTATGGTCACCGACAGTAACAATAATATCCTCAGTGTTAACCCGGCTTTTACCGATATAACCGGCTACACCCAAGCAGAAGTGGTTGGCAAAAATCCAAAACTACTCAGCTCACATGAACACCCTCCCGAGTTTTTTCAGATGCTTTGGCACAACCTTAATTTAAAAGGTTATTGGCGTGGCGAGCTGATTAATCGCAAAAAAAATGGCGATTTGTTTAACGAAATCATGCACATCACCGTGGTCAAATCTGAACAAGGTGCCGTTAAAAACTACGTAGCCTTGTTTAATGACAATACCGAAGTTAAGCATCAACAAGCTCAACTGGAAAATTTAGCGCACTTTGACTCTTTAACCGGTTTACCCAACCGTGTCCTTATGGCTGACCGTTTAAGCCAAGCTATGATTCAAGCGCGTCGAGACGAACAACCGCTTGCCGTGGTGTTCTTAGACCTAGACGGCTTTAAAGAGGTGAATGATAACTACGGCCACAATTTCGGCGATGAACTGCTGGTTCGCTTATCTAAAGATATGCAAGCGGTGTTAAGAGAGGGCGACACGCTGGCACGCATTGGCGGCGATGAGTTTGTGGTGGTGTTTCCGGGATTACACAATTTAAATGCCGCCATTCCCCTGCTCAATCGCTTGTTAGATGCCGCCTCACAATCCATTAAAATTAACAGTCGCACAACCCAAGTTTCGGCGAGTTTAGGGGTCACCTTCTATCCGCAATCCAGTGCCGTGGATGCCGACCACCTATTACGTCAGGCCGACCAAGCGATGTACCAAGCGAAACTGCTCGGTAAAAATCGTTATGAACTGTTTAACATCGAACAAAATGACACCCTGCAAGAGCATTACAAAGCCACTGAAGACATTCGCAATGCCTTACAAGCAGAGGAGTTTACGCTCTTCTATCAACCTAAAATCAATATGATTACCGGCAAATTACTGGGGGTCGAGGCACTGATTCGCTGGCGTCACCCAACCAGAGGGCTACTATCACCGGCTGAGTTTTTGCCCATTATTGAAGAGCATCCGTTAAGCATTGAAATTGGTGAATGGGTGCTTAATCAAGCCTTATCGCAAGTTGCGCGCTGGCAAGAAAACAACATTAACGTGGCTGTGAGTGTGAATATTAGTGCTCACCAACTAATGAAAGCCAATTTTTTTGAACGCTTAGAATCTATTTTAGAAAGCCACAGCACCGTTGCACCGCAACAGCTCGAAATTGAGATTTTAGAAACCAGTAAACTTGAAGATGTGATTGAAACCTCAAAACTGATACGGCAGTGCAAACAATTAGGTGTGACCTTCTCACTGGATGATTTTGGTACCGGTTACTCGTCACTCACCTACCTCAAACAGTTACCCATTAAATTGATTAAAATCGACCAAAGCTTTGTGAAAGAGATGATTCACAACGTTAAAGATTTAACCATTTTGGAAGGCGTAATCAGTTTAGCGGCCGCCTTTAAACACGATATTTTGGCCGAAGGCGTCGAAACCGTTGAACAAGGTGAAATCTTGCTGCAATTGGGCTGTTACCGAGGACAAGGCTTCGCCATCGCTCGTCCAATGCGTCCAGAAATGCTTTCTAAATGGTTGGCCGAGTGGGAATTACCGCCTAGCTGGAAGAAAGTGAGTTTAAAAAAACAAGACGAACTGCCGTTGCTGTTTGCCGCCATTGAACACCGTGCTTGGGTCTTGTCGGTGGAAACGTATATCCAATCAGATTCTGAGCAAACTGAGCAAGTGGTGCCTCTCAAAGCAAATGAGTGCCGTTTTGGTGAATGGATCGGGAACTTAGGCGAAGAGATTCATGGCTCTAATAAGGTATTTATCGAAATAAAAACATTACACGAGCAACTGCATCAATTAGCCGATGAAATCATTGAATTGCACCAGCAAGGGCATCCAAAAAATGCGGCTAAATTGCTGCCCAAATTATTAAAGCTAACCGATAAAATGACAAAATACCTGAAAAATATTTAACCCTTTTTTATGCGATTTTCAGTTCGATTTTCAGTTTGATTTTTATCTATTTAAAACTGAGCAGGCCTGCTCAGTTTCAAAAATAATGCGCCTTTTTACTCTAAGGCAAACAAAACTTAACCTCAGTTAATTACGTGAACGTTTTGTTTGTTTGCGACCGTTTTTGTTGTTTTAATTAAATAAATAATCTCTTTGTCAGTGTTTAAACCCGATTCTAAATTCTGTTTTTAAGTGAGTGCCTATGTCTGTTCAACCGGCTCAAACGCATCAAAACGCCCAAACCGTGTTCGAAGTAAACAATGTCACCAAAACCTACCAAATGGGCGAGGTGCAAGTGCACGCGTTGCGTGGCATTAATTTAGCCTTGTACCGTGGTGAACTGACGGTTTTATTGGGGGCTTCGGGCAGTGGCAAATCGACTTTGCTGAATATTTTGGGCGGGTTAGATACTCCTACCGAAGGTGAGGTGCTGTACAGTAAAATCAACAGCAAAATCAACAACAACATCAGCAGCGCCAACTTACAAACTCAAACCATGGATTTAAGCCGCGCATCCGAATCGGAACTGACCGAATACCGCCGATTTAATGTTGGCTTTGTATTCCAGTTTTACAATCTGATTCCCAGTTTAACCGCCCGTGAAAACGTGGCCGTGGTTACCGAAATTGCCCATGCACCCATGACACCCGAAGCCGCCTTAGCACTGGTGGGACTTGAGCATCGTTTAGATCATTTTCCGGCACAACTCTCCGGTGGCGAACAACAACGGGTGGCCATTGCCCGTGCCATTGCCAAAAATCCAGATGTTTTACTGTGTGATGAACCCACGGGCGCACTGGATTCACAAACCGGCATTCTGGTGCTCGAAGCCTTGCAAAAGATTAACCAAGAACTGGGCACCACCACCGCCATCATTACCCATAATGCCGGTATTGCAAAGATGGCCGATCGCGTGATTCGGTTAACCGACGGTCAAATCACCCATATCCAAAGCAACCCCACTCGCCTTGCTCCGCACGAGTTGAGTTGGTAACCATGTTGGAAATAATGGGGGTCTCTATGCACGAAGGTAAACCATGAACGCCATCGACATCAAACTGTGGCGAGAGCTCTGGGGGATGCGCATGCAAGCGATGGCCATTGCAATGGTCATCGTCAGTGGTGTGGCAATTTTTGTGATGTCGCTCAGCACCTATGATTCGTTGTATGAAACCCGCAAAAGTTATTATGCCAACAACCACTTTGCCGATGTGTTTGCGTCCTTAAAACGTGCCCCACTCTCGGTGGTTAAGCAAATAGAAGCAATCCCGGGGGTCGATAAAGTCGAAACCCGAGTCACCACCTATGTAAACCTTGAGATTGCCGATTACAACCAACCGGTTAGCGGAAGGCTCATCTCACTGCCTAACAACAGCACAGGCCTGCTTAATCAGCTCTACCTAACCAACGGCCGCTTACTTGAAGCCAACCGCGACAACGAAATCATTGTCAGTGTCGAATTTGCCGCTGCCCATAAACTGCAAGCGGGCGATAAACTCAATGCCACCATTAATGGCCGCAGTCAAACCTTGACCATTATAGGGACAGGCCTGTCACCCGAGTACATTTATCAAATTGCCCCCGGCGCAATGTTCCCCGACTACAAAAGTTACGGCGTCATGTGGATGGCACGCGACCCCTTAGCCAGTGCCTACGACATGAAAGGCGCGTTTAATGATGTCAGCTTGACCTTAACCAAAGGCAGCAACCAACAAGATGTAATTGACCAACTAGACAACCTGCTTAAACCCTACGGTGGCATTGGGGCTTACGCGCGAAAAGACCAACTCTCAAACCGATTTTTAAGTGAAGAACTCAAACAACTGCAAAACATGGCAACGATGTTCCCTGTTATCTTTTTTGGCGTGGCGGCGTTTCTATTAAATGTGGTCATTAGCCGTTTAATTGCCCTGCAACGTGAACAAATCGCAGTGCTCAAAGCGTTTGGTTACAGCAATTTTGCGGTGGGCTTACACTACAGTAAGCTGGTGCTCATGATTACCGCACTCGGCATCGTTTTGGGATTAGTTTTTGGAATCTGGATGGGAACCGGCTTAAGCAGTTTGTACATGAATATTTACAGCTTGCCCTATATGCACTATCAACTTAGCCCAGAAATTATTGCTTATGCTGGCTTAATTAGTCTCTCTGTGGCCATTATCGGTACCCTGTTTGCGGTAAAAAAAGCCGCCGCTTTACCGCCCGCACAAGCCATGCGACCCGAACAACCGACACGCTACCCAACCACCCTTATTGAACGATTAGGGTTACAACCGCACGTTTCTCAACCCACCCGCATGATTTTGCGGCACATAGAGCGCCGTCCGTTTAAATCACTGCTGACCACACTGGGCATCAGCATGGCATGCGGCATTATGATGGTGGGTGGCTTTCAAAAAGGGGCCATTAATGAGATGGTGGAGGTGCAATACAATCTCAGCCAACGTGAAGACTTTATGGCCTATTTTTCAGAACCCACCTCAACCCGCGCGCTTAAATCCCTCGAGAGTATTCAAGGCGTTGAACTGGCCGAAGGGTTTAGAAGTGTTGCTGTCAAACTCAAATTTGAACACCGGTCTTACCGAACCACCGTCAACGGCATGGAACCCAATGCGCAACTCACCCGTCTGTTAGACAGCCAATTAAACGACATTCAACTGCCTGCAGAAGGCGTGATTATTACCGACTACCTTGCCGAACAACTGCACATTCAACCCGGCGACCTCTTGACCCTAGAAGTATTAGAGGGCAACCGCCCCATCTTACAAGTGCCGGTGGTGGGCACCGCAAAACAGTATCTTGGGTTAAACGTGTATATGCAACGCCAAACGTTAAATCGATTGCTCAAAGAGAGCGATATCATTTCTGGAGCGTATTTAAAAGTCGATAGCCAGTACCAAGCAGCCGCCTACAAAAGCATAAAAAACATGCCTCGAATTATCGGCGTAGTGGCACAAAAATCGGCCATTGATGGGTTCTATGAAACCATGAATGAGACCATTTTGTTCTTCACCTTTATTAGCACCTTGTTAGGCGGCAGCATTGCGTTTGGGGTGATTTACAACAGTATGCGCATCGCTCTTTCCGAACGTAATCGAGAACTTGCCAGCTTACGGGTTTTGGGCTTTAGGCGCGGTGAAGTGGCGTATATTTTATTAGGTGAACTAGGGCTTTTCACGCTGTTGGCGATTCCGCTGGGTTTTCTCTTTGGTTACGGTTTATGTGCGTATCTAGCCATGAAATTTCAGAGCGATCTATACCGTATTCCGCTCATTATAGAAACCGATGTGTATGCCTTTGCCGCCTTAGTGGTGATAGTGTCCTCGATTATTTCCGCCTTAATGATATGGCGAAACCTCGCGCACCTTGATATGGTAGCGGTATTAAAGGCAAAGGAATAAAGCATGACTTTTCCACTGAAAAACCACCCGGGCATTCTGGTTGTAACTGCCTTGATTATTGGGCTGTTAGTTTGGGGATTTTGGCCTAAACCCGTTCTAGTTGAAACGGCGCTGGTGAAACGTGCCCCCCTGACCCTGACCATTGAAGAGGACGGCCGCACTCGGGTAATTGACCGCTACGTGATTGCCGCCCCGGTTAACGGCATGACCTGTCGTATGCATCTAGAAGTGGGCGATACTGTCACCAAAGGCAAGATGCTGTTAGCCATTACACCACTTGAATCGCCCGTGCTTGACCCACGTAGTCGTGCACAAGCACAAGCACAAGTCTTAGCCGCACGTTCCGCCCTGCAAGCCGCCAAACAACAAGTCGAATCGGCACAAGCCTCGGCAAATTTAGCGCGTGATGAGGTAAAACGTTACCGAACTTTGTTAGATAAAGGCTTGATTTCACAAGAGACTTACGACAAATCCAATACGGCGTATTTAATGGCCACCGCCAATCAACGCACAGCCCAGTTTCGAGAGGATGTGGCCAATCACGAACTGCAAGCGGCGCAGACAACATTGGAATATTCGGCCGCAAACACAGAAAAATCTGCACAGACACCACAAGAACGGGTTGAAGTAAATTCACCGATTGATGGCAAAATCCTTAGTCTTAATCGTAAATGTGAAGGGCCTGTCACCACTGGCGAATCGCTGTTAGAAGTCGGCGACCCTTCGGCATTAGAGGTGATTATTGACGTGCTGTCGGCGGATGCAGTAAAAATTAAACCGGGCATGAAGGTCTTGTTTGACCGTTGGGGTGGCGAACTGCCTTTAGAGGGGGCAGTGCGTTTAATCGAGCCCGTTGGCTTTACCAAAGTGTCCGCGCTGGGCGTGGAAGAACAACGGGTTTGGGTGGTGATTGATTTTGTTTCTGAACCCAAAGAATGGGCACGCTTAGGCGATGGCTATCGGGTAGAAGCCAAGTTTATCTTGTGGCATGAAGAGGACGTTTTGCAAATTCCGGCTAGCGCCCTGTTTCGTTACCAAGACGGCTGGGCGGTGTTTACCCTTAACAATGGCAAAGCTAAGCGACAAACGGTCACACTTGGCAAACGTAATGGTTTAACCGCGCAAATCTTAGCAGGCCTGTCTGAGGGCGACAAAATCATTAATCACCCGAGTGATTCGGTTGAAGAAGATGTGAGCATCGAAGAACGGCCATAAAGCCAAAAGGTTTTGACGTTGTTTTAAAGCGGTTTTAAACGCCTTCTTAAACCTCTTTTTAAACCTCTTTTTAAACCTCTTTTTAAAGCTATTTTGAAAGTTTAGAAACCAAAAATGAGCAGGCCTGCTCATTTTTAATAAAACACATTTTTAACGAGCGATCATTATTCCGCTGGACGGTATTTAAGCTGTAACCCTTTTAAGAAGTTACGCAAAATTTGGTCTTTGCATTCGCGGTAGTGTTTGTGCCCGGGTTTACGAAAAAACGCACTCAGTTCATGTTTGCTTAAACGGAAGTCGGCTAAGGCTAAAATTTCTAAGACCTCTTCAGCTTGCAAGCTCAAGGCAATTTTTAACTTCATAAAGATAATGTTATGCGTCAATTTAGTTTCTGCTTCAGGCTGTGCACCCTCTTTTTTGCCGCGCTTCTCATTAATAAAGCCGTTTAAAAAATGGGCTAAATCGACATCTTCTAAGGCCACCAGTTCTGGGTCCTCTTCTTTTTTAAGCCACGTTTTAAGCAGCTCGGGTTCCACCGTTTTGTCTGCTGAGGCAAAGATGGCGAGCATCTTGTTATCGTCTAAATCAAATGTGTATCTAAGGCGACGTAAAATATCGTTGTTGGTCATGTTAAATCCTGAGCACAAGGTGCGAATAATAGGCGGGCAAACAAACGTCTGAATAAAACGCTTACTAAATGAATGGAAGAACTTTACCAGACTTTTAAACGCCACTGCATTTTTAATATTGTTTGTGTTTGTTTACGGTGAGCAAGTTTAAGATTGCATCATCTTCATTAAATCGTTAATGCGATAAATCTGCCCAGCACCACCCCAGTTTCCATCAGCCACTTCATGAAACAACACCCAAACACGGGCAGCGTTTAACAGATTATGATCGGTGCCTTCTAACGTCAAAACCTGTTCGGTAATTTGTTTTGTGAGCAGAGCTTTACGTTCATCGTTTAGAGTGTTGGCAAAAATGGTCACGTCAAACTTATAGTGCGGTTTGGCTGAGTGTTTACCACCAATGTAATAGTCAGTTTGCGGATGAGTGTGCAAATAAACCCACGTTAGCATGCGTGCTTTTGGATTTTTCTCCATGCCTTCTAATGTCAGCAACGCATCGGTGGTGAACTCAACCAATTGTTGGGCTTTTTCTGGCGATAACGCTTGCTCTGGAAGCGTAATATCAATCAATGGCATGGGTTTGTTTCCTTTTTTAAATCAATGCTTAACTTACTGTATCAAATTTAATTTTCAGCGTTGAAAGGTTTTGTTAATTTGAACAACTCTGCTCTTTTTAAGCTAACGCTCCTCTATTTTTATCAACTCATAAATAAATCCAACAAGTTCAGATTTTAAAAATAGACATATTGATTAGAAAACACAAATATTAGTTCCTTAACGATTATTTTTTCTTAAGCCAATAACTGGCAAAGACCGAGCCAGAGAGGTTATGCCAAATACTAAACAGTGCGCCGGGCAAGGCGCTGGCGGCGGTGAAGTATTTTAGCGCCAGTGCCACGCTCAGCCCTGAATTTTGCATGCCGACCTCTATCGCTACGGTACGGGCAATCTTTGTGTCATACCCCAATTTACGGGTGAGCCAATACCCACTGAACAAGCCAATCAGGTTATGCAACATGACGGCCAACACCAATGTCCAGACCACCGTTTGTAAATTACTGGCATTTAACGCAACCACAATGGCAATAATCAACAGAATAACCGCCATTGAAAACAACGGAAACACACCCAACAACTTTTGTATTTTGTGATGAAACAGGCCATTCAAAACCATCCCAATCACGAGCGGGACAACAATCATTTTGAATAACATGACGAGCATCGAGCCAACTGGCACTTCGACCGTTTGCCCAAGGTAAAGCCAAGTTAAGAACGGCAACATAAAAACCGCAATGAGCGTGGAAACCAAGGTCATGCTCACAGATAACGCAATATCCCCTTTTGCAAGGTACGCCATTACATTCGAGGCCGTGCCCCCTGCCGTAGCGCCCACCAACATCATACCGATGGTGAGCTCCAACGAGAGCCCAAACCCCAGTGACAGTAACCAAGCAGCAAAAGGCATTATCAAGAATTGAATGCTGACACCCAAGCCAACCACCAAGCGATGTTGCCAAACCTGTTTAAAATCTTGCCAGCGCAAGGTTAACCCCATCCCCAACATGACAATCATCAGTAACGGCACAATCCACGACTTTAAATCCACAAACCACTGCGGATAATACAGAGCCACCACACTGATTAAGATTGCCCAAATTGGAAACGCCAACATCAACATAAAACACTCATTTTAATTAGTTAAAACACAACAGGCCTGCTCACTTATAAAATGAGCAGGCCTGCTTAAAAAACATTCACTGGTTATTTGAGACTATAGAACCAGATAGTTCGATACCAAAGTGGAAACCAAACCAATTAACCCGCCAAACACGCCACCCCAAACGACCAACCAACCAAGGTGTTGTTTAATCATCTGTTGCACCATCTGTTTAACTAATTCTGGCGTTAACTCTTGTAATCGCGCATCAATAATGGCTTCAATTTTGGCTTGAATTTCTGCCATCACATTCGGCTGATCAATCTCTTTTTGTAAGTTGGCTAAAAACTCTGGCGCTTCGGTCATCTCAATTAACGACGCTTTCATATTCTTTTCAAACGGCTCTTTAAGCGGGGTTAATGCCCCTGCTCCGCCAAACATGCCCAACATACTGCCAAACGAAGAGTTCATAATCACCTCAACCAAGCGGTCAAACGCTGGGGCTAAATCGACCTTTTCAATCACTGGCGTTAAATTGAGTTTATTATGTAATTCCGACGACTGACCACTGACAAATTTATCGATGTTTTCGGCGGTAAAAAACTGCTCCATCATTAAGGTATGAATCGCACCTTTAAACTCTTGAAAACGATTAGGAATCACGCCAGAACCGATTAACCCGGGCACTTTTTCAAATAACATATACACCGCTAACCAGTTGGTTAATGCACCCGACAAGGCAAACAGCCCCACCCAGAACAGGATGCCGTTATTCAATAATAAACCTGCGGCTAAGATCAGTGCCGCAACCAAATTGGTAATCAGACTTTTATTCAAAGACATGTTGTAAACTCGTATAACAATTTATAAATTTAAAAATAAGCCTAGCGTTCAGCAACGGCAAAGGCCACCGCATGGGTTTTTTCATCACTCACCGAAATTGACCAGTTACAAATACCCAAGGCATCGGATTTAACCAAGGCTTCACCCGATAAACTCAAATAAGGCTGACCACTGTCATGATGCTTAATGGTGATGTCGTGAAACGAAACCCCTTGGGCAATACCCGTTCCCAACGCTTTAGCAATGGCCTCTTTCAGAGCCCAACGTTTTGCCAAAAAGCGATCTGGGAACAGGTTATTCTCAAAACGAGTCCATTCGTACTCAGATAGCAGTCGTTTGGCAAAGGCTTCACCTTGACGTTTGTAAACCCCTTGAATACGCTCAACATCGACAATATCGGTACCGATTCCAACAATCATATTAAACTCCTAGTCGTTCAAATACGCTTGTTGGCGTGCTTCAACCATAATGCGCTTCATCTCACGAATGGCTTCTGGCAAACCACTGTAAACCGCTTGCGCAATAATTGCATGACCAATGTTCAGCTCTTCAATCTCTTTGATTTGAGCGATCGCTTGCACATTGTGATAGTGCAAACCGTGCCCCGCATTTACCACCAAGCCTAAACGGGTGGCGTACTCGGCGGCATGTCGAATGCGTGCCAACTCTGCTGCTACTTCAGCCGGTTTCGAAAGTTCCGCGTAGGTTCCGGTATGCAATTCAATCACTGGTGCACCCACTTCTTTGGCGGCTTCAATCTGTTTCTCATCTGGGTCAATAAACAACGATACACGACAATCGTGCTCGGCTAAGGTTTTACAGACTTTGGTTAGCCATTCCATTTGCCCTAAAACGTCTAAACCGCCTTCTGTCGTCAGTTCTTCACGTTTTTCAGGCACCAAGCAAATGTCTTCTGGGCGAAACTTGCAGGCAATATCCACCATCTCTTGGGTGGCGGCCATCTCTAAGTTCACTTTGGTTTGACGCATAGCAGAGATACGTGCCACGTCTTCATCTTGAATGTGGCGACGGTCTTCACGCAAATGCAAGGTAATGCTGTCGGCACCCGCCATTTCTGCGTCTAATGCCGCTTTAATCGGATCTGGGTAGCGTGTTCCACGCGCTTGACGTAAAGTTGCAACGTGATCAATGTTCAATCCTAAAAAAATCGGGGACATAGCTTTCTCCTGAAAACAGTGAATCTAAAATTTAAAAATATCTATCTGAAATGGGGTTAGTTTACTTGAATAATTGACGCGTCATAATCGGTTTGGAGCCTAAATAGAGATTAAGTACATGACGCAACAAGCGCTTCCAAGCACCTAAACAAGATTCGCAATAGTTTAACTCAGCCAGCTTTAACAGGCATTCGCCGGAAATTAATACACCATTGCCGACCGCTTGTTCATCCAAAACGGGAAACGCCCCCATCTCTGGGTAGTATTGATATTGCGCTGTGGATTCAATGGCTTGTTTATTGGCATCTAAATCAAAGTGCAAACTCACACCAAGATCGGTGAGCAAATGCAGTTCAAACTGACGCAGTACCCAGGCCTGCTCATTTCTTGATGTTACTTTAAGCAGTTTTAATAAACCTTGTTCATACTCTTCAAACAGAGTTTCAACGCCTACTCTGGGATAGAGTAATCGGTACAGCAACTCATTAAGGTACAAGCCACAAAAGCTGCTTTCGCCTTCCAAAAAGAAGCGCACCGGTTCGGACTCAACGGTGCGTATGGTTACCAAATCATTATTAGCGTGCGGTTTATCACGCCATTCGATAGACAGTTTTTGAAAGGGTTGCAGCGTGGCATTTTTTTGCATACTGCTGCGGGTTTTACCACGCACACCGCGCACCACACCATTTATTTTGCCGTGGTCTTGGGTTAAAAACGTGGCAATCACGCTGGTTTCTCGATATGCCCGAGTGTGCAGAACATAAGCTGACTGAACAATCTCCATTCAGAACACCCTGCTTAACGTTAATGGGTTAACTGGTGTAGTCTTCGTTGTAACCCAAACTGGCTAACGCACGTGCATCGTCCGACCAGTTCTCTTTGACCTTCACCCACAACTCCAAATGCACACGAGCATCCATTAAGGCAATTAAATCTCGGCGGGCTTGAATACCCATGGTTTTAATTTGCTCGCCTTTTTTACCAATGACAATTTTCTTTTGCCCAGGACGTTCCACCAAAATAAGCGCATGAATCACCCAACGCTCTTCATCTTCGTCAAACTTAAACTGCTCGATTTCAACCGTAGCGCCATAAGGCACCTCTTCACCCAAGGTACGCATGAGTTTTTCACGGATAATTTCAGACGCTAAAAAGCGCGTTGAACGGTCGGTAATGTAGTCGTCAGAAAAGATTGCTTCTTGCTTAGGCAAAAACTTCAACACCTCAGCGACAATCAAGTTCAAACCATTTTTTTTGTAGGCCGAAACGGGAATTAATGAGGTGAATTTCACACTCTCAGATATCGTTTGCATAAACGGAAACAAATCTTCTTTGTTTGGAAACTTATCAATCTTATTAACGACCACCACCACAGGTGCATTGACGTTTTCCAGTTTTTTAGCAACCGCTTGGTCCTCTTTATTCCAGCGCCCCGCTTCCACCACAAACAAAATCACATCCACATCGGCAAACGCACTGTTAGCCGTACGATTCATGTAATCGTTGATGCTTTTTTGGCCACCCAAGTGCATACCCGGGGTATCAATGTAGATAATCTGGTGTTTTTCTGTGGTGCTAATCCCGTGAATACGGTGACGGGTGGTTTGCGGTTTGTGTGAGGTAATGCTCAACTTTTGCCCCAACAACTCATTCATAATGGTTGATTTACCGACATTTGGGCGACCAATTACCGCGGCAAAGCCACACTGATAATCGGTTTCGGGTTGCGTCATCTGTGTTTCTATGTCATTCATTGGGGTGTTGTCCGAGTGATCCATTCATTAACCTAATTCAAATTTGTAACGATTGTGGATAAAGAAAATCGACTTTTAAAACTGAGCAGGCCTGCTGACTTTTAAAAATCGATTATTTTTTTGCGTGTTGCTTATTTCTTATCAAACGCTTTTAAGGCAATTGCCGCGGCCTTTTGTTCCGCTTTACGACGACTGGAAGCCGTGGCTTCAAACTTGGTATTTAGTTTGGCGACGAAACACGATACGGTAAACGCTTGGTCATGGGCTGCGCCATTGACACTAATAATACTGTATTCAGGCAGGGGTTCTTGAAACGACTGCAACAACTCTTGCAAACGGGTTTTACTGTCTTTACCAATCTTTTTCGGGTCCAGCTCTTCCAGACGTCGACGATATAAACTTTCAACCAAACCACGACATTTATCCAAACCACCATCTTCGTATACCGCCGCAATTATGGCTTCAACGGTATCAGCAATAATCGAGTTACGACGAAAACCGCCACTTTTCAATTCGCCAGGCCCAAGAACTAAATACTCACTTAAGTTGTATTCAATACCAATTTCAGCCAAGGTTTCACCCTTAACCAGATGCGCCCGCACACGGCTCATATCGCCTTCAGGCAGTTTTGCATATTCGTGATAGAGCACATCCGCAATCATAAAGTTGACAAGACTGTCACCTAAAAACTCTAAACGCTCGTTGTTTTTAGCGCCCACACTGCGATGCGTTAAGGCTCTCTGTAAGAATTCAATGTCTGTAAATTGATAACCCAAGCTTTTAGACAGCTGGTTTAATTTGGCAAGCCGTTCAGCGTCCAATACGGTTGGTTTAGCTGAAGAATTAGAACCCATGACTACTCAATCCCTTTACCGATACGACCCCAATGAATGCCGTTATCCCAGTTCATCCAGATACCAAAGGCTTTCCCCTTTAGGTTTTTCTCTGGCACAAAGCCCCAAAAACGGCTGTCATTACTGTGATCACGGTTATCACCCATCATGAAGTAATGGCCTTCAGGCACAATCACCGTGTTCATATCACGACTGGTTTTGTCCATATCCATCAAAATTTCATAGGAGTGGTCATTGGGTAAGGTCTCTTTGGCCACATTCGCGCCATCCATTACCGAACCAGAATCGTTACCAATGTATTTACCAATTGGTTCTTGCTTTACCGCTTCACCATTTACAAACACGGTACGACCAACATACGTAATTTCATCTCCAGGCAAACCGATTACACGCTTGATATAGTCAACCGCAGGGTCATTTGGGTAAGCAAAGACAACAACATCGCCTCGCTCTGGGTCAGAGATCGGTAAGATTTTAGTCTGAGTTACCGGCAACTTAATACCGTATGAGAATTTGCTGACGGCAATAAAGTCACCAATTTCTAAGGTTGGATACATAGAACCTGACGGAATGCGGAACGGTTCAATAATAAACGAGCGCAGTATCAACACCACTAAAAATACGGGGAACAATGAACGAGCATATTCCACCAGCATCGTTTCATTTTCAGTAGCCAAGGCACGCTCACGTTTAGGACGCCAAATAATACGGTCAACGTAGGTAATCACGCCGGTAATTGCGGTGATAACCACTAATATTAGTTCAAAACTCATGCTACTCTCCTCCCGTATCCAAGATGGCTAGGAAGGCCTCTTGTGGTAATTCGACGCTACCAATTGACTTCATGCGTTTTTTACCCTCTTTCTGCTTCTGTAATAGTTTCTTCTTACGTGACACGTCACCCCCGTAACACTTAGCGGTTACGTTTTTACGCAACGCCTTAACGTTAGAACGGCCAATAATCTTGCCACCAATTGCCGCTTGGATTGCCACATCAAACATCTGGCGCGGAATCACTTCGCGTAACTTTTCGATGATAACTTTACCACGTTGTGCGGCAAAATTTCTGTGCACAATCACCGCCAAAGCATCCACTTTCTCACCGTTAATCATAAAGTCGATACGCGTTAAGGCATCGGCCTGGAAGCGTTTAAACTCATAATCCATAGATGCGTAACCACGACTGCACGATTTTAAACGGTCAAAGAAATCCAGTACCACTTCGTTCAATGGCAGTTCATAGTTGATTGAAACTTGACCACCTGAATACTGCATGTCTTTTTGTACACCACGTTTTTCAATACACAGTTTCATAACCGCACCAACATACTCGTGCGGTACAAGTATGTTTGCTTGAATAATCGGTTCACGAATCTCATCAATCATCCCCATATCCGGTAGTTCGGATGGGTTATCAATGGTAATGACGTTACCGGCTTTGGTTAGAACTTCATAGATTACCGTTGGTGCGGTGGTAATTAAATCAAGATTGTACTCGCGTTCTAAACGTTCTTGCACAATCTCCATGTGCAACATACCCAAGAAACCACAACGAAAACCAAAGCCAAGGGCCTCAGAAGTTTCTGGTTCAAAATGCAGTGCCGCATCATTTAAGCGTAATTTACGCAACGCTTCTCGTAGGTCTTCATATTGTTCAGAACTCACTGGGAACAGGCCTGCAAAAACGCGTGGCTGTGCCGGTTTAAAGCCTGGCAGTGCATCCACATCTTCACGTGCCGCATCGCACAATGTATCGCCTACTGGCGCACCGTCAATGTCTTTAATTCCCGAGATAACGTAACCCACTTCACCGGCACGTAGCAGGCCTGTTGATTTGCGTTTGGGCGTAAAGATACCCACATCATCAACCATATAAACCTCTTTGGTTGACATGACTTTCATTTTAGTCTTCTTACCAATTTGACCATCAATGACACGTACTAACGAAACCACACCTAAGTAGTTATCAAACCAAGAGTCGATAATCAACGCTTTTAATGGCGCCTCTGGATCTCCGGTTGGCGGTGGGATTTTAGCCACAATGTCTTCAAGTGTCTCTTCAATACCGATTCCAGATTTGGCGCTGGCACGCACCGCGTCTTTGGCCTCTACGCCAATAATCTCTTCAACTTCTTCAATAACACGATCGGGATCAGCCGCTGGCAGGTCGATTTTATTTAATACCACCAAGACTTCCAAGCCTTGCTCAATGGCAGTGTAGCAGTTGGCAACGGTTTGCGCTTCAACGCCCTGCGAGGCATCAACCACCAATAAAGCCCCTTCACAAGCCGCCAACGAACGTGACACTTCGTACGAAAAGTCAACATGCCCTGGGGTATCGATAAAGTTCAACTGGTAAGTATTGCCGTCTTTTGCCGTGTAGTTCAACGTCACACTTTGTGCCTTGATGGTAATGCCGCGTTCGCGTTCAATATCCATCGAATCCAAAACTTGGGCTTCCATTTCACGATCTGACAGGCCACCACATAGGTGAATAAAGCGATCGGCAATGGTCGATTTACCATGGTCGATATGAGCGATGATTGAGAAATTTCGAATCAGTTTTAAAGCGTCTGACATTTAGGCTCCAGCGGTTACAAATCAAGCAAATACAGTGTTTTATGACTATAAAAAAAGGGGCTTATCGCCCCTTTTGTCTTCAGTGACGTCCGTTACATTTTTAACGAACTTTACTCAAGTTGCGGTTCTAAAATTAATTGTTGCGTATTTTACGATAATTTCACCAAAAACGCAGACTTATCTTAATTGGTTAACGAACCTTTTTATTTCAATCTTGTAATTAAAAACCCTCGATTACTTACCTAGTACTAACGGTAAGAACAAAGACCGTTTGTTTCTAACAACACGCACGGGCAAGGAACGTCCTTCTGGCGCTTCTTTAAGTATCTGTTTTAAAACATCCACACTTTTAACCGGTTGAAAATCAATGGTCACTAAAATATCACCCGGTAAGATGCCGGCTTTGCTGGCCGCGCCCGATGAGGTTGATTTTACAAGCACACCAAACGGCAGGTTAAGCGCATCTAAATCCTCTTTACTCAACGATTCAACCATTGCACCTAAACGATCACTTTCCGACTCGCCCTGCTCAAGATCGGCAAGTTGTTCCGCTTTATCAAGTTCAGTGAGTTTGACCTTGACCGTAATCTCCTTACCTTGACGAAGCAGCTTGACCTTAACAGGCGTGTTCACTTTCGTTACCCCAACCAAAGGCGGAAGGTCTGCCGATTTTGTGACTTTTGAACCATTGAACTCTAGAATGATGTCACCCGCACGAATACCTGCGCGCTCAGCCGGCGTATCTGGGTAGGTTTGACCAACCAGAGCACCGGTAGGCACGTCTAAACCGAATGATTTAGAAAGATCGCTCGTCACCTCTTGAACTTGCACACCTAAGAACCCACGACTCACTTTTCCGTTATCCATTAATTGCTCAGCAACATTCATTGCAATATCAATTGGAATCGAAAACGACAAGCCCATTGAGCCACCACTTTTGCTGTAAATCTGAGCGTTAACACCAACAACTTCACCGCTCAAGTTAAACAGTGGGCCACCTGAGTTCCCTGGGTTAATTGGCACATCGGTTTGAATAAATGGCACGTAGGTGTCATCAGGCAACGAACGACCAACCGCACTGACAATACCGTGAGTAACAGTGTAATCCAGACCAAATGGTTCACCAATGGCAACGACCCATTGTCCGGGTTTAAGGTTGTTAGAACGTCCAATTTTAGCAACCGGTAAATCTTTCGCGTCCACTTTTAAGAGAGCCACGTCGGTTCGTGCATCGGTACCCACAACCGTTGCCTTTAACTCTTGACGGTTACGCATTCTAACCACAATATCATCTGCGCCATCAATCACATGATTGTTGGTCAAAATGTAGCCATCTGCACTCACAATAAAACCAGAACCCAATGAGTGAGACTCTTGTTGATCCCCCTCGTCAGGCGCACCACGGTTATCTTGCTCAGGCAACTGAAACCCAGGAATACCAAAAAAATGTCTCAGCATCTCTTCAGGCATACCTCGAAATTGTGGAGGGGCTTTTCGGGTTATTTTCTTAGTGGTACTGATATTAACTACGACTGGACTATTTTCTTCTACCAGCGCAGTAAAATCCGGTAAACCAACCATTTGCGGCGAAACCGTTGCCGAATCCGAAGGCTTAGCCAGTTCAGAAGGTTTGGACATGGCATAAGGGGCTTGCATTAAGAGTGCAAAACTCAAAAAGCTCCCTAAAATCAAAGAAAATCGTTTCATTCTTTTCACCTTTAATCACTTAATTATTGGATTGTCATTGGAGATGACTTCAAACGCTTCTGTGAAGTCCCACTACATGTTTATGGTCAGTGTACAAAAAACCCACTTATACACTCTGAACAAAGTCTTGAAAGAGATTGTCACAAAATCCGATTTTCTAGACCTACTTCAAAACCTTCTCTAATACCGGCATAGCTGGTTTATAAAATCGTTTTGTAAAAGCCCAACCTGCAATCAACCCAACCAAACCACCGAAAATAGACAGTAATTCAGCCGAGGCTTCTGCTAGTTGAAATAGGGACTGGCCTGCCGATTTCAAGACTATCGCCCCCAAAAATAGTCCAATCAAAGGAAGGCCATAAGCCATAAAGGCATGCAGAACTAAACGCGACTCATCGAGCTTTAACAACACTCTATCGCCCTGTTTGGCATTTAAAGTATTGCGCATTCTAATCGGCGCACTGCCGGTATTCGAAAATAACTTGGCTAAGGCTGAGGTGCCACAGCCGGATTCAGACTGGCAACCACCACAAGAAGATTGGCGCTGCGTTTTCACAAAAACAGTGTCACCTTCAAGTGCCACCACCTCGCCCTCAGACAACAACCACTTTTCAGAAGTGACCTGGTTTTCATTTTTTTCTATCTGTTGCATCGCATTATTCACTCTCTATTTACTGTGATTAAACTAACATATTTCTTCGAGGCCGTTAAATACTTAACTATAATAATCAAAGAGTTTAAAAATTACGTTTAAAGCTGTATTAACACAGACAGCTCCAACCCTTAAGCCTGCTTTTAAAGGACACAAGTGATTCAATCTAACAGTATAAAAACCGATGTTTTAGTGATTGGGAGTGGAATTGCAGGCTTATCATTGGCCCTTAAATTAGCCGATAAACACGCCGTTACCCTGCTGGCAAAGGCCGCACTTTCCGAAGGCAGCACTCAGTACGCACAAGGCGGAATTGCAGGGGTTCTTGATCCTTTTGACAGCATTGATTCACACCTAAATGACACCCTAGAAGCCGGTGCAGGCCTGTGTGATCCTGAGGTGGTGCGTCTTGTTACCGAGCAAGCTTCACACTCTATTCAAGAATTAATTGAGTTAGGTGTGCCTTTTAGTCGCTGTGAAGGCGATCAATGCAACTACCCTTTTCACTTAACCCAAGAAGGCGGACACAGTCATCGCCGAGTGATTCATGCCGCAGACCATACAGGCCTGTCGATTGTGGATACACTGGTCCAAAAAGTATTGCTTCACTCTAACATTACCGTCCTCCCGGAACACATCTCAATTGATCTTATTTTAAATCAAAAACGCGACCGTTGTATTGGCGCTTACGTACTCAATAAGAACAATGAAACGGTTACCGACATTTGGGCCGACTTTACCGTTTTAGCCACCGGCGGTGCCAGTAAAGCGTACCTTTATACCAGCAACCCCGATACCTCAACCGGCGATGGCATTGCCATGGCATGGCGTGCGGGTTGTAAGGTGGGAAATATGGAATTTAACCAGTTTCACCCCACCTGTTTGTTCCACCCAAAAGACCGTTCCTTCTTAATCAGTGAAGCGGTGCGGGGCGAAGGCGGTATTTTAAGGCTTCCGAATGGGCATGCCTTTATGCCTGAATATCATGAGCGCGCAGATTTGGCGCCGCGTGATGTGGTGGCACGAGCCATTGACCATGAGATGAAAAAGCACGGGATTGACTGCGTCTACTTAGACATTACCCATTTAGAACGTGAACAAATCATGCACCACTTTCCGACCATCTATGAACGCTGCTTTAAAGCGGGCATTGATATTTGTACACAGCAGATTCCAGTTGTGCCTGCCGCACATTACACCTGCGGCGGCATTGTCACCAACATGCAGGGAAAAAGTTCATTGAACGGTTTATATGCCATTGGTGAAGCCGCTTATACCGGGTTACACGGCGCTAATCGATTAGCCAGTAACTCACTGGTTGAAGGCTTAGTGTTCGCCGAAATGGCCAAACGCAGTATTGAACAGGCCTACCTTAAAGGCGTTACCAATCTCGAAGTACCGAAGGCGTGGGACAGTAGCCGGGTGACGGATCCAAAAGAGAAAGTCTTGGTTACCCATGACTGGGATGAGTTGCGCCGAGTGATGTGGGATTATGTGGGCATTGTTCGTACCGATAAACGTCTTAAACGTGCACGCCAACGTATCCGTAACTTAAAGCGCGAAATCAACGAATACTACAATGAACACACCGTTTACAGCGATTTATTAGAGTTGCGTAATTTAGTTCAAGTCGCTGAATTAATGGTCATCAGCGCACAACGTCGCAAGGAGAGTCGTGGATTGCACTACAACTTGGACTATCCTAAAACCAAATTAAAGGCCAAACCGACCATACTCAAACCCAAAAAAGCAAAATTTTCATAACCGTTGAATTTGATTAATTAAGGGCCAATCACTTCAAATTTATAACGCACACAAAAAAGCCAGACGACATAACGTCATCTGGCTCTTATATTCTTACACCATTAAAAGCGTTGCGAGCAACTTAGCTCTGCACTTTAAAATTCAGCAGGTTTAACCATTCCCCATCGGCATATCATCTACTGCGTTAGACACTTGAGATAACAGACCTTCATTTGCCAAACTATCAATATCAATTAATATCACCATTCGGCCTTTAGACGGCTTTTTATCTTTAGTATCAACACTGGCCGCACTCATACTGCTTTGACCTTGACCTTCAAACAGCGTAGAAAGCCCGATAATGTATTGACTATCAATAGAGGTAGAGATATCTGGCGCGGCTTGTATTTCCGACATATTAAAACTGTGAACATCCGAAACAGCATCCACAACTAAGCCCACCACTCGCTCACCCTGAGAGGTAAAGACGTGAACCACAATCACAACCGTGGTTGCATCATAAGTTAAGGCTAGGCCAAACTTTTCACGCAAATCAATAATAGGCACCACATTACCTCGCAAATCCACCACTCCTTTTACATAGTGCGGCACACTCGGCAATGGTGTTGGCTCAACCCAACCGCGAATCTCTTGAACACGTAAAATTTCTACAGCAAATTCTTCTTTGCTCAATCGGAAAGTTAAGAACTCTTTTTTTGATTCAGACACGTTTATCTCCAATTCAGTAAACGATTTTGTATTTTTTTATTCTAACCAAGAATCCTCTTTAACAGGGACTCTTTTAATTTAGAATGGACCAGCATTCGCGTTAAAGCCAATTCAGGTAAGATTAAATAAACTCAGTTCAAAAACGATATGCAAGAAGTAAGCCAAGTGAATTTATTATTTGGCGTAACTAGAGTATGATTTGGCAAACATTTTTTATGAGGAATCAATATGACCACTGTGACCGCTCCATGGAACCCGATTTGGACCGAATTTTTAACCGAACAAGGTGCCCAATTCACTGAAGACAATCGCATTATCACTTTTGGCCACCCTGATATTGAACGCTTCTTAATTAAAAATGGGCCCGTTTTAACCAACCTTTCTCATCACGCGCTTTTAAAAGTCAGTGGCACAGAAGCCTTTAGCTTTTTACAAGGCCAACTCACCAGTGACCTAAGCACCATTCAAGGCAATGGTGCCCAGCTGTCTGCGTACTGCGATCCAAAGGGTAATGTGTTAGTGGTGTTTTTGATTTTTAAACGCGACGGGGATTTTTTCTTAAGTTATGACGGCTCTTTAAAAGACGTAATTCAAAAACGCTTAACCATGTTTGTAATGCGTGCAGATGTGCAAATTACCGACGTGAGCAATGACATGATTCACATTGGTTTTGCTGGTGAATTTGGCGATCTCGACATCCAACGCCGCTTAAACACCAAAATCAAAGCCGTCTATGAAGCGGGCTCGGTTGAAGAAGAAGGCATGCAAGATGTATTTGTAGTGAAAGTGCCGGGACCTTATCACAAATACGAGTTGTTTGGACCCGCTGACCAAATGACGCAGGCCTGGTTAAAGTTACGCGACAATTCCGACGTTACCAACACCCAAGACTGGAATTTGTTAAATATTGCCGCTGGTGTGCCAGAAATTACCGCCGCCAATACTGGCCAGTTTATTGGCCAGTTTTTAAACCTTGATAAGTTGGAGGCCATTAACTTTAAAAAAGGCTGCTTCCCTGGACAAGAGATCATTGCGCGCGTTCACTATCGCGGCAAGGTCACAAAACGCATGTTCCGAGTTCGTATTGAAGAAAAGGTAACCTTAGCGTCTGGGGATGATTTAATCTTGCAAGACAACAAAGGTAAAAAACATAGCTTATCGGTGATTAACGCGAATCCAGATGTCTACAGCACCCACACATTGTGCTTAGCCGTTGGCACGCTTAAATCACTCGACGCCGTTGAAGGAGATTTAATGACCGAAAGTGGTAAGCTGGCCATTTTAGAACCGTTACCCTACAGCATTACCGACGAAGTTTAACCGTTTTTTTAAAAGTCAGCAGGCCTGCTAAGTTTGAACTTTCCTCCACTTTAGCAGGCCTGTTCACTTTCAAAAATACACAAAAAAGCCGCTAGAAACTGATGTCTCTAACGGCTTTTTTGTCACTTCGCTTTTAATTAAAAGTAAGCCGGGTATTAATCCGCTTTTCGCATGTGCGGGAATAACAGCACGTCACGAATCGAAGCCGAATTGGTGAACAACATCACTAAACGGTCAATTCCAATCCCTTCTCCAGCGGTTGGTGGCATGCCGTGCTCGAGTGCGGTGATGTAGTCTTCATCAAAGTGCATCGCTTCATCGTCACCCGCATCTTTCGCTTGTACCTGTGCTTTAAAACGTTCCGCTTGGTCTTCCGCATCGTTCAACTCGTTAAAACCGTTGGCTAACTCACGTCCACCAATAAACAACTCAAAACGATCAGTAATGAACGGGTTGTCGTTGTTACGACGCGCCAAAGGTGACACTTCTGCTGGGTATTCCGTGATGAAGGTTGGGTCCATCAACTTCTCTTCAACGGTCTCTTCAAAGATTTCGGTAATAATTTTACCTAGACCATACCCCTCTTTAACGTGAATTTTTAACGATTGTGCTAATGCGGTTGCAGATTCAACGGTTTCTAGTTGATCTGCAGTGACGCCTTCATTGTACTGAAGAATCGCGTCTTTCATACTCAAACGGGCAAACGGTTTGCCAAAGTCAAATTCCAACCCTTGATATGGCACTTTCGTTGAACCAACCGCCAATTCGGCTAGCTCTTTTAGTAGCGCTTCGGTGTAGTCCATTAACTGGTGGTAATCGGTGTACGCCGCATAGAACTCAACCATTGTGAACTCAGGGTTGTGACGCGTTGAAAGC
Source organism: Thiotrichales bacterium (assembly GCA_016938655.1). Classification (GTDB taxonomy): domain Bacteria; phylum Pseudomonadota; class Gammaproteobacteria; order Thiomicrospirales; family Thiomicrospiraceae; genus Thiomicrorhabdus. The sequence continues at coordinate 344,728 of JAFGUG010000011.1, read as the reverse complement.
CCTTCATTGCGGAACGAACGGTTAATTTCAAATACACGCTCAAAACCACCCACAACCAAACGCTTTAAGTAAAGTTCCGGCGCGATACGCAAATATAACGGCATATCTAATGCGTTGTGATGCGTGTTAAAAGGTTTAGCGGTTGCACCACCGGGAATCACATGCATCATCGGCGTTTCTACTTCCATGAAGTTATGGCGAATTAGGAAGTTACGGACGTGTTGAACGATTTTAGAGCGCAACATAAAGGTATCGCGGCTGGCTTCATTCACAATCAAATCAACATAACGCTGACGATATTTGGTCTCTTGGTCTTGCAGACCGTGAAACTTGTCTGGTAACGGACGCAGTGACTTGGTAATCAACTCAATGTTTTCCACGTGAACCGAAAGTTCACCGGTATTCGTTTTAAACAGGTAACCTTCTGCGCCAACGATATCGCCTAAATCCCATTTTTTAAACTGCGTGTTATAGAAGCCTTCTGGCAATTCATCACGGGTAACGTAAACCTGAATGCGACCGGTATCATCTTGCAGTGTGGCAAAACTTGCCTTACCCATAATACGACGCAACATCATACGCCCGGCAACCTTAACGCGAACCGGCTCCGCTTCAGCGAGCTCTTCTTTGGTTTTGTCAGCGTATAACGCATTTAAATCAACCGAACTGTTTTCACGTCGGAAATGGTTTGGATAAGAGTGGCCAATTTCACGTAACGCACCTAATTTAGCGCGTCTTTCCGCAATAATTTTATTCTCATCCACTTCAGGCACGTTATTTTGTGTTTCTGACATTCGATTACTCTCTTCACTCTTCAAGTTACCCGCTTTTTAAAAACAAGCAGGCCTGGTTAATTTTAAATTTGCTGTCGACGTTTTGGCTTTAAACGCCCATTTTTAAACTGGCTTCAATAAACTGATCTAAATCGCCGTCTAATACGGCGGTTGTATTGCCGGTTTCAACGCCGGTTCTTAAGTCTTTAATGCGTCCTGAATCCAGAACATAAGAACGAATTTGACTGCCCCAGCCAATATCCGACTTAGAGTCTTCCAACTCTTGTTTGTCGGCGTTTCGACTTAACATCTCTAACTCGTACAACTTAGCGCGCAGCTGCTTCATCGCTTCCGCTTTGTTTTGATGCTGCGAGCGACCGTTTTGACACTGAGTCACCGTATTGGTTGGCAAGTGGGTAATACGCACGGCCGATTCGGTTTTGTTAACGTGCTGTCCCCCTGCCCCACTGGCACGGTAAACGTCAATACGCAGATCCGCTGGATTAATGTCTACTTCAAATGTGTCATCAATTTCTGGTGAAATAAACACCGACGCAAAGGAAGTGTGACGGCGGTTACTGGAATCAAAAGGAGATTTACGAACCAAACGGTGCACGCCAGTCTCGGTCCGTGCCCAACCAAAGGCGTAATCGCCCTTAACATGAATGGTTGCGCCTTTAATGCCGGCCACATCGCCCGCGGTAATCTCAAGAATTTCAGATTTATAACCGTGCGAATCCGCCCAACGCAAATACATTCTTAACAACATATTGGCCCAATCTTGCGCTTCAGTTCCGCCCGACCCCGATTGGATTTCAATGTAGCAGTTATTGGGGTCTAATTCACCAGAGAACATTCTTTGAAACTCGAGCTTCTCTAACATCGTTTGTAAACGATCTAATTCAGCTTCGACTTCTACGACCATCTCTTCGTCGTCTTCCATCTCGGCAAACTCAAGCAACTCTTTACAGGATTCCACCCCTTCATCCAACCCCGAAACCGTGCTGACAATCAACTCGAGCTGTGATTTTTCTTTACCTAACGCTTGGGCTTCGTCTGGTTTGCTCCATATATTAGGGTCTTCAAGCTCGCGATTAACTTCAATGAGCCTTTCCTGTTTCGTGTCGAAGTCAAAGGTACCCCCTAAGCGAATCATTGCGCGCTTGATAGTCGTCAAGTCGGCTATATAACGGGTTTAATTCCATGAAACTGAGCCTTTAGGATGAGGTTAAAAAATAAACGAGAATGATACCAGTATTTGATCTTTTTTGCTTGTTGATATCGACAAAAAACCCGACTCGGTTACACTAAAGAAATCATAGGATTGGCCGTTAACATAACTAGAAAATAAAACCGCGCACAGACGCGGTTAAAAAAACAAATTAGCACTCGATGGAAACGAATAATCCAAACATTATTCAAGCTTGAAATCAGACATTTCAGGTCCATTACTGACCAGTAACGAGGTAAACTCAATGAGCATCAACTCCATCCCAGGCATGGCTAATGCCTACCAAAAAACCGCCGGTCTCGCCCCCGAACAAGCCAACCCAAATAACAATGGAAAGCGTACACACGGTCAACCAGAGTTGCCTGAACAAGCTTCTGACCGAGCGAAAGCGGTTAATCAAACTCACCTAACAATTCGTCAACAAACGCAAGCCAGTATTGTTGAAATGATGTTTAGTTCATCAGAGTCGGCTACTCAAAATTCGCTCAAAATCACCTATCAAGAGGCCATCGATAAAATAAACGAGGTTTTAACGGCAGACATTGGCGAACAAGTCGATCCTAATTCGTTTTTACCCATTAGCCAAGAGGCGCTGGATGCACAAGGTGGCATAGAATACTGGACACCTGAAAACACGGCTAAACGAATTGTTGAAGGCACAACGGCCTTTTTAGCAGGCTACCAAGCCGCACACCCAGAACTTCAGGGTGAAGCCTTAATGAATGGGTTTATGGAGGTAATTGGCGGCGGAATTAACCAAGGTTTTGATCAAGCTAAAGGGGTCTTAGGGGATCTAAATGTATTGGAAGGTGACATTGAAAGTAATGTTGACTTAACCTACAAGTTGGTTCAAGAAGGGTTGGAACAATTTAAAAATCAATATTTAGGCATCACCGAGCCAGAAACCACACTAGATGAACCGCTTGCAGAAGCTGAAAAAGTAGAAAATTAAACCCCGTCTAAAATTAGGTAGACTCAAACATCAAAGTGAAACGCAAGAGATAAAAAAAGGGCTAACTAGCCCTTTTTTCAATTGTCGTTAAAACTTACTCAATCTCTTCCAATCGCACTTTTGTCAAACCAGACTCATTTGCATAGTTGGTAATTTCAGCGGTTGAGGTCACGCCCATTTTAGTCATCAGGTTTTCACGATGCTTAGAAACCGTTCGATCACTGATCTCTAACATATCTGCAATCTCTTTGGTTTTGTAACCTTCGGCCACTAACTTAACCACTTGTTTTTCACGAACAGACAGTTTTTTGTTGTTTGAAAGCTTATCCAGTTCTGCATCTAAAACGGGTTGGATCTCAGAATGTATAAACGTGGCACCTGACATAACTTTACGAACACCGGCCACCAACTCTTTTTGGGAAACCGACTTCATTGCGATACCGTTCACACCTAAGTCTAGAACTTCGGTCCAGACACTTGGGGTTTCAGCAGCCGTTAACACAATGATTTTAGTCTCGTTGTAACGTTTTTTAATATGAGAGATGGCATTTAGGCCGCTCAGTTTTGGCATGGATAGATCCAATAACACCACCATCGGTGACTTGGCTCTTACTAATTCTAAACACTCCAAGCCATCTTCGGCTTCGGCGACGACAGAAAAATCTGCTTCTGATTGAAGAATTGATTTAAAACCCGCTCTTACCAATCCATGATCTTCTGCCAATAAAATTGTAATCTTTTCAGACATATATCCTCAACCTTCTCTATAAGTATGGTGCCATCAATGGCAATCTTTTATTTTATAACGCTTTATTCCACCATTATTACCAATTCAAGCTGATTTCTCAAGGTATTTAAGGGCTTTTTCCAAGTTTAAAAGACTCTGATTAATTTGCGTCGAAGCTTGCTCTCTCTGTTCAGCTTTTTCAGCTTTTTGCGCTTCAAGTTCAATTTGCCGTAACCACTCAACCCACCGCTGTAACTGAAAGACCATACAATTGCCTTTAATGTAATGTGCTTTGGCTTTAACGTCATTCCATTCACCTTCTTCTATTGAAGTCCGAAGTTGTGAGAGGTTTAGTTTTAACTCTTTTCCAAAATCCGCAATCAGAGGCTGAAACTGAACAGGAATCTCGGCCACTTCTGACTGAAAAAGCCTTTCGTCAATGTGTTCCTCTTGTTTTTTTGGCGTAATTTCGACCACCCTATCAACTGATTCATCCGCATAAGGTTCGCTGAGAATTTTAATGACCTGCTGTTGACTGATCGGTTTGACAAACCACTTCGCGAATCCAAGTGTTTCAAGCGTTTGCCCTTCGGGAATAAGTTCCTCTCCTCCCCCAGCAGTTATTGCAAAAACCGATTTTAAAGAGGCGATTTTTCCCGCCTGTCGTTTTTGCTTGATCAACTCCATCACTTCAAAACCATCCATCACCGGCATTTGAATATCAAGAAAGATGAAATCAAAGGCATTAGCTTGAATCAACGTCCAAGCTTGTTGCCCATCGGCCGCTTCTTCAACGTCACAGTCCAACTCTTTCAAAAAACCTGATAAAACCATACGATTAATTTTTGAATCATCCACCACCAACACTCGGTATCGCTTGGCTTTAAGCTGGGCAACTTGGCTATTTACTAACTGCTTTTGTTCTACTTCAGGTTCAACAACTTCACTTTCAACAGCAGGCAATTCGAGTTCAAAGACAAAAACGGTTCCCGTTCCAATTTGGGATGAAACGCTTATTTCACCACGCATGATTTCAACCAACTGCTTAACAACTGACAGCCCCAAACCGGAGCCCATACTGGTGGTGGATCCTTCGGTTTTAAACTGCACAAATGGGTCAAAAATCTCCGCAAGTTTCTCCGCATGAATCCCCTCACCAGAATCCATTACTTGGAATCGAAAGCGACTTTCTGAGGCCTGCCGAACTTCCACACTTACTCCACCGTAACGGGTGAACTTAATGCCATTTACAATCAAATTAATCAGAATTTGTGCCAATCGGACACTGTCTCCATAAACCCAATCTTTGTCTCCAATGTAAACCAGCGAAACAAATACGTCTTTATCTTTGGCAATCGAATTGGTGAGCTGCTTAACGTATTCAAATGTCTGTTTTAAAGAGAACCGCTTAGGGTGTAAGACGATGGCATCGTATTCGGTTTGCGAATAGGTCAAAATGTCGTTGACCAAAAACGTCATTTGCTCCGTAGTTAAATTAATCACCCGCAACCGATCGACTAAGTATTCATTATCTGAAAACTGCTCTTTAAGTAGATTCACCATGCTTTTCACCCCCAAAAGTGGGGAACGCAACTCATGACTTAACAGCGCCAAAAAACGTGATTGCTTTTGATAAGAGGCTTCGATCAGACTTTTCTGGTTTTCAAGTAGTGCTTGACGCTCTAACACTTGCGCCAGCGATGCGCGCCCTTGAGCATCCACAATTTCACGCTCTAACTGAACCATCTCCGTCACATCCAAACACTCAGCGATGACCCAACGCCGCTCACCCTCTTGGTAAACCCGTACTCGATGTTGAAACGAAGTTTTACCTTTTTTAGTCTCATAACTTGCAATAAAACGCACAGCTCGGTCTGGCTCGTTGAGGATCTCTTGTACTTTTAAATCGATAATAGGCGCATGATAAATGCCGGTTAAATCTTTAATACTTGAAATGGGATTATCAAACAACGATTGCAGCGAGCTTGAACAGACAATATTTGCACTTGGATTATCCACGTCCCAGCGCCACCATAAAACCGCTTCCATCATCCAGGTTTGAAATTTTATTTGATTCATTCTGCTCACTTTTATGGCTGTTTTTCTTAACCCGTTAATCCGCATATCTATCCGGTAGGCTTCTAATAATAAGGATTATCAGTCTTTTAACCCGGTTTTTCATCATAACATCAGTCAAATTAGGCAACCGTGCTTTTAAAGGCTTTAATAAATACTTTTTAGGGATTAAGCACCGCATTTTGATTGTGAATGGTCTAAAATAACTGAATTATTTTAATTTCAGGTTGAACGAATAGCACTATGGCAACGACACAATACCGACTCGAAAAAGACAGCATGGGAACCTTAGAGGTTCCAGTTGATGCACTTTATGGCGCACAAACACAGCGCGCAATTAATAACTTCCCTATCAGCCATACACCGTTACCCGACAGTTTTATTAAAGCACTGTGCTATGTCAAGTTTGCTTGTTCTGACAGTAACCGTGAACTGGGGTTAATGAGTGCTGAAAAAGCCAATGCGATTCAAGAAGCCGCCGACCGTATTATCAAAGGCGCCTATTTGGATCAATTTCCAATTGATGTTTTCCAAACGGGTTCCGGCACCAGTACCAATATGAATGCCAATGAAGTGTTAGCGACCCTTGCGAAACAACTAACAGGTATTGATATTCATCCAAACGATGACGTCAACATGAGCCAAAGTTCAAACGACGTGATTCCAACCGCGATTCACGTCGCCGCTGCCATCGCACTTGAAGAGCAGCTACTACCGGCACTTTATCACTTAACGGAAACCATTGAAGACAAAGAGAAAGCCATTGCGCACGTTGTCAAAACCGGACGCACCCACTTAATGGATGCGATGCCCGTTAAAATGAGCCAAGAGTTAGCTGGCTGGCGCCATCAAATTCTCGACAACATTGCACGCTTAAAAGACACGCAAAAACGTTTGCATAAGTTGTCTCAAGGCGGCACAGCGGTTGGCACAGGCATTAATGCCGAACCGGAATTTGGTCGTTTAGTGGCTGCCAATTTATCGACCATTACAGCGATTCCATTTTCACAAATGGACAACCTGTTTGTTGGCTTAAGTTGCCAAGATACCGCCGTTGAATTGAGTGGTCAGTTAAATGTCCTAGCAACCAGTTTAATGAAAATTGGTAACGATTTACGCTGGATGAATTCAGGGCCACTGGCCGGTTTAGGCGAAATTCAACTGCCGGCACTGCAGCCAGGTAGCTCGATTATGCCCGGTAAAGTCAACCCTGTTATTCCTGAAGCCGTGTGCATGGTTGCTGCACAAATCATGGGCAATCACACCGCCATTACTGTTGGTGGGCAAAGCGGTAATTTTCAGCTAAACGTTGCACTCCCTCTGATTGCTTTCAATCTGCTGCAAAGTATTGAGATTGCAGCCAATGCCAGTCAGCAGCTTGCCGATTTAGCGATTAAAGACTTTACCGTGAACGAAGATAATTTAAAACGCGCACTCGATACCAACCCAATTCTTGTCACCGCCTTAAACACGGTTGTTGGGTATGAAAAAGGCGCCGCTATTGCCAAGGAAGCTTATCGAAGTGGCCGCCCTGTATTAGACGTTGCCATTGAAATGACCGATTTAGATGAAGCCACATTAAAACAGTACCTAAATCCAGCTTTGTTAACGCAAGGTGGCAACCCGACTGTTTAAAAAAGCAGAAAAAGCGCAGAAAGTTTGCGCCTTTTCAAAAACGAAAAATGTTACCTTTATTCTCGACTTTTAAACTTAATGCAGACCTAACACATAAATTCGCTTTATGCGTTAGTCTCTCAAACAACGAAAGGAGCCAGCATGGCTGTTATTAACCTGACGACTGCTCAATTTGAAGAAACCATTAGTAACAATGAAATTGTCATTTTTGACTTTTGGGCCGAGTGGTGTGGACCATGTAAACAATTTGGACCGGTTTTTGAAGAAATTTCTGAAAAGCATCCAAACATTGTCTTTGCTAAAGTAAACGTTGAAGAAGAGCAAGACTTAGCTAATATGTTTCAAGTTCGCTCGATTCCAACGTTAGTTTTCATGCGTGAAAAAATTGTCGTGTTCTCAAATCCAGGTGCGATTCCAGGAAATGCGCTAGAAGAAGCCATCAAACAGTTGGTTGATTTAGACATGGAACAAGTTCACAAAGACTTAGCAGAAGCACAAGAAAAAGAGCAACAACAGCAGTAGCAAGCATGAGTAACGGGTAAGCTAACCAAAACAGGTTTCTGCTTTATTTACGATTGTTATCAAACCAAACTTAGCAGGCCTGCTAAGTTTGGTTTTTTTTGATTCACCCAAAAGACTTAGGTATAAAGTTCAATAGGTGGAGATTTGGATAATCGTTTCACTAAGTCGGATAATGTCACAATCCCTAATAACGTTTGAGTACTGGTTACTATTGGCAGCGCACCAATATCATATTTGGTCAGTGCAACCGCTACTTCGCGTATATCCGTATCCGGTTCGGTTGCCACCACCTGATGCTTCATAATCTCTGCAACCGAATTAGAGCGCGCCTCTTCAATTTGTTTATCCTCATTCAAAATAACTCGATTTAACAGATCTGATTTTGAAAAAATCCCAATCAACAATCCCTCTTTTAAAACCGGTATATGATGAATATTATGCTGTTGCATTAAATCCCAAGCTTCATAAAGTGTTGAATCGGGTGAACTGGTGACAACAGGACTGGTCATCACCTCAAACGCTTTGACAATCAACTTACGCTCATTCAGGTGTTTCACGCCTTCATATTGCTTGAGGGCTTTGTCTTGTTGAAAATGGGCATTCGAATGATCAGGCTCTAGACTCATGTTGTCCAAATTGGTTGGATTGGTCTGATTTACTCGTGTCGCAGGGTCTATCTTCAAAACCGGTAAGTTCTGAACGGCGCCCACCAAGCTTTGCCCTTCTGGACTAAATACTACAAACATGACTTACCCTTCTCTTATAGAACAGTGATTACAAAACCATTCAACTTAATTAAGTTATCGGCATGCATGTAAAAAGAATAACTTAATTTGATTTGCACACTTTTTTAAAAGCGGTCGATTAAGCCTTGATACATGTTTAAAACCCGTCAGACTCTGGCAAGAGACTGGCAAATCCACTATACTGATTAGGTTTTAAATAACCATTTAAATTGGCACTTAGTCTAAGTGCTCGTCAAAATCAAAGGATTTAACATGTCAGTACTTGTCACCAAACAAGCTCCCGATTTTACTTCAGCGGCAGTGCTAGCCGACGGTTCAATCGTTGATAACTTTAACCTTAAAAGTCACATTGCCGGTAAATATGCCGTTGTGTTTTTCTATCCTCTCGATTTCACCTTTGTATGCCCTTCTGAAATCTTAGCATTTGACCACCGTGTCGATAAGTTTAAAGAGTTGGGTACCGAAGTGGTCGGGATCTCAGTTGACTCACAGTTCACCCATAATGCATGGCGAAATACGCCGGTAAATGACGGTGGCCTAGGACCGGTTAAGTTCCCACTAGTGGCCGACTTAGGCGGCACAATTATGGACGCTTACGGTATTCGTCATCCAGGTAACGTTGCGTTACGTGGTGCGTTCTTAATTGACAACCACGGCGTTGTTCGTCATCAAGTGGTTAATGATCTGCCGCTTGGCCGTAACGTCGATGAAATGGTGCGTATGGTTGAAGCACTTCAGTTCCACGAAGAAGTGGGTGAAGTTTGTCCTGCCGGTTGGAAAAAAGGCGATGACGGTATGAAAGATACGCCTGATGGTGTCGCTGATTACCTTTCAAAGCACTCTGAACAGCTGTAAATTTAAGCTGGACATTCGTGGTTTCTTTAATTGGATTGCCCGATTAAAATAGCGACCATCAATCAGAAATAAAAGGCTGTCAATTGACAGCCTTTTTTTGTAACAAAGAACATTGCAAGTCGCTTTTTAAACGTTAAAAGAGTCACTTGCAACGTTTTTAATCTAACCCAAGTGGAGCCGTCCTTTTGCAAACCGAATTAAATCGCTACCGCCTGCGTGTGGAAGCGCAATTAAAAAAGCAGTTTGAAACCGTTAAAAAGACCAATCCAGCGATTCCAGAAATTTTATTGGAAGCGTTAGCTTATGCGACTTTAAACAGCGGTAAACGGATGCGCCCTGCACTTATTTATGCAGTTGGTGAAGCGCTAAAAACCCCCATTGAACAACTTGATAGCGCAGCTTGTGCGATTGAGCTGATTCACAGCTATTCGCTGGTGCATGATGATTTACCCGCCATGGACGACGACGATTTACGCAGAGGCCTGCCAACCTGTCACATCCAATACGATGAAGCCACCGCCATTTTGGTCGGGGATGCGCAACAGACGCTCGCATTTGAACTCTTAAGTGAAGACCCAATAGTAAGCGATAAACACAAGCTTATGCTCATACAATGCCTAAGCCAAGCTGCTGGCGTCAGTGGAATGATTGGTGGCCAAATGATGGATATTCAATCTGAGGGGCAATCTATTGAACTGGCTCAGCTAAAAACGCTCCACCAAATGAAAACAGGGGCTTTAATTAAAGCCGCCCTGCTAATGGGGGCTGTTCAGAGTCCAAACTACCACTCAATCAAAACCCCGTTAAGTCAGTTAGGGGAGTTCATTGGCCTGGCCTTTCAAGTCCATGATGATATTCTTGATATTGAAAGTGATTCACAGACCTTAGGCAAGCCTCAAGGCAGTGATCTGCTCGCTGATAAATCAACTTACCCCAAATTGATGGGACTGGCTGAAGCCAAACATTATCGTGATGCGTTAATTTCGCAAGCAAAAGCGCAACTAAAAAACCTACAATTAGAAAGCCCATTTTTAGTGCAACTTATTGAATACATTGCTAAACGCAATCATTAAGGTCTATTATTAAAGTTTGCTTTTGGTTATAATGCCCCACTTATTCGTTCTTGGTAGATTATTACGTCATGGCACAGCAGTTTGTTTTAAAAACCTTATTAGATTTTGCTTCCGCACATAGCCTTCGTGGTTACCCAGGCGACTGCGCAAAACTGCACGGCCATAACTGGAAAATTGAAGTGCAAGTGAGCGGTAACAAGCTAAACGATATTGGCATGGTCATCGATTTTAAAGAGATAAAACGTCATGCTAAAGAGGTGGTCAAAGAGTTGGATCACACCTTTTTAAATGACCATCCTCACTTTGAAGTCACTAACCCAACCGCTGAGAATATTGCGGTCTATCTTTTCCAAGAAATCCAAAGACGCATTGCCAGTACAGACGTGACTATGCACAGCATTACTGTTTGGGAGAACGATCGTAACTGTGTCATCTATTCAGAATAGTTTGCCCCTCTTCTAACCCAATCGTTTTACAACGTTGATCTTAAGGTAAATTAATCCGTAATTTTCCCAGTAAACGTCAGCAGGCCTGCTAAAATCCTTTCAACTATTTCAAAGGTTCTTAACAGGCAACGCAATGGAACAATTCCTCTCGCAACTTTCACTCACACACACCCTACTCTTTAGCAGCCTGATTGGTTTAGTGATAGGCAGCTTTATCTCAATGCTCACTTGGCGCATGCCGCGTATTTTAATGATGGACGAGGAAGATCAGCTTAAAGCCGTGACCTTTGGCGGTTCTAAATGCCCACATTGCGAAACGAACCTACCGTGGTATCGTCTTTTCCCACTTTTTAGCTGGCTCTGGACAAAAGGCAAATGTCATCACTGTAAAAGTCCAATCTCACCCCGCTACCCCATGATTGAACTGGCAACAGCGACGGCTACTGTTTTAATTATGTGGCTATATGGCCCAACCCTTACTGGCTTGGCCGCCCTGCTGTTTACCTGGATGCTGATTACCATCAGTGTTATCGACATTGAACACCAACTCATTTTAGACAATTTAAGCTTGCCTCTGCTGTGGCTCGGCTTACTGTTCAACACACAATCTCTGTTTACCAATCCGGTGGATGCCATTTGGGGCGCGATTTTGGGTTACATGCTGCTGTGGATTTTGTTCCACACTTTTAAATTGATTACCGGTAAAGAGGGAATGGGCTATGGTGACTTTAAACTTTTAGCGGCGCTTGGCGCTTGGTTTGGGGTGATGGCGATTCCGCAAATCATTCTGATTGCATCCGTCAGCAGCTTAATTATTGGATTGGGCGGTGTGCTTTTAAAACTACGCAGCTACGACAGTCCACTTGCTTTCGGGCCTTTTTTGGCGATTGGCGGCTGGGTAACGCTTTTAGCGGGCGTTTCATTATTTTAGTTAGATAACCTGCCGTTTAAAGCAAAAAAGCACGGTTTGAAATTTCAAACCGTGCTTTTTCATAGGTCAGTATAACTCAATACTTTACGTGAGTATATTAGGCTACTTTCGTAAATTAACTTCCCAGCTTACTCTCGTCAATGTCGCAAATTTTAAGCATTTTAAGGCCGTTACTTTTCACAAAGTTCATTACATACTGAAACATACCTGGGTTTTTAATTTCCATCTCAGTATCAATAATCAAACACTTTTGCCCCTCGTATAACTCTGGATGCAATAAGTCTGAGTAAACAAGACGCTGATTATAATAAGAGGCGCCCATAGAGGCGATACGGTCTATCCAATCACTGGGTCTAAATTTTCTACCGTCTTCGGTATAGCCCTGAATGATGTATTTGCAATGCACGTTTTTTCTACCTAAAAATTTCAGTAAATTAAGTTTAAATTTATGGATTGGATTCTATCATAAAACATATCAAAGACCACTGATATCAAGCCGTCAAGCTGGATATTTTCAATATCAACAGGCCTGCTAGCTTTTAAAGCGATTAAAACCTGCTGATTTTAATTATGCGGCCATTAAATTGAAAATTTGCTTAAGCATTTAAAAGCCGTTCATGGCATAATATCGCGTTCAAAATAACCGCCTCATCGTGTTGAGAGTAAAGAAAATTTAGGGTGTAGTATGTCTAAGTATCAAACGGATGATATCCGTATCAAAAACATTACCGAAGTTCGTCCTCCTTGTGAACTGCATGAACAGTTTCCAATTACCGACCTAGCGGCACAAACAGTCTACGATACTCGCCAAAAAATTCACAATATTCTTTCTGGTCGTGATGACCGACTGTTGGTTGTGATTGGGCCTTGCTCAATTCATGATGCGGAAGCAGCGCGTGATTATGCGGAAAAATTAAAGACACAAATCGATAAGCATCAAGAAGACCTGCTTGTGGTCATGCGTGTTTACTTTGAAAAACCGAGAACAACCGTAGGTTGGAAAGGCTTAATCAATGATCCTGGTTTGAACGAGTCGTTTGAAATTAACCGTGGATTAGAGCTTGCACGCTCTTTGTTAGTTGATATCAATGACAAAGGTGTTCCAGCAGCAACCGAATTCCTAGATCTAATCTCGCCACAATACATTGCTGACTTGATCTCTTGGGGCGCGATTGGCGCTAGAACCACTGAAAGCCAAGGTCACCGTGAATTGGCTTCTGGCCTATCGTGTCCGGTTGGTTTTAAAAACAGCACCGATGGTAGTTTTCAAATTGCCGTCGATGCCATTCGTGCCGCCAACAATCCACACATTTTTATGTCTTTAACCAAAGCTGGGCACTCGGCAATTTTTGAAACCAATGGTAACCCTGACTGTCACGTGATTTTACGTGGCGGTAATCACGGCCCTAATTACGAAGCTGAATTTGTTAAAGAAGCGGTTGATATGCTTCAAAAAGCGGGCGTTGAAGATAAGTTAATGGTCGATTGCAGCCACGCCAATAGCAGCAAGCAACATAAGCGTCAGTTGATTGTAGCCGACTCGATTGCCGAGCAGTTGTCAGCCGGTTCTTACAATATTATGGGTGCAATGATTGAGAGTCATTTTATTGAAGGTCGCCAAGATGTAAAACCCGGTGAACCTTTGACCTACGGCCAAAGCATTACCGATGCTTGCATCAACTGGGAAGACAGTGAAACGATTCTAGAAACGCTGGCAGAAGGTGTCAGAAATCGCCGTCAATTCCAAGAAGTAAATTAAGACTAAAAACGTTTAATTTGGTAACAAAAAAACCGATTCAATCAAGCAGGTTGAATCGGTTTTTTTATGCTTACCGGTTTTATCTGGGTAACAAGTTAAAAGTGCTGATAACCGGAAGTAAGGAGGTTTGTTATAACATCCTCAGAATCGGCGTTTGCTTTCACAACAACCCCAGCTTGACCAGTTATTCGTCCGACCTGAGTAATTTTGAACCCCTGCGCTTTAGCCAATTTATGTAAATTAATCCAATGCTCAGGCCTTACCGTAAAACACAGCTGATAATCATCCCCTGCCGATAAGGGCAAAGTCCATTCATTCGTGTGTTGAATCCATTTTTGCATAGCCGGTGAGAGCGGCAAACTTTCTAAATATATTTCTGCACCTAACGTTAAACCCTGGCGTTCCAAGTGCTTAATAGACTGCTCTAAAATATGCGTAAAATCAGCCAGTAATCCATCGGAAATATCAATCGCCGAAGTAGCATGACTTTGCAGTAATCGCCCCAAACCTAGTTGTGGATTGGGGCGATTGAGCGCATCTAAACAAAACTGAATATCCTCTGAATTTAAGCAGGCCTGCTGACTTTTTGTTAGCGTATTCAGCGCAAACTTTAACCCCAAACCGGCATCCCCAATCACACCTGAAACGGCAATAATATCACCTACTTGCGCGCCCGAACGATATAACGCACCGCCCCGCTCTACCCAACCATGTGCGGTAACCGTAATGGTCAATGGCCCTTTGGTGGTATCGCCACCAATTAGCGGCACCTGATAATGATGACAAATATCCGTCAAGCCTTTTGCAAACCCATTCAACCAGGCCTGCTCATTTTCTGGCAAGGTTAACGCTAATGAGATAAATCCCGGCTTAGCACCCATCGCTGCCAAATCGCTTAAGTTCACCGCGACCGCTTTCCAAGCGATATCTGCAGGCGCGGTATCTAAAGGAAAATGCACACCGGCGACCAAGGTATCGGTCACCACCACCAATTGATGATTATCAGGCGGTGTCATAACCGCACCGTCATCACCAATCCCCAGCTCATTTGGTAATAAGCCTTTACTGAGCGGTAAGAAGTATTGATCAATCAACGTAAATTCTTGAGGCATCGTTTTCCTTGTCGCGGCATTGCTTAGGTGGTTAAAGATGCAACGCCTTATAGAAAAAAAGCCTCGCAAGCAATCTTACGGGGCTTTTATTGTGTCGCTTAAAAAGCAAAGGCTAACTTAGCCATTTACCTCTAGGGTACGAATTTGCTGGGCAATTTTGTCCAAAATACCATTCACGTATTTATGACTCTCATCGGCACCAAAACGTTTAGCCAATTCAACGCATTCGTTAATAATCACTTTGTATGGAATTTCCACTTTAGACTGCAGTTCATACACGCCCATGCGCATAATGTTTTTTTCAACAGGGTCAATACGTGTCACCGAACGATCAAGAAACGGGCTAATAATGGCATCCAACTCTTCTGCACGGTTGGTAACCTGCGAAACTAAGTCATTAAACAAGGTTAATTCGAGATTATTCAACAGGCCTGCTTCGTTGAACTGGCGCGTGATAATAGCCGGTTCCGTCGCGTTCAACTGCCACTGATACAACGCTTGCAACGCCACTCGTCTTGACTGTGTTCTTGGAGAAACCTGAACCTCTTTCTCAGGGATTTCTACACCCTGACCAGGATGAATCTTTTTAGTAATATCCATAAATTGCTTACAACTGCTTCATCACGTTAACCATCTCAATCGCTGAAACGGTGGCTTCTTCGCCTTTGTTCCCCATTTTAGTCCCTGAACGCTCAATCGCTTGTTCGATAGAGTTAACGGTTAGGATGCCAAAGGCTACTGGAATGCCATACTTCAACATAACGGTGCTAATCCCCTTGGTTGCTTCACCAGCGACATAATCAAAATGCGGGGTTCCGCCTTGAATGACCGCACCTAAAGCCACGATGGCATCGTACTTACCAGAAGCCGCCATTTTTTCAACCGCTAATGGCACTTCAAAGGCACCTGGCACAATGACTTGAGTAATGTTGTCTGCCGATCCACCGTGTCTTTCAACGGTTTCGATTGACCCTTTTACAAGGTGATCGACCACAAAGCTATTCCATCTTGTTACTACAAAACCGATTTTCATGCCTTCGGCATTTAGGTTGCCTTCTATCTTATTCATAATTCACTACTCTTAATTCACGTTTAATTTAACTGGGCATTTTGCCACAAAACCCAACATTAAAAAACTACTGTTGCGCTCTGTGTAGAAAAGGCTAATCTTTTTTAGGAACGATTTCTGAAATTTCTAAACCGAAACCGCTTAGCGCACTCATCTTCCAAGCTGAGCCAATAATCTTAAGCTTAGTAATACCAAGATCAGAAATGATTTGCGCACCCAAACCGTAGGTTTTAGTATCGTCTTCACCAATTAACTCAGGGGATTTAATCCCTAAATCTTTCATTTGAAATTGCTGAATCTTATCCAACAGCTCAGTCGCTTCTTCATGCTTACGCAATACCACAATGGCACCTGACCCCTCTTCGGCAATTTGCTGCATCGCTTTTTGCAATGACCAACCACACTCGCCACGCTGGGAACCAAACACATCACATAGCGTATCCATCATGTGAACACGCACAGCGGTTGGCTTACTTGAATCAATTTTGCCAAACTGCAAAGCAAAATGCGCTTTGTGCTCCACCACATCTTGATAACCAATCAATTTGAAATCACCAAATTCGGTTGGCAATTTACATTCCGAAACACGTTCAATGGTTTTTTCGTTTTTAAGACGGTACTCAATTAAATCGGCAATGGTGCCAATTTTTAAACCGTGCTCTACCGCATAAGCTTCTAAATCATCACGACGTGCCATTGAGCCATCTTCATTCATAATTTCAACAATCATCGATGCAGGTTCTAATCCGGCTAAACGTGCTAAGTCACAACCGGCTTCGGTGTGTCCAGCACGAGTCAATACGCCCCCCGGTTGCGCCATTAAAGGGAAGATATGCCCTGGTGTGACAATATCTGCAGGCCCAGCATTTTCAGCGACTGCGGCACGAACGGTGACCGCACGATCAGCGGCAGAAATACCGGTGGTGACACCTTCAGCGGCTTCAATCGAAACGGTAAACGGCGTACCGTGCGGATCGGTGCTGTCGGTCACCATTAAAGGCAAGTGCAACTGTTTGCAACGTTCACGCGTCATGGTTAAACAGATTAAACCCCGACCGTAACGCGCCATAAAGTTAACGTCTTGGGCGGTTACCGTGCTGGCTGGCACTAATAAATCCCCCTCGTTTTCACGATCTTCGTCATCCATTAAGATGACCATTTTGCCTTGTTTGTAATCTTCGATTATTTCTTCAATGGTGTTTAACTGCATGTTCATTTGTATCCGTTTTGTGCTAAAAACTCAGGCGTTAAATTAGAGGCCTGCTGATTTTGGGGTGCGCTCATCATACGTTCTAAATAACGTGCTAATAAGTCCACTTCTAAATTAATTGCGGTGCCTTCTTCAAAGTGCTTAATGGTGGTTTCTTGAATGGTATGCGGCACGATGTTAATACCAAATACGCAGCCTTCGACTTCGTTAACCGTTAAGCTGATGCCATTGATGCAAATTGAGCCTTTTTCGGCAATGTATTTGCAAATGGCCAGCGGCGCTTCAATTTTGTAGCGCCAAGAGCGTGCGTCTTGCGCGATGCTCTTGACGGTGCCCACGCCATCAACATGACCACTCACTAAGTGTCCACCCAAACGATCTTGTAAACGCAGTGCTTTCTCTAAGTTGACTGGCGTGCCAGGCTTCCAGCTGCCGGCGGTGGTCACACTCAACGTTTCGCCTGAAACATCGGCTACATAAGAGTGGTCGGTAAACTCAATGGCGGTTAAACAAATGCCATTGGCCGCAATACTGTCGCCAATTGCCACATCACTCATATCGAGCTTACCGGTGTTAATGGTAACTTTCCAATCACCTTGACGTGGTTCAATTTTTTCAATATATCCTTCTGCTTGGATAATGCCGGTAAACATAGTTTTTTTCCTTATTTACGTATTCAAGTTTGTGATGGATTTTAGAGGCAACCTAAACCTAATCAGCTAAGCCTCTTTTTATTTTTAATTTACTGGATTGGGCTCACTAACAGGCTTTAAAATTAATCGAATGTCTTGACCAAACAGATCGGTAGAAACAATTTCAAACGTAAGTTTGTCCGCCATAGTATCTATTCCTGGGAGTGCAAACATCGGTTTTGCCCTGTCGCCCATCAACACTGGCGCAATAAAGCAATGTACTTCATTCACTAACCCAGACTGAATAAAGGCCCCTGCGACCATTGCGCCAGACTCTACCATCACCTCATTCACCGACTCAACTTCTGCTAAATAGTGCAAAACAGATTCAATATCTAAATGGTCATCTTGCGCGGCAACGGCAACCACTTCAACCCCATTAGCAATCAAGCTATCGGCTAGGCCTCGATCACGATCAACGGTCTCTTTCTTGGTCATCAAAATGGTTCGTCCGGGTGCACTAAGCATTTTAGCGTCCAGCGGCATACTTAAGTTTGGATCCAGTACCACTCGAATCGGATGGCAGGTTTTAGAATCTAAGTTTAAATCGGCTAACACTGCGTCATCTAAACGCACCGTTAAACTTGGGTCATCCGCCAAAACGGTGCCAATGCCGGTTACAATCGCGCCATTTCTTGCGCGCATTCTGTGAACTTCTTGACGAGACTCTGCACCAGTAATCCATTGACTCTCACCACTGGCCATGGCTGAACGACCATCCAAACTACTGGCCATTTTGACCCTAACAAACGGGCGTTTTTTTTCCATCATTTGAATAAACCCTGGATTAAGTGCTCTGGCCTCTTCTTCACACAATCCTACCTGAACGTCTATGCAGGCCTGCTGAATTTTAGCAATGCCTTGTCCAGAAACTAAAGGGTTTGGATCTTGCATAGCAATCAACACACGACGCACCTTAGCTTCAACCAAGCCATCCGCGCAGGGCGGTGTTCGGCCAAAGTGCGAACACGGTTCTAAAGTAACGTAAGCGGTTGATCCAGAAACATCCACACCCTTTGCAGCCGCATCCGCTAAAGCCACGCGTTCAGCGTGTGGCAGGCCTGCTTGTTTGTGCCAACCTTCTGCAATGATTTGCCCATTTTTTACTAAAACACACCCCACAGCTGGATTAGGTTTGGCGGAATACAAACCTTGTTTTGCTAAGGTGATCGCACGTTGCATATAGCGTTGGTCGTCAACAGAAAACTCAGTGCTCATCCGCTAACCTTAATCAAGCTTTGCCGTAGTGGCATGGACCAATTTTTCAATCTCCTCGCGGAAGGCATTCACATCTTGGAATGAACGATAAACCGAAGCAAAACGCACATAAGCCACTTGATCGAGTTCACGAAGGTACTCCATGAGCCATTCACCCAATTGCGAAGAAGGAATCTCTCGCACACCGGCCGACATAAGTCGTTTGGTCATTTGGCTAATTACATTGTCAATTGCATCACTTTCAACAGGGCGTTTTTCAAGTGCTTTAATGAGACCACGACGAATTTTGCCATCATCAAACTTCTCACGATTACCATCGCTCTTAACCACACGCGGCAGAGACAACTCTGCGGATTCATAGGTGGTAAAACGTTCTGAGCAATTTAAACACTCTCGTCTTCTTCGAACCTGAACCCCTTCTGTGGCTAACCTAGAGTCAACCACTTTGGTGTCTGGCGCATTACAAAATGGACAATGCATAAATAGATACTCTCTTCAAATTAGCTTACAAACTTTGCAAGTCTTAGTAAAAACGAACCGTTATTGACCCGTTTTTAAATGCTAAAAAACCACCTGGCTCGGTGGTTTTTAGAAATTCGTCTATTTACCTATTAAACTCTTTTAAAGTAGGATGACAGGCAAATAAATTAGTCATGATTAGTCAACGATTTAAAACGCACTATGAATCAACCTAGATTATCTATAAACCGGATTAGCGGCACATAAGGCCGTCACTTTTTCACAAACACTTGCAACAACGGACTCATCCCAAGTATTGTTTTCTTGGTCACAGGCATCAATGACATCACACATCCAGTTTGCTAGATTTGTGCAGTCTTCAACGTTAAAACCACGCGTAGTGGCTGCTGCCGTACCTACACGGATACCGCTGGTTACGAATGGTGACATTGGGTCGTTAGGTACAGAGTTCTTATTAACCGTAATGTGAGCTGCGTCCAACGCAGCGTCAACCAATTTACCGGTTAAACCTTTCTCAATTAAGCTGACCAAGAACAAGTGGTTTTCTGTTCCACCTGATACCACATCACAGCCACGCTTCATGAACACCTCTGCCATTGCTTTCGCGTTCTTAACCACATCCTCACAGTAGGTTTTCCAAGAAGGCTCTAAGCACTCCTTAAACGCAACGGCTTTAGCTGCCATAACATGCACCAAAGGCCCACCCTGGCCACCTGGGAAAATAGCCGAGTTTAATTTCTTTTCTAATTCTGGATTTGATTTAGCTAAGATTAATCCACCACGAGGTCCTCGCAATGTTTTGTGCGTTGTTGTAGTCACAACATCCGCAAATGGCACTGGGTTTGGATAAACACCACCGGCGATCAAACCAGATACGTGTGCCATATCCACAAATAGGTAAGCACCAACAGAATCCGCAATTTCACGAAACTTAGACCAATCGATAACTTGTGAGTAAGCAGAAAAACCAGCAATAATCATTTTTGGTTTGTGCTCAGTCGCTAACGCCTGCACTTCGTTGTAATCGATTTGACCTGAGACTGGGTCAATACCGTACTGAACTGCGTTGTAAAGTTTACCTGAGAAACTTACGTGAGAGCCGTGCGTTAAGTGTCCACCATGCGCTAAGCTCATACCTAAAACAGTGTCGCCAGCATTGAGTAATGCTAAGTAAACAGCCGCGTTTGCTTGTGAACCTGAATGCGGCTGAACATTTGCGTAATCGGCACCGTAAAGTTCTTTGGCACGGTCAATCGCCGCTTGCTCAACAATATCCGCATATTCACAACCACCGTAGTAACGTTTGCCCGGGTAACCTTCCGCGTATTTATTTGTAAAGTACGACCCCTGCGCTTCCATAACACGTGGGCTGGTATAGTTTTCAGAAGCAATCAACTCAATGTGAGTCTCTTGGCGATTCTCTTCATTTTTAATCGCGTCAGCAATTACGTCATCGTAACCGGCAATCGTCATAGATTTTGTGAACATGCTTAGGGTTCTCCATTTCTGAATTTTGAATAGTTAAACTGCGTGGATTTTAACCGTTTTACAGCAAAATATCCAAATGTATTATTCATTCAACCACTATATGTAGTGTCAAGTTAGCTTAAGGGGGATTTAGACTTTATATAATGGTTATTTTTAGGTAAAGTTTCTAAAATAACATTTACACTATTCTACCAACAAATGTAATAACGTACTCACCTAGGAAAATTCATGGCTCAATTCGTTTACACAATGAACCGCGTGGGAAAAGTTGTCCCACCCAACCGACACATCTTAAAAGACATCTCTCTCTCATTCTTCCCTGGCGCCAAAATTGGCGTGTTAGGCCTTAACGGCTCTGGTAAATCCACTCTCCTTAAAATCATGGCTGGCATTGATACCGATATTGTGGGCGAAGCACGACCACAGCCAGGGATTAAAATAGGTTACTTGGCGCAAGAACCTCAGCTTGATGAAACAAAAGATGTTCGCGGTAATATTGAAGAAGCCGTCTCCGAAGTGAAAAATGCATTAGCCGAATTGGATGGCATTTATGCGGCTTACGCCGAACCCGATGCCGACTTTGATGCCTTAGCCAAAAAACAGGCTGAAATCGAAGACATCATCCAAGCCAAAGACGGACACAACATTGACCGAACCCTTGAGATTGCTGCCGACGCATTAAGACTTCCACCTTGGGATGCGGATGTTTCAAAACTCTCCGGTGGTGAAAAACGCCGAGTAGCATTATGCAAGTTATTATTAGAAAAACCGGACATGTTATTGTTAGATGAGCCAACCAACCACTTGGATGCCGAATCGATTGCCTGGCTTGAACGTTTCCTTCTTGATTTTAGTGGAACCGTAGTGGCGATTACCCATGATAGATATTTCTTAGACAATGCCGCTCAATGGATTCTAGAACTAGACCGTGGTGAAGGGATTCCTTATGAAGGAAACTACTCTTCATGGCTAGAACAAAAAGAGAAACGTTTAGAGCAAGAATCTAAATCCGAAGCCGCTCGCATGAAAACCATAAAGAGCGAATTAGAATGGGTTCGCTCAAATGCCAAAGGCCGCCACGCAAAATCTAAAGCGCGTATGGCTCGTTTTGAAGAGCTTAGTTCACAAGAGAGCCAAAAACGTAACGAAACCAGTGAAATCTTTATTCCGGTTGCAGAACGTTTAGGGGAAAAAGTTATTGAAGTGAATAATGTCTCGAAGGCGTTTGGTGATCGCCTATTAATTGATGACTTAAATTTCCGCCTTCCTCAAGGGGGTATTGTCGGAATTATCGGTGCCAACGGCGCCGGTAAATCAACCCTATTCAAAATGTTGACCGGTCAAGAACAACCAAGCTCTGGTAACATTGAGTTTGGTGAAACGGTGCAACTGTCTTATGTTGACCAAAGCCGTGATGCACTGGACGATAACAAAACCGTATGGGAAGAGATTTCTGAAGGCGATGAAATATTCATGGTCGGCAACACAGAAGTCAATTCTCGCGCCTACTGTGGACGCTTTAATTTCCGTGGAGGCGATCAACAGAAAAAAATTGGCACCCTTTCGGGTGGTGAACGTAACCGTGTTCATTTGGCCAAAACCTTGCGTAGTGGCGGAAACTTGTTACTTCTCGATGAACCAACCAACGACTTAGACGTTGAAACATTACGTGCACTTGAAGAAGCGTTGTTAGAGTTTGCAGGGTGTGCGGTGGTTATCTCCCACGACCGTTGGTTCTTAGACAGAATTGCCACGCACATGCTTGCCTTTGAAGGCGATTCGCACGTTGAATGGTTTGAAGGTAATTTCTCAGATTATGAGGAAGACCTTAAACGTCGTAAAGGCGCAGAGGCCGCCCAACCACACCGTATTAAATACAAACCGATTAGTAAGGATTAGGCCATCATGATTGATTCAAACATCAACTCACATTTAGTTGCGATTGCCAATGCCATGCCCGACCCGATTTTTATTATGGGTCAGGATGGCACCTATCTGGATATTGTTGGCGGTCAAGAACGCTCTCTGTACGCAGACGGTTCTAGTCTAATTGGTAAAACCTATAAGGACGTGCTACCTGAAAAAATGGCGGAACGTTTTTTAAAAGTGGTTCAGCGCGCCATTGCATCAAACAGTTTGCAAGAGATTGAATACCAGCTGGCAAACAATGAGGTCAACGGTGTTGAATCGGGCCCTTTAGGGGGTCAGTGGTATGAAGCACGTGTTTACCCAATTGAGTCGGATGCCTATGGTCAGCCAGCGGTCATTTGGTTGGCAATTAACATCACCAGTCGTAAACATATGGAAGAGCAAATTGAACACCTCTCTTCGACCGACCCTTTAACCAATCTGTATAACCGAGACTTCTTTTTGGATTTAGTGGATGAAGAGATTAACAAAGCCAAGTTAAACAAAAAACCCATCTCGCTAATCAAGATTGATTTGGATTGTTTTAAACGCATCACCGATGGCTATGGTCATGAGATGGGTGATAAAGCGATTTTAATGGCCGCACACGCCATTGAAAACGTGGTTAAAGAGTTAGGTTATGTGGGACGTTTGAGCTGTGATCAATTTATGGTTATCTTGCCTGAAGTAAAGGCTGTGGATGCCTTCCGTATTGCGAAACTCGCACAAGAAAAAATCTCTGGTCAAACCATTAAACTGGAAGACAACACTAAAACCTGTTTAACCAGTCAGGCAGGTGTGACAGAATTACGTCAACCTGAAGAGGACAGTCAAACCCTGTTTAGACGTGTCAATGAAGGGATTCAATCAATTGCAACCTCTCGTGAAATTACCACGATTAATTAATCTAATTTTTAATAACAGTGAGCGAAAAAAATGAAAACATTTACCAAAACGCTAGCTAAGAATCTTTTCCTATCTGGTGCCATTGCCTTGTCTCCATTATTGGCTACTTCACAATCGATGGCAGCAGACGACGGTGCTAAAGTGGTCTATCACGTCGACTTTAAAGATCCAACTCGTTATTCGGCAACACTGACTTCTATTAACAATATTCTGAATTATTACGATTCTCAGTTAATGGAAGCCGATGTCAACCTTGTGTTTGTCGGGTTCGGTTTACGCTTCACAACCAATGACAACTTAGCTAAAACACCTTATGAAGCAGGCCAGGCTCTTTTAGAACGCCGTGATGAGCTTAAAGGTCGCTTAGAGAGCCTTATGAATACGCGTAACGTCAAAGTCTACCTGTGTGATAAAACACGTGATGAAGTGGGCTTACCGCAAGCGAAAGTGTTTGATGGCGTTCAATTTACCCCGTCTGGCGTAGCTAAAATTGCGATTTTACAAAGTGAAGGGTATTCTTACCTAAAGATACAATAATAAAAATGTAACTTATTCCCATTATTTACTGGCTTATCCATTAACAATGATTATAATAGACTTAAATTATTTAATGAAAGCCAGTGCTATGCTTAAAGCAATTTTCAAGACAACTCTAATTTCATCGGTTTTAGCAGGCCTGCCAATGCAAGCAAGCCTGGCTCAAACTGATATTATTGATACCCTCGCTAACTTTAACGACGGCTTTATATCAGAACAAAGCCAACAAACCTTACACCTTAATGGTGTTGATTCGATTGTTACCTTCCAAAAAGGCAATACTATTGTTTTGCAGATAGAGCATGACCCTGAAATGGCCTATCAAATGCTTGTAAATAAGACATTAATGAGCGGGGCCAGAGTTAACGGCTTAAACTTTCAAACAACCTTTACTCTGGGTGTTGTCAAACAATATTGCGACATGAATATTTTTAAAGATGTTAGTAAACTCGGTTACGCCAAAAAAATTCAAATACTCTACAAAGATCGATTTGGGCACACCGTTATACGTCATAAAATTTCTCAAAATTTATGCCGAACGTTCTCTTAAAAAAGATTAACCAAATCCATTAAAATCCAGTAAATATGATTACAGCCAAACTCGGTTTTAACCGAGTTTAACTGGGTCAATCATTCCCGTCCTTTAACTCTCCGCCTAATGTAACTTCAGAAAATACTGCCATTCACTTAATGGCGTGTTGATAAAATTTTTGTGAATTAAATTTAGGCATAAAAAAACCGGCATAAAGCCGGCTTTTTAGAAGTGTTTAACTTAATAGATCTATTAAGCCATCTCACCTGGGTAGTTTTCGATACCTGGGTTTGTTTTAACACCTTTAAGCTTAGGATGATTAACTTTCTTAAGCTTCATATCATTCTTGTTACGACGTAAGTAGTCAGCAGCAACGTCCCACATTAGGCGACCATCACCCACTGCTTCAACTTGTGCCCAACCAGCAACAGAGTATGTCTTATTCGCTTCAAGAGGTGTTCCATCATCTAAACGCATCTCAGTAATGCGGTTACCTAGTGACGCATTTGGCTCACACGTATAGTCCATACCACCAAGACGAACCATGTCACCACCAGATTGTAGGTATGGGTCTTTTTGGAATAGGTTTTCACAGATACCTTCTAAGATATCTTTCATTTGAGCACCGGTTACTTCTGACTTATACGTTTCACCGTAAGTCATAGAGGTTTCATCCATAACACGTTCCATAGTGATCATTTCACCCGCTAGAACTGAAGTCCCCCAACGAACACCGGCAGACATTGCGATTTGAGCATCGTGCTCTTCACGTAGAGAGTTTACGATGATTTGGTCCCAAGTACCCATGAAGTTACCACGACGGTAAAGTGTATCTTCTGCTACTGCTAGCTCTTCATTAAGGATCTCACCATAAGTCTTACCTAGACGATCTTTGCTGTACGCACGTGATGGGTCACGAGACTCAACAATGTTTGTGTCATACTTTTTAGTGTATAGGTGATCGATGAAAGTTGAAACTTCCTTGTCAGCATCTAGGATGTTTGAGAATACAGGTAGTAACTTGTAATCAACACCACGTAATTTACCGTTCTGGATGTCTAAATCCATTACACCAACAAATTTACCGTTAGAACCCGCGTTTGTTACGTGACAAACCACACCCTCAGGTGTTTTAACTGGGATTGTTTTAGCGATACCATCGTGTGTGTGACCACCAAAAATAGCATCAATACCACTGATACGTGAAGCCATCTTAATGTCAACATCCATACCGTTGTGAGAGATCATGACAATCGCAGCAACTTTTTCTTCAGCACGAATCTTATCAACCGTTTCTTGTAACGCGTCTTCACGCAAACCAAACGACCAATCTGGGAAGTTAGACTGAGGGTTAGCGTTCGCTGTACGTGGGAAAGCTTGACCGACAACCGCAATACGCTCACCGTTTACAATTTTGATAGTGTATGGTTTAAAAGCACGCGCTGAGTCTTCGTCATACAGACCCATACCATTGTTCGCTTCTACTAATTCACGGTAATCGTCACCAAACAATGAATCTTCTTTAATGCGTAGGTTTTGTGCTAAAAACTCACCTTTAAATTCATTTAAGTTTCTTAGAACTTCTTCTTGCTTATAGGTAAATTCCCAGTGACCAGTCATGATGTCAACACCTAAAAGGTTTGACGCTTCAACCATGTCCATACCACGAGTAAATAATGCCGTACCTGAACCGTGCCACAAATCACCACCATCCATAGTAAGGGTATTGTCACGACCACCCGCTTGTTCACGCATTTTGTCTAACAATGTTTTAACGTGTGCAAAACCACCCACTTTTCCGTACTGCTCTGAAGCTTCTTGGAAGTTAATATATGTGAATGCGTGTGCTAAAGGTGTGTTTTCTGCAACACCAATCTCTTTAAGCAATTTTGTACCTACAACGTGAGGAAGCTGACCATAAGCCGGCCCTACACCTAGGTTTACGTTAGGCTCACGGAAATAAATTGGCTTTAACTGAGCGTGTGTATCAGTAATGTGAAGTAAACGAACCTTACCTTTCATTGGCTGGTTGTAAATTTCAGCTGAAGCTTTTGCTGCGGCCGCTTTGTCAGACCCGCCAGACATTGCATTTGCAGTACCAGGTAACATACCTGCAGCCGCTGCCATTGACATTACGTGTAAAAATTCACGACGATTTAAAGACATGTGGTCTCTCCGTTTTAGTTTGCAAGGAAGCCCACCCTTTTTTAAGGGCAAACCAATAAATAAAGTTTTACAAATTTAATGAATTAATCAACTAAAGTCAAATAAAGGAATGTTATTTATAACAAGAAATAACTTATAAGTACTCTCTAATACTTAGCCTCTATCTAACTTTAATTTCTCTGGTTAAAGAATGCTCTAACCAACCCATTTACGGGCATTTCTAAACATCTGCATCCAAGGCGCATCTTCAAGCCATTCATCAGGGTGCCATGAGTTTTGAACCGTTCTAAACACACGTTCAGGATGCGGCATCATAATCGTTACTCGACCATCTGTTGTTGTCAGCCCAGTCATCCCAGCCTCGGTTCCATTCGGATTCAATGGATAAGCCTCAGTTGGATTACCAAGAGAATCAACATAACGCAATCCAACCAGGCCTGCTACTTCCTGAGAAGAACGTTTACCAAAATCCATACGCCCTTCACCGTGCGCAACAGCTACCGGAATTCGGGTACCTTCCATCCCTTTTAATAAAACAGAAGGTGAAGATTCAATTTGAACCAATGAAAAACGCGCCTCAAACTGCTCTGATTCATTGCGAACAAATTCAGGCCAAGAGTCCGCACCAGGAATAATCTCTTTAAGGTTTGACAGCATCTGACAACCATTACAGACACCTAAGGTGAAGGTATCTTGGCGCTTGAAGAAGTTCTCAAACTCAGTACGTGCTGTGTCGTTAAATAGAATGGAATTTGCCCAACCACGACCTGCACCCAATACGTCACCGTATGAGAAGCCACCGCAAGCAACCAATCCTCTAAAACCTTCAAATTTAACCGCACCCGAAATGACATCGGTCATATGAACATCAACTGCATCAAAACCAGCCTTATCAAACGCAGCGGCCATTTCTTGCTGACCATTCACACCCTGTTCACGTAAAATAGCGACTTTAGGGCGAGGCTTACCTTTGAATTCAGCGGTAATATCATCGTTTATATCAAACGTTACGTTTACCGATAAATGTGTATTTTCATCATGTTCAATCGCTGAAAATGCTTGTTTTGCACACCCTTCATTATCCCGTAATGCCTGCATACGGAAACTGGTTTCTGACCACCAAGACTGTAATACTTTACGCGGTTTATCTAGAATTGTTTTACCAAAAGCGCGAATACTAACCACTTGCTCTTGGATTGGTGAACCAATCCAATGCGCCATTGACGTTAAATTGTATTCATCTAACAAAGCGATAACCGCTGCTTTATTAGCTGAGTTAATTTGCATAACAACACCAACCTCTTCTGCACATAAAGCCGCAGTAGAATCGGAACCTAATGCAGAGACATCCACACTCAAACCACAATGGCCAGCAAATGCCATCTCTAATAAAGTAACCAACAAACCGCCATCCGCTCGGTCATGGTAAGCCATAATTAAATCATCAGACATCATGGCTTGGGTTGCATTGAACAGATTCAATAAGTCTTGAGCATCATCTAAATCGGCTGAAACATCACCAATTTGATTATAAACTTGCGCCAAACAACTGGCGCCAACACGATTCTGTCCTTTCCCTAAATCAATTAACAATAACTCAGACTCACCTAAATCCGTTCTTAACTCGGGCGTTACCGTCTTGCGGACATCCGTTACCGGTGCAAACGTGGTGATGTTTAAAGAGATGGGAGAGATGACGGCTTTTGCTTGATCGCCATCTTGCCAAACTGTCTTCATGGACATGGAATCCTTACCAACAGGAACGGCAATCCCTAAGGCTGGACAAAGCTCCATTCCAACCGTTTCAACTGCATCGTAAAGTGCTGAATCTTCACCCGCATGCCCCGCTGCCGCCATCCAGTTTGCAGAGATTTTAATATCGCCCATCTTTTCAATTTTTGCGCAGGCAATATTAGTAATGGCTTCTGCAATCGACAAACGAGCTGACGCTTTTGGATTAATCAACGCAACGGGTGGACGCTCACCAGAGGCCATTGCCTCACCTGTGTAACCCTTGTAATCAGCACAGGTAATACCAGCATTGGCGACAGGTACTTGATAAGGTCCAACCATTTGATCACGTGTAACCATTCCGGTAATGCTTCGATCACCAATGGTAATTAAAAACGATTTATCAGCAATGGTTGGCAACTTCAGCAACCGCTCCGTGGCTTCTTCAAGATCAATAATTGATGTTTCAAAAGCAGGCTGCGGAATTAAGCGTGATTCGACAGTACGGTGCATTTTAGGCGGCTTACCTAAAAGCACATTTAACGGCATGTCTACCGGATTGTTATCAAACACACTGTCACTAACAATTAACTCTTGCTCTTTCGTCGCTTCACCGACAACCGCATACAAACAACGTTCACGCTTACAAATCGCTTCAAATTGATCGATCTGGTCAGCATAAACCGCAATCACGTAACGCTCTTGTGATTCGTTACTCCAGATTTCCATTGGCGACATACCAGGTTCGTCATTTAGAACTTTACGCAAATCAATACGACCACCACGACCAGCATCATTCACCAACTCAGGAAACGCATTAGAAATCCCGCCTGCACCCACATCATGGATGGAAGCGATGGGTGAATTTTCACCTAAGAATGTACAACGATCAATCACCTCTTGTGCACGACGCTCCATCTCTGGGTTTTCACGCTGAACCGAAGCAAAATCTAATTTTTCTTCACCCGAACCTGTTTCAATTGAAGAGGCAGCACCACCGCCCAAACCAATCAACATTGCAGGCCCACCCAGGACAACTAACTTAGCCCCAACGGGAATGTCATTTTTATGTACATGTTCTTCACGAATACTGCCTAAACCACCGGCTAACATAATCGGTTTATGGTAACCACGCACCTCTTCACCATCCGCCGTTAACATGGTATTTTCATAGGTACGGAAATAACCATTAATGGCTGGACGACCAAATTCATTATTGAACCCTGCTGCACCTAAAGGGCCCTCAATCATAATTTCAAACGGAGAGACTATGCGAGAAGGCTTTCCATAGTCACGCTCCCATGGCTGCTTAAAACCAGGAATGTTTAAGTTAGAAACGGTAAACCCAGTTAAACCTGACTTAGGTTTTGAACCACGACCTGTTGCACCTTCATCACGAATCTCACCACCCGCACCGGTGGCTGCACCCGGCCACGGTGATATTGCAGTTGGATGGTTATGCGTTTCAACTTTAATCTGAAAATGAACATTTTCTTCACTGTACCCATACTGATGACCATCTGGATTTGGGAAGAAACGAGTTGCTTTATAACCTTCAACCACCGCCGCATTATCACTGTATGCAGACAACACGCCCTGAGGATTCTTTTGATAGGTGTTACGAATCATGCCAAACAAACTATTTGGCTTGACTTCACCGTCAATTGTCCAGTCGGCATTAAAGATTTTATGGCGGCAATGCTCTGAGTTTGCTTGAGCAAACATCATTAATTCAGCATCAACCGGATTGCGATTTAAGCCTTTAAAGGCATCAACTAAGTAAGTAATCTCGTCTTCACTTAACGCCAAGCCCATTTCGGTATTTGCTTTCGCTAAAGCCGCACTTCCGCCACCTAAGACATCTACGGTTGAATAGGGTTTTGGCGACTGGTGAGAGAATAAACCTTCTAAAGGCTCCACTGAATGAAAAACCTGTTCCATCATTCGATCATGCAACTGTGCTTCTAACACTTTCTGGTCAGACTCAGTAACGCCATCCATAAAGTAAACCACACCACGTTCAATGCGGTGAATGTGCTCAATACCACAGGTATGAGTAATATCCGTGGCTTTTGAAGCCCAAGGTGAAATAGTTCCTAAACGCGGCGTGACAATACAGCTACCAGCCACAATCTCAGAATCAAAACTGGCTTCTGAATTATTTAACAACACCTTAAGATGAGACATCTCGGTTTCCGTTAAAGCGCCATCCACATCAATAAAATAGATAAATTGCGAACGAATTGACTTGATGTTTGCAACAGCTTGTAACTTAATAAGAAGCTGGTTTAAACGGTAATCAGAAAGTGCTGATTTTCCCCAAATGATTTGCATATTTTTTGTCCTTCAAAAACACAAAAACCCCCGTTTAACGAGGGTCTAAAACTAAATTCTTATTACTGACCTAACAAGCCAAGCTTTTCAAAGAGGGCTTTTGTCTGCACCTCATTTAACGGTGTGTCCCCCTCTTTAACACTCGCAGTTAATAGACTGCGATTTGCATCCTGTGGATCGGTAGTCAAGGTTAACAGCACGGCCTCGGGTAATTCGACTTGATCCTCATCCGTTCTCCAAAAGGCCAACTTAGACAATATCGAACTGTCGCCACGCGATGCTTCTGGTACTTGTATGAACATCTGATTAGTTGCAGATTTAGTTTCTAAAACCTGCCAATCTGCGCGGTAAACCATTGCTTGAATATAACCCCAACTTTTAGCAAGATTCGCATGCAAGATAAGCCCTTCTAAGAACTGTTCACCTTCAAACAACTCAGACATTTTCCCAGTGATTTTTAGTTGTGCCAAGGCTAACTCAGAGGTCGAACCAAAGAAAATCATGGACTGATACAACGCTTCAGCTTCCATCATCGGGCTGTAAGGCTTAATTAACCAACGTTCTGAACCATTTATCTCTAAGTTTGTATCAGGTGAATAAAGCATGTGATGGCTAAAATAGACACGAGTTTTATTACTATCAACATCGGTTTCAACACGCACTACAAAACGATCAAAAATTCCTTCAGCCAACTCTGGTCGCCAGCTATTCAGTAATTTGGTGAGCGGTCCAAGCTCGTCCAAAGGCACCAGTGCGGTCCGTTTTGTGTAGTCAGTTTTAATAATGCCAATATCTTTACGCTCCTCTTCAACACTCATCCCCATTGAAGCTAAGAATCGTTTAATGCCTTGCCATACTTGGTCACTGTTAACTGTATCCAACTCCAACCAACGCTCTGAAAGGTTTGATTGAATAGAAACCCCGTCAACCTGATAAGTTGGAATGGTCGATTTCTGCTCAGATGGTGTAGTGGGTGTTTGAAAAACCACTTCCATTTGTGACTGCTTGGTCGAAGGATGAAAAAGGTTAGGTGGCATTTCTAGGTTTTTTGATAGTTGCGTTTCAGTGGCACGATAATCGGTTTCCTCATCGCCCATCAGACTGGATAAGCTAGAACAACCGCTCAAGCCAATCAGTGAGAATGACAGAATTAACGGTATAAATTTGGTAGGTGCACTCTTCATGTTCAACAACTTACTCTTAAATTTAAAAAAACTACGCAATGCCAGCTTTTTGCATGGCTGACTTGACAACGGGCTGAGCATTTGTGGAGAGAACAGTTAAGGGCAGACGGATTGCAAGCCCAATCAATCCCATTTCAGCCAATGCCCACTTAACAGGTATCGGATTTGACTCGACAAACAAGTCTTTATGTAAAGCAGTCAAACTCGCGTCTAGACGTCGCGCTTCATTTTCATCACCTTCTAGCGCAGCCTTGTAAATAGCATGGCAAAGTGACGGTGTCACGTTTGCCGTTACCGAAATGCCTCCGTGTCCGCCAGCCAGAATAAATTCGACAGCCGTCGCGTCATCACCGGTATAGAGATCAAAATCATCTGACACACCGGCTTTAATTTTAGCAACCCGACTCAGGTCACCTGTCGCCTCTTTAACGCCTACAATGTTCTTTATTTTCGATAGTCGAATGACGGTTTCAGGCAACATATCCACCGCTGTTCGGCCGGGTACGTTGTAGAGTATTTGAGGAATATCAACCGTTTCAGCAATTTTCTGATGGTGAAGAAACAACCCTTCTTGTGTTGGCTTGTTGTAATAAGGCGATACCAATAAGCAGGCATCTGCACCCGCTTCTTTTGCACATTGCGTCAATTCAATCGCTTCGCTGGTCGAGTTTGCTCCGGTTCCAGCAATAACAGGAATACGTTTATTGACTTTTTCGACGACAAAACGAACAACTTCACAATGCTCACGCATATTTAAAGTAGCAGATTCACCCGTTGTACCCACTGCAACAATGGCATCGGTACCCGCGTCAATGTGAAATTCAATCAGCTTTGCTAGGGAATCAAAATCGACCGATTCATCTTCCAACATCGGTGTGACCAACGCCACCATACTGCCTCTAAACACGGCAAAGTTCTCCAATAAAATAACGCAAATTCAAAAAGGGTAATCTTACCCTTTCCACCCCAACACTTCAACCAAAATTCAAGCCCTAAAAAGCATCTACGGCTGCCCTATTTTTACTTACCCTAGAATGTCTTTTTTTTATTGAAAGACACCCCAAAACTGGTCATACTGAACCTTAATTTTGAGCAGGCCTGCTTACTTTTAACCCCACAAAAACCTGCAGGCTCTCTTACCTAAATTGGAGAACCCCTACATGAGTTTAAGCCTTGGCCATAGCGTACCCGAATTCACTTTAGAGGCCACGTCTGGTCGCACTATTACAGAAAACGATTTAAAAAATCAATACACCATCCTCTACTTTTATCCGAAGGACAGCACACCGGGCTGCACAACAGAGGGGAACGACTTTAATGCAAGACTTCAAGACTTTAAAAACCTAGATTGCCAAATACTTGGCGTATCTATGGATTCAATGAAACGACACGATAACTTTAAAACCAAACAAGGTTTTAATTTTGACCTCATCTCTGACCCAGAAGCCATCTTGTGCAATTTATTTGGGACTTATCAACTGAAGAAAAATTTCGGTAAAGAGTACATGGGCATTGTTCGCAGCACATTTTTAATCGACCCAAGTGGAAAAATCATTTCGGAATGGCGAGAGGTAAAAGTGAAACAACACGCAGAAACATTATTAACACTGTTAAAAGCACTAAGATCTGCTTAAATGCCAAAATGAATATTTAAAACGGCTTGATAACTGAGTTAAATTCTATTCAATTCTTGTGAGAAATCTTTATGACAAACGATAGCAAACGCCTTTTTATTCTTGACACCAACGTGCTCATGCACGACCCAATGGCGCTTTTTAATTTTGAAGAGCACGACGTTTTTATTCCTATGACCGTTTTAGAAGAGTTGGATGCGGGTAAAAAAGGGATGTCGGAGGTTTCTAGAAACGTTCGTGAAACCAACCGATTAATTGATCAAATTATTAACGATGCTAATTTTAATGAAATTAAATTAGGCCTGCCACTTGAGCGCATCCACCCAAACAGCAAAAAGGGCAACATTCATTTAGGCAAACTCTATTTTGAAACGGAACCACTTTTAGTTGAGCTACCCATCTCACTCCCGAGTCACAAAGCAGACAATCACATCCTGCAAACAGGCTTGGCCTTAAAAGAACACTACCCTAACCGCAATGTCACACTGGTTACCAAAGACATTAATATGCGCATCAAATCTTCGGCGGTTGGGCTTCACTCCGAAGACTATTACAACGATCGTGTTCTAGAAGATGCTGACCTACTCTACACTGGCTGGGAAATGTTACCGGAACACTTCTTTGAGGAACACGGTCAAAATATGAAGTCTTGGCAAGAAGGCAGCCGCACATTTTATGAGCTTGAGGTTGCTAAAGATTGTCCTTGGTATCCAAACGAATGCTTAATCAGTGAAAACGAAGCGGGTTTTAAAGCAATTGTGCGCTCTGTTGATGACGGTAAAGCAACCCTCGAATACCTTGACGACTTCGGTAAAGGCTCCAATGGCGTTTGGGGCATAGAAACACGTAACCCAGAACAGAATATGGCTATGAATTTCTTAATGGATCCAGACATCGACTTTGTCTCACTGCTGGGTATTGCCGGAACCGGTAAAACACTGCTGGCACTGGCCGCAGGTCTTGAACAAACCTTAGATCTTAATCTCTACAATGAAATTATCATGACCCGTGCCACTATTCCAATCGGCGATGATATCGGATTTTTACCCGGTACAGAAGAGGAGAAAATGACACCTTGGATGGGCGCACTTATGGACAACCTTGAAGTCTTAACTGGCGCTGAAAACACCAACTCACCGGAATGGGAAAAAGAGAGTACCCAGTTCTTACTGAGTAAACGCATTAAAATTAAATCCCTGAATTTTATGCGTGGTCGAACCTTTCAAAACAAATTCATCATTCTTGATGAAGCACAAAACCTAACACCAAAACAGATGAAAACCTTAATCACCCGTGCCGGACAAGGCACGAAAATCGTTTGTATCGGTAATATTGGCCAAATTGATTCGCCCTACCTAAGTGAAACAACCAGTGGCCTAACATACGTGGTTGATCGCTTTAAGGATTGGGAACACGGTGCGCACATTACCTTGCAACAAGGGGAACGTTCAAGGCTCGCACTGTTTGCATCCGACACCTTGTGAACATGTCACCCAAAAAACAAAAAAAGCCGCTATTCAGCGGCTTTTTTTACATTGCGATTAAGGTATTTTATTTCTTACTTAGCAAAACTTCTTCTGGTAGTTCAAAGCCTTGTTCAAGGGCTTTCTCACGACAATAGGTAATGGCAAAATCCAGTAACTCACCAACCGCGCGGTGACGGAATTTATGCTTCTGACGCACGTGCGAAAATGGACGCATAATCGGTGGATCAAGCGGAATGGCTCTTAACGTTTCTAACTTCAACTCTTTAAGTAAGGTAGTGCGAGATACAATTGCTACCCCAACATCCGATTCAACGGCCATCTTGACCGCTTCCGGACTTCCTAACTCCATTACTACCTTAAGATCGCTATAGCTAAAGCCTTGCTCTCGAATGTAGTTATCAATGACAGAACGAGAACCCGACCCCTCTTCACGAGAGATAAACGCATACTTTCTTAAATCTTCAATGGCAACTTTATTGCGTTTAGCAAGTGGGTGGTCTAACGGACAAATCAACTGCATCTCATCTAAACGACAAACATCGACTTCTAAGTTTTTGTTGTGAACGGGTGCTTCAACAAGCCCCAAATCAATCATATTATTTTCAACCATAGAAACAATGGCGTCGGTATTCCCAACTTGTAAACGAATATTGACATCTTCAAACTGTTTTTTGAAAGCACCCAGCAAACTCGGAAGCATATATTCGGCAATGGTGGTACTGGCTCCGATCACCAAGCTTCCCGTTACTTCACCCGTTAACTCACGAACTTCGCTGTTCATTTTCTCATAGTGCTCAAGAATTTGATCTGCGTAATCGTAAACAACCTTCCCAGCCTCGGTAAGGGTTATTTTGTTGTGCGTTCTATCGAACAAACGAGTGTTAAAGAAATCTTCTAACTGTTTAACCTGGAATGTGACTGCTGGCTGAGTCATATGTAAGGTTTCCGCCGCTTTTGTAAAGCTCATTACCTTAGCTACAGTATGAAATACCTGGAGACGTCTATCTGCCATTCGAAAGGTTCCTTTATGGTCGATAAAAAAAATTGATTAAGCGTTGAAAATATAGGCGTTTCATAAGGAAAAGTCAATCACATTAATGACCTTATAAAAAGATAGCACTTTGACTTTTTACATTAAAAGCCTTTGAAAAACTCATAAGCATTTGATTATTTGGAGTTTATCTCTTCAATCTGTTCTTTAAGCTCTTTAATCTCTTTTGACATATGAATCATAATGCGATCAACATGCTTTTGGTTCTCTTCACCTTGGACACGCAACTTTTCTTCCATTAGTCGAACGTAATCCAATATCTCAAGCTCTTGTCTACGTTGTGAAGAACCAATTAAAAAGGCAGAGATATTAGCCGTAACCAGTGAAAAAAGCACCACACCAAACAAAATTAAAAAACCACTAAAGATTCGCCCACTCTCTGTTTGAGGAACAATATCACCATAACCAACGGTAGTGATGGTTACCAAAGCGTACCAAAGACCGTCCATTAAATTGCGATCTTCAATGTAGGCAAATAGCCCTCCAGAACCGACAATTAAAAAAGCCGCACCCAGTAGAATTTGACCAAGCTTGTGTCGATTGAGAATCGCTAAGGCATCTTTATAAAAGTGTGCAAAAAATCGTAAAAAGAGAATCAGACGAAGTGATCGGATAATCACCGCCCAATCGCTGCCCCAATCAATCCAAGGAAAGGCAACAATTACAATGAGCAAGTTCATCCAGTTTTGCCTTAAATAACGCCACTTTTGAGTCACGTTAACAAGATTGATAACCAATTCAGTTGCAAATACAAACCAAATGGCAATCGACACCCAAAGCGATCCAATTTCTGAATCCATGTCAATGTAAAACATCAACAGCTGAACAAACACCGCTAAGAGTGCCAATAAAACCAACACTTCAAACTGAGAGCCAATACGTCTTGCTCGGGCGTTCTCTCGATAGTGAACACCGGCAATCCCTAATATCGATTTATAATCCATAAACTCTATTTATCTTTATAAATTTATCTTTTAATTTTCGAACGCTTACTTCGCTAAGGTGGGCAGTGCCTCTCGACCGTTTAAAGCTTGACTCATTAACCAATTTTTAACAGGCGTCAAGTTATTAGCCATCGGCAAGAGTGTTTTTCTAACGGTCTTTTTTAATTCGGCATCTTGTTTAAACAACCAATCAAAGCCCTCCATAGATCGCTGAACCAAAGCATTGTCACCACGGCGCCAACGCTCGTAACGTCTTAGCACTGAGAACTGTCCAATGGGCTTATTACGCTCACGTGCGGCGACTAAAATATCAATGAGTGCTGCTGCGTCCAAAAAGCCTAAATTCACACCTTGACCGGCCTGGGGATTAATGGTGTGTGCGGCATCACCGACCAATGCCAAATGCGACTTAACATAGTGCTCAGCATGCCGACGAACCAATGGGAATGCAATGCGCTCGGCAACCTCTGTCACCGCTCCTAATTTGCCAGCAGATGCCTCTTCTAAGGCAGACACATACTCGGAATCGGATAAATCCAGAGCCCATTGCATTTTATCGGTTGGTAAATACCAAGCGACTGAACTTACATTATTAACCATTGACAAATAGGCAAACGGGCCATCTTTGCGATAGCGTTGCCAGCAGGTGTCTTGGTGTGAAAATTCCGTTTTGACACAACCGACTACCGCACACTGTTCATAATCATGCGTTTCTAAGCCAATATTTGCTAACTGACGAACTTGTGACATTGCACCGTCAGCGGCAACCACTAAGTCAGCTTTTAACTCAGACCCCGCTTTTAAAAACAAGCAGGCCTGCTCACTTTGCAAATCGAGCTTTTCTAGCTGCTCTCCCAACAACACCTTAATATTGGGTAACTGAATCATCGGCTCCCATATGGCGGCTTGAATAATCGAATTTTCAACGGTGTAACCCAAATTAGGTTCACCCATGTCCGCTGCAGAAAAGTGCACCTCGCTGGGCGTCGCCTCATCCCACACATGCATTGCACTAAAAGGGTGATAGCGTCGGCTTTCAATCCCCTGCCACGCTCCTAGGTTTTTAAGAATATTTTCAGAGGCACGGGTTAAGGCACTGACTCGCGCGCCATAGGCGGCTTCAGGGTTCCATTGCAAATCGGGGTGCTGTCGTTCCAACAGCAATACGTTAAATTTTTGCTGCCCTAAACCTAATGCTAAAGCGGCGCCAACCATGCCCCCACCTACAACAATCACATCCCACTTCTGAGAGGCGGCTGTGTGTACATCGATAATGTGTGATTGCTGCATCAGTGATTGCCTCCCATTGCAAAGCGTGTAAATCGTTTTCTGAGTTTGGGTACTGCTTGCATCGCCATTAAGCCAACACCACGTAAATGCCCAACAACCGGCGAGGTGTGTTGAAACACCTGAATTAAACTGTCGGTCAAACCCATCACTTTTTCATGATCTTGCTTTCTGGATTCAGCGTATTCCTTTAAAAAAGTGACGTCATTCAAGCGGTCTCTATTTTCAGTCAGCCTAAAATAAGCTAAAAACTCATCAATATCGCGAATACCTAAATTTAATCCTTGAGCCGCCACCGGATGTTGGGTATGCGACGCGTTGCCCATTAAAATCGCTCGACCAGAGACCATTTGTTCAACATACGTCTCTTTGAGTGGGTAGGCCATTCTGGGGCTCACAGAAACAAATCGTCCGAGTCGCTCGCCCATTTTTTCGGCAAACCGCTCAATAAATGCGTCATCGTTTAGCTGCTTAATCTCTGAAATTTGCTCGGCTGGACAAACCATTACCGCTTTATGAAAATGTCCCTTCATCGGTAATAAGGCAACCGGCCCTTCTTCGGTAAAACGCTCGTAAGACCAACCTGCAGGGTGAAATTCGGTTTCAATTTGGGCAATCACACCAAACGCATCGTAAGACTTCTCTTGTAATTCCAAGCCTAAAATCTGGCGAACTTTTGAATCCGTGCCATCGGCACCGATCATCATCCGAGCCTCAACTTGCAACCGCTGATCATCAAGCTCAACCTCTGCGGAAACCGTGGTTTCATCCTGAGTAAACTGCAAAAGAGTAGCTGGACACAAAAGTGTGATATTCGACTGTTGACTGGCCTCTTGCCATAAGACATGACCCAAATCACTGGACTGAATACTGAAGCCCAGTGCAGGCACATTGGCTTCTTGAGCGTGCAACTTTGTAATGCCCAAATAGCCTTTTTGTGAAACATGAACATGCTCAATATCCGTAACATGCGCCGACAGCGGCTGCCAAAGAGTGAGCTTTTCAAGTGCAAGTTTAGAGCCATAGGAGAGCGCAAGCACTCGGCCATCAAACGAATTTTTTACCTCAGAAAGTTTTTCATTAGAAAGCTCTGCTGGCTTAAAACGCTCAGCTAACACAACTTTAAGGCCTTGTTGTGCAAGACCAATTGCTAGCATTAAACCAACTGGGCCGCCACCTGCAATTAGAAAATCTGTTTTTAAAGTGGAATCACTCATGACTGATAAGGTGCCTTGTGTTCAAGTTAATAAAAGCCTACTTTTGCATCACAGGCTTAGTGTGTTTGATTAAGAAAGGGATTGTTCTCTGCCATCCATGCTTCAATTTCAGTCACCGTTCGAGGTAGGCCAACCGTTAACACGTCCGCCCCCTGTTCAGTTACCAAAACATCGTCTTCAATGCGAATGCCGATACCTTGCCAACGTTCGTCTACATCCGAGCTATCGGGTGCAATGTACAGCCCGGGCTCAACGGTTAACACCATACCCGGTTGCAGCTCTCGCCATTGACCGTTAACTTTATAAACGCCCACATCGTGAACATCCATACCTAACCAATGCCCCGTACCATGCATAAAGAAAGGTTTGTAAGCCTCTTGCTTTATGAGCGCTTCAACAT
This sequence comes from Thiotrichales bacterium, assembly GCA_016938655.1. GTDB lineage: Bacteria > Pseudomonadota > Gammaproteobacteria > Thiomicrospirales > Thiomicrospiraceae > Thiomicrorhabdus. Next base: position 304,415 of record JAFGUG010000011.1, on the reverse strand, counting down.
CGCCTTTTAAAATACCCAGCTCAACCAAACCGCTGGTCAAAACCTTCAAAACCGCCTGATGCGGAGCATCATAGGTGGTTCCGGGTTTTATTAAGGCAATGGCGGCTTGCTGTGCTTTGAGAACTAAGCTGTATAACTGCGCTTGTTCATCCGTAAATTTTCCACTGGCCGGAAAGGTCGTCGTAATGTCGCCGGCATAACCATGCATTTCGGCACCCGCATCCAATAGAATCAAATGGTGATCACCAATTAAATCTGAGTTTTCGGTATAGTGCAAAATACACGCATTATCGCCACTGGCCGCAATGGTACTGAAGGCAACGCGTTGTGAACCGTGTACTTTAAATTCATTTTCAAGCGCGGCCTGCACCTGAAACTCATACATTTCGGGAGCAACCGATTTCATTGCCGCTAAATGCCCCTGCACAGTGACCTGTGCCGCATGACGCATCCAATCAATCTCTTGGGGGGATTTAATCACGCGATTTTCATGCATAATTTCATCTAAATCACACAATTTACTTGGGGCTGAAATCCCTTTGCGAATTTTGGCTTTTAAACCACTCAACCAGGTTTCAACTGGCTCCATCCAAACTTGCATTTGTGAAAAACTAAAATAGAGGTGTTCAATGTTCTCAAGCGCCTCTAAGACCTTCTCATCTAAATCGTCAACTGAACAGGCCTGGTCTATGGCTAACATTTGTGGCGCCATATCCACCCCCAATCTTCGGCCTTGCCAAGTCTCTTGTTCAGGGTCTTTAGGTCGAACAAACACCGTTGCGTGAGTGCCTTCTTTTTTGACTAACAATAAAACGGAGTCAGGCTCATGAAAACCGGTTAAATAACTAAAATCACTGTCGGCACGAAACGGATATTCAACATCACGATTACGAATTTGCTCATGGCCCGATGAAACCAACACCGCGCTTTTTTCAGGAAGTTGATGAAAGAGTTTTTGACGTTGCTGTTTGGCAAACGCCAAGGTATTTTGAGTTTGGTCGAGGTTCATTTATCTCTCTTTGAAAGTCTTTGTCGCCTTAAGGCAATCTCTAACCGAGCCATAGTTAATTAATGGGTGCAATACGAATACGATTTAAAACGTTAGACAGTTAGTGCAACGTATCTGAATCGTGCATATCATCGGTCATAATGGGTGCGGCTTGAGTTGGGTTTAACTCTTCGTTAATCATCATCACCCCAATTCTAACAAACTCAACTAACTGCATTAAATCTGACTCCTCGGCATCCCCCAACTCTTTAGCTTGGGCTAAGGCTTCAATATCAATTTGTGCAATATCACCAAAGTCATTAATCAATTCTCGCACCTCTTTAGAGATCGATTCTTCCGCATCTTGAAGGCGACCAACAAGCCCCAAACCATACAAAACACCCTCACACAAATGCCCTAACATGGCGGCTCTTGCAACCACATTATCCTCTTCATCGGGCAGACACAAAACCAACTCAAACCCACTGCCGTTCAAGCCTTTATTGGTCTCTTGAAACATATCGTGTAAAGCAATCAAAAAAGACTCTTTTACTTTTTTAATTTGTGCCTCTTCAATCAGCTTTTTAACCCAGACGGTTTCTTCAATATCATTATCGCCGCAGATCAGGCCAATCAGCATACCCTGAATAAAAGATGGAGACTCCAATTCAGGAAAGGGAGCCAAGGCTTCTTTGATTTGATCAAATTCCATTACTAACTATCTCTTGTTAATCTTAAATTATTGGTGAATAATACCATACTTAAAGGCGCAAAAGACTGAGCAAAAAACCGGATTATTCTTCGCCTAAGCTAACCAAGGAATTAGACCCATGTTAAACATTACTTTAATGAATCATACCTTCGAAATCCCTTGTGAACCTGAAGAGCGCGCGCGTTTAATAGAAGCGGCTACTTTAATTGAAGACCGCTTAGAACAAGCGACCGGACTTAAAGGTGAAAGTAAGGCGCTGATGGTAGCCTTAAATTTAGCTTACGACCATCTGCAAATGAAAGATGAAACCATGCAATATACCTTGCACCTCGAAGATCAAGTGGATTCTGTTATGCAGGACCTTGCCAAAGACTAATACTCCCCCTACCAAAGCGATTCCCTCTCCCATCTAAATTCATTGTTTATTCATCCAACTGATGACTAAGGTCGATTGTTTAAATTTATCCCTTACAATTAACAAATTGTATGACGCATGCTATTAATTTTTAATTTCATTCAGTGTTATAATGAGCCCACGGTACAGCATTGTTTGGGCATTAACCCCCTTTCCGATAATTAATATATTGGGGTCATAAGCTTTTAGTGGTGTGCATCTCGTTAGCTTGCTAACCCGGGAAGCCTAAACTTTTTGTGGAGACTGCCACCTTGAACCTCTCGGTTTCAGGGATTTTCGTTCAAACGGCGCTGTACTCTCCTTTTACTTTTCTAAAAGATCTCTTTTTTATGACTCAGTTGGACCCCTCCGCTCTGCGTAAAACCTTAAGAAATCTCCGACAACAACTCACACAGCACCAACAAAAAACCCATTCTGAACAGGCCTGCCAACTTTTAATCCACGCTTCACTTTTAACAGATGCTTGCAAGGTAGCGGTTTTTCTTAGCCAAGATGGCGAACTAGGCACCGAAGAATTAATTCAGCAACTCTGGAAAAACTCGAATACAGAGGTGTATCTACCTGCATTGGAAACTTCACCTAATTGGCACATGGGCTTTTCCCTTTATAAACCCAACAGTAAACTTATTCCCAATAAGTTTAATATACTCGAACCCGATATTCCGGTTAGCGAACACCTCTCTGGTAACATGATGGATTTAGTGATTGTGCCATTAGTGGGCTTTGATAAAGCCGGAAACCGCTTGGGAATGGGCGGTGGCTATTATGATCGAACCTTTGAATTCAAGCACCAACAACCGAATGCAAAACCACTGCTTGTAGGTTGGGCGCACAGTTGTCAGCACGTAGAGAAACTCCCTAATGAAGCTTGGGATGTGCCTTTAAATGCATTAGTAACAGAACAAGAAATTCTGTACTGGAATAAGAAATAACCGGTTTCAAACTCAGCAGGCCTGCTGATTTACAGCAGACCCAATCACTTTTACAAAAACCTTAATTAAACCGTAAGAATTCGCAAAGCTTTGAACTAACTCGGTCTCTATATCACCTCAACCACTGACTGGTTTCGGCCCTTTTGTTTGGCTCTATAAAGCGCCTTGTCGGTTTTATTGTAGATAAGATCTTGATCCAGACCGGCAGAATAGTGCTTAACCAAACAAGCACCAACCGAAATCGTAAGATATTCAGAAACAGCGTTACCCTCATGCACAATTTTCAGATCGGCAACTTTTTTATGCAATCGGCTCAACACACCGTCCACACTGGTTTCTTCGTCTACATGTAAAATCGCTGCAAACTCCTCTCCCCCCAAGCGGAAAAGCGTATCACTATTTCTCTGAAAAGAGGCTTTTAAAGCATTAGAGAATAGAGCCAGTGCTTCGTCACCTTTTGGGTGACCATAGGTGTCGTTATAAACCTTAAACGAATCCAAATCGATTAACACAAACAAAAACGGGAGCTGCTCACGTTTTCGTTGATTAAACACTTCATTAAACCGTTCCGCGTAGTAACGACGATTATAAAGCCCAGTTAAGGCATCCGTGATAGACAGTTCTTGTATGCGTTTTTTATCGGTAATGTCTTGACGAATTGCTTTATAACCCACTATTTGCCCCTCTTCGTCGAAGTCAGGACTAATCACCGCTGAGACCCAATAGGAAGAACCGTCTTTTCGTCTATTTTTTATATCACCATGCCATGAATGGCCTTGTGTGATTGTTTGCCACATGGACTCATAAAGCGAAGTCGGCATGCCTGGGTGCTTAACAATCGAGTGCGTTTGACCAATTAATTCCTCTTTGCTAAATCCAGAGATATGACTAAAGGCCTCACTGACATAAGTTATACGGCCTTGCAAATCCGTTTTTGAGGTGACCACGTATTTATCGACAACGGATAAGTAATCCGCAATCTCTTTTTGTTGTTTACGCAGCAAAGTAATATCTCTGCTCGTCATTAGAATATGATTCTCTTCAGGAAGTACGACCATTGAAAATTCCAGTAAAACGGTTTTATTACTCTGAGTCACAAAACAGTACTCTTCCTTTTCAACATCACTGCCAGAGTAAAGTGCTTGGATTCGATCATTAACCGCTTGTTGATGTTTATCAGACACCATTTTCTGAAGCGATAACCCTTTTATTTGACCAACTGAATAACCTAATGAATGACAAAAAGCCGGATTAGCATCGACAAACGATGCCTCGGAATCCAGAACTGCAATACCGTCAATAGAGGCATTAAATATGGCAGACAACTTGGTGTGTGATTGCGCCAATTGATTATGGAGATTCGCTGCATTTTGCATAAAGTAATTTAAAACAAAGTGCGATGCTAGCCACATTAAGAGAAGCAGTAACAATCCTAAAAACAAGGTCTCTTTCAGTTGCGTATAAAACCTGTCTTGAATTAAAGTTAAATCTTTTAACATCAATAACTGAATGAAAGAGTTGCCTTCAAAATTATCCAGGAACACATCGCTAAACAACAAATAAGGACGACCTTCAACATCTACGGTCTGCGTAGGTTTGGTTGCATGATTAGAACCAATAAAAGGTTTTATCGCTTCAATATCCTCGCCCATAACATAGTAGTCTTTATAAGTTTCATAACGCCCGGAATCCTGGTAAATTTTGAGCGTATTTTTGGGAATAACCATTCCCACCTTCATATCAGGAAACAGCTCTTTTATGACCTTTTCAAAATAGAGAGGTTGAAACCCAAACTCCAAACTTCCAATGTAGTTGCCAGCCTTATCAAACGCGGGCTCAATGACTCTAAAAACCAATCCAAACAACCCCTCTTCAAAACCCGAAACTGAGCTTTGAGTCTCCATAGCATAAGCCACCATAGGCCGTTTTTCGGCAATGTTATCGCCATAAACGCCTTCATTATGTACCCTTAATAGACTGGTACCATCGGGCGCAAAAAATTGCATATGGGTAATAAAAGGGTTTTTATTATTCAGAATATCAAACTTGGGTTTTGCAGATTGATAAATGGCTAAATGATCCTTATCTTTCATTGCCTGTAACGCTTCGGGAGCGGCTAAATGGCACTGAACACGGGTGCTGTAAAAAGAAACTAAACGTTTTGTCTCTGCTTGAAAAGCCTGCACCACCTGATTACGAACAAGGGTTTTATCTTCTTCAATCGCACGACTATTACTGGTGTATTCGATGTAAAAAAAGATCAGTACATAAAGGACACTTAATAAAATCATAATCCACAATGACTTTCGTTGGATTCTTTTAAATGTTTGTATTCCTAAAGATGCAGGCATTGGATTCCTAGTTTAGATGCAGTTCACACTCAAGAGACAGTCTTAACTATTCATCATAATTAAGACCTTTAAAAAAGAGTATATCGGAATTTATTCGGTGACAGAGTGAGGGATAAAACGGAAATTGATGCCGAATAAGAAAAATGCTTACGGATTACAATCCTGCAACCACTTGCTCAGATAATGGAATGCGCAATTTTTTACCCACATAAAGTTCATTTGGGTTTTTAATGCCGTTTAACCTCTTAAGGGTGTGGGTTGATACCTGATAGTTTTTAGCAATTTGCGACAGTGTATCGCCAGACTGAACTTTGTACTGCACATACAGCGTTTCGCCCCAACGAGGTTTTTGGCCATTTGCCCCAACGAAACGTTGTAAACCTTTAACGATAGAGGAAGCCATTTTAGTCTGGAAACGTTTATCCATTAATTTTTTAGCTTCTCGTGGGTTTGAGATGAAAGCCGTCTCCACCAGTAATGAAGGCATATCAATCGATTTTAAAACCGCAAAATTAGCGGACTGTACCGAATGTTTGTGCATTTTTACCGACTTCTGCATCTCTTTCAAAACACTCTGAGCCAATTTTTTACTTGCTCGAATGTTCGCATCGCGACTCATATCACTCAATGCAAAGGCCACATCCCCATCCAAATCCTTCAACTGAATATCTTGAAGAGAAGCATTCTCACTCTTCGCTAACATGCGAGCCATCACGCTACTTGCGCCACCGTTAGATAAAACGTAGATAGACCCACCACGCACGCTGTGATCATGAAAGGCATCGGCATGCACAGAGATAAAAATGTCAGCATGATTCTGTTTAGCAATAGCAACGCGTTTGTGTAGCGGGATAAAGACATCTCTATCGCGGGTAAGAACGGCTTTCATACCGGGTTGCTGATCAATTAGACGCTTCAACTCTTTTGATATTTGCAGTGTTGCATCTTTTTCATAGACATTATCGTATCCAACTGCACCAACATCTCTCCCCCCGTGACCGGGGTCAATTGCCACGACAAATTCATCGGACTTTAATAACACGGAACTGTCTTTACTCAGAATAGATTGCGTTAAAGAGTTAGTACGAGCATGCTTACCGTTGTCACTGGCAACCGTTTTAGACTGGGTCACTTTATTAGCCAAGCTGACCGTTGGATTTTGACTGTTATTAGACGTGACTTTTTGGGTTGCTACGAGTGAAGACTTAGACGACTTATTAGAAACCAGCCCTTTTAAGTCAACCACTAAGCGTTCGGCACCTGACTTGTTTTTGGCCAACGTAAAGTAGTTGTAGTCAAAGTTTTTATGCAGTTCCAAAACCACCCGAAGACGTTTTGAGGTTTCTTGGACTCGCATACGGTAAAGACGTTCATCGGTGAAATGTTTATTCTTAAAACTGAGTTGATTATCTGTCTTATAAAAGTCAACCACCACACGTGAGGGGTTATTGAGTTTTGTTACTTCAAACTGGTGATTCTGCTTAATATCAAAGACCACACGGGTTTTATCGGGTTTTTGGCCAACACGAACCGATGCCAGTTCTGCCTGTGCAATGGCATACGACGTATTTAGCAACAATCCAAGTGCTAAAAGTATCGTTAAAAACTTTTTTGTCGTGCTCATAAGTGTCAACCTTATCTTTCAATAAAGACGTATAACCAAAATAAAACAAATAATGTGCCAATTCTAGCGTCAATCATCTGCCATTTTAGTTAGAACCAAATGGCCTTTCTCGCTGTTAGCAACCAACTCAATCTGCCTACCCTGTGCTTGATGGGATAAATGAATCTCGATATCTGCGCTTGGCAAAAACCCTTCGCCTTTTTGTGGCCACTCTATTAACGCCACAAAAAATCCAGACAATAAATCCCTTATTGCCAAGTACTCTAACTCTTCTGGATCGCAAAGTCTATACAAATCAAGATGATGGACGGCAAAATTATAACATTTATAGCTTTCAACGATAGTGTAGGTCGGACTTTTAACTTTTTGTTCTGGTAAAAAATGCTGAATAAATCCTCGAGAAAAGAATGACTTACCGGCTCCCAAGTCGCCATGCAAGTAGACCATAAGGCCGCTTTCATAAGCTTTACTCAGATTACAGGCGTTTGCAAAGGTCTTGGCCAGGCGAGTGGTTTCTGACTCATCTGCTAAAAAGAGTACCCGTTTCGTGTTAACTACCTTAGAATCTGTCATATGCAATCTTGTTCCTCTACGCTTTCCAAACTTTCAAGCCAAATTAAACAGTGGGGCCTCGAACTCGGCTTTGCCGATATTGGCATCACCCATACGGATTTGTCGGCCTATGAAGCCGCTCATTTTAACTGGATAGGTGAGAATTTTCATGGCGAAATGGACTATATGCAACGCCATGGTACCAAACGCACTCGACCCACCGAACTCGAGCCCGGCACTGCATCTATCATAAGTGTGCGTTTAAACTATTTAGACCTTGCGGCTTACTCCCCTTTTGAGACATTGCACAATTCAGAACAGGCCTATATTTCACGCTACGCGCTTGGCAAAGACTACCACAAACTGATGCGAAAACGACTTCAGCAGTTAGCCACTAAAATTGCAGAACAGGTACCTGAATTTAGCTACCGTGCCTTTTGTGATAGCGCACCGGTGCTTGAACGCCCTATCGCGGAACAAGCAGGCCTGGGGTTTATTGGCAAAAACAGCCTCATTATTCACCCCCGTGCCGGTTCTTGGTTCTTTTTGGGCGAGCTTTACACCAATTTACCACTTCCGGCAGATGCTCCTTTTGAAAAACAAGGTTGCGGCCCTTGTACCGCCTGTATTGACGAGTGTCCAACGCAAGCGATTGTTGGTAATGCCGTTGTCGATGCACGAAGATGTATTTCCTATTTAACCATTGAGTATTCTGGGTCAATTCCAGAGGAGTTTCGAGCCAAAATGGGCAACCGAATCTATGGTTGCGATGACTGCCAACTGGTTTGTCCGTGGAATAAATTTACTGAGCAGACACAAGAGGCGGCTTTCTCGCCCAATCAGTCATTGGATAACGTCTCTCTTCTCGAACTTTGGACGTGGCAAGAGTCGGACTTTTTAAAACGATTTGAAGGCTCGCCGATTAGACGAATTGGTTATTTGCAATGGAAACGCAACTTAGCGATTGCCATTGGCAACATTGACAGTGATGTCGATACCATTGAAAAGAGCATGGCCGCTTTACAACAACAAAAAGCGACACTCGACTTATTGGTGAATGAGCATATTGATTGGGCAATCAAGCAACTTAATGACAAATTAGCGCATTTGCTCGCCATTAAAAATACAAAAACCAGCAGGCCTGCTAACTTTGAACCGTTAGACCTTACAAACCAGAAAAGCACCCAAACCATCAAACCGTTTGTTGCCCGCAAATACTACTTACCTAAGCCAACAAACAACTGAGAAACCAACTAATCGCTTAGTTACGTGCCCCTAAAGCATGTCAAACACCGACCCTTGAGTTGGTGTGAAGAACTTAGCGTATAGACGTGAGGCGTAGGTGTTGGTCATGCCGGCAATGTAATCGGATATGACACGTTGCTGTTCTTGTTCGGTGGCCGCCTCTTTATACTTTTTATAAGAACTTGTTGGCAATAAAGTATCGGGGTTCGCGCGTAAAGATTTAAACAGATCCAACACAATCAACTGCCCTTTGTACTCCATTCCTTTTACTTCTGGAATGGTAATGACGTTTTTAAACACAAAGGTTTTTAATAAGTTTAAGACCGCTTGTTCACCTTCTGTTAGTCGTGCTTGGTAACGGAGTAACGGATGATCAAACTCGTCTAATTCAGCAATGTAAACCGCCTCAACCATAATCCCGACCATTTTACTGATGGCGTGCTTTCTAGCTCGTGAAGAGCCTCTAAACAATCGCTCGGTCATGGTGTCATCCCACAACGCATATTCCTTAAAGACCGGATCTTCCATCACCTCGGCTTGCCAGACCTCTTTGCGCACCATTTTCATGGCTATCGCATCTTCAAGGTCGTGAATGCCATAAGCGATGTCATCCGCCAGCTCCATAATCGTGGTGTCCAGCGCTTTGTATTGGGTGCGATTATGGCAGTCGCCCTCACACGCCAACAACTGAGTAAACGTCTTGCGATCACTTTCTGAAAACGGGGCTAACACCCAATCAAAAATGTCCTGCTCTTCAGAGTAGAGGCTCTTGGGCGGAGACCAGCGATGCATAGGCAACGTTTTAAAGTCGCTGACTTCTGGCTCACGTAACTGGGTTTGATAAGCGCTATTTTGCTCAATCACTTGCGCATAAATAGCTGGATATTTAAGCACACCCAGAGTGGTTCTGCGTGACAGGTCTAGGCCATTATTGGGAGTATATTCCCCTAAGTTTGCCAGTATTCGTAAGGTTTGTGCATTGCCCTCAAACCCACCGTGGTGGCGCATCATATAGTTTAAAGCCACCTCACCTCCGTGCCCAAAAGGCGGATGCCCTAAGTCGTGCGCCAAACAAATTGCCTCTATTAAGTACATCGAGGGTAACCATTTAATGTAATCGGCATCTTCGGACTGATTTTCAGAGCCTACCGTGATTAACTGCTCAACTAATCCAGATCCAATTTGCGCCACTTCCATTGAGTGGGTTAAGCGGGTGCGATAAAAATCGGACTCACTTAAACCAAAAATTTGCGTTTTAGCTTGTAAGCGACGAAAGGAAGCCGAGTGAATGACGCGCGCGCGATCTCGTTGGTAGACAATGCGTGCCTTGCGCGGGGTTTGTTGCTCTAAGAAATTGGTATAACGTTGTGTCCAAACTTGGTTAAGTTCGTTTTCGGTGGGAGATTGCGTCACACTCTTTTCCTTATCATGGGCTAATCACACCATAATACGAAAAGCTTGAGGGGTTGCAAGGTTTGCTTTTAGAAAAACAGAAATTGGCAGAATAAACGCCTTAAAATTAAACCTATTTAGAAGAGTTCGATATCATCATTATCTGACTCAACCACTTCAAGCGCATTACGGCCATTTTGCTTAGCGCGGTAAAGCGCTTCGTCGGCATACTTATAAATCTCTTCAGAAACATAATTTAATTCGGGATCAAGCTCCATTAAGCCCATCGACAAGGTGACTCGATAATAAGGTGCATTACCTGAGTGCTCAATATTTAAGTCAACCATTGCTTGTCGAGCACGTTCCGCCACGGTCAATAACTGTGCCTTGCTCTCGGTGGTAAACAATACCGCAAACTCTTCCCCGCCCAAACGAAACACATAATCCCCTCCCCGTCGAAAGCTATCCGATAAGCTTGCAGCAATCGATTTTAAAACTGCATCTCCAGCCTGATGCCCATAAGAATCATTGTATTTTTTAAAGTTATCAGCATCCGCCATTAAAAACCCAATCCATAACTTATTTCGTTTAGCGCGATTAATTTCATTGTCTAAAACTTGATTGTAAAAACGGCGGTTATAGGCTCCGGTAAGCTCATCTTTTATGGTTAACTCTTCTAGTTTTTTCTTATCCGTTATGTCTTGGCTAACCGCGCTGTGACCAATAATGTGCCCGTTTTTGTCTTTGTTAGGCTTAATATAAAGTTCAACCCAATAGGCGGTACCGTCCTTTCTTCTATTTTTTAGCTCCCCCTTCCACTCCTGACCATTTGCAATGACTGACCATAAGGCTTTATAGAAGGATTCGGGCGTATCAGAATGGCGAATAATGCGGTGATTCTGCCCCACTAATTCGGCTTCAGAATAACCCGAAACTTGACAGAACGCTCGACTAACCGAGGTGATGGTTCCAGAAACATCTGTGCTTGATGTAATCACATAGTCACTGATAATTTCTTGGTGTTGTTGAATGACAAGCGCTTCTTCTGCGACTGTTTTAGTCAACACCTCAACCCTTTTTCGGTCGGTGATATCGTGCATGATTGCGGTATAACCCTGCAAAGACTGGCTATCATTGAAGTTTGGAAGGATTTTAACGTCAACCCAATAAGAACCTCCGCCTTTTTTTGGAAGCTTTAACTCGCCTCTCCAAGTGCGCATCGCATGCAAAATTTTCCATAAACTGCTAACCGCGTTTATTGAAATATCTGTATGAATTAATGAATTAACATGCATCAATTTCAGTTCTTTGAGAGAGTAACCACTTATCTTGCAATAAGCTTTACTGGCATACAGGATGTTGCCCTCTAAGTCGGTAGAAATGGTAATAAGATTGTTATCCACAATCATGCGAAAGTCTTCAACAGGTGTCATAAAATCTAGTTTTAGCCCACTTGATTTGTAAAATATTAGATTGTACTACTATAAAATAGAAACGCTATGTTTACCGGGGTTTTATTCGATTTTTAGAGCCTCAATTAACGCCCCACTCATACAACTTCGTAACTTAAAATACCGACCATCTAGCTTTATTGGTTTACCTTGAATAGCTCGGTTTGATTCAAGCCCTTTTGTCTCTTATGGATTCTATGCTTTAATAAGGATAATTTCGACATAGGGTATTTACTGCGAGTATTTTATAAATCTGGTGGCTAAGTTTAATTACTTTCTAGCCAGAATCAGTAAAATCTACTTGGCACACAATAGGAGTTCAACGCATGGGCATGGTTAAAAAAATTTCAATCGGTATCGTTAGCTTACTAATATTGGTCGCCGTGACCATCGGTGTTATTTCAGCGACAGTCGACCCTAATGATTATAAAAGTGAAATTACCGATTTAGTCAAGAAACAGACTGGGCGTGACTTAAGTTTTGACAATATTGAATTGGCGTTTTTTCCAAGTATTGGCGTCAACTTAGAAAATGTGCGTTTAAGTAATGCACCCGGCTTTGAAAGCAACGACTTTCTTAAAATGTCACAAGCCCAAGTGAGTGTTGCCATTTGGCCACTGCTCTCTAAACAGTTAGAAATTGATACGCTTACACTGCATGACCTTGATGTCAGATTGGCACGTAACGCACAAGGCGTAACGAATTGGGACGATTTAATTAAACCGAGCGAGAACGCCCAAGCCGTCGACACCCAATCAGAAGAAAAAACCAACCCAATGGACCAGCTTGCAGCTTTAAACTTTGGGGGGTTAGACATTCGTAACGGACAAGTGCATTGGGATGACCAGCAAACTCAGCAAAAAATTGATTTAACCGACTTTAATTTTGTAACCGGTGCCATTACGTTTGGTGAATTTTTTAACCTTGACCTAAATGCCAACACCCAAGTGAGTCAGCCCGAAATTAGCTCACAGCTCACCTTAAGCTTAGAGGTTAAACTCGACAAAAATGGGGCCTTTGAAATTAAAAACCTCAAACAAACCAATCAACTGCAAGGCAAAACCATACCGGTTGCTGAACTGTTAACCGAATTAGAAATACCAGTTTTAAACATTAACCTAGACCAACAACAAATTAACCTACCCAATATCACCTTAACGTACTCGGTTAAAGGGGGCGCTGACCTGCCAGCAAAACAACTGGATGGCAGTATCAACATCAACAAGCTGTCTGCTAACCTTGCAGATCAAGTCTTTGCAACCGAATCAATTAACCTAGTCTACAACCTTGAATCAGACGGATCGATTCCCATCGACACCGCCAAAGGGTCTTTAACACTGGATCAGCCAAGTTTTGCTATGGCCGAGCAAGCCTTAACATCAGGCCTGCTTACTTTAAAAACCGACTTAACCGGTGAAACCTTACCCAATGGTAAAGCCAGTATTCAAATCAACACGCAACCGGCTTTAAACTTAAACAAAGAAACGGCTTCATTAAGTAACTTGATCGTTAATGCTTTGAACTTGCAAGCCAATGGTGAGGTTCAAGTCACACAGTTAATGAGCAATCCAAACATCCAGAATACGCTCGATATTAAAGCCTTTAATTTACGTGAATTGCTCACCCAACTAGGCATGCAAATTCCAGCCGTGGATGAGATGTCTGATCAAACTACATTAACTAAAGTCGCTGCCAAGCTGAAGGTTAAATTCAACTCTGAAACCCAAGCGGTAAACGCTCAAAGTATTCAAGTTATCCTTGACGACAGCACCCTTTCGGGCAATGCTTCGGTTGCCAACTTTGACAAGCCCAACATCGCTTACAACTTAAATCTCGATAAAATCAATGTTAGTCGCTATCTTCCTCCGCCAACAGAAGCACCTGCGGAACCGATTAAAACGGCAGAAGAAACCGATGTTGAAATTCCACTTCCCACCGAACTGCTTAGAGGCCTAACAATTAACGGCACCCTAAAAGCGGGAAGCGTGCAATATGACAAACTCAACCCAACCAATATCGTGGTCACGGTTAAAGCCAAAGACGGTTTGTTTAATGTCAACCCAATTAAAACAGACATCTTTAAAACCAATGTCAGCGCCACAGCAAAGTTGGATGTTCGCAAAGAACAACCCGATTATGCGGTTACCTTTGACACCAAAAACTTACCGATTGGTGAAGTGTTAATCGCCTTTATTGGTGAGGACCACATCAGCGGAACCGGTGCTGTGAACGCAGACATCACCACGTCTGGTAACCGTTTATCGTTGATTAAACAAGGCCTCAACGGAACCTTATCTGCGGATTTACAAGATGGTGCCGTTAAAGGGTTTAACTTAGCACAATCGATTCGCCAAGCTAAAGAGAAGCTAGGAGGTAAAAAATCTGCCACCGCCGATGAGCCATTAAAAACCGATTTCAGCAGCTTAGTTGGGCAATTTGTGATTAAAGATGGGGTGGTCGACACCAAAAAACTACAAGCACAAGCACCGTTTATGCGTGTAGATGGTTCTGGAACGGTTGACCTGGTTAAAGAGAAGCTTAACTATTTAGTTAAAACCAAAATTGTCGCCACTGACAAAGGGCAAGGCGGTGAAGACCTCAAAGAACTTAATGGCTTAACCATTCCGGTTAAATTGAAAGGTGCGCTCACCTCACCCGACGTCTCTTTAGACCTAGGCTCATTAATGGAACAAAAAGCCAAAGATGAAGTAAAGAAAAAAATCGATGACAAAAAGAAAGAGGTTACTAAAGGTCTAGAGGAGAAATTAAAAGGCGGTTTACTAAAAGGTTTACCCTTCTAAATTTCAAACCTTAAATCACCTCAAAGCCCCTTTTATTGGGGCTTTTTTTTATGAAAGCTGGCTAACTTTTGTAACAATCCAAACCTATCTTTAGTTGAATTAGAAACTCAAGTAAACCTGGTTTCTAACATGAGCAGGCCTGTTGGTTTATGCCCCCTTAATAAAAATTTAACCCCTTCACGCTTTTAAAGACTTGTCGCTCAAAGAAAGCTCGTTAGAATGGGTTCATTGAAATTTAATTGGATAGACACATGAACCAACAGGTCGCTTTAATCACCGGTGCGTCAACCGGTATTGGCAAAGCCATTGCTCAAAAATTGGCGACAGATGGCTTTAAGCTGATTTTACTGGCGCGTCGAGCATCGCTTTTAGAAGCACTCAAACTTGAATTGTCAGCCCATACCCAATGCCATGTTATTGCTTGCGACATTAATGACCACACCGATTTAGTCAGCAAACTTAACAGCAGGCCTGCTGACTTTCAAAACATCGACATTCTGGTGAATAACGCAGGATTGGCTTTAGGCTTAAACCCTGCCCACGAAACCGATTGGCTCGATTGGCAAACCATGATCAACACCAACTGTTTATCTTTAGCCTTTTTAACCCACCAACTCTTACCCGACATGGTTAAACGGAATCAAGGGCATGTTATTAATATTGGTTCTATCGCCGGTAGCTATGCTTATAAAGGCGGTAATGTGTATGGTGCAACAAAAGCGTTTGTTGAACAGTTTTCAATTAACCTTCGAGCCGACCTGCTTGGTACTGCACTGCGTGTAACGAATGTAGAACCCGGTCTGCTGAATGAGAGTGAGTTTTCGTTGGTGCGTTTTAAAGGCGATGAAAACCGAGCCGCCCAAGTTTACGACAACTTAGAACCGCTAAAAGCGGAAGACATCGGTAATACCGTGAGCTGGGTCATTCAACAACCCGCCCATGTGAATATTAATCGCATCGAAATCATGCCGGTTCACCAAGCACCCGGCGGCCCTATCACCATAAAACATTAAAAATCGCAACGCTTTAAACCTCTCATAAAAACACTCATAAGCTAAAAATAAGCAGGCCTGCTTATTTTCCAGGCTTGATTCACTTGCACCAACTAACCCTATTTTTATTTCATTAAAAACCCCCAGTCAAAGCCAAATTAACAAAAAATTTCGGTTCTCGAACGTGCTAAAATACGCCCATTTATTGCATTCAAGACTTAAGGTAAAACCCACCATGAGAACCTCAAACCTACTATTAGCCACCACCCGAGAAACCCCTGCTGATGCGGTGGTTATCAGCCATCAGCTCATGCTACGTGCTGGCATTATTCGTCCTTTAGCCGGCGGTTTATACAACTGGTTGCCATTAGGTGTTCGAGTATTACGCAAGGTCGAAGCGATTATTCGTGAAGAGATGACCAACAGTGGCGCACAAGAGGTGCTCATGCCGGTGGTTCAGCCAATGGAGTTGTGGGAAGAGTCAGGGCGTGCAAACGATTATGGCCCAGAGTTGCTGCGCATTAAAGACCGTCATGACCGTGACTTTGCACTGGGGCCGACTCACGAAGAAATTATCACTGATTTAGTTCGTAAAGAGATTCGCAGTTACAAGCAGTTACCAGCAAACTTCTTTCAAATTCAAACCAAATTCCGTGACGAAATTCGTCCACGTTTTGGGGTGATGCGTTCACGTGAATTTATCATGAAAGACGCCTACTCATTCCACATGGATAAAGCGAGTTTGCAGGAAACGTATGACGAAATGTTTGCCGCTTACAACCGAATCTTTAGTCGTTTAGGCTTGGATTTCCGTCCAGTATTAGCGGATACCGGTTCTATTGGTGGCGATGCATCCCACGAGTTCCACGTGTTAGCCGATTCCGGTGAAGATGATATTGCCTTCTCAACCGGTTCGGACTTTGCTGCCAACGTTGAACTAGCTGAAGCGGTTGCCCCTCGTGGCGAGCGTGCTGCGCCAGCAGAAACACTCAACGAAGTGGCTACGCCTAACAAACACTCGATTGAAGAGGTGTGTGATTTCCTACAGCTGAAGAAAAAGAAAATCGTTAAAACCTTATTGGTTAAAGGCGCAACCGAAACACACCCTGTGGTGGCGTTAGTGCTGCGTGGTGATCACGAATTAAACGAAATCAAAGCCGAAAAACTTGAGTTGGTTGCTGAACCCTTTGAGATGGCCACGGATGAAGAAATCTTGGCCGCAGTCGGTTGCAAAGCTGGCTCTATCGGACCTGCAGGCTTAACCATTCCGGTGATAGTGGACCGCACCGCCGCGCACATGAGTGATTTTGTCTGTGGTGCAAACAAAGACGGTTTCCACCTAACCGGTGCTAACTGGGAGCGTGACGCAACTGCAACGCTTGTAGCGGATATTCGTAATGTGGTTAAGGGCGATCCAAGCCCTTGTGGTAACGGTAAAATCGAAATTCGTCGTGGTATCGAAGTCGGACACATCTTCCAATTGGGTAACAAATACTCTTCGGCGCTCAATGCCAACGTACAAAACGAAAGCAGTCGCTCGCAGATTTTAGAGATGGGTTGTTACGGCATTGGGGTTACACGTGTGGTTGCCGCCGCGATTGAACAGAACAATGATGGCAAAGGCATTATATGGCCAGAGAGCATTGCGCCTTTCCAAGTGTGTATTGTGCCGATGCAAATGCAAAAGTCACCACGCGTTAAAGAAGCCGCTGAAGCCATGTATAACGAACTGAAAACCAAAGGGGTGGATGTGTTATTTGACGACCGTAGCGAACGTCCAGGCGTTATGTTCTCGGATATGGATTTAATTGGTATTCCACACCGCATCGTCATTGGTGAGCGTGGCTTAAACGACGGTAAAATTGAGTACAAATATCGTCGTGATGAAAACGCCCAAGACATTGACGCCGATGGGTTTATGGACTTTTTAATGGCTAAAATTAACGGTTAGTTTGTTTAAGTCAAAAACCTTTTTTCGGTGCTTGCAAAACCTTGCATGCACCCGTTTTTTTATGCGAGAAATACCATGAAAACTTTTTACACGACTTTACTACTCATTACGTTCAGCCTTTTAATTTCAGGCTGTGCGATTCCCGATATGCCTGGGCCCATTGGCATTCCAGGCATTGAATCGGAACCATTTACGTTGCAAAACTAAGTTTAAAATCAAATGTTGGAACGGATGCATAAATCAACGCATTCACCTGTGGTTTAAGTTAATAAACTGGCAACCACTTGATTCCGCCCAGAGGCTTTCGCTTTATAGAGATTTTGGTCGGCTTTGTCTATAAACGACTCTAAGGGCAATCCAAAATCTGAGGGGGCTAAAACAACCGCTCCCACACTGACGGTAAGCGGAATCTTATCCCCATGCCACTCAATCTCCAAAGCCTCTACCTGCTGACGGAGTCGGTTACCCAGGCCTTGCGTATTTTCCAATGAAATATTAGGAAGAAACAGCAAAAACTCCTCGCCGCCATACCGAAAAGCCAGATCATCCGCTCTTTGGTTTCGTTTTATCAAAGACCCTAAAGCACTTAAAACACGGTCACCCGCTTGATGACCCCACGTATCGTTGATGTTTTTAAAATGGTCTAAATCCATCATAATAACAGCCACACTCTGTTTTAAACGGGCAGCCTGTTGAATCGATTCGTTTAATTTTCCCTCTAACGATCGACGCATGAGCAGGCCTGTTAACGAATCGAAGTGAAGTTTTTCAATCGCTTGCTGAGACACTGCTAATCCAATTTGATTACTCAAGGAAACGGTAATCGCAAACAGTTTTGAGAACATAAAACTGGCAAGCATGTAATCGCCATTACGATAAAAGTACGCCATGCTCATCCCTAAAGCGTGTTGCTCACTATGCGAGATCAGGATTCGTTGTTTAAGTGCTTGTTCAATATTAATCTCCTCAATCATCGGAGTTAATGCGCATTTATCCGCTGTTTGAATATCTTCCGACAACAAGGGTTTATCCGCTTGAAACCCTTTAATAATTTGAGCTAACCAGTTTAGAGGTCTAATTACCCGCTCTTGGTCTGCTTCTGCATAGGTTTTTTTAACATTTTCAACCGAGAACTCAAGCTGGGCTAACACGTCTTGAAATTCAAAAACCAAATACCCTTTTGCCAAAGAGCGTTCCATTTTTTCTATTATGCTGTAGATGTATTTCTGATTAATTGAGGTGTTTTTAAGCAGGTTATCTCTAACCATACTCAAAGAAGAGACCATATCTTCAAACGGTAACTTTAAGTGGGCATGCATGAGCCCAAGCTTAAGGTAGTTTTCCTCAAACGCTTCATCGGTCATTGAGAAACTTTGATAGAAGTTTTCAGACTGCAATTTAATGAGCTTTTCAACTTGCGCTTGACCACTAAAAAACACTCTAAAATGATCAGAAGCCATCATTAAGCGATAAAAATCACTGAATGCGCCCTCAATATCTTCAATACTAATCTCACTCAAATCCACTTCGTTACCTCGAGTAGTTTTAAAAATCAAGTAAGTACTCCATCACGACCATAGTATGAAGTAAAAGATTACTCAGAAATTTTAACCTATAAAGAACGCCTAAAATATCAAACAATCGATACTTGTGCTTTCGCACTTAAGATTTCGGCTAATCAAATCACTAAAACGCTATAATCTCTCTATTCAATTTTGACGGTTAGGAAAACACAAGATGGGCATTCAATGGTATCCAGGGCATATGCATAAAGCCCAAAAGGAAGTAAAAGAGATCTTTCACCAGATTGATGTCTTTATCGAGGTGCTCGATGCACGCATCCCTTTCAGTAGTCAAAACCCGTTAATCGAAGAGATTCGTCAAGACAAGCCCACCATCAAAATACTCAATAAAACGGACCTTGCGGATCCAATTATTACCGAACAATGGCAAGCCTATTTAGAGAAAGAGAACAGCGTTAAGACCTTAGCATTTAATGCTCAGCAATCGGATAAACGTGAACAGATTTTAAGCATGATTCGTAAGTCCGCGCCTGAAAAAGCCAAGTCGGTCAAAACCATTCACGCGCTCATTATCGGGATCCCGAATGTCGGTAAATCGACCTTAATTAATAACATTACCGGCCGAACGATTGCCAAAACAGGGAATGAACCCGCTGTTACCAAAGTGCAACAGCGTATTAAATTGGAAGAGAATATTACCCTTATTGATACCCCTGGCATGTTGTGGCCAAACATTGAAAATGAGAACAGCGGATACCGCTTAGCCATTACCGGTGGCATTAAAGAGACGGCTTTTGAACTGCCCGATATTGCCTCTTACGCCGCAGAATACTTTATGGCGTCCTATCCCGACATACTCAAAGCACGTTTTAACATGGCTGAACTGCCACGTACCGATTTAGAGTTTTTAGAAGAGATAGGTCGTGCTCGCGGTTGTTTACGTTCTGGCGGCATGGTCGATTTAGATAAGATCTCACGCATTTTGGTTATGGAGTTTCGTGACAAAATTTTAGGCAGTGGCATTAGCTTAGAAACCCCTGAAATGATTGCCGAAGAGTTAAAAGTGGTCGATTTGCAGCGCCTAGCAAAAGAAGAGAAAAAGAAAGAACGCGAAGCCAGAAAAAAAGAGCGTCGAGCGCGCTATAAACGTAATAAGTAACACTTTTAAAAACCGAGGAGCCATTGATGAAAACCCCAGCTGAAAAAACCTCCAACATTGCCTTAGTGGTCTACATATTACAAGCCGTCTCATTTTTTACTGGCATTACTGCTTTAATTGGTTTAATAATCAATTACATAAAACAAGATGAAGCCAAAGGCACTTGGGTCGCCTCTCACTTTAGATGGCAAATCCGTACATTTTGGTTTGGCGTTTTATGGTCAGTGATTGGCATTATTACCATGGGTATTGGCATCGGGTTTTTCATTTTAACCGTTAACGTCATTTGGATTATCTACCGCATCATTAAGGGTTGGCTAAACCTAAATGATGAAAAACCTATGTACCAAGATGCCTAATTCAAACTAAACCATTGAATAATCCATTAAACGACACCCGATTGCAGGCCCTATATGCTTAGCTACTTACACTCCTTTCATGCCGGCAACTTTGCAGACGTGCTTAAACACAGCGTCAGTGCCCATATCCTGAACTACCTAACGGACAAACCCAAACCGGTGTTTTATTTGGATACCCACTCGGGCACAGCGGCATTTGCTTTAACCCAAGATGAAGCACAAAAAAATCAAGAGTATTTAAATGGTATTGGCAAGCTTTGGGCATTGCCAAATGCGGACAAAGCCAAGTTGCCAGGCCTGCTAAAATCGTATTTAGCGTTAATTGAGGGTTTCAACCCAAGTAAGACTTTAACCGTCTATCCGGGTTCGCCATGGTTTGCCAGCGAATTATTGCGTGATCACGATCGTTTAAGCTTGTTTGAGTTGCACCCACGTGAGTTTCGCACCCTATTAGAAAATATTCGCGGTGACCGCAGAATTAAAGCTTTTCAAAAAGATGGGTTTCACGCCTGTATCAGTCAACTACCACCGAAAGAGCGCCGTGGCTATGTTTTGATGGATCCGCCTTTTGAGGTTAAGCAAGATTACATTACCGCGGTTGAAACTCTAGTGACCGCTTATAAAAAGTTTGCCACGGGCACTTATGCACTTTGGTATCCAGTGGTAGACCGTTATCGAATAGATGACATGGAAAAGCAATTTAAGAACAGTGGTGTCAAGAATATTCAATTGTTTGAACTGGGCATCGCACGTGACCAAGACAGAGGCATGACCTCAAGTGGCATGATTATCATCAACCCACCTTGGACATTGATGCAAGAAGCCAAACAAGCCCTACCCTACCTAGCTAAACTCTTAGGTGGTTCGCAAGGCAGTTATCGTTGTATTCAACTGGTGGAAGAGTGACCAACATTTTAGCTGACCTAAAATTCAGACACAAAAAAAGGAGGTCAAAACCTCCTTTTTTAATCGCTTAAGTTTTACGTTATGCTTGTTTACGACGACGTGCCATAAACCCAACCAATCCTAAACCAGCAATCATTAATGCATAGGTGCTTGGCTCTGGTACCGCAGAAGTAATATTAGCCGTTTCAAACGTTGCTCTGAAAGATAAGACATCATTCGTTCCATTCGCACTGCCATCCCAAATCCACTGTGCTTGGGTGTCAATGCCTGCTATAGCATTGCCTGAGTTGTTCTTAGTCCAAATATTATCACCACCGTTGAAGGCATCTGTACCTTGAGCAGTATTTAGTACCGCAGTTTCCCAACCATTCGTATAGGCAGAACTCACTTCCCAAACCACGTTATCACTTAAGAAGTTTGTACCATTTAAACTAAATTCACCAAGAAAAGAGACTGGATTATTTGAGCTTAAAGTGCCCTTATTCACAATATCCCAAACAAACTGATAGCTTGAACCATCAGCAATTGTTAAATCAACTGTGCTTGCTTTCTTCCAATCATCAAGGTTCGCAACCCCACTCAAATCAACGACATTTGAATTGCCATCAACAGAATAAGAAAAACCTGTAACTTTATTATCTGCGGTAAAAACAGAAGTAAAGTCTGCTGCATAAGTTTGTCCTGCTGTTAAAGTAGCAAAACCAATAGCACTTGCTAATAAAATTTTATTCACAAAGTAATCCTCAAAATTTATCAATTATTATTCTTAACTTGTTTGCATTATCAAGTAAATCAATAGAAATGAATACTGTACTAAAGGACACTTTTTCATCTTTATGGCTAAATAAAAAATGAAACTGTATGCGACAGAGCGTGTTGACTATTATTCAAAATTAAATAGCCCCCTCTCTGGAAGAAGGTAAATCTTAGCGACCAGACCCGTCTTTAAAGGTCATCTCGAATGCTTGTTGATTCGCCTCTTCAACCGACAAGCCTTGGTGCATAAAGTCATACACAACTCGATGCTGTTCGGTTAAAAACCGATTCTCAAAGTCGGCAATCATGGTCCTCCAGGCTTGGCGCTGCTCAACATCATTTGGCGTATGTGCCAACAGTTTTGCTAGCATCGTCAAGGCTAAACTCGAATCCACTATCGAAGCCTGTTCTAACCGTAAGGTATCGAGTTGCTGATCGAATCGTTCTTTGAGCGAATCATCGGCTATTTGCGCAACCAGACTTTTCAAATCAACAAAGGTTTGATTTAAGTGACTCCGGCCAAATTTCATTTCAGAAACCGCCATATTCAAAGCCAGACTGGCTTCTTGAAAATCGGCTTGATCGTTGGAAACAGGCGAACCCGCTTCTACAAAGTCAAATTCAGCCATCTCACTGTTAAGCATCGATTGCGAGGCGGTTTGTTGATCACTCATTACAATACGGTGGTGCGCTAATAGCTGTGCACTGGTGACTTGAGTAATATGACAGCCACAAAGAATTTTGCCATTCTCTTCACGCTGATGAACCACTTCGACACCATCTAAACAATAGGTTTCATTATTAGATATATTTTTCAGACGCAGACTTAGCTGCTGCTTAGGCATAAACAGGTCAGCTTCATCAACCCAAAAGCTCAACCCCGTTAAATTGACATCGTGTCCGTTAAATGGCAATTGAAAGTGAATATCTTCATAATCGGTGACTAAGAATGGTCGGGGAAAACGCAATGATTGTCTTTGTTCTAACGCTAACTGAATCATAGTTGCTTAACCCACTAACAGAGTTTAATAAAGAGTCTAGACATGGAATGAGCTTTATAAAAGCTCTATTAACTTTTTGATTTAAAGCCTAAAGCCAAACACTCTGCTTCTGGCAACCAGCCTAAACAGCTACGAACTTTCAATGATTGATAGTTACGTACAATCGGCATAATGGTCAAGGCTCCCCACAAAATTTGATACCAGTGCCAACCAATAGATGAAGGTTGTGACGACCACCACAAGTTATTCACTCCAAAATGCTTAGTTTTAAACACTAAGTGAATCGCCAAACGCCAATATTTTAGGCCATATTGAATGCGGGTTGCTAACATACTTTTTCTCTTGAGGTCTTTAACAGTTAATTCAATCTAAGGTTTTGTTGCACAATGCTACAGAATGTTTAATGTGCGCTATTCTAACTCAATTAACGGTGAGTTTTCTTTGTAAACTGTGCTGCCTTTAGGCGCATGAATTTTGGCAACTTTACCACTGACAGGTGCTTTAATTTGATAGTACTTTGACCAGGCCTGCTCCATTCTCAGATTGGCTTTGGCTTTGTTTAAAGCGGCTAAAGCCACATCATGTTGCAATTGCGCCCCATCCAAAGTACGTCTGGCGGTTACGGTACGATCAAACAAGTCCAACGCTTGCTCGAGTTCAATCTTTGCGTCGGCGTATCGAGCCTGCTGAACGGCTTGATCGGCTTTTAAATAGTCAAGTTTGGCATTGTGTGCCTCGGCATCAATCTCTAACAACAGAGCCCCGGCTTTCACAGTTTGCCCCTCTTCAACATACATTTTAGTCACTTGCCCAGCGACCAAAGCACCAATGGCGACCTTATCGGCAAACGCAAAACCAGAAACCAGCATTAAACTGCTAGCCAAAACCACTTTATTTGTCCATGCGTTCAACGGCATCATCTTAAACATTATTCGGTCCTTTATTTCACTGTTTCAGTTTGCTGATCGGCCTCAGCAGTCAAAATGGGTTTAGCCATTAAAAGGTCAAGTTTTGACCATAAAAGCGCCTGTTTAAACTGCCAACTAATTTGATTGTAATTTGCTTGAGACAAACGCACCATTGCATCCCCCAAATCGGTGGCACTTTCGTTTTCATAAAGCGCGCGGCTGTAATCTAAATACAAATCTGAATAGTCACCAAACTTTTGGTTTTGTGATTTTTCACTCTTTAACAATTTGAGTTGGAAATAGAGGTCAGACACTTCGTCTCTGAGCGCTTGCTCTTTGAGCCTCATTTGCGCATCAAGTTGTTGATTTCTCGCTTTAACTTGATTCACCTTAGCATCAATTGCACCACCGTCATACAGCGGCATGTCAACCAGTAATCCAATCTGCCAACGCCCCTCTCTAATATCCGGATAACTGGAAAGTTGCCCAGCCCAAGCATCCAGTGAAATGGTCGGTTTACCCTGTGCCTGCTTACTCTCCATTTCAAGCAGCCCTGCTTGAATCTGCTGTTTTAAAACTTGAATTTCTGGGTTGGAGTCAATAACTTGCTGCTGTAATTTTTCTAAATCCAATGTTTGAACATCTCGTTTAGAAAACGATGCGAGTTTTGGCAACGTTAACTCATCCGGACGAGCTTTAGGTAGCCCCAGTAAGTTGGCTAATGCCAAACGGGTTTGCAGTTGGCGATATTCAGAGCGTGTGCGTTTAACCAACACTTTTTCATAGTCGGTTTCTATTTCAAGATAGTCAACATCAGACATTCTTTTTAAATCAAGGCGGTCTTTCGCTTTATCCAACCCCACATAAGCAATTGCCATCGCTTCGTTATCAATGCGATACTGAAAGTCGGCTAATAACACATTGAAGTAAGCCTGCATAACCTGCAACTTTATTTGCTTTTCAGTATTAAGTGCCGCCATTTGTTGGGCTTGTTGCTTAATATCTAATGCATCAAGTAACCGCTCACTTTGATTAAAATCGTACAGCTTTTGATTCAGATGCACCGCCGCTAAGTTGTAGTCTTGGGTTTCATCCGCAAACTCACGCCACCCCAAACGCCCAACTAAATTAAGTTGCGTTTTATCCGTGGACGTTTGCAAGGATTTTTGTGCTTGAAGTTGATTTAATTGCGCTTGCTGATATTGCATTTGTGGCAACTGATTCAGGGGAAGCGAGAGCACATAATCTAATGTGAGTGGATTAGGTAAGGTTACGACATCAACCTTTTCAGTATTTTGTAAACTTGCTTGCTCACCGACATCATTAGAAGCCTGATCTGCCGCTATACTGTAAAGAGGCAAAGATAAAGCAGACAAACCAAAACCGAGCGCCATAATCAAAGATCGCTGTGTTGTTTTAAAACGAACCATGGACATTACTCTTTAGTCGCATTTTTTTGTTGACGTTTATATTTAGTAAACGTCATCTCTTTGTAAACGCCATCAATGACGTATTGCGCCATCAACATAAACTCCTCTTTGGTTCGGGTTGGCCCAGTGTATTTGAGAATGGGCTTTCCTTGCAGGTCAAACACCATCATCACGGGCGTAGCTCGAACACGATATTTTTTTTCTGACATGGCTTGCGCCGTTGACACGGTGCCATCAAAGTCGGTTACTTCATTACTGCCTTCAATGTCGACTTGAAACGTTAAAAAATTCTCTTTGTAGAGTTTAATGACGTCCGGTTCAGTCATAATGGTCGATTTCATGCGGTCACAAAAAGGGCACTCTGACATATGAAAGAACAAGAAAATTCCTTTTTTACCGGCATCCGCCGCAGTTTCTAACTCTTCTTGAAAGTTCCCAAATGTCTCATCAAAAAAGGCACCGGCTGACCAAGCTTGCGAGCTAAAAAAGGTCGCTAATACTAATAAACTGCCCATCATCCATTTTTTCATAGTCTCTCCTGAGCACTGAATAAAATCAATCTGTCTAAAAGCTAAATATTACGCTATTTTTTCATCTCTTCGTATCGTTTCATAAAGTCTTCTAACATTTGTTGATCAACCATGCCGGTTCTTGCTGCAACAACGGTACCGTCTGGGGCAACCATGTAGGTGGTCGGCAAGCCTTGCAACTTTCCAAACGGTGAAGTCACGCCGTCTGGCTTGCCTTCAAAACGGACAATCGGAAAATTAATCATTTGTGATTCTGCAAATGCTTTCACTTTTGCAGGGTCGATGTCTTCGTAGTTAGCACCAATTACAATGGCATTCTTATCTTTATTGGCTTCATGAAACAACACCAAATCCGGGATTTCTACTAAACACGGCGGACACCAAGTTGCCCATAAATTCAGAATAACCCACTTCCCCTTGTAGTCTGACAAGAAACTCTCATTACCATCCAAATCAATGAGTTTAATTGGCTTTTCGGGTGGCGCAGCCACAACGTTTGCTGCCAAACCTAAAGACAGAATCATCACCATCATTTGCAGACCGCGTTTAAACGATTGCGCCGGCTTTATTTGAAATAAAGTCATAAAATTTTCCTTAAAATGGGTCTAAATTGAAACCAAGCAGGCCTGCTAAGTTTTACTAAATCATATCATTGTGGCTTATCAATAATCTTGAGGCACTATGACTCGATAATGAGCTTGCACTCTCTTGCAGAGGTTATTGGTGCCCTAACACTTTTTTAACAAACGGCAAGGTCAACCGGCGTTTTTCAACCAGTGTTGCCTGTTCTAAAAGCTTTAAAACCGCGAGTAATTCCTGCAGATCACTGGAGAATTTTTTAACCAAATAATTTCCCACTTCCACAGGCAGTTCAAAGCCTAAGCGAGCCGCATGCCGTTGTAAAGCAACAATCACTTCCTCTTTTTCATGCAAGGTGTACAACTTAATTGGCAGCACATTAATTAATGCTTTGGTTAATTCGGGTGTGATTAATGACCAATCCACCACCGAAATTTCACCCGCTAAAATAACGTTATGGCCTTGTACACTCGACTTGGTTAACAGGTTGGCTAAGGCTAACTCCCACTTTTTGTGGCCAATGATATTATCCATATCATCCAAACACACTAACGGCGTTTGCTCCAAACCAAAAAGCACATCGGGAATTAGCGGCAGATTATCATCTTTCATCGGAAGGTAGACACTGGCCTGACCTTTTTCTGTGACGTAACGGCAAGCAGCTTGTAAGAGATGTGTTTTACCCGCACCACTTTCAGCGTGAAGATAAAACGCATTACCGGAAGGGTGCTTAAGCGCGGTTTGCAGGGCGTTTAAAGCAAATGCAAGCGACTCCTCTTCGGTAACAAAGGTCTCAAAACACGCATCATCGCGCAAGCCAATTTTTAACGGAAGTTGTACGAACACTTATTGTCCTTGTTGTTCTTGACGAACATTGGCTTCAAACTCTTTAGAAAGGTCTATAAGCTGGGTTTCAGGCATCACGCCTAGGCCGCGCATCCTATAATTAACTTGGCCAATTAAGGCATCTTCACTTACTAAAATTGTATTTTCAACGGTTGAGACAAGACGCAAAAAGTCGTTGTAATTACCTTGATAAACGACTTCAAAAAGCGCTTTATCCTCTACAATCTCTTGCAAGAATACTTGATGCACTTTCGGTTTTTGGGCTTTTAAGTAGCTTTCAATGGCGATTAACTGTTCTGCACTCATCAGATCATCAAACGAGACCAACGCAGCGTTCAAAACATCTGCATTCTGTCTATAGGTGTAAGAGTAAGCGGCGATCATGCGGCTAAACATCGTCTGCATTAACGGTTGCAGTTGTGAACCCGAAATTTGTGCCGAACCTAATGCCGAGCCGTTTTTACCAAATAACCGCCATAATAAACGCATCGGTTGTCCAATGTTCTGTTCAATTTGAAAACTCAGCAAATAATCCTGATTAGTGTCTGTCAACATGCGATTAATTTCTGCACTCATCGCCGCAGGGATCGCCCCACCGGTCACAGGATAAACCCACTTCTCAGTTTTTTCTGCAATCACATACGGTAAGGCTAAAAGTTTTGGGTAACTTCTAAAATCGATGTCTGGGCGATAACCTAAGTTTTCAGGCGTTAGATTAATTAAATTGCCCGCAGCCAAGTAACTGCCCATCAACATGGTTGCTGGACGCTCTGAACTCGGCCAAATTTGAATTTGTGCGGACTGAAAGGCCTTCAATAGACGCTGAGCATCGAAATCTAACACCAAATTTTGTCCAATGGTGACCCCATCCTCTTTGCGCGGCTCAAATTGATAGGTTCTTAACCAAGATTTAGGACGACTTACAAATGGCTGAACCTCCTCTTTAGAGACAATACTCGAATCCCCAGTAAGTCGCACTAACAAGTCTCGCATGCCTTGTTGAATTTTCTTGTCCAAATCGGGCTTTTGTATTGATTGATCAACATCAGAAACCGTTGGGTCAAACGACTCAACAATGGTAAACAGATCATCCGAATTTAAGTTATTGGGCGCAGCCATAAGTGGCTTAAGTCCAATAAAACTTAAAAACGTCACTAATAGAATAAAACTTCTCATATCGGACTCTTAAAATTTCGTTACAATATCATAATATTTTTTGTGCGCTCGGTAGAGACTTTTACAGGTTTTTAACGGAATCCGTAACCAACACCGATGCATAATTTAAACAGAGCCATAAAAACTGGAACAAAAGACGTTATGACAACAAACAACACTTCAATCAGCTACAAAGACGCTGGTGTAGACATTGACGCCGGAAACGCTTTAGTACAAGCTATTAAGCCCATCGCTAAAGCCACTGCGCGCCCAGAAGTTAGTGCTTCTTTGGGTGGATTTGGAGCCCTTTTTGAACTACCAATGGATAAATACAAAAATCCAATTTTAGTTTCAGGTACTGACGGTGTCGGCACAAAATTGCGTTTAGCGATTGACAGTGGAAAACACGACCAAGTGGGTATCGATTTAGTTGCGATGTGTGTTAATGACTTAATTGTCCAAGGTGCAGAACCCCTCTTTTTCTTAGACTACTACGCAACCGGTAAACTTGATATTGCAGTCGCCACGGATGTGGTTAAAGGGATTGGTGAAGGTTGTCTACAATCTGGTTGTGCCTTAATTGGCGGTGAAACGGCTGAAATGCCAGGCATGTACCCAAAAGGCGATTACGATCTAGCAGGGTTCTGTGTCGGGATTGTTGAAAAAGCCGACCTGATTGATGGCACCAAAGTTAAAACGGGGGATGTCATGCTTGGGTTGGGTGCAAGTGGTCCGCACTCAAATGGATACTCTCTAATTCGTAAAGTCATAGAAGTGTCCAATGCAGACTTGCAAAAAGACATTGATGGCCAACCGTTAATTGATGCCTTAATGGCACCAACTCGTATTTATGTTAAGTCTGTTCTAGAATTAATGAAATCAGTTGAAATTCATGCCATTTCTCATATTACCGGTGGCGGTCTTTTAGAAAACCTACCGCGCGTTATGCCTGAAAACACCATGGCTAAAATTGATACCAATAGCTGGAAACGTCCTGCCGTTTTTGACTGGATTCAAGAAAATGGAAATATCGAATATGAAGAGATGCACCGCACATTAAACTGCGGCATTGGTTTAGTCATTGTTTTAGACAAAGCGGATCAAGAAAAGGCCACAGCCTTGCTAACCGCAGCCGGTGAAACCGTTTCAGTGATTGGTGAAATTGAGTATTCCGAGCAGTCTGAACCATCGGTCACGTTGTTTAAAGGCTAAGTAACCACTCACTTCAAAAGCTTTGCAATTCAAGACAAACGAAATAATTTCAACGTTCTTGATTGCTAAGCCTTCACCCCTTTTGATTCACTCTAAAAACCTTCAAGCAAAATTCAATTAGGCTAACTTATGACTCAGCCAATACGCATTGCCGTTCTTATCTCTGGAAGCGGTTCCAATCTGCAAGCGATTATCAATCATCAAAAATTACACTCTGAACTCTACACTATTGTTCAAGTCATCTCCAATAAACCGAATGCGTTTGGACTAGAGCGTGCTCAAAAGGCCGGAATTAAACATCAAGTGATTGACCACACCCAATTTAGCAATCGAGAGACATTTGATGCTGCGTTGCAAAACGTGCTGGATAAGAGTATGGTTGATCTCGTTGTTTTGGCTGGGTTCATGCGCATCTTAACCGAAGGCTTTACCCGTCATTTTTTGGGCAGAATGCTGAATATTCACCCATCACTGTTGCCAAAATACACCGGACTTAATACCCACCAACGCGCCATTGAGGCGGGGGATTCTGAACACGGATTAAGTGTACACTTTGTCACTCCCGAACTGGATGAGGGCCCTGCTATCCTGCAAGCCAAAGTCTGTATAGAGATTGACGATAACGTTGAAAGCTTACAAAACAAGGTGCATCTTCAAGAGCATTTAGCGTATCCTTTAGTCATTCAATGGTTTGCAGAGGGTCGACTCACCTTCCAAAATGGGCAGGCCTGGTTTGACCAAAAACCGCTTAAATGTCCACTGCTGTTGAATGACTTTTAAATACCGCGACTCTCCTATCGTTTGGCGGTGAGTTCAGCAAAGGAAAGTGCATGTTCTGGAAAACAACAACGTTATCACAAAACAAACCTCAATCTTCTCACCACCTATTTGGTTTGCTTGGCTTCATGGGCTTGGCCATTTGCTTACCTTTTAATGTGCACGCTCAACCGATTCCTGAGTTTACCGCAACCTTTAATATTCACGCTTTAAGCATGAAACTCGGTGTTTCCAAACATTCACTAGCGTGTCAACAAACAAACTGCACATTGAGCGCCGCCTCCAAACCACAAGGACTCGCTAAATTTTTCTTGAATGAACGCAGTCTAGAAACCATTAAGATTCAACAGACAGACAGCCAGTTCAAATGGTTAGCCTACGAAAAAAAATACGGTGAAAATCTTTCAGAGAAGGGCAAATTTAAAACCGATGCTTATTTTATAAACCCACAAAACCCCAACGAAATCATTAATCCCAGAAGACAAAAAAATTGGCCTATTCAACCAGAAATTTACGACAGTATTTCATTAGCCTATGCCGTACAGTTTAATGTTTTAAACGAAAAGGCGCTCAACCAACTCTTCTTACAAGAGAACAAGCGCCAACAACCTCTTATTCTAAAAAAAGCGTTCACGAAAGCGCCACTTACCTTAGACAATGGTCAAACCTTGCCCAAGGCGCAACTGTTTGAATTTAAAACTCTGCAATCAGAGGTAAAAATTTGGTTATTACCAACATATGGTTACTTTCCAGGTCGTGTTGACGTTTATAATATTAAAAAAGACAAAACGCTTACTTTAGTGCTCCAAGAACCCCCAAAGATTCAATAAACTATTATGAAACTCAGCGATCGCGATATTATTCAATACCTCAAGGCTGGCAAAATTGCCATTGAGCCGCAACCCAGTTCTGACAAAATAAAAGGCATCAGTGTAGATCTAAAACTCGATAATCGTTTTCGAGTCTTTAACGACCACACCGCCCCCTACATCGACCTAAGTGGCCCAAAAGACGAAGTTCAAAAAATCATGGATACCGTCATGGGTGAAGAGATACTCATTCCTGATGACAAAGCCTTTTTCTTGCACCCTGGCGAACTCGCCTTAGCGGCGACCTATGAATCGGTGACCATTCCAGATGACTTAGTCGGCTGGTTAGATGGACGTTCAAGCTTGGCGCGTTTAGGCTTAATGGTTCATGTTACTGCACACCGTATTGACCCGGGTTGGCACGGACAGATTGTGTTAGAGATCTTCAACAGCGGCAAATTGCCTTTGGCATTACGTCCAGGCATGGACATTTGTGCAATCAACTTTGAAACTCTGTCCAGTGCCTCTTTAAAACCTTACAACAAACGCTCTGATGCCAAATACCGCAACCAAACTGGGCCAACCTCAAGCCGCATTAATCAAGATCAAAAAAGCACCCAACAAGATCCGCAACTGGATCTTTTAAGCGAATAAGCTTCAAGCACAGGCTGCCTCCAACTCGTGACCTGTGCATTTTGCTTTTGATTTTGCTTTTGATTTTGATTTTGCTTTTGATTTGCTTTTGCCAACCTAGTTATTTGGCGTGCTAAGGTTCCATCATCCTTTTCTATCCGACTCTATCAATCTTATTAATACGTATATTTTTAACTGTGTGCTATATTGCCTTTTTATTTTTATCAACAGGCCTCTCCTCATGAAACGTTTCCTACTTCCTCTTTTGCTCACGCTGACTATTTCAAATACCGCCTCTGCAGAGAACATGTCTGGAATGGACGGCATGAACATGCAACAGATGATGGCGCAAATGAACAAAATGCAACAATGTTTAATGCAAGTTGATGAAATGGAGCTGCTTGGTTACCAAAACAAAATCAGCAAGTTAGAGCCAGAAATCAGGTCTCTCTGCAAAAATGGGAAACGGGATGAAGCACAACAAAAAGCCATCGCGTTTGGTAAAGAAATTGCCAGTTCAAATGCCATTAAAACCATACAGGCCTGCACCAAAAACATGCAAGAAAGTGCCTTTATGCCAACCCTGCCTGACTTTGATAATTTAGGCGATCGCCATATTTGTGATGAGTTACCAAAGGAGCGTTAAGGCAATTAAAATGACTCAAACCTCTATAGAATAAGCCGTGTAGCAGGTCATAAATGGATTTTACAACGCCCTATAAAATAATGATTGTACAGCTTATGAAAGAAAGCACATAATTCAGGTTCTTCTAATATAAGCCAATACTTAAGAGAGCGAAAACATGTTGAATGCTATAAAAAATCTTTGGTTTAGAGACCCTGCTGAACGACCTGCCTATATCAATGACACCGCTGTGCGAATCCGTGCTGGGATGTTACTGTTTATCCCTATTATTATGTTGTTCACTTTATTTGATGCCATTTACGTTTCAAACTGGGTGGTTGATGGCAATACCGCTGTGGACACTTACGATACTAACTGGGATGATCAAATCATCTATCAAGTTGAAGCGGTTAGACGCACCTACGACTACACCATTCAAAGTTGGATTTTAGTTTATGCGTTTTTTGAAATGCTCATTAGCATGAGCGTTAGAGGCTCTCGACTTTCTCCGACGGTGTTAATTGCCAGCATCCTAGCAAGTCGTCAACCGGCTGTTTGGAAACCACTTGCGCCAAAACGTTTTGCTTGGACAATTGGTGCGACCATGATTGCAACTTGTTGGATCTATTTCAATCCAGAAATTTTTGCCCACTGGGTGAATACGGTAAGTGGTTCCGACCTACTACCAACCACTGAAAACTACATGTCTTATTACATTCCGTTACTGATGGTTTGGGTCTGCTTTGGATTTATGTGGCTAGAGGCCATGCTCGGGTACTGTGTTGGTTGTAAAGTGCATGCCTTGTTTGTAAAAATCGGCATCATTAAAGAAGAGTGTGCGGAATGTAACAACATTGACTGGGATGAAATTGCTCGTAAGCACAAAGCCAAACAAGAAGCCGAAGCGGCAACCAACAAGGCGTAATCAATTCCCTTTACTTGTAAAAAAACCGTCTATTTTTATGCGTAAACATTAAAAAATAGACGTTTAAACCTCAACAGGCCTGCTAACTCATTGACTAGCGTTAGCAGGCCTGCTTACTTTCTGCGACCCCATTTTGCTTTAATCGTCAACCTTTCTACGTAACGCCTTAGTTAGACTGTGCTTAGTTTTACTCTCCAAACGACGCCTTTGTGAACCGCGAGTGGGTTTGGTGGCGAGTCGGGTCTTTTGAACCACCATCACACTTTTAATCAATTCAACTAACCGCTGCAATGCACTCTCACGATTTTTCTCTTGTGTGCGGTATTGCTGGGCTTTAATAATAATGACCCCCTCTTTACTTAGACGACGGTCTTTAAGGTGAAGCAGACGTTGCTTGTAACTATCTGGAAGGGATGAAGCAGCAATATCAAACCGCAGGTGAATGGCAGAGGAGACCTTGTTGACATTTTGACCACCCGCACCTTGCGCACGAATGGCGGTTAACTCAATTTCATTGTCGGGAATCGCTATTCTGTTGGTAATCTCCAGCGCCACGCTCTGCTCCCTTAAGTCGGCTTAAAGTACTTGAATAAGGCCGTTAATCGCGTTAATCGGTCGGTCTTAAAAACAGCTGATAACCGGCATTATCCTGCTCATTTACATAAGGGTAACCCAAACTGCCTAAGTAACATTCAAAGTCGGCACTCTGCTCAGGTGGCACCTGAACACCAACCAATACACGGCCATAAGCCGCACCGTGGTTGCGATAATGAAACAAACTAATATTCCACTCTTCGCTCATCATGGTTAAAAACTGTAACAAGGCACCGGGTCTTTCAGGAAATTCAAAACGGTACAGCAACTCATTTTGAATACCCTTAGCATGCCCCCCTACCATATAACGCAGATGCAGCTTTGCCATTTCGTTATCGGTCATATCTTGAATTTGGTAACCACGGCTCTCAAGTTCATTCACAATTGATTTTCGCTCTGCCTGACCACCTTCAGTGCGCACACCAACAAACACCACCGCACTGCTCGAATCTGAATAACGATAATTAAATTCGGTTATCGCTCGTCGGCCTCCCAAAATATCGCAAAACGTCTTAAAACTGCCCGGTTTTTCTGGGATGGTCACCGCAAAAATCGCTTCTCGCTTCTCACCCAACTCGGTTCGCTCTGAAATATGTCGCAGACGATCAAAGTTCATATTAGCGCCACTGACAATCCCGGCCATCTCAAGCCCAGAAACCCCATTGGTTTCAACAAACTTCTTCATTCCCGCCACCGCAAGCGCACCGGCAGGCTCGGCAATGGCACGGGTATCTTCAAAAATATCTTTAATGGCCGCGCAAATCTCGTCGGTTTTGACCGTGATCATCTCATCCACACACAGTTGTGCGATTCTAAATGGAATCTCACCCACTTGCGCCACGGCCACGCCATCGGCAAATAAGCCAACTTGGCCTAGCGTAATACGCTCACCTGCTTTTAAAGCTTCGGTCATACAGGCTGCATCTTCAGGTTCAACCCCAATAATGCGGGTATTTGGCGTAACCTGTTTAATAACTGAGGCAATCCCAGCAATTAAGCCACCACCGCCAACACAGACAAAAATCACATCAAAGGGTTTACTATGTTGACGCAGCATTTCAAGAGCGATGGTGCCTTGGCCGGCAATGACATCAATGTCATCGTACGGATGAATAAACGTGAGCTTTTTTTCAGCCGCCAATTTCTTAGCAAATTTAGAAGCCTCGTCGTAAGAATCGCCTTCCAAAACCACATTCCCGCCTAACCGTCTAACCGAATCTACTTTTATGGGGGGGGTCGTAACTGGCATCACAATGGTCGCCTCAACCCCCATTTTGGAAGCAGATAACGCAACACCCTGGGCATGATTTCCAGCAGAGGCCGCAATAACACCGGCCTTTTTTTGTTCATCCGTTAACTGAACCATTCGGTTATAAGCGCCACGCAATTTAAACGAAAACACCGGTTGTAAATCTTCTCGTTTTAACCAAACTTTGTTTTGTAGTCGCTTTGACAACAGAGGCGCAACTTCAAGCGGGGTTTGATCAGCGATGTCATAAACCGGAACGGTTAAGACTTTG
Source organism: Thiotrichales bacterium (assembly GCA_016938655.1). GTDB lineage: Bacteria > Pseudomonadota > Gammaproteobacteria > Thiomicrospirales > Thiomicrospiraceae > Thiomicrorhabdus. The sequence goes on along the minus strand of JAFGUG010000011.1, from coordinate 268,762 downwards.
CGTAGAATCTCTTCTGGCATATTGGGTCCTTAAAAGCCAAAACGCGCACGCCAATCGGCGAGAGGTTAACAGCTGTTTTTAGATGAGTAATGATGAAATTGCGGCTATTATAACACCGCCTTATTCTCTAAGGTGATGCGGTTTTCATTTGAATTCAGTAAGTCTTACACACACAAAAACGCTCAAAAAAACGCTTACAAAAATCGATTAAATCCCCCCCTCTTCAAAAGACCAACCACTAATCTTAAACCTATTTTAAAAATGTATTTTCTAAGTAAATTGGCATTCATTGAACACACTTTTTCTTTGTTATAAATTTTACCAATGCAAAGAGGATTAAAACTTTAATGATAGTTTGAACGTTAAATAATCAAAAATTGATTTCAAATAGCACTTACGAATTGCTTAATACTCTTTTTAACCTTAAGAAACACTTGCTGCATTTTCATTAACGCTCTTTCAAGGTTTTATTAATCGCGCCTACGTACAATACGCCCATTCTTTAATTTGATGAACGCTTACGTAAGGTATCTATCCATGCACAAACGCACCAAACTCTCTTTAGCTATACTTTCTGTTTTATCGGTATCACATGCTGCATACGCATCAGAACTGCAAACCGTCTCTGTCACTGGTGAGGCGCCTGCGGCTCAACAAACAACGGTGGATACTGAAAACTTATTAAGCACCTCCAATTCAGAAACAGGCACAACATTGCGTCAAATCAATGGGGTTGATGCTTCTCGTATGGGTGGACATGGTGTTGATTTGGTCATTCGAGGTCAAAAAGAGTCACAGCTCAATATTTTAATTGACGGTGCCAAAATTGAAGGCGGTTGTCCAAACCGTATGGATCCACCAACCGCCTATGCCGAACTCAGCAGCATTGACAAGGTCACCGTTATTAAAGGGGTTCAATCGGTTACTTACGGTTCTGGAGGAACAGGCGGAACGGTCTTATTTGAACGTATTGCCCCAACTTTTGAAGAGGGTAAACCTTACCAAGGTCAAGTTAATTTAGGCACAACTTCAAACGGTGTTAAGCAAGATATTAATGCGACAGTCTCTGCGGGGGGCGATAAAGGGTATATTGTCGTTCAAGGTGCCAAGAAAAGTGCTGACAGCTACAAAGACGGTAACGGCGAGATTGTTCGTTCAAGCTATGAAAGTGAACAAGCGCACATTGATTTAGGTTGGACACCAAACGAAAACCACGAACTGCGTCTTTCTTATGAAAATACACTGGTTGAAGATGCCCTTTTCCAAGGCGCGGCGATGGACTCACCAGAATCCGATGGCACCACGGTTCGTTTACGCTATAAAGGCGAAAAAATTAACGACGTAATTCAAAGTATCGACGCGGACGTTTATAGCTCAGAAGTCGACCACCTTATGGATAACTACTCACTGCGTGTAAATCCCAACCCTGAATCTATGTGGGCTAAAAATGTCACCAATGTAACTACCGATGGGGCAAAACTAAAATTAACCAGCATGGTTGGCCACACTCAACTTGATTATGGCGTGCAATATGAAGACATTGGCAAACAAGCCACTTTACAAAATGCGGCAGGCACCAATACCCTTTGGTTTATGTGGCCAGACGTTGAAACCACTACGAAAAGTGTCTTTGCTGAATCCACTTCGTTCTTTAAGAACAACCAAAAAGTCATCTTAGGATTACGTTATGACAACTACACGGCAGATGCGAATGACGCTGATCTAGCAAGTGATGCAGGTAAAACTGCGATTAGTCAATACAATCGCTATACCGATTTTGACGGAGACACAAACGTTGACCAATCAAACGTGAACCTATTAGCGCGTTACGAAAAGAAACTGGATAACGGTATTAACTTTTACACCGGTATCAGTCGTACCCACCGTTATGCGGATGCTACGGAGTTATATATTGCCAAAGGTGGAACCATGACAAAAGATGGCGTTACGTCTGATGTCTCTTGGATAGGTAACCCAGACCTAAATCCGGAACAGCACAATCAAATTGATATTGGTTTTGGTCAAACAGGTAAACAGAACAGCTGGTCTGTGTCCGCGTATTACGATGATGTTAGCGACTATATCCTAAGAGATTTTGGTAAAAACCAATCGACCGAACTTGGCGGACTTCTGCCGACAGCAACCGTTGATAAACGCATTGTTTACCTGAACAAAGATGCGCGCATTATGGGAATTGATGCGGCTTCAAGTTACGCCATTAACACCCACCTAACACTGGGCGTAAATGCCAGCTTAACCAAAGGCTTTAACGATACCGATGATCGTAATTTAAGTAACATTCCGCCTCTATCGGGTGATGTTTATGCACAATACCAAGAATCTAACTGGAATGCGGGCGCGCGCTTTAACTTTGCGAAAAAACAGACCGTTGTCAATGACGAATTTGGTGAACTTGAAACCGCAGCTTGGAATACCTTAGACATCTACGGTCAGTACAAAGTGAATAAGTCGATTTCAATCAGTGCAGGGGTTGATAACCTAACCGACCGTGGCTATGAAACCTACTTAAACCGAGTGGATTCGCTATCCGGTAACACGTACAAGTTATTTGAACCCGGTCGTACGGCATGGGCAAAAGTAAGTGCTAAGTTCTAAACTTCAAAATAAGCAGGCCTGCTCATTTATAAGGGCTTGATTGTTATACAAAAAAATCGTCAGAGAGTCTTAAGACTATCGGCGGTTTTTTTGTTTTAGCATAGCTATCAAATAAGGAACGTATTATGAACAATAAACTCTTAATTGCCGTCATCGCGCTGGGTGTGGCCATTGGTATCGGGATGTTATTAGTACCCGTCAATGACCCGGCTAATAAATCAACCAATCAAACTGGTCACAACGTTGGTCATTTAATCTCTAACGACAAGCCAACCGGCGGCGACTTTACTTTAACCAGTGTAAACGGTGAACAGTCACTGTCTGACTTTAAAAACAAATTGGTTCTTATCTACTTTGGTTACACCTATTGCCCTGATATTTGCCCGACCAATCTAGGAAACCTATCGGTTGCGTATCGTCAATTTACCCAACAAGAAAAAGACAATCTACAAATTTTGTTTGTTTCGGTTGACCCTGAACGCGACACACCCGCCAGACTTAAAGAGTATGCAGATTACTTTGAAGCCAATATTATTGGTATGACCGGCACACATGAAAACATTGCCGAAATTTCACGCCGTTACGGTGTAGTTTATGCAAAAGTGGATGATCCAAATAACGGCACAAACTATGCCGTTGACCACTCTGCTTTTACTTATGTAGTGGATCAAAATGGCGTTTGGCAAGAACAACTTCAGCACGCCACCACACCGGATCTTTTTGTAAAAACTGTGCGTCAGTACTTGAATAAATAATTAAACACCCCATTTATAAATACAGTCACTTAAATGTGAACAAATCATTAAGGAATTAACCATGTCATACAAAACTACCTTTGCCGCTTTAACGCTTGGCGCACTTACCTCTCTAGCTGCAATGCAAGCAATGGCCGCTCAAGCTGACCACGTTTCAGTAGAAAACCCATTTGCCCGTGAAGTACCTCCAGGCGCACCAGCAAGTGCCAGCTTTATGAAGCTAACCAATAACAGCGGTGCGGACATCAATATTATTCAAGCCGATTCTGCCGTGTCTAAAGTGGTTGAACTGCACACACACACGAACGATAACGGTGTCATGCGCATGCGCAAAATCCCACAAATCACGGTACCTGCAAATGGTTCGACCGAGCTTAAACCAGGTGGTTTACACATTATGTTGATTGGTCCGCATGAGCCTTTAAAAACCGGGCAAACGGTCAATGTAACCCTAAAGTTTGAAGATGGCAGCAGCAAAGAGGTCGCTATGCCCGTTAAGTCTTTGAAAGGCATGGGCATGATGAAACCCAAAATGGACCATAGTCAAATGGATCATGGCCATATGATGAACAACATGAATCACTAATCAAAATGGCTTGTGTTAGACTTTAATCCATGAAAATTTCATCGCAATTTAGTTTGCGATGAAACATCAAAGTCCGTTACAAAAAGCATAACCCATAGGTAAATCGATGAAAAAATCAATTCAACTACTGTTAGCAGGATCTTTTCTGTCAGCGGCATTTTCTAGCGCCTACGCTGAAGAACTAGACGTAAGCAAAAAAGACAATCTCGAAATGTGTGTTGAATACTTTTCTGAAAAATCAGACAGTGTTAAACAAGCCTATTTCAAAGAACTCGATAAACGTGGTCAATTAAGCTATCAAGACCATGAACGTTTGGCGAAAGGCGAAGTTGGGCCAAGCTCAACCATGTGCGGCATGTACATGGCTAAAGGCAAACCCTTGGCAGAGCAATCTCGTCAAATTCGACCAATGACATTCAAAGCAGTTCATGTTTACCCAGATATGTACTACGTTTCACAGTCTGGCATGCTGGTTGAAGGTTATGAGCGTAAAGAAGGCATGATGCCCCCTTCGCTGAATGTTGAAAAACCAGCCGTTCAAGCACCGCCTGTTCTGTATGGTGCTCAAAAAGAGTAACCGCTTGTCGCAAACCGTATCTACAAAGACCAGGCCTGCTTGTTTTCAAACTGGCAACTTGGTCTTTTTAGTATGTAGAATGACGGATAGGCTATACAACCTTGTATTGATTGATTACAATTACAAGATTGACCAAAATTTACAATAAAAGAGAGCTTAAAAATGCTCCCATACAGAAAGAGAGAATCATGACGCAAGACGAATTAAAACAAAAAGTTGCCCAAGCGGCCATCCAATACGTTGTACCTGACACCATTATTGGTGTGGGAACTGGCTCAACCGCCAACTTCTTTATTGATGAACTTGCCAAAATTAAAGGCACCATCGAAGGTGCCGTTGCCAGTTCAGAAGCGACCGCCGAACGTCTTAAAGGTCATGGTATTCCTGTATTAGACTTAAACTCAGTGGCAGAGATGTCCGTTTATATTGACGGTGCTGACGAAGCCGATGCAGGCCTGAACCTTATTAAAGGTGGCGGTGGTGCATTAACGCGTGAAAAGATTGTTTTAGCGGTTGCTAAGCAATTTGTCTGTATCGCTGATGACAGTAAAAAAGTGGCTGTGTTAGGTAAATTCCCATTGCCAGTCGAGGTCATTCCAATGGCACGCAGCTATGTTGCGCGTGAGATTGTAAAACGTCTTGGCGGCGAGCCGGTTTTGCGTGACGGTTTCACAACAGACAATGGCAATGTCATTTTAGACATTCACGGGTTAGAGATTACGGATCCAGTGGCGATGGAAAACGAACTAAACAGCATTGTCGGCGTGGTCACAAACGGCTTATTTGCTGCACGCCCTGCAGACATTTTCCTGTGTGGCACCGCAAACGGTGTTGAAACCTTAACCGCAAAGTAACTCTATCGCTCTGTTTTAAAGAGTATATACAGTAATCGGGTCCTCATTAATGACGACCCGTTTTTTGTTTTTAGGCAGGTCAATTGCATACGCTATATTAAGCATAGCCTTGCAAAAAACATACATTCAAACAAAACACGTAAAGGTTCTAACATGCAAAATATTGGTAGTAAGCTTTTTGGTCTATTGGTTGTGGTGCTGCTTGCCACCTTACTCTACTTAACGGTTTTCTCAGATGGCTTAGGTAAAGCCCCTGCAATCACTATCAATGATACGCAAGGCCAGGCAATCGAACTAAATAGACCGAATAAACCGATTTTGGTGAACTTTTGGGCGACCTCCTGCCCAGGATGCATTGCTGAGATGCCGCATTTAGCAGAAATGAAAGAGCAGTTTGGAGACCGTTTTGAAATGGTCGCTGTTTCCATGGATTATGACCCAGCCGAACAAGTTCAAAAATTCATCAAAAACAATCCGTACCCATTTATTTTTGTACGCGATACCGATGGGGCCATTGCAAAAGCATTTGGAGACGTGCTCTTAACGCCAACCAGCTTCTTAATTGCACCCAACGGCAATATCGTTTACAAACAAATTGGTGAAGTGCAATTTGATTTGGTTAAAGAACGCATTAAGCAGATGAGCCCACAACTTTAACAGGCGCCTGATAATAGCCATTTGAAGTCCGTTAAAAACATAATAATCGACAACTCAAGATTGAGATTAAAGGAACCCCATGAGCAAATCACAAGATTTATTTGAAGCCGCGCAAAAACACATTCCAGGCGGCGTAAACTCGCCGGTTCGTGCCTTTAAAGGTGTGGGTGGTGACCCAATCTTTTTTAAGGAAGCAAAAGGCGCCTATTTAACTGATGAAGATGACAAACAATACATCGATTACGTGGGTTCATGGGGACCAGCTATTTTGGGTCACGCACACCCAGACGTAATTAAAGTGGTTCAAGAAAAAGCCACGCACGGTTTATCGTTTGGTGCGCCAACCAAAATCGAAACAACTATGGCTGATTTAGTGTGTGAATTAATCCCCTCAATGGATATGGTTCGCATGGTCAGCTCAGGTACAGAAGCAACCATGACCGCCATTCGTTTAGCACGTGGTTACACCGGGCGTGACAAAATCGTCAAATTTGAGGGCTGTTACCACGGTCACTCAGACTCACTGTTAGTTAAAGCCGGTTCTGGTGCTTTAACTTTGGGTGTGCCCTCTTCGCCAGGTGTGCCGGATTGTTTAGCAGAACAAACACTGACCTTAACGCACAACGACGCCGACGAAGTTCGCAAAGTCTTTGCGGAGATTGGCGACCAAGTGGCCTGTATTATCGTGGAACCGGTTGCAGGAAATATGAACTGCATCCCACCCGAAGAAGGCTTTTTAGAAACCCTTCGTGAGGTGTGTGATGAATCGGGTGCGGTGTTAATTTTTGACGAAGTGATGTGTGGCTTCCGTGTAGGATTAGCTGGCGCACAAGGCCGTTATAACGTTATGCCAGACTTAACCACGTACGGTAAAGTCATCGGTGGCGGCATGCCAGTAGGTGCCTTTGGTGGTAAGCGTAAAATCATGCAGCATATCGCGCCGTTGGGACCGGTTTATCAAGCCGGCACTCTGTCTGGTAACCCCATTGCCATGGCGGCCGGGCTAAAAACTCTCGAATTAATTAGCGCACCTGGCTTCTTCGACAAGCTTGAAGCTCAAACTAAACGCTTAGTAGACGGGTTACAAGCGACCGCAGATGAGCTGAACATTCCATTTACCACCACCCAAGTGGGTGGCATGTTTGGCTTCTTCTTTACCGAAGAGAAAAACATCTCTCGCTTTGCGCAAGTTGCACAAGGCAATATGGAACGTTTTAGAGCGTTCTACCACGGTATGTTGCAAGAGGGCGTCTACCTCGCCCCTTCTGCTTTTGAAACAGGCTTTGTTTCAGCGGCACACACCGATGAAGATATTGATAAAACCATTGCAGCAGCTAAGCGTGTAATGGCAAAACTTTAAAACTTAACGCTTTAAACTAGGTCAACGTATTTATTCAAGGGCTAAATTTTAGCCCTTTTTTATTGCCGTTATTCGCACCCAAGCAGTTAAAAATTGAGCAGGCCTGCTGATTTTAAAATGTAACCGCAGACTAAAATTAAAAAACCATCGCCAAGAACATAATCAAATTTAACGTCCACACTCATAGGGTTATAAATGTAATTATGTTAACATCACCCTTATCCATAAACTCACAAGAACCTTGACGCCCCACCCATGAAACTGACCTATCGCACTCTGTTTATTGTAACCATGATGCTATTTGGCCTCTTATTTCTGGGGTTCTATTCGGTCACCTATCACTTTCAAAGTAAAACGGATGTGAGCGAAATCGCTGCTAAAAACCTTCAAAAGAAGTCCGAACAACGCCATAGAGTCATTGATTTTTACAATACGCACTTCCCTTTAACGTTAAATGCCATTGAAACCAATCCAGATTTTCAGTCATTTATAGAAACTGGCAAAAACAAAGCATCCATCGAAAACCTATTCTTATCGGTCGAAAAAGCCACCACCAGTGCGATGCAGGTTCGCTTCCTAAATATGCAAGGAGAGGAACTCATTCGCACTGAAGGGACGAGAACCGGCAGCATGTGCAAGCCAATTCATCACCGAATTGTGCCTGTACAAGAGTTACAAGACAAAGCGCACCGTCCCTATTTTCAACTCTTTAAAAACCTCAAAGAGGGTGAAATTGGAATTTCTGATATTGAGTTAAATATGGAACACCATAAAATCGTTGAGCCCAAACAACCCGTGGTTCGCTATGCCAAAGTCATCTATCAACAAAGCCAAGCAAAAGGCGTTTTAATCGTTAATGTCTGTCTCACAAGCTTCTTTGAGCAGTTTGTCAACAGCACGTTTTACGATGTTTATATCATTGATAAACATGGTCGATTCATTCTCTACAAGGATCCAAGTAAAAGCCTGATTGGCAATCAATTTGAAACGTTTTCTATTTACGATGCCTTTGGTTATGAGCAAGCTAAAAGCATCTTAAATAACGATATTTTTGCTAACGAACTCATTTATTCCAGCCCACTGAAAGGCTTTTCTAGCGAGCAAGGTTTAAAAATGATATTGGTTCTAAAGTTTAATGACCTCACACAAGAAGCGAAGCAAAATGCGGATTTGATGCTGCTGCTCATCATTGCCACCATTTTATTTATGTTGCCCGTCGCAATCTATTTATCACGCTTTCCTGACAAATTAATGCACAAACTCAACGAACAAGCGCATCGGGACGAACTGACTTTACTGCCCAACAAAACCTCACTATTTGAAGACCTTCACGCTATCCCTAACAATGTGCTCATTCTGCTCAGAATTGATAATTTACGTGAGATTAACAACGTTTATGGCTATCTGCTTGCCAATGAACTGCTAACCGAGCTTGGAAAAAAACTCGACCAATTAGCCAAACAAATGGGGTTTAACGCCTACAAATTGCCCTCAAACCTGTTTGCAATTACCGTAACAAACCGTGGACGCGTTCCGTTGGAAAGCTTTATGCATGAAATTCACTATCAGATTGAACATGAAAACTTCAGCATTATGGACAACCATGAATTCAGTTTGTCGATAACACTGGGGGCATCCAACCCTGAGCAACCTGCTTCCCTGGATGAAATGCTGATTGATGCTGAAAAAGCCATGCACTTGGCGGTCGATAAAAAAATTGAGTTCTCTATTCTTGACCATACCTTCGACGTAAAAGCGCAATACCAACAAAACATCCATGTACTTGAACTGATTCGCCATGCGCTTATGAATGATCGAGTGTTGACCTTTTTTCAACCCATTCATAATAATAAAACCCATCAAGTGGATAAATACGAAGTGCTTATGCGCTTAATGGATGACAAAGGCATCATCTATCCGCCCAACACCTTTCTAGAAATTGCTAAAGCTTCAAAATATTACCATCGCCTAACACGCTCAATGATTCAGCAAGCAACCGCGTTTTTTAGAAATAACGCTTACGAATTTTCGATTAATGTTTCGTTTCAAGACATCATGAACGAAGGTTTTTTAGCGTTTTTAATAGAGACAATTAATCACTGTGGTGACTGTCATCGTTTGGTCATTGAAATAGTTGAATCCGAAGGCTTAGGGGATTACGAACAAATCTCAGAGTTTATTCATCACATAAAACAGACCGGCTGTAAAATTGCCATCGACGACTTTGGTACTGGCTATTCCAACTTTGAGCACTTATTGCGTTTACGAGAAGATATTGACTATATTAAAATCGATGGCACGCTGATTCGAGATATCGTGGGCAATGAGATTAACCAATCAATTGTTAAAAACATCAAAACCTTCTGTGACGACTTAGGCATTAAAACCATTGCCGAATACGTAGCCGATGAATCGATTCAAAAAGTCGTGCAAGAAATTGGCATTGACTACTCTCAAGGTTACTACTTTGGCCAACCGCAAACCGAACTCCTTAAAACATCATTAAAATCAGAGTAAAAGGGTCATTAAGGTAAATCGGCAGGCCTGCTGATTTGCTATAATCGCTGCAATTTCACAGTAGACTTTGAACAACAATCAACCTTTATGTCAACGCACTCCATCGAACAGCTTATCCCTCTGTTTAATCAAACCTTTATCGAGAGCCACAACACTCAGTTAGTCTGTTGCCAAGACGAGCCGGTTTATTTGCCTGCGGATGCTGAAAACCCGCACCACAGAATCATCTTTGCCCACGGCTTCTTTGCCAGTGCCCTGCACGAAATTAGCCACTGGTGCGTGGCGGGTAAACAGCGAAGATTACTTGAAGATTTTGGCTACTGGTATGAGCCAGACGGTCGTTCAGCAGAACGCCAAGCAGAATTTGAAAACGTTGAGGTTAAACCGCAAGCCTTAGAGTGGATATTTTCACAATCCGCTGGCGTTGAATTTCATTTTAGTGCCGACAACATCGCACTTAACAACCAACCCTCTGAGCGCTTCAAAAACGCGGTATTAGAACAGGTTCAGCAATTTTTAAACGAAGGCTTACCAAAACGTGCCAAGAGATGGTCAGATTGCTTAATTCACCACTACCGTCCAAATGTGCCGCTCTCACCTGACGAATTTTTCCTATCATAATTTGGTAAACTTAAGGAACAACAATAGGTTATGAGTTTCAAAATAGGATTCGAAAAAATACCGTTAACATATTGAAAAAAAGAACAAAATCAAAAACAGTCTTGGATGGCCTTAAAAATGAAATACCTTATTCCAACTTTATTGCTCTTATTTACCACTTACGCCCAAAGCAATCCTCCCTCTTCACTCTCAGAACTGACGCCATTAGAGTGGCAAAACAGAATCATCATTGTTAATGAAACGCCAAACCCAAAACAGATTATTGATGAATTAAAACAGAGTGTTTATGAGATTGATGATCGTGTCATTATCTGGTTTGTAATTAACAACCAAACCATCATCAGTAACTATAAGGGTGAGTTATCTGAACACTTGTTAACCAATCTTCAAAAACGTTATCAACTAACAAAAAATGAGGTGGTGTTGATTGGTAAAGATGGCGGAATAAAGTCTTCCCGCAACACCCTAGACTTAAAAGCAATCTTCTCAGAAATTGATGCGATGCCGATGCGCATTCAAGAGATGCGTTATTAGAGTGATTTTTAATAAACCTTTGATAAACGAAAAAGGCCTGCTAAAAAGCAGGCCTTTAAACCAAAAAACAATCCTGGCTGTAATTATTTGAAACTTACTTCGGCTCAACAGTTGGCAGGCCTGCTTCTTTCCAAGCTTTTACACCACCGTTTAAGTTTTTAACGTTGGTGTAGCCCATCTCATTTAACGTATTAACCGCAAACGCACTGCGCACACCTTTACCACAAAAAACGACAATCTCTGCATCACGGTCTTTCATTTTTGAGTAAGACTCAATTTCTAAAAAACCACGCGGAATGTGCACATCACCGTCACTCAGCGCGCCCATAATTGGACGTTCACTTTTTTGACGTACATCTAACAACACCACATTTTTTCCTGCTTTCATCTCTTCATTCAGTTCGGCAGGGGTGATTTGTGCTGCTTTTTGCATCTCTGCTTTAATTAAGGCTTTCGCTTCGGCCGTCGGGGCAGCAGAAACAGAAGTAACAAACATAGATGAAGCAACGGCTGCAAAAAGTGCAGGCAAAAGAATTTTTTTCATGGCTATTTCCTTTAGTAAAGTTTTATTGGGCTATAAAAACCACTAATGCAAGTTATACAATATTTATAACCCCTGTACAAGTAATAATCATAAATGTATAGAATTTATTACTTCGTCAGCCTAAAACAACCAAAAAAAACGATTAACCCCTATATTAAAAGGGGTATGGTTTACTTGAGTGGTTTTTTTATAAACCATAAAATACCCATTACGATGAACAATAAGATAGCGATTTCAAGCAGTGCCCACATCATCTTAACGACCTTCTCCTTCTGCCCTTTTAATTCTTTGGTTAGCCTTAAAACCGACTCGTTTTGATAAGTATGAAGGGTTATTAATTTGGTAGCCGTTAAAACAGATAAGATTTTTTTAAGAAGAACTTAATTAAAACGCCATAAAGCCTACATTAAGACATTGAATTTAAAAGTTATTGTAATAACCTTAAAAAATATACTTAATACACAGCTAAACGTTGTTTTAAATCTTAACCATGCAACGCCAGAAAACTTAAGAAATCCTCTTCCGGCAAAGGTTTTGAAAAATAATACCCCTGAATTTGGCCACACCCATTGTGCTTTAACCATTCTGCCTGTTCTTGTGTTTCAACGCCCTCGGCAATGACTTCCAAATTTAAAGATTTAGCCATTCCTAACATCGCTTTTACTATGGCGCTACCTTCAACAACTTGCAATGAATTATGAAAAGGTGCAGACAGGCCATCAATAAACTTTTTATCAATTTTGAGTTTTGAAAATGAACAGTTTGCCAAATTTGCTAAGTTTGAATAGCCAGTTCCAAAATCGTCCACCGCTAAACCAAATCCTTTCAACCTTAATTCTCTTAAAACACCAAAATGGTCTACTGTATGATTTTGCATCAATTGGGATTCGGTAATCTCTAAAGTGATTTCACTATTTTCTAAATTAAATTTTTGCGCCTTCTGCTCCAAATAACTCACCAAATTCGGCTCTGATAAAAATTGAGCAGGTAAATTGATTGCCAATTCAATATTAAAGTGCCCTTGATTATGCCACTTTTGCTTTATTAAAAAAGCCTCTTCTATAATCCAATAGGTCATAGGGATAATCTGCTGCGATTGCTCTGCAATAGGAATAAACACATTTGGCGGTATTAATTTTCCATCATCGTCTAACCATCTAAGTAATATCTCTGCACCAACACAGCGACCATCAATTAAGCTAATTTGCGGTTGGTAATGAAAGAAAAGTTGTTTACGAACTAAGGCTTTTTGTAGCTTAACCAACATGTTATAGCGTTGCTCAACGGCTAATTCCATCGCCATATCAAACCTAACAAGTTGATCCTTGCCATTATTTTTAGCTTGATACAGAGCATTCTCAGCACGTCTAAACAAATCGTCATAATGATGCCCATCATCTGGGTAGAAGGCAACGCCGCAAGAAAAGGTATTTTTAACATTCACATCTTTATGAAAAGCGACTTTTTTAACCGAAGCCAATAGGTCTTTTAAATTAGATAAACACTTTTCCTGGGTAATGTTTTGGGAAATAATCAAAAATTCATCCCCACCCAATCTGAAGAATTGCGATTTGTCGGTTAATTGACTATAAATAAGATTAGCTACATTCTGAATAAGAACATCACCGACTTTATGGCCCAACACATCATTGACCAGTTTAAAGTTATCAATATCTAAAATAGCAAAACCAACCGGCAAAGCGTTTTCTAATTTTGGCTGTTGCTTCCAAAAATTTTCACTCGAAACTTTATTGGGTAACCCAGTTAACTCATCCTGAAAAGCCAGTTGCTCTAATTTTTTTTGATTAAGAACGTCTTGCGTAATATCACTTAACGAGCCCGTCATACGTTCTGGATTGCCGTCTTTATCGCGACTAACCACTTTGCCTCGGTCTTGAACATATCTAAGTCCATAAGGCGTATTTAACCGGTATTCATGGTTAAAAGTTTCGCCTGACTCCATGGCACTTTCGACCTTACTTAACACTCTTTGAATATCATCCGGATGAACTCTATTGGCAAAATGCTCCATCAGGTTAGAAGGCTCGTCCTCTGAATAGCCAAAAATTTCTCTCCATCGGCGATTGTGTTCAACGATTCCTTGTTTCAGGTGCAATGACCACATCCCCTCATTGGAAACTTCATACGCAGTTAATAATTCAGTGATAAAATAATCAGATTGTTTCTTAAGGTTCTCAAACTCTGTTTGATCCAGTGCAATCCCGACCACTTGGCCATCCCTTAAAGGACGATAAAAAAGACGGTAATGTAATCCATTCAATTCGGTTTCGGCATTTAGAAAACCCTCTGCCAGTGCGGTTTTAATTTGCTTAATAATTTCAGGGTGTTCTGCATAAATATCTAAGTAATGTAACCCAACCACCTGATCGTCTTTTAGACCTAAAGGTTTTAGGCCGGCTCCCTTTGAAAAAAGAAACGTGCCTGATTGATCCAATACAAACACGATAACTGGCATCGTTTTGAGTAACCCGTCAAAAATAAGGTCGTTTTTATCAAGACTGGTGGATTCTGCCATGGACTCATTCCAAAAGAGTTATAGAGGTTTTATAGGGTTAAGCAAATAGTTTATATTTGTTCATTATAAAAGTAATACGATGCAGTTTGAACCGAAGCAAATCATCCGAATGTAATTTGAATCAGTCAAAAAAGAAGGATGCCTTTAACTTTCTAACAAACTTCTTAGTTTTCTTGCAACACTGTATACAATTTTTGGTGAAGCCCACCAAAACTGCCGTTACTCATCATGACCACCGTGTCGCCCGCTTGCAGTTCGTTCTTTAACTGCTCTAACAGTTTGTCATAGCTATTTTGCACATGCAGGGTTTGGCTAAAGGCTTCGGTGGGTAACTGCCAGTTCCACGCATCATCAATAAACGCATACACTTCATCGGCTTGCTCAAACGCTTGCGGTAAGCTTGCTTTGTGAATGCCCATGCGCATGGTGTTAGAGCGTGGTTCAAAAACTGCAATGAGTCGTCCAAACTCAGCAGGCCTGCTGAGTTTTGAATTCTGGTTTACCATTTGGTTTTTAGCACCTTGTAACGTGGTATGAATCGCCGTTGGATGATGCGCAAAATCGTCGTAGATTTTAATGCCCTGCTTGTCACCACTTTGTACTTCGCCCACCAAGGTCATGCGGCGGAGAATGCCTTTAAATTCACAAAGTCCTTCTACTGCAATTCTGGCCATTACACCGCAATGCACCGTTGCTGCAATTGCACTCAAGGCGTTGCGCACATTGTGCAAACCGGTCATTTCCCAATTTACTCGGCCTATACTATTGCCTTGGTACAGGACCTCAAATTGTGAGCCGTCTTTTTCATAAAGCTTATAACTCCAATCTGCAGCAGAACCCTGTTTTTCTGTCGGTGTCCAGCAGCCCTTTTCAATGACTTCATTTAAGTTAGGTTCATCGTTCGGCATCACAATTAAGCCATTGCCCGGTACGGTTCTCACCAAGTGGTGAAACTGTTTTTGAATATCGGCGACCGAATCAAAAATATCGGCGTGGTCAAACTCTAGATTATTTAACACACAGGTGCGCGGATGGTAGTGCACAAACTTGGAGCGTTTATCAAAAAAGGCCGTGTCATATTCATCAGCTTCGACTACAAAAAATGGCGAATCCCCTAAGCGCGCAGACACGCCAAAGTTTTCAGGCACACCACCAATTAAAAAGCCGGGATTGAGCTTAGCGTACTCTAAAATCCACGCGACCATTGAGGCGGTAGACGTTTTACCATGGGTTCCTGCTACGGCGACAACCCAGCGGTCTTTTAAAATATGGTCCGCCAACCATTGCGGGCCTGAGGTGTAAACTTGTTGTGCATTCAAGGTTGCTTCAACCGAAGTCTGGCCGCGACTCAGCGCATTACCAATCACCACGGCATCCGGTTCCGCTTTCAAAAAATCGGTGTTTTGGTCATCAGAAACGGCAATGCCGGCCTGTTCAAGTTGCGTGCTCATCGGTGGGTAAATGGCTTTATCCGACCCTGAAACGGCATGCCCCATTGCTTTCGCGAGCTGTGCGATACCGCCCATAAAGGTGCCGGCTATGCCTAAAATGTGAACAGTCTGTTGATTGACGCCTTTTGCCATCTGTTTTCCCATGCCGATTCCACGACGTTTATAATTGATGATTGCCTTAATAAAGTTGCGAACGGGTGAATTACTGCTTGCCCAAACCGCCGCTAAAACTTACACTGCGTGCATGTCTAAAAATACCCACACCACGATTCTAACTGCCAACGAACTCAATCTATTTAGCGAACAATTGTTGGCGAATACCGCCATTGATTGGATTGCCATTGATACTGAATTTGTGCGCACCGACACCTATTTTGCTGAGTTGAGTCTTGTACAAATTCAAGATAATTTAGGCGCGGTCACACTTATAGACCCACTGGCCATTCAACAAAACTCAGAATCCGAAGCCGTTTCAAAAAACCTAGCAGGCCTGGTAACCATTCTTAGCGATTCTCACCTGCTTAAGGTGTTTCATGCGGCACGTCAAGATATCGAAGTATTGTATCAACTTGCCAATAAAATGCCCGCCTGTATTTTTGATACTCAGTTGGCCGCGGTGTTTTTTAAACACGGCGATATTGCCGGATTTGCCCGAGTGGTGGAAGCCGAACTGGGCGTTAAACTACCCAAAACCCAAACCCGCACTAACTGGCACGCACGCCCACTGACTGATGAGCAAATTGAGTACGCCATTGATGATGTGCGCTTTTTAGCACCGCTCTATGAAAAGTTCAAAGCCAATCTAACCGCTGAACAGCTTACCGCGATTACGGAAGACTGTAATGCACTGCTCGATGAAACTCTGTATAAACCCGATCCAAGCAGTGCCGGTGGCAAAGTCAAAGGCGTGCGCAACTTTAAACCCAAACAGTTAGCCATGATTAATGCCCTAGCGGAATGGCGAGAAAACTATGCCATTGCCAACAACCGCCCTAAAAAGTGGGTGATGAATGACGAAGTCATGGTTTGCATTGTTAAACGACCGCCACAAGTGGTTGAAGCACTTTACAAAGTGCCACAAATTAAATCGTCTTCGGTGCGTGAACATGGTCAAGAGTGGATTGAACTGATTGATAAGGTGTTTGCCATGCCGCCCGAATCTTGGCCGCAATTGCCTCCCAAAGAGATTCCCCCTTCGCCTCAGCAAGAGATATTAATTAACCTTGCGATGGTCATTTGTCAGCAAATAGCCCTTGAGAACAAAATTAACTTACACAACCTAATTAACAAACAAGAGTTGAGCGACTTAATTTGCCAAAACGACTCTAACAATCTAAAAGGTTGGCGCGGATTAATGGTTGGCAAACCACTCAAAGCTCTGTTGGCGAGTGAAAGCCAAGTCATCATTCAGAAAAACAAGTTGGTTTTAAGTGCTCATTAAGCACGCTTTGAAAATGTTTCAAGCAAAAATCTAATGCTGTTTGAGCAGGTGTTTTAAGCCAAAACCCCAACCCTTTTTAAAAACCAGCAGGCCTGCTTAAAAAAAGCAATTTTACTGAACACGGGCTAGTCTATAATGATTAAAACTCAATTTATAGTAGGCTAGTTCATGAACAAGCAATCCCCTTCCCAAAATGATATCCCAGTCAAAACCCAATCCAGAAATGTCCTCTACGCACAAGCCGGTGGTCCAACAGCAGTGTTGAATGCCAGTGCCATTGGTGTCATTGAGATGACCAAACGTCATCCAGAAAAATTCGACAAAATTTACGCCGCCATTAATGGTATTAAAGGCGTCTTAGAAGAGACCCTAACCGATGTCACCGGCTTGTCTGAGTGTATTATGGATTGCTTGCGTGACCAACCTGGAGCAGCCTTTCAAGCGTGTCGTTTTGATTTAGACCCCGTTGAAGACAACCCAACCCAATATCAACGGGTATTGGATGTGTTTGTGACCTATGACATTGGTTACTTCTTCTACAATGGTGGCAATGGTTCCATGGTCACCGCGCAAAAAGTGGCCGACTACTGTTCTGAGCGTGGGCATCCGGTTACCTGCATTGGCATTCCCAAAACCATCGACAATGACCTTGCTCATTCTCATTGCAGTCCGGGCTACGGCAGTGCGGTTAAATATCTAGCCACCAGCTTGTTGGAATCAACCATCGATTTGTACTCCATGCACAATACGTCCACCAAGTTTTTTGCTTTAGAAGCAATGGGGCGAAATGTCGGCTGGCTGGCCTTAGCGGGCGGCTTGCTTAAATTGCAATGCCCCGATGTTCCACTGATTGTGTTAACTGCTGAACGGCCGTTTGATAAAGCCAAGTTCTTAGCAAAGGTCGCCCATTTTTACGATACTAAAGGCTACTGCACTTGCATCGTTTCTGAAGGCCTAAAAGATGCCGACGGTAACTACATTAAAATTGAAAACATTGAACACACCCACTTAAAAGATTACGTTCAATTGGGCGGTGTGGCACACACTTTATCCAAAATGGTCGCTGATCACTTTACCTGTAAAACCCATAGTGCGGTGCCCGATTACATGCAGCGTGCCGCCAGCCATTTAGTGTCAGAAACCGATTGGCAAATGGCGTATCGAGCAGGTAAGGCCGCTGTTCAAGCTGCTCTTGATGGAAAACACGGGGTATTGCCAGTCATTGAAGTGATTGCCCATGAGCCCTTGGTTTGGCGTTATAAAACCGTTGATTTAATGGAAGTCGCCGACTTAGAACCGACCGTGCCCGATGAATTTATTACTGAAGATGGCATGGACGTTACCCAAGCGGCAATTGACTATTTATTGCCCTTAATAAAAGGTGAAAAAAGTATTCGCTACGTGAACGGTCTACCCGATATTCACCCCTTAAAATTTGAACTCATGCCCAAACAATTAACTGAGTTTATTGCGGTTAAATAGGCATCAAAAACCACTTATGTTGCCAAGAGTTTGTTACACAATCGGTTAGCTTTTCAACTCACTCTTTAGAGAATGAAATTCGGCTAATTCAAAAGCGGTGAGTGTTCTTCGGATGCTCAAGCCATAAATAAAAATAGCGCACATAGTCACACTATATTAATGCTAATAATGATCCTTAACTCACTGATTTTGATATGATAATGAAATGACTCGATACCTAAGATTAAAACTCCATCAAATTGGCAGAAGAACCAAACGTTCGGTCTTTTTGAATAAATATTTCCCGCGATTTAAAGACCGCGTGTATTGGGCGGGCGATCGTCAATCGTTTGCCCGTGCCGGTTTTATTGGCACGTTTTGTATGATGCTGCCGATTCCATTTCAAATGGTACTGGGTTCTGTTTTGGCTTATTACCTTCGCGCCAACATTCCATTAGCGACCGCTTTAGCGTGGATAACTAACCCATTAACCATGTGGCCAATTTGGTTTGGTGGTTATAAGTTTGGCACCTGGATTTTAGGTACGCCAGATTTGTATGCGCAAAGCAATGGCATCACCATCGGATCAGAACTATGGTTTAGCGAAGTGTTTCCGTTAATTTGGCAACCGTTCTTTTTTGGAAATATCTTGTTAGGTGTGCTGATAGGCATTGCAACCTATGTGTTTATTTTGAAGTTTCATTGGATTACCGCGTTCAACAAAATGCGTAATAAACTGCATCGTTCTTAAACGTTAAATCTTAAAAAATCAGCAGGCCTGCTAATTTAAGAACGCATCTTACAAATACACAAAGCGATTTTTGTGGTCTTTTTTGGCTTGATAAAGGGCATTATCGGCGTTTGTAAGGAGTGATTCTTTGGTTAGGCCACGAGCATGTTTAGAGAGTCCGGCACTGATTGTCACATTTTTAGAAGCGGAAGAGAAGGCGTGCTTTATGCCAAGCTGCTCGATACTTTCAACTAAGTCTTGCACCACTTGTAAGGCACCTGCATCCTCAATATCTTTGAGCAAGATAACAAACTCTTCGCCACCGTAGCGAGCCAAAACATCCATAGGACGTTTTAAGTTGCTTTGCAAAGTGTGCGCAATCTTTATCAAGCACTCGTCCCCTTTTCCATGCCCGTAATGGTCGTTATAGGCTTTAAAATCATCGACATCAATCATCACAATAAAAAGGTTTTGCGACTCTCTAATGGCTTGTTTAAAGTACTTGTCATATTCATTATCAAAATAACGACGATTAGGAACATTGGTTAAACCATCCATCATTGAAAGCTCTTCTAACCAATCACTTTTGAGCTTTAATGCCATATGGTTACGTACTCGGATTTTTACAATGGTTGGATTGTAGGGTTTTGCGATGTAATCCACCGCCCCTAAATTAAGACCAAATTCTTCATCACTTTGGCTGTCTCTTGCCGTTAAAAAAATAACGGGGATACTGTTGGTTGAAGGATTACTTTTTAACTGTCTGCAAACCTCATAGCCATCGATTTCGGGCATTTCAATGTCTAGTAAAATCAGATCAGGCTTGTCATCAGAGTTGGCGATTTCAAGGGCTTTTTGACCACTTTTAGCAACCTTAACATGATAATCGGTTTTTAACAGTTTAGACAACACCTCAAGATTGGTTGCCATATCATCAACAATTAAAACGGTTGGCAGACTCGTTGTCAGATCTTCCATGTAGCCATAATCTCCTTGGCCTTATCATACTCAAAAGCATCAATCGCTTCTTTCCATTCGGTTAAAGCCGATTCATCAACCGTCTGTTTTAATGCCTCTAAAATAAGTTGAATGGAGGTTGTTTCAATTAAATCCCCTTCATTTAAGGCCACTTTAACTTTTTTTAACAGGGCTTTAAATTCAACCTCATTGAGCAGGTTAACAGGGGTTGTCTGCTCTGTAAACAAAGAAATTTGACTAGCTAACTCTAACTTTAAGGCCTTTAATGCCTCTTCAAACTTGTTAAGGTCTTGCTCTGAGATGACCTTACCTTGCTTTAAAGCTTTATTTAAGTCACTACTCAACTCAAACAACTGATGCGCCCCCATATTACCACTCACTCCTTTAATTGAGTGAACAACGGTATGTGCCTCAACAGGGGTGTTTCTAATCTGTTCTGGAATATCTGCAAAGTCGTTTTCTAGCTGGTTCGAGAACAGGGTTAAAAGATGCAATAGCATGTCACGATCATCACCAATATTCTGTTTGATAAATTCGATATCCAACACAGCATTCGTGCTTACATCATTAACGTCTGTTTTTTGTTTACTCAGAGTATCTTTAGTTCTTCCTGAGCCGCACCATTTTTCAAGGGTGGCAAACAGTTGTTGCATATCAATTGGCTTACCAAGGTGATCATTCATCCCCACGGTTAAGGCGCGCTCTTTATCTTCTATCATTGCCGCCGCAGTCAGCGCAATAATCGGCACTGTTTGATTCTGCTTGCGTATCTGAATGGCAGCATCATAACCACTCATAATTGGCATCTGTAGATCCATTAAAATCACATCATACAATTGGCCTTTCTTGGCAAACATCTCAACCGCTTGCTTGCCATCAGAGGCGACTTCAATAAGCTCAACGCCAGCTCGATGCAACATCCGTGAGGCGACCTCTTGGTTGAGCTCGTTATCTTCAACCAACAACACTTTTAAACCAGCAAAGTTTGGTGCGCCTTCTTTGGTCGTTTTGTGATTTAAAGCTTGTCTCTGAACTTTATAGATGCCGTTATTAAGACTAGAAAGGGCATCAAAAAAGGTGGAATTGGTTACCGGCTTGTTAAGACACACTTCAACGCCGAACGTGTCAGGACAAATTTCATCAATTGCATGCGCGCTGACTAATAACAGAGACGGTACTTTCGATTTGAAGCCGCCCTGCTCTTGGTACGCTTTAATCTGCAGCGCCAGCTCTTTACCATCCATCTCTGGCATGATGTAATCAATCACAATTGCATCATAGCCTTCGTCGGCTTGGTCTGCGTGTTTTATCATCTCAAGCGCCACTTTCCCGCTTGAAACTTGGTCTGAAAGACAGCCAAAATGGTTGGCCATTTCCATTAAAATTTGGCGACAAATTGCTTGGTCATCTACCAGTAAAACTTTATAGGGTTTATCTGAAATTTTTGGATAGTGATGCGGCCAAGAGACAACTTCCGCCGATATTTCAAAATAGAAGGTTGAACCAACGCCTTTTTCACTTTTGACTTTAAGCTCGCCCCCCATCGCTTGAATCAATTTTTGCGTAATCGCCAGTCCAAGTCCGGTGCCACCATATTTGCGGGTTATCGAGCTATCTGCCTGTGTAAATGGCTTAAAGAGTTTTTCACACTCCTCTTGGGTTAAACCAATACCCGTGTCCGAAACACTAAATTGTATGGTTGCCTGATTACCTTGGCTTTCAACCAGCGATATTTCCAACGTAACCAACCCGTTTGCAGTAAATTTCAAGGCATTACTGAGTAAATTCGATAACACCTGATCCAACCTGAGTTCATCCGCTAGAATGACATGAGGCACGGTGTCTAAAAGGTGAAAGTTAAGTTCTACACCCTGTTCAATCGCATTTTGGGTAAATAAAATCCGCAATTGAGCCAGAACATCCTCTAGATGAAGGGCTTCCTTATCCAATAACAGTTTATCGGCTTCAATTTTTGAATAGTCCAAAATGTCATTAATAATGCCCAGTAACATTTTTGACGAGCCATGGATTTTTTGGATGGTATCTCGCTCTTTCGGACTTAAATTTGCATCTAGCATTAACTGACTCAGCCCAATGATGGCGTTCATCGGCGTTCGTATCTCATGACTCATATTGGCTAAAAACTGACTTTTGGAGATGTTGGCGGCGATCGCCTCCTCTTTTGCTTGAACTAAATTCGCCTCCATTTTTTTGGTTTCGGTTATGTCCACACCAATTGTGGCAATGTAATCCATTGAACCATCAGACTTCTTAACCAAAGTGTTTGACCACTCAAACATTCTTTGTGTGCCATCTTTAGCGGTCCAAGCATTTTGAAAACTCGACACCAACTGCCCTTTTTTGGCATTTTCAATAATGGTCGTTACTTTATCTTGGACATTTTCAGGGAGCAATCTTTTCCAAAAATAGGGTTCTGATGAGACCTCTTCGAGCGAATATTGTGAGAACGCTTGCCCATAAGGGTTTAATCGAATCATCGTTCCGGTGGAGTCTATCACAGCAATAATGGCATTGGCATTTTCAACGATAGCTGAAATAAAATTTTTCTCTTTAATAATTTGATTTTCTAGAGTTTTAATATGCGTTTGATCAAACATATAGCCACGAATCGAGACCACATTGTTGTTTTCATCACGAATCAAACGAGAGAAATCATAAAACCAACGGTACTCACCACTTTTCAATCTTAATCGGTAGGACTGCTCCCAGCTGGTCGTTCCTGCTGAAATATAGTTTTCAACCTCTTCATTAATCGTCGGTAGGTCGGCAGGATGCACCAATTCGGCGTACGTAAAACCATCAGAGGTCATCTCGTCGGCAGAGTAACCTAAAATGTCGTACACATTTTTAGAAACATACGTCACAGGCCAATGGGCGAGTAAATCCCATTCAATGGTAATAACAGGGCCGGCTGAAAACAGGTCTCGTTCAGAACGTAACGCTTGCTCAACTTCTTTACGATTACTGATATCTTGCTGAGTGCCTGACATTAACAGAGGCTGACCATCCGCATCCCATTCAGACACTTTTCCCTTTGCTAAAATCCAAACCCAGTGGCCATCTTTGTGTTTTAGTCTAAGCTCAACTTCATAAAACTCCGTTTCGCCTTTAAAGTGTCGCTCTAGCGCCTGATTAGTCTTAAGCACATCATCCGGATGGATCAGGTTTATCCAGGTATCAGACGTCGTTGGTGACACTTCTTTAAGGGTGTAACCCACCATATTGACCCAAAGCTCATTGAAAATGGTTTCGCCGGTTTGGACTTTCCACTCCCAAGTACCGACATTGGTACCAGATAAGATATTATTGAGGCGTTGAGTTTGTTCTGAATATTGCTGCGTCATTTTATTGGCTAAGTTTTGTGCCAATTCCTGACGCGTTGAGGTAAAGCGCACCATTCCAAAGAGTAGAAAGCTAAAAAGTAGTCCGGTTGCAAGTACAATTATCGGCAGGTTAAATTCAAATTTTGTATCGTTAAAAAAAGCTTCATTCGGCTGGTTCACAACCACCCAAGTGCGACCATCGACGTTAATACGAGTTTCCGTTTTAAAATCATCTAGCGTATCTTGTGCAGCACTGCTTGAATACAAAAGATTTGAAGCGGTGGGCGCACTGTCGTAAATATCTAAACGAACATTTTCAAAACGCGAGCCCAAAATACCTTGCATTAAATCGTCCACCCTAAAAGCCGCATAAACAAAGCCTTGCAAGGCTTTTACACGCTCTTCACGAGATCGCAATAATGCATTTTTCTCATACACGGGAACATAAATCAGAAAACCCGCCTGTTCATCTTTACCGTTCTCTTGTAACAACCTAACTTTGCCACTGGCGGCGGCCTCACCAGAATCCATAGCACGACTCATCGCCTCTCGTCGGGTCTCCTGCGAAAACATATCGTATCCAACCGCACGGATATTTCGCTCATCAAGAGGTTCTAAATAGACAATGGATGTATGAATTTCTTGCGAAGTGTTTTTATTTACAGCCTGCTCTTTTGGGATGACTTTTGCATAACCAAGCCCTTGAATACCCGCAAAGTTTTTGTCAATTCGTAACGTTTGCACAAATAAACGCCACTCATCTTTCGTGACCTCATTAGAGGCTTTGAAGAATGACGTACCCGCATACAGCGATTGTCGATAAGCCTCCATTCTGCTCTGGATTTTAAGAATGATCTCCTTATCAGCAGTTTCAAACAGCAACTGACTGCTCTCTTGGATGTGTTTATGCGTCGTCCAAGTGAGTATTACGCTTAAGGTAATACCAATAATCAAAACAAGAAAATTTAACGAGTGCTTCACTGTCTAGGGTTCCAATAATGCAATAGGGTGTGTCGTCTATTTACTCAGGCTTTGCGACCTCTATGCCCACAAAGACCATAGACATCTCTATCTAAAATACCAACAAGACAGTAAAGGAAATAACGCTTTTAACAAGCCACAAATAAGTACATTGACTATACTAACCCAATACATCACTAAGTCATATAAACACTTTTTATACCGCAAAAAGTTTATTAATCAAGCAGGGTTAAATGATTCTTTTAATACGCCACAATGTTAGAAAAGCGAAAGGATTTAGGGGTGTTTGAAGATAAATAGACATAAAAAAACCTCGTATCAGACATTTCTAATACGAGGTTCTCAAAATATGGTGATGGACTAGGGATTCGAACCCCAGGTGGGCTACAAACCCACAACAGTTTTCAAGACTGCCGCCTTAAACCACTCAGCCAGTCCACCTTGTTTTGATGTGCCGTATTATAAAGTGCTTAGAGATTATTGCAAGGGGTTTTATACTAATTTATTAAAATTTTATTGAATTAAGCAGGCCTGCTAAAACTCATGCAAACGAATAACAAACAAAACAAACACTTAAGTGATTTAAGCTTTAACGAGCAATGCTATCTGTTGTTAAGGAAAATACCCAAAGGGCGCGTGACCACTTATAAAGCGATTGCTGAAGCATTAGGAACGAAAGCTTATCAAGCAGTGGGCAATGCCATGAATAAAAACCCCAACCCGATAAATGTGCCCTGCCATCGTGTAGTTAACACAGATGGTCGCTTGGGCGGCTATGCGTTTGGCCTAGAGAAAAAAATGGCCTTACTTACCAAAGAGGGGGTAGTTGTTGCAGAGGGTCGCATCGTGGATTTTAAAAATGTGTTTTTTGATTTTCAAGATTTAAGCGACTAGAGAAGCGGCTCAGTTTTTAACTCAATTGCACACATAAAAAAACCATCAAGCAAGCAAACTTGCCGATGGTTTCTTATGTTTCTTCGCACGGTAGACGTAAGTTAAATCTTTTCAACCCCGCCCATATATGGACGCAACACTTCTGGCACAGTAATCGATCCATCGGCATTTTGATAGTTTTCTAACACCGCCACTAATGTACGCCCCACCGCTAAACCAGAACCGTTTAAGGTATGCACAAGCTGTGGTTTCTCACTATCAACACGGAAACGCGCCATTAAGCGACGGGCTTGGAAATCTTCAAAGGTCGAGCATGAAGAGATTTCACGGTACACTTGTTGACCGGGCAACCAGACTTCTAAATCGTAAGTTTTAGCGGAAGAGAAACCAATGTCGCCGCCACACAATGCCATCACTCGATACGGTAATTCCAGTTTTTGTAGGATGGCTTCAGCGTGACCAGTCAGCTCTTCTAAGGCTTGCAAAGAGGTGTCTGGATGAACAATCTGCACCATCTCCACTTTCTCAAACTGGTGCTGACGAATCAGACCACGCGTGTCACGTCCATAAGAACCCGCTTCTGAACGGAAACACGGCGTGTGACCCACAAACTTTAATGGTAAAGAGTCTGCATCCAAAATCTCGTCACGCACGAGGTTGGTAATGGGCACTTCGGCTGTTGGAATCAAATAAAGGTCACGATCACTGGTGTCGTGCTCGTCGTTTTTGCTGATTTTATACAAATCGGCTTCAAACTTTGGCAACTGCCCTGTGCCACGTAAACTGTCTTGATTCACCAAATAAGGCACGTACACTTCTTCGTAACCATGAGCCAAGTGCGTGTCCAACATAAACTGGGTTAAGGCACGTTGCATTTTAACCAACGGCCCTTTTAAAACAGAGAAACGCCCGGCGGCAACTTTAACCGCCGCATCGTTGTCGTACCAACCGCGTGCTTCAGTTAATTCAACGTGGTCTTTAACCTCAAAATCAAACTCGCCCGGCGTGCCCCATCTGCGGATTTCAACGTTATCTTCTTCGTCCAAACCGGCTGGTGTCGATTCATGCGGCATATTCGGAATGCTGACGTAGATTTTTTCAATCTCCGCCTGCACCTCATTAGAGGCCTGTTCCGCCGCTTCAAGTTGCGCTTTTAAGCTCTCAACTTCGGCTAACAAGGGGACAATGTCTTCGCCCATCGATTTGGCTTTACCAATGCCTTTTGAACGGCTGTTACGCTCGGCTTGCAACGCTTGCGCTTTGGTCTGAAGTTCTTTACGTTGCGCTTCTAACGCCTGAATTTTGGCGGTATCTAATTCATAACCACGAATCTTTAATTTCTCAGCAACGGTTTCTAAGTCGGATCTCAGTAGCTTGGGGTCTAACATGGTAAGTCTCTATCTTGATTCATTTGTTGGTAAGTAAGGGCGTGCGCTATTCGGAAGAATGACCGCTAAAAAAATAGCCCGTTCTAATATGGGGGCTATTCTATCATTTCTGGTGGCGTTTACCGCAATGGAATTCGCCCGGCCTGCTAGGTTCATTAATCGTGGCTGTCATTCAATTCAATGTCCACAATCAACTCATTGGCTAACGCTTCTAAGACCTCACGAATCGTCGTTGTCGCAACCTCATTGGCAATGTGCAAACGAATACTGGCTTTAAACAAACGCTCGCCGGACATCGATGCTTCAATCACCTCGGTTTCCAGCTCATCGACACTGGCTTGAATATCCGCTAACGCTGAAGAAATACGATGCACAATACCGGGTTGGTCTTGACCAATGAGCTCAATTTTAAGCTGTTTTTCTGCCTTTAATTTAAGCAGGCCTGCTGATTCTTCAAACAACACTTTCAAGCCTAATTCATTAGCCTGTGCCGCTTGAGTTAAAGCATTCTTAAAGTTTTCGACGTTTTCACTGGGCAATTCCACGCGCAAGATACCGGCAAATTGCCCGGCTAAACTGGCCATACGACTCTCAACCCAATCGCCTTGATACGCCACAATCAGTTTTGAGAGCGCCTTTACCAAACCCGGAGAATCGTGGCCGAGCACACTGATCACAATTGACTGTTTCATGCCGGCTCCTCCATTTGAATGTAGTCGGTTAACGGTGGGCACGAACACACCAAGTTGCGGTCACCATAGACGTTATCCACCCGCCCAACTGGGCACCAGTACTTGCCCTCTCGCAAGGTTTTTACTGGGTAAGCGGCCAACTCGCGAGAGTACGGATGATGCCATTCGTCCGCCATGACTCTGTCAGCGGTGTGCGGCGCATTTTTTAGTGGGTTATCGTGCTCGTCCAACACGCCATTGGCCACGTCATTAATCTCACCTTTAATGGCAATCATCGCATCGCAAAAACGATCAAGTTCAACTTTGGATTCCGATTCAGTCGGTTCAATCATCAAGGTACCCGCCACCGGAAAGGACATTGTCGGTGAGTGAAACCCATAATCAATCAGGCGTTTGGCGATGTCATCCACGGAGATACCGGTCTCTTCTTTAATAGGTCGCAAATCGATAATGCATTCGTGAGCCACCAAGCCGTTTTTATCGCTGTACAAAATGGGAAAGTGCGGCGCTAAGCGTTTGGCAATGTAGTTGGCGTTTAAAATAGCCACACTGGTGGCCTGCACCAACCCCTCTCGCCCCATCATGGTGATGTAACTCCAGCTAATTGGCAACACACCGGCACTGCCCCAAGGCGTTCCAGACACTGCGCCAACGTGTTTGGGCTCAGCATCGCTTGCCATGACTGCATAACCAGGTAAAAACGGTGCTAGATGTTTACCTACGCCAATCGGCCCCACGCCCGGTCCACCACCACCATGCGGAATGGCAAAGGTTTTGTGTAAATTCAAATGCGAAACGTCGCCTCCAAAATGCCCAGGAGCCGCCACACCGACCATAGCGTTCATGTTGGCGCCATCAATGTAAACCTGGCCGCCATGCTCGTGCACCATGGCACACACGGTTTTGACATTGGCTTCAAACACACCGTGCGTCGATGGGTAGGTAATCATAATGGCCGCCAGATTATCTGAATGTTTGTTGAGTTTGGTTTGCAAATCGTCTAGGTCAATTTCACCTTCTGCGGTGGTTTTAACCACCACCACTTGCATGCCCGCCATTTGAGCAGAAGCGGGATTGGTGCCGTGCGCGGACGCGGGGATCAGGCAGATAGTTCGGTACGCTTCATTCCGACTTTGGTGATACGCACGAATCGCCAACAGGCCTGCGTACTCGCCTTGCGCACCGGAGTTCGGTTGCAAGGAAACCGCATCGTACCCGGTGGCGGCACACAACATCTGCTCCAACTCTTGCACAAGAGTTTGATACCCCAACGCTTGATTAAGCGGTGAAAACGGGTGTATTTGGGCAAACTCAGGCCAAGAGACCGGCATTAACTCGGCCACCGCATTCAGTTTCATGGTGCAAGAGCCAAGCGGAATCATGGCGCGATCTAAGGCCAAATCTTTGTCCGCCAAATGGCGCATATAGCGCATCATCTCCGTTTCGGAGCGGTGTTCGTGAAACACCGGATGGGTTAAAAACTCAGAGGTTCGCACTAAGTTATTCGGGATAACCAACAACTTATCCACAGCTTCTTCCACCTTGACCATTTCTAGCAGGCCTGCTGACTTTTCACCTGAAAACACCTGCCACAAGGTTTCAATGTCTTCAATCGAAGTGGTTTCATCAAATGACACGCCCACGCAATCGTTATTAATGGGCCTGAGGTTGTAGCCTGCTTGAAGCGCAGATTCTAAAATTTGCTGCGCATTGGTCGGAGTTGAAATTTTGAGGGTGTCGAACACCACGGTGTTTTGAATGGTAAAACCCAATTTAAGCAGGCCTGCTGCAAAGGTTTGGGTGTAACGATGCACGCGATAGGCAATTTGAGTGAGTCCGTCGGCACCGTGATACACCGCATACATACTCGCCATTACTGCCAATAAGGCTTGGGCGGTGCAGATGTTACTGGTCGCTTTCTCACGGCGAATGTGTTGCTCTCGGGTTTGCAATGCCAAGCGATAGGCCTTTTGCCCTCGACTGTCGACAGACACCCCAATTAAGCGCCCTGGCATGGAGCGTTTAAAATCGTCTTTGGTTGCCATGTAAGCGGCGTGCGGCCCACCGTAACCCAATGGCACGCCAAACCTTTGTGTGTTACCCACTGCGACATCCGCGCCCATTTCACCGGGCGTTTTCAATAAGGTTAACGCCAGCAAATCGGCCGACATCGCCACCAAAGCCTTTTTGGCGTGCGCCTGTGCAATTAAGTCACTAAAATCGACCACCTCACCGTAAGTACCTGGATACTGCAACAACACCCCAAACAGGTCGGCTTGCTCAATGCACTCTGCGGGATTGCCGACCACCACTTGAATGCCCAATGGTTCCGCACGTGTTTTGACCACTTCAATGTTTTGCGGATGACAGTCGTCAGCGACAAAAAACACCTTGCCTTTGGATTTACTCATGCGTTGACATAAGGTCATCGCCTCAGCGCAGGCAGTGGCTTCATCAAGCATGGAGGCGTTGGCTAATTCTAAACCGGTTAAATCGGAGACCATGGTCTGAAAGTTGAGCATCGCCTCTAAGCGACCTTGAGAAATCTCCGCCTGATAAGGCGTGTAGGCGGTGTACCAAGCCGGGTTTTCGAGAATGTTGCGTTGAATAGTCGGTGGCGTGAAAGTGTTGTAATAGCCCATGCCAATGCAGGTTTTCAGAACTTGGTTTTGGCTCGCGATGGCTTTGAGTTTTGCTAGGGATTGCGGTTCGGTTAACCCCTCGGCAATCGCCATGGTATCGGTGCGGCGAATCGCTGGAGGCACGACCTGATCAATTAACGCCCCAAGAGAACTTAAACCCAAGACTTTTAGCATGGCGGCCTGTTCGGCTTCATCTGGGCCTAAATGTCGAAAGCGAAAGGCGTCGGTTTGTTGCAGTTCGTCGAGAGACAGGCCTGCTAACGTTGATAAGGTGGTTTGGGTCATAGGTTACGCTCCGTTGATTTGCCCGCAACGGATAACATGAACCACTTAAAGACTTAAGTCACATTAAATCCTTTAAGCGATTATATTGCTTATTAACGGGCAAACGACTGTTTAACTATTTGAATCCCTTACCGAAAAGCTTACTCTTCGGTTAACGCGTTATAGGCGTCTTCATCCATTAAATCATCCAAATCCGATGGGTCAGACAGCTCTACTTTAATAATCCAGTTAGCCATCGGGTCTTCGTTAATCAATTCTGGCTCGTCTTCCAACGCATCATTCACTTCCACCACCGTGCCATCCACGGGGGCAAACAGATCACTGGCGGCTTTTACCGATTCAATCACCGAAATCTCTTCGCCTTTGGTAATTTCATCGCCAATAGCGGGCAGTTCCACAAACACTAAATCACCCAACTGCTGTTGAGCAAAGTCGGTAATGCCAATTAAAACGGTGCCATCGCCGTTGTCTTGAATCCATTCGTGTTCTGCGCTGTATTTAATGTTGCTCATAGGGTTCTCCTAAATCAATTGATACTGGGGTTTTTTAATACGTTTTAAAAGTCAGCAGGCCTGCTGGTTTTGATTACAAAATCGATTAGCCTAGCCACGATAATAATTTGGTTTTACAAAGGGCAATGTCACCACCTGCATCGGCACGGATTTATTGCGAACCAGCGCATTAACCAACGTGCCGGCTTGTGCCAATTCGGTCGGCAAATAGCCCATGGCAACCGGCGCATTCAGCGAAACACCAAAGCCCCCACTGCTCACAAACCCGACCACATTGCCAGCTTCATCGACCAGTTCTGCGCCCTCTCTAACCGGCATTTTTCCAAGCGGTTTTAAACCAACCCGTTTACGCTCAACGCCATTGGCAATCTGTGCAAGAATCTTTTCCGCGCCCATATACCCGCCAGCACGCGCACCATCGGCACGCCGTGTTTTAGAGAGCGCCCACAACAAACTGGCCTCTACCGGAGTAATCGCCGGCGTTAATTCGTGGCCGTAAAGACACAACCCCGCCTCTAAGCGTAATGAATCACGCGCACCTAAGCCAATCATCTTAACCAGTTCATTCGCTAATAGTAACTGAGCAAGGGCTTCAGCGTGTTGATTCGGCACGGAAATTTCAAAACCGTCTTCACCGGTATACCCCGAACGACTCACCAAACATTCCACGCCATTCAACACCAACGTTCTAGCGGTCATAAAAACCATCTCGGCGGACTCAGGGACCAGCTCGGCTAAAACGTGCGCCGCTGCCGGGCCTTGCAAGGCTAACAACGCATGATCGGTTAATATCTCAATGTCACATTGGTCTTTTAAGTGCAGTTGTAGATGGGCAATGTCCTGCTCTTTACAGCCCGCGTTGACCACTAAAAACAGATGATCGCCCGCATTCGTCACCATTAAATCATCCAGCACGCCACCCAGCTCATTGGTAAACAGCGCATAACGTTGGCAACCTTTGGGTAAATCAATAATGTCCACGGGCACTAAACGTTCAAGTGCGGTTGCCGCACGTTTACCCCTTAATCGAATTTGTCCCATGTGCGAGACATCAAACAGACCGGCTTGCGCACGCGTATGCAGGTGCTCTTTTTTAATGCCGAATGGATAGTGCACCGGCATCTCATAACCGGCAAACGGCACCAGTTTGGCACCTAAGCGTTGGTGAAGATTAAAGAGTGCCGTGTGTTTTAAGGGTGCGTTATCCGTCATACTTTTGATACCTTGCGAGTTGGGTAGGTTGGCCACTTAACGGGTTTTTACTGTTCGCGTTTTATAAAAGAATTTGAGTAGTCGATTCTACTGCTTTTTGATGGGAGAGGAAACGAGAATTTCGCTGAAATTTTTGGGCAAGATTCACCGCTTTGAGTCGGCAATCAAAACTGTCTAGCGGCCAGCATGCCTGCCCAAACCGCCACTAAACAGGTGACTAAACTCAAGGCGATATTCAAGAAGGCTTTATTGATTTCACCAACTTGAATATACTCCATGGTTTCATAAGAGAAGGTCGAAAAAGTCGTAAAGGCACCCAGAAAACCCACCATAATAAAGGCACGCCACTCGTTTGCGACGGCAAACTTATCCACCAACAGAACCGCCACTAAGCCCATTACAAAAGACCCCAACACATTCACAGAGAGGGTGCCCCAAGCGAAGTCACGACCAAACCATTGGTACACCTGATGTGACATCGCAAACCGTGAAACCGCACCCAATGCGCCCCCCATCGCAATCGCAAACCAAGCCAGTGCTGTCATACGTTTCGTTCCTGTTATTAGGTGCGCTATATGTGCCGCTTAGGCAAACCTATGAGCGTCTTTTATAAATAGCGTGTTGATTTAAGTCACGCAAACGCGACATCTTTGCCGAAATTTTTATCTCCAAACCACGCTCGACCGGTTGGTAGTAGTCGCGCTCTGGCATATCTTCGGGGAAGTAGCTTTCGCCGGCGGCAAAGGCTTCCGGTTCGTCATGCGCATAACGGTAGCCCTTGCCGTAATCCAAATCGGCCATCAGTTTGGTCGGCGCATTGCGTAAGTGCAACGGTACATCGTAAGAACCGTGCTCTTTCACATCGGCTAACGCCGCTTTGTAGGCCATGTAAGCCGCATTCGACTTGGGCGCAACCGCTAAATAACTGGCGGCGTGTGCCAAAGCCAAATCCCCTTCTGGCGAGCCTAGGCGTTCATACGCTTCGGCGGCATTCACGGCAATTTGCAAGGCTTTGGGGTCGGCATTACCAATCTCTTCACTGGCCATGCGAATTAAGCGCCGTGCTAAATACCGAGCATCGGCTCCGCCATCTAACATTCTGACCAACCAATACAAAGCGGCATTCGGATCGGAACCACGAACCGACTTGTGCAAAGCAGAAATCTGGTCGTAAAACGCTTCGCCGCCTTTATCAAATCGGCGCACCCCGCCTTGCACCACCTCTTTACAGTGGTCTAACGTTAAAACCAGCAGGCCTGCTGATTCTTGTGATTCTGCTGATGCCTCGTTGGTTTCAATGGTTTCATTGTTCTCGAGCGGTTCTGCAAAATCGGTGGCCTGTTCAATGTAATTCAATAATCGCCGTGCATCGCCATCGGCCGCTTGCAACAACAATTCTTTAGCTTCTTGCTCAACCGAAAATGACAGGCCTGCTGACGTTTGAAAATCGTCCGAAATCAACAGAATCGCGCGTTCAAGCACAGCCGCCAACTCATCCTCTTCCAAACTACGCAACACGTAAACCCGTGCTCTTGAGAGCAAGGCATTATTCAATTCGAACGAAGGATTTTCGGTGGTGGCACCAATAAACACAAAGGTGCCGTCTTCTACAAACGGTAAAAACGCGTCTTGTTGCGCCTTGTTAAAGCGGTGAACTTCGTCCACAAACAGCAAGGTGCCTTGCTTAAACTGTTCACGATGCAGTTTGGCTTTTTCGACCGCTTCACGCACCTGTTTTACGCCATCCAAAACGGCCGATAAACTAATAAACTGTAAGTCAGACTGTTTAGCAATCAAACGCGCTAAGGTCGTTTTACCGGTGCCCGGTGGCCCCCAAAACACCATGGAGTGCAAGGTGCCACTGGCAAACATACGCGACAGTGCACGGTTCTTACCCAACAGGTGCGTTTGCCCCACGTACTCTTGTAACGTTTGGGGGCGTAAACGATCAGAAAGCGGTTGATAGAGTGCCATTTAAGGTTATTGCGCTTGGCCGACTAGGTCGTAATTAGGTGGCACACTCAGCATAAATTCCGCAGCGGCAATCGGCTGGTTCTCTTGGATGTCTTTAAAACGTACCTTAGTGATATTGTCAGCACTTTGGTACATCCACACCTCTTTCATCTGACCATTCTGCAACCCAATCTCAATGCTTTGAAAGTAAGTGGCTTGCTTAGGTGTCAGATTGAACCATTGCATGCCATTGCCATTTCCCGATTTAATAATGTCAAAACGGCTCTCAATGCGCTCGTCGTAAAGCAACCAACTCAATGGAATGTCCGCCTTAATGTCGTCAATTGGACGAACCGTCACTTGCTCTAAATCATCATCTTGCACCCAAAGGTTGACACCATCCACCACAATGCGTTGTGAGTCTGGTTCTTTATAAACCCACTCTAATTTGCCAGGGCGTTCTAACTTAAAGTAGCCATTCGCTTCGTTTAATTGAAAACGGGCTTCATCGGGTTGAATTTGTTCAAAATTCGCCGTAAAGGTTTTGAGTTGATTAACGTAAGTTTGTAACGCATTCTCCGCCAGTGCTTGGGTGGATAACATTACTCCTAAACTGACAAAAACTATTGATTTAACTTGCTTAGAAAGCATTTTTTTTAAGTTCATTCGCCTACTTCTTTAGTTGTTAGCATCTTTATTAGGTGTGTTTAGTTCGTTAATCTTGAGGCTTGGGGGCAAGCACTTCACGGTTGCCATTACTGCCACTGGTAGAAACCACGCCTGCGGCCTCCATAGTTTCAACAATACGGGCCGCACGATTGTAACCAATTTTAAAACGACGCTGAATTGAGGAGATTGAAACTTTACGACCTTGCACCACAAATTCAACCGCTTCATCGTAAAGCAGATCTTGCTCTGCGTCTTCAAAACCGTCGCTATCCGAGCCAGAACCGGGGCCTTTAGTAATCGCGTCGAGGTATTGCGGTTGGCCTTGCGTTTTAATAAATTCGACCACTTTATGCACTTCATCATCATTCATAAAGGCACCGTGCACACGGCGTGGTGTCCCTGAACCGGGCGGCATAAAGAGCATATCCCCCATTCCCAATAATTGCTCCGCCCCCCCTTGATCTAAGATGGTTCTTGAGTCTATTTTGGTATTAACCATAAACGAAATTCGGGTTGGAATATTGGCTTTAATCAAACCGGTAATGACGTTAACCGATGGACGTTGCGTCGCCAACACCAAGTGTATCCCCGCAGCACGGGCTTTTTGAGCAATACGTGCAATCAACTGCTCCACCTCTTTACCGACCACCATAATCATGTCAGCAAATTCGTCCACCACTACCACAATAAACGGCAGAGAATCTAAGGTAGGCGGCGATTCGCCTATATCGTGACCAAAACTGGCGGCCTGCTGATACAGTGGGTCGACCAAAGGCTTCCCTTCGGCAATGGCCGCTTTGACCTTGGCATTGTAACCGGCAATGTTTCGTACCCCCAATTTGGCCATCAACTGATAACGGCGATCCATCTCAAACACACACCAACGCAAGGCATTGGCGGCATCACTCATATCCGTGACCACCGGCGTTAACAGATGGGGAATATCTTCGTAAATCGACAGTTCCAACATCTTTGGGTCAACCATAATTAGGCGAACTTCATCCGGTCTACTTTTATAAAGCAGACTCAAAATCATACTATTTACCCCAACCGATTTACCCGAACCGGTGGTACCGGCTACCAGTAAGTGAGGCATCTTCGCAATATCCGCCACCACCGGTTTACCAGCAATGTCTTTACCGAGTGCAATGGTTAAAGGCGACACCGAGCGTTGGAATTCGTCCGAGGCTAAAACCTCTCTAAAACTGACCAGTTCACGTTGTTCATTGGGAATTTCAATCCCCACAAACGCTTTACCTGGAATAACGTCGACCACGCGCACCGATTGCAACGACAATACACGCGCCAAGTCCTTTGCCAAGTTATTGATTTGACTAACCTTAACACCGGGGGCAGGTAAAATCTCAAAACGCGTTACCACCGGGCCAGGTTGCACTGATTCAACCTTGACGGTAATACCAAATTCCAACAAGCGTTGCTCTAACAGTGCGGATAAACTTTTCAGTTCCTCTTCTGAGAAGCCCTCTTCATAATCGGGAATGGGGTCAAGTAACTCTAAACTCGGCAAATCACCGTGCTCGATAATCGGAAAGGTCGACGTAGGCGCTTTACGAGTACCCACCTTAACATGCGACAAGGTGCCTGCTGGCGATGTAACCGTGCTGTTTTCGGAGGGGGTTTGAGTTGCCACAGAGGGGGGTTCTGTATCAACGTGTGCACTTTGTGTTTGTTCTGTTTTACGCGCGCTCGTTGACTGCTCTGTATCAACGACTTGACTGGATTGCACCGTTGCGGATTGTTGAGAGGTTGTGACCTTAGCGGGCTTGCCATCCGGTTCGGTGGGTTGTAATTCGTAATCGGGCACATCAAAAGAGATACTCGGTTCAACTTTATAAGCGGTAGGGTTGGGTTGATCAGGCGTTTTGCTAGTGGGGGCAGTCAACGTGCGGTTTTTAAGGGCTAAAAAAACCTTACTAATGGGCGCTAAAAGCGGATGACGTTTACTGATTTGGGGCTGACTCTCTTGCCTTGAAACGCTGTGTTTTTTTGCAATCACCAGGCCTGCTGACTTTTCTTCGGATGCATTTGAAGAACTGGCTGATTGTCCAGCAAAACTGGATTCGGCTTTTCTCGCCAAGTTTGTTAAACGATCCGAATTTTGCGCACGGGTTTTAACTTTTTCTGCAATGGACCATGCCACCCGCCCTGTTGATTCAATGATACTCAGCCACGTGCAACTGCTTAACATGCTAAAGGCGACAGCGAACAGCACCAATAAAAACAGCGTAGCCCCCAGTAGATCAATGCCACCAACCAGCCATGTGCTGAACTCATAACCCCAAACGCCACCGGATGAGTAAGGCAGGTTCACCAAGCCTCCGTGGGGTTGCATATACAAATTGGCCAAGCCACTGCCGGCTGAAATCAATAAAATCAGCCCCAGCAAACTGACACCAAATCGTAAATAATCGGTCTCACTGCCTGAGCGAATTTTTAACGTCACCCAACCTGCTAAAAGAATGCCAAATGGAATTAAAAAACCAAATATCCCAAATACATAGAGCACCATGGATGACAACCACGCACCGGTTTTACCACCGTAGTTTTTAATCTCATGCACGCCCCCCGCCGAGTCAAACCCCGGATCGGTTGCCTCATAACTAAATAAGACAATAAACAGAAAAAACGCTAAGCCAATGCAACTCAGAACAACCGCGTCTTTAAACACCCAACTCACATGGTTCTTCACATCCTTTTGGGGACGTGGGGCTTGGTTTGTATCAACTTTTGGTTTTACCGGTTTAAAAGACATGCAGCTCTTCGAATTTATAAGTTTAAGCAGGCCTGCTTGCGTTTTTTAAACACACAAGCTTTAAGAATTTGACCGCTGAAGGTTGACTAAATTTTTATGAATTCAGTTTTACGTATGCTTTATCAGTATTAGGGCTAGTTTATACCTCAAAAACTGCTAAAATTTTAGCACATTAGAGAGATTACATAAGTACATAAGTACGCATGAACGAATTTTAAAAAGCGCAATTTTAAAATCTCATTAAATTCACCGTGAATGTTCGCGATCTTTCCGCACTAAAATTAAGTACGGTTATTGCATCGACCAACTTCATGCACATCATCATAAGTAAGGAATCTTCCATGGCGACAAAACATTGCAAATTACTGATTTTAGGTTCAGGTCCTGCGGGTTATACAGCAGCGGTTTACGCAGCGCGCGCAAACTTGGAGCCGGTTATGATTACCGGTATGCAGCAAGGTGGGCAATTAACCACCACCACCGAAGTGGATAACTGGCCGGGCGATCCTGAAGGCTTAACTGGGCCAGATTTAATGGTGCGTATGCAGAAACATGCCGAACGTTTTGGAACTGAGATTTTATTCGACCACATCCACACAGCCAACCTAACAGAAAAGCCGTTTAAACTGATTGGCGACTCGGGTGAATACACGTGTGATGCATTGATTATTGCAACTGGCGCATCGGCAAAATACCTTGGCCTAGACTCAGAAGAAGCCTTCAAGGGCAAGGGTGTCTCGGCATGTGCAACCTGTGATGGGTTCTTCTATCGTAACCAAAAAGTAGCGGTAATCGGTGGCGGTAACACGGCGGTTGAAGAAGCGCTGTATTTATCTAACATCGCAGCAGAAGTGACGATTGTGCACCGTAGAGATTCATTCTCATCCGAAAAAATCTTAGCGAAACACCTGCATGAAAAAGCGGAAAACGGCAACATCAAAATTGCATTTAACTCGACACTGGATGAAGTTTTAGGCGACAAAATGGGGGTAACGGGACTGCGTTTAAAAGACGTTAAAACCGGTGAAACCACAGAAATTGATGTTTCTGGGGTTTTCATTGCCATTGGTCATACACCCAATACAGGCCTATTTGAAGGTCAGCTGGATATGATCAACGGCTATATTAAAGTGCAAAGTGGCTTGCAAGGGAATGCAACTCAAACCTCTATCCCAGGCGTATTTGCTGCCGGAGACGTGATGGACCAAGTCTACAAGCAAGCGATTACTTCTTCAGGTGCGGGTTGTATGGCCGCACTGGATGCCGAGAAGTTTTTAGATAACTTGTAAATCGAACACCAATAGAGAAACCACCTTGTCAGGTGGTTTTTTTTGACTCTATTTTTTTAAAAAAACATGATGCTTCATAATCAAACACTTAAGAAATAATGACAAACCAAGGACGTTATAAATGAAAAAAACAGCCCTATTCGCAATTGGCCTAGCCTTTTCGTACAGCGCAATTGCGCAAGCCACCGATTTAAAAACCAATGAACAAAAAGCCAGCTATACCCTTGGGGTTGATCTTGCTAATAACTTTGAAAAACAAGGTTTAAAAATTGATGTCGAAGCCTTAACCGCAGGCTTACAAGATGCAATGAACAAAAAACCGATGCAAATCACTCAAGCTGAAATGAAAGAAGCGATTGATTCCGTTAAAAAACAGATGATGCAAAAGCAACTTGAAGCGCGTTCTGAACAGGCTGCAGCAAACGCCAAAGCAGGGAAAGCTTTCTTAGCTGAAAATGCCAAAAAAGACGGCGTAATAACCACTGCAAGTGGTTTGCAGTACAAAGTGATTAACGCCGGTAGTGGTGCTTCGCCAACCGAAGAAAATAAACTCACTGCGCACTATGAAGGTCGCTTACTTGATGGCACCGTATTTGATAGCTCTTTTGAGCGTGGTACCCCGTTAGAGTTTTACATGAGCAACGTCATTAAAGGTTGGCAAGAAGCCTTGTCTTTAATGAAGGCTGGTTCTAAGTGGGAAGTCTACATTCCAAGTGAATTGGCGTATGGTGAAAAAGGGGCTGGACAACGCATTGGGCCTAACTCAACGTTAATTTTTACAGTTGAATTGATTACCTTTGCCCCTGCTGATAAAGAGTAAGAAAAACCGTGCCTAAACGTGTTTTTTAGGCATAAAAAAACCCAGTTAAAGTCTTAACTGGGTTACCCAAAATTCGGGAATTAAATTGCTCTTTAGAGGAGTGTTGAAGTAAACAACGTCATCCATACTAATCTAAGAATCTTCTAATATCAATAAATTATGATATGTTTATTTTTGCGCTTAGATAGAAATAAATTATAACCATTTGATACTTAAATAACCGTACTAAACTTTGTTTCAAACCCGTCTGAACTTGTCAAAAAGTACCTTAAAAATCTTCAAGCAAAACAACCTCATACGCTGGCTCTTCATAGGGATGAACCGTCTTTAAGGCCGCTAACACCGACTTGATATGCGTATTATCACAAACCATTTCGACCTTATATTCCTCAACTTCTTCAACGACACCTTGCACACCCAAAAAGGGATGACTGCCCGGTAACGCTCTAAACTGGCCCAAGCCTTTCACTTGCCAACAGCATGAATCATAGTCACCAATCTTGCCTGCCCCGGCCGCAAAAACCGCTTCTTTAACCACCTCAAGATGGGATTCGGGGACAAAAAAACTGAATTTATACACGGTATCACTCCCTTAGTTGCCCAACGCACTTTAAATTCACTACAATATGCCTCTTACTTATTATCTCTACTCATAAAGGATTTAACCATGAGAGCCTTACTGATTACCTATTCTGTGATTCTTTTGCTCGGTATTACTAGTCTGTTAACAGACATTCATTACTTTGCCAATATTGCTGGATTTATTGGTGCGATTGGTTTCTTGTATGTCTTTTTCAAAGACCGTCCAGATGAAGAGAGCGAAAAAGAGATAAAAATGCGTCGTTACTGGTACATCGTTCTAGCGTTTGGTATCTTTTTTAGTCTGCTACTGGGTAGCTTATGGAACGATAAGATGGGGGGAATGGCTTAATTTAAATTAAACTGACATGTAAACCTTACCCCTTCTTTTTGAAATTGATTCGCACCTGTTTTAATCGAACGTTAAGCGTTTAAATAATATTCTAAGACAATAAAAAAGCTCCAACTTTGGAGCTTTTTTGTTTTTTAGCAGGCCTGCTTACTTTGATTAGAGGGCAAGTTTAAGTTCAAACCAATCTCTAGAACAGATCAATATCCCCTTCATCCATACTGCCCGCATTCACTCGAGTCATTCGATTATTCTCCATCTCTTGACGCTGTTGCAACACAACCATTTTTAGCTGTTCTATACGCTCTTTAAATTCTGCTTCATCGGCAACAGACAAGGACTTACTCTCTTCAACAAACTGGTTCACCATTGAAGAAAAGTGACTTAACTTTAAATTGTGGTTCATCACCTGCTCAACTAACTGACGAACAATGTCTTCAAATTGCAGCGACCGCATCGCATCAGAGATATTAGCTTCAATTTGAGTGACAATGCCAGATACATCACCTAATTTAGTGGCAATCCCACCATTCATCTCTTCAAGGTCATTCAACATATTGTCAACTTGTTTTTCAGAGGAAACGGCTTGTTCCATATCTTTGCTGGCTGTTTCACTGACGATATGACGAACTTGGTCAACCGTACCACGAGCTTTCTCAGCCTGTTTACGAATTTGTGCGTTAAGTAGGTTTGAGTTAAGTGATAATTTGCGAACTTCATCGGCTACAACGGCAAAACCACGCCCTGCTTCACCCGCTCGTGCCGCCTCAATAGCTGCATTTAAAGCCAGTAAGTTCGTTTGGTCGGCAATGCCTTTTACATCCTCAAGCAAGGTGAAGATGGATTCAATCTGACCAACCATATCATCAATTTTTTCAACGGTTTGCGAACTTCGTTGACTCGAATTTGTTAGTAACCCAATCAAATAGGTTAAGACCACTTTAATCTCGGCAGAGAACTTTTGCACACTCATCTCATCAGAGTGTTCATCGCCACCTAAATTTTCAAGCAAAGAACGAATCAGTTCGTATTCTGCCTGAGTATGTTGGTAGAGACCAGAAAAGCTGTTATTCAGGGTTTCAATAGACTCCGCAATCAACACGTTGACTTGGGCTAACTCATCATTAATTACTGCGATTTCGCTGTTGATGGTTTCGTCATAGTCCATGACCACTGAGTGAATCGATTCATCTGCAGTGGAAATAGAAACCATTGATCCACCCATTGCCAATCTGGATACGGGTGACGCAGTTGTTGGAGCCGAGGATACTGGCTTAGAAGACGCTGGCTTGGCCCCGGCAACTCTTGCCACAATCAGTGACCAGACAATTGACAGAAGTAACACGCCAACAGCGGTTAATAACGTGACTTCTAGAAAGCTGACGATAAAAACAATCAGAGTCACGA
The DNA here is from genome assembly GCA_016938655.1 of Thiotrichales bacterium. Classification (GTDB taxonomy): domain Bacteria; phylum Pseudomonadota; class Gammaproteobacteria; order Thiomicrospirales; family Thiomicrospiraceae; genus Thiomicrorhabdus. Next base: position 226,755 of record JAFGUG010000011.1, on the reverse strand, counting down.
CCCAAGCGGTCCAGTAATCTTTCATGAATTGAAGCATGTTTAAGTTCCTTAACGGTTATTTGCCAAGACGGATCAAGCTTGATAAACGTCTCTATACCGCTAGGTTAAAGCAGGTAATATGCCAAAAATTCATACTGTTTTTATATTACTTTGCCGCAAGCGCAATGATGCGTGCTGCAATGGAAGTTAAAGGCAAAATGTCATCCGCTGCACCGAGCTTAACTGCCTCGCCTGGCATACCCCAAACAACGCTGGTTTTTTCATCTTGAGCAATGGTTGGCACTTTAAGCCCTTGAAGCTCTTTCATACCTTGTGCCCCATCGTTCCCCATGCCGGTTAGTAACACGCCAATCGCGTTGGGGCCAACATTTTGTACCACAGAACGAAACATCACATCCACAGAGGGCTTATGACGGTTAACTGGCGGACCATCGTTTAAACGGCACACATACTTTGTGCCTTCGCGCATCACCATTAAATGCTGGTCACCTGGCGCGATATAAACATGGCCGGGTAAAATGGCTTGGCCATCTTCTGCTTGGCAAACCGTCATAGCAGTCACCGTATCCATTCGTTTTGCAAACGGCAAACTAAAGGCCGCTGGAATGTGTTGGGTAATAACCATGGCAGGTGCATTAGCAGGCAAGCCCATCAGCACTTCTTTAATTGCTTCGGTTCCGCCAGTCGAAGCGCCTAGAGCTATAATTTTATCGGTGGCTCTAAAAGAGCGATTAACGGGTTTATTTTGACCAAGCACATCATCCAGCGACCGTTTTTCTGCTACCGGAGCCAAAGGTTTAATTGGTTGAGGCTTGTGCGCTGGAGTCTGCTGGTTTTGACTGTAACGTTGATAACGGCGCTCCAACATGGACTTGCTGACTCTTGAAGCCATTCGTACTTTGCCACAAATCTCTTCACGGTAAGCCTCGAAGGTATTTTTAACGTTAATTTTAGGCTTGGTAACAAAGTCCACTGCACCTAATTCTAGGGCTTCAAAGGTAATATCTGCACCGCTTTCAGTCAGCGTAGAAACCATAATGACGGGTAAAGGGTGTAAGCGCATTAAGTTCTTGAGGAAGGTCAAACCATCCATGCGTGGCATTTCAATATCCAGAGTTAACACATCAGGGTGCAGCTCTTTAATTTTCTCGCGCGCCACGTAAGGATCCGCAGCCGTTCCAACCACTTCTATCATTGGGTCGGACGATAACATCTCTTCTAACATCTGTCGTATTAACGCAGAATCATCCACAATAAGGACTTTCGTTGCCGCCATGGGTTTCCCTTCTATTACGTTTTCTATAAATATTTTTTTAAGATCAATCTTAAGTCGATTGATGCAAAAAGAAATGAGGTAAAGTTTAAAGCAGTTCTAATCTATTTTGATTGAATTCATCAAACAATTTCAATGTGTTTTTTTATAAATTGTTTTACCTAATAGTTCAAATCGATCACATACTTTATAAAGTGACTCTGAATGCCCAACAAAAAGGTGACCTTTCTCAACCAACTGGTTAGCGTAGCGGTCAAACAACTTACTTTGAGTTGGCTTATCAAAATAAATGACGACATTACGGCAAAAAATGACATCCATCTTCTCTTTAAGCGGCCAATCATTCATAAGATTTATTTGACCAAAATCAATAATTTCTTGGATTTCTGGCTTAGCTTTAATCCAGCCGTCCATAGAGCCCGTTCCTTTTAGAAACCATCTTTTTTTACGTGCTTCAGAAACCCCTTTTAAACGGTCATCTTTGTAAACACCGGCTTTTCCGGTCTCTACGACGGTGGTGTCAAGGTCAGTTGCAATAACGCGCGCATCCCAACCTGCGGGAACGGTTTCTTTTAAAACAATGGCAATCGAATAAGGCTCTTCTCCAGTTGAACAACCTGCTGACCAAATCCGTATCTTCTTAGATTGATGATTATCTTTAATCAGTTGAGGTATAACCGTATCCGCAAGGTATTCAAAATGATGGTTCTCTCGGAAGAAAAAGGTAAGGTTTGTGGTAATCGCATTAATTAAATGAACAAACTCACTCTCACCTTGCTCGACCACATAATCAAGATAGGCTTTAAAACTTGATAAATCTAAAAAACGTATCCGTTTTGAGAGTCGATTGTAAACTAAACTCTTTTTGGAATCGTTAAGGTCGATACCGGCAAAATCGTAGACCATTTTTTTTACTCGCGTAAAATCTTGATCATTAAAGTCAAATTCATGTTCACTCATAAAGCATTTACACCTTTAACAACCCCCCCCAAAACCGGGAAGTTGTTTTGCTATTAAAAAAGCCATTTGGCTTTTGCAACGTTTCTACATTATAGTTAGGCTATTAAGCATTCACAAAGCTAATAAGGTGCCATGGTAAATATATCGCAGGTAAACAGCAACACTTTACAGCTCAATAACCCTAATAAAATTGCGTTAAACGATTTTAAAATCGGTCAAGTGCTCACTGCAACCATTGTCAAGCCAATTGGTAATCAACTACTATTGCAAATTGGCTCGCAATCCCTTTTGGCTGACACCAAATTAACGAACTTAACCGCTGGCAATATACAAGTCACGGTTAAACAAACACACCCTTCGGTCATTTTATCGATTAACGATCTCAAAACAGCGAATCAAACCAGCCAACAGACGCAAAACCTCATCAACAACACACTCCAGACAACCTACCGGCAAGCCTTAGGGCAACAACTGCCGATTCACCAAGCCTTAAATCAAATCCTAACCCTTCCGAATTTGCCCGCTGTTATACAGACATCTATTCAACTTCTGCTTGAGCAACTATTACGCCCAAAACCTAATTTGGATGGAAAAGATTTAAAACAGTTGTTTTCACAAAGCGGTCTGTTCCTGGAAAACAATCTCAAACAGAATCGATCGCAAACGCCTTTTAATCAAGATACAAAAGCCCAACTTCTTAAATTACAGAATCAAACACTAGCGCTTTTGCAAAATACACCAAATTCAGCAGGCCTGAAGCAATTAAACAGCTTAATAAACCAAGCCATTAATAAACTTACGGTTCAGCAATTACAGCTTTATGAAAACCCAAACTTGGTCAACATCGAACTCCCTGTTCAAGCAAGTTCACAACTGCAAGTGTCTGGTTTTGAAATTTATCGACACAAAGCACCCAATGAAAAAACATGGGAAGTGCTCATAAAAGTGACGATTGACGAACAACACATGGAAGTAAAACTGCAGTTAAACGAAGAACAAAATCAATTAAGTTGTTATGTTTGGTGTGAAAGCCTTGCACTGGAGGATAAAATTCGCACTCACCAAGACAGGCTGGCTGAGCAATTTCAACAACTCAACTTAACCGTTTCTAAAATAGAAGTGGTTCAAAAACCTTTTAAAGCCAGCGAATTTGTAACAAAAGTTGCTCTGATTGACATATCGGTCTAGTTTTTGCTTTAACTAATTCAATTAGAACCTTATGTCATGATTATTCGCTTGAACCCTTTTATTATCAGGGTTAGGCTAGATATTTTTGCCTCAATAAGGTACTTTATCGATGACGTTACATAGAGAGAGACTCAAAACATGGGTGCAAATCTTAATAAAGTAAAAGATCAAATCGGGCAAAAACAAGATCAAGATGACCAAGTCTTAAGTTTTGTTCTAGGCGATGAAGAGTACGGCGTGGATATTCTGACCGTTCAAGAGATTAAAGGATGGGAAAAAACCACGAACATTCCAAATACACCCAACTATGTAATGGGCGTTATTAACCTTCGTGGTGCTGTCGTCCCCATTATCGACTTACGGGTTCGGTTTGGACTTGACAGCGTTACCTATAATGAATCAACGGTTGTCATTATTCTTCGATCACAGGATGCCAACGGCAATCACAAAATTATTGGTTTAGTTGTTGACGGCGTCTCAGACGTTCACTCTTTGTCGTCCAGCAGCTTACAAAACTCGCCAGATATGAGTGGTTCAATCCACACTGAATACATAAATGGACTTGCAACCATGGCCGATAAAATGGTGGTTGTGCTTAATGTGAATCAATTAATTAACGATGGAATACTGGCTTCTATTCAAAATAGCCTCAATAAAGAATAAAATAGTCGATAATTAATAACTCGCAATCAATAACGAACCCAGTAAGAGATTAAAAAAATGTCAAAAATTCTAGCTGTCGACGATTCAAAATCAATGCGTCAAATGGTAAGCATGTCTTTAAAATCCGCAGGACACGATGTAACAGAAGCTGAAGATGGGGCTATTGCACTCGCAATTGCTAAACAACAGCAATTTGATTTAATTGTGACTGACATCAACATGCCTAATATGAACGGAATTGAACTAATTACGGCATTACGTGCAATGCCTAACTTCAAATTCACCCCTATTTTGTGCCTGACAACAGAATCTTCAGGTGATATGAAAACAAAAGGTAAAGAAGCGGGTGCGACCGGTTGGATTGTTAAGCCATTTAGCCCAGAAAAACTACTTTCTGTGATCACTCGCGTTCTGTAATTAAAAACAAATATCTCGCTTCGCCATTTTACAAACGGTAATTTGGTGACGTAACCTGTTTGAAACCTCCTAAGGGGAACTACATGGCTGACACAATCACCTTACCTGAAAGCTTGACGATTCATACCATTGAAGCCAGCTACAACGAAATTAGCACGGCAATTTCTGACCTGGGTGATGACATTATTTTTGATGCCCAGGCTGTTGAAAACATCGATACCAGTGGTTTACAAAGTTTACTTTCGATCATTCAAACTGCTCAAAACAATCAAAAGAATATCGCCTGGGAAAATACCAACGACACACTTACTGATGCCGCTAAAAAAACAGGGTTATCAGAAGCGCTACTTTTGAATAATTAAAACATGAATGAACCGAAAAATAATTCGGTGCCCTTAAGTGACAGAGTTGCGGTATCGCTTCAATATGAAGGCGATACCGCTCCCATCGTCACGTCTAAAGGCTCTGGATATATTGCTCAACAAATTCTGGACATCGCAAAAAAACATAACATTCCCATCAAACAAGACCCTCAACTGGTTGAACTCTTGAGCCAAGTTGAACTCAATCAAGAAATCCCTCAAGTCCTCTACGAAGCGGTCGCACAAGTCTTGGTATTCGCTTATCAACTTAATGACAAACCTATCCCTAAGAAATAGCGGGGGAATTTAAATTGGTTTTCAGGTCACGCACTTACAGAACGTAAGCACTTGCAAAGAATGAGTGAAAAATATTGGTATATTTACCATTAAAGCAAGGCGATTAAAGAAAGATAAACCTAAGCTTACAAAAGCTCTGTGAACATATTATCTACGTCAATTAAAATAATGACATTATCTTGGAAATGGGCAATACCTTGAATATAGCGTGAGGCATTTTCTTTTGTGGTTGAGAGCGCTTCAAATTTATTTTCAGGAATATCTTTAACTTCCATCACAAAATCAACCATAAGACCAACCGTCTGCTCTTCATCCAACTCGACAATAATAATTCGCGAGTGGTCAGTAATCTCTTTAGAGCCCATATTGAACATAGAACGTGCATCTAATACGGTCACAATGACACCACGAACATTGATGACGCCTAGGACATTGTGCGGCGTTCCTGCTACATTACGAATTGAGCCAACACGCAAAACCTCTCGAATCTTTTTAACATGGATACCGTAGATTTCATCTTCAAGCATAAACAGTACACAACGTGCACTTGGTCCCATGTAACTCGATTCATCTTCCATATCAGCACCGTAAGAAGGTGACATTGATGATTGTTGTTCCAAATCCATTATGATTATCCTTTTTACTGAAAGCGCTGAAGTACGCCAGGTAGATCGAGAATAAGCGCAATACTTCCATTACCAGTAATGGTTGCACCGGCATAACCGGGCACTTTTTTAAGCATGACGCCTAAGGGTTTAATGACCACCTCTTCCTGCCCGTTGACTTGCTCAACGACAAGTCCAGCTCGCTGATTTCCAATGGAAACAATAATAACCTTATCGTTTTCATAGCTCTCTTTTGTATGATTGGGTGATAACCACTCAGACAGAAAATAGAGAGGTACACTTCTGTCTCGCAAACGCACCATCATTTGACCATCAATTTTATTGGTCTTGCCTGAATCGTAGTCGAAAATCTCTTGGACACTGGTTAATGGAATTGCATAATTATCTTCTTCAAATGAGACCATTAAAGTAGGCAAAATTGCTAAAGTCAAAGGCACACGAATACTCATTCGAGTGCCCTCTCCCGGCACTGAGTGAATATCAATACTACCGTTGAGTTTGGTGATCATACTTTTGACCACGTCCATCCCCACACCCCGACCAGAAATATCACTGATTTGGTCAGCCGTTGAAAAACCGGCGCCCATAATTAATTGGAAAGCAGCTTTATCATCCAGCTGATGGGCTGTGAGTTCATCCATCATGCCTTTTTCAACCGCTTTACGGCGAAGCATGTCTGGATCCATCCCTTTGCCATCATCGGTAATCGATAGCAGAATGTGGTCACCCTCTTGTTCGGCAGCCAGAATAATTGTTCCGTTCTTACTTTTACCAGAAGCAATTCGGTCTGCAGGCATTTCAATACCATGGTCAACCGAGTTACGAACCAAATGCACTAATGGATCGGCCAGTGCTTCAACCAAGTTTTTATCTAAATCAGTCTCTTCACCGAGTAACTCTAAATCAATCTCTTTGCCCAATTTTCGAGCCAAATCACGAACAACGCGAGGGAAACGACCAAACACTTTTTTAACCGGTTGCATTCGCGTTTTCATAACCGAATTTTGTAAATCGGTAGTAACGTGATCGAGGTTGGCAACGGCATTTGATAAATCTTCACTGCCCCCCTGAACGGATCGTAAAGTCAACAGACGATTTCTTACCAATACCAGCTCACCCACTAAATTCATTATTTCGTCTAGTCGCTTGGTATCCACACGCACCGAAGATTCAGCGGCACTTTTACCGACCGCTTTATTTGGAGCAGCGTCCGCAGATGGCTTAGCGACAGCTTTAGAGCTTGGTTTTGGGGCTGGAGCAGGTTTCGGAGCAGGAGGAGCGGCAACTATTTCCACCGGCATCTCTTCCGGTTCAGTTGAAATCATATCTCTTTGGTTCAATAAGGCCTCAAACTCCTCATCGGTCATATCACCGTCTGGATCTACATCAGGGCTCAACTGCAGTCCTTCAACAGGTAACGGGGTTTCTTGAACAGAATCGGGTAAGCTATCTCGTTGATTTAACAACGCTTCAAACTCTTCGTCGGTCATATCGCCGTCAGGATCCACATCATCGGAAAGTTTTAACTGACCACCCGTTGCAACAGGCTTCGCTTCCACAGCGGGTTCCGGCATACCACCTTTGGTTAAGGCATCTAACTCGGCTAACAATCCAGCATCATTCTTTGGCAACTCTTCAGCGGTTGCACCACCATTCAAGGCCTCAATAATGTCGCTGATCACATCATACGCTCTTAAAATGACATCCGCCGCTCGCGCATCATAGGGCACATCACCATTACGAATTTTGTCGAAAACATTTTCTGCTCGGTGGCATACCTCAATCAGCGCGGTAATGCTTAAAAAGCCAGCGCCCCCTTTAATGGTGTGAAACCCTCTAAAGACAGCATTGAGCAAGTCACGGTCTTCTGGTGACTGTTCAAGGTCCATTAACTGTCCATTGAGTGCATCAACCAGCTCTGTCGCTTCAACCAGAAAGTCCTGTAAAATATCTTCGTCCACAACCTGTTCCTCATCTAAGCCATTGCTCGGGTTTATGGCTTGATCAAGCAATCACCATGCCACTAAACCTTATCAGGCTTAAAAGTTCAGAGTCCTAGATCACCCAATAGGTCATCGATATCTTCTTGAGACGCCACAATGTCTTCCTTACCTTTACGAGTCACATTAGGACCGACACCTTTAGCTTCCGCTGCTTCTCTCTCGGAATCCGTCTGTTGTCTTTCAGGAATCGCTTGAAAGTCATATTTAGAGCGTTCAATAAGCCCTTTCAAACTCCCTTCCAGATCAGTCATAATGTAAATAACACGGTTTAACACTTGTCCTGTTAAGTCTTGAAAAGATTGTGCCATCATAATATTGATGACTTCTGAGCAGGCCTGCTCAATTAGATTAATACTTTGTTCTGGACTTTGATTCTCAGCTAGTAGCAATTTAACTTGCTCCAATAAATTTAACACGCATTCCGTAGAAGATAATGTCGTTTCACTGGCTTTTTGAGTTTCATCAATGACATATTGAAGTCGTTCAGTCACATCCGGCAAGTCATGTTTGGCATGCATCAGAATGGGTGTGTCCGACTCTAAATCATTTAAAGTATGATGCAAATTTTGACTAAGTTCGGTTATTTGGTTAACTAACTCGGACTCTCTTAACTGAGTAAGCTCATCCACTAATATCGCAGCCTTGTCGGTTTGATTATTTTCAATGGCATCCAGTAACGCCTGCACCAATGCTTTATCAATTTGAGTTTCCATCGTCATCCTTGTTTCCTCTGGTCAAAAAAAAAGCCCCTTGCCTGTTATCTATTTTATTGGCATGGAGCTTTATGATTATTGTCTAAATTAGTATGCATTTGCTTCTTGAGCACGTTGTTCAAAGATTTTTTGAATTTGGCTATGTAAGGTTTCGGCCGTAAAGGGTTTTACGATGTAACCATCGACACCCAATTGGGTTGCCTCTAAAAACTGACTTTTTTTTGCTTCAGCGGTTATCAATAAAAAGGGTGTATGCTTTAAGTTTATATCGGCACGAATGTTAGTTAATAGTTCAAGTCCAGACATCTTAGGCATGTTTAAGTCGCTGACAATAAAGTCATATCGACCCGTTTTAACTAATGGCCAAGCGGTTGCACCGTCATCCGCTTCATCAATATGGGTAAAGCCTAAGTCTGTTAAGAGGTTATTCACAACTCTACGCATAGTAGAAAAGTCATCAACCACTAAAATGTGCATACTTCGATCTAATTGCATGGCCTCTTCCTTTTACGGAAATGCATTGGCTAAATCCAACTGTCCAAACGGGCTCTTAAACGCTTTACGGCTTGGGTGTGTATCTGACTGACTCGCGATTCACTCACATCCAACACTTCGCCAATCTCTTTTAGGTTTAACTCTTCATCGTAATAAAGCGCCATAACCAATTTTTCTTTTTCCGGCAAGGCGGCAATTTGCTCTACAAGCGCCGCTTGAAAACCCGACTCCGCCAACTCTGCAAAAGGCGATAAAAAAGAACCGACAATACGATCTTCTGATAACTCTTCGTGATCAGGCTCATCAATCGATAAGAGTTGGGCACCATTAGTATCTTTTAAAATCTTATGATAATCATGAATTGAAACACCCAATTCTTCGGCAATTTCATCATCTTTGGCTTCTCGACCAAACTTTGACTCTAGTCGATTGATTGCATCACTGACTTCTCGAGACTTGCGATGAACGGATCTGGGAGTCCAATCGCCCTTACGAATTTCATCCAACATGGAACCACGAATACGAATACCGGCATAGGTTTCAAAACTTGCACCCTGACCAGAATCAAACTTTTGCATCGCTTCCATTAAGCCAATAATCCCCGACTGGATCAAGTCTTCAACAAAAACACTGTCTGGCAAACGGCCTTTTAAGTGATAAGCAATGCGCTTTACCAACGGCAAGTATTGCTCAATATCATTACCTGTTGGCCGTGAATTCTGCTTTTGAACTGAACTATAAACGTCGGTTGCGCTCATTCGATGTCCTTAATGGCCAGATTGAAATAAATTTTCTACAAAAAACTGTAAATATCCCGTCATGCCTTTAGGAATAGGCCAAGAGTCCACAGCGTATGCCACCTCTTTAAAGGCTTTTGCAGCGGCACTATTAGGATAACTAATGGTAACAGGGCTCTGTTTTTGAACCGCATCACGAAGGTCGTGATCAAATGGAATCGTACCTAGGTAATCAATAGTCACATCCAAAAACTGCTCACAAACGCGCGAAAGTTTATTAAATAGCTGCTTACCGTGTTGTTCTGATCGACTCATATTCGCTAACAAACGAATACGAGTGACTTGGTAATCACGACTCAAAACTTTAATTAATGCGTAAGCATCGGTGATAGAAGCAGGTTCATCTGTGACCACTACGACCACCTCTTGAGCCGCACGACAAAAACTCACAACACTATCGGCAATACCGGCCGCGGTATCGATAATCAAAACATCAAGCTCACCGCTAAGTTCTGAAAATGCATTGATGATGCCGGCATTTTCCATGGCATTTAATTGCGCCATTCGGCGAACCCCTGAAGCAGCAGGGATGACTTTTAATCCACCAGGGCCTTCAACGATAATCTCTTTTAATGTTTTTTCACCATCCAGCACATGTGACAAATTATATTTGGTTTGTAATCCGAGCATAATATCAACATTGGCCAAACCCATGTCAGCATCCATTAACAACACACGATTACCCAACTTGCAAAGAGAGATGCCTAGATTCACTGAGACATTGGTTTTCCCCACCCCTCCTTTACCACTGGCAACGGCAATCACTCTCACCGGACTACCCGAAGGCGAATTCTCTTTGGTAACCGGTTTTGATTGCATTGCTCGCAAGCCTGCTGCTTGATCATTGAGCATCAGATATCTCCTTTCCCATTCCTAAACGGAATGCTTTTTCATCATCTTGTCTGTTGTGGTTATTTTGTTGACCAAGCACGATTGCACGATCAATTAAATCTCTTACTTTGGCGGGCGTTAAATCTTCTGGCACACGTTGTCCTTCGGATAAGTAGGCAATGGAAAGTTTTTGTTCTATTAAAACCGTTATTATATTGCCTAATTGTAATGCTTCATCGACTTTAGTCAAAATGCAGCCATTTAAGCCCACTTGATTAAACGACTTAACAATGTCTTTCATCACATTGAGTTGCGTCGCTGCTGACATAACTAAGTAGTTTTTAACACTACTAAACCCTGCATTGGCAGTCGTTAGTTGTTGTGAAAGTTGTAAATCACGCTGGCTCATTCCAGCTGTATCAATAAGTATTAATTTTTTGTGGCTCATCGAGGCCAGCAGTGCATAAAGTTCACCCTGCGAACTCACAACATGCACTGGCACACCAATCAATTCAGCAAACGTTTTTAACTGCGCTTGGGCACCAATTTTGTAACAGTCGGTTGTGACTAGCGCCAGCTGTTCTGGACTATTCCGCATCACAAAACGACTGGCCATTTTAGCAATGGTGGTGGTTTTACCCACCCCCGTTGGACCAACTAGAGCAACTATCCCGCCACGTTCTAATATATCCCGATTTTCAACTGGAATAGAACGCTCCATCTCAAGCAAAATTTCTGACCAGGCCTGCTGCTTATGACCTTGTATATTTTCTACAAATTTTTCACTTAAGTTCCAACCGATCCCTAATTGCATTAAGCGCTTAATTAACGAAACTTTATCGGGGTTTTGCTGCTCAGATTGCCCCCAAGCCAAGCCTGATAACTGGTTTTCGAGCATGGCTCGAACGGCTTTTAACTCTTGTGCCATCCTAGCAATCTCAGCCGAATTGTGACTAGCCGACTCTGAATTCGCAGAACCATGATTTACCGTTTCAGGTGAAACATAACTGCTGCCTAATTCAGGCTTATACTGTTTGTTTTTAAACTCTTGAACCTCTGGGTCTACCGCAGCAACAAGCTCAATTCCTTCAGGGGTGTTTCGACTCGACAGAATGACGGCATCATCGCCTTGAGCCTCTTTTACTAACAGCATCGCTTGTCGCATGGTGGGTGCAAAGTAACGTTTGATTTTCACCTTAACCTCCTTGACCAACGTTTGCTACAACACTGATTTGTCGATTTTCTGGCACCTCTGAGTAAGCCAAAATATGCAGTGATGGCAGACTGTAGCGAAAAAGCCTTGCCAATTGAGCTCGAATTTGGGGTGCGACGAGCAATACGGCAGACTGCCCAGTCATCTCAATCTTTTGAGACTCTTCTTTTAAAGTGCCATGCAACCTTTCAGCCAATCCTGGTTCAATCGCAAGCTGCCCTTCAGGTGCGCCTTGAGTGGCTTGGAGCAATAACTGTTCCAAAGAAGGCTCAAGCGTAATAACCTTTAACTCGTTCTCTTTGCCTAAAATGTCTTGCACAATAGAACGCCCTAACGCAGCTCTTACATATTGTGTCAGTTCATTTGAATCCTGAGTTAACGAGGCACGCGTAGTTAAGGTTTCTAAAATGGTTCTCATGTCGCGAATAGAGACTTTTTCTAATAACAAATTTTGTAAAATTTTAACCAAAACCGCTAAGCTAAGCTTATCAGGAATCAACTCATCGACCAGCTTTGGTGAGATAAGTTTGAGTTTGTCCAATAGTTTTTGAGTTTCATCATGCCCAAGTAATTCAAACGCATAGTCTTGAATCAGCTGACTTATATGAGTGGCGACAACTGTGCTGGCATCCACTACCGTGTAACCTAATGCTTGAGCTTGGTCACGCTCTTTTGGATCGATCCAAACCGCTTCTAAGCCAAAAGTGGGATCTGTTGTTTTAATGCCTTGTACTTCGCCTAAAATTTGCCCCGGATTAATGGCAAGCTCTTTATCAGGAAAAACTTCACCTTCGCCACTGGCAACCCCCATCAACATAATTCGATACTGGTTGGGCTTTAAGTCTAAATTATCACGAATATGAACCGCTGGCACTAAAAAGCCAAGTTCTTGGGATACTTTACGACGAACCCCTTTAACACGCTCCAGCAACTGACCATTTTGTGATTGATCGACCATTGGAATCAGTCGGTAACCGACTTCCAATCCTAAAACATCCAGTTCTTGAACATCGTCCCAACTGAGTTCTGGCGGCTTGGAATCTGCGGGTGTCGATTCGCTCAATACTGCTTCAGGTTCCGGTGTCTCTTGCTGTCGACGATAAATTAAATATGCCCCACCACCCGCAACCACTGCAAATGATAAAAAAGCTAAGTTTGGCATACCAGGAATCAAACCAAACACACCAACAATCCCTGCTGTCATTGCTAATGAGCGCGGATTGTTGAACATTTGCATCTGCACCTGCTCGCCCATATCGCGTTTATCACCGGTGACTCGAGTGACAATAATTGCGGTGGCCGTTGAGAGCAAGAGTGCTGGGATTTGCGCCACCAAACCATCACCTAACGTCAATAACGTATAGACTTCAAGCGCTTGTCCAAATGCCAAATCATGTTGACCCATGCCGATAGCAAAACCACCAATCAAGTTTATAAACAGAATGATAATACCGGCAATGGCATCACCACGAACAAACTTACTGGCACCGTCCATGGAACCATAAAAATCCGCTTCTGAAGCAATCTCTTGGCGTCTTAACTGCGCCTCTTCCTGCGATATTAGTCCCGAATTTAAATCGGCATCAATCGCCATCTGTTTACCCGGCATGGAATCTAAGGTAAAACGTGCGCTTACTTCCGCAACTCGTCCAGCACCTTTGGTAATTACCACAAAGTTAATAATAACAAGAATGGCAAACACGACTAAACCAACGGCAAAGTTTCCACCAATAACAAACTCACCAAAGGCCTCAATCACGTGTCCAGCTGATGCCCCACCATTGTGGCCTTCAAGCAAAATAACACGAGTTGAGGCAATGTTTAAAGAGAGTCTAAAGAGGGTTGCCAACAAGATGATGGTTGGAAATATCGCAAAATCAAGCGGACGCTTGGCGTAAAGGGTCACCATTAAAACAACAAGTGATAAGGCGATATTAAAGGTAAAAAACAGATCCAAAAGTGCAGGAGGCAGTGGAATGGTCACCATTCCCAACAATGCCAAAACTGCAATCGGGACCCCTAGGCCACGAAAGGAATTTTGTTTTATTTTGGCAAGCAGTTGTTGAAAATCCATTTGTCTCTTAAATCTAGTTCTCTAACGAGAATTATTCCGTTTTCACACCACTCGGAATAGGTAAGTTTTCAAAATCAACGGTATTGGCTTTACCCGTTTGTTTGAGTTGATAAACATAAGCCAGTACCGCCGCAACCGCTTTAAATAGGTCATAAGGAATTGCCTGGTCTATTTCCGCATTATAGTATAAAGCACGGGCTAAAGGTGGTGCTTCTACAATCGGAATATTATGTTCTTGTGCGATGGTACGAATCTGGGAAGCCAAGAAATCAACACCCATTGCTAAAACCACGGGTTCTTGCATGTCGTCTGGAGAATATTTAAGGGCAACGGCAAAGTGGGTTGGGTTGGTTACAATCACATCCGCTTCCGGTACCTTCTGCATCATTCGTTGCTGCGACATCTCCCGCTGAATCTGTCGAATACGCCCTTTAACCTCGGGATTACCTTCTTGCTGCTTAAATTCTTCTTTGACCTCTTGCTTAGTCATTTTTAACTGTCGATTATGGTCCCACACCTGAAACGGTACATCAACCAGAGCAATAATAATTAAGGATAGGCTAACAAAAATAAACGCTTCAACAATAATACTACCGGCGTGTCCGAGCGCAAATTTCAAAGGTTCGATACCTAAGGCCAAAACCTCTCCAAAGATCGAATATAAAAAGAACGTCGCGATTGATATAACTAATGTGAATTTAGCCAACGCCTTAAAGAGCTCTAACAAGGCCTTGAAAGAGAACATGCGCTTAATACCCGACACAGGGTTAAGTTTACTCAATTTTGGTGAAATCGCTTTAGCGCTAAATGACCAACCGCCTAAAAGCATGGGGGAAATCATTGCAATTAAGGCCATGACCAGCAAAAAAGGGGTAATCATTAAAATTCCCTGAACAACTAATGCTTCAATCAAATGCCACATTTTAAGCTCATCAAACGCAACCTCCCGTCCGAAACTTAAGCCTCGGGTTGCAAGAATCTGGAAATCTTGCATCATCTGTGCGCCGTAGAAAAGTAAAAAAACGGCCGCTCCCAAGGTCATTAAAACCGTCGTTAACTCCTTAGAACGGGGTATCTGCCCTTTTTCTCTAGACTCTCGAACCTTTTTATCGGTAGGTTCTTCGGATTTTTCTGAACCGTCTTCGTTCTCAGCCATTTACCTAACCGCCCACCAATTTAAAATTAGTAATCAATTCGACTGAACGATGGATGAGTTCTTGCAGATGTGGCAATATCAACGGTGTTGTTAAAGACAGCATGACCAAACCAGTTAGAAGCGTAACCGGGAAACCAACTGCAAAAATATTTAAGGCAGGTGCTGCTCGCGTGACAACACCGAACGCAACGTTAATTAATAACAGAGCTGTCACTGCAGGCAAAGCAACCAAAACCCCTGCAGAAAACATATAACTTCCAAACTCAACTAAATTTCGCAGACTTTCTTGAGTTAAAAAGTGCACTCCAATGGGCAAATACTCAAAACTATCAACCACCACCTGAATAATCAACAAATGGCCATTGAGGGCTAAAAACAGTAAGGTGACAATAATGGAAAAATATTGCGAAACTATCGGTGAACTAACCCCTGTTCCGGGATCAACCATCTGTGCAAACGCTAACCCCATACCCATCGCAATAATATGACCCGCAATAATAAAAGCCTGAAAGACAATTAAAAAAACCGTCCCCATTGCCAAACCAATTAAAATTTGCTGAATAAGAAATAAGACACCCTGCCAAGTAAAAGGGTCAACCGGCGGTGGCAAGGCTAGATTAGGAGCAACGACAATGGTGATAAAGAGCGTAAGAATAACGCGAGTTTGCATTGTAATAGATTGTAAACTGAATAGCGGAACAATGGAGAGCATGGCACCAATACGAACAAAAGGCCAAAAGTACAAACCTAGTAGCTGAAGAAACTCAACGTAACTAAAAGTCATAGCTTATCCAATAAGCGCCGGAATATTCTGATAGAGCTCTTTAGTGAAGGAGATTAAAGTCGTCAGCATCCAGGGCCCAAAAAAGACCAGTGCCAACCCTACGATTGCGAGCTTAGGAATAAAACTCAAGGTCATCTCGTTAATTTGTGTAGCGGCCTGAAACATCCCCACGACCAAACCAATAATCAATGCTGGAATTAATAGAGGCGCAGCCAACATGGCGGTTACCTCAAGCATTTTTTGACCTAATGTTAATACAAACGCTTCTTGCATCATATGCCTCCAGGGACGACGAAACTATTGGCTAATGTTCCCACAACGAGCGCCCAGCCGTCAATTAATACAAAAAGCATCAACTTAAACGGCAACGAGATAATCATGGGCGAGAGCATCATCATACCCATCGACATCAATAAACTGGCGACAACCAAGTCAATAATTAAAAAGGGAATAAACAGCATAAACCCAATTTGGAAAGCCGTTTTAAGCTCACTGGTCATAAAAGCAGGAATTAAGACTTTAAAGGGAATGTTTTGTGGATCATCTAAAGTAATATCAGCCATTTCAGCAAACATCCCTAAATCATCTTCGCGAGTTTGTTGCAGCATGAACTGATAAACGGGCTTTGAACCTAGCTCAACCGCCTCGGTAAATTGAATCTGCTCTTCCATGTAAGGTGCAACCGCGGTCTCGTAAACCTTATCTAAAACCGGCGACATAATAAACAGCGTTAAAAACAGGGCTAATGCGATCAACACTTTAGTTGATGGAGTTTGCATCGTACCTAACGCTTGCCTTAAAAGCGCCAAAACAATGATTATACGTAAGAATGAGGTCATTGCGATTAACGCGGCAGGCAAGAGTGTTAGCCCCGTCATTAACAACAGAATTTGCATGGTCAAGGTATAGTCTTGATTACCCGCAGCATCGGTTTCAACGGTAAATGCCGGAACCCCAGGCATAGCCAAGGAGATCAATGGAAACAAAACAAGTCCTAAAAACAGAACAAATTGATAAGGTTTCAGAGGAGGCCTGCTGCTTTTCATAACGTTACTTTTGTTCCGACTTTGCGTTATTGCTTGAATTAGGTGCTGCTTTTTGACTTAAAGCTTCTTGAAACCGTTGGGCAAAAGCGCCTTTTAAAGGCTGTACTTGATGAGTTTCAATATTTTCAGGCAGCTGATGTAAGGTGGTAATTCGGCTACTCGTGACGCCAACCAAAATTTGTTCTTTACCGACTTGAAGTAGTAAGATGCGTTCACGCTGTCCAACTGACAGTGCTCCTAAAACCTTAAGATTGCCATCCGCAACCCCAGGGTAACGCCCATATCTTCTTAACATCCATGCTGAGACAAAAATTATCAATAAAACCAAGACAAGCGATAAAACAATTTGCAAAAAATAGTCGCTTGGCTGGACCACCGATTCCCCGACCTCTTTAACCGTTTCGGCAGCTAAAATCAATTGCGAAAAACCCATCATCAAAAACGCAAAAAGAGGTTTAAAAAAACCTCTTATAAATACATTAACGGATAAGTATTGCCGATCACGACTGACACTAATCATCATTTAAGCTTCTTAATTCGTTCTTGTGGGCTAATAACATCGGTTAAACGCACCCCAAACTTATCGTTGATAACGACGACTTCACCGTGCGCAATTAAGGTACCATTCACTAATAAGTCCAGCGGTTCACCGGCAAGACGATCCATCTCTACTACCGATCCCTGAGTATAAGAAAGTAAGTTTCGAATCGATACTTTAGTGCGACCAATTTCCAATTGTAACGTCACAGGGATGTCGAGTAATACATCCAAATCAACCTTATCACGACTGTCGCCACGACTTTCTGCCAATGCATCTAAATCGGGAGCACCACCAACAGAAGCTTCCGCTTGCTCGTTAAGTGCCGCACCCCAAGGATCATCTTCAGTCGCCTCCGCCTGCTCGTTAAGCGCCTCGCCCCAAGCACTTAAATCCTCTTCATCACTCATCGTACCACTCCTTAACGTTTTCTATCTTGCGCTCTTGATAAGCAGGATGATGAAATACATCCTCAATTTTAACTGCTTTTTTGTTGTTACTTTCGCCCAATTTACCCCGAACAATTGCAATGCCCTCGGCTTTGATGGTGACTTGTTTTGGCATATCAATCGGGATAATATCACCTTTTTCCATCTTCATTAAATCGTTCATATTCATTTTTAATTCGGCTAAATTAACCGAAAGATCAACTTCAATATTTTTGGACTCTTCTTTTAGCGTGCGAGACCAACGATTATCACTCTCACCCTGGAGGTTTTGCATGCCCTCTTCAAGCTTATCTCGAACAGGTTCAAGCATGGCATAAGGCATAACAATATCAACACGCCCTTCAACCCCTTCAAAACGAACATGTATCGGGCTGACCACAATCATATCTGTAGGATCAACAATCCCAGCAAACTTTGGGTTCATCTCCGAGTGCATGTATTCGATTTCAATGTCCATAACCGGCCCCCACGCTTTGCGGAGGTTTTCAGATGAAATATCAAGAATACTGCGAACCATACTCATTTCAACAGGGGTATATTCACGACCTTCAATTTTAAAAGGCAGCAGGCCTGTGCCACCAAAATAGATATCAACTGCGGTAAAAATCAATTTAGAATCAAGGGTAAAAAGGGAAACGCCATTCAAAGGATTGATTCGGTAAATATTTAAACTGGTGGGGACAAATAAGTTGCGTAAGTAATCAATCATCTTAATGATTTTTACTTCCCCAGGCGTCACTTCAACACTCGACATAATCATCTCATTGAAGTGTCGCTGAAAACCGCGTGCAAATCGTTCGTTGATAATATCTAAAGCCGGTAGACGACCACGAACAATACGTTCTTGGTTAGTAAAGTCATAGACTTTGGCCGTCGCCGAATCTGCCGAATCGTCATCTTCGGTTTCAACGTCACCCCCACCCATCCCTTTTAAGAGGGCATCGACTTCATCTTGGCTTAGAATATCATCCATAGTTAGACCTTATTCAAACTGACTACTGCATCACAAAGCGAGTCATGTAAACATCTTCCAATAAGTCTGGATAGATATTATGCTTCTCTAAAATGGCGCGAGCGGTTTTTAAAATTTCTTCTCTAAGTTTATCTGGACCATCAGGCGTATTGAGCTCGTTAAAGTGCTGGTTACGCAACAGGCGTTGAATGTCATTTTTTAAGATTGGACGCAAATGCTCCATCTCACCAGCATCGCCGACAATTTGCGGATAGTAAGACAAGAATTTGAGATCCACCGCTAAAAATTTCGCTTGGCCATCACCGTTAAAGTTCACAACAAATTTTTCCATTGTGAAGTAGGCTGGAGGAGAACCTGGTGCAGGCGCTTCAAACTGTTTAAATTTTGGTGAGTACTCTTTCGCGTGACTGTCTTCATCGGCATGTTCATCACCATGACCATCACCGTGCTCAGCAGAACCATGAACTTCGGTTTCATCGGCTGCCGAGTCACTTCCACTGTCCTTGCTCATCAACATGTAAACCAGCACCCCAATCCCCACCATCATTAAAATGAGAATCACTAATAGAATGATAATTAGGCCTTTACCACCACCTTTCTTCTTCTCTTCTACCGCTTCTTCTGACATACCTTACTACCCTTAAATTAACCAGTTAATGTCTAATATAAATAATTTTACTTACTCTATTGTCCCAAAGGATTGTTAAGTTCTTTGCTTAAATCCTCTAAGACAGGCGCTTCGCTCAACGCGCTTAATCGCTGCTCTGCCTCTTTAGACAAGACAATAATACTTATACGTCTATTTAGTGGATTATACGGGTTTTCTGAATCAAATGGCACCGTATCGGACAATCCAACAACTTGGGCAATCCGCTTTGGATCAACCCCACCTTGTAACAATAATCTTCGGGCTGCATTGGCTCTGTCTGCCGACAACTCCCAGTTAGTGTATTCAGATTGATCATGGTAACCCGACGAATCGGTATGACCAGCAATACTAATCTTATTCGATGTTTGTGCCATGACTTCACCCACCTCTTTAAGCAGCTTCATCGCATAGTCTCTCGGCAGGTCCACCCCCGAACCAAACATGGGGCGCTTACGGTCGTCTAAAATTTGAACTTGCAATCCATTCGGTGTTATGTCAATTTTTAACTGATCTTTAAATTGACTTAAGTCTGGGTCTTGATCAAGCTTTTGCTCTAGGCTAATTTTCATTGCCTCCATCTGAGCTTGCTCTTGTCCCTCTTTGCCAGAACCGTCTTCATCCCCCTCTTTGCCTTTTGGTGCATCTTTAAAGCCACCCATGTCAATCATCGAATCGGATGACTGTCCGGCTTCATCCGACTCAACTAATTTCATCGGTGAAGCTTCTATAACGGTTGGATTACGAAAATACTCAGCCATGGCTTTCATCTCTTCGTCATTCACCCCGCCAAGCACCCATAGCATTAAGAAGAAGGCCATCGCCGCTGTCATGAAATCCGCAAACGCTATTTTCCATGCCCCACCGTGTGCAACGTGGGGGCACTTATTCAGTCGTTTGATAATTATGGATTGTTCATCACTCATACTATTTCTCTTTCAGCCCCATTAAAGGGTTGAGTACTAGCCAAAACTATTTCTGGCTCTGAAGGAATTCATCAACTTCTTTAAAACTCGGTCTAAGTTTTCCAGGAATCGCTTTTCGACCAAACTCCACTGCGACTTGAGGGGCATAACCGTTCAAGTTAGCCATTAAACAGGTTTTAATTACGCCATAAAAAGCGCTTCCAGAATTCGCTCGGTTGGCTAAATCAGATGAGATTGGGGCAATAAAACCATAAGCAAACAAAATACCTAGGAAGGTTCCCACCAGTGCCACAGACATATGGTGAGCAATTTCCATCGGCCCTGCATCCAGGTAGGTCATGGTCACGATAATACCTAGAACGGCAGCAACGATACCAAAGGCAGGTAAACCTTCACCGACTTTTGCGATCGCTTCCGATGGCATTAAGGCCTCGTGATGATGCAAATCCACTTCTAAAATCATCAAATCTTCTAACTGGTATGGGTTTGAAGCCCCACTAATCATTAAACGTAAGTAGTCACAAATAAAATCTATAGCATGATGGTCTGCCGCCACTAAAGGCGCACTGTTAAACAGTTCACTTGAATGCGGATCCTCAACGTCTGCTTCAATCGACATTAAACCTTCACGACGTGCTTTATTGAACAGACGAAACATCAATCCTAATAACTCCATGTGCATCTCTTGAGTCACTGGATCCGGCTTGGCTAAACCCAAACTATTAGCAAAACCTGCTTTAACAACCCAACCTGGATTGGCAATAATATAAGCACCGATGGCACCACCACAGATAATCACTACCTCTAGCGGTTGAATCAGAATCCCGAAACTACCGTGAGGTAAGTATCCCCCTAACAGTGTCCCTATTACTACGAGTGTACCGACTATCGCTTTCATACCAAAGCTACCTTGTTCTCATCTTGTATATTTTCTTCTTTTAAATTCAGCACCACTTAAGAGCGCTGAATTAATCCAGAAAGACCTTCCTGGGCAGTTTTGAGCTGCATTAAATTATCTTCAATAGCATGCAGTGCATCGCTCACAAATGCAGCTTGAGACTGCGTTGCTTCAACACGGCCTTGACCATGTTCCATCACCGATACTGCATTGCGTGCACGTTGCTGTAACTCTTCGATAATGGTTTGAATTTCCGTTGTCGCTTTTTGTGTTTTACCAGCAAGTATTCTTACTTCATCGGCAACCACAGCAAATCCACGCCCATGTTCACCGGCGCGCGCCGCTTCAATCGCAGCGTTCAATGCCAATAAATTGGTTTGTTCTGCAATATCACGAATCAATACTAAAACGGTACCAATGTTATTACTGTCGGCTTCTAATTGCTTAATAACCCCAGAAGCATGCGCGACCTCTTCGGTTAAGCCACTGACTTCACTGATAACATTACCAACCGATTCCATACCTCGTGAAGAACCCTGCCCAAGCTGGCCAACCACCACAGCAAGCTGATCAGACATGCTCATCAGCTCTGTATTATCAAAGGCCACAGCTGGCACAATATTCGAGTTCATTTCAGACTGTTTTGCAAAACAAGCAGCGAGAGATTCGTTCAATTCTTCAACTTGATTTTCTAAATCCGTTACTCGACTTTCTGCATGGGCCTTTTCGACCGACGCGCGAGTCACTTGATCTTGCGCCAATTCTATCAGTTGATTAAGGTATCTTAGGAGTTTAGGGTCAGTGTTTTCTGATTTTAAAGGCATATCAAGCGATTCTTTATTCAAAATCAATTTAATATCGTCCAAAAGTTCATTTTGCTCGCACACACCAGAGGCGTTACACCAAAACAAATAAACCAATGCGCCAACAATCACGGCGGTAATCCCAACGGCAATAATGACCAAACCCGTTGTTGACATCTCAAAGCCACCTGCAAAAGCCGTTGTCGGCGCAACCATCAATAAACCTAATATAATATTCGCCATTTTCATTTCCGGATGCTCCTAAGCGTAGTAATCCACTACATTATCTGTTGTATGCGTTAAGACATCTGATGTGCTGTCCGCTCTGTTTTCATCTACCACTTCACCATTAGCAGATGAGGCCTGCTGGTTTTCTGAGTTTTCTTGTTCACTATCGGCAAACTGTTTTTGATCATTGACATCAACTGAACCAACATCAATACCAGATTGCTCAAGCATTTCTCGTAATCTAGGCATCGCTGCTTCCATTGCTTCACGCGTTACCCCGTGCTGAGCAGTCATCACCACATTGACCTTTTGATCTCGATCAATTTGCAAACGCACCTGAACTGGCCCCAATTTTTCAGGGTTTAACGTTATCTGTGCTTGCTGCATCTGTTGGTTCGCCATATAGACAACACGCTGACCTAAGGCCTGCCCCCATTTCTGGTGCATCACTGGCAAACCAATTGACTGTAGCCCTACTGGCAACTGCCCCCTTCCTTCCGCAGAACTTAATGGTGAGTTAGCGCGCGCATTTTCTGCCGTACTTGATGTTTGCGTTGCTAAACGTTCATTCAGTACTGCGTTAAATTGACGCTCAACCTGTTGCTCACGAACTGTTTGGGTGTTTTGCGAGACTGTTTGAGCCATATTTGTAAACTGTTGTTGTGTTGACTGGCCTCGACTCTGCTGACCTGAATCTTCGGATGTTGAATTCTTTTGCATCATTGGATTTTGTGCCGCTTGTTCATTTGCTGTATTTAACTTGATAGTGCGGGCTTCTTGACGTAGTTCAGTTGTTCGGTCAACGACCTTCTCCGAGCCTTGGGAAATTAATCCTTTTTCATTTACCTCATCTGGCGCTATTGCAGCCTGTGCTAAAACCAACTCTTCGTCAGCTGTCATGGCCGACAATTGTTCGGCCTCTGCAAGCGTTTCATCTCGAGCAACGTCAGAAGACATGGGTGGCACCACACCCTCAGGTTCTGCAATAACATCAGGCACTAAAGAGAGTCCAACCTCTTCAGAGGCAATAGTAGATTCTGCCTCCAAAGTAAGATTGCCATTGATAATAGGTAAACTTAAATCTGTCGGTGTGCTTTGTTCAATAGTCGAATTTGATTCAATGGTGACAAACGACTCTTCTAAAGCGGTATCCATAAGTGGCGTTACATTCTCAAATTGACTCAATGATGACGGAGTATGAATACTTACATCCGCTTCACCCACCGCAGCAATCTCTGCAGCAGTTTCTAATTTTGTTGCCAATAAATCGGATGGTAGCTTTTGATCAAGTTGCACGTCTTGAGTTATAAATATTGACATGTTTATATTTGACGCTATCTCTTCAGCTATTTGCTCGCCTACTTGCAACTCTTGAACCATTGAGGCTGGCATATTCAAATTTGATAGGTTTTTTTCATCTACCTGCACGAATTGAGCCAGAGTTAATTCCATATTTTCAGCTATCGGCATGGATGCTAAACCCGAAGAACTTAACGCATCGGGCTCAGAGGATACCTTGTCAAAACCATTCACATTCATTAAGACCGGCGCATCTGAATCAATCAAGTTGACTGCTTTGCCATTAGCGTCGTTCAACGTTGCTGCTTGCGGCTGCGGTAAGCTGGACTGCAATAATTGTGCAAAACCGGATTCACTCGGCAAAGCTTGCCGTTTAGTCGTGTCAGTCTGCATCATTACAGGCGTGGTAGGTTTAGATATCATCAGTTCTAACATGGTTCTTTTCACCGCATATCAGTTTTAGGTGTGTACCATGAAGCAATACCCATGCCGCAAATTGAAATTGTTATTTTTTTTGAATCTTACGTGAAAAAGCTTGGCTCGATAAATCGTCTAAAAAGTTTTGCTCTTGTTTATCTAAGGAGGCCTGTCGATTTTGTTTAAGCTTTAATAGAAGGTTTTGCAGCGCTTTAACACGCGAACGTTTCTCTATCCAAGCTTCACGGGCTTTTTCAACAACCTCTTTAAATCGCTCTGTTTTGGAAGATTCATTTTCAATGGCATGATGTAATTTGCCTACAAACGCCTGGGTGGACAACATTTGAATAGAACTTAGCGTTTTATCAAGATTTTGATGTGCATAATCATCAACGTATGAACGCAGTGCATCCAGCTGATCCAGGTGCTCATGAAATTGACTTTGAACGGTCGAAAATGTTTCCAGCGCCTTTGACTCTTCGGCCTCTGAAAGTTCGACCAATGTTTGGATTTTTTCGATTCTAGAGCTCACTCAAATTTCCCACGCTTTTAGACATCGCCATCAAAAGTAACGCATTATTCGGAAAGGGCTTTAGAGAGCTGCTCAACGCTTTTAGCAACATCAAACGATTCACTTATATTTTGCGATAGAAATTGATTTAAAACGGGGTATTTTGCAACAGCACGGTCAATGTTGGCGTCACTCCCTTTACGATATGCGCCAACATTAATTAAGTCTTGGTTTTGCTGATAGGTAGAGTAGAGTTGTTTAAACTTTCGGGCATCCGCCAACTGCGAAGCAGAGGCAACATCTACCATCACACGGCTGATCGAAGCTTCTATATCAATCGCCGGATAACGACCCGAGTCGGCAATGGATCGTGATAGAACGATATGACCATCGAGTACCCCACGCGCCGAATCGACAACCGGATCTGTTTGATCATCCCCTTCTGCCAACACGGTGTAAATTGCAGTAATAGAGCCCGCGCCAACCTGACCGTTGCCGGCACGCTCAACCAACTGAGGTAATTTTGAAAAAACCGAAGGCGGGTAACCTTTACTTGCCGGTGGCTCACCTACGGCTAATGCAATTTCTCGCTGTGCTTGCGCAAAACGGGTTAACGAATCCATCAGCAACAGAACATGCAGGCCACTGTCTCTAAAGTGTTCAGCTATCGCTGTTGCTAACATAGCACCATGAAGACGCATTAAAGGCGGATCATCTGCAGGCGTGGCAACCACCACTGCTCGCTTTAACCCCTCTTCACCTAAGTTATTACGAACAAAGTCATTCACCTCTCGACCACGCTCCCCCACCAAACCTACCACAACCACATCGGCATCGGTGTAACGTGTCATCATACCTAACAACACACTTTTACCTACGCCGGTACCGGCCATTAATCCAACACGCTGACCACGCCCCAAGGTTAACAATCCATTGATAGCACGAATACCCACGTCTAAAGGCTTTTCGATGGGGGCTCTTTTTAATGGGTTAATTCTGCGGCCAGACAATAAAACTTCGGTATCAGTTTCTATTGGCCCTTTGGTGTCCAATGGTTGCCCAGAACCATCAACAATCCGTCCAAGCATCGCCGACCCAATTTTGACTTTGACGCCCCCTAAAATGGGGGTTACTTTTGCATTTGGGGATAATCCTTGTGTATCACCAATCGGCATTAAAAACAGTCGATCATCATGAAAACCAACCACCTCTGCTTCAATTGGAGCACCTTGACTGCTTTGCACTTGGCAACGCGATCCAACAGGTGCAAAAGTACCCACCACCTCTAATGTCATGCCAACCATTCTGACCAAACGACCAGATACCACCAATGAAGATGGCAAGGAGATTTGCCCAGAAAGCTTGTCCAGTCTATCCGTTAAAAATTCGTTAAGGTCGTTGGCAAGGTTCATTGGGAGGGCCTAATAAGGTAAAAGCGTAAAGGTTTAAACAGAGGGTTAGCGAGTCATAAAGATTAGTAACATCATAATTAAAATCAGTCTGCTTTTTCAGCAATGGCTTGCGCTTCAAGCTTAACTGACATGCTTTCAAAACGGTTTTTCCAATTATGTTCAATAGATGAAAAGTTTTGCTTAACTTGACAGGTTCCTAGAGAAATTTTTTCACTGGGTTTGACCGACCAGTGCTCAGAAAAACCAGTTTTAATCGATTCAATTAAGGCGAAATCATCTGGATTTAAAAGAATTTCTAGAGGTGAAAGGTCATCATTCAACACTTCAATTGCCTGATGAATCGTCTGCATAATCCACTCTGGCTTATCGGTAATTTGTTGCTGAATGACCTCTTCTGCAATATGAAGCGCTAAGGAAGAGAGATGCTCAAACACCTGCATCTCAATCAATTTATAAGGTGCATTTAAAGAAACCATAAGCCCCTCTAAACTGGCTATTTTTTCGGCAAGCTTTGTTTCTGCCTCAGCCAAAGCAATGTCCTTGGCTTCTTGTTCACCGAGCTTTTTACCATCGTTGTAACCGGCATCAAACCCAGCTTTTTTTGCCTCTTCATAGGCTTCTTTTTTTAAAATTTCGGTTTGACGATTTATTTCTGGCTGGAGTTTTTTTTCAATTTCAGAGTAGATTTCGCGCTCACGTGCCTGTGCTTTTACATCAACATCACTAGACAAATCGTGTAAATTCCAAGTTTGAATTTCAGGAGCTGAGACCTCAGAGGCACTAATAATGCCCGCTACCTCTTGCGGGACTTCATCAGAGTCCAAGTCGTTGTTTGTAACTTTGGAATTTACATACTCAGAAGCTTTAAAGTCAGAGGACACTTACACGAACTCCTCACCACCACCCGGCATTAGAATTTTCTCTTCATCCGCTAAACGACGCACCGTTTGAATGATAGTACGTTGTGCATCTTCAACCGCACTGAGTTTAACAGGGCCACCAGATTCTAAATCATCACGCATGATATCTGCCTGACGTTTAGATACGTTGGCCAAGAATTTCTCTTTAAGCGCATCCTCAGCACCTTTAAGTGCCAAGATGAGAACATCGCTCGGAATTTCGCCCACAATGGTTTGAATACCTCGATCATCAATGCCTTCGATATCATCAAACACAAACATTTTGTCTTGAATGGCTTTACTGACATCATCATGTTCGATTGCAATATCATCCAGAATACGAGAATCGACACCACTGCCCACCAAGTTCAAAATTTCAGCCGCTCGTTTCTCACCACCAATGGTCGCCAACTTACCGCCCTCACCGTCACTCGATGCACCTTCAAGAACATCATTCAAATCAAACAATGCACGCGGTTGAATCGTGGTTAAGGTTGCAATGCGGTAAATAACTTCGGCTTGAAAACGCTCAGGAATCCCACGTAAAACTTCAGCCGCTTGATCTGCGTCAAAATATGACAATACAATCGCTACAACTTGTGGGTGTTCGTTACGCAGCATGTTCGAGATAGTGGATGGATGCATCCACTTCAATGCCTCAAGGCCTTTAACCTGATCTCCAAGAAGCGCGGCATCCATAAGGTGACCGCCACCTTCACCAAGGGCATCGGCCATTAAGGACTGAGCGTACTCACTTGGGTTAACGCCTAACACATCTTCACCAACATCATCTACAAAACGTTGCATAACATTGTGAATATCATGACGACCAATGTTCTCTACTGAGGTCATGGCAGAGCCTAACTTTTGAACCTCTCTAGGATTAAGATGTTTCAAAATTTGCGCGGCGTTCTCTTTTCCTAGCGCCAACAAGAACACTGCAGCACTGTCTGTCCCACTTAAATCTTTTGAACCGGTAACTTCTTCAATGGCCGAATCAGGCATACTATTTCTCCTCAGTCATCCACTGTTTAACAATGTGAGCAGCCATTTTCGGATCTGCAGCCACCATGGTTCTTACTTTCTCAAGCAACTCACGCTCTTCATTTGAATCGGCGACTGCTTCAGCAGCCGTCTGCTCAACTTCTTCATTCATTTTCTCTAGAGCGGCTGAAATTTCATCAACGTTTTCAAGTTGTTCTTCCTCTTCAGCGACATGCTCTGGGTAATCAAGGATGCTCTCTTCTTTCTTAGACAAGTCTCTCAGCATGGGTCTAATTACACCAAAGATGATAATGAGTACCGCTAAACCAGCCAATAATTGCTTAACCAAATCCCAGAACCATGACTCTTGCCATACGGGAAGCATCTCAACTTCTTCCATTGGTGCCACTACGAAAGAAGCATTTACAACCGTTAAGGTATCACCCCGTGCCTCATCTAAACCAACCGTATCACTGACTAACTGGCGGTAACGAAGCAACTCTTCATCCGTCATGGGTGTTCGAACAATATTTTCTTCTTCATCTAAAGCGGTTTTATCATCTAAAACAACCGCAACTGAAAGCCTATGGATATTGCCCACTGAATTTTTAATATGACTGATCGTGCGATCTAGCTCATAGTTTTTGGTTTTCTTCTCTGAAGAGTTTCGGAGATTAGGATCATTTTCTGCTGTATAACCCTCTTCTGGCGCTAAGCCCGCGCGTGGCGGTTGATTGGTCAGCGCGCCTGGAATGCCCATAGGCCCTTCATTACGGTTAATCTCTTTAATCTCTTGCTCAGAACGAATCGCCTCTGGATCGGGTTCATAGTTTTCACGGGTTTGCTCTTGCTGAGTAAAATCAAGTTCTGCCGTGACTTGGGCACGCACTTTACCGTCGCCACCAACAATCGGAGCCAGTAAATTCACGATTCGGCTTGATAAGGTCTCTTCCACCATGCGAGTGTAATCGAGCTGTTTAATGCTCATATTCAGAGTGCCCGCAGAATTGGTATCGCCCGTTAATAAGTTACCCAACTGGTCAACTACGGTCACATCCTTAATATCCATATTCGGGATACTAGATGAAACTAAATAAACAATCGCACTTACCTGCTCATCATTTAATGAACGACCAGGGTAAAGCTTTACAACCACCGATGCTGATGGCTTTTGTTGCTTACGCACAAAAACCGAACGCTTAGGCAAGCCCAGCATAACTCGAGCAGATTTAACCGCATTAATTGAAGAAACAGACTTTGCTAATTCACCCTCTAGCGCGCGATGATACTGCGTGGTTTCTTTGAACTGAGAAATTCCAAAGCCTTGTTCAGCATCCAGCAACTGATAGCCCGTAGCGGCTTGTTTTGGATAGCCGGCGGCGGCTAACTTAAGGCGAAGAGTATGAACTTGATCAGACGGCACCATAATACCGCCACTGGCTTGGTCAATTTTGTAAGCAACTTGTTCTTGGTCTAGAGTCTGAACGACTTCATTGATGTCTTTGGCGTCTAAACTGCCAAAAAGGAGGGTGTAGGGCTTGTCTTGCGACCACATTAAAATGCCAATCGTCAGCGCGATACTTGCCGCTAAAGCAATCACCAAGCTGACTTGTTTGGCTACCGACAGCGCCATCAAGTTATTGACTAACGTTGACCCTACTCCACTTTGAACTTGAGTATTTAGATTTTGGTCAATTGACGCTTGAGATTCGGCCATAATGTTTCTTTATTTTGTTTTAAGCAAAGTCTTGTAAATAGCCAATCTATCTAGATAGGCATGTTCATAATATCTTTGTAAGCTTCAGTTAGCTTATTACGAACTTGAGTCATCGCTTGAAAAGAGAGGCTGGCTTTTTGAGCTTGCAACATAACTTCTGAAAGCTCTACGTCCAAATCACCCCTTTCAAAGGCTTTTTTCATGTCGCCAGATTTATGTTGCTCATTGCTAACCGACTGAACAGCATGGCTCAATAAATCGGCAAAATTTTCCGCTTGCGCTTCACCTGTTGGTGGATTCTCATTAGCCGGTTTTTCTGGATTCAATGCAGCCTGCGCTGCTAATGAGCGCATTTGTAACATTAAACTTTGTGTATCAATCGTACTCATACGATCCAGACTCCAAACTAATCCAGTTTTACTGGAAGAATTAACGTTGCCACCTTTAAGTGAACTACCATGCCAAAATTCCACCGCTTACTTCACGGTGACAGTGAATCAGCAATTGATATGCCAATCAATTATCAAAAACCTGACAGGCCTGCTTATTTTAGCAATTTAACACTCAAGGTTTCTTCTTCTATGCCGATAATACCTTGTTTAAGGCACATCCACACCTTGTTCTTTTAATTTTGCAATTTTATATCGTAATGTTCTCGGACTAATATTTAAGGTTTCAGCGGTTTTTTGACGGTGACCATTAAATTGCTTCAATGTTTCTAAAATGAGCGCCACCTCTCGGGCACGAAGGTCTTTAGTATCATCGGCACTGTCTACCGAAGCCACTTCAAATGCAGGAGACGATTCCGAATCTTCCACGATTGCCTGCTGCTCTTCAGGCGCATGAGCACTGTTAGAAAAGGCCGTATCAGTATCCAAAATAATATCCTGCAGTTGAATGGTATCACCCGACATCATCACCAACGCACGCTGTATCACATTATCAAGCTCTCGAATATTTCCAGGCCAAGTGTACTCAATCAACTGTTTCATTGCTGGCGCGGAAACCATCGGTTCAATACGGCTTCGTCCACAATGACGCTGTAAAATTTTCTCAGAAATAGCGGCAATGTCTCTTGGTCTTTCACGCAACGGTGGCAAATGCATCGGAAACACATTTAATCGATAGAAGAGATCTTCTCTAAAACGGCCATCTTGAATCGCCTCTTTCATGTTGATATTAGAAGCACTCAAAACGCGCACATCTAAATAAACCACCCTATGACTGCCGATTCGTTCAACCTCTTTCTCTTGCAAAACACGTAAAATCTTGGCTTGCAGGTCGGATTTCATTTCACCAATCTCATCCAAGAAAATAGTGCCACCTTGCGCTTGTTCAAACTTTCCGGGCATTGATTTCGCGGCGCCCGTGAATGCCCCTTTTTCATATCCAAACAACATGGCTTCCAGCATATTCTCAGGAATTGCCGCGCAGTTTATAGCAACAAAAGGTTGCTTTGATCGTTGAGATTGCTTATGAATATAACGTGCTAACACCTCTTTACCGGTACCACTTTCACCACTAATTAAGACACTGGCTTCACTCTCTGCGACCTTTTTGGCCATCGTTTTCAGTTGCTGAGTAGCTGGATCGGCAACAACAAAATCATCATCAGTTGACGCATCACGATTGAAGTAGGCCTTGGCCTTTTCAACCAATACGCTTGCCTCAAATGGCTTGACTATGTAGTCTACGGCACCGGATTTCATGGCGTCTACGGCTTGCTCAATCGTTCCGTAAGCCGTCATTAACACAATTGGCAAATAGGGTTTAATCGCTCGAATACGCTTCATTAGTGCGTAACCATCCATGCCATCCATACGAATATCGGTAAACACCATACCAATATCATCTTCTAAGGCCACAAGCGCATCTTCCGCAGAGCTTACGCTTATTACTTCAAAGCCATTAAGCGTCAAGGTGTCAACAAGCGCTTCTTGCAGCTCCTGATCGTCTTCTACAATCAAAATTTTAGCGATATTCATTCGATTCCCTTCATTTCTGCAAGTGGTAAACGTATGCCAAAAGATGACCCATACCCTACAATCGACTTCACCCAAGCCTGACCATTATGCGCTTCTGCAATGGCTCTTACCACCGCCAACCCCAAACCCGTTCCTTGCGCTCGACTGGTATAAAAAGGCTCAAAAATCTTCTCTAAGTTTGTTGCTTCAATACCGGGACCATGATCTTTAACCACAATATCAACTTTATTATCGGCTACTTTATTGACACTAATTTGAATATGCGCTTTTGAACCCACTACGTCAATGGCATTATTAATCAAATTCTCTAGTGCGGTTACCAGCCCGTCTAAATCGCCAGTGACAACTAAACCGGGCATAAACGAATCAAATTCAACAAAACTTTGGCTTTGAGTTACTTTATTTTCTACGGCTATTTTAACGCGCCCAATAAGATGAGTTAACTCAATTCTTTGATCGCTGCCCTTGCCCCCTTTGGCGTATTGCAGCATATCTTTTACCAAACCTTCTAAGTGACGCAGACTGTTTAAGGCCTTACCAACAAAACGTTCACGATTGGTGTCATCCAAGTGCCCAGAGTTCATTTGTGACACATAAAGCAACGCAGAAGCCAAAGGGGTTCGTATCTGATGTGCTAAAGAGGCGGCCATTTCACCCATTGAGTGCAAGCGCTGATGGCGATTAATATGATCTTGCAATTGACGTGCAGCCGTTACATCTTGAATCAATAAGATTTTTCCTAACGCTTGGTCTAATGACGTTTCTGAAAGCTGATAGGCCTGATTGTCATGAGTCATTAACTCACCGGCATCATTAGCAGTTAAAAACACATTCATAACCACCACATCCCAATTTCGTCCTATCGCATCGGCGCCTAGAATGCGCTCGGCACTGGGATTCATTTCAGTAATTTCATTAAATTCGTTAAGGGCAATAACGCCGGCTGGCAATAAGGAGAGCAATCGACTCAAGCGTTCAGCCACTCGACGCTTTTCACGGTCACTTTTAGCCAACTGCATTTGCAGATCGGAAACCTGTTGCTGCAAGGATTCATAAGACTGGGTCAGTTGAACTGAGGTCTCGTTAAAAAGTTCAAAGGCCTGCTCTAGTTCAGCTAAACGGCTTTTTTCAATTTCGTTTAACATGTCAAAAACCTCCTGTTTATCTGACTAAAACACCTTAAATCGAATCTATGAAAGTTCATACTTACGAATTTTCTCAACCAATGTCGTGCGATTGGTTTGTAACAATTTAGCCGCTTGTGAAACATTGCCATCAGTTTGTGATAACGCTTTTTGAATTAACTGTACTTCCATTTCAACCAAGTACGACTTTAAATCGAGTCCCGTATTTAAATCTGGAATCTCATTAAAGACGCCATTTGAATTGGTATTTGGCAGGCCTGCTGAGTTTGCTATTGCAGAATCTGCCACCTTATCTTGAATTATCGTATCCACCCCATCAGAATCAGGTATGGCCATAATGGAATCGGCAATAATAGGATCCGATTTTATAAGCTGCGCGTCTTCTGGCAGTTCTACTTGGTATTTACTTGGCAAATCATCATAGTCGACCGGTAAACCTGGAAATAAAATGGATAGACGTTCGGCTAAGTTTCCCAATTCACGAACATTGCCCGGCCAAGGATAGTGCTGAAGAGCAATCATCGCTTTTTCAGTAAAGGTAGGAATTTTTCGACCATTCGCTTCAATATTAGAAAACATAAATGTCAATAAACTCGGGATGTCTTCAGGGCGTTCACGCAAGGCAGGCATTTCGATAGGAAATACATTGAGTCGATAGAACAAATCTTCACGGAAGGTGCCGGCTTCAATATTGTCTTCTAAGGTTCGGTGGGTTGCAGCGATGACGCGAACGTCACACTCAAAGCTTTTGTTACCGCCTACTCGTTCAAAGGTGCGCTCTTGAAGAACGCGTAACAGCTTCACTTGCATAGGCAGGGGCATGTCGCCAATTTCATCCAAGAAAATAGTTCCCTTTTCTGCCATTTCAAACCGCCCTTTACGAGCCGTAATCGCGCCAGTAAACGCACCCTTTTCATGACCAAACAATTCACTCTCTAACAGTTCGGCAGGAATGGCCCCACAGTTAATAGGAACAAAAGCACGATCTGAACGCTGAGAGACTTGGTGGAGGGATTGGGCGACGACCTCTTTACCCGTTCCGGACTCGCCAAGAATTAGGACGGTCGCATCGGTTTGCGCAACCTGAAGAATCAGTTTTTTGACTTTCTGCATTGCTGGACCGTCGCCAACAAGATTCGATAGATGCTCAATAGACATTAAACCGCCACATACATTAATTTTGACTTGGACTCCCTTTATATACGGGTTTCTCTAAGATGTCAAAATTTTGGCAATCTTTTTTGTATGGTTTATTTTAGGTATTGTTTTACGGAGGTGTGCGACTGGGTGCTCTTTTGTAACTGACTGGCCAATTGAGCTTGCGCTTGTTTGATTTTTTTTTGAATGGCTTCATTGTCTTTCAGTAGCTGTTCGCTAATAGAATCCAACTGAACACCGTAGGTGT
The DNA here is from genome assembly GCA_016938655.1 of Thiotrichales bacterium. GTDB lineage: Bacteria > Pseudomonadota > Gammaproteobacteria > Thiomicrospirales > Thiomicrospiraceae > Thiomicrorhabdus. Next base: position 192,622 of record JAFGUG010000011.1, on the reverse strand, counting down.
CCACAGCCGTTTTTAGCTGTGACTGCCATACAGAATCCAGTTCCGAAAACCGTTGCCAATCCTCTGCTAAGGCCGCATTCATCATGTTTTTTGAATGCGTTAACAAGGTTAGCTTTTGTTTTTCTAATGCGTTCATAACTAGGCTTTTAACTTATCAATTTGATCTTTAGAAACGCGCTTAATATCTTCAGGCATCTGCTTCCATGCCTCATCAAGGTCTTTTACTAATACAATGATTTCATTAATGATTTCAATATCATTTTTAGAGGAAGCTTCAAATACTCGACGATAACAGTAATCGTATAAGTCGTAGAGATTGCCGCCTACGTCTTTACCTTTTTCCAAATCCACGCCAGAGCGCAGTGCATTCAAAATAGAGAGTGTTTTATTGACGTGCACGGACTTTTTCTCAAAGTTTTTTTGTTCAATAAACACCTTGGTTAAGTTCAAATGCTTTAAAGCGCCCTCATACAACATTTCGATTAACTTATGTGGGGTCGCTTCTGAGACAGCGGTTTCAACATAATTATTCGCATATTGTTGAGCAAACTTATTTCGTAATGCCATATTCATTTCACATTCCCTCGATTTGCTTTTTAATTACTGCTATTGCTAAACGTTGCTGATAAGTAGTCACGAGTCTGTTCAGAACTCGAAATAATTGACTGTAGCATGGAAAACTGCATCTGATATTTAAGCAGCATTTTTTCATAACGCACATCAATCTCTTTGGTTTTTTCATCATAGCGATCGTTTTTACTGTTTAACGAATCGATACGCTGGGCTATTAATCCATTATCTTCATCAAATAAGTTTTTAATGGTCTCTTCCATCACACTGGCAAAGCCTTGTGCGTAGGTCATATCACCACGCGCACCAATAACGCCACCAAGTACTTCAAACTCTAATCCACGAACTTCCGCCTCTTCACCAGCAATCACCGCAAAATCACTGACTTTGACTTTTCGGCCATCCTCAGAAGAGGCGTAGGCACCAATATTTAAGATTCCTGAATCCGTGGTAATGGTGCCATCTACGTTTTGACCAATATCGGTTAAATCGGTTGTTAAACCCGCATTGCCCATATTGGTTATGTTGGTCAATTCGACTGAAGAGAAAATTCCAAATCGACTTGAAGAGACATTAAGAACGCCACCCGCGGTTGACACGCTGACTTCAGCCCCCACCGCCTGAACTTCGCTATTAGTATTAATTGCAGTCGCCATGGCGCGACCAAGTTCATCTAAAGTATAACGACCGGTGGCTAATGTGGCTGTTGCGCTCACCGAATCATTCACTTTCACATCAAAGGTCGCTGGCGCGGCACTTAAATCAATTAACGCTTGGCCGGTATAACTGTCATTGTTAAAAGCTTGATTACTCATACCGGTTACATTTGAAAGCGAAGCCGAGCCTTCCCCAACTGCAGCGGCAATTTCAAACCGAGATTGGGTGGCATCGTATAAGATACTGGCGACACCACCACCAAAGGCACTGTCAATCTGACCTTGAATGGCGGTTGCCACCTCTTCTTTTGTGGCATACGTTCCGGCAAGACCTGCCAAGCTAATCGTATTGCTTGTACCACCAATGTCTAAATCAAAACTCGCACCAGCATCAATGGTTAAAGCCGCAGCGCTGTCGACAACACGGTCGCCCGCTACTTTTTCATCGGTGGATAATACTACCGCACCACCGGTAACCGAAGCACGTTCCGCTAACTGGGTAATGTCTAGCGCATAACTGCCTGTTTGTGTTCGATCACTGCCACCAGTCACGTTGATTAAGGGATCTGAACTACTGCCCCCTTTTGAGAACAAATTAGATAATGCTTGCATGTCGGTTTGCATGACGTTGTTTAATAGGGTTTCATCCAGCTGTAAAACCCCTTCCCTGTTCAAAGTAATTCCCACAGAAGACAAGGTGTTATAACTGCTATTGAGCTCAGTAATGGCGCCTGAAAGCGACGATTCAATTTGCGATTGAACAGAACGTAACAGACTGTTCCCTGCTAAATCGCCATAAAAAGCAAACTCTTCTGACTCCAATTCGGCTTCCGTCAAATCGGATTTATCGTACTTTCCTAATTCATCCAAAATCGTTTGAAGCTGGTTATAAACTCCAACAAAACTAGTGATGGTTTCTGAGACTTGTTCACTATCTTGCGAAATTGATAAGGTTTTTGGGCTGCCCACCGCGGCTGAATTCAAGTTAAACGTCACGCCATCAATGACATCCTCAAAGGTATTCGAGGCGCTAGTAATGGTTAAACCATTTAAAACCATAACGGCATCTTGCGCTTCTGCTGTAGTTGTATAGCCACTGGCATCAAAATCAGGCAGGCCTGAAACACTGATTTCACCCGCCGCACCGGTTTGTTTCGAGGTAAACATCATCTGATAGCTACCGGCGTTATTGATGATGGAAGCGGTGACACCGTAATCGCCACTGTTGATCACGTTTTGCAAACCTTCTAAGGTATTGTTACTGGCATCGACAATAATGGATTGTGTTTGACCAGCAACGACAATATCCAAAGTTCCCGATGAGATGGTATCCGAAGCCGAACCATACGTTGTATTCGCAACCAACGTATTGGCTTGCGCTAACTGACGCGATTCCACTTGATAAGAGGCGATTGCGGCCGTGTTCGTTGCCGTCATCGTAACGACGCCCTCATCTGAAGAGACGGAACTGCGCTGTGAAAAAAGATCCGGTGAAGAAAGATCCGTTAAATAGGAGCTAAATGCCGCTAGGTTCGTTTCCATGTATTTAAGCGCATCCAGTTCGGTCGAAACCTTGGTCTGATTTCGTTCGAGAATCGCTTTTGAACCAGACACGTCTGCTTCTGCCAGTACCTTGGCCATATTTCCAATGTCAAAAGTACTGTTGGTAAGAGTATTTAATAGCGTGGTGCCAATTTCATTTGCCATGGCTCAGCTCCTGGTCGTCAAATCGTTTGTTTTTTTTAATTATAATACAGAGTTTATAAGCATCATAAATGCCAACACTCTTATATAAAGTTATCGACAGCAAGCGTTAAAACTTTAATGGGATTTTTGGGGGACTTAAAACGAAAAAAAGCGGTCAAAAGACCGCTAAACACACAAGGGAACTGTTTACCTAAGCTTTTTCATGTGTAATCAAGCCCGGCGGAGTCACTACCGTTTCCGATAGTTGCTGACGCATCTCTAGATAATTCGTAATATTTTTAGAGATAGTCATAAATTCTTGTGATGGAATCTGGCGTATTACCTCATCCGTCTCACTGTTTTTGATAAAGATAACCATCTTTTCGGATGAATCATCTCGCTCAAATCTTAAATAATTCTGGAGGTTTTCCAATTGAAGGTTTAAATCTTTCATTAAACTATCTAATTGTACTTGCTCGGTTTGGCCATTGGTCTCTTCAGATTTTAGCTGCTTAAGATCATTCTTGGTTTTCTCAATTTCTTGAGTCACATTAGATTGATCAATGCGGCTAACCTCGTCAGAAACCGATGTTCCAATTGGCGAACCTGCAGAAAGGCTTTTCAGACTGCTGTTTAAGCTGTTCGGTTGCATAACATTTAATTCTGCCATACCCCCTCCTTAACAATTTCATCAACTTATATGATTTCACTGAATAAGGAACCTGTCAAACCTTCTTTAGTTTGTCCGCCACTTTGTTGCACCGAATTTAGGTAATTTTGAATATTTTGCATAATTCGCAACGACCCTTCACTCGGAAATTGTCTAATCACTTCATCAGTCGTTTTATCAACTACTTTCACCACAGCGGACTGGGTGGTTTCGTCTACCGTAAAAGCGAGTGACTGGCCTAACAATTTCATCTGTTGATTAAGTTGCTCGGCTTTATCACTTAACACTTGAAACGATGTAGATTCAGTATTCGATTTTGGAGAGACGACTGATGCTTCAGACTGTTGTTGTTTCGCCTCTTCATTGACCGCCGGCTTAACAGCCGACGGTTGAGCAGGTTTTGCAACAGCAGATGATAAGATCGAATTAATGTCCATATCTGCCTCCCCCTTCTAACACTAAGTGTTTATCGAAGTAGTGATAGTACGTTCTGAGACTGCTGATTCGCTTGCGACAACATACTCATACCTGCCTGCTGAAGAACCTGAGTTCTAGCCAAGTTAGCACTTTCACGAGCAAAGTCCGCATCTTGAATCTGTGATCTTGCAGCCGTAATGTTCTCATTCACGTTACTTAAGTTAGAAACGGTTGATTCCATACGGTTTTGCAAAGCACCCCATTTTGATCTAAGCGTACCGATGTTTGATAAGGCACCATCGATTTTCATGATTGCAACAGACGCACCCGTAGCATTACCAATACTGGTTGCACTGAACGCAGACTCACGAACAGAAATCGCCACTTGAGCCCCACCCGCTACTTGTGTACTGTAATGAGTATAGGTACCAAACATGTTACCACCACCACCAGAACCTGATAGGCCTGTATTGAAGTTACCTAGTGAGATTGCAATTTTGTTATCCGCACCAGTTTCCCAACCAGCATGAATATTGGTGTTTGCTTGCGCTGCAGACATAATCGAACCAGATGTATTTACGTTCTGCATTACCTGTACTTCGTTGAATTTAGTGGTGACCGCAACACGATTAATCTCAGTCGTTAACTGAGCATACTCTTCCTGCATCTGTCCACGGTTTTCAGTACTGTAGGTTCCGTTCAAAGACTGAACTGACAGTTCACGCATACGCTGCAACATGCTAACAACTTCTTCTGCTGCTCCATCAAGCGTCTGGACAAGTGAGATACCGTCATTCGCATTACGAATGGACTGATCTGTACCCATAATCTGTGATGTCATACCAGTAGAGATTGCCAGACCCGCTGCGTTATCCGCGGCACTGTTGATCTGTTTACCGGAGGTTAGACGCTCCATAGCGGTCATCTGCTCACCAGAGGTTCTTTCTAAAATACGGTTGGCATTCACCGAACCCATATTTGTATTGATTACCATTGCCATGATAAATCTCCTTTTTTAGAAAATGTTAGTCTTGCCCTAGTTGGGTTGCTAACTTTAAGTTATCCGCCAACTAGGTGGCGAATTCTGTTTGGGTTGAGTCCCAAATCCTATTTGAGTCCATCAGAAAACTGATTCGCTCGAATTCTGTTTTACTGCAGCAACTGAAGTACATTCTGTGACTGCTGATTGGCTTGAGAGAGCATACTCATCCCTGCTTGTTGAAGAACCTGCGTTCTTGCTAGGTTTGCACTTTCTCTTGCAAAATCGGCATCAATAATCTGTGAACGTGCAGCGTTCATGTTTTCATTTACGTTACTTAAGTTCGATACGGTTGATTCCATACGATTTTGCAAAGCACCCCATTTTGATCTTAGAGTATTGATGTTGGACAGAGCCCCATCTACTTTCATCAATGCAATTGAGGCACCGGTAACGGTTGTGATGTCTGCCGTACTAAAAGCCGACTCACGAATGGAAATCGCAACCTGCGCTCCACCTGCAACTTGTGTGCTGTAGTGTGTGAAATATCCAAATACATTCGCTCCACCCGCTGAACCAGACAAACCGGTATTAAAGTTACCAATGGATACTGGGATTTTATTGTCCATCCCTGTTTCCCAACCGGCATGAATATTTAATGCCGAAGGCGCCGCTGATAAAATCGATCCCGATGCCGCAACATTTTGCATAATATTCACTTCGTTAAATTTGGTGGTCACCGCAACTCGGTCAATTTCCGTCATTAACTGTTGGACTTCTTGGTCCATTTGTAAACGGTTTTCGGCACTGTAAGTGCCGTTTAAAGACTGAACCGATAATTCACGCATACGCTGTAGCATGCTTACTACTTCTTCAGCTGCACCATCTAAGGTCTGCACTAAAGAGATACCATCATTGGTATTACGAATCGCCATGTCCGTTCCACGAATCTGCGAGTTCATCCCTTCTGCTACCGCTAAACCAGCTGCATCATCTGCTGAACGGTTAATTCTTAAACCGGATGTTAAACGCTCCATTGTCGTTTTCTGTTCACCCGAGGTTTGATCCAATAAACGAACTGCGTTTAAAGATCCCATATTTGTGTTAATTACCATAGCCATGATAAGTTCTCCCTTGTCTCTTTTTGTGTGTTGTGTTTTTACATTTCTTATATTTATGAGGTAATGTTTCTTACCTTCAATTTATGTAACGGCACGAGACTTCTTTCTTTAGTTTTTTTAACCTTTTTTTGTCATTTTTTTGTAGGGGTATCAGTTTGGAAGGCTTAACAGGAGGCTTAAGGGTGGTTCACAGGATGCTTTACAGGAGGGATGGACAAAAAAAAACGCACTGATTAAAGTACGTTTTTATGGGTTATTCTCTTATGACAACGAATTAATTGGACGTCAAAAGCTGAATCATCTGTTTAACTTGCGGGTTATTGGGTTGCAATGCTTCTGCTTGTTTAAGTGCATCTAATGCCTCGGCCGCCTTACCGACCTTTAAAGCCAACTCGGCCAACTTTAATAACCCTGAAAAATGTTCGGGCGATTTTTGAATAAAGGCGTGCATCACCGCAAAGGCAAATTCGTTTTGCCCCAATAACGTTAAATAATCGGCATACGGCAACATATATTCAATTGAAAACTCACAGAGATGTTCAAAGTGAATCAGCACCTGATCTTGCTGATCAGCCAACATGGCATAATGCAACTGGCGTTTTAAGGCTAGCAGTTTAAACGGTTTAAAGCTAATGGCGGCATAGGCCTCAATCGCGACTTCTGATTCTTCCTGCAAATCGGCAATCATACCCTTCACCAAACAGGCAAGTTGCTGACCTTCATAACCCGGTACTTTTTTAAGCTGAGTTTGAATATCTTTTAACGCATCTAGGTCTTGCTTAGTGAAAGCCCCCATCGCTTTACCATGCAACTCCACCGGCGATAAGCTGCGGTCTTTTAATAGTTGCGCCTGTTTGGTATTGGTGTGCAAAATGTTTTTTTGTAAAATTTGAGCCGCTTGATCTAACGCCGCTTGATCTTCTGTGGTCAATTCAACATTGGGATGATAATGCATCCAAATACGGTAACGACCAATTTCAAATTGATTCATCCACGCGGGCAATAAATCAGCAGGCCTGCTGGTTTCACGGTACTCTTCAATGCGGTTTTTAAGCACAATCATCGATTTGTCTAAACGGGCGATAAAATCGGTGCAACTCGCCTTCATACCTTTAAAGTAACCTTCTAAGGTTGAGCTAATCTCATCTTGCGTCATCTGTGTTTCGTCTTCCACTGGGCGAAACACATCACGAAAATAATCAATGCCATAGTGATAAAGCATCTCCCCCAACTCGCCAAGTTTTTTATCGAGCTTAATTTTTACTTTAACCAGTTTGTTTGAGTCGGGCGTGGTTTCAGAGTATTTTGCAGTTAGTTTTAACCCTTGTTCTGCAAGCTTAATTGCCTCTTTTAATAACAGACGTTTTTTCTGAAAAAGCGTTAGATGCTTTTTTTGATGACTTTGCATGGTTTTTAGGTCAACCGTTAAAATGTCATTCATCTCATCCATTAACCCATGCTTACTGGATAATCCATCCACGGGTACCGTGGATTTATCTTTAAACTCAACACCATCAACGCGAGCGGCATTTTGGCTCAAATTGTAGATTGAACAGTCGGGTGAGTGCGTTTTATAACCTTTTACAAGCCAAGCCAAAGAGTCAACCCCACTGGAGAACGCTTGGTCGGTTTCAGCCATCTCACCAGCATAGGTTTCTACTTGGGTTAAATGTTTCACCCCCAACTTACCAATCTCACTCTCGGCACTGCCCGAGGCGTGCGTTTGTCCGTTGTAAAAACACAAATCAACGCCCGTTAAATAGACGTTAGACGCCCCCATAAACACCGCTTGGTGCAAGGCACTATGAATGACCGTTGGGCCCGGTGAACTGGAGTTCTCTTCGGATTCGCCCCACGGTAATGAGCCACCAAAATAGACACTGTTGAGCGCCCACTGGTTTAACAGTTTCGGATTAATGTGATGACAGTTCATCAAGATGGTATCTTGCTCAAATTCCAACATGCGCTTGGAGTTATCAAAGCTCAAATCGTGTGGGTCTACCGACACTAAAAAATCCGGTTTAATCCCCTCTTTCAACATTCTTGGCGCGGTTCGCGCGGCAGCAAAAATAATGAATTTATCAGCATTGGCCTTAATCCAATCAATCGAGTCATCCAGAGAGGGGCCACCGCCAATCATTAGCACATCGCGTTGCTTGAGTTTGCCACGCAGTAATTTAATGGGTTTGATATTACGGTGAATGTTCATCAGTTGTGCATCGACAAAGGAGCGCGTGACACTGGTGACGTTTTCAGCAAACATCAGCTTGCGATATTCCCCTTCAAGGTAAGCTAAAAACTGACCGTACACGTCTTGGTATTTGGCATCAATCATCGCGAGTGACTTAATCAATGCCATTCTGCCTGAGGCCATATATTCCACTTCGGTCTGGCTCAGCAATCCCATTGAGAAGTCAGCGGGATAACACTCAATCCAACTCGGCAGACCGGAAATATCAATCTCTTTAAACACCGCCTTAAAGTCTAGAAAGATAAACTTGCGCCCACCACGTCCCGTTTTGTAGAAATCTGCTAGGTAAAAAGGCAGTAAACCTGAATCACTCCCCCCAATAATGTATAGGGTATCTTTTCTATTGAAGGTCTCTTTAAAGTAACGACCAAATACGGTTGCAGCTGAACTTTTTTCAAACAGGTTGCCGTTAATGCTGGGAAAAAAACGTTCACCGTAAGCATTCGTAATAGCGTCACCGGGATCAAAATCAAAGTTCATGGGTTGGGTAATCCTTTTGCAGGTTAATTAGAGCAGGCAGTGTTTGGGCAATCTCAAATTAAGCAGGCCTGCTAAGTTTTAATCGTTTTCCTAAGAGAAGCTTAATTTAAGATCCTTAATTTGAAAGCATTTTCAAATAGGCTTCTACTTTAAACACATCCACGAGTTCGTCAACATCCATTCCGGCAATCGGGCTCATCTCAAACAGCTCGGTTTCGCCCTCAATCACAAAGGTTTTATGCTTTCTAAACCAGTCGGGCTTCACCAAATACAAAGCGCCATTGACGGTAAAGTAGTTGTCGTCATAGTCTTGACGACGATGGGCTTTTTCGGAAGGTTTAGCCAGATAGCGCCAATCCCCCTCTTCATCTCTGTACATGCTTTTATAGGGGTGCTCAGTCATCTTATGAACACTCACCATCGAGTCGGCTTCTAGTTCAATAAATTTATTAATGGCATGCTCAATATCGTCTGCAGAACGTAACGGCGAGGTTGGTTGTAACAACACCAAAACATCTGGGTATTCACCCACTTTTTCTAACCAGTTCAGAACGTCCTCAACTACATCAGCCGTTTTAGAGAAGTCACTGCCTAATTCACGTGGGCGACGGTAACGCGTATCAATGCCATGCAGTTGTGCAAAATGCAGAATTTCTTCGTCTTCAGAAGAGATCATCACATGATGTAATGCAGCGCACTCTTTTGCAGCTTCAAAGGTGTACTGTGCCAATGGTTTGGCCATAATGGGGAACAGATTTTTCTTGGGAATACCTTTTGACCCTCCGCGAGCGGGAATTAATCCTAATACCTTTTTTGCTTGAAGCTTACTCATAGTTAAACAGGCCTTTTTACCCTGAGAGGGAAGTTTGATTTTTAAATAGGTTTTTTGGATGGCTTATGCGCAGTCATGACAATTTTTTTGAGCGTTTCTGAAAATGCACTTCGTAGTCTGCTTGCGCTTGTTCGTAATCGGGCATTTGGCCGATGTCCATCCAGTATTCGGTAATCGGAAAACCACCCACATTGCCTTTCTCGACTAACACCTCCTCAATCAGGGTAGGCATATCGTAAAACGCCGCTTCGGGTATTTTATCCATCGCTTCGGGAGATAAGGCATAAATGCCTGCATTCACAAAATAACGATAGACCGGTTTTTCAACCAGTTGAGTAACCTGGTGCCCCTCGACCTCCACCACGCCGTAAGGCACTTGCTGAGCGTATTCTCGAACGCACGCAGTCGTGATGTTTTGGTGTTCAATATGAAAATCAATTAATGCGGTTAAATCCACTTTAGTGAGCAGGTCTCCATTCATCACTACAAAGGGCATGGTGGGCTTTTCAGGCAACAAACTTAAGGCGCCAGCGGTGCCCATTCGTTCATTCTCTTCAATATACTCAATGTGTATGCCCCACTGACTGCCATCACCAAAATAGCTGCGAATTTGTTCACCTAAGTAGTTAATACAGAAGTAAAAGTTTACAAACCCCTGTTCGGCAATGTGGGTCACGATGGTCTCTAAAATCGGTTTATTGCCCACCATTAACATGGGTTTTGGAATGGTTTCAGTTAACGGACGCAGTCGTGTGCCTAACCCGCCCAACATAAGAACCACGGGGTTTAAACGTTTTTTCACCTCTTTTTTATCGTAAAAAAGCCCTACAATTCCATTGTCAGAATCAACAATTGGTAGGTGTCGAATTGAGTGTTCGACCATGGCTCTTTTCCAAGCGGTTTCACTTTGAAGGCTTAAGCCCACTAACGGTTTGGTGTTCATGGCGGCGGTGACTGGGCCATCGAGCCCTTCGCCACGTAATAACGCTCGGCGTACATCCCCATCCGTTAAGGTGCCCAATAATCGAGAAGCATCTCCCACCACCAATACAATTTGCAAGGCTTCTCTATCTAATACGGTTAAAGCCTGACGGATGGAGGCCTGCTCATTGACAGAAATGCGATGCCAATCGAAAAGATCCATGCTCTACTCCTTGGGATTTAAAGTCTGTTAAGCGTGACATCCCCTGCTCTTTAGCTGGTTGCATTCACGCTGTTAATTTATAGGTTTATCTAGTTAAGTCGTAAAAAACTTTACCCGTGCGCGATTCAAACGGAAACGTAGCCAATTTTTCGGCAATGAGTTGGGCAGTTTGGCCATGACCATATACACTAAGCTTTTGTTGTGCCAACTGTTTAAATTTGGCTGATAAAGCCTGCTTTAATGCCGCTTCTATTGCCCGTTGACTCTCTTCACAATCAATCACTGAAGGCGAACGTAATCGTCCTTGCTGACGCGTGCCAATATTCACCGTAGGCACCCCCATCGCAGGGGCTTCAATAATGCCACTCGATGAGTTACCTATTACGATATCGGCCAAAGCCATCAGACTTAAATAGCGTTGTGACCCCAGTGAGGTAACAAACTTAGTGCTTAAAGTAGAGGTTTGCATCCAAGCTTGAACGGCGGTGTTAATTTGCTGCCCTTGTTCATCGGCATTGGCGCCTGTCCATATAACCGTGGCATCTTGCAGGTTATCTAAAGCGGCAAACAAAGCGTTTAATGCACTTAAACCCAATCCGTTTGACCAAGTTACAGGGTGATAGGTAACCAAACAGACAGGCCTGTTAAGTTTTAAATTAAGGGTTTGTTCAAGTTCGGTTTGTGAAAGCATGGGCATGGTTTGAATCACATCCAATCCCGGGGCGCCGACATTAAACACACAATCGGGCTGTTCCCCCATTTGAATCACCCGGTTCTGATAAGCCTCCGCGGCGGTAAAATGCAGGCTCGCCATTTTGGTAATGGCATGGCGAATCGCTTCATCAACCGCGCCTTCGGTGACTTCGCCACCATGAATGTGTGCAAGTGGAATGTTAAGCAGCAAAGCTGTTTCAGCCGCTGCCAATATCTCGTAACGGTCGCCTAACACTAAAACACAGTCCGGTTGTAACCTCTCAAAGACATCGGCAAATCCACTCACACCTTTGGCCACTGCTTTTGCAACCGATAATCGAGAGTCCGCATTTTCATCTAACATCTCAATACGCGCATCCACACTAAACCCATCGGTAATAATCTGGTTGACCGTCATACCATGCTTTTCAGAGAGGTGCGCGGCACAGGCGACCACTTGCAGCTGCAATGCCGGATGGTTTTGAATTTCTTTCATCACATTGGTAAGTAAACCGTATTCAGCACGGGTGCCGGTAACGACACAAATTTTTCGATGTTTGTTGTACTTATGATTCAACCGATTCAAAACGTTCATAAAATGATGCCTTCACCGGTTGCAAAATCTTGACAGGCAGTTTGGCCTATAGCACTGTCCCAACGCTCTGCATACAGGCCACTAGCACTGCGTTTTAAGGTGAGGTTTTGTTCGGTAAAAACCTGACCTTTTTGAATCGGTTGTAGTGCAACGATGCGTTTTCTGGCAACCGATTTATTTGCCGACTCTGAGGCAGACGCCACTTTCTGTCCGCTGCCTAGTGCCACTTCAATGTGACGAATCGCTTGCACCATGGCGTTAAGTTCATGAGGTTCTAAACTGGCTTTGTGGTCGGGGCCTGGTAAGGTTTTATCGAGGGTAAAATGCTTCTCAATCACGCTCGCGCCTAATGCCACTGCGGCGATGGGCACTTCGATGCCTAACGAGTGGTCGGACAGGCCTGTTGACACTTGAAACTCGCCTGCTAAGGTTTGCATCGCGCGTAAGTTCACATCGGCATACGGTGTTGGATAAGCGGTATTGGCGTGTAATACAATTAAATTGGATTTTTCTAAGCCCGCTTCTAATAAGGTTTGAATCGCCAACCCCACTTCGCTTAGGTTGCCCATACCAGTCGATAAAATCGTTTGTTGGTTAAAGGCGGCGATTTTTCGTAAATACGGAATCGACAGCAGCTCACCTGATGGGATTTTCCAACGTTGCATGCCCAGTGAGTGCAGTAATTGAATGCTGTCATCGTCAAACGCGGTCGACATAAATTCGATCTGTTTTTGTTTGCAGTAGTCCACTAACTCCAAGTGTGCGGCTTCGTCCAGTTCAAGTCGTTTGAGCATATCAAACTGGCTCTCTTTAACGCCAGTATTTTCCGTTTGGTAGCTAGCCTGTTCGGCTTCTTTGGTGACTAAATTTGCCGCTTTAAAGGTCTGAAACTTCACCGCATCGGCTCCCGCTTCCTTTGCCGCATCCACCAGTTGTTTGGCCATGGTTAATGAACCATTATGATTCACGCCGGCTTCGGCAATAATAAAGACACTCATGCTTGTAACTGTTCCGTAGGGTTCGTCATGTTAAAACAAATCACTTGCCCTTTAACGGGCAAGCTTGAAAAATCGAATTGATAGCGGCACTCCGCCGAGTCGTACCGCACCACGGATTGCTGGGTGAAATCATTTTCTAAACTAACTTGATGGGTTTGAATGTGTGTATAAGCGCGTTCAAAAAAGGTCAACATCGATAAATCCATACCGTGACCAATGGTTTTAATATAACGGCCATCCACATCCGCCGCCTCGATCACTTCCATTTGCACGGGTAAATTATGCGCAATCATCTGCCTAGCCATCTGCACTTTATCCTCGGTTATGGCAACCTTATCGTTCTCGGCATGAATAAAGTAATAATAGGTGTCAGGTTGATACGCCGCAAACTGTGCAATTTGTGCTTGCGAAAATGCACGCACATGAAAACGTTTGCCATCAAAGGTATTGGGCAAGCCTTTTTTTAAGGTCCAGGCACTGCGCAGGTAAAAGTTGGTTTGAATATGACTGTGACGACAACTCGTAAACTCCGCAAAGCCTTTTTCTCTGCCCACAATGTAGCCAAAATGCGGATTCGCCCACGAAGAGTTATCAAACACCGCACGAAACGTTTTGGGCGCAAACTTACTGGCTAAATTAGCGATGTAACCGCCATAAGAAGAGCCGACCAAAATGACATTATCCGCAGAAATATTCTGAGTCTGTAAGGCGTGACCGACCGCATTAATAATGTCCAATGCCTGCATTACGCCGCCGTTTTGGTACTCATTTTTACCCGGTAACAGTGTTGCAGTAATCTGTGCAGCTTGCTTGCTTTTGACCAAATAGGCATTTAAAAAATCCAAGCCCTCCTCCACTGTATTTCCAGAAAACGGCAGTTTAAAGGTTAAAAACAGTTTCTCTATTAAGGCAATGTCTTCAGGCTCATAAACAGTGGATTCTGGATTTTTAGGACGGCTGTAAAAACAGTGGTAATCAACCGTAAGCGCCGCTAAGCCAAACTGTTCGGCAACCTTTTTACAAAATACATGTCGATAGTCCCCTGCATCATCACCAAAACCCGGAATGTAAACCACCAAGCCTTGTAGTTGGCTTTGCGCTTTATTTTCGGGAAGAGAGATAAAGTAATCGGTTTGACGAGAACCGTGTTCAAACCCTAATTCAAAATCAGGCGTCGTGGCAAACGTGACTTTCTGTTGCGAAGTTAACACGCAGAATCCTTAGGATTTTGAATACTTAAACGCGCAGGCGAACCTAAATACGTGCCCTTTTGCAAAATTGCTTTCGTGACCAACGCGCCGGCACCAATAAGACTTTCAGGGGCAACCGAGAGGCCTTGAAGTACCGTCGCACCTGAACCAATAAACGTACTGTGACCAATGTGACAATCGCCATTTAACGTGGCACGGGTCGATAAGTGACTGTGAGAACCTAAGCTTGAACCGTGCTCCACTGATGCGTAACTGTTAATAATGCAATTTTCACCAATGGTCGCCAAACTGTTCACCAGCGCAAAGTGCATCACTACGGTACCCGCACCGATTTCCGTTTGACTGGCAACCCGTGCTAACGGTGAAATAATCACCGGCAGTTGGCCGCCAAACGCTAAGACTTTGTTAAATAAGTTTTTGCGTAGTTGCGCATTTTTTAATTGGCCAACGGTAATCACGCAATGCGGTGTTTTTTTAATTAAGGCTTCTAAATGGTCATCCGTACCCACAACCGAAATGCCCATAAATTCAGTTTGAGTAACACCGGGGGCTTCGACAATACCCACAATGTCATAAATGCCTGTGCTTTCAATCACGTCAATAACTGCGGCGCAATGACCACCACCGCCTATGAGTAAGAGAGGCGTTTTAGCCAAAACCGTCAGTGGCATTTTACGCCACTGGGAATGTTGACAATGCGCTCTGCGAGCCATTCGGTATGGGGTAACTCGGTACGAATTGCGTCTTGGTAAATAGCCAGTTGGTGCATAGGTGTCCACAAAGGACGGGTTTGAATCCCCGCTTGATTGGTTTGTGCTAAAAAGGCATCGCGTTGCGTTTGGTGATCAAAAATAAAGCCATTTAGCCAAAAGTTTGCATCGCCATGGTGTACGTTTTGCAAAATCAGCAGGCCTGCTGACTTTGCATTTTGATTGTGTTCCACAAACTGCGTATAGCAAGTTGCTAGGGCTTTTTTCTCGGTTAAAAACACCTCTAACTGTTCAAACTGCGCCACACCTAATGCGGCGTTTAAGTTGGGCATACGTAAGTTGTAGGCAATTTCATCGTGCTCAAATAACCACGCGTGCGGGACTTTTGCGGTGGTACTTAAATGTTTTGCACGCTCGGCGTATTCCGTATTATTGGTCACCAACATGCCACCGCCGCCGGTGGTGATGATTTTATTGCCGTTAAAACTAAACACACCAATATCGCCAAAGGTTCCGGTGTGTTTCCCTTGATAAAATGACCCTAAACTCTCTGCGGCATCTTCGACTAACTTTAGGTTGTGCTGTTTGCAAAGTTTCACAATGCGTTCAATCTCTACCGAGAACCCTAAGGTATGCATCGGTACACAAGCAGACACTCTGCGTCCAGTTTCGGTGTGCACACACTGCCCGTTTTGTTGATGAGTGCGTTCATTTAAAAACGTTTGTAAACAATCGGCAGACAGACCATAGCTGCTTTTATCCACGTCCAGAAACAGCGGGTCAGCATTTAACATTTTAATGGCGTTGGGCGTGGCAACAAAGGTCAGTGATTGCGTGATGACCAAATCATTAGATTCGACCCCCACCGTTTTAAGCGCTAAAAACAACCCCATGGTGCCATTAACCACGGCAACCGCATGCCTAGCTTGGGTATAATCGATAAATTGCTGTTCAAAGTCGGTAACGAACTGCCCGACCGAAGAGACAAAGGTGGAGTCAATGCAGGCGTTGAGCTTGAGTTTTTCGGGCTGACCAATGCACGGAGCGTGCAGAGGGATAAAGTCCGTGGTTTGGTAGTGCTGTTGCACTAACGCAATAAAATCGGTTGCTAAGGGTTGAATATCGGTTGTCGCTTTAGACATTATAAATATCCGCTTTATAGCGTTTTAAGTTATTAGGTTGGGTAAACCAATCAATGGTTTCTGACAGGCCTGCTCGAATATCAAATTTCGGTTCAAAGCCGGTTAACTCGTTAATTAACGTGTTGTCACACCACAAGCGAAAGACCTCGGAATCTTTAGGCCGAAGGCGCTGTTCATCCTGCACAAACACCACGTCACTGCCCATAATCTCTTTAATTAAATCCAACGTGTCTTGCACCGAAATCTCAAAATTAGAACCGATGTTCACCGTTTGCCCAATGGTCTTTTCCGACTGGGCAATTGCCATCATGCCGCGGCAAGTATCGGTCACAAAGTTAAAGTCACGGGTCGGCGAAGTATCCCCTAATTGAATCTCTTTTTTACCATTGGCAATTTGCGTAATGATGGTCGGAATAACGGCACGTGCCGATTGGCGTGGACCATAAGTGTTAAACGGGCGCGCAATGGAAACCGGCATTTCAAACGCGTTATAGTAAGACATCGCCATAGCATCGGCACCAATTTTACTGGCACTGTATGGCGACTGGGGTTGGGTTGGGTGCTTCTCATCAATCGGCACATATTGCGCTGTACCATACACCTCCGAGGTGGACGTGTGCATAAAACGACTGACGCCATTTTCTAGACAGGCCTGCGCCATATTTAAGGTGCCGTTGACGTTGGTTTCCACATACGAATTGGGCGCAACATACGAGTATGGAATGGCAATCAGTGCGGCCAAATGAAACACGGTATGACAATCTTGGGTGATTTTTTTGCAAAGAAACGGATCACGCACATCGCCACTGACCACTTCCACTTCATTTAAAACGGGACTTTGATCCAGCCAGCCCCAATCGTTAAACGAATTGTAGAGTGCTAAAGCACGTACTTTTGCGCCCGCCGCGACCAATGACTCAACAAGGTGCGACCCAATAAACCCGTCCGCACCGGTGACTAAAACTTGTTTCCCTTGCCAATAGTTCATATGTAATCTTTATGTTATTTTATTATCTGGTAATTAACGGCTAAAACCGCAGAAGATTTAAGGTGTTATGTATCAATATAAAACTGATAAAAATTTAAGCATCTAAGATGGATTGATAGCGATTTTTGGCTTGCAACACCTTGTCGAGGTACTCTCGGGTTTCCTTAGACTGATGTTCAAACCGTAATTTACGATAAACCTGACGAGGGTGCAAGCGATTAATCTGCGCTAACGCCAGCTCATGGGTGTTACCAAATAACTTCAATACGGTTGATAAGCCCCCATTGTATGAGGCAATCGTCACGAGTTCTTTATTCTTTGGGTTACGAATCAGGCCAAAATAGTCGTGTTTCAACAACCCTAAATAAGCCGTTCCCATGCGAATATTCTCTTGCTCATCAAACAGTTGCCCTTGATTAGGTTGCCCCATTTTTTTATCCACTTGCGCAAACACATCTCGCCCCGCCGCCTCGGCTTTCAGTTGCATTAACCCCATGGCATTCGACTTACTCACTGCCTCAGGTCGAAACCCACTTTCAGTTTCCATAATCGCAAAAATAAGTGAGGGCGAGACTGAAAACTCTTTGGCATAACTCTCCACCCAACCTTTGTAACGCTCAATAGGTTTTGGGTAGCGAGGTTGTGTTAAAGGGATGCGCACCACGGTAAATTCACCTTCGGCATCTTTTACCTCTTCTAAAGCATCGGTTTTGATTAAGGCATCAATATAGGCAAGCGCATTCGCTGGATAACGAATCGCCCGCCCTTTTTGATCGATTACTTTTTTATAAAAATAAGGCGTCTTTTTAAATGACAAAGATGCAGAACTCATTAAGGGTTCACTAAAGGGCTCTGGGCTCAAAATAAGACGGGCCAAAGACTTTTTAATGGTCTTAAAATCGGCAATCGCTCTTGGGAATTCAACCGCGATCTCATTATCATAGACCACAATACTCGGCTCTAAGTGAACATTTGAGTGTGGCGCTGTTTTAACATCAGCAGGCCTGCTGATATTATCCATGGGTGAAATAATCGGATTACTCTCAACTGGCTGAACATTTTCACTTTTAAGTGCTACTTGAGGTGGAGCAATCAATTCAACCGTTGAATTTTTGACAGCTCCCAGTGTTTCCACAACGGTTTGGCTAGTTTTAACAACGTGTACCGAAACCGGTGTAGGGGCAATGCGCAGACTCGATGAGATAAAAATGGGCGCACTGCTTTTGTTTTGAGCACTGGTTTGCAACGACACCCAGCCTTGAAACCCTGTAAATGCGCTGCCTGCAATCATGACCAATAAAAAAGAGGCGATCAGTGCAGAAAATAATGACTTTGAAATGGACACAAAAAAACCTCCGTTAACGCTTTCGCTAGGAGGTTTTTAGCAAGTCAAAGGCCAATTACACCAAAATGCAATAAAGTCCTCTAAAACTTATCTTAAATAGTTAAACAGACTCAAATCTTGTACACGAGTGAACACCTGTTGCGCCATTTGCAGGGCATTCTCTTTTTGTGTCAGCTCGGTCACCCCTTCCACAATATCCATCTCTTCTAAGTTCATTTTGCGCTCTTGCAACGCCAACTTAAAAGATTCACCTGCGTCATATTGAGTTTCAATGCGATTTTGACGACCACCAATTTCAGCTCGCACTAACGAGAGATTTTTAATTGAAGAATCTATGTCATCAATCACGTAATCAGGTGGCGGATCGCCCGCTTCTAATGCGCGTTGAAATTCAACTAAGACATTCAGAATATTATCATCCGGTGTGCCACCCACAGGCGTCCCCGTCGTTGTTTGGTCGTCGGTATTGTAGGCGAACGTGGAGGTGGCATTCGGTACACTAAAGACTCTGTTGCCATTGTCTGTCACACGAACACGACTTGGATCCCCCATATCATCGGCTTGCAACTTGTTGTCGGCATCAAAGCCGATTTGCACAAAACGCGAACCAAAGTTAGCAAGTGGATCGTAAGGTGTGGTTGCAGTTCCATCATCGGCATTTGGGCTACCAATATAGGAGTAGTAACCCGGATTATTAACATCATCAACAAAGGCAAATTCAGCATTTACATTGTTTCCTGCAAACAACTTTTCACCTTCCGAATCGGTAAAGTTCATCATGTTTTTCAGTTGATTAATGATCTGTCCAATCTCTTCCGATGTGGCAATACGGTTCGACTCACTGTAAGTGCCATTCATCATTTGAATGCCCAACTCACGCGCACGCTGCAGACCATCGATGCTATCGGTCACGGCGGTCTCTTCTTGCACCAGTTTTGATTTTGCAAACTCGCCATTGTAAGAGTATTGATCAATTGTATTAATGGTTCTATTCAAGCTGTGTACCTGAGCTAAAGCAACCGGGTCATCACTGGGTCTATTAATGCGCTTTCCGGTGCTCAACTTAAGTTGGATATCTAGTAAGTCACTTTGATGATTTTGAATGGAACTCACACTGTTATTGTGAAACATATTGGTTGAAATTCTCATACCCTTATCCTCTTACCGCGCCTAATCGCGTTTGGAAAATCGACTGTGAGGTCGCAATAATCTGGACGGCAGTTTTGAAGGGATTGGCGGTCGTTGAACCCATTGTTAACATGTCAGCCATCTTTTCATTCCTTATTCTGGTCAAATACAGGTCACGGTATTATTAAGGTTTTAGCTGCCTTAAAGACACGATTTGTTCGGTGGTGCTTACTTGCGTTTGTTTTGGCAGGCCTGCTTGGTTTGGAAGATCAAGCGGATTTAACGCTTTTTCACCCATCCCCGCTCTGTTTTTATCCGACTTTAAATCTAAGTTTAATGCTTTCGGCGCAAGTTGCTCTACTATTTTATCGGCAAAGCCTAAGGTTCCTTTAGCGGACAAGTCTTGAGAGAGCTGTTTGTCATACCAATCTTTGTAAAAATCACCGCTGTCCCCGTCCAACCAACCGTCATCAAAACTGACCTTACGGGCCTCTTTTAAGACTTGCTGAACAAATAATGCTTCAAACTGCTCGGCCACAGGACGTAAAGCAGAACGCTCATCATCACGCGCTTGCTTTTTTAGGTCGTTTAACGCGTTCACGTCGGTATAGTTGTTATAGTTTTGTGTTGCGCTTGCTTGATTGGGGGCAATCGTTAAAGAGGCCATCTTAATCTCCTAGATAATCAACAAATCGGCTTTCAAAGAACCCGCTTGTTTTAAGGCTTCAAGAATCGCCACTAAATCACCCGGTGCTGCGCCCACTTTATTCACGGCTTGCACAATGTCATTCAAAGACGCGCCCTCTGGAAACTCAAACATACGACCATTGCCGGTGGTGGTCACATCTACCGAGGTTTCAGGCGTCACCGCCGTTTCCCCACCCGCAAATGGATTGGGTTGAGAGACATCAAATTTTTGGCCAATTTTGACAATTAATCCACCGTGAGTGACCGCGGCGGGTTTCACTTTCACGTGCTGACCAATTACCACGGTACCCGTTCGAGAATTGACAATCACTTTGGCTGCATCTTGTCCTGGGGTCACCTCAATATTCTCTAACACCGATAAAAACGCAACACGCTGATTGGGTAAACGCGGTGCCATCACCTCAACCGATTCGGCATCTAAAGCGTTTGCCGTCCCCTCACCCAATAATTGATTGATCGAGTTCACCATATTCGTCGCCGTGGTAAAGTCTGAATTTTTTAAGTTAAGGGTAATGGTATTACCCAAGTCAAATCCAGTATTGACGGTTTTTTCGACCATGGCGCCGTCCGGAATACGCCCCACACTCGGCACATTAATCGTAATTCGTGAACCATCCGCACCACTGGCGTCCAGACCACCCACGACCAAATTACCTTGCGCAATCGCATACACATTGCCATCCACTGCTTTTAGAGGGGTCATCAACAACGCACCACCACGTAGGCTTTTTGCGTTACCAAGCGACGAAACGGTAATATCAATTTTTTGACCCGGTTTTGCAAACGCCGGTAAGTCAGCATGTACTGCAACGGCGGCAATGTTTTTAGAGTTGGTTTTAACACCGGCAGGCACATGAATACCAAATTTATTCAGCATGCTCAGTAAGCTTTGTTCGGCAAACGGGGTTTTATCCCCAGAACCATTTAAACCCACCACCAAGCCGTAACCGACTAACTGGTTATCACGCACTCCGGCAACATTAGCGATATCTTTAACGCGCTCAGCGTAAGAGGCCGTGCCCCATAGCAGTGAGATTGTCAAAATCATAACGATTTTTCTGGTCGACATCGTACTTCTCCATTTAGGATAATTAAGTCTCTGTTTTACTTGTGATTTTAAGCGTCAAAATCACAATAAAATTCTGTTCTACCGAATACATAGCAATGGACACGCCAACAAGTGAAATAAACCGAAATAAAAGCTAAAGATTTAAAGACCTTGGCCGATATTCCTCCCTATTTTCAACACCTTTCAAAAAGTAAACAGGCCTGCCGACTTTTCAAAAAACGCTTTTGAAATCCTTTTGGTGTCATTTAAAAAGAGGAATATAGAAATAGAATCGGCCTAAAAAAGCGATTCAAACAGGATAAGAAGCTTAGAAACCTTTAGCGGCGACCGTTAATGGGCCACCGCTAAAGGTGTTTTCAATCGCCATAGACAAATGCCATTGAAAGTTTGAACATTCTGGGTCGTGTTAAATCGGCCAGTATTTGTTCATCCACTGGGTTAACGCACTTGGACGGTTCGTATCACCCGACACCCCAACGTCTTTATACACAAGGCGGACATCCGCTACCTTGGTGGAGTCAATGGTGTTATCGGGTCGAATATCTTGAGGGCGTATAATGCCCGCAAACTGAATCAACTCGTCGCCCTCATGAATGGTTAGGCGCTTTTCTCCCCGCACAATCAAGTTGCCATTACTAATTACCTCAACCACGGTCACCGCAATGGATCCGGACATACTCGAGTTTTGTTTTACATCTGATTTACCGGCAAACTTACCGGTTGAGCCATAACCCACACCTAAGTTTTGGGTTTGTCCAAATACGTTTAACGGTACCGAAACCCCAAAATCTTGGCTGTTCGACTTATCGTATTTGGCTTCGTCTTTTTTCTTGGCGTCAAAACTTTCGGTCAAGGCGATGGTAATAATGTCACCAATACGATGCGCACGCGAATCGTTAAACAATGTCATTGCTCCCACTTGATACAAAGAACCATTCTGGGTTTCCACTTGTTGCGGAATATTCAATGGAAAACTCGGTTCAAAGGTCATATTTTGAATGCGCTCTGGCGTCGAGCTGCATCCTGATAAAAGCACGCTTGAAAGCACGGCTAACCCAATTAGTTTTGCGTTTTTAATCTCTTTAATTAACATCTTTAACCCCTTTCGCTTAACGAAAGCTGAGTGAATTTTCTAAAAAATAGTTAGTTGCTGTTATGTCGTTTTTCTATTGCTGTTATGTATTGTTGTTTAAATACTGCATCATGCCATCGGCGGCAGAGATCGCTTTTGAGTTCATCTCATAGGTTCGCTGTGCTTCAATCATGCCAATCAGCTCTTCTACCGTGTTGACATTGGAGGCCTCTAACGCGCCCTGTAACACACTGCCCGCTTCGGCGGTTTGCGGGTTGTTAATATTGGGCACGCCGCTGGCGGTGGTTTCGCTGTAGAAGTTACTGCCCAACGCTTCCAGGCCGGCTGGGTTAATAAAGGTCGCTAAATCAATCTGACCAACCTGCTGCTGCTGAACGTTTCCGGGTTGTGACACAAACACCGCACCGTCTCGAGTAATGGAGATTTCGGTGGCATCTTGCGGAATATTAATATTCGGTTCTAATAGGTAACCCGAAGAGGTGACCACATCGCCATTTTGATTCACTTCAAACGACCCATCACGGGTGTACATCATATTGCCATTGGCATCCAACACTTGAAAAAAGCCCTTGCCTTCAATCGCAATATCCAGTTGGTTGTCGGTAATAATCATATTCCCTTGGGTGTGGATTTTTTGAATCCCGACGGTTTTCACCCCCATTCCTAACTGCAATCCAGAAGGTAAGGTATTGGCTTCATCCTGCGTGGCTTGCGCCCCCGGTTGACGTACGTTTTGATACATTAAGTCATGAAACTCGGCACGACCCGATTTATAGGCATAAGTGTTCGCATTCGCCAAGTTATTGGATATAGCGGCCAAGCGAGTTTGCTGAGCCTCTAAACCGGTTTTTGCGATATACAGTGCGTGATTCATGGTGTCTCTCCTAGTTCCTGACTTGCTGTGACCCTAATCCTTATCTAAGCGATAAGATGGAGTCGGATTTTTGCGCGTGATTTTTGGCGGTGGCCATCATTTTGACCTGCATCTCATACTTTCGAGATAACTCAATCATATTGACCAAGGCTTGTGCGGTATTCACATTACTGGTCTCTAGCGCGCCACTTAAAACGCGAATATTCGCCTGTCCAAGTTCGGGTGTACCGGCAATGGGTCTGATAAACCCATCTTCGCCTTTGGTTAGAGTTTTCATATCCGGCTCTACCAAACGCAACTGATCTAAAATAACCAGTTCATTACTGGGTGACCCATCCGGCACAATCGAAATGGTTCCGTCATCGCCAATGGTAATGTTTTTTGATGGCGGAATATTAATGGGTATGCCACCCGTATTAAGAATCGGGTTACCAACAATATCGACTAAATCCCCTTCAGGGGTTAATTGCATACTGGCGGTACGAATCAAACCTTCGTCACCGGCTGGAGTTTGCACCGCCATAAAACCGTTGCCTTTGGTCATCACATCCAATTCTCGTCCAGTTACCTTGGCGGCGCCGGGTGTAAAGTCGGTCGCAGGTCGTTCATCGAGTGAAAAGGTACGAGAGGCCCAACCCGGACCTTGAACATGTTGCGCTCTAAATTCATTGAAGTCTTGCTTAAAGCCATCTGTACTGGCATTGGCCAAATTATTGGCGTTATTGCCCTGTGACAGCATGACCTCTTTCGCACCACTCATTGAAACGTATAGCATGCGATCCATGTGAACACTCCTGTTAAAACCTTAAAATCTCGGCTTCAACTTTTGATTTATAAAATTCGGTAAAAAAGGATTAATGCTTAAAAACAGCAATGAATAAAAGCGAAGCATTAACCCATGTTGAAACTATTCAATGAAGCAGGCCTGTTTATTTTTGTGTGGCCAATAGAAAAGTTTCGATTCCTTGTGTGTTAGCGTTTTGACACTTTTTTTACTATCGAAAAGTATTTAGCAGGGTTTATGCCAAAAAAAAGATATTTAGAACTAAAGGTTTCAGAAAGCAGCCGATAAGCTTATATAGGAAGTTATTGCCGGGTGGCAAAAAAGCCGGCAAAGTTGCCGGCAAGACCAGAAAAGGATAAATCTAATTAAATTTTATAAGTTTAGAATGGTTTGCGTTAAGGTCTGTGAGGTAGAAATAACCTGAGCAGAAGCCTGATAGGTTCTTTGGGTTTGAATCATGTTCACCAACTCACCCGCCACATCGACGTTGGAATACTCCAGTGACCCTGCGTTAATGGTTCCTAAACCAACTGACTGTGGCGCACCTAACTGACGAGTACCTGATGAGAAGGTCTCTGCATAGGTTTGTCCACCCAGTTTTTCCATGGCGTTTTTATCGGTAAAGTTTGCTAACGCTATCTGTGCCACTGGAATTGAGCGACCATTTGAGTAACGTGCTTGAATCACGCCATCTAAACCGGTGGTTAAGCCCACCAAGTCCCCAACTTTGTAACCGTTTTGTGTCACACCACGAATACTATAGGTTCCCGAGAACTGCGTCATATCATCAAAATTCATGGCAATCGACACCGTCGCATCCAGTGGATCACCTAATGGGTCAAACGCGCCCGTTAATGGCGAATCCACCATAAAATCCAAACCGGCTTGCTTACCCAAAGAAACCCAAGGTAACTCAGCATCGGTATCATCATCGGTGCCACCCACCAAACCAACGGCCGTTGAATAGTTACCTGCACCATCATCCGGCTGGCGAACGTCAATTAAATCGCCGTTAGTATCAAAACGCAGTTCAAAAATTTGCCCCGCTTCTGGGGTTACAGCAACGGCAGGCAATGCCCCACCTGCAAATGCCGCTTGATCAAAACGGTGCCCACTGGTTACCCAAGTGGCCGTGTCTTCGTTGTAATCCTGCATGGTGTATTGCACAATCCAAGAGGTGTATTTCTCAGTATTCCCATCAGCGTCTTGGTCTACCGTTGAAACCCCTTCCGGAATCACATCTCGCTTATAGAAGTTAGCCGTTAAACGGTGCTCGCCCCCTAATGTATCGTGAATAATTTTATTGGTCGAAAAGTCTGGAAAACCGTCATAAGCACCGTTGTTTTCTGGATCAATTAACTTATAAAGATTGGCTTCCAAACCGACCGAATCCTCATCCAGTGCTGAGCCACTGGCGTTGGTATCAATGGCATTTGGATCCACATTATTGGCCTGCTGACCATCAAGATTGATGTCAAAGTTCATCTCATCCGTAGCACGTGGGTTTTTGTTAACGTCATCCAAATCAATCGAACTCAGCGTGGTGTCAAAAACGGGGGTGGTTTCGGTTGATAGCTCGGCGTTTAATAGATAGCCTTGAACTTTGTTATCGGTCTGATCGGTTAAAAACCCATCCTTATCCAACTTAAAGGAACCGTTACGCGTGTAAACCGCGTCGTACTTTCCGGTTTTATCTTCCAAGATAAAGAAGCCTTCTCCGTCAACCGCCATGTCCAACTCTCGACCGGTACCCGTAATGGTTCCTTGGTTAAAGTCTTGCGTGACCGCTTCGACTCGTACCCCGTTACCGGGTGAGTTTTGCGACCCAGAGAACATGTCGGCAAACTCGGCACGCGAACTTTTAAAGCCGACCGTTTGTGAGTTCGCTAAGTTATTTGAAATAACGCCTAATCCGTTTGAAGCTGCGTTAATGCCACTTAAGGCATTTAAATCATATGCTACGCCCATGATCTTCTCCTAATCTGTGCTCTAACAAAGCACGGTTATAAACCTAAAATTTATCTATTTTTTTGCTGTGTTTCTTGTGTATAGCGCACCGCTAACCGCTAATTTCACGCACACTTTCCAAGCCTACTTTTTCGCCTGTTGCCAATGTGAGTGTTATGGTGCCATCACTGTTAATACCCACTGTATTAACTCGTGAAGGCACAATCGTTCCGACTGTTTGTAAATTGCCATCTTCATCGGTGCCGTAAGCAGTAATCGAATACTCGCCAGTTGGGCGCTCAACATCCGAATTATCCAAACCGTTCCAATCAACTAACTTGTCACCGGATTGCATGGTGCCGACATTAATCTCTTTTACAATGCCGTTTTCATCAGACAACACGACAGTCACATCATTCAAAGGCTCATTTGCATTAAGCGTTAATTGCGAAGCCTGGCCTTGAACATGAGAAAACACCTCACCTGAAACCTGAACATTTTTGCCGATTAAAGTCGCGCCTTGCAGCGTTTGCAAACTCTGAAAACCCTGTGTCATAGCCGCAATTGACGCATTCATTTGCGTGGTCGACTCAAGTTGACTCATCGCCGTTAAATCGGAGACAAAATTGGTTGGATCCATCGGTTTAGAGGGATCCTGGTTTTGCATTTGAGTGGTCAACAGCATTAAGAACTCAGCTTGACCCAGTGCCTGACTCGGTGCATTTGATTTTGGGTTCGTGTTCTGCTGCATTGCAGCAAAATAGTCGGTATTACCGGTGGTAATATCTGGGAAAAAATCTGCCATGAGGTGTCTCCTTATTTACCAAGCTGAATGGTTCTAAGCAGTAATTGCTTAGAGGTATTCATGACTTCAATATTGGTTTCGTATGAACGCGATGCAGACATCATGTTCGCCATCTCCTCCACCACATTGACATTGGGGCGATAGATGTACCCTTCTTCATTTGCCATCGGGTGGTTAGGGTTGTATTCCATTTTTAAGGGCGCCTGACTCTCAACAATCTCTTTAACACGCACACCGCCTTTTGGCTCAAGTGTGGTTTGATCCAAAATCGTCTGAAAAACTGGCTGTTTAGAGCGGTATGTTTCGTCTTTATTGGAACTGATGCTATCGGCATTCGCCATATTTGAAGCAACGGTGTTTAAGCGCACCGTCTGGGCATGCATGGCCGTTCCTGAAATATCTAAAATTGTAAACATCGACATAATAGTGCTCCTAAAAACCTTAACTTAAAGCCGTCTATTCACCACGCAATGCGCCGCGAATTCCACTGATTTTGCTATTAATAAACTCTAACGTTACTTCATGTTGCATGGCATTTTCCATAAACTTGGCTTTTTCAATGTGCGTTTCAACGGTGTTACCATCCAGTGCAGGTTGCGTTGGCATGCGATACTTTAAATAATTTTCGGTTGTTGCCTCAGCAAAGCCTTCAATATGACGAGAATTGGTTGTCACCATATCCGGCTTGGAGGTCGACAACTCATCTTGAGCATCGGCCATGGCTTTTCTAAAATCAATATCGCGCGCTTTATACATTGGCGTATCCGCATTGGCTAAATTATTAGCCAATACTTCGCCACGCTGTGTACGAACGTGCAATGCTTTTTCATGAATACCAAAAATTGATTCGCCCATTTTCTCTTCCCCAGTTAAACCAGACAAAAGGTTGACAGTTTTTAACCCTTTGTTTCGATGCTTGGTATTTAGCAATTCAAATGCCAATAACAAAATTAATATAAGTTTTATTGGGTTTTTAACTAAAGTTTTTGACAGACCTGCCGATATGTACAAATTTTGCCTTGATGGCAGAGGTGATTGTTAACGGTTAATTTAAATAAACGAATGGCTCTTTTAAAAACAAGCAGGCCTGCTGACTTTTAAAAACACAGATTCACCAAATATAAAAAGGGAGTCAGATTAATGAAACTTCATTCAAGTGTGGATGAAAAAGACGAAACATCGTGATCGAGCATAAAACGGCTGAATCAGATTAAGAAAAAGATTGAACAGAAATGTAACCACTAAAGATGCGAATTACATGAAACTTTAAGCTTGGCATTTACCAAGCTTTAACGGTATCGCCCACTTGGACTACACCCTTTTTAGCAACTAACTCAGCAACGGCAAAGCGCGGCATAATACGTTTAATTTTAAGAAAGGCACTGGGCAATTCATCCACACCTAAATCGATGCCCTGAAACTGAACAGGACGACCTCGGCGTTCATAAACGGCAAGTTCGTCCCCTACTTTTGCCCCTGATGCCGCATTTAAATAAAGCACATACTCTTCACCACGCACATCAATAATTTGCGTATTCAACTCTTTACACTTTAATGCTTCCACAACCAGTTGAACTTGCGTAGTTAATAACGCATGAAACGTCATGCCAGTATCAGTGGCAAAAAAGGCATTGCTTCCAAAAGGTCGGTCACGTCCCACTCGAACATCGCCTTTAATATCAAATCCTTGGCGCTGTTGATGGACAACCGTGTGCTGCATTAAATCAACCAAGTACCAATCCAGCTCAATAAACCGTGCGTCATTCTCAACCGGTAAATTATAAAAACGTTTGATTGGGTTGATGGGATTGGTCAGAGAACTGGGCTGTGTGTGTGCAGAAGCGGAACGCAACACCGTCATCAACATATATTGGGCACCCGTTTGGTCTCGAATTGGATTAAGCAGTTCAGGAGACGTGTTCGGATAAATCGTGGCCTGAGTGTCTATGCCAATTGATTGATTGAGCATGGTTAAATTGCGATAATCGGAATCGATTAAACGGCGGTTCAATTCAGTTTGGAAACCGGGAATCAGATTAGAAATATCACGTGTTTCGTAATTATGTGCCACCACTAGAGGGGCAACCACTAAACGCGGTTGGTAGTGATTGCCTGATAAGTTCTCACACACCATTGGGTTTTCGGTCAAACACACTTCCATCTTTACCTGATAATTCAGTGGACGCGTCTTCTCCTCACCATAAGTATCATAAGCTTCCTCAAAGCCTTCACTCAAAATTTTGTAACTCTCAACCTTACTACTGGACGTAAAACGGGTATTGGTTCGAGTGAGTTCATAATTTTCTACGGATTGGTCAGAAGATACCGTGACATTATTATTGATACTGGCAAAATTTAAGCCATTACGAATCGCCATTTGTCGCGCAAACGCCTCATCAACATTCTCTGAACTGGCGGTGCCGGTAACGGTAATACAGTTGTTTTCTACCTCAGGTTCTTGGAAATTGGTTTTTAAAGGGGTCGCTGGTTTTGGTGCGACTGACGGAACGCGGCAATCAATGGTTACACAGCTTGATGGAACTTGAGCCAGTAAAACCGGTGTATTTTGACTATTTTCTGCCTGCACCGCATGAACAAAAACAAAACCAAGTATCCAAGCCAAACGCTGCCAAGTTGTTACCATATTACCCTCACCTAACGTTATGAAACGACTGCAAGTCATTTATAAAATAACCACGCTTTTAATGACAAACGCTTAACCTTCGTCACTGGTATTAATTCGATCGACAATCGCTTTAGCCAATTCGTCACCATGCCATTTAGACAAGAATTTATTTGCGCCAACCTTATCGGTTAAAGTGTCATTAAAACCGCCACTTAAAGAGGAGTTTAAAACCACATACAAATCTTTTAATCGCTCATCTTTACGGATACTGGTGGTTAAGGTGTAACCATCCATCTCTGGCATCTCTATATCTGAAATCACCATAAATACGCGGTCACTTACCGGTTCACCAATACCCGCGTCGGCTTCATCGGCCATTTTCTTTAACAAATCAAGTGCAATTTTGCCATTGTTTACAATTTTACTGCGCAGTCCAAGCTTATCTAGAATCCCTTTTAACTTGCTGCGAGCAACCGTTGAATCGTCGGCA
This sequence comes from Thiotrichales bacterium, assembly GCA_016938655.1. Taxonomy (GTDB): domain Bacteria; phylum Pseudomonadota; class Gammaproteobacteria; order Thiomicrospirales; family Thiomicrospiraceae; genus Thiomicrorhabdus. The sequence continues at coordinate 162,610 of JAFGUG010000011.1, read as the reverse complement.
CCCAACACAAAATAATCACCTGAATTTAAAACCGGCTTAACCGAGGCCGCTAAATCATCAGAAAGTTCTTCAGAAATACCAGACACCTCAGACAACACCTTCTCAACATCCACTATTTCTACAATCTGATCTCGCGCACGGGTAATGCCCGTTAAATAATTGACACCTTGTAAACTGGCTGGTGGCGCAAGAATATCTTCCCAGCGCAGGTGAACAATTCGGTCAACGTCTTCAACCAAAAAGCCCTGAATCGAACTATTAAATTCCGTCACGATGGTTAAGGTTTGCGAATAGCGTTCAACGGGTACCGGTTCTAAATCCAAAGCCTTTGCCAGATCAATCATCGGCATGGTATTACCTCGGATATCGGAAACGCCAACCACGCGAGGATCAGACTTTGGCACTGGCGAAATGGGTGGGGTGCGAATCACTTCTCGCACTTTAAACACGTTAATCCCAAACAACTGCGAACCCTTAATTGTAAACAATAACAGTTCCATGCGGTTCATACCCGCAAGCGACGTTCTTTGGTCAACCCCTTTTAAAAAGCTAGACATGGTTACCCACCTTATCCTCAATTGTTGTGCTGATGCTTTTGCCATTTTAACAAGACAAAAACGAGCGTTTTATAAACGAACGATCAAAAAATTGACACCTAACGCCTGACACACTTATTTTGAAACACTTTAGAGTCGATACTATAACGCAAGGACTTTAAAAAGTTGTACAAAGTCATGTTAGACTGCCCCTATGATTAATAGAATAAACATGGTCTTATTTGGCCTCTTTTTACTCCTAACATCCAGCGTTTTAAACGCTGGTGATTCGAGCTCAGACACTTCAAAATATCAATCACTTGAGGTGCTGCATTCAGAAGCAATGGAATTCCTTAAGCAAAAAGTTGACCAAAAATTAATTGAACCACAGATCCAACTTAAAAAACTGAACCCACGAATCCAATTGCCTGCTTGCCAGGCTTCGCTTGAGTTCATTGATCGAACGCCGTCTAAACTAGCTGGCAGAACGACTATTGGCATAAAATGCCCTCAACCGAGTTGGCAAACATTTGTGAGTGCTTATATCGATGGTAAATTATCGGTGGTGGTCTCTACTCAAGGAATCCTCAAGCAGGCCGTTATAAAAAAGGAAGATATTGCATTAGAGAACATCCACTTCAAAAGTGTTCCTAATGACGCACTCATTTCCATTGATACCGCAATTGGTATGCGCGCTAAAAAAGCGATCTCTGCCAATACTGTTTTAACCTTACGCAACTTACAGCCCCCTTACTGGGTCTTTAAAAAGCAGCCGGTGCGAATCATTACTAAAATTGGTCAAATTGAAATCAGTGCTCGAGGCATTGCGTTAGAAGATGGTGTCGAGAACCAACAAGTTGATATTAAAAACATTTCCTCTCAAAAAACCATAAGAGGCATTGTTATTGCTCCTAACACCGTTATGGTGCCATGAAGCGTCAAAAAATAATGTAAAAAAATACGAAATAAAGTTAAAGTGAATCCAATCGCTGCCGATATCCTTGTTAGAAAGCAGAAAAGATTGATAGAATAACGACCATTAATGGTGTGAGGCCAAGATTATGGATATTAAAAATTTAAATGCCAACGTAACATCTGGACGTGCGCCAGATCAGGTTCGTGCCCAAGAGCGAAGTGGCAAACAAGACGCTAATCAAAGCGTTGATAATGCACCAACAGACAAAGTGACCTTAACAGGCACCTTAACGCAGGTTCGTGATCTTGAGCAAAAAACAGAAAACGTCAATATTGACAACTCTGACCGCATTGCCACTCTTAAAGCGGCCATTGCAGATGGATCTTACCAAGTGAATGCTCAGAACATTGCAGAAAAATTCATGCAATCTGAATCATTTTTGTCAAAAATCTAAATTAAATGACGCAAGCACTAGCCAGTTTAGACATTCCTCAATTTTCCTCACAAATTGATGAGCTGAATCAGCTATTGCTTGAATTTCAAGCCCTTTTAGAAACAGAATCCACGCTTTTAAAAAAGAGCGACGCAACAGCCCTATCTAGCTCTACCCAAACAAAAAGCCTCGTAACTGAAAAAATTGATATTCTCGTTAATGAAATAAACAATAACTTGCCTAAAAACAGTATCAGTGAGCATTTTTTTGAACTGGCAGATAAAAAAATGTTTTCTGACATCTCAACAACCCTGCAAAACCAAGTTGATAAAACCATGTCTCTTACTCAGTCATGCCACGACTTAAACATGGCCAATGGGATGGCAATACAAATTCTGACAAATATTAATCAGGTATCACTGCAAATATTAACCGGCCAAACACAGGCAGATGCCAATCTTTATGGCGCATCTGGCGTTACCACCCAAAACAAATCCAAATCTAGCTTGGGTAAAGCTTAATCCCTTCAGCACCAATCCTTCTTCATTAAAGCGCACCTTTAATAGTTACAGTTGGCCTAAATTCTGCTAACCTATTTCACATACTTCTGTAGTTTTTCTACCAGAATCCATATCATTCATTCACTGAATGGTCATGCTCGAAATAAGATTTAAGTGAGTAATAGATGAAAAACGATAAACGTTTGTTTTATAGAATTGATGTCATGATGCCATGCAGTTTCAGAATTGTATCGCACGAAACACTAGACACGGACGTGCTGCCCAGCCATCCTGACTCTAAGTACATCGAAGACTACTTCATGAAAGACCTTAACGAACTGGATGATCAGATTAGTGAAGTGATCAGTCAAATAAACGTTAAAAGTAGTTTACTGGCTTCTGCATTAAGTGCGATGAACAGCAAACTCAATTTTATGATGCAAACCATTGATGCCGATCAACTGACCCGTGCCATCCCTCAACGCCTTGTAAACCTTAGCGGTGGCGGCATCTCTTTTGTGGTCAATGAACACGTAGATACGCGCAATAAAATGGATTTACTGATTCATCCCATCTCCAGTGAAAAACCCATCTTAGTTCGATGCGACATTATCAGTTCAGCCGCCTTAAGCAAAGACGACGATGCATACCGAGTGTCTTTACAGTTCCAATCTTTACCAGAAGAAGACCGTCGCAAGCTAGTCTACTTTATTCAAGCCAAAGAGATTGAGCAAGCAAACCAGGCTCGTAGCACAGAATCGTAATACAAGCATAAATCGAGAGCATAAAAAAAGAGCCCCAAGACAACCATTCTTGGGGCTCTTTTTATTTGAGTAAGATAATTCTTTTCAATAACATGGTTAATCAAATCATATTTAAATACCTAATGCAAAGTTAACAGGGCAAAGTGAGCAGGCCTGCTCAATACCAATTCACTCTTTATAACTATTGATAATAGGAACCATGTTATCGTAAAACCCGCTATGGGAAAGCGTAACGCTTGTCCTCTAAAGGGCCTTTATTTTTCTGTTCCATCTGCTTACTAATCTTTTCGACTTGCAGCTTGAGATCGTCAACCGAGGTCAGTTTTTCTTCGACCTTCTTTTCAAGGGCCTGTCGGGCACTGCTCTCTGTTGCGGCTTTTTTATCAAACTTAGAAACTTTACTCTCTAATATTCTGACACGTGTACTGATACTGGCAGCCTCAGCCACACCCATCCAAATAAATAGCACAATAAACAAACTGAGTCCTACTGTTCGGCGTTGCATCTTAATCACTCCTATCTTGATACCCATTTACGCTCTTAAGAAAGATAATCTAGAGAGCCTAGAAGGATCTCGATCTAATAAGAACTGGCATCGCGGCATTGAACACACACTTCAGCGGGTGTTAAAACCCCTTGTTCATTAGCCGAACTGTAGACAAAGGTATCGTCAAAGAAACGCTGATCAACGTAAACTTCTAACACCGTTTCATAGTTATTGTCTGCCATAGGAGTAACACTGACAACACGTGCACCGCGTACTACCGCATTGACACGCGCTCTAAAGCTATCGTTTTTTGCCGTCAGGGTTGAAATTGCCGTATTACTGTCGATTTTAATACCGTACAACTGTTCAGCAAGCGCACGATAGGCATCAAGCTTGGAGGCTCTAATCGCCATTAAACGTCGCTGTCCCGGTGTATAGGCAGAGAATGTACTTTCTGCACCATAACCGATCCCCGCAATTTTTATGCGCTCCGGTTTTTTATAAGTAACTTGTGCAACCGCCATCGGCGCAGCAGGTTGAGCCGCTGCCGCCGCTGGGGCAGAGTTAGTTGCGTTTGGCATCAATGATGTTGATGCACAGCCTGTTAAGGTCGCGGCACTTATGATGCCTGCGAATAATAACGTGCGATTTTTCATGATGGACTCCATTATTTACTCAAATAATATGGTTTTTCATAACGACGATGCTGAACGACTTCTTCTTGGTGACAACCACCTGAACGTTCGCTGCATCGTAAGTCATTAATATAATAGGACTTACCCACAATAGGTTGCTTAACAATAAGCCCCGCTTCGTAATAATCTGGAATCTGATATTGTGATCCCTTATTCAATACACCGCAGCCACTTAGAATCATTAGACTCAAGCCAATTAGTAAGGCCTTAATGGTTACGGTTGTCATTTTTCGCTACCTTACTCACATCAATTTACGGATAAGAATCTGGGTTTGATTGGTCATAGTACATAGCATCAGGCGTTCGATTGTATTGATAGTTAGAGCGTTCATCCGTAACGGGCTTCTCTTTTTCTTTCGCCACTTTTGCATCTTTTGCTTCTTTTGCTTGCTGGTCTACCATCTGTTTTTCAACCACCTTAACACTGTGCATTAATTGTCCGTATTGGCTCTGAATTGACTTAACACGTCTATTCACCTCATCAATACGCTTCTGTGCAGAGGCCATTTTGCTACTCACAACGTTTAATTTTTCCAGTACCACCTGATCTGATACCGGGGCAACATGTGCTACCGGTGCCGCCACTGCAACGGGTGCTGGCTGAGTATGGTTACCTGCTATTGGTTTGCCGTGTGAATCTAATATAGGCGAAATAACGGCTGGAACAGGTGCCTCTGCTGATGCCTTACTTTTTGAAGACGTCTCTAATGCCGCAATGTCTGCAGTGAGCTGCTCAAGTTGAAAACTGAGTGCATCCAGTTTTTTCTCAACCGACTTAACCGTTTTAGTACTTTCTGAAGTGGCCATGGTATTGGTTTCAGTACCTGCTTTTATGTCTTCAATCATGGTTTGAGTCTCTTCATCAAGCCCACCTGAAGCCGCTAAAGCACTCCAAACCCCCATACCAATTGCGGTAAGAACCAACACAATCAATACCGAACCAAAAATAATAACCAGTTTTTTAATTGAATCCATTTCTGCCACCGATACTTCATTAGGGGAAGTTTTGTTTGATTTAGCACGTTTTGAGACAAATTCCTCTTCAGGTTCTGCCATTGATTTTGCAGAAGACTGCTTTTCTTTTGCGATTGGCGCTGCTGCCGCAGCCTCTTCGGGCAATTGTTCTAAAGCACTCTCGTCATTGTCAGGAAGCGGCTTATCTTCCAGCGAATCAACCTCAACCTCAGACAGTTCATTAGAGCCTAAGTCATCTGATAGATCGCCTAACTCTAGGTCATCCAAACCGTCTAAATTATCCAGGTCATCCATAACAGGGTCTGAACCTAGGTTTTCAGACACTTCTTGTTCCGCCTCATCTAGAAGCGCATCAATACTGTCTAAGTCATTGGGATCAAAGTTGTCATCTACAGATGCCACGATACTTTCCTTTTAAAACGCTTCGCTTTTTAAATGTGTTAAAACTCATCACATTTAATAAAACGTTAAGTTAACTGTTTAATTAAATGGAAATTGTTATTCGTTAACCGGTTGAATCTGTTTATCGTCCAACCAAAACACATTTGGCAAAATACTCAAGCGCCCTTCTTGATTGGTAATCAGGGTACCCAGCGTAGAGTCAGCTATCGGTTGATTGGCTTGGTTTATACGCGAGTTCTTGACGATTTCCGCCACCAACTCTCCTAAAGCATAAAATAGGCCACTTTTTGGAACACTCAAATCATCGTCGTTAATCGGGGTTGAAAAGTCTTGTGCAATAGAGTCCATCTTGTCTGAATGAACTTGAACAAGATAAGGGGGAAGGAAGGCATAAGTTTGCTGCCAATTGTGCTGTTGAGAAAGAAGTTCTTCAGCGGTGGGATAGGTTGAGGGGTACCATAAACTAAACACGCTGTTTAAATGGTAAAAATCTAAAATCGGTTTTATTTGAATGGCTTCATCAATGGATGAGAAAAAGATCACGGCTTCAATATCTTGACGTGCGCGAGCCTCAAACTCCAGTTCAAGGCCCACGGTTTTTTGAATCCAGTTCTTTCGGGCATTCGAACGTTGAACATTCAATGCCTTTGCCATAGATTGATGCACGCCTTTATCGAGGTTTACAGCTTCAAAGGTTCGATGCCCTTCCAAAGTTGACCAGGCCTGCTGAAATCCATTTTGCAAACTTAGTGCACTGTTTGAAGCATCAGAGAGAACCAAAACACGCTCCAAACCTAAGGTATCAACAAACGCCTTCAGTTGATCCAACCCCAAAACTTTGCTAGGGGACAGTCCTTTTTCATTGGCACGATAAGTATCTAATTGATTTAAATACAGCGTTGGCACCTGCACTGCCAAAGTCTGGAAAGCGCGCGCTTTATTAGGCTCTAATGGCCCAATGATAAAATCGGGTTGATATAGCTTAACCAACTCCCACAACTCGTTCATTGACTCATAAAGCCCGCTATCAATCACAGTAAACGCCTTGTTTAAGGGCCAAGCGGCTTGCAAGCCCTGCAAAATAGATTGCCCAGCCGCTTGATAATCGCCACTGAGTGGCAACAACACCAAAACCTGACTGCCCTCTGACGGCATCTTAAACTCGATGTTTTCAGCAAGCTTAGCCTCTTTAGGAACCTTTAAACCTAACTGAGAGACCTGTTGATTAAACTGTTGTAAAGACTCTAAACGTGGTTGAAAAATAGGCGCTAGATTATTCAGCGCATTCAACTGTTGCAAATACCGTTGAAAGGCGGGGATGTCTTGATTGGATTGAGCAAGCTCTGCTCGTAATAAGAGAATCTCTTGATCAATAAACTCAATCTGAGCTTCAAGAGATTCATTACTGGGAGGCACTATAACGGCAAAGCTTGCCGCACTGTAAAAACCGAACGCGCAACAAAACACGGCTGCCGCCAAAAGCCGACCTGCAGAGTTTACATTCATACAGGTTAGACGATTCAGTTGCAGCAATCGCGCCTTTTTAAGAACAAATAAAGGAGTAAACCAATCAGCCAACATGCCATGTTTGCGCATAGGAATACACCACTCCTTGATTGAATCGTTAAAATGATTGCACAGCCAGTGACTTAGAGACAATCTCATACACGTCTTTAGAAAGCCCGTCCATGGCTAAAACAGTGTTCAATGCGGCTTTCATTTTTGTTTGACGTGCCTCATCAAAACGCTGCCAATGGGTAAACGGTGCAACAATACGAGCAGCAACTTGAGGATTGAGTTTATCCACCTTCATAACCTGCTCAGCTAAAAAAGCATAACCTGAGCCATCGGCACGATGGAATCCCAATAAATTCATTCGTCCAAATACACCAATGACACTGCGTACTCTATTTGGATTTTCGTAGCTAAAGTCTGCATGCTCTACCAATGCTTTAACTTGCTGTAGAGCGTGCTCATGATGCGAACTGGCTTGGAGCGCAAACCATTTATCTAATACCAAAGGATCGGCTTGCCACTTATCGTAAAACGCTTGCAAACAGTCTACCCGTTGCGGGTGTTCGCTGTTAGCAATACTCTGAAGAGCAGCCAAAACATCAGTCATATTGGCCTGTGCATCAAATTGAGCCTTCACTAGGGCCGCATTTTTTTCCAACAATGAGAGATAACTCAAGCAGGCATTTTTTAACATTCGCTTTGCAATATCCTCTTTATGGTAACGATAAGCGCTATGGTCAGATGCTAACTGAGTATATAACGACAATAGACCGGCCTCATTCTGAGTCGCTAATTGCACACGTAACCACTGATGTGCCTCATAGATAGCATCAACATTCACCACATCATATTGCTCTCCCACATACGTTAAGCTTGGCAAGGTAAGGGTTAAGGCAATCAGCGCTTTATCGGCATTGGCGTCCTCAAGCACGGCCTTAAAAGCCTTCATGAGTGCGTCCGAAAGCTGCAACGCTTGACCAGACTCAAAGCGCTGGATATTGTTTTTAATCTCGTTTAATGCCAAGGTTTGAAACGCTTCCCAACGATTAAATGAATCTTGATCCGCTTGAGTCAACAGACTCAAAGCCTCATCAGAGTAATCAAATTCTAAATATACTGGTGCAGAAAAGCCTCGTAACAAGGACGGAACCGGTTTGTCTGCAAGCTGAGTAAAGGTTAAGGATTGCTTCTGTTCAGTCATCCACAATAAGGCCTGCTGATTTTTAATATCCACACGCGCGCCGTTTGTTTCAATGTTCAAAGGTAACGCAGCGCCTGTTTCTGATAACAACCCCAACTTAACTGGTAATAATAGCGGTTTAAATGGTTCAGCCTGCTTTGGCAGGCTTTGTTCAAAGGTCAGCGTATAGGCCTGCTGATCGGCATCGTAATACTCAGTCACCTTTAACGTCGGTGTTCCAGACTGAATATACCAGTTATGCATCTGCGACAAATCTACGTCATTCGCATCAGCCATCGCATTTCTAAAATCTTCTACGGTGACTGCATCACCATCATGGCGTTCAAAATAGAGTTTCATCCCCTTTTGGAAGCCCTCTTCACCTAACAAAGTGTGATAGAGACGCACAACTTCAGCCCCCTTTTCATAGACGGTCATGGTATAAAAGTTGTTCATCTCAATGTACGATTGCGGCTGAATCGGATGCGCCATGGGTCCCGCATCTTCTGGAAATTGGTTGTTCCGAACCTTTTTCACATCTTCAATACGTTTTACCGCCGGGGAGAGCATGTCTGCCGTGAACTCTTGATCACGAAAAACCGTTAACCCCTCTTTTAGGGTTAGCTGAAACCAATCTCGACACGTGACCCGATTTCCCGTCCAGTTATGAAAGTACTCATGCCCAATCACCGCTTCAATACCTTCATAATCGACATCGGTTGCCGTGTCTGGGTTGGCCAATACAAACTTTGAGTTAAAGACATTAAGGCCTTTGTTCTCCATCGCCCCCATATTAAAATCGTCTACCGCAACAATCATGTAGATATCTAAATCATAGATTAACCCAAAACGCTCTTCATCCCACTGCATCGACTTTTTAAGTGATTGCATGGCGTGTTCACACTTATCAATATTTCGAGCCTCAACATATATGCGTAACACCACATCACGATTATCTGCCGTGGTGTAGACATCTTCAATGCACTCCAGATTACCTGCCACCAAAGCAAATAGATAACAAGGTTTTTTGAAAGGGTCTTGCCAAACCGCATAATGGCGGTCGCCCTCTAACTCACCTGACTCAATTAAATTACCATTTGATAACAACACGGCGTTATCTTGCTTATCTGCAATGATTTTTGTGGTGTATAGCGTCAAAACATCCGGACGATCCAAAAAGTAGGTAATCTTTCTAAAGCCCTCAGCTTCGCACTGGGTGCAATAGTTGCCGCTTGTGCGATACAACCCTTCTAATGAGGTATTCTGTTGGGGGGAAACTTGCGTGACAACTTCCAACTTGAATTCTGGCAGGCCTGCTGAAATCGTTAAACTCTCATCGGTAATTTGGCATTTTGACAGAACGTCTTCATCATTAATTTTGATAGAAATCAATTCAAGTTGCTCACCCGCAAGTTCAAGAATCTGTGCCCCCTCTTTGGCACGAATCATCATCGTATTGGTGACCACCGTTTCCGAAGGTTTCAAGTCAAACTCTAAATAAACGGAATCAATCTCAAACTGCGGTGCTTGATAGTCTTTTAAAAAATTTACTGTTGGGGCATTACTTGTCATATCACACTCTTTTAACTCTGAAGATGAAAAATTGGCTAGGTTAATTGACGTTGTTAAAACAAAAAAGCCTTCCTAACACAAAGGCTAGGAAGGCTTTTAAAAGCGCCACAAATGAAACTTAATACTTAAACTCTGCACGACGATTTTGTGACCAAGCAGATTCATTATGTCCCATGGCAACAGGATTATCTTCACCAAAACTTACCACGTCAATGCGGTTTGGGCTGATGCCTTTTGCAATCAACGCATCTTTAACGGCATTGGCACGGCGCTCACCTAGGGCTAGGTTGTATTCACGCGTCCCACGCTCATCGCAATGCCCGCTAATCAAAACATTGGCCGAGCTGTTGGCCATCATATAATCCGCATGTGCATTAATCGTATCGTAAAATTCAGACGTGACTTCTGAGCGATCAAACTCAAATCGAACCACCTTACTGGCTAACATTGCTTTCATACTATCTAAATCGACAGCATCTGCATTTTCATTAGGTTGTGCAATGGCCGTTTCGACAACCGCTTTTTCCATCACATCGGCACTGGTATTATCAGCACCCTCTTCAGTTTTGGGGGTAGAACTACAACCCACCATGGCAGTAGCTAATAATCCAGCAGTAAAAAGCTTTGTTAAGTGATTTAAACTCATGAGAACACCTTTTTAATAATTGAGTAAATAATAAGTTAAAAACATTATACGAAAGCAAAGCCCGTAAAACTAGCCGCAGACGCAAAGAATCTATTCGCAATGTGAGCTGAAACTAAACCACCTTATAACAAGAAATAAGATCACTTTCTGCCAGGCCTGCTAACCCTCTTAAAGCAGCTTCATTATGAATTGAAACCTCTTTTTTCTTCCACGTAACTATCTTGTCATTATGCAGTTTGGCTAAAATACGCGATACAGTCTCCGGCGTGAGCCCTAAATAGGTCGCAACATCACGATGAAGAATGCTCAGACGAAACTCTAGATAGTGGTAACCTCGACTTCGATAGCGATCTGCCATACTCCAAATAAACTGGGCAATCCGCTGATCTGCATTCTTTTTTGTTAAAAGTTCGGAATGCAAACGCCCCTCAACCACCTCTTTACTCATAATGCTTAAAACCTGTGAACTGAGGTGTGGGATTTTTGTAGACAGTTCACTCAACTCTTCAAATGGTAAGGTGCAAATGCTAGTCACATCCAGTGCCGTTGCATTAAACAAATGTTTTTTAGAAGATAGGGCGTCTATTCCCACCACATCACCTGGCAGATAAAAACCATGGATGATCTCTTCACCGCTATCGGAAAAGGAAAATACTTTTACTACGCCCGCTCGAATAGCATACAAGGAACTAAACTTATCGCCGGCTGAAAAAAGAGCTTGGTTTTTTTGGAGCGGCGCTTTTCTTTGCACAATCGCATCCAATCGATCCATCTCATCTTTGTCCAATCCCGTAGGAAAACAAATTTTTTGTAAACCACAATTTAAGCAACTTGCATTAAATGCTGTTTTCATTTCCGTCATAACTTTCGCCACTTTTATTGATTTGTATCAAGTATTGAACTCAATTAGAGATTGTAACGTGTTTAAATTTTATTTCACAGAATTACACATAAAAATTGCACTGTTGTGAATTTTAAGCGCATAAATTCAGTCTTGATTGATATGTAAAAAATGACCAGAACGGCCGTTGATTAAAAATTGAGCAGTTTAATATTTATTCGCTAGATTAAAGCACTTATGCCTCTTTTGTTAACATTATTCACAAAGTTATCCACAGTTTTTGTGGATAATGCACACAAACCCTAATGATTATTAAACACTGCCTAAATAATATTTATAAAGCTTATTTATCAACGTGTTAAAGAAATAAATTAATGTCACTTATAAAAATAAAAAATAAAGATACTCAAAACCGTGTCAAGCTTTTTTACAACTTTATTCACTTTTAATTTCTTTTTTGTCTGTCAAGTCAAAATCACAGGTTTTTTTGCATTTATGCTAAAATTCTTAAAATTTAATTTTCAATCAAATCGGTCTAAAGGTAACAAATGGCAAAAGTTCTCGGAATTGGTAATGCAGTACTCGATATTGTATTAAACGTCCCTCACGCTCTTCACGATGATGAAGAGCTCAGAGCAACTCAAAGACACATTCAAGTGGGCGGAAATGTCAGCAACAGCCTCTATATCTTAAATCAACTCGGACACGACACCTCGTTATGCACGACCATGGGCGGAGACAGCGAAGCCAAACAACTGCTTACAGGCTTAAAAGATCGTCACATTGAGGTTGAGCATATTCAACGCTTTATTAAAGGTCGCACCCCGACCTCTTATGTTTCGTTGAACGCCGAAAACGGTCACCGTGCCATCGTGCATTATCGTGACCTACCTGAATTAAGCTTTGATCACTTTGCCAAAATAGAGATCGAGGACTTTGATTGGTTGCACTTTGAAGGGCGTAACATTGAAAATCTAAAAGGCATGCTGAACATTGCCAAAACCTTTTTAACCCATCAACCAATCTCTCTGGAAGTTGAAAAGCCCCGTGATGGCATTGAAGCGTTACTACCACAAGCAAACCTCATATTCTTTTCACACCATTATGCGAGCAGTAAAGGTTTTAAAGACGGTGAAACCCTGTTAAAAGCAATGCAAGCACAAGCCCCTGCCAGCAACCTGATTTGTACCTGGGGCACGAAAGGCGCTTGGCTTTGCTCTAGCGATGGCGTTATTCATCACGTGCCGGCAGAAAACGTTTCACCGATTATTGACACCCTAGGTGCGGGGGATACCTTTAATGCGGCTGTGATTCATCATTTAATAGAGGGCAAGTCACTTTTAGAAGCGGTTCAGCAGGCCAGTCAGTTAGCAGCTAAAAAATGCATGAAAATGGGCCTAGACGATATTTTAGCGGAACCCGAAGTGGCCAGCGCCATAGCGAATATCAGTCAATTAAGTAATTCAAAAACCACCGTAGTACAAGCCAAAGGCTTACAACAAGCCGTAGTATTAATTAAATATGAGGGTGAGGTTAAGGCGTATTTAAATAACTGCCCGCATCAAAATGTACCTTTAAATGAAGCCTATAAGATTGATGTAAATCCGTTTGAGAAAACCATGAAGTGCTCGGTACACGACGCATTCTTTAGAATAGAAGACGGATTGTGCATTGAAGGTCCCTGCTGGGATGAAGCCTTAAAAACCGTCGATGTGGAGGTTGATGAAAACGGCGATATCTTTTTAGCCTCTTAATCAAGCTGCATGAACAGAAAACGATTTTTAAGCCAAAAAAAAGCCCCTAATTGAAAATGAGCAGGCCTGCTTAACTTCAATTAGGGGCTTTTTTAATGCCTAGCGATAAAGCCAGTTTGTCATTGGCTACTTTGAACCTGCGACCTTTCGTTGACGAAACGCTTCGTAAAGCACCACGCCGGTTGCCACAGAGACATTTAAACTTTCAACCACACCAACCATTGGAATGGCGGCTAAGTGATCACATGTTTCCTTGGTTAACTGACGTAATCCACTGCCCTCTGCACCCATCACAATCCCCACCGAACCGGTAAAGTTTTGATCGTAGATGGTTTGGTCCGTTTCGCCAGCTAAGCCTGTCATCCACATACCGGCTTCTTGCATGGTTTTAATGCTGCGAACCAAGTTGCTGACCACAATTAACTTAACATTGTCAGCGGCACCCGAAGCCACTTTACGAACCGTTGCATTCATACCCACCGACTTATGTTTTGGAATAATCACCGCATCCACACCAATGGCATCGGCGGTTCGCAAAATGGCACCTAAGTTATGTGGGTCGGTCACTTCATCCAAAAACAAGAAAAGCGGTTGGTCCGCCTTTTCCATAATCGTTTGCAAATCAGATTCATTCATTTCCGGCATGGGTGACACAAGTGCCATCACACCTTGGTGATTGCCATCGACTTTATTAAACGCGGTTTTGGCTTCAAATGTGGCTTGTACGCCAAGTGATTTGGCTTGGTTAACCAAATCCTGCTGACGCTGATTCAACTTACCTTTAATAACGGTCAGTTGATAAACCAAGTGAGGGGCTTGCTTGAGAAATTTCTCAACCGTGTGCAAGCCGTAAATTAATTCCTGCTTCACTATTCACCACCGCCTTTATTTGGGCGTTTTTTCTTACTGCGGTAATAGCGTTTTTTAGGACGTTTTTTAGTTTCGGTGTCACCAGACTCATTGGCTGTGTCATTTGTTGTTTCGGCTGAATCAACCTTACTATCAACCGATTCAGCTTTCACTTCATCAACCGGCTCTTCTGTTGGCAAATCATCACCAATGAAACGTAAATCCACTTTACGCTCATCAAGATTCACTTGCGCAATCTGCACACGAATACGATCCCCTAAACGGTAAACCTTTCCTGTACGCTCGCCTTTCAGACAGTGACGTGCGTTATCGTAGTGGAAGTAATCATCACCTAATTCAGTAATGTGCACGAGCCCTTCTACATATAACGGTTGTAACTCAACAAACAGACCAAAGTTAGTCGCTGAACCAATCACAGCTTCATACTCTTCGCCTAAACGATGAGACAAGTATTCACACTTCAAGAAAGTAACCGCATCACGGGTCGCTTCATCCGCGCGACGTTCCGTATCGGAACAATGCGCGCCAAGTTGAGCCATCTTAGCTTCATCGTAAATATAGCCCTCTGTACCCTGCTTCAACCACGCATGACGAATCGCACGGTGAACCAACAAATCTGGGTAACGACGAATAGGCGACGTAAAGTGCGTGTAGTGCTCGTAGTTCAGACCAAAGTGACCTTTGTTATCTGGCGAATAAACAGCCTGATTCATGCTACGCAACAGAACCGTTGAGACTAAGTGTTCATAAGGCTGACCTTTGACTTTTTCAGTCACAGCCGCATAATCAATTGCTGTAGGCTCATTCCCCCCGCCTAACTCTAAACTAAAGTCAGACAAGAACGTTCTTAAGTTCTTTAAGCGCTCTTCAAGTGGCGATTCGTGAACACGATAAACAATTGGAAGTTTGTGCCATTTTAGGTAACGCGCTGTCGCAACGTTGGCCATCAACATACACTCTTCAATTAGCTTGTGAGCATCGTTACGGTAAACCGGCACAATCGCTTCAATCTTACGTTCAGCGTCAAACACAATGCGTGTTTCTGTGGTATCAAACTCTAACGCACCGCGTTCTTCACGGGCAACTTGCAGCACTTTATAAAGCTCATATAAAGCTTCAACGTGTGGCACTTGCTCTGCAAACTCTTTGCGTGCATCGCAGTTTTTATCGGTTAGCATTTCATGAACTTGCGTGTAAGTTAAACGCGCTTTTGAGTTCATGACACCTTGATAGAATTGACTGCGCTCTAACTTTCCGTCATCACTAATTGAAAGGTCGGCGACCATGCATAAGCGGTCAACGTGCGGGTTCAAAGAACACAAACCATCAGAAAGCTTTGATGGCAACATGGGAACCACGCGCTGCGGGAAGTAAACCGAGTTACCACGGTTTAAGGCTTCTTTATCCAGTGCAGTGCCTGGCTTGACGTAATGCGAAACATCGGCAATCGCCACCACTAAACGCCAGCCGTTTTTACGACGTTTTGCAAAAACCGCGTCATCGAAATCTTTGGTATCGGCACCATCAATGGTCACCAACTGTAAAGCACGTAAATCTTTTCGATCTTCTAAATCGGCTTCGGTCACTTCATCTGGAATCTGAGCCAATTCGGCCAATAACTCTTCAGACCAGGTATTTGGGATATTGTGATCATGAATCGCAGAATCAATTTCCATACCGGGAGACATATAGTCACCTAATACTTCGATGATTTTACCGATTGGGCCAGAACGCATAGACGGTTGGTGTAATACTTCAACCAACACAACCTGCTCTTCAATGGCTTCTAAAATTCCGTCATTTGGAATAAACACATCTTGGGTAATGCGAGTGTTGTTAGGACGAACCCAAGCTAAGCCATCTTCATAACTTAAACGACCTAAAATCTGTTTGTTTGAGTGCTCGGCCACCTCAACAATGACCCCTTCACGACGGCCACGGCGATCTTCTCCGGCAACAGAGGCGATAACGATATCGCCATGCAAAACTTTTTGCATCTCTTTTTCAGATAAGAACAGGTCTTTGGTACCATCTTCAGGAATCAAAAAACCAAACCCATCAGGGTGCCCCAGAACACGGCCTTTAATTAAGTCCATTTTCTGTAAAATGCCAAATGCACCACGGCGATTACGTATTAATTGTCCGTCGCGAACCATCGCTTTTAAACGGCGTGAAAGTGCTTCAAAACGTTCTTCATCTTCCTCAGACACATCTACAATCTTGGCCACTTGGTAAAGTCGCAAGGGTTTTTGTGCTTCTTCAAGTGCTTCTAAAAGAAACTCTCTACTAGGAATTGGGTTGTCATATTTCTCAGACTCTCTTTGAGCATGAGGGTCACGTTGTACTTCAGTTTGCTGATTAGTCACTCGATACCATCTAAGTTAAAGCCCTAAGACCGCTCTCCTGCTCGGTTTCATTGTCGTTGAGGGGAGAGTAATCAAAGGGCTAATTTTAAAATTGAGCCGTATTATACCAAAAATTGGTTTAATTTTATGAGATTAGCGTTAATTCCGGTGCGGCGGTTTGTTCGGCTTCAGAATAGATTGCAAAGTACAAAGAACGAATCGCAGATTGAATGGCTTCTTCTAGCACCGGGTGATAAAACGGCATGCGCATTAACTGCGCAACAGTCATCTCTTGCTCCACCGCCCAGTTTAATAAATGCGTGAAATGTTCTGCGTGCGGCATGACCATCTCTCCGCCCAATAATTGCTTGGTGGATTTGTCGGCAAACAAACAAATTAAGCCATGGTCTTCATGCATGACAATCGCACGGCCATTATTACGTTCTAGGTTAAACGTCACTTTGGCGACATTCTCATGGTCTAAATCACGGTAGCTTTGACCAAAAAAACCAATATCTGGGTCGGTAAACGCAATACCTAACGGTGTTTTACGTTTGTAAGCGCTGATTTCTGGGTAGCTAATCGCATTAAGGCCTGCCATTTTCCCTTCATAGCCTGCTTCATGCAAAATCGGTCTAAAGACATTCACATCCCCCGCAATAAACAGCGGTTTATCTTCAATTTGTGAGGTGTGCACATTAAACTTTGGCATGCCGCGTTCATCCAAGGTAATGCCGGCATTTTCTAGACCCAACTTATCTATATTTGGACGACGACCTAATGAGGCCAAAACCGCATCCACTTCGACACTGGCTTTAGAGGTTTTAACGATGACGCCCGTGGCGGTTCGCTCAAGTTGTGCCGCTTCACCCAAGTGAATCGTAAATTCGTTTGACATCAATTCAATGGCTTTTGCGTTTACTTCGGGAACCGATAAGCCGCCAATTTTTTCAGCCAATTCAAACCCAGTGACTTCTACGCCTAAGCGAGAAATAGCCTGCCCCAACTCTAAGCCAATAATGCCTAAACCAATTACGGCAACACGCTTTGGCAAGGTTGGCTGTTCAAAAATTTCATCACTGGTATACAGCACATCGCTAAACGCCTCCCACGGTGCAGGCACCACAGGACGAGAACCCGTGGCAATAATCACACGCTCAGCCTGAATAATTTCGCCATTCACCTCGAGCTGATTTTCACCAACAAACTTGGCGTAACCACTAATTAACTGGCCTTCTTTTAAGTTTTCAGTGGTACCAGATTTTACACCACCGGTAAAACGATCACGCAAACGTCGAACACGGTTTAATACGGCTTCAACATCCACGGATATGGATTCTGCACCTTGAATACCAAACTCTTCAAAGTGATGACGTTTATGGAACACATTGGCAGATTGGATTAACGCTTTTGAAGGCATACAACCCACTCGTGCACACGTGGTTCCGTAAGCACCACCATTGATCATGACAAAATCATCCGTCTCTTTTTGGATGGTGCTCAATGCGGTTAATCCAGACGTTCCTGCACCTAAAATGACATACTTTACATTACGCATACTTTTCGCCCCAAATATTAGAAATAATTAATACAGATTCTACGCCTCGAATTCCTGCTTGCAACCCCAAAAACAGATATTTGAGCAGGCCTGCTCACTTTTAACTTGATTAATTAACCGTTACAAATAAACCCTTTATAAAGTACCCATCTTCTACCTAAAAAAAATTGGTTTCGTAACATGAATAAAGTCGATTAGAATAATAGCGAATTATTAACGCAGGGAAGGCTTTTGCACATAGCAAAACCAGTTACTTTTTGGCTCTCTTTAGCCCTATTTAGCTTATTCATCTTAAGCCTGCCTTCGTATGCCCAATCCATTGAAGACGACTCCGTTAACAGCCGCATTAACCAACCCTTTATTGGCGACCTTGAAGCCATTCGTGAACGTCGAATTTTACGTGTTTTGGTCAGTCATAGCCGAACCAATTTTTTTGATACCAAATACGGTAAACGTGGGATTGAACACGACCTTATCAAAGCCTACGAAACATACCTAAACCGTGGCCCAAGAGAGGAGCGTTATAAAACCCATGTGGTTTTCTTAGTTCGCCCATTTGACCAACTGTTTACGGAATTGTTGGCTGGAAGAGGCGACATTATTGCATCAGGCCTAACCATTACCCCCGAACGCAAGGCTTTTTTGGACTTCACAAAACCCTACATCAACAACGTCAATGAAATTTTGGTTTCCAATAACGAAGCGCCCAAAATCGGTCGCTTAGAAGACCTGTCTGGAAAATCAGTGGCCGTGGTTGCCAATAGCAGCTATGTGGTGCACCTCGGTATTTTCAACCAATTATTAGGCCTTTATAGTTTAGAGCCTATGGAAATCATTCAAGTCGATCCTATTTTAGAATCCGAAGATATTTTAGAGATGGTCAACGCGGGCATATACCAATACACCGTTGTGGATGACCATGTTGCCGAAATTTATCAAAGCACCTTACCCAACATCCAACTCCAAAAAGAGATGGTGTTTCACTACGGCGGCAAGATTGCTTGGGCCATCAACCCAAACTTACCCAACCTAAAAAATTCACTTAACGACTTTATTCAATCTTATGCCAAACCTGGCCGCCTATTAGGTAACAGTGTCTATAAAAAATATTTTGAAAACACCTACTGGATTAAAAAAGCCAATCTCATCTCTGAGTTAGACCGAGTCGAGTGCTTATCCTATTATTTGCAACTGTATTCAGAGTTTTATGAATTTGATTGGTTTTTAATTGCCGCGCAAGCCTACCAAGAATCCAACTTTAATCAGAAGTTAACGAGTCATGCTGGAGCGACCGGCATCATGCAAATTAAACCCTCAACAGCAAGCTCAAAAAATGTTGGTATCAAAAACATTAAGAGTATGGAGAACAATATTCATGCAGGCGTAAAGTACTTAGCGTTTTTGCGAGACCAGTACTTTGCGAGCGATGACTACTCGCCCGAAGAGAAAATTAATTTTGCATTAGCCGCCTATAACGCCGGTCCTGGTCGCGTCAGACGCATGCAAGCAAAAGCTGAGAAGATGGGGTTAAATCCAAAGAAATGGTTTTATAACGTTGAGATAGTGGCCCGCAACACCATCGGACACGAAACCGTTGATTACGTGACTAATATTCAAAAAACTAAAATTGCCTTAGAGAGTTATGAGAATTTAGCCAAAAAACGATTACAAACCAAACAGCAAATTCAAGAACGGATTGAACAAGACACCAAAACCGCCACAAACGCTGACGAAATCAAAAACGGAAGCGAACCAGAGCAAACCTCAATAACCCCTTAATCAATTACTTTAGCGACTGCACGATCACTCTGAATATTAGCCCTTACTTGTCCTGTTTAAATTTACCTTCTTCTTGACAGAATCAACCCTAACTCATGACTTCATAGAACAATTTAGCGGTGCCTATCACAATGATCACTTGGCAAATTAAATAAAAAGCTGGCCACAACCTAACGAAATCAAATCAAGTTATTTAAAGTTCGATTTCTAAAATAAACACAAGGGATGAATTAACAAAATAACCCTACAGTTTTTGATAACTTGAACCTAGCCAAGGGTAGTGTTAGAATTGTGCAAATTTTATTTCCACTAAACATAGAGAGACCCTCGATGAAAAGATTAGATCAAGTCCTAGCGAGTGAAGGTGTAAACGCTGAATTAGAACTCGTTATTAAAGACGTTATGGTTGCCTGTAAAGACATCGCTTATAAATTAGGTCAAGGTGAATTAGCCGGTATCCTAGGCGCGACTGAAGATGAAAACGTTCAGGGTGAAACTCAAAAGATGTTGGACGTTATCTCTAACGATCTATTAAAAGACATCCTAGTCGCTAACCCTTATGTTCGCGGTGTGGGTTCTGAAGAAGAAGATTACACTATCGCTGCAAACGCTGGCGGTAAGTACCTAGTTACGTTTGACCCATTAGATGGTTCTTCAAACATCGACGTTAACCTTTCTGTTGGTACGATCTTCTCAGTTCTTGAAGCTCAAGATGATACAGCTGGCGACAACCAAGAAGTATTTTTACAAAATGGTCGTAAGCAAGTAGCTGCGGGTTATGTTCTTTACGGTCCTTCTTCGTTATTAGTTATGACAACCGGTAAAGGGGTGAACTTATTCACTCTAGATACAAACATCGGTGAATTCGTTCTAACGAAAGAAGCCCTTCAGATTCCTGAAGATACAGCTGAATTTGCGATCAACATGTCTAACCAGCGCTTCTGGGAACCAGAGATGAAGCAGTACATCGATGACTGTCTTCAAGGTGAAGAGGGGCCATTAGGTAAGCGTTACAACATGCGTTGGGTTGCTTCTATGGTTGCTGAAGTTCACCGTATTCTTATTCGTGGCGGTATTTTCATGTACCCATACGACAGCCGTGATCCATCAAAAGCGGGTAAACTTCGTTTAATGTACGAAGGTAACCCAATGTCTATGATTGTTGAACAAGCTGGCGGTGCTTCTTCAACTGGTCGTATGGACATCATGGACGTTCAACCTAAAGGTATTCACGACCGTGTACCAGTCGTACTTGGTTCTAAAAATGAAGTAGCAAAGGTTGTTGCTTACCACAAGTAAGTTAAACGGTTACAACGTTACAAAACACCCGCAACCGCGGGTGTTTTGCTTTTAAATATAAAATTTATAAAAGGAATCAACCATGGGTTATTCTGCTGTTCCAGCTGGTAAAGACTTACCAAACGATATTAACGTTATTATCGAGATTGCAGCTTTTGCATCACCAATTAAATACGAAGTAGACAAAGACACCGATCTCGTCTGGGTTGACCGCCTTCAGGGTGCAACTATGTCTTACCCTGCTAACTACGGTTACATTAACGACACCCTATCTGACGATGGTGATCCCGTTGACGTATTAGTCGTTACACCGCACCCATTAATGGTTGGCTCGGTTATTCGTTGTCGTCCAATCGGTATTTTTAAAATGACCGATGACGGCGGGCAAGATGCAAAAGTGATTGCGGTTCCAGTTGATAAATTAACGCCAATCTACTCAAAAATTGAAAAAGTTGAAGACATTCCACTTTTAAAAGAGCAAGTAGAGCACTTCTTTAGCCACTACAAAGACATTGAACCTGGCAAATGGGTTAAGGTAGATGGTTGGGGCGATATCGAAGAAGCCCGCACTGAGATTTTAAACGGAGCAAAAGCTTACCAAGAAAAAGCGTAAGCCCTTTCATACCGATTGCCCTCTTCCTCAGAGGGCATTAAACACGTCTATGGCAGCGTCGCCATTCAATCGTATCAGACTCTTTTTAAAACTATTTTCCAAAATAAAGAGCCCCTTAAAAAGACCTTAAGTTCTGGTATAATCCCCGCATTATTGTATTTTAAACTGAGAGTTAACCATGGCTGCAGAAAAGCGAGATAAGCAACTTAGAGCACGAGTAAAATTACTCGGGAGCCTACTAGGTGAAATCATTGAAACCCAAGTTGGTAAACCGGTTCTTGACGCAGTTGAAACGCTGCGTAAAGGTTACATAAAACTTCATGATCAAGAAGATGCCGCCCTACGCTCCGAACTTAAAGCGTTTATCGAAAAGCAATCTGCAGACGAACTGGTTCTTATCATTCGCGCCTTCAACCTCTACTTCAGCTTAGTTAACCTCGCTGAAGAAGAACACCAATACCATGAACGAACCAGTCAGTTAAAATCAGACGGTCCATTGTGGGAAGGGTCTGTTTTAAAAACCGTTGAAGAGTTTAAAAATAAAGGCTTTACCTCAGATCAAGTTCAGACGTTATTAAATAAGCTGAATTATATTCCTGTCTTTACCGCACACCCGACCGAATCAAAACGTCGTGCTGTGATGGAAAACTTGCGTAAAATCTTTATTACGTTAGGCGAGCTTAATGAAGCTGAAGCCTACAATAATCCTTATGCGCAAGAAGAGGTCATTAAAAAACTTCAGTATCAAATTCAAGTGCTCTGGAAAACAGACGAAGTTCGTCGTAGCAAACCAACGGTTGAAGATGAAATTCGTAATGGTATTTACTACTTCCGTCAATCGCTATTTACTGCAGTTCCGACTGTGTACCGCTATATGGAACGTGCAATATCACGTTTTTATCCAAACGATAATGTCCAAATCCCTAACTTTTTAACGTTTGGTTCTTGGATTGGCGGTGACCGTGACGGAAACCCTTATGTGAAGCACGATACCACCGTTAAAGCACTGTTATTGCAGTCACGCTCTGCCATGTATGAATACCAAAACCGTGTATTCGACTTAAGCCATAAATTGACACACTCAAAATTCATCAGCAACATCAACCAAGAGCTAATGAATAAAGCGACGATTGTTGATTCTGAGCTCCAAGAAGCGGTCTTTAAAAAGCGTCCTGAGCGTTTCAAAGACGAACCTTACCGCCGTTTTCTATACATCATCCGCGGCAAACTTCAGCAAAACATCAACTATATCGAAGAGAAATTAAACGGTACCCTTAATGTTACTAAGTCTTCGTTTGCCTACGCTTCTGAAGATGAACTACTTGAAGACTTGCAGCTCATTCACCGCTCATTGTGTGAACATGGTGATGAGAGCGTAGCCAACGCGGACCTTAAAGATTTAATTCGCCTTGTACAAACCTTTGGTTTCTATTTAATGCGTTTGGACATCCGTCAAGAATCGAACGTTCATACCGATGCGGTGATCGATTTACTTTCGCATCTGAACATTGATTATGCATCGTTACCAGAAGCCGACAAAATTACATTACTGGCTAAACATATTGGTTCTGCCACCATCATTGATACCCAACACATTGAACTACAAGACATGACCCAAGAAGTACTGGAAGTCTTCAATGTTATTCGTGAAATGCGTAAAGAGATCAGCCCTAAAGCCTTTAATAATTATGTTATCTCAATGACACATGAAGCAAGTCACGTCATGGAAGTCATGTTCTTGGCGCACCAAGCAGGCCTGGCTGGTTTCAATGCCGGCAAACCATATTGCGATATCGAAGTCAGCCCATTGTTTGAAACGATTGAAGATTTGAAGCACATTGTTCCTGTGACAGAAGCATTGTTTAATAACGTCACTTACCGAGATATGTTGCAAGCTTCAGGCAATCAACAAGAGATTATGCTCGGCTATTCCGACTCAGCCAAAGATGGTGGAAACCTTTCCTCTTCTTGGAGCCTATACCAAGCGCAACAAGAAATTATGGAAGTGGCTGACAAATACAGTATTGACTGTCGTCTATTCCACGGACGTGGTGGAACGGTTGGACGTGGCGGCGGCCCTACTCACCATGCAATCCTTTCTCAACCAACAGGCACGGTTAGAGGCTCTATTAAATTCACAGAACAAGGTGAAGTTTTATCGTTTAAATACAGCAACTCTGAAACCGCCATGTACGAACTATCCTTGGGTGTAACAGGCCTGATGAAAGCCAGTACCTGTTTAGTTGAAAAGACACCTAAAGATAACCCAGTGTTCCTTGAAACCATGCAAAAGCTGGCGGAACAAGGGGAAGAAAACTTCCGAGAGTTAACCGATAGAACACCCGGTTTCTTTGAGTTTTTCTATGAATCCACGCCGGTTACGGAAATTGGTTTATTGAACATTGGTTCGCGTCCTTCACACCGTAAGGTTGGCAATTTATCTAAGTCCTCAATTCGTGCTATCCCATGGATTTTTGGCTGGGCTCAAGCACGCATGACCTTCCCAGCTTGGCAAGGAACAGGCTACGCATTGGATAACTGGATCAAAGAAAACGGCGATTCGCAACTGAAAGAGATGTACGAAAACTGGCCTTATTTCCGCGGATTATTAAGCAATATCCAGATGGCACTATTCAAGACTGATTTACAAATTGGTGCTGAATACAGCAAACTCGGAAGAAACCAAGCGGATGCTCAAAAAATCTATACCCTTATTTCAGACGAACACAAGCGTGCCGTTAATCACATCTTAGAAATATCGGGTAACGAATATTTGATGGCAGAAACCCCAACGGTCGCGCTTTCACTAAACCGCAGAACGCCGTATTTAGAACCACTTAATAACATTCAAGTGGCACTTCTGGCACGTTACAAATCGGTTGACTCAACCGAAGAGGAGCGTAATCACTGGTTAACACCATTGTTAAACAGCATTAATGCCATTGCCGCAGGGATGCGAAATACAGGTTAAAAAAGGACTCAAAAGCCATTTTAAACCTTATATGAAAGCCCCTTAGTTTAATTACTAAGGGGCTTTTTTTTACGTTTTTTAAAAAAATCCAGTATAATGAGCAACTTAATTTAGAAAGTCGTATTAATAAATACTAATATAGTGAAAACCATATTAGAATCAGCGATTTATTTAATCTAACTGCAGTGAGTTATTATGCAAGTCACACTTTTAAAATGTAAATTACATCGTGTCACAACCACCCATTCGGAACTCGATTACGAAGGCTCGTGTGCAATTGATAGTCACTTATTAGACACTGCTGGGATTCGTGAATACGAACAAATTCAGATTTATAACGTCAATAATGGTCAGCGTTTTACCACTTACGCCATTCGTGCTGAAGCACACAGCGGAATGATCTCTGTCAATGGGGCAGCCGCCCATTTAGCAAATCCGCAAGACTTGCTTATTATTGCCGCTTACGCCTCAATGGATGAAGCCGAAGCCGATCAATTTGCGCCCAAGCTTGTTTATGTCGATGGCGAAAATAAAATCACTCATACCCGCAACACCATTCCTGTTCATATTGCGAATGCTAGCTAAACTAGAGTAGAACAGACCAAAAAGCCGCTAAAGATCTCATCTCTAGCGGCTTTTTTATGCAGTTAAGAATGCAATAAGTCTTACTTAAATTTTAAGCTCTGCAAACTAAACCCTACTTTACGACCGACTTATTAAGAGATGAAATTAATACTTCCACCCTGCGGTTTTTAGCATATGCTTGAACGGTATCTTCATCAATCAAAGGCATCGTATCTGCCACACCAATCGCCTCAACTTGATTTTGTTGAACTAAATTCTGACGCAAGAGTTCCACTATCACACTCGAAGCACGTGCGCTTGAAAGCTCCCAGTTTGATACAAAGCGTCCACCCGCAACCGGTCGTTTATCTGTATGCCCTATGACTTTTAAAACAATATCAGGCCGTTTAAAACCTTCAAAACTTGAGAGCATCTGAGCAAAACCTGGCTTTAAATCTGCTCGCCCTGTGTCAAAAGCAATCTGCTCCGGAAAGGTCACTCTAATCTGATCTTGACTTTCATCGTATTCAATTTGAATCGAACTTGATTCACTCTGTTTTTTAGAAAAGGTTTCTATCAAACTGTCATAAAGTGGTCTAAGGTCTTCAATTTTTTTTTTTCAACTTCCGATTCTTGCAGTTGTTCTTGCTTAATCATCTTTTCAAAATAGGCAATTTGCGCTTCAGATAAAGTTTCACCATGACCAAGCGCCTCTGTCAAAGACTCAACCACGGACTTGTATTTTGGAACATCAATAGTCGACATGGCAAACAACAAAACAAACAATGCCATCAGTAAGGACATCAAGTCAGCAAAGGTTGCAAGCCATCCCGGGCAGGGCTTAACTTTCTTCGCCACTGCTCTGACCCTTTTTAGTATTTTGCAAATAAGGTGCGAGTAAGTCTCTCATTACCGCTGGATTATGACCTTGGCCAATACTGTCAATCGCTTCGATGATGAGCATTTGACGATACGATTCATTTTGAGCCCAAGATTCTATTTTATCGGCCATTGGTAATGCGTAGAGGTTTGCAATCATCGCACCATATAAAGTTGTTAACATGGCCACGGCCATCGCCGGACCAATCGCATCTGGGTTACTTAAGTTTGATAGCATCTGAATTAAGCCTACTAAAGTACCTATCATCCCAAAAGCTGGCGCCGCATCCCCAATTGAACGAAAAACTCCCGCACTTGTTTCAGCCTTATCGACCAGCAATTTATTTTTTTCAACCAGTGTCTGCTTGACTAGATCAAGGGAATAACTATCCACCAACATTCGAACGCCAGACTGAAAAAAAGCGTTATTCACCTCGTAGCTTTCCATGCCAAGCACCCCTTTAGAGCGCACAATTCTTAGCAAATCCTCGGTAATATCCACAAGCTCATTCAAATCTTTTACTTCTGAATTAACCTTAAGCACACTAAAAGACATGCCGATTGCTTTAAAACTGTTTTCCATTGAGTAACGAATCATGGTGGCAGCGATCGTGCCACCAAACACAATCATTAAACCGGGGACATTGAAAAACATCGAGATTGACGAACCTAAGGACATTGCAAGTAACACAATGCTTAGACCGGCCACTAATCCGATTAGGGTAGAGAAACTCATAAAATGGGGAACCTTAACTTGTTTTTACAGGTAATTAATCAAGTTTACTTAGCAAAATATTATCCAAAAGACGAGTGTTACCTAATTTAGCAACCGCAAGAATAACAAAAGAGCCATCACAAGCTTTTGATGCCATTAAGGTAATCGGGTTTACCACATGAATGTAATCGACAAAATCAAACCCATGAAGCAGTAATTGCTTACTTGCTGCCATTGTCAAAGCAGTAAAATCTCGATTACCGGACTTAATTGCCAGCTCAATATCAAGCAATGTGGTGTATAACTTTGGTGCAATAGCGCGCTGCTCTTGGGTTAAGTATTGATTACGCGAACTCAACGCTAACCCATCTTCATCTCGCCCAATCGGCGCGCGAATGAGCTTAACCGGCATGGCTAAATCAGTGACCATTTTTGAAATCACGGCAAATTGCTGAAAATCTTTTTGACCAAATACGGCCACATCGGGTTGAACCATATTAAACAACTTATTCACCACCGTGGTCACGCCATCAAAATGCCCAGGACGACTGGCACCTTCTAACAATCCAGTAAGTTCAGCAGGCACATGAACGGTTGTTTGGATCTCGCCACTCGGATACATCTCATCAACAGACGGAAAAAACAGCCCATCCACCATTTGTGCTTTAAGTTTGGATTGGTCTGCGTCAAATGTACGTGGATAACTATCAAAATCTTCATTGGGGCCAAACTGTAATGGGTTCACAAATATGCTGGCAATCACGCGGTCACACTGTTCTCGAGCCACGTGAATCAAGCTTAAATGCCCAGCATGCAAGTTTCCCATTGTGGGGACAAAGCCAACTGTCAACCCTTGACTTTTCCAAGCTTGAACCTGCTCACGAAGGGACTTAATTGTTTTAAATACTTGCATCAGCCAACCTCATGACAAGCTTCAGGAAAGGTCTGTGCTTTTACCGCTTTAACATACGCTTGAATCGCAGCTTGAATGGAGGCATTTTCGATTAGAAAATTTTTGCTAAATGCAGGTGCTTTACCCACCGTTAAACCTAATAGGTCATGGTAAACCAACACCTGCCCTGAGGTGTCTTTTCCAGAACCAATCCCAATAACCGGAATCGACAACTGCCCTGTAATCTGTTTTGCCAACTTACTCGGTACGCACTCTAACACCAACATGTCCGCACCCGCGGCTTGCAAGGTAATGGCTTCATTTAGCAGGTGCTCAGCGGAAGAGGCATCTCTGCCTTTTACTTTATAACCTTGCTTTTGAACCGATTGTGGTAGCAAACCTAAGTGACCGCAAACTGGAACACCCAGCGCCGATAAAGCGTTCACAATCGGCACAACCCGCTCGCCCCCTTCTAACTTCACCATATTCGCCCCGCCCTCTTTCATTAAGCGTGCAGAAGCATTCAAAGCACTTTCAAGGGTCGCATCCGCCATAAAAGGCAAGTCTGCAATACACCAGGCCTGCTGATTTCCACGTTGCACCATTTGTGTGTGATAAACCATATCATCAAGCGATACAGGCAACGTCGTGGTATGCCCTTGCACAACCATCCCTAATGAATCACCAACCAAAATAACCTCTACGCCAGCTTCGGCAACCCAGTGAGCACTGCTTGCATCGTAAGCGGTCAAACAGACAATCTTATCGTTATTCTGATACTGTTTTTTTAATTGAGAGAGCGTTTTGCGCATGATAAAGTCCAATAAGTCGATTCAGTAATTGAATTGTAAAGTGTCCGCTTCATTGACTCAACGGGCTTAACATTGATTAACGTGGAAAAGAGAAGCGTGTTACGTGGCTTGCCAAGGTTTAACGTAAGTGGTGTCAAGTTGGCTGATAAGGTCATCCACACAGCCTAAATTCGGAATCAGCAGGCCTGCTGAAATTTCCGCCAAAGGCAGTAATACAAAATCACGATGGGCGATTTGCGGATGCGGAACCGTTAAACGTTCAGAAGAGATGACCGCCTCATCAAACAACAAAATATCTAAATCAATATTCCGTTCACCCCAACGACGAATTTTGACCCGTCCTTGCGACTGCTCAATCGCTTGCAATGCATCAAGCAACATTAAAGGCTCTAACTCAGTCTCAATCAAACAGACCGCATTTACAAAGTCCGGTTGATCTTGTGGCCCTTGAGGTTTAGAGGCATACAGCTGAGAGCACTGAATCACCGCCGTCTTAGGTAAAGCGTCAAGGGCTTTAAATGCCAATTGAACTTGTTCCTCAGGACCGGCTAAATTACTGCCTAAGCCAATATAAACTGAATGCGTAGCCACAACTAACCAGCCGAAGAGCCCGCATCACCCGAACCGGATTGGCTGCGTTTGCGGTAGAAATTACGGTTACGACGACGGCGTGGTTTTTTCTCTTCCCGACCAAGCTTATTGGCAAAGGCCACTTGATCCACCAAGTCTTTCTCTTGGTATTCTGTCCACCAATCAAACAGTTCTTTTAAATCGGTTTCGCCAGCCGCAACACGTATCCCTAAAAAGTCATAAGCCGCTCTAAAACGAGGGTGCTCTTGCAGTTTTTGAGCTTTACTGCCGTGGCGTTTGGGTAAGCGGTGTTGAAGATTCCAAATATCACGCATTTGAGCGGTAAAACGCTTCGGAATTGCGGTACGCTTAATCTGCTGATCAATCACATCATTTGCCGCGGCATGAAACGCATCTTGAGGCGCTAAGCCATCAGCCAAATGCACCTTTTTGCGTTGCTGCATTGACTCCCACAGCATCGCAGAAAATAAGAATGAAGGGTTGACCGTCTTTCCGGAACGAATGCGCTCATCGGTGCTCTTTAAGGCTTCAATGACCAACATTCTAGGAAAGCCTTCCGACTCCCCTTCGAGCATCTGTTCAGTAAGCGGAAACAGATAGCCAAACAAACCAAAATGGCGAAGCTTTTCAAATACTTGAACTGCCACGCCACTGTGAAAGAGTTTTAAGACCTCTTCAAACAAACGTGCATTAGACACATCGTCAAATAGACCGGCCAATTCCATAATCGGCTTTTCAGTGTGCTTTTCAATCTTAAAGCCCAGTTTTGCGGCAAAACGAATCGCTCGAATCATACGAACCGGGTCTTCACGGTAACGAGTCTCTGGGTCACCAATCAGGCGCAACTCACCCAGCTTAATGTCTTTCAAACCACCGGTGTAATCAACAATACTGTAATCGCGAATATTGTAGTAAAGGGCATTCACAGTGAAGTCACGACGCCAAACGTCCTCTTCAATGGTGCCATACACATTGTCTCGCACTAAGCGCCCTGTATCATCAACCTCCCGGGCCTTACCGCTCTTTTTACCGTTGCGTCCAAAATAATCTTGGCGGTTTTGACCGTTACCTTGACCACGAAACGTCGCCACCTCAATCACGGTGCGTCCAAAACGAACATGCGCCAAACGAAAACGGCGGCCAATTAATTGGCAGTTGCGTTTAAACACCGCTTTTATCTGCTCTGGTTCGGCATTCGTGACCACGTCAAAGTCTTTGGGTTCCAAGCCTAACAGTAGATCACGAACACAACCGCCTACTAAATAAGCGTCGTAACCGGCGCGTTTTAAACCGTATAAAACATCCAACGCAGGCTTATCAATATCGTTACGTGAAATATTATGCTCGTCGCGAGAAAGAATAACGGGAGGAAGATTATCTTCATAAGAGATGGCGCGAGAAGAAGATGCTTGTTTTGAAAAAAAGGATGAGATTTTACGAATAATTCGTTGCATAAAGTGCCGTAGATGAGCCTCTGAAATTAGTCACCCATTTTAGCGACTTTTGCACCAAGTTCAAAGTTTTAGATCAATTTAGGCAAGGGAATTAGGGTTTTAAGCCAATTAATCCTTTTAGATAAGCGCTTTTCTTGTTATTAACGCAATCTGACTCTGCAAAACATCCAAACAAGCGTTTTAAAGAACGTATAAATTTCATTCATCACGCCTAAAAACTTTTAATAGCGATTCTGCAAACAGCAACTTAAAAAGCCTTAATATAGAACACTCATTCTAGAATAAAGATTCTAGACTTTTTATGTTACGAGTAACGTTCTATGTTTATACAAAACAACGAGCTTAGCCAAACCAAACAAGCCATCTTAAACAGTGCACTCAACTTGTTCGTTGAAAAAGGCTATTTCAATACCTCTATCCCCGATTTGGTCAAGCACTCTGGTGTCAGCACGGGTTCTATTTATCACAGTTTTAAAGATAAAGAAGCCATTGCCAACACATTAATGGAGAGCTTACTTAGTCAAATAGAGTGTGAACAAAACCAAATTTTAGCGAACCACACATCAAGCTGGGCACGCTTTTATCACCTGTGCGAATGGATGTTTCAAACAGCCGAAACCTACCCTGATGTGATGCAGTTTATTCTGAATGCTCGCCACAAAGAGTTTTTGCCCGACCTTCTCCCCATCTGTTCAGCCAAACCGTTTACCACTTTACGCGCCGTTATTCAGCAAGGCATGGAGCAAGGCGATCTTAAAGAGATGGATATTATGGTCGCCGCAGCGGTTGCTTATGGTGGCGTACTGCGCCTGATACAGCTCGGTTTAGATGGTTTACTCGATGCCCCGTTTAACTCTTACTTAGACTCAATTACAAAAACCTGTTGGTCAAGTATCAGCAACACAAATCAAACTCAATAAAGGATTATTCGCCATGATAACAAAACGCCTCAGCCAGACCATTACGCTTTCTAGCATCGCGCTCGCTCTGACTTTTTCAAGTACGATTCAAGCAAAAGGTGAAGACGCTTACACCGACAGCTTTAAGGCTTATGCCGCAGAACTGAAAGCCTTTCCGGGAGGAGAAATGCTAGGTAACAGCATCAATGCCTATCAAGCGGATGTGGCTAAAACACAAAAAAAGGCTGGTTACATCGGTAAAAAACTGGCGTTACCCGCACCCATTAAAGTAGCGGATGGCATCTATACCGTCGTCGGCAGTTTGATTTGGCACAACCCAAGTAACTTCGGTCTAAATAACAACCTAACGTTTATTATTTTTGAAGATGGCGTGTTCGTATTTAATGCCGGCCCTAACCCTGCAGTAGCCTACTCATTTCATCAACAAATTAAAGCCATTACAGACAAACCGGTTAAATGGGTCGCAGTTGAAAACAGTCAAGGCCACGCGTATTTAGGCGCCAGTTACTGGGTCGACCAAGGGGTCAAAAATCTGTATTCGCACAGTGTTGCGAACCGTGACTTTAACAATGGTTACGAAAACATCAAAGCAAGCTGGGGAAGCCGTGTTGGCCATGAAATCACTGAGTCAGCTCGTGATGTATCTGACAAATTCACGACCTTTGACGATAAACTGGTGGTCGATGTTGGCGGTGGGGAACAGGTTGAAATTTTAAACTTTGGCCCAGGTCACACACCAGGTTCTACGATTGTTTATCTTCCAAAACGCAATGTAGTGCTTCCTGGTGACTTAGCCTATAACGGTCGTATGCTCGCCCTATTCTCTTACACCGACACTCAAAAATGGACAGAAACCTTTGAAGTGTTTATGGAAGCCATGCCAGAAGATGTGCTTGTTATCCCGGGACACGGTAGCCCCACGACAATGCAAAAAGTTAAAGAAGATACCTACGACTACCTAAAGTTTATGCATAAAGAGGTACAAGCGTTAATTGATGCCGGCGGCACAGAAGCGGACATGGCTAAAATTGATCAGTCGGCCTATAAAGACCGTCCAGTGTATGAACAAACCCACCAAAACAATGCCGTGCACATTTATAAAGAGCTCACCGGTGGTGACCTTGGGGAAAGTTTTGAGTAAGTAAAGCATGGCTTAGCCCCTCAACGTAACCGACTCCCAAAGATAAAGGTTACATGCTCCCTCAAGCGTTAAGGTAATATAAGCCTTAACGCTTTTTTTGCTTTAGCAAACGCAAACCTGCTTAAAACCAATTTTTAAACTGGAACTTTTACATGACTCAAATGAAACACCCTATTGTCTCTTTCAGCTTGGTCACACTGCAATTTACGCTGATTGGGATTTTGCTGTTAGTGCTGCCACTAAGCTTAAACACGGTGGTTTTAATTGTTCAAGCAATCGCCATTTTATTAGGGCTTTGGGCCGTGCAAAGCATGCATTTGGGGCACTTTAATATCGTCCCAGACCCCATGCCAGACATAGAGTTGGTCACAGACGGCCCTTATCAATTTATTCGTCACCCGATGTACTTTTCGATTGTGCTGTTCTTTTTACCACTCGTCGTGCTGAATTTAAACTGGATCAACATTGGTCTGTATGCGGCTCTATTCGTGACGCTATTCATTAAGCTCACTTACGAAGAGCATCTTCTAGTTGAAAAACTGGAAGATTACGAAATCTACCAAAAAGTCACCAAACGTCTGATTCCGTTTGTTCTCTAAACTTCGTAAACAAACACCCTAAACAAACACAAAGAACCCACTTTACCGTGGCTTTGACCCTAGTGTTTGCGGCCATAAAGTGCGAAAATAGTGGCCATTAATTTTTAAGAAACCAAAGATAAGACCTTTTATGACAAACACCAAACCCACTCTTTTAAGCGGCATCCAACCTTCTGGCGACCTAATGCTTGGCAACTACATCGGCTCCATTAAAAACTGGGTAAAGATGCAGGACGACTACAACTGCTTGTTTTCATTGGTGAACATGCATGCGATTACCGTTGAGCAAGACCCAAAAGAATTACATAAACGCAGCTTGGATTTTGTGGCCCTGTATTTGGCAGCCGGCATTAACCCAGAAAAAAGCACGGTTTTTATTCAATCGCATGTTCCTGAACACGCAGAATTAGCTTGGATTTTAAACTGCTCAACCTACATGGGCGAGTTAAATCGCATGACGCAATTTAAAGACAAATCACAAAAGCATTCGCAAAATATTAATGTTGGGTTGTTCAATTATCCGGTTCTAATGGCCGCCGACATTCTGCTCTATCAAGCCGAAATGGTACCGGTGGGTGCCGACCAAAAACAGCACTTAGAACTGACTCGTGATTTAGCCACGCGTTACAACAACCGCTTTGAAAAAGAGTTGTTTAAAGTACCTGAGCCATTTATTCCGCCGACTACATCCGGTGGACGCATCATGAGCTTGCAAAACCCGCTCTCTAAAATGTCTAAATCAG
Source organism: Thiotrichales bacterium (assembly GCA_016938655.1). Lineage (GTDB taxonomy): Bacteria > Pseudomonadota > Gammaproteobacteria > Thiomicrospirales > Thiomicrospiraceae > Thiomicrorhabdus. The sequence goes on along the minus strand of JAFGUG010000011.1, from coordinate 128,649 downwards.
ACGAAAACAAAAACAACTTTATCGGCCTGTTAGACGACCCAAAAACCATCCTTAAAAAGTTTAAAAAAGCCACGACTGACTCAGGCTCAGAGATTCATTACGACTTAGAGAACAAACCCGGCGTGTCCAACCTGCTAACCATTTACTCGGTGATCAGTGGCAAACCTATTCCAGAAGTCGAAAAGCATTTTGAAGGCAAAATGTATGGTCATCTAAAGGTCGAACTGGGTGAATTGGTTGCTGACTACTTAGAACCCATGCAATCTCGCTTCCACGCAATTCGAGAAGATGAAAGCTACCTACATGACGTTTTAAAACAAGGGGCTGAACAAGCACGTAGCCAAGCCTCACAAACCTTAAAATCGGTTCATGAAGCGATTGGCTTTGTTTTGCCCTAATCAACTTTAATCGATGTCCAAAAGCAAAAAACCTCGTCTAAGCGAGGTTTTTTTATGCCATGTTAAAACTCAAAATAAAAGTGAGCAGGCCTGCTCACTTTTGCTACTTCTTGGTTTCAGACGAGCCAATTAGGAGGTTATAAGCATTGTCATAAGCGAGCTTTTTAGACACCTCTGGCGGTAAATCGTTTAACCATCTGTGAATATCGGCCACCACCGAATCAAAGGTGTTCCAACGGTTGACACTAAAGGTGTCCACCGCAATCATAAAACGGTCTTGATAATCAATAAACAAGTCTTTCCACTCCGGTGCTAAGGTTCCAGTTTGTAACAATTGCTTATCACGCACCGAGGTATCAATATACAAATTATTTGGATGGCGTTTTAAGACCGCTCGCAAAAAGTCAGGATCGGGTCGAGTACCCAAATGCGCCCACAAAATTGTCACATTCGGCGCTTGCGAAAAAATCTCATCTAAAATTGCAGCATCCCCATGTACCTGCAACATTAAATTGCGCTCCACGGCAATGTCAACCACCCGTTTTAACACCGGACTTTTGCGATCTTTGGCAAAAATATGAAGTTCACCAATCCCTCTGTAAATTCCACTCTCTAAGGCTTTTTCTAAACGTGGAATGACCGACTTGTCAAACATCCAATAACGTTTATCGATTAAGGTTCGGTACAACCCCAAAAATGGAATAATCCGCTTTGGCGCATACTCATACAGCGCCTCGGTTCCATCATTCGGCGTACTCGACACCAACGCATATTCCACCTGATTGCGATCAAAGATTTCAATCACCTGCTTAGGCGAATACGCCTTAACGTCCTCACCACCATAATGCAGATGACTATCAAACAAAGGCTGTTGTGCGCTGGCAATACTGGCAAACCCAACTAAAACGCAAACTAAGCAGGCCTGCTTAATCCAATTAAACGACTGATTGAAACACGGCATTTGCACTCCCATACTCAAATTATTACGTAAAATGAAACACCATTAAAACACACTCAAAAGTCACAAAAAAGTAAAACAAACTTAAAACAATTGGCCAATAATGCTCATCACACAAAACAACTCAAAATCAGCAGGCCTGCTAAATAAAGTTAGAAAACCATCACACGATGAAATTGAAAATTATACAAAAAGTTATCTTAGAAAATTAAGGCCACGAGAGTGAGTAAATAGGATTAGGGTATATATTAAGGTATATAAATTTTAGACAATAAAAAACCCCGTTTAATCTAGGACTAAACGAGGTTTCAAATATGGTGGCGATTCAGGCTTTGTATTATTTTCTAATGCAACGTTATGGGCATCTAGGGCTAGTTGAACTAATCGATCCTCTAGATACTGCGCATGGGCTTTATGAAGGTTATTGGCTGTAGATGTTATTAAAACAACTTTATTCCATCAGTTTTTCTTTGCATCATGTCTTTTACGGTTAGATATTTTCTCACCTTCACCAATGTAAGCCAGCAAATCCTCTTGATCATCTAGAAGAATCTATACTCCTGTAAGCTACTTTCATTTCTTTTTAAGACTGCAGCCAACCTTGTCTTGGAGCAACCAATATGTCTTCAGTCCACCAAAAGACTTCAGCTATTAACATGCCGCCTGGCTTTCAATCTATAAAAAATAACTCTAATGAAGTTGCTAGCATCAAACTAACGCTTAATAAATTTAGATAATAAATGTACCAAAAAATAATCTTTGATAAAAAGGGATTTGGTAATAGTGCTTAATTTTAAATCTATATTCAAAATTAGGAGGGGGCTATTTGACAGAATTCAGACATGAGTAAGTAACTGACGACTCATGGAAAATTTTATCATTTAGTACATGACTGATTAAAGCTATTAGAAACAAAAAAAGCCCGAAATTAATCCTGACTCTTAATTGTAAGATTTAATCAATCTTAAACTTGCTTACGACGACGTGAAGCCGTAAAACCAACTAAACCTAGACCACCCAACATCAACGCGTAAGTTGAAGGCTCTGGAACTGAAGCTGGAAATGTCGTGACTGTAGCATAACTAGCAGTATTATTAAAATTGTAGCTATCGACAGTTACTTCACCCCATACCTCAGGATCAGACCTAAACCCTCCATTAGCCGCTACATATGAAAATGTACCATCGCTATCCTTTAACACGTCATTATCTGTATCAATTGTTCCATCAGAATTATAAGTAAAATCATAATAATTAGAATCATCAGTTATAAATGCTGAAACACCACTTACTCCGATAGCTCTTAGGATCTCATTATCTGTATCAATTGTTCCATCAAAATCATAAGTAACATCATAATAACTAGCTTCAACAATTACAAATCCTGGAACACCATCTCCTCCAGAAAAACGCATGTTAAAGTCAGTAACCTCTGTACCCGATAACAATCCATCACCATTGAGATCACTTCCACTAAAAGAACCTAAAACATAAGCGCCACCACTAAATCCAACTTGTTGAAAATAATATGTATCTGCATTGGCAGAATTAGTTAGTGCAAAAATAGAAGTAGCAAACACAGCTTTTAATAGTTTCATAATAATCCTTCTCAATTTAAATGCATTCTTCATTAACTTTTTATTGGGTCTAAACAAGTAAGTTTTAAGCTTGCTTACGACGTCTGGCCATAAAGCCAACCAAACCTAAACCAGCCAACATCAACGCGTAAGTTGACGGTTCTGGAACTGGAGATGTCGTGACTGTAATAAAACTAGTAGAATAAGAAAAAATGTCATTATCCTTATTTACTTCACCCCATCCAGAACTATCTGGTATTCCATCTGAATATTCCCCTGTATAGTTAAATGAATTACCGATGGCATATATCCCTTCATTATCTGTATCAATTACTCCATCAAAATCATAAGTAACAGAATAACTAAATACATCCATTACAAACGCTTCAACAGCACCTCCAGAAAAACGCATGTTAAAGTCAGTAACTTCTGTACCTGATAACAATCCATCGCCATTGAGATCACTTCCACTAAAAGAACCTGAAACATAAGCACCATAATCAAAACCATCTTGTTGAAAATAATATGTATCTGCATTCGCAGAATTAGTTAGTGCAAAAATAAAAGTAGCAAACACAGCTTTTAATAATTTCATAATAATCCGTCTCAATTTAAATGTATTTTTCAATGACTTTTTTATAGGTTTAATTATGTTTATAGCTCTTAAAACCAAAATTTATCGTTTTAAGCCTATTAAAAATTAAAGTATTAATGCTTACCTTACCTAAATAATAAGTAATTACAAGCATCACGATGTATATTTTATTTATTTTTAATAAACCTTTAAAAACTAGTTTTATTAAGTAAAACTGATTACAGTACAGCCAATCTAAAGTAATTTCATTTTTCTTTACAAGGACAATCATTAATACTGAAACGAAACAATATAGTAATTATTAAAAATAGTTATACGATTTTGATAAAAGCTTTGATTTTAAAATTACAAATAAGCCTATGCAGTGGTCTAGATAAGGCAACAATCTTAAGTACTAACAAATCCTACCAACCCTGACTTATAAAGAAGTCATCATGAACCTGTGCCGTTGCGTCTGCTGAGTAACGGCGCAGAGCAAAGCTCGAACCTTGCGAAGAAGGCAGGCCAAGGCCCAAGGTGAGTGATGATTAAACTCCGAAGGAGATTAAAACCTATTGAGTGTAGTTATTGCTTTAGAAAAAATTAAAGATAGGTTCTATAATTAAAAACCACAAAAGTGGCTAAACAAGATTAGGGTATATTTTAGGGTATATAAATTTTAGACAATAAAAAACCCCGTTTAATCTAGGACTAAACGAGGTTTCAAATATGGTGCGCCCGAAGGGAGTCGAACCCCTAACCGCTCGGTTCGTAGCCGAGTACTCTATCCAATTGAGCTACGGGCGCGTGTTTGGTTGGTGCGTATTATAAAGAGAATCTATTAAGTGTCAACCAATATTTAATCTTTATTTTCAACAAAAAAGAAATGGTGGAGACGGAGGGATTCGAACCCTCGATAGAGCTACAAACCCTATACTCCCTTAGCAGGGGAGCGCCTTCAGCCGCTCGGCCACGTCTCCAAATTTCTGCGCGTATGATACAAGTTATAGCGCGGCTTGTAAACCAATAACGCAGATTTATCTGTAACTATTTTTTAAGCTTTAAAAAAACAACCCATTCGTCAAAAAGCTTACCTTAATGGCTAACTCTTTTAGTCTGGTTGTTAATTATTTACACCCGAAATTGGTTCGTCACTTTCGTTTGCGGATTCTTCCAACAGCTCCGATCTTTGTATCGAAACCGATTTTGGCGCATCTATTCCGATTCTGACTTGACTGCCTTTTACGGATAATATGGTTAACTTTATGTCATCACCGATGACAAGTGTTTCATTTTCCCTTCTCGTCAAAACTAACATAAGCATTTCCTAATACAGTATTTAATTGCCAGTGTAGAGAAATGTAAAATAACCACAACTAAGTATTTTTTATCACCAATCATAAATAAAACTTGTTCTTATAAAGTTATTTTTATAAGCATATTGCGGGGCAATAAAAAACCCAGTAGAACTGGGTTTATTCGCTTTATTTAACGATTTTTACGGATTTTTAATGGCTTTAGAGCCTATTTATCTAAATCAAACGCTTCATGCAGAGCTTGCACGGCCACATCCAATTTATCTTCGTCAATAATCACTGAAATTTTAATTTCAGTGGTACCAATCATTTGAATGTTAATATCGTTATCCGCTAGGGTTTTAAACACGGTACTGGCAATGCCCGCGTGGGATTTCATACCCACACCCACCATTGATAACTTAACAATGGTATCGTCAGACAGGACTTCACGCGCGCCTAATTTATTGGCGGTACTTTGTAAAACCTCTAACGCAGCAGCGGCATCTAAGCGACCAACCGTAAAGGTAAAATCTGTGGTGCCATCAATCCCTTGGTTTTGAATAATCATATCAATATCAATATTCAAATCTGAGATAGGGCCAATAATTTGATAGGCGACACCTGGTTTGTCAGGCACGCCTAAAATCATTAATTTTGCTTCATCACGACTAAACGCAATCCCAGAGATTAGAGGCTGTTCCATCTCGCTATCCTTAAAATGTTCTTCTGAAGTAATTAAGGTTCCACCGCCCTCTTTTAAAGACGATAAAACTCTTAAAGGTACATTGTATTTACTTGCAAATTCAACGGAACGAATCTGCAAAACTTTGGCGCCTAAACTGGCTAACTCTAACATTTCGTCGTAGGTGATTTTATCCAGACGCTTGGCCTTTGGTTCAACCCTTGGGTCAGTGGTATACACACCATCTACATCGGTATAGATCTGGCACTCATCGGCATTTAAAGCCGCCGCTAGAGCCACTGCCGTTGTATCAGAGCCCCCACGACCTAAGGTTGTAATGTCGCCTTCAACACTGATGCCTTGAAAGCCTGCCACCACCACCACTTTACCTTCACCCAATTGGTAGTGAATCTTATCGCTGTCAATTTCAGCAATACGTGCTTTGGTAAAAGAGTCATCGGTACGAATGGGTACCTGCCAACCGGTGTACGAGATTGCAGGATAGCCCTTCTGCTGCAAGGCCATGCTTAAGAGGGCAATGGTCACTTGCTCACCGGTTGTTAACATCACATCCAGTTCACGTTTAGAAGGTCTGTCTTGAATCTCATTGGCCATGGCCATTAAGCGGTTTGTTTCGCCGCTCATAGCGGACAGCACCACAACCACTTGATGCCCATCATCAACAAACTGCGCCACCTTATTGGCGACGTTTTGGATACGCTCTACGTTAGCAACGGAGGTTCCACCATATTTTTGAACAATTAATGCCATTGCTTTCTTCTTACTCTTTGGACTCTACCCAAGCCTGTACAGAGGCTAGAGCTTCATCTAATTTACTTGGATCACTACCACCGGCCATCGCCATATCTGGACGACCGCCACCTTTACCGCCGACTTGCTGGGCAACATGATTGACTAGCTCACCGGCTTTAAAACGGTTGGTTACCGATTTACTCACACCCGCCGCAACGGATACCTTGTTACCATCTGCAGCCGCCAACACAATAACAGCAGGCTCAAGTTTATCTTTTAACTTGTCCATGGTTTCACGCAGAATGTTGCCATCCGCCCCTTCCATTTTGGCAGCCAGCATATTGACACCGTTCACCAATTTGGCTTGAGAAGCCATGTCATCACCTTGCGATGAAGCCAATTTGGCTTGCAACTGTTTCAGCTCTTTTTCTAGGGCTTTATAGTCGCTCATCACTTGCGTAATTTTAGTTGAAACCTGATTTTTATCCGATTTAATGGCCTCTGCAACTTGATTCAAAGTGTCGTCTTCGGCATAAATCGCCTCCCACGCTGCGTCACCGGTAATGGCCTCAATTCGACGGACACCCGAGGCGATTCCACTTTCAGAGACAATACGGAAAGGCCCTATATCGCCCACCGAATTAACGTGCGTTCCACCACACAATTCAACTGAGAAGTCGCCCATGTCAACCACACGAACCACATCGCCGTACTTTTCACCAAACAGCGCCATCGCACCCTTTGCTTTAGCCGATTCAATGTCCATTTCATTCATGCCAACGGCTTGGTTGTGCATAATATTTTGGTTAACGAGCTTCTCAATTTCACGAAGTTGCGTGGCCGAAATCGGTTCAAAATGTGAGAAGTCAAAACGTAAACGGTCTGCTTTAACTAATGAACCTTTCTGTTGAACATGCGTCCCTAAAATTGAGCGCAATGCTGCATGCAACAGGTGCGTGGCCGAATGGTTTTTCTCACTGGCACGACGATCAGCAACATTAATTTTTGCATGAATGGTTGAGTCAACAGAGATGGTTCCCGCAGTCACTTTACCGTGATGCAAGAACAGCTTGCCCTGCTTTTGAGTATCGTCAACGTGGAAGCTGTGCATGCCTTCCGTTAAGCTTCCGCTATCGCCCACTTGACCACCCGATTCCGCATAAAACGGCGTTTGATCAAGAATGATGGTCGCTTCGGAACCTTCAGAAACGGAGGTGACGGCTTTACCGTCTACAAAAATCGCTAGGATATTGGCATCACCTTCATCACGGTTATAACCCATAAACTGCGTTTCACCGTCAAAGTCCACACGACTTTGTGCCGTACCCGCAAACGAACTGGCAGAGCGCGCACGTTCACGCTGTTCTTCCATCGCTGCTTTAAAGCCGGCTTCATCTACAGTTAAGCCTTTTTCACGAGCCACATCGGCGGTTAAGTCAAATGGAAAACCAAAGGTGTCATAAAGTTTAAAGGCGACATCGCCAGCAATCACTTTCCCATCTAGATCAGCAATGACCTCTTCAAGCAGTTTCATTCCGTTTTCTAAGGTTTCCGCAAAACGTTCCTCTTCCAACTTAAGCACACGCATGACGTTGTCTTGTTCTTTGGCTAACTCAGGATAAGCTTCACCCATCTGCTCAACCAAAGTAGGCACCAACTGATAGAAAAACGGCTGACTTTGACCCAACTTATAACCGTGACGAATCGCACGACGAATAATGCGACGCAACACATAACCACGCCCTTCATTCGAAGGCATCACCCCATCGGTAATGGTGAACGCGCATGAACGAATGTGGTCAGAGATTACACGCAATGAACTATTAGATAAGTTCTTTTCACCCGTCAGTTCGGACGCTTTTTTAACCAACGCCTGAAACAGGTCAATGTCGTAGTTGTTATGCACGCCCTGCATCACCGCCGCTAAACGCTCTAAGCCCATTCCGGTATCAACCGATGGCTTAGGCAGCGGCGTTAAGGTACCGTCTGCTGAACGGTCAAACTGCATGAACACGAGGTTCCAGATTTCGATATAACGGTCGCCATCTTCGTCGGGTGAACCCGGAGGGCCACCGGCGACATCAGCACCGTGATCGTAAAAAATTTCAGTACAAGGGCCACATGGCCCGGTATCCCCCATTGACCAGAAGTTATCTTTGGCACCACAACGTGAAAAACGCTCGGCACTGATGCCCATCTCGTTTAACCAAATGCTTTCGGTGTCTGCATCTTCGTCAAACACGGTAACCCATAACTTCTCTTCAGGCAGCTTAAGCTCTTTGGTTAAAAAGTCCCAAGCAAACTGAATGGCTTCGTGTTTAAAGTAATCCCCAAAACTGAAGTTACCCAACATCTCAAAAAAAGTGTGGTGACGTGCGGTATACCCGACGTTTTCAAGGTCATTGTGTTTACCACCAGCACGAATACAGCGTTGAACTGATGTGGCACGCGTGTAATCACGCACTTCTTGACCTAAGAACGTCTCTTTAAATTGCACCATACCTGCGTTGGTAAATAGCAGGGTCGGATCGTTTGCAGGCACAACAGGGCTAGAGTGAACAGCCGTGTGATTTTGCTTAACGTAAAAGTCTAAAAAAGCCTTTCTAAGTTCTGCACTGGTCATAGGGTTGAAACCTTATTCAAATAATATAAAAATCGTTTAGGCTGCCGATTGGGGTAACCCCGCTCCACAGCGCTGTATTTTTTTAGAACGTTAACCGTTCTATTTGTATTGCGCCACACTCAACGAAACACCTTCCACACCACCTCAGATGAGAACCCTCGGCTTTGCAGAAAACGCATGCGCTTGGCTTGTTCATTTCGATTAGCAGGCCTGCTCAAGTCGCCATACTTTTTCATCATGACATCACGCGCAACCGCTAACCACTCTTGAGGTTCAATATCCAAGTAAGCATCGATCAAACTTGAATCTTGGCAGGCCTGCTGACATTTCTGGCGGATTTTCATCGGCCCTTGGCCTTTGTCCATCATACTGCGCACGGCTTGCTCTAGATAACGCTCATCACTTTGCCAGTTATTGCTTTGGCAAAGCTCAATCACATCATCAATCAAGCTTTTAACCAGGCCTGCCGGTTCTTGGGTTTCCGTTAACAGCTCAGGCGTTTCTGGAAACTTGCTAATTAATTTGGTTTTGAGCTCTTTGGCACCGTGTTCACGTATGGCTAACAACATGACCGCTCGGGACTCGATCTGTTTAAACAGATGTTCAACTGCTTTTTCAGAATCGGTTTGCGCTTCAGACTTGCCAACCTCAAAAGCCGATGCATCGTTCAATGCACCCGCTTGTTTGAGTTGTTCAATAAAGTCTTCGGCGCGTTTCAAAGTTACTCAGCGGCGTCTTCAGCAACCGGCTCTTCTTTTTTTGCTTTTACCACTTTGGCTGGCATCATAATCTCTTTAATCTGCGCCATTAAGGTCTCGGCAATCTCTGGATTTTCGATTAAAAAGGTGCGTACATTGTCTTTACCTTGACCAATCTTCTGACCATTGTAAGCGTACCAAGACCCCGATTTATCAATCAGCTTCTCTTTCACACCCAAGTCAATGATTTCACCTTCACGGGAAATACCTTGGCCATAAAGAATATCAAACTCAACTTGTTTAAACGGCGGCGCAACTTTGTTCTTAACCACTTTAACGCGGGTTTCGTTTCCTAAAATCTCATCGCCTTTTTTAATGGCACCGATACGACGAATGTCCAAACGCACAGAGGCGTAGAACTTCAACGCGTTACCACCCGTAGTGGTTTCTGGGCTACCAAACATCACACCAATTTTCATACGAATCTGGTTAATAAAGATAACTAAAGTGTTGGTACGCTTGATGTTAGCCGTTAACTTACGCAATGCTTGAGACATTAAACGCGCTTGCAGACCCATGTGTGAATCACCCATATCGCCTTCAATTTCCGCTTTTGGTGTAAGCGCGGCAACCGAGTCAATAACCACAATATCCACCGCACCTGAACGCACCAACGCATCGGTAATTTCCAACGCTTGCTCACCGGTATCCGGCTGAGAAACCAATAGGTTATCAATATCGACACCCAATTTTTCTGCGTAGATTGGGTCTAACGCGTGTTCCGCATCTACAAACGCGGCTGTTCCGCCAAGCTTTTGCGCTTCAGCAATCGCGTGTAAGGTCAGCGTGGTTTTACCCGATGATTCCGGCCCGTAAATTTCAACAACACGCCCTTTAGGCAGACCGCCTATGCCCAATGCCATATCCAAACCCAGCGATCCGGTTGAAATCGCAGCGATATCGCGTGGCACATCACTGTCGCCCATACGCATGATCGAGCCTTTACCAAATTGTTTCTCAATTTGACCTAATGCTGCGGCCAGTGCTTTTTGCTTATTGTCATCCATTTAAAACGATTCCTTCTGAGCTTGGTTTAGCTTTTAGTTACAGTAGCTTGAATAAAAAGGGGTTTTTATCTATACAAAAACCCTCGTTTTAATCAACGGTTCACCGATTAAAACAAAGGGTTACGTTCCATAAGCACTGCAATTTATTTAGCGAGTTTTTAGCCGTAAAATTATCCCATAATTTGAGTTTAAATCATAGGCTTTGCAATAGGATTATTAAGCTAATTCCTAAGCTAATCTCTTAGCTAAATATGACGGTTTATTTAGGCGCTTTGCAAATAAAAAAGGCCATGCTCTAAAAGCATGGCCCATTCAACCGAATCTAGTTGTTAAAACCTTATCAAAAGCAGGTTACGATTTTAACAACTGCATCACTCCCATTAAGGCTGCTTCGGTGGTTTGTTCACGCACCGATTGACGATCACCATCAAAAACAAAACGCTGGCTTTCAACCGCTTCATGCCCCTGCATTGCCCACGCAATCCAAACCGTTCCCACAGGCTTATCTGGGGTTCCGCCACCTGGTCCAGCAATGCCGCTGCAAGACACACTCACCGTCGCATGCGACTGCTGTAAAGCGGCCAAGGCCATCTCCTCCACACACTCCTGACTCACCGCGCCTTTCTTTTGAATGGTGGTTTCACTGATTCCCAACATCTCTTTTTTAGATTCATAACTGTAGGTTATATAAGCGCGGTCAAACCAAGCGGTACTGCCCGCTATTGAGGTTAAGGCCTCGGCAATCATGCCGCCAGTGCACGATTCGGCAGTGACAATCATTCTGTTCTGCGCTTTTAAGGCGTCCCCAACTTCGGTTACTAAGGTTTCAAACCTCATCTTTCACTCCTAAGATTACTCTGCTCGATTTGCTATCAACTATAATATGCCCTAGCATACTCTTTTTCACTTTCATTTTAAATTCACTAAAGCGTAATAATGGCCGAAAAATCGACAGCACACACCCCTATGATGGTTCAATATCTTGCCATCAAAGCCGAACACCCCAACCATCTTCTGTTCTACCGCATGGGCGATTTTTACGAGCTGTTTCATGACGATGCCAAAAAAGCCTCCGAACTTTTAGACATTACGCTCACTGCGCGCGGTAAATCCGGTGGCAATGCCATTCCGATGGCGGGTATCCCCCATCACTCGGCCGATGGTTACTTAGCGCGCTTAGTCAAATTAGGCGAGTCGGTGGCCATTTGTGAACAGGTTGGCGACCCCGCCACCAGCAAAGGCCCGGTTGAGCGCAAAGTGGTGCGTGTCATTACCCCCGGTACCTTAGTAGAAGAAGCCTTGCTTGAAGATCATTCAGAGAATTTGCTGGCCGCAATCACACTGGATAATACACAGTACGGTTTGGCGTATTTAGACGTGGCCAGTGGTCGTTTTGAAGCTTGCCAACTGGAAAATGTTTCTCAGCTGGGGGCTGAATTAGAGCGTTTAAAACCGTCTGAACTGCTGATTCCAGACAGCGATGAATTAATGGAAGCCATTTCCGAACTGATTCAAAAACGAGCAGGCCTGGTGCGTTACCCCGCTTGGCATTTTGAAACCCAAAGTTGTAAAAAACGCTTAACGGAACACTTTGGTACGCAAGACTTGGTGGCTTACGGTTGCAACGAAAAACCAAGCGTGATTCAAGCCGCTGGCGGGATTTTACATTACGCCAAAACCATGTTGCAAAATGGCCTAGAGCACATTTATAGCCTTAACACCTATCAAACCGATGACAGCTTAGTGCTCGACGCCATCAGTCGTCGCAATCTAGAAATTGATACCAACTTAAGTGGCGGCACCAGCAACACCCTCGCCGCGATTCTTGACCACTGTTCGACCGCCATGGGCAGTCGTTTACTGACTCGTTGGCTCAACCAACCGTTACGCAATCAAGACATCATTAACGCGCGTTTAGACAGCATTGATGAAATCATTCAGTTACAAGACAACGAACAACTTCATCAATCGCTGAAAAAAATGGGCGATATGGAGCGTATTTTAAGTCGTGTGGCCTTGTATTCGGCTCGCCCACGTGATCTGTTGCAATTAGGTCGTGCACTCAATGCCCTGCCCGAGTTGCAAACCTTACTCGATTCACATCAAGTTGAAAAACTGCAACAACTTGCTAATAAAGCCAATACTTACCCAGAGTTAGCTGAATTGCTCGATAAAGCCATCACTGACAACCCACCGATGCTAATGCGTGACGGTGGCGTGATTGCCGAAGGGTTTGACTCGGAACTGGACGAGCTGCGCAATCTTAAAAATGAAGCCGGTGATTACTTGCTGCAAATGGAACAGCGCGAACGCGAACGTACCGGCATCAACACTTTAAAAGTCGGTTACAACCGAGTCCACGGCTATTACATTGAAATCAGTAAGTTGCACTCAGACCAAGTGCCCGCAGACTATCAACGTCGTCAAACCCTGAAGGCACAAGAACGCTACATCATTCCCGAACTGAAATCGTTTGAAGACAAAATATTAAGTGCCGGAGAGAAAGCCCTGTCTCGAGAAAAGTGGCTCTACCAACAACTTCTTGAAACACTTAATGAATCGCTAAACTTACTCCAACAAACGGCCGCGGCCATTTCAGAGTTAGACGTACTTAATAATTTAGCCACTCAAGCGATGAGCCTAAATTTAGTGCGCCCAACGCTCACCAACCAAGCAGGCCTGTCCATTATTAAAGGCCGGCATTTAGCGGTTGAAGCGGTTTCTAAAGAGCCGTTTATTCCCAATGACACTCTGTTTAACGAACAACGCCAACTGCAAATAATTACCGGTCCAAACATGGGCGGTAAATCGACCTATATGCGTCAAACGGCATTAATCACCTTAATGGCGTTTATGGGCAGTTTTGTACCTGCCGAACAAGCCGTGCTTGGGCCAATCGACCGAATCTTTACCCGTATTGGTGCCTCGGATGATTTAACTTCTGGGCGTTCAACCTTTATGGTGGAGATGACCGAAACCGCCAATATTTTGCACCACGCCACCGAACAGTCACTGATATTAATGGATGAAGTCGGTCGTGGCACCTCAACGTTTGACGGCTTGGCGTTAGCCTGGGCGATCGCTGAACACATGGCGTTAGAGATTAAAGGCTACTGCCTGTTTGCCACGCACTACTTTGAGCTGACCAGTTTAAACGAGCGTTTTAATAATACGGTCAACGTGCACTTAGATGCCATTGAACATCAAGACACCATTGTGTTTTTACACCAAGTGCAAGAGGGTCCAGCGTCACAAAGTTACGGCCTGCAAGTGGCCGCTTTAGCCGGTGTACCGCAAGCGGTGATTAGCAGTGCCAAACAACACTTAAGTAACTTAGAAAACCAGAGCGTTGCCCAGCAACCACTGCACCAACCACCAGAAACAAAACACTCCGCGCGCACTAAAAAGACCGCCACCGATGAGGTTCAGCAATTTGATATGTTTGCCGCCGCACCAAATCCTGCATTGGAAAAACTGCAAACCTTATTAAATGACTTAGACCCCAATGAATTAACGCCCAGAATGGCCTTGGATGCGATTTATGAACTTAAAAAGCTCAGCAAAACATAAATGATAAAACACGACGTTTTAACCTGCTAAAAAGTCAGCAGGCCTGCTTAAAAACAGGACTTTAAATAGATGGCTTAATTTAACTGCTTAAACCGAAGTAAGGAACCCCACATGTCTCAACCAATGATTGTCGATGTCACCCTTGGTAATGTTCAAGAGATGGTCATGCAAAACTCCAAACGTTTTCCCGTGGTTATCCACTTTTGGTCCTCGTTAAATGAACAGAGTAAACTGGCCAATACGATTTTGGAAAAGATCGCGACGGAACGCGCGGGCGAATTTATTCTGGCTAAAATCAATGTGGATCGTGAAAAAGACATTACCGCTAAATTTGCTGTAACCGATATCCCCTTTTATAAGGTGGTTAAAAACAACGATATTGTTACCGAATGCGCCGGTTTATTAACCGAAGCCGCTTACCGCGCACTCATCAACGCCAACGTTCAAGAAGAACCGTCTGAACAGTTACGCAAACAAGCGACGCAAGCGTTTGCCCAAGGCGAATTTGATTTAGCTGTTAAATTATTGGGCGAGGCGGCTCAAGCCAATCCCAACAACTTCAAAGTTCACCTAGATCTTGTGCAAATGTACTTGCATACGGGGCATTTAGACAAAGCCAGTAACCTATTGCAAAAACTGCCAGAAGAGGCACAGAACTCGCCACAAGGTAAGCAGGTTAATGGCGTAATCTACTTTACGGAGATTATTAATCAGTCTCCGTCTATTGAACAGATCCAAACCACTCTGGCAAGCAACCCGAATGACAGCGATGCTCTGTTTGGTTTAGCGGGATTTTTAATGCTCAATGGTCAATCTGAAAACGCGCTACAAACCCTGTTTAAACTGTTTACCCTTGACCGAGGCTATCAAGACGGTCTGCCGCAAAAAACCATTTTAAAAGCCTTTGAAATGCTCTCAGGCCCCGCCCCAGAATTGGTTACAATGTATCGTAGAAAGTTTCAAAGCTTGCTTTACTAGGCGCTTGCTTTACAAAGCCCAGCAATCTAACGTTCATTATGCATTGCCATACTTACAACTAGGAGTCTCTTATCATGCTAAAAAATACAGCTAACAGCTACGGGCTGGTGTCTCGCGCTAACCACTGGATATCCGCTATCTTGTTTATCGGCCTTATTGCGTTGGGACTGTATATGAGTGACCTGCCAAAAAGCCCTGAAAAATTTGAACTGTATGACCTTCATAAATCGTTAGGTATCGGGTTGTTTATGCTCATGATGCTCCGTCTGGTTTGGCTTAAAATGAGCCCCAATCCTGAGCAACTTTCTAAAACTAAGTTTGAGCATATCTTAGGTCATGCGGTTAAAGGCATCTTATATTTGGCGATGATTATTATGCCAATTTCAGGTTGGATTATGTCCACTACTGGCGGCCACGAGGTTTCGTTTTTTAACCTATTCACGCTTCCGGTATTGATTGGCGAAAACGAAACCATTCATGAAATTGCCGAAGGCATTCACAGCACAGTTGGACCGCTCTTGATTTTGGTGGTTTTACTGCATATCGCAGGTGCAATGAAGCACCATTTTGTCTATAAAGACAACACTCTTAAACGCATGTTAGGTAAAAAATAAGACTTATGACTTTTGATTTAAAACACACCCTCTGTTTTGGCGTGGCCGGTAATTTTGCAGGCCACCTTGAACAAGCCCACGAAAACGCTGATTTTGTTGATGTAAAAACAGAAACATCTGAAGAACCTAAAGGGCTATTCCCTTACTACCAACCGGATTCAAGCTCTTTTAAAGGCATTTACCCACTTTCAACCAACCAAATTGACTACCCCAAAGAGATGGTTAAAAACGCACATCTTCAGCTTGAAGCCGAACTCTGCGTGGTGTTTGAAGTGGTCTATCACAATGAATTAGTCACCGATCTGATTCCTAAAGCGTTTGCCGCATTTAACGATTGCTCCATTCGTAAAGAAGGCGCCAAAAAAATCAGCGAGAAGAAGAATTGGGGCGCAAACAGTAAAGGCGTTTCAGCCAACTTTTTACCGTTAACGAAATTTGAGAAAGGGGGCGAGCTCGACACCTATCACATCGCCTCATTCTTAAAACGCGATAACGTCTTGCACAGCTATGGCGTTGACAGTCCGGTGTTAACTTACAGCTATTTCTACGGCAAACTTAAAGACTGGATGATTGATAAGTTTAACCACCAACAAGACTTCGGGCCTTTAGAAAATTTAGCTGAAATTTTTAAGAGCGCCGGCTATCCAAAACAGATTATGGTGAGCTTAGGTGCCACTAGCTACACCGACTTTGGTGAGCATATATTTTTACAACCGGGTGATGAAGTGTCGGTCTATGTTTACGATGCCAGCCAGACAGATGCTGAATCGGTGGCTGAACACGCCATAGGGCAATCGGTTGAAGTTAAAAACAGTTCAATATTAACCCAATCGGTGGTTTAGAGATGCTTATAAAGGATGCACACATTGATAGCGCCATGCGCCACTGGCTTGAGCAAGTGGTTATTGGCTTGAATCTTTGCCCTTTCGCTTCACGCCCCCACCTGCAAAATTTAGTGCGCATAATAAGCAGTGACAGCACCACAGAGATTGACCTGCTCAATGATTTAACCACCGAACTCGAAAAACTGGAAAAACACCCGGCCAGTGAGCTCGAAACCACGCTCATCGCCATCCCGAATATGCTCAGCGATTTTTACGACTACAATCAATTCTTAGATTGGGTTGACCAACTGTTATTGGAACGTAATTGGGAGGGGATTTATCAAGTGGCCAGCTTCCACCCAAACTATCAGTTTGGTGGGACACAACCCGAAGATAAAGAGAACTTAACCAACCGCTCGCCCTACCCCGTTTTACATCTTATTCGTGAAGCAAGCATGGAAAAAGCGGTAAAGCACCATCCGGACCCAGCGGGCATTCCGGAGCGCAATATTGCACTGGTTGAAAGCTTATCCGAGCAACAGATTAACGTGCTTTTTCCGTATTTAAAGGCCCTGTAACTTAGCCAGTTCACAAAGTCGTTCAATGTCATGCTAAGTATTTATTGGTCAAGGTGGTAAATCTCACCTTTCTAAAAAATAGTTTGCTAAAATACCGACACAATTATGACTAGGAAGTTTTTAAGATGAGCGCAAAAGGTTACGTAATCTCGGGTACAACTGGCATTGATCAACGTATTGAACAAGGCGTGAGCTTTGGTCACATTCAACGCAATAGCATTAACCATCAAATTACCGGTCGTGCAGCGCACAATGCCCCAATTGATACAGCGACCGCTTCTGAATCCGTTGTCTGCCAACCTGCCACTAAAAAACTGGCTGAAGAGTTATTCAATAAATGGAATATGGCTCTACAAACTGGCAGCGCAAAAAACGTTGCAGCACTCTATGCTGAAGACGCCATTTTGTTACCAACGGTTTCAAACCTACCGCGTACCACGCCTGCTGAAATTGAAGACTACTTCAATCACTTTTTAGAGAAAAAACCTTATGGCATTATCAAGCAACGTAACATCAAGCAGGGTTGTAACAAACTGACTGATGCCGGTGTTTACGATTTTGAAGTGACTTCAAACGGTAAAAAAGAGATTGTGCCTGCACGTTACACGTTTGTTTACGAATACCGTAACAACGTTTGGAAAATCATTCACCACCACTCGTCAATGATGCCTGAAGTGAAATAAACTTTAGCACTAACTGGACGAATCAAAAAGGCTCTTAATTGAGCCTTTTTAATATCTAAAATTCTTACCTGATCATAGGCCTTTAGGCTAAGTCGGCTTCATGTCCTGCAAAAACGGGAACTGTTTACGAACCGTTTGCACCTTTCGAGAGTCGATTACCACACTTTGAATTTGCGCACGCTCATCCATTTCACAAAGCGTTTCACCCATTGGGCTGACTACGATTGAGCCACCCGCATACCTTAAATCATTACCATCACTGCCAACTCGGTTCACGCCAACCATATAGCACTGATTCTCGATCGCCCTAGCCGTCAACAATGTCCGCCAGTGTGCTTGACGACTTTGTGGCCAGTTGGCAATCACAAACATCACCTCAGCGTGGTGTGCCATCTTTCTGAATAACTCTGGAAAGCGCAAATCGTAACAAATAAACACACTGCAAGGGGTCTCGCCCACATTAAACAGCACCTGCTGATGACCTTGCGGGTAATGTAAGTGCTCGTCCGCCAAAGAAAACGCATGATTTTTAATATAGCTGGCCTGCTCATTTCCATCTGTGTCAAACACCATTGCGGTATTGAATACGTTTGGCGAAGACCTATCCAAAGGGTCACCCAATGGCTGATCATCTTCTAACGCCACCCCCGCAATTAAAGTGACACGGTGCATTTTTGCCAATGCACTTAAAGCTTGGAAAACGTCACCGGAACGCAACTGTGCTGTTTGCGTGGTATCCATTGAAAAGCCACTGTGAAACAGCTCAGGCAAAACCACTACTTGTGGTTTTTCTTGGGAAACCTTGGAGGCGAACAACGTTTTTAAGTGCGCAAGGTTGCTTGCGACATCATGCCAAACTGCATTAAATTGTATGCACGTAATCTTCATAAAAATTCGACTCCCAATCGAAAGACTGTTTTAATCATACCCTACAAAAATTATTGAGAACACAGATGATATATTGGATCTATTTAAGTATCGCCATTATTTTAGAGGTGGCTGGCACTTTATCTTTAAAGCTATCGAGCCAAACCAATAGCCTAATGGCTACGCTGTTAGTGGTCGTGTTTTATGTCAGCTCGTTCACTTTTTTATGGCTGGCAATCAAAAAACTCGACATCAGTTTAGCTTACGCAATTTGGGCTGGCGCTGGAACCGCACTGATTGCGGTTTTGGGGTGGTTACTATTCAAAGATAGCATGACCGTTATGAAAGTGCTATTCATTAGTTTGATTATTATTGGAGTGGTCGGCTTGAAAATCACGTCAACCAACAGTTGAGGAATCACTGAAACTTTGAAAGAAGTAAGTATTCGCATAAGGGCTTTTTAGGCACCCAAAATAGTTCAGGCGCTTCTTAAGCCACTTGCCTTGACTTATTACTTGTTCTGAGGCGTGACTGATTTGTCGCCAACCACTTCAATAATCGGGTTGGCGCCGAGGCCTTTTGGAAGATGAGGGAACTCGCCCATTTGATAACTGCTTGACCAGCTCGGATGCATAATCAAACGATTGACCTGATCGCTAAAACGAACATTCGGCACACTTGTGCTCCAAACCTCACCCGCCATACTCTGCTCAATTAACGTCGCTTGCCAAGCGTTACTGCGTTTTAAGACCCCCTGACCCAAATCGACTGCCTGTGCTTTGTCAGCAAGGGTTATAGCATAAACCGGTAAGCCACTAATTCGAACCGATTCGCCTACTTTTAACTGAATGTTTTCAGGGATAACGGTTTCAGAACTTAAATATACACGCTGCCCATTCACCACTAACTCGGTGACCATATCAAGGGTTTGCACAGACTCAATTTTACCGGCTAATGGGTAAAAAACATGTATCACTGCGGTGGTGGTTTTATCTTGATTTGGCAAGGTTTCAAACCAGACTTGCTGACCAATGCGTAAATCTTGGGCTGTTAAGCCCTCTGACAACGATTCGATATTACTGAGAATAAGGGTTTTCTGCCCTAAACCTACTTCAATACCATTGACCCAGATACTGCCAAACTGTTCTAAGGTACCAATAAATCCAGTCCCACCAAAGCCGGATGCGGTTTGCCCTGTGCCACCAAAACCATTATCTAAAACGGTTGAGTGACGCAGTAACGCACGGTTAATCGGCTCAACTTTTTTTGCAACCTGAGTTTGCATGCGTCCCGTTCCACCAAAGCCATTACCTTCGTCTGTCTCGGCCAAAGTTTCAGCTTCGCTTATCGCCTCAACCACCGCTTCAGGTTCTTGTTGAGGTTTTTGCTGCGAAGTAGAACATCCGGTGGCACTCAAAATAAACAGTGCCAAAAAAACATTCAATAGAATGGAATTATTCATGAGAATCACTCGAATCTTGACGATAAAAGTAGGTACCAAAGTGAATCTTATAGCGATGGTCAATCGAATCTAACGCTTGGTCTTGTGCGTGCAATCGTCCTGCCAATTGATTCACTTCAGTGAGGAGATTAATTGAAGCGCGTCTAGAAAACGTTTCTAACGTTTGAACCGAAGTCTCACTAAGATTTTGATAGTAAACAGCACGGTCCAGCATCGGCGAATCCTCACCCGCCAAATTGTGTTTGACCACCGCTAAATGGTCACCGATATTTTTACCAGCAAAATAGAGTTTCTCTTCGTAATCTGCATCCGGCACATAGCCCGACTCTTGTAGCATAACCAAACCATCGGCATCTAACACCACCACCCCTTGGTTTAACCACGCGTCCAATAGAGAACGAGGATGGACATCTTTAGTGACCGCCTTAACCATCGAATCAAAAGAGATCTCTTTACCCACTGAGACTCTCGGCAAAGCGAGCGGTTTACCATTTTCGTCAATGCAGTCTGGATTGCCCAACCAATAGGCCATCAACTGAGCACTCAAGCTGGCTTTTCGCTCTTTGGGTTCTAACGGAATCACGTCCATCTCTCGAATGCGTTTGACCTCTTTACGGTGTACGCCTGTTAACACACTGATACGACTGTCTGTTTGGCGCTTACCGTCAATCACAAATTCTTGGTCGGCCACTTCAACATAGGTGTCTTTGAGCAGATCAATAAATGCCGTGTAGGTAATGCCTTGACGAAGCATAAGGCTAACCATAGGCCGTAAAATGCGCTTGATTGCTTTGAAAAGGGCAGTTTGTTGGGGTTCTTGTATTTCATTCATGGCCGAATTATAGCAAAACAAATATTGACATGGGATTTTTTTACATTTAAACTAAGCTCGACTTAAATAAATGGCACTTATTTACATTTATTGAAGAGTAAATGAATAAACGCTTAGTTAAACTGTTCCCTTAACATTTAAGTCACCTCCTCAGAGTTAGTATCCATTGACCCGTTTTTACCCTCTTTAAACGGGTCTTTTTTATTTCTCAAGCACATCCTCATTCACGCTTTCAAAGCACTCCTAATCTATTTATCCTGACCTAAAACGCAAAACGCCCACTAAAAAGCAGGCGTCTTTAAACGGCGTAACCCAACCCTGTTATCTCATGTTTAGCTAGCTTGGGTGGCCAAAAACGACTCATAATCACCACGGAAGTCTTCAATCCCCTCTGGCGTCATCGATAATACTCGGGTGGCAATGGAACTGACAAACTCACGGTCATGCGAAACAAATACGATTGTTCCTGGGTAATCAACCATTGCTTGGTTTAATGACTCAATCGATTCCATGTCTAAGTGGTTAGTCGGTTCATCCATAATAAGGACGTTCGGTTTTTGTAACATTAACTTACCAAACAACATACGACCCTGCTCGCCCCCAGAAAGCACTTTAACCGACTTATCAATCTCTTTTTGGGAGAACAATAAACGTCCTAAAACAGCGCGTAACGCTTGCTCATCGTCGCCCTCTTGCTTCCATTGCGCCATCCACTCAATTAAGGTTAAATCCTCTTCAAAATCGTGTGCATGGTCTTGCGCGTAATAACCGATTTTAACGTTTTCAGACCATTTTACGGTTCCGGAGGTTAACGATGTTTCACCCATTAAGCATTTTAATAAAGTGGTCTTACCCACCCCGTTTGGCCCAATCACCGCAATTTTCTCTTCCACTTCTAGCATCAGATTAAGGTTTTTAAAGACCTCGTTCATTTCACCATCGTTGTCATAGGTTTTGCCTAATTTTTCAATTTCTAAGGCTAAACGGAACAGTTTTTTATCTTGCTCAAAACGAATAAACGGATTCACACGGCTAGAGGCTTTTACTTCGGCCAATTCAATTTTGTCGATTAACTTCGCACGTGATGTGGCTTGCTTGGCTTTAGAAGCATTGGCCGAGAAACGGCTTACAAACGCTTTTAACTCGTTAATTTGCCCCTGCTTCTTGGCGTTATCTGATAACAGCTGTTCACGCGCCATGGTCGAAGCCGTCATGTACTCATCGTAATTTCCTGGATACAGGCGTAGTTCACCATAATCTAAATCGGCCATGTGCGTGCAAACACTGTTTAAAAAGTGTCGATCGTGAGAGATGATAATCATCGTACTCTTACGTTCATTCAAGACGTTTTCCAACCAGCTAATGGTCGTCATGTCCAAGTTGTTGGTAGGTTCATCGAGTAACAAAATATCTGGATCGGCAAACAGTGCTTGCGCAAGCAACACACGCAATTTCCAACCCGGAGCCACTTCACTCATTGGACCGTAGTGTTGCTCAACCGGAATTTCCAAACCAAGAAGTAATTCACCCGCGCGTGATTCTGCTGTGTAACCGTCCATCTCACCAAATTGCACTTCTAAGTTGGCAACCAACATCCCTTCGGTTTCGGTCATGGCGGGCAAACTATAAATACGATCACGCTCTTTTTTAACATCCCAAAGTTCAGGTTGTCCCATAATCACGGTGTCGATAACACTGTACTGTTCGTAAGCAAATTGATCCTGCTTTAGCTTACCAACACGTTCGTTCTCATCAATACTTACCGTACCAGAAGTTTGCTCTAGATCGCCCCCAAGAATTTTCATAAAGGTCGATTTTCCGCAGCCGTTCGCGCCGATTAAACCGTAACGTTTACCACCACCAAACTTTACGGAGATGTTTTCAAAAAGAGGTTTTTCACCAAACTGCATGGTGATATTTGCTGTAGAAATCAAAATAGTGTCCTAATAATTCTATTATCCAGATGAAAACCATTAAAAACGATGATTAAGTCTGTGATAAATAGTGATTTTTTAAATTGGGCGTATTGTGCCATAAACCAGCGTGACTTGCAGAAAAGTTGAATCGGCAAATTCAAAGAAGTGAGGTACCAACACTTATAAAAACAAAAAGCCCCAAATCAAGCAGGCCTGCTCAATTTAGGGCTTTTGCTTTTTAGACCTTTTAAATCCAAGAATGGAATTTAGCAGGCCTGCTAAAAGTGAATGAACATTAAATCATATCACTTAAAAGCGCATTCATACGCTTAATGAACTCTGCCGGTTCCTCCAGCTGATCACCTTCGGCTAACTGGGCTTGTTCTAGCAAGAACAGTGACCACTGTTTGACTTTGGCTTCATCTTCAATAGAGTCTAACTTTTTAACCAAGGCGTGATCAGGGTTAAGCTCTAACACTGGATTTTGCTTTGGAATGGCTTGACCCATCTGTTCCATCATACGTGCCATGTGCGCGGACATATCGCCATCGGCACTCACAACACAGGCAGGTGACTCGGTTAAACGGTGCGTAATTTTTACGTCTGAAACCAAATCCGAAATCGCATTTTTAACTTTTTCAGTTAAGGCTTCACGCGCTTTTTTGTCCTCTTCAGTCAACTCTTTTTCCGCTTCGTCATCAAACGCTTTTAGGTCGGCAGAGGTAATCGATTTTAACGGCTTACCTTCAAACTCTGTCATGTGCGAAACTAACCACTCATCAATGCGGTCTGATAACAATAAAACTTCAATGCCTTTTTTACGGAACATTTCTAAATGCGGACTGCCTTTAGCCGCGGCATGAGTATCTGCGGTAATGAAGTAAATGGCTTCTTGATCGGGTTGCATACGGTCAACATAGGTTTGCAACGCAACTCGTTGCGCTTGAACGTCATCTTTAGAGGTGGCAAAGCGCAACAACTTAGCAATTTTGTCTTTGTTAGCAAAGTCCTCAATCACCCCTTCCTTGATAACTTGTCCAAACTGATCCCAGAATGTCTCGAAGCTACTCTGATCTTCCGCTTTAGAAAGCTTAGTCAGCTCATCCAAAATACGCTTAACCGAAGCCGAGCGAATTTTATCGACCACTTTATTGCTTTGTAGAATCTCACGCGATACGTTCAATGGTAAATCGGCTGAGTCAATCACACCACGCACAAAACGTAAGTAGGTTGGCATAAGCTGTTCAGCATCGTCCATAATGAACACACGTTTTACATAGAGTTTTAAGCCGTAACGACGTTCACGATCGTACAGATCAAAGGGCGCTTTTTTCGGAATGTACAGCAATGAAGTGTATTCAAGCGTGCCTTCCACTTTGTTGTGAATATGCGCAAGTGGCTCGTTAAAGTCGTGTGAGATGGTTTGATAGAAGTTTTTATACTCTTCGTCACTTAACTCTGACTTAGGCTGCGTCCAGATGGCGGTGGCTTTGTTAACTTGCTCTAACTCATCGGTGGTTTTTTGCGCTTTTGCCTCTTCATCCCACTCTGTTTTTAACATCTTGATTGGGAAGCTAATGTGATCAGAATAGGTGCTGATAATGGTTTTTAGGCGCATCTGCTCTAAGAACTCGTCCATATCCTCTTTAAGGTGCAGAACAATCTCGGTTCCTTTTTGCGCCTTTTCAACCGTTTCCAGGGTGTAATCGCCTTCACCGGCCGATGTCCATTTTGTGGCTTCGGTTGTGCCCGCTTTTCGGGTGGTTAGTTCAACTTTATCGGCAACGATAAATGAGGCGTAAAAGCCAACCCCAAACTGACCAATAAGATGCGAATCTTTGGCTTGGTCACCGGTCATGTTTTCTAGAAACTTTTTGGTTCCTGAATTGGCAATGGTACCAATGTTGGCAATGACTTCATCACGAGTCATACCAATACCGTTATCGGTGATGGTGACGGTGCGTGCTTCTTTATCAAAGCCAACGGTAATCGCTAACTCCTCTTCACCTTCGTTCAATGAATCATCGGATACCGCTTCAAAACGTAATTTATCTAAGGCATCGGAGCCGTTAGAAATTAATTCACGTAAAAAAATCTCTTTATTTGAATACAACGCATGAATCATCAACTTTAATAGCTGATTAACTTCGGTCTGGAATGCGTGGGTTTCTACTGAACTCATTAATACCTTCTCCCGTTTTAACCCTGACTTCTGATTGAAGCTCAGGTTGAATAAATGAAATTAATTAAATAATCGTGTCAACTAAATAGGAACAGGCCTGCTGGTTTTCAAGGCCTAAAAACAAAAAAAGCGCAGAAAGTCTGCGCCTAGAGGAGATTCTTATTGTTAATAACTAAAGCATTGAGGCTTCAGGCTCTGGATTTTGATTTTTAGCGACCGATTCAAGCGCGGTTGTAATGTCATCAGGGGCATTTGAAATACTCATAAAGCTGCCCTCACCCATCATAGACAAAGACGGCCAGTTCATGGCAATACGAAACTTACCATTTAGGGTAATGACTTCATCATTCACCACTAAGACTTCATACGGGAAATGCGCAGCGTGGCTCTCTGCATTTTTATCAATTTTAGTCATGATGTAATTATCAGCCGCTTCTCCGTTACTCAAACCTACACCAAACACCGTCATTTTAGAACCAGGAATATCAATACGATAAATTTTTGAAGCCCCAGCTTTACCCGATGCTAAGCCTGCTTCTACCTGTTTAATAGCTTGCTCATAGGAAGCATATTCGGCAAGTTCAACTTCATCATCAAAATACGGCATCATCATTTTATAGTGATATTCACGCAGGTCATCGGCACTTAAGGCTTTGTCGGCACCAAACTCTTTTTTAGCGCCTAGCGCAGCGTTCATCGCCTTTTGCACTGGGGTAATATCCCCTTTCATTCGGTAGGCATTCCACATGTACATGGGATTGGTATAGCTGACTTGAACCTGCCCATCTTTGTCAGTAATGGAGACACGTGCCATTGCACCAAACCCACCATTCTCAGACGCCGCAGCAACCGCTTTTAAAGCGTTGTTAGTCACCACTAAAACTTGTGCCTTGCCATTGGGTGAATACTCCCCAACAATTTCAAAGCCATTCGCTTGCAGGGCATTTTTAGCTTGATCAGAGGCTTCCTTGACACTCGCCGCACTTAAATTACTGAGCACAAATGGCATGTAATCGGCAGCCCAAGTCGCCATTGGTGCGGCCAGAATTGCCAAGCTTAAAAATGCCTTAGCCCAAAGTGCTTTTAATTCTCTCATGCGTTTTTCCTTGTTGATTAATTTTCTGCAAATGTTAAAAAACCATTTTACTGATGTATTTGTAGCGCTATTGTTATCAATTTCTGCCAAATAAAACACCTTAATTTTTTTATGCCTAAATAAGGTATAAGACGTAGCTAATGTCTTTTTAACGACCATAAAAAACCCCAATTAAGGGGCTTTTAAAGAATAATCACGATTGAGCGTTTAAAACAGCTCTATTTCGTCTTCATCTTCGTTATCTTTCTCTTTGTTCATTCGCTCAAGCATTCGGCCTTTGATGATTTCAATGGCCTCTTCGGTTGGCACTTTTTGATCAAAAATCAATTCAAACAACTCTTCCTCTTCCCGCATGGTGGTGCCTTTGCGGACATTAAGCTTAAAGGATTCCCACTCTGCTTCGTCTTTAACACGCATCTCATGCGATACGATATCCGCCAGTCCCGATAAACCATGTGAAACATGATCCAGACGCTGGCTAAGTTTATCGTAAAACTGAAAAGCAATCACCGCTTGTTGCATTTTCTCAGCAAGTTCAGAAGTATGACTGGTCAGCATAGCATTGTGCGCTTCAACAATATCGGCGTCGGCGGTCGATTCTAAAAACTCATTGCTAGCCAATTTAATCTGTTCCAGCTGTTGAGACATATAAGTAAATGAGTCGATCAACGCATTAACTGAATGATCCCCCTCAGAAATCGAGAGGTCAATCTGCGCGATGGATAAGTTAAGCATCAAAATGGTTTGTTGAACCTCTTCGGCGCCTAACGCCAATCCCTGGTCTTTTTGAGACATTCCGACTCCTTTCTTGGATCTTTTTATTTAAGCAACACTTGTCTGTACCGCGGTTAAGCCGTTTTTGTGCCCCTTAACCGCTTCTTTGACATCTAAAATTAAAGAGACTGTACCATCACCCAATATAGTTGCGCCAGCAATTCCATCAATTTTCATGAAATTACTCTCTAAACTCTTAATAACCACTTGTTGCTGACCTAATAAATCGTCAACGAACAGGCCTGCTCGTTTTCCGCCGTCTTCAACGACAACAAGCAACCCATCGGCTAAGTCATCACAAGCATCGTGAATACCCAATTTTTTATGCAGACGAATAACAGGGATATAAGAGTCACGTAACTTGTAAAGTTCCGCTTGCCCAGCGATGCCTTTGACAAGCGATTTATCCACTTGAATTGACTCAATAATTGAGACCAGTGGGAACACGTAGGTTTCGCTGCCCACTTTGCATAATTGTCCATCCAAAATGGCTAAGGTTAACGGTAAGCGAATCGTAAAAACACTGCCTTCTCCGACTTTGGTTTTCACTTCCACCGAGCCACCCAGTCCGTTGATATTTCGTCGCACCACGTCCATTCCGACTCCACGACCGGAAATATCACTGACGACTTCAGCGGTTGAGAAACCGGCGTGGAAAATCAAATCCACCACTTCTTGCTCGGACAGGCCATGACCTTCTTCAATCACGCCTTTTTCAATGGCTTTTTGCTCAATACGTTCATGATTAATGCCGGCGCCATCATCGGTAATTTGAATAAGAATATTACCACCTTCATGAAACGCAGCCATTTTAACGGTGCCTTTTTCAGGCTTACCCGCAGCAGCGCGCACATCTGGCATTTCAATACCATGGTCAATTGAATTACGCACAATATGCACTAATGGATCGGTTAACTGCTCAAGCATGGTTTTATCCAGCTCGGTTCCTTCGCCTTCCATAACTAAATCAATTTGTTTGCCCAGTTTCTGGCTCACGTCATGCACAATTCGTGGCATACGGTTAAAGGCAAAGCTCACCGGCAACATACGAATATTCATCACCGATTCTTGCAATTCTCGGGTATGTCGTTCTAGATGGGTTAACCCCTCTTTAAGTTTATCCACCCAATCATCGTCAACCACACCTTGAGATTGATCAGCCTGTTCACCAAACTGACTCAACATGGACTGCGTAATAACCAGTTCACCAACCAAGTTAACCATCTGGTCAATCTTGCTTAAGTCAACTCGAATCGAACCTTCTGGTTTTTGTTGTGACTTAGCTTCGACCTTTTTCTCTTCAACTTTTTTATCCACCGGCTTCGCCGCTGGTTTAGGGGCAACCGCAACGGGTTTAATAACCGCTGCAATCTCATCTTCAACCACCGGAGCGGCCTCTGATACAGTGGCAACCTCTTCGGTTTGACTTGGCGGTGTGATGGTAATGGTGGCACCATCACCATCAATCCATTCAAACACTTCACTAATGTCGTCTTGATTGACACCCTCACCTGATAGAGTCAGATTCCATTTAATGTACAAATCTTCTGGCTGAAAGGCTGAGGCTTCTGGCAAATTACTCCAATCCGCTTCTACCTTAAGGTCACCTAAGGTTTCAAGCTCCCTAAAGATACGAATCGGTTCATTACCGGTCTGCATGAGTTCTTTTTCTGGAACCAGTTGAATGCTCCACTCACCACCTGCCGTGCTGACTTCTGCAACGTCTTCAACAGTGCCACCCTCAGTGCCGCTTTCCATGCCTAAAATGGCCTCTAAATCTGCCTGCACTTCTGCGGCACGCGCCTCGTCAATCGGTTCATGGTCTTTTAATTTGGTGAGCATATCTCGAAGAATATCCACCGCGGCTAACATGGTATCAATCGCAGGCTGAGTCACATCGCGACGATTATCGCGCATCTCATCCAGAAGGGTTTCCAGAACATGGGTAAAACCGGCTATTTCAATAAAACCAAAGGTGCCACTGCCGCCTTTAATAGAGTGTGCGGCTCGAAAGATTTCATTAATTTTTTCATTATCCGGCGTTCCTGGAGGCAATTCCAGCAGGCCTGTCTCCATTAAGTCCAATCCCTCAAAGCTCTCTTCAAGGTAGGTTTGGCGAAAGGTTTCCATCATATCCATAGCAATTTCCTCAGAACAATTCTACATCGCCTTCTACAGGCTTAGATTCAATATTAGTGATGTAACTGTTTTCTTGATCTGCCAACGATTGATTGTGCATAGCATTCAAACGTCTGACACGAACACGACCGGTAAGGGGGTAGTACAAAACTTTTCTCGGATAGACATCACCAATGTCTTGCGAGACTATTTTGAATCCTTCGGTATATACATAGTCAAACGCAAAGCCAATATTGTACCAACCTACGTTAGTCATCGAACTCATTATCCTGCCGCCGCCAAAAAGCTTAAATTCTAGACGCTCTCTTTTAGCCCCTTTTGACAGCAATGCATTGACTAAGTTCTCCATTGCAAAGTTTCCATAACGATTGGCATCGGATAATTCGCTCCCGTTTGCAGAGCTTTTATTAACCGGTAACATAAAGTGGTTCATGCCACCAATACCCGCAATAGGGTCGCGAACACATGCCGAGATACAAGACCCTAAAACCGTCTCAATCCGCTCATTCAGCTGAGTTACATAGAACTCACCCGGTAAAATTTTAATCGTTGTAATGCCTTCAGCCGGGTCAACACTTATTTGCATATAGCTGATGAACCTCTATTTTTAATCATTAAACAGATATTTACTAAATTGCTTTTATTGGTAAAGAGAGTCTAGCTATACTCGCACTGTTTTAAATTACCATCAAGCATCACCCACATTTTTTTGAGGATTTTTTTGACGTAAAATTTTTTCTCTTTTTTTTGAATCACGGCGCATTTTAAAAAAATCACTGAGTAATTGACTGCATTCTGACGCCATCACACCGGCCACAATATTAACCTGATGATTTAATTGTGGACTATTTAGTAATTGAAAGGCAGATGTTGCCGCTCCGGTCTTCAAATCGTCTGCCGCATACACCACTCTGGCGACCCGAGCATGTACCATGGCGGCTGCGCACATTGGACATGGCTCAAGGGTGACATATAAGGTGGTGTCAATTAAACGATAGTTTTCTAGCCGTTTTCCTGCCGCTTGCAACGCCATAATTTCGGCATGTGCGGTGGGATCATGATTTTGAATCGGTCGATTCCACCCTTCTGCAATCAATTCATCTCCTTTAACAATCACCGCACCAACCGGAACTTCGCCTTGCAATTCAGATTGTTGTGCAAGTTGATAGGCACGTTGCATCCAAAAAAGGTCTTGCTCGTCTTGGCTCAAGTCTTCAGGACAAAATACCGACTCTGTCATCATTCTCGTTCTCAACCCACTGGATTAAACCGATTAACCCAATGTTATTATTAAATTTAATGTTTTTAAATTAAACAAAAAAGGCTTTCTTTCGAAAGCCTTTATCGTTGTCACATCATCAATTGATTGTTATTCCCACTCGATCGTCGCAGGTGGTTTACTTGAAATATCGTAAACCACACGCGTGATGCGTGGAATCTCGTTAATAATTCTGCCGGATACATGTTCTAAGAAATCATATGGCAAGTGTGCCCAACGCGCCGTCATAAAGTCGATGGTTTCAACGGCACGCAATGCCACCACATAGTCGTAACGACGAGCATCACCTACAACGCCAACGGATTTAACCGGCAAGAATACCGTAAAGGCTTGAGAGGTTTTG
Source organism: Thiotrichales bacterium (assembly GCA_016938655.1). Lineage (GTDB taxonomy): Bacteria > Pseudomonadota > Gammaproteobacteria > Thiomicrospirales > Thiomicrospiraceae > Thiomicrorhabdus. Next base: position 97,885 of record JAFGUG010000011.1, on the reverse strand, counting down.
TCATACAAATCCCACTTAACCAGCTCTTCAATGTAGATGTTATCCGCCAAACGAAGAATATCCGCATACTCTTTTTTCACTTCCCCTAAAATACGCACCCCTAGACCAGGTCCAGGGAAAGGGTGACGGTAAACCATGTTATACGGCAAGCCTAGTGCCACACCCAACTTACGAACTTCATCTTTAAACAACTCTCGTAAAGGCTCAATTAAAGACATTTCCATGTCTTCTGGCAGGCCTCCAACATTATGGTGGGATTTAATTACCTTGGCTTTACCGGTTTTTGAACCTGCTGACTCAATGACATCTGGGTAAATCGTTCCTTGCGCTAACCAGTTCACACCTTTTAACTTGGTTGATTCTGCATCAAAGACTTCAATAAATTCACGGCCAATAATTTTACGCTTCTTCTCAGGATCGGTTTTTCCAGCTAACGCCTCCATAAATCGATCTTCAACATCGGCACGGATGACTTTAATGCCCATGTTCTCAGCAAACATGGCCATGACTTGATCACCCTCTTTGTAACGCAACAAACCATGGTCAACAAAGACACAGGTCAGTTGATCACCAATCGCTTTATGCAGTAGCGCCGCCACAACCGATGAATCAACACCACCTGAAAGCCCAAGCATCACCTGGTCTGTCCCCACTTGCTCTCGAACACGCGCAATGCTGTCTTCAATAATGTTGGCGGTTGTCCACAACTTTTCACAGCCACATAAATCCACTGCAAAACGCTCAATCATACGCAACCCTTGCTTGGTGTGCGTCACTTCAGGATGGAACTGGATACCGTAGAAGTGTTTCTCTTCATTGGCCATGCCAGCAATGGGACAACTTGGCGTGCTGGCCATCAATTTAAAGCCTTCAGGCATGGCATCAACACGGTCACCGTGCGACATCCATACATCCAGCATACCAAAACCTTCTGGCGTGACTTCGTCTTCAATATCCACTAAAAACTGAGTATGGCCGTGCGCACGAACTTGAGCATAACCGTACTCATGCTCATTGGCGTTAATCACTTTTCCGCCCAACTGCTGCGCCATGGTTTGCATGCCGTAACAAATCCCTAAAACTGGCACACCTAAATTAAACACAATCTCTGGCGCAACCGGCGCATCATCACCAATCACCGTTTCAGGGCCGCCCGATAGGATAATTCCGCGTGCACCAAATGCTTCGACATCTTTGGCATCAATATCCCAAGGCTCGACTTCACAGTAGATACCAATTTCTCGAATACGGCGGGCAATCAGCTGGGTATATTGCGAACCAAAATCGAGGATAAGAATACGATGCTCATGAATGTTTGCTTGTGTCATAATTTTTCCAAATCGTTGTGTTTGAATAAAGGGTCTTTACGAAATACTTAAAGACAGAAGGCCTTTGTAGATGTTCTACAAAAGCCTTAGGTTAATAATGTAGAGGTTGCACATTGCAACCGCCACTGAGTCGCAAATTAAACGCGATAGTTTGGTGCTTCTTTAGTAATGGTCACATCATGCACATGACTTTCTGCCATACCCGCAGAGGTAACTCGAACAAACGAAGGCTTAGCCTTCATTGTTTCGATATCCTTACAACCGGTATAACCCATACTCGAACGAACCCCACCAATCAACTGGTGAATAATGGCACTTAAGGGACCTTTGTAGGCCACTCGGCCTTCAATTCCTTCTGGTACTAATTTATCTTCGGCATTCGAGGCTTGGAAGTAACGGTCACTTGAACCGGATGGCTGTGCCATTGCACCCAATGAACCCATACCACGGTAGGACTTGTAAGCACGTCCTTGATAGTACTCAACTTCACCCGGGGACTCTTCCGTACCAGCAAACATACTACCAATCATACAAGATGACGCACCCGCAACAATCGCTTTTGCAACATCACCAGAGAAACGTAAACCACCATCTGCAATGAGTGGAACACCGGTTCCTTTAAGCGCTTTTGCAACATTTGAAATCGCCGTAATTTGTGGGACACCGACACCGGCAACAATACGTGTGGTACAAATTGAACCGGGTCCGATTCCTACCTTAACGCCATCCGCACCGGCTTTAACTAAATCTAAGGCCGCTTCACCGGTTGCAATATTGCCGCCAATGACTTGTACATCAGGGTAACGCCCTTTGACCCAAGCAACACGATCCAACACCCCTTGTGAGTGACCATGTGCGGTATCCACAATAATGACGTCCACACCGGCTTTAACTAAGGCATCCACACGCTCTTCGGTTTCCGCTCCAGTTCCAACCGCCGCACCAACACGTAAACGGCCTTCGCTGTCTTTACACGCATTTGGGTGATCCGACTGTTTCATCATGTCAGAAACGGTGATCATACCCTTGAGTTTAAAGTCATCGTTTACCACTAAAACACGTTCAATGCGGTGATCGTGCAAAAGTTGTAAAACCACTTCTGGGTCTTCTTTCTCTTTAACAGTCACCAACTTCTCTTTCGGTGTCATGATTTTATCGACCGTCATCGTCATATCGGTAACAAAACGAATATCACGACTGGTAACAATACCAACTAAATCGGTGCCATCCATAACAGGTGCATTCGAAACACGGTTCTTTTTAGTGATCTTAATCACATCTGCAACCGTATCTGTCATTTGAACGGTCACTGGCTCTAAAATAACACCATGTTCGTATTTTTTGACTTTACGAACCACGTGCGCTTGTTCTTTTACCGTCATGTTCTTATGAATAATACCAATACCGCCCTCTTGTGCCATCGAGATGGCCAAGCGTGCTTCGGTTACCGTATCCATTGCGGCAGAAACGAAAGGGATATTTAACGTAATATCGCGGGTTAATTTAGTTTGTAAAGAAACATCTTTTGGTAACACTGTTGAATGTGCTGGTACCAGTAAAACATCGTCAAAAGTTAAAGCATCTTGCAAAATTCGCATCGTTTTCCACCCTAATATAATACTTATAGGTCAATCAGTTATTTTTCTAGCAAAATCGGCGGTTTTAGCATAAAAACTAAAATCCATTTAAATTCAATGGCTTGCAATGCAAATTTCACATTTTCGGCCTGAAAAATAAGCGATTTTTCATTTAATAGCAACCATTATAAAGATTGACACGACTGGGGTAAACTTAATAACGTATACAACATGACGAAAACAGTCAAAAACTGCTCTTTTTAGCTTTTAATTCAGCCACTGACCCTATACAATGTCTGTGGCTTAAAAATAAAATATAAAGCTCTTTCTACTGGAGGAATACAATAATGAAAAAACTTTTAATCGGTGCTGCTGTTGCTGTTGCCTTAAATCTAACTGCCTGTTCATCAATGGCGACTCAATCACCTAACAGCTACGAAGCAATCGTTGCAGATACTGCCGCTGCTCAAGCAAAATCTGTTGAGATGAAAAACGTTTGGCAACAAAAAGCGATGAAACTAAGCTACGTTGACCATTACCTAGCGCTAGCTGAAGAAGCAAAAAAGGCAGGTGATGAACATGGCGCCATTAAATGGGCCAAAGAAGCTCAAAAAACTGCACATGCTCAAGTTGCACAAATTGAAGCGCATAAAGGTTATAAGGCTGGTTGGGAGAAATAATCTCAACCTGACTTATAATTTATAAACCGGCCAATGGCCGGTTTTTTTTTGCTCTGAACTTTTGTCCCTTAAAACATCGAGTCTGACACAATAACTTACCAGTGTTACTTAAAGTACTCTTTGTCATTAAACGAACTCACCCAATGCGGCTTAAACAAAATAAAGACCGTCATCAACATACCATTTAGAAATCCTTCGGGTGTGGCCATTAATGGCACAAAAGGTAAAAAAGTTTGCTTAAGCGTTTCCGCTGACTGTACTTCGGTTACATATAAAACCGTCGCCGCCAAACTCAAACTCACCACCACACCAATCGCCGCGGATAAAAACGCATTAAAAAATACAAACACAAATATATTGCGATCCAACTTGTAAAACGCCCAACGCGCCATCCACCAAGTAATAAAGATAGGAATCACCCCCATCAGTACCGCGTTCACACCTAATGCCATATACCCTAAATTAGATTCAAAGGTAACGCCAAGCAAAGCCAAGGACATACCAATCAAGGCAAATTGCGGCCCAAACATTAACGTCATGGTTGTCATCAATAAAAAATGAAAGGTAATGCCCATACCCAAACTGGCACCAAATTGCCAAATCAATAGCACAATCAAGGTTGCGGCCAACAACACATTTTGTGCCGATCGGTCATCCGTTACCTTATACCAAGGTGCGGTTTTAAATGCCCAAATGAGCAGGCCTGCCCAAATTAACAAGCCCCCCACTAACCAAGGTAAATCTAATCCATCTGCCGATAAATTCATCTTAATCTCTTTTTTCAATTTAAAAATAACGCTTATTATTTTAACTAACTTGCAAAATTCTCTCGATTACAGAGGTTCATTTCAAGGTGATAAGCGAAACGTGTACAATACTGTTTTCTATTATAAATGACAGTCAACCATGATCCGATTTAAAATTATTTTCGCCCTATTTTATGACCTGTTATTACTGTGTGCCATTTGGTTTGTAGGCTCGATTCCGTTTGTACTTTGGCAAGGCGAAGCGATGCAAGACAGCCCAGTTGCAACGCTCGCATTTCAAATTTACCTGATTACCCTGACCTACCTCTACCTCAGTTACTTCTGGATTAATTCGGGACAAACACCGGGCTTACGAACCTGGAAACTCAAATTGGTCAGAGAAGACGGCTACTTAATGACCCGTTACAACGCCAACATGCGTTTTTTACTGGTTGTGCCATTATGCCTAATTGGCTGGATTGGCCTGTTTGTAACCCCACAAAAACAATCTTTGCAGGATATTTTTGCAAAGACTAAAATAGCGCCCATTGACGAAGATTAAACAGGAACCTTTTATGCCAACCATCATCATTCACACCAATACCTTGAATTTTGAGCAGAGTAAACAGCTTGAACGTAAATTTGGAAAACTGACCAAGGTGGCCAATCATTTTAGAGCTGAGGTTAAAGAGCTTCCGTCACGACCAGAACTTTCAGAGCTGTCGCAAACCTTACAAATCGACATTAACGTCATGCCAGAAAACTTTGACCCTAAATCTGTCAAACTGGTCATCAGCGACATGGATTCAACCTTAATTAGTATTGAGTGCATTGATGAAATAGCGGATTACATCAATGTTAAGCCACAAGTCTCTGAAATAACTGAAGCCGCCATGCGTGGCGAATTAAACTTTGAAGCCTCTTTAAAGCAACGTGTTGCCCTGTTAGACGGTTTAGAAACCTCGGCCTTGCAAACCGTGTATGACGAACGCTTGCAATTAAACCCTGGTGCGGAAATATGGATCAACGGCCTCAAACAACAAACCATTAAGTTTGCGCTGGTATCAGGTGGCTTTACCTTTTTTACCGACCGACTAAAAACCCGCTTGGGGATTGATTACACCCGTGCAAATACACTATCCATTACAAACAACCAACTTAATGGCACGGTTGAGGGGGGCATTATTGGTGCGCAAGCCAAAGCCGATTTCTTAATTGAACTGTGCGAAGAGCTTGAAATTCTAACCACACAAACCATTGCGGTTGGTGACGGTGCAAACGATTTAATGATGATGCAAGAAGCCGGTTTAAGCATCGCTTACCATGCAAAACCAACGGTGCAAGCCCAAGCCGATACTGCCCTAAACTTTCGTGGTTTAGACGCCATTCTTGATTTTATTGCTTAACGCTTGGCAGTATTTCTTCGACTTTAAAAGTGAGCAGGCCTGCTGACTTTTAAAATCCCCATAAAACACGGATTCAACCAATAAAAAAGCCGGAGGTTCTCAATGAACACTCCGGCTTTTTGATGGCCATCACTTAATGAAAAGTAAGGTTAGAACATATTTGCTTCAGCTTCCATCACCGCGAGGGAGATAAAGTTGCCCAATGTGCTGTCGTAACCAGGCCATTTAGATGCCACATTCTTCATAAACGGCTCATCCATAATCTTAGGCTTCATCTCAAACGGTGACAGACCTTCATCATAATACTTAACCGCATTTAAATAGATGTTTTCACAGAATGCCTGCATATCATCACAAATAGCCGGCCCATCATGCGGACCATGTCCCAGAATATAGTTGCTACAGCCTAATGCTTTGGCTTTTTTCATGGTTTCAATCGTTCCTGGGAATGAACCATCCGCCATATTGGCCACACGACGCATTGCAACATCACCTAAGAAAGCCGTTTTATCTTCCACCACTTCAACAATCAAATCACACTCAGTATGTGCTTTTGCAAACTGGTGAATTTTTAAAGTCGTGTCGCCAAACTTTAGGGTTTCGCCTCCAGCAACCGTTTTATTTGGAAGCGTAATCACGGTTCCGGAAATGGCATTGTTTGAATTACGTTGCATAAAGCCAACCCAGAATTCACCACCGCCGTTCTTAATATTATCAATCGTCGCTTGGTGAGAAATAATCTCAATTTTAGGATTTTCTTCAATAAATGCGTGATTTCCTAAGAAGTGGTCGCCATGATAGTGCGTATTGATAACCGTAATGATAGGCTTATCCGTTACCTTCTTAATTTGACGGATCACCATCTCACCAATCTGCACAGAACTACCGGTATCAACAACTACGACCCCTTCGCTGGTAATAATAAAGCCTGGGTTGTTAAAGAATGCTTTGTTTTCAGGAGACGGCTCAGGATCTGTGGCTAAAAAATAGTAACAACGGTCTGTTACTTTAGTCGGCTCAACATCAAACATTGGTTCGGCTTTAAACGCCATATCGTCTGCACTTGCATATAACGGCTTTAGGGCAGTCATGCCAACTAAACCAGCTGAAATCCCCAACGCTGACTTCAATAAATCACGACGCTTCATATAGTAAACTCCTGTAAAAAGTATATTCTTATTTTTTTCTAAAAAACGAGTTTGACTAATATACCTATCAACTCAAAAAACTGCAATCAATACCCGCCCAACTTCATACTTTATAAAGAGTTTTACATTGCAAAAACCGTCTCAATTTGGGACACTATGTGGCTAATTTTACTAAGCAACCTCTATTCAGAATCGCCTGTTTCTAAATAATGCCGCTTTAACTCAAGAGACCTTACCCGCAACATGGAACTACTTAAACTTTACCTAGATTTCGCGATTTTTGGCATTTTAGGCCTGATGGGCTTTATTGCATTATGGATCACCATAGAAAGAACTCTGTTCTTTAAACGATTGAATCTCGCTGAATTTAGCCAAGTAGAATTGTTGCATGTCAGCATCACAAAGAACTTGACCACCCTCTCTACCATCGGTGCTAACGCCCCCTATGTTGGCTTACTTGGAACGGTGCTGGGTATCTTAATTACCTTTTACGACTTGGGTCAGCAACAAACCATTGATACTGGCTCTATTATGACCGGTTTAGCCTTAGCGTTAAAAGCCACCGCAGCTGGGATCGCCATCGCCATTCCTGCAATTATGAGTTATAACGGCTTAATGCGCCGCTGTGATGTGATTGAACTGCAATTCAAGGCCAAGCACGCTTAAATATGAAACGTTTTGATACCATCAACGTCATCCCCTTAATTGACGTCATGCTTGTTCTGTTAGCGATTGTTTTAACGACCGCCAGCTTTATCGTAAAAGACAGTCTGAATCTTGACCTGCCAGAAACGCAAAGCACACAGACTTACGTGCCACCCAAAGATGAAATACCGGTGACATTTCATATTGATCAACAAAACCAACTTTACCTCAATGAAGAGCCGCAAACCCTGCTGGCGATTGATGCGATGCTTACCACCTTAAACAAAGAGCAACGCATTGTTATTCAGGTGGATAAAAAAGCCGAATTTGGCGAGTTTGTACAACTGATTGACTTGCTCAAAGCCCAGCAGTTAAACAATCTGACCATCTTAACCAAGGCGAAAGCGGCTCAATAATGCCTTCTTTAAAACACGGTTCAACTCAAGCGTTTATTATTAGCCTGTTGCTATACGGTGTTTTGTTAGCCGTGGGGTATTGGGTCTTTTCGCAACCTATCAAAAAAGAGCCGGACTTAGTTCCCGTTGCCGTCACCTTAGCCATGTTTCAAGCTCCGCAAGAGCAAGTGGTTGAACCCCTGTCTGAAGAACAACCGCTGATTGAGCCGGAACCAGAAAAAAAACCAGAACCGATCGAAGAACCGGTTGAACAACCTAAACCAGAACCCAAACCAGACCCAAAGCCGGTTGTTGAACCCAAGCCTGAGCCCAAGCCTGAGCCCAAGCCTGTTCCAAAACCTGAGCCTAAGCCGACTCCCAAACCTGAACCAAAACCGAAACCCGTGCCAAAGCCCGAGCCAAAGGTTGAACCTTTGCCAGTGAGTAAACCGCTCTCCGAAGCCAAGCCGCTTCCAAAAGCTCCTCCTAAGGCCACACCAAAGCCTGCACCAAAAAAAGTGGAACCCCTGTTCACGCCTGGGCAAATTGCCAATGCTGAACAACAGTATCTTTATGCGCTACGTGAAGAGATATCCATGCATGCTCAGTCTACCTATCCACGTAGTGCTAAACGTCGTCAATGGGAGGGCACTGTCATGATTCAATTCACCCTGATGCCCAATGGCAAAATATCTCAACTTGCACTGATTAACAGCTCGGGCAAAAGCATTCTTGATGCCGCCGCTTTGTCTATTTTCCAAGAGCGCATGAACAATCAGTTTAAAGCCTTTCCAAAAGAGATTATGCGCCAAGAGTGGCAAATAAAAGTGCCCGTCAACTACCAACTAAATTAATTTTTTTATTTCGACAAGGTTGCGTTTTCAAACCGTAAATCTGGGTCGATTTATTCTCAAAAAATGGTATCATGACGCCTTCAACGAATAACCGAGTAAAATAGTATGGATTTTACACCGCCAAGCCAAACACTAGACGAAGTACAAGCGGATTTAATTAAACGCTTTACACACTTCGCCAACCCAAAAGATCGATATAAATATTTGATTGACATGGGAAAGCAGCTGCAAAATATGGACGAATCCTACCAAACTGAAGAGAATCGAATCCACGGTTGTCAGTCGAACGTCTGGATTAACATTGAAGAGCACGATGGCCATTTATACATGCAAGCCAAAAGTGATGCGGCGATAGTGTCGGGGTTAATTGCCCTTTTATTACGAATTTACAACGGCCGTACGCCGGCGGAAGTGGTCACCGCTCCGCTCGATTTTTTAGGCAAAATTGGCCTGCTTCAACAACTCAGTCCAAACCGCTCAACCGGTCTATATCACATGATTAAGCGTATTCAGTCCGAAGGCGCCAAACGCGTTGCCAACGCTTAATACTTAAGCAAGCCACCTCTCAATCATAGCGCCTCGTTAGGCTTAGCTTAACGGGGCGTTTTTGTGCTTAAAAAATGTACTAAAAGTCAGCAGGCCTGCTAAAACCAAAAAACCGACTTTTAAAAAGTACAGAGCGTGTTTACAAGCTGAAAATTTGATACGCTACACGCGTTTTAAATTTAACCACCGCAAAAGGTCAACACACGCCAAATGACACAAAACAGAAAACCCAACATCGCCATTATTGGGGCAGGTCCTGCCGGCTTAATGGCCGCACAAACCCTAGCGAAAGCGGGTTATCCGGCGACCGTTTATGACGCTATGCCCTCTGCGGCACGTAAGTTTTTACAAGCAGGGCGCGGCGGTTTAAATTTAACGCATGACGATGAGTTTGATTTTTTTGTAAGCCGTTACTTTGAAGCCGCCCCAAATCTCCTGCCTGCCCTAGAAAAATTTACACCAACCAGCATGCGCACTTGGGCAGCCCATTTTGGGTTTGAAACCTTTGTCGGCTCCTCTGGAAAAGTCTATCCTCTTGATAAAAAAGCCGCCCCTTTATTACGTGCTTGGTTGCATCAACTTAAGCAACAAGGCACCACCTTTAAAATGAAGCACCTTTGGACCGATTGGCAAAGCGATACTAGCCAGCACCAGTCTAGCGAACCCAGTCTGCAAATCACCTGCAAATTCAGCACGCCACAGGGTGAAACCAGCGCCACATTTGATGCGGTGATTTTGGCATTGGGCGGCGCTTCTTGGCCACACCTAGGTTCAACGGGTAGCTGGGTAGAACCGTTATTGCAAAAAGCCATTCAAATCGCCCCACTTCAAGCGGCTAACATGGGCTTTGAAGTGGAATGGAGTGACATTTTTATCGACAAGTTTGCCGGCCAACCGCTCAAAAACGTCACCCTGAGTTTTACCGATATTAAAGGACACCCTCATCAACAGCTTGGTGAGCTTATTGTTACCCAACATGGCGTGGAAGGCAGTTTAATCTACACCTATTCCAAGTACTTAAGAGAACAGCTTAAACAACAAACACCGTTTAAGGTCATGCTCGACCTGTTTCCCCATAGAACTCATGAACAACTCAACACACAACTTAACGGCAAGCGTGGAAAATTAAGCCTAAGCGCCTTCTGGAAACGTTGCGGCATTGATGGCATTAAAGCCTCGATGTTGCGAGAGCTGTTATCCAAACAACAACTCACGCAACCTCAAATCGTGACCAATACATTAAAGGCGTTTCCATTAACCTTACAAGCTCCTCGGCCAATTGCCGAAGCGATCAGCACCGCAGGCGGCGTCACGTTTGAATCACTTAATGAACAGCTCATGCTAAAGAACCACTCGGGTGTGTTTTGTGCTGGCGAAATGCTCGATTGGGAAGCGCCAACGGGAGGCTATTTACTGACCGCCGTAATGGCGCAAGGTCAACAAGCCGCCCAAGGGGTTTTGAACTACTTGCAAACGCATAATAAGCGTGGATAATTCGACCCTTTAAAAATCAGCAGGCCTGCTTAAAATGGGCTTTGGAACGCTTTTTTTAATGTTTTCAAAATAACCATGCTATATTGTTTCTTTAATTGTGAGTAAACACTATGTGGCTAAAAACCTACTGTAATTTAAAGTTTGTAATTGAACACGACACCCCACTGGTGATGATGCTTCGCCCCCGAAGCGACCACAATCAATGGATTACCCAAGAAGAGTACCGAATCACGCCCTGTGAAAAGGTGATTGAATTTACCGACAACTACGGCAACCTTTGCCAACGTTTAGTGGCCAAACCTGGACACCTTGAAATTCAAACCTCCGCCAAAGTTCGTGTACCCAAAAAGCTCCCAAAAGCCCCAGGTGCGCCCTTCGTTGAAGTCCAAAACTTACCTCATGAAACCCTGCAATATCTGCTACCGAGTCGATATTGCGAATCTGATCGCTTTGGGCAGATGGCGGCTGAGATTACACAGAATTGCATTATGGGTTATGACCAAGTGGCTGAAATAGAAAACTGGATTCGTACCAACTTCAAATACGACCCCGGTTCAAGCATCGTGCCGCTCTCAGCGGTTGAGGTCAACGCTAAAGATTATGCGGTGTGTCGTGATATGGCTCATTTAGGAATTGCACTATGCCGAGGCATCAGCATTCCCGCACGCATTGTGGTCGGCTATTTGCACGAACTTGAACCCATGGATTTGCACGCCTGGTTTGAAGCTTATGTGGGTGGAGAATGGTATACCTTTGATGCAACCCAAACCGAACTTAAGGGGGGGTATGTGGCAATTGGTTATGGACGAGACGCGGCCGATGTGGCCATCTACAATCAGTTTGGCCCGTTAATTTATCACAGTACCCAATCCATTCGTGTTGAACGTATCACCGAATAAATCTCTCCTCCTCTGTCAAACAAGCCTGCCTTTAAACCAAGCAGGCCTGCTTACTTTTTAGCCCTCCATTTTTAAAACCACTCATCTAGCTCAATATCGTCACTAAATTACTCTAAATAGCGCATTCATCTAAAAACTGTACTTTAGGACAATTATCTTATGTCGCACTCTCCATTATGATTCATAAATATTATATCGGGTAACCAAAGTTTAGCGCTCTTACAAAGCACAACTAGCACAATAGAACCCAGCAAACCAATTTTGAATAAAAACAATAAGTCTTTGAAGAGGAAATTTTAAATGCGAATGATGAAAACAGCGATGGCAACGGCAATTTTGCTTGCTTCAGCAACCAGCGCTAACGCGGCAACCATTAACCTTGAAACCGCTTCCTACACAGATGGCTCAAGCCCAAGTGATTTTGTTGCTGCATGGAATGCGGCGACGGTCTCAACTACAACGAGCCTAACAGAATTTGTAAATGTCCAGCCAGGCCGTGACAAAATCAACAAACTGAGCATTGATTTTGATGCTGGACAAGCGTTTAACCTAGATTTTAGATTTGGTTTAGATGCCGGCTATGGCGCTGCGATTTACCTAGATGATAGCTTGATTAATCAACGTTCAGACGATCTATGGTGGAGCAACAACTACAATAACAGTGATGTCATTTACTCGGGTAATCTTCCAGTAACGGCTGGAAGCTTCTCACTGGATGTTTATTGGGCAGAAGGTTGCTGTAATGGTTCAAATGCCGGTCAATTCACAGTAGATGGTACAAACTGGCAGAGTTTATCGGTAAGCAATCTTAATGCACTTTCTGCTCAAGCTGTATCTGCTGTACCAGAACCTTCAACCTATGCGCTAATGCTAGGTGGTTTAGGGCTGGTTGGCTTTATGGCAGCACGCCGTAAGAAAACAGCTTAATACTTGAAAGCTAGTCGATTAAGAAAACCCGCTTCTGGCGGGTTTTTTGCATCGTAGAGATTTCAACTTTTAAATATTCATCTGCCTAAGCATCCATTTAAAAGTTAGCAGGCCTGCTGATTTTAAAATAAATTACCGCGTAAGAAGTTATTGCTGGGGAAAAGTCCCTTCTGTAAGGAATCGTGATTTCTCTTAGCGTGGAAAACGATTAAGCATTCCTGCTGTTTGAGCGTAGCGAGTTCAGGAATGTCAGTGGACAAGCTTAGAGAAATAGATTACGTCAGCAGGGTGTCTTTTGTTTCTCGTCTCTCCGCGTCGCTCCAGCCGAGTGCTACGTTTGATTTCTTTATTTGGACAAGAAAATAAAGTAACTTGAAGCCAACTAAGAAAAGTACCTTATACATACAAAAATTTGAAAGGCTTCGAAACCAAAACATAAGTCTTAATTAATTCGACTCTGACCCCAAATTATTCCTATTATTCTCAGAATATTGCAAAGACCTTTTAAAGAGGGAGTTTTATTAACTCTTTATAATTAACAGACTTTTTTGCTACCTTGCAATCAAGATTTAAAACGCTTTTAATTGGAGAAGATATATTATCTGCAAAAATAGTTACATTTATATGTAAAACAACAGACTGTTTTAATCCAATATAAACAATATCCTCAAAATATACTGTTTGTTTTGGTTGAACCTTTTCAAAAGGTACCACAATTTTATACCTATCCCCTAAGTCTTGGATTTTCACTGATAACTTATGACTATTTTTAATTACTTTATCTAAATTAGGATTCCGACGCTGAAGAAAATTATCTTCTTCGTAAGGTATTTTAGGGAAGTCCTCGCTACCAAAAAATAAAAATTTATCATCTTCTTTTTCAACAAACAGTTCAGCTTTGATATCCGTAACTAAAGTGCTCGAACCATTAGTTAAAGCAAAAGCTAACTTCTCTGTGCAATTACTAACAAATTGATAATGTACAAGCTCCCTGAAATAATTCTTATTATGAGTATTTAAAATACTAACAGGAATTGAAAAAGGATTAACATTAGTATTAGCACCATAGTCAGGTATGTCTTCGACTTTGAAACCATCAAAAAAAATTACATTAATTCTCTTCCCCAAACCCTGTCTTTCAGATTTTTCTAAATCAGCAAACTCAAAGTCTAATTTTGGTATTTCTTCAACCGAAGTAACATCAGATTTACCCATTTCATATAGCTCATCAGGCTTAGCTTCATCAGTACTGCTTCCTCTTCGGATATATACGGTATTCTCCTTTAATTTTCCGTATTTCTTTTTAAGAAAAAAAGGTCGTTCTTGAACGGGTATTTTAATAACACCTACCTTAACCTCTTCAATCAAATACGTACTATATGAAAAGTCTATTGGAGTCTGTACTTTACTGTTTACAAGCTGTTGTAACTGAGCATCATCTAAGTCATTGTTAATTCCTAAAAGCCGACTTCTTCCACCTTTTACCTCTTCCACACCAATCAATATATAGGCATCAGTTCTTCGCCAAGCATTTGCAAAAGCCAATATATCTTTAATAATTTCACTTTTCTGATGTTCATTCGAATTACTAAAAGAGTATTGCTCTCTTTTAAAATCAAGAGTTGGCCCCTCCTCTTCATAAAGTAATTCTTCAATAGGAAGTTCAGTTTTCATAAATTAAATATCCAACATAAATTTTTTATAAACATTTGATAATCGCGGTTATCTTTTGTCAAATTAATATATAAAAAAACCCCGCTAGGAAATCCTGAGCGGGGTTTTTATTAAGGGTTATAAAGCGGCTTAAATTAAGCGACTTTTAACTCATTTTGTGGCGTTGCTTCAAGACGTGCAATACGATCTTCTAAGTCTGGGTGAGACTTGAACAAATCACCGAAAGACGACTTCTTGGCAGAGATACCAAACGCGGCCATTTGATCTGGTAACTCACCTGGCTGCATGGTCTGTAAACGACGCAATGCCGCAATCATGTTCTCTTTACCGGCTAAGTAAGCACCCCCGTTGTCGGCGTGGAACTCACGGTAACGAGAGAACTTCATGGCAATGATGCTCGCCAAAATACCGAACAGGATTTGCGCCACGATATCCACGATAATAAATGTCCAGCTGTGCCCTGCTTCTTCGTTTTTAAGCACAACACGGTCAACCACGTAAGCCACAATCTTCGCAAAGAAGATAACGAACGTGTTTAACACACCTTGTAGTAGAGCCATCGTCACCATGTCACCATTGGCAACGTGGGCGACTTCGTGACCCAACACCGCTTCAACTTCGTTTTGACGCATGTTGCGCATTAGACCGGTTGAAACCGCTACTAATGAGTTGTTTTTGGTCATACCCGTTGCGAAAGCATTTGGCTCTGGTGAGTCATAAATCGCGACTTCGGGTGATTTAATACCCGCTTTTGCCGCTTGTGCAGCAACGGTGTCCACTAACCATTTTTCGTCTGCGTTACGTGGGGTTTCAATGACCTTTGCACCCGTAGACATTTTTGCCATCCATTTTGACATCGCTAAAGACACAAATGAGCCTGCGAAACCAAAAATCAATGCGAACATGAACAAGTTATTTAGGTTAAGGCTGGTGCCTTCCATATAACTGCCCACACCTAAAATATTCATTGCTAACATCGCCACCGCAATGACCGCGATGTTGGTTAACAAAAATAGACCGATACGTTTCATTACTTTCTCCTTGTGAAGGTAATATCAATTTCTTACAGTGACACTATAAGGTTTTTTTATGACCTTTCAAGTGTTAAAACATCAATTTCATACTTTTTTAATAAATCAACAGGCCTGCTGGGTTTGCAGACCATCGGCTTCATAATTTATGAATGATTTTGCGAGCTTTAATTAACTCGTTAATCAACTGCTTAGCTTGGCTTTAAGCATCTGGTTCACTTGACCTGGATTAGCTTGACCACCTGAAGCTTTCATAATTTGCCCCACAAAATAGCCCATCATTTTCTCTTGACCATCCTTGTAAGCTTGAACTTGATCTGGGTTATTGGCTAAGACTTCGTCCACTAGCGCTTCAATCGCTCCGCTGTCGGTAATCTGTTTTAAGCCTTTGCTTTCGATAATCTCGTCTGCTGACCCTTCGCCGTTCCACATCGCTTCAAACACTTGCTTAGCGATTTTACCAGAGATGGTGTTATCCATAATGCGCTGCAACATACCGGCTAATTGCTCAGCGGTGATGGGCGAATCCGAAACACTTAACCCGTCTTTGTTGAGTGCCGCTGCAAATCCAGAAGTCATCCAGTTGGCGCACAACTTAGGATCTTTCGCATCGGTTTTGGCCACTAAATCCTCAAAGAACTCGGCCATATCGCGTGACGACGTTAATACACCGGCATCGTAATCGCTTAGACCAAACTGCGATACATAACGAGTACGTTTCGCATCTGGCAGTTCTGGCATAGTCGCCTGAACCGCTTCAATGTCTTCTTCGGTGATAATCACTGGCAACAAATCTGGACACGGGAAGTAACGGTAGTCGTTGGCTTCTTCTTTAGAACGCATCGAACGCGTGGTGTTGTTTTCTGAGTCGTATAAACGCGTCTCTTGAACAATGGTGCCACCACTTTCAATGATTTCGATTTGACGTTCGATTTCAAACTCAATCGCTTTTTCAATGAACTTAAACGAGTTGATGTTTTTTAACTCGGTACGCGTTCCAAGCGGATCGCCCGGTTTACGAATCGAGACGTTAGAGTCCACACGGAACGAACCTTCCTGCATGTTGCCATCACAGATGCCTAAGTACTGAACCAACTCGTGCATTTTTTTAGCGTAGGCCACCGCTTCTTGTGCCGAAGACATGTCGGGATCCGAAACGATTTCGAGTAGAGGGGTTCCGGCACGGTTCAGGTCGATACCGCTCATTCCCGGCACAATCCCGTGATTGGATTTACCGGCATCTTCTTCTAAATGCGCACGGGTGACGCCAATGACTTTTTTCTGGCCATCGATTTCAATCTCTAATTTACCCTGCCCAACAATCGGGTGCTCCAACTGTGTGGTTTGGTAGCCTTTGGGTAAATCCGGGTAAAAATAGTTTTTACGATCAAACACCGATTTACGGCCAATAACGGCATCTAAGGCTAAACCTAAGGCAATCGACTTATTAATCACGCCTGCATTCAATACAGGTAACGTGCCTGGCATACCCAAATCGATATTGCTAGCCTGCGTATTGGGTTCAGCACCGTATGCGATGGATGAACCTGAAAATATTTTGGTTTTGGTGGTTAACTGAGCATGAATCTCTAACCCTATTACAACTTCCCAACTCATTTGATTGTTCGCTCCTGCTTACTGGTATTGCGCTGGCGTTTTGGTATGCCAGTCGGTGACTTGTTGATATTGGTGTGCAATATTCAACAACTTCGCTTCACTAAAATACGGCCCTACAATGTGTAGACCCACAGGACGATCATTGACAAACCCAGCTGGCACTGAAATACCTGGCAGGCCTGCTAAGTTGACCGGAATGGTGTATAAATCCGCTAAATACATACTGGTTGGATCATCGGTTTTTTCACCAATGTTAAACGCTGGCGTGGGCGCGACTGGCCCCATAATGACATCACAGCTTTCAAAGGCTTTGGTGAAGTCATCACGCACCATGCGACGCAACTTTTGCGCTTTCAGATAATAGGCATCGTAAAAACCGGTTGAAAGCGCGTAAGCGCCCACCATGATTCTGCGTTTCACTTCGGCACCAAAGCCTTCAGAACGCGAACGCTTATATAAATCTTCAAGGTCTTTCGGATTTTCACAACGGTGGCCAAAACGCACCCCGTCATAACGCGATAAGTTAGAAGATGCTTCAGCAGGTGCAAGCACGTAATAAGAAGGAACCGCTAAATCTTTGTTTGGCAGATGCACTTCAACAATCTCGGCACCCTGCTTCTCGACTTCAGCAATCGCATCACGTACTAACTTTTCAACTTCAGGGTCTAACCCTTCACCAAAGTACTCGGCTGGAACGCCAACCTTCAAGCCTTTAAGTGAATTATTTAACTCGGCAGAGTAATCAACGGCTTCACGTTGCAAGCTGGTTGAATCGCGCTCGTCAAATCCGGCCATGGCATTGAGCATCCACGCAGAATCTTCCGCTGAACGAGTCATTGGCCCCGCTTGGTCAAAACTAGAGGCGTAGGCGATGATGCCAAAACGCGATACCGAACCGTAAGTGGGTTTGATGCCGGTAATGCCGCAGAATGAAGCCGGTTGACGAATGGAGCCACCGGTATCGGTACCGGTTGCCATGGGCGCTAAACCAGCGGCAATCACCGCCGCCGCGCCACCCGAAGAACCACCCGGCACGGCTTTATGATCCCAAGGGTTTTTGGTTGGGCCGTAATAACTGCTCTCAGACGACGAACCCATCGCAAACTCGTCCATATTGGTTTTGCCCAAAATAGGCATACCCACTTTTTTCAACTGAGTCACTACGTGCGCATCGTACGGGGCGATAAAGTTGTCGAGCATTTTAGAGCTACACGAGGTCTTAACGCCATCGGTACAAAAAATGTCTTTGTGGGCCACCGGAATCCCAGTTAGTAACTCGGCTTCGCCAGCAGCGATTTTTTTATCCGCTTCTTCGGCCATGGCTATTGCCAACTCAGGCGTCACGGTGACAAAGGCATTCAGTTCAGGATCAAACTTTGAAATACGGTCTAGGTAATGTTGCGTCAGTTGCACACTGGTGATTTCACCGGCCTGCAATTTTTCGCTCATCTGTTTTATGGTTAAATTGTGCATTCTGTTTTCACTCTCACTCAATCACTTGTGGCACTAAATACAAACCGCCATCCACAGCTGGCGCCACAGTTTGCAGTTTCTCACGTTGATTTGTTGCAGTGACAACGTCAGGACGTAATCGCTGAACCTGATCCAGCGGATGCGCCATTGGCTCTACACCATCGGTATCAGCAGCTTCCATTTGCGAAAACAGATCTAAAATATTAGAAAGTTTACCGGCTACCTCGTCCACCTGATGCTCATCAACAGCAATGGCGGCCAAACGTGAAATATATTCCACTTCCGTTTTTCCTAAAGACACACAATTTCTCCTAGTCGGAACCAGCTACAAACCGAGCTTACTTTGCGTAAGTTGGTTTACAACCCATATATAAAAATTTAAGCCCACTAAAATACCACATATTGGCTTTTCACTAAAGCAAAACAAACCTTAAACTTGCTAGAAAAATGCCTTGAGTCAGGTACAAACACAACTCAACCTGCCAACGCTTTTTAAGCGTTTCAACAAGACTTTTAATCTCAGCTTTACGCCCTTAAACAGCTCGCTTTCGCTTCATAAGTATTTTTTGCGTTTTAGCCCAAAGTTTTCTACTTAAGGTAGGGCAGTTGGTATAAAATATCTGGATTATTTTTCGCCGAACTTTTAAGGGCTAGACACCATGTTTCGTAAATTAATGGGATTATTTTCCAACGACCTTTCAATCGACCTAGGAACTGCCAACACGCTGATATATGTGCGCGGCAAAGGCATGGTTTTAAACGAGCCTTCCGTGGTCTCTATTCGTAACAATCGCCGAGGCTCAGGCAGTCGTTCAATTGTTGCCGTAGGTGAGAACGCCAAATTGATGTTGGGTAAAGAGAACCAAGACATTCAAACCATTCGTCCTTTAAAAGACGGCGTGATTGCAGATTTTGAAGTCACTGAAAAAATGTTACAGGCCTTTATTCGTAAAGTGCACGAAGCCCGTTTCTTTCAACCCAGCCCTCGCGTTTTAATCTGCGTGCCTTGTGGGTCTACCCAAGTTGAGCGTCGTGCGATTCGTGAATCGGCGGCAGGTGCTGGTGCGCGTGAAGTGTTTCTAATTGAAGAACCCATGGCGGCAGCAATAGGTGCCGGCATGCCTGTAAGCGAACCAACCGGTTCAATGGTCGTCGATATTGGTGGGGGAACCACCGAGGTGGCTACCCTATCGCTAAACGGCATCGTTTGGGCGGATTCGGTTAAAGTGGGTGGAGACCGTTTTGATGATGCGATCATCAAATACGTGCGTCGTAACTACGGCATGGTCATTGGTGAAACCACCGCTGAAAAAATCAAGAAAACGATCGGTACGGCTTACCACATGGTTGAGCCTGACACCATGGAAGTCCACGGCAGTAACATTGCCGAAGCCGTTCCTCGTCGTTTTACCCTAAACAGTAACGAAGTGTTAGAAGCGCTTCAAGAACCATTGTCAGCGATTGTCAGTGCCGTTCGAACTGCTTTGGAAAACACCCCACCTGAATTGGGTGCAGACATTGCCGAACACGGTATCGTGTTAACCGGAGGCGGTGCGCTACTGCGTAACTTGAATACATTATTATCTGAAGAGACCGGTATTCCGGTTATTATCGCTGACGATCCTCTCACGTGTGTCGCACGTGGCGGTGGCCGCGCACTCGAACTCATGGATGAAAAAGGACTTGACGTCTTTTCATTTGAATAACTTTTGACTAGCGTGCAGATTTGAGCAGGCCTGCTTGAATCTGAACCATGCTTCACGCAGGAGAACCAGCCATTAACCTTAACGCGACCTCCCCCCAACAAGACGGACTGCAATTTATTATTGCCTTCGTTTTGGCGATTGTGTTAATGGCTGCCGACCACTACGGTCAAATTCTTGGTAATGTGCGCAGCGTCCTGCTGACCACACTTAATCCTATTGAACAAGCGGCCACCTTTCCTAAACAAGTCTATAACCTGATAACCACTGACTTCACCTCAATGGATGAACTCAAGCTGGAAAACCGTAAACTCAAAACCGAAATCTTGCTTTTAAAAGCGAAAATGCAGCAACACACCAATATGGAATTGGAAATTGCACGCTTGGAAGGGTTGTTGGGAACCACCGGTAAAATGGATAATGAGCGGGTGCAAATTGCCACGGTCACCTTTTTTAGCAGTAATCCGCTGTCTCAATTTATCACCCTAGATAAAGGGCAGTTAGATAAGGTTGGCCTTCGCCAAGTAGTGATTGATGAACAAGGGATTATGGGACAAATCATCAACAGTACCCCAACTACCTCACGTGTATTGTTGATTACCGACCCAGACCATCAGATGCCGGTGCGTATTCAACGAACGGGACAACGTGGCATTTTAGCGGGCACCGGACACGATGCGGTATCCTTAACCTTTATCCCTAAAAACAGTGCTGTCGAAGTTGGCGATTTAATCGAAAGCTCAGGCTTAGGCAACGTCTTCCCAGCCGGTTATCCAGTGGCCCGTATTACCAAAATAAACAACCTTGAAGCCGAACCGTATTTAGAAATCATTGCCACGCCGGTTGCACAATTGCGTGAAGCGCAAAAAGTTTTGGTCCTCTCGAATGCAGCAGAGGAGCCAGAAATTGACTGATCGCTTTGTAGACTTAGAATTTTCACAAGCACGCTGGCTGGTATTTACCTCTTACTTGCTCGCACTGATTGTGGACACCATGATGATAATGCAACAAGGGAGCTTAATTGCCCCACCGTTCTCGTTACTGCTCTTAATGTACTGGACGGCACAATTTATTAAACACACCCACTTTTTCTCAGCGTTTATTCTTGGGCTGTTAATGGATGCGATGTTACAAACCACGCTCGGTGCGCACTCAATGATTTTTATCATTTTAACCTTTGTGATGTTGCGTTATCGCCTGCTATTTCGCTCGCATTCGGTGATTCAGCAGGCGTTCGTGATTGCGTTTTATCTAGCGTTTTATCAATTTCTAACCTTTCTTCTTTTCTCGCCCAGCTTGCAAACTGGCGAATACCTACTGTTTTGGTCAATGCCTTTAGCAGGCATGATCGCTTGGCCCATTATCGCCCTAGCATTGCGCTGGATTACGCGCAAGCTCATTCTTCATTAAGGCCTTGGCATGAATGAGCATCTAGAATTTAACAGTGATGCCGAAACCTTCACTGAAAAACGACTGTTTAAAAACCGACTTCTGTTCGGTTTTCTATTTGTTATCGCTCTGTTCTCGGTGCTGATTGGTCGCATGGCTTACTTGCAGTGGATCGATTATGAACGCTACCAACTGTTAGCAGAAGACAACCGAATCTCGGTGGAAACACTCGCCCCAACACGCGGTAAAATCTATGACCGAAACCACCGTTTGCTGGCCGATAACCAACCGGTTTTTACCTTAAAATTGACCCGCGAAAAAATTCAAGACATGGCTTTTGTTGAGCAAAAATTTGCCGAGCTCTTACCTAACCTATCAGAAACCAGACGCACCAACTTCTTCGAGAAGCTGCGCCATTCGAGTCGCTCTAAAAGCTTAATTCTGCCCTACAGCTTAACCGAAGAAGAAGCCGCACAATTTGCGGTACAAAGCCACCTTATGCCAGGTGTTGCGCTCACTGCGCGTTTAAAACGCATGTATCCGTTTGGTGCGTCAGCCGTGCACGCCTTGGGCTATGTGGGGCGCATTAATATGAAAGAGTTGCAAAAACTCAATGAGAGTGAGTATCGCGGCACGGATGTCATCGGTAAATCGGGCATTGAAAAGTTTTACGAATCCACTCTGCATGGCAAACCCGGCATTCAAGAAGTTGAGACGAATGCGCGTGGCCGTGTGCTGCGTAAACTGGACACCGTGCCTGCCATTCCGGGCAAAGACATCCATCTAACCATCGATATCAAACTACAGCAGTTGGCAGAGTCTTTATTTACTGAACATAAAAAAGGCTCTATCATCGCAATGGATCCGCAAAACGGCGAGATACTCGCTTTTGTCAGCATGCCAAATTTTGACCCAAACCTCTTTGTCGATGGTATCGATCAAGCCTCGTATTCCGGACTTTTAAATAACCCTAATAAACCGTTTATTAACCGTGCCATTAACGGCAAATACCCACCTGGCTCCACCATCAAACCCTTTGTGGCCCTTGGCGCAATTGAGAACAATTACATCTCGCCTAACAAAAAAATCTTCGATCCAGGTTATTTTGAATACAAAGGGCGTCGATACCGAGATTGGAAACGTACTGGCCATGGCTTAGTCGACATGAATGCCGCGATTGCACAATCGTGTGACACCTATTTTTATGAACTCAGTTTAGATATGGGGATAGATGCCATTCACGATTCAATGGCCCCCTTTGGGTTTGGCGCAGTTACGAATATCGATATCTTAGGTGAGTCCAAAGGCATTTTGCCTTCACAAGCTTGGAAACGAGAAGCCAAAGGGCTGCCTTGGTATCGCGGGGAAACCATCATCAGCTCAATTGGTCAGGGTTACAATTTAGTCACCCCGCTGCAATTAGCGAAAGCCACCTCTATTTTGGCGAATGGCGGAAAAATCATTCAACCGCATTTGCTTCGGGGTGGCGAACTTCCCACGCCGGAACAGATAGAGATTAAGGATTATCGAAACTGGGAACGTGTTGTTAAAGCCATGAAAGATGTGATGCATGGCTCAAAGGGAACCGCTCGCCGACATGGTAAAGATCTGCCCTTTAAAATGGCCGGTAAAACCGGAACCGCGCAAGTATTTGGTTTAAACGATGGTGACTATAATGCCGATGAACTAGCAAAACGCCTCCACGACCACGCTCTATTTATTGGCTTTGCGCCCTTAGAAAACCCTAAAATTGCGGTTGCTGTCATTGTTGAAAACGGTGGCAGTGGGAGCGGCACTGCTGCTCCTAAAGCCGTTGAAGTGATTAAAGCCTATTTAGCAGAAAATCCGAGTCCCCCATGAAAATAGCACTCAACAGTCAATCCAACCAAAACCTCTATCGCAGAAATAAAAATCCGCTGAGAATTCTGCACATTGACGGTTGGTTATTACTGGGTATTCTCATGTTACTCAGTGCCAGTACCCTTTTGGTCTATAGTGCATCCGGTGGCGACACCGGAGTGGTCTCTCGTCATTTAGTACGAATTGGCTTTGCGCTGGGCTTAATGGTTTTATTTGCCCAAATTCCGCCGAATATTCTGTATATATTCACCCCATGGCTTTTTATGGTGGGCATCCTCATGTTGGTGGCGGTGATTCTATTTGGCGACATGGGCAAAGGCGCACAACGTTGGCTGGATTTTGGTCCGGTGCGTTTCCAGCCCTCGGAGCTCATGAAGTTGGTCTTACCGATGATGGTCGCTTGGCTTTTTGCCCACTCGACTCTACCGCCCAGTTACCGCAGACTGGCGGTTGGCGCACTCTTTATTGCACTCACTGCTGGCTTAATTGTGGTTCAACCTGACTTAGGTACCTCGTTACTGATTGCTATGAGCGGTCTATTTGTGCTGTTTTTTGCCGGTCTGCCTTGGCGGATTATTCTAGGCTCCCTTACCGCGGCAGTCGTCAGTTTACCGGTGCTGTGGCACTTTATGCACGACTACCAAAAACAGCGCGTCTTGACGTTTTTAGACCCTGAATCAGACCCACTGGGCAGTGGCTACCACATTATTCAATCTAAAATCGCCATTGGCTCGGGCGGCATTGAGGGCAAAGGCTTTTTAGGTTCAACCCAAGCACACTTAGAGTTTTTACCTGAAAGTACGACCGATTTTATCTTCTCTGTCTTAGCGGAAGAGTTTGGCTTGGTTGGCGTCATTGTGCTGTTATTTATGTATGTATTGGTGATTGCACGCGGTTTATATATTGCCTCACAAGCACAAGACAACTTTACCCGTCTGATTGCCTCCAGTTTAATGATGACGCTGTTTGTGTATGTGTTTGTTAATATCGGCATGGTCAGCGGCTTACTGCCTGTCGTGGGTTTACCACTGCCATTGATGAGTTATGGTGGCAGCGCTTTAGTCACCCTGATGATTAGTTTTGGTATTTTAATGTCGATTCACACCCACAAAAAAATGCTCTCCGATTCATAAATCACCCCGTTCGATTGCTGGCAATGATTTCGATTTGACTTCAAATATGGTAAATTACTACAGAAATTTAGAAACCTCGAAATAATTTGATTTTCGCCTCTGTTTTCGCTGCTTTGCAGTCAAAATAGAACCCAAAACCCAATAAAGAGGCCTGCTACTTTTCAGACCGCATTTTATACTGCGCTTTTTAAAATCAGCAGGCCTCTTAAAAAACCGCTTTTAATCGAGCCCAATGGATGATTATGCAACGACTGACCGC
Organism: Thiotrichales bacterium; assembly: GCA_016938655.1. Taxonomy (GTDB): domain Bacteria; phylum Pseudomonadota; class Gammaproteobacteria; order Thiomicrospirales; family Thiomicrospiraceae; genus Thiomicrorhabdus. The sequence continues at coordinate 73,101 of JAFGUG010000011.1, read as the reverse complement.
CCCACTATTTATTCTTTTCGCTTTTTTCTTGTCACTCAACGCGCATGCTGAACCGCAAACATTGCCGGCACCGGGTGTGCCTGCAGCACCACATGTTGTGCCGTCTGCACCCCAAATTGCCGGAACCTCTCACCTATTAATCGATTTTAATAGCGGCAAAGTATTAGCCGAAAAAAAGCCAAATGACCGAGTAGAGCCAGCCAGCTTAACCAAAATCATGACCGGTTATGTTGTGATTAACGAACTCAACAATGGCAACATGAGCATGGATGAAATGGTCACCATCAGTGAAAAGGCGTGGAAAATGCCTGGCTCAAAAATGTTCATTGAAGTGGGTAAAAAAGTATCAGTACGCGATTTAATTAAAGGCATGGTGATTCAATCGGGTAACGATGCGAGTGTTGCGCTTGCCGAACACATTGCAGGCAGTGAAGCGGTCTTTGCCCAGTTAATGAATAAATACGCTGAAACATTAGGCATGACCAACACGCACTTTATGAATGCGACAGGCCTGCCAGATCCTGAACATTACACCTCCGCACACGATTTAGCGTTATTAACCACCGCGTTAATCACCAAGTTTCCAGAAGAGTACAGCTGGTATTCACAAAAGAAATTTACCTTCAACGGCATTACACAGTTCAACCGTAACAAACTACTTTGGCAAGACCCAACGGTTGACGGTTTAAAAACCGGTCACACCGAAAGTGCAGGATATTGCTTAGTTTCCTCTGCAAAGCGCGATGAAATGCGTTTAATCAGCGTGGTGTTAGGCACTAACAGCTCTGAAAAGCGCATTCAAGAGACTCAAAAACTACTGAACTATGGTTTTCGTTTCTTTGAAACCCACCCACTGTATAAAGCCAACCAACGCTTAAATGACATCAAAGTCTGGGAAGGCACCAAAGACATTTTAGGAATTGGTTTGGCTAAAGACTTATCGGTGACGATTCCTCGCGGGCAGTACAAAAACTTAAAAATTGAGAGCAGTGTTGAAGAAGACTTAGTCGCCCCAATCGCAGCCGGTCAAGAGCTCGGCACTCTGCACATTACCTTAGGTGACGAAGTGATTGCTGAAGAGAAACTGGTTGCGTTATCTGCCGTGGAGGAAGGCTCTTTCTTTAAAAAAATTATTGACCAAATCATGCGTCTTTTTAGCTCGTTGTTCAGTTTTTTAGGCTAATTTAATTAAATAACCTTAATAACCCAGTTTTAGGCAAAACCCGCGTTCGCGCCCTTTTGGATTTCAGAATATGAGTCAAACAACTTCTGTCGTTATGCAACAAACGGTGTATTTAAATGGCGAGTTTTTGCCAATGAGTGAAGCCCGTATCTCAACCCAAGATCGGGGCTATTTATTTGGTGACGGCGTATACGAAGTCATTCCCGTTTATCAAAAAAAATTATTTGCCTGGCAAGAACATTTGCAACGTTTAAAAAACAGTCTTCAAGCGGTCAGCATTACGAACCCATTAACCGACAGTGAATGGTTCAAGTTATTATCGGATTTAATTGATCGCCACGATTGGCAAGACCAGTTTATCTATCTGCAAGTCACGCGTGGCATTCAAATGGTGCGTGATCACATGCCGGCCGACTGTTTAACCCCAAGTATTTACGCCTACACCAACCCTCTAAAGCCCTTAGCAAAAGACGTGGTTGAAAACGGTATTAAATTGGTGAGTTTAGAGGATATTCGTTGGTTACGTTGTGACATCAAAGCGATTACCTTGCTACCAAATGTCATGATGAAATTAGCCGCCAAACAGCAAAATACCGATGATGCCGTACTCATTACCCGCGACGGTTTTGTCTCGGAAGGCACCGCCAGCAATCTGTTTATCGTGAAGGATGGCGCTTTATTCACGCCCCCGAACAGTCATAAAATTTTACCGGGTGTCACACGCATTGTGATTGAAAAGGTCGCCACTAATCACCATATACCCATGATTGAACAAGAGTTAACCCTAACCGACCTGCAAAATGCAGACGAAATTTGGTTAACCAGTTCAACGAAAGAGGCGTTACCGGTCACACAATTGGACGGTAAGCCGGTTGGCACAGGACAGCCCGGTGCAGTTTGGCAGCTAATGCGTCAGCACTACCAAACTTACAAACAAGCGTTTATTGCCGACTATAACCAACCCTAAACACTGACAATACCCTGTAAATAGAGACTAAACAGCAACGCGATTGCGTTGATTAAGAACAGAAGCAACCTTATGACAAAAGATCTACACAGCCCAGATAACGCCACCTTAATTGAGTTTCCGTGTGACTATAAACTCAAAGCCATGGGGCACAATACCGAAGAATTTATTGAATTGGTATTTGAAATCACGCAACGTTACGCGCCTGAAGTGTCGCGTGAAACTATTGAAGTCAAAGGCTCTAATGGTAAAAAGTTTATCTCAGTGAACATCACCTTCTATGCGACCTGCATCGAGCAGATTCACGGCATTTACGGTGACCTTAAAAAGCACCCTATGTGCTTAATGACTCTCTAAAGTGATTGCGCCAGTCCACGTGACTGGCGCCCACTTCCATCTTAAACATGCAAATTAAACACCTCGGCCTGCAACCTTACCCAAGCACGTGGCAAGCGATGCAGGACTTCACCAATCAGCGTCATCCAAATACCCCTGATGAACTCTGGATTGTGGAACACCCGCCGGTGTTCACCCAAGGGTTAAACGGCAAAGCCGAACACCTTCTGCAGCTCGCTCCCGAAATCCCTTTGATTCAAACCGACCGCGGTGGCCAAGTCACTTACCACGGCCCTGGGCAACTGGTGGTGTACGTATTGGTCGATTTAAAGCGTAATCAAATTGGGGTACGTGCCTTAGTCACGCTCATAGAAGCGTCGATTATTGCCTTATTGGCAGAATTTGGTATTGCCGCCTTGGCCCGTGCCGATGCACCCGGTGTCTATGTAAATGGCAATAAAATTGCGTCTTTAGGGCTTAAAATTCGCAAACAGAAGAGTTATCACGGCTTGGCGTTAAATGTGGACATGGACTTGTCGCCGTTTCAGATGATTAATCCATGCGGTCTTCAAGGCATGCAAATGACGCAACTTTGCGATCTATTGCACGCTTCAAAAAGTCAGCAGGCCTGCCCCAATATTGAAACCCTTGGCAAACAACTTTCACAGATTATCAGTGCAAAATTGCAAACCGCACCGCCCCTTTCCAAATAGTCGATTGAATCCGCCAGACGGACACAACCTTTCAAACCCCATGTAACGCAAATCCGCTATAATACGACGATATTAAAATTGAATGGATCACACTCAAAAATGTCAAATCCCCCACAAATTCAAGAAATTAGCTTAGACAACATTGGCAACATCAGCAGCTTAAAAGCACGCAATGAGTCCATGCCAAAAGGTCAATACAAAACCAAGTCGCTTAAGCACCGCCCTGATCCAACGGCCGAAAAACTTAAAAAGCCACGTTGGATTAAAGCGCAATTGCCCAAAGCCAAAGACATGCACCGTGTCAAAGAGCTTAAAAACATTATGCGTGAAAAAGGCCTGCACTCGGTTTGTGAAGAGGCTTCCTGCCCGAATCTGGGAGAATGCTTTGGTCACGGCACCGCCACCTTTATGATTATGGGCGACATCTGTACACGTAAATGCCCATTTTGCGATGTGACCCACGGCCGCCCAAAAGCACTGGATTTAAGCGAACCCAAACATTTAGCCGAAACGGTTGCCGCTATGAAACTCAGATATGTGGTCATTACCTCGGTTGACCGTGACGACCTCCGCGACGGTGGTGCCCAACACTTTACCAATGTGGTCACCGAACTGCGCAATAGCTTACCTAGCCTTAGAATCGAAACACTGGTGCCTGATTTTCGTGGTCGGTTAACTGTGGCGCTTGAAACACTCACGCAATCGCCCCCCGATGTGTTAAATCACAACTTAGAAACCGTACCGCGTTTGTATGAAGAAGCCCGTCCAGGTGCCGACTATCAAGCCTCCCTTGACCTACTTAAACGCTTTAAAGCGATGAACCCAAATGTGGTGACCAAATCCGGGTTAATGGTTGGTTTAGGCGAAACCATGGACGAACTGTTGCAAGTGATGCGTGACCTACGCAAACACGATGTAGAGATGTTAACCGTAGGGCAATACCTGCAACCGAGTGACTTTCACCTAGGCGTAAAAAAATATTGGACACCGGAAGAGTTTAAACAAGTGGAAGACGCCGGTTATGAGATGGGCTTTACCAATGTCGCATCTGGGCCAATGGTTCGTTCATCCTATCACGCCGATATGCAAGCCAAAGAGGTCACAAAAACGCCTGCCGAAGAGCTAAACGAACCACTGGCGCATGCACTTTAATACAATTTGATGAGCGGCAATTTCCGCATCCAAACCAGGCCTGCTGATTTTAAAATCGTCGATTGCAGGTGTTTTAAAACTCAACAGGCCTGTTTAAACCCAATTGAATACGAGAACACACCATGTCAAACAATGCGATTCAACGCTTTCTATTTAAAGAACTGAATATTCGTGGTCAACACATTCGCCTGCAAGACAGTTGGCAAGCCATGACCCAAGATCGTCACTACCCAGAAAGCATCATTAAAATGTTAGGCGAGCTCACGGCTATGTCGGTGTTAATGGCCAATGGCATGAAACACAAAGGTCGAGTCACCATGCAAGTTCAAGGCTCTGGCCCAATCACCCTTTTAGTGGTGGACGTGACTCACGATTTAAAAATTCGCGGCGTCGCCAAAACCAATAAAGCCATCACCACTGAGGCCACGTTGGATGAACTTTTAGGCGATGGGCAAATTCTAATGACCTTAGAAAACACCCAAACCCAGCACCACTACCAATCGTATGTGCCGCGTGATGGCGAAACCATTGCGGACTGTTTTGAAACCTACTTAAGTCAATCAGAGCAGCTACCGTCTAAAATTTGGTTAGCGGCCGATGCCGAACACTTAGGCGGCGTGATGATTCAAAAAATGCCCGAAACCGATGGTTATGATGAAGACGGCTGGGAACGCGTTGTCCACTTAACCACCACGGTAAAAGATGACGAATTAAGTGCGTTGCCTGCGGCAGAACTATTAAACCGCCTATTCCATGAAGAGACACTTGAACTGTTTAATGCTGAAGAAGTCGTTTATGAATGCCCAGAAGACAAAGAGCGCGTCACCAATATGTTGCGTTCTCTGGGGGAAGCTGAGGTGCGGTCTATTTTAGAAGAGCAAGGCGAAATCGTGATTCACAATGAGATGTGTAATTTTCATATTCGTTTTAATCAAAACGATGTTGACGCTCTATTTGCCGAAGAGCAAGATGAACAACCCACGGTTCAATAACGTTTTTATTCAACATCAGCAGGCCTGCTAACTTTCAACAGGCCTGCCAGTTTCGTTTCTTCTTGTCTCTGCAAAATCCTTATAAACTCCGTCTATTGGCTAAAACGCGCCTCCAGCTAAACAAAAAACGGAGTAAAGACCGTCGAGCGTCCTGATATTGCCGCCGCACTTATTGCAATGATGATGTTATAAATAGCCTAGCAATTCACCAACAAACGCCCTTGCGTGACCGCCACACGTAATCAAGCCACCGAACAATGTACGGCAAAGTCTGCCACCCTATCCTCTTTCCAGCGGTAAAAGCGGTCAAAACTAACAGGCCTCATTCTTGCTAATCACTTTTGATTAGTCGTCAGCTCGATTTTTAAGCAGGCATAATGGCACTTTTCCACTCTTAAAGCACTTTTAGCCGCTGTGGTCAGTGTGCAAAGTAGTTAAAAAATTCGATAATTTGGCGAAATTCACCCTATGAAACAAAAATATTCTTTTGCAATTCTCTTTTCGGCTTCAATGTTGCTTATTGTCATCCTACCCGTGCTGTTTTATTGGATTAGCACGGAAGATTTTTATGGTCGAAAATTTGAGAACCCCGCGCCCAACTTTGAACTGGTTGATACCCAAGGAAACCGTCACAGTTTGGCGCAACACAAAGGCAAATTCACTTTTTTATACTTTGGCTACCTGAATTGCAATGACGTTTGTCACAACCAAGTTGGGGTGATGTTTAACATCAACCATCAAACCCACAATGACGACCTCGACTTTATTTTTGTGACCATGGACCCAAAACGTGATTCGCCCAGCATGCTCAACGACTACTTTAATCAATTTGGTCCCAACTTTACGGCGTTAACCGCCGACAGCATGCAGACCATCCAAAAAGTAGCCGGCCTGTATAAAGCCTATTTCTTTGCGGATGCGGCAACCGATAAAGGCAAAGACTATGAAATATCGCACCCTGGCAACATTTTTTTAATTGACCCAGACGGCATAATCCAAGTGGTGTATCAGAACATCTACTTGCGCTACGACAAAATCATCGAAGATTTGAATAAGTTGCGAGAACAAAGAACCTTAAATGTAACATCCCCTTAAATATGTAAAAAAACAAAACGCTTCACCCTGCGCCTGACCTGAGGAGAGATCATGAGTAACGCTAAAAACCCAAGACTATTGGCGAATGATAAAAAAGTCCTTTTTATCTTACTCGCACACATTCCCTTTGTGGCGCTCTTAGCCCCAATTGGTTACGACACCTTTAACTTTGCGATTTCCATGACCGTGCTTATTACGGTTTTATCGTTGGTCAGTTACTTTTTGCTCAGAGGCAGCCGTGGCTTTGGTATTTTAAGCGGTGTGTTCTTTATGCTCTACTCCGCCACCCTCATCCAAACGCAGATGGGACGCATTGATATGCACTTTCACATCTTTGTCGCTTTGGCGTTCTTACTGATTTATAAAGATTGGCTGGTCGTGGTCGTCGCTGCCGGAGTGGGTGCTGTGCATCACGTGCTATTGACCTACTTGCAACTCAATCAGGTTGAAGTTGCGGGCATGCCAATTATTCTCTTTAACTACGACTGTAACTGGGGCATTACCTTCTTACACGCGCTGTTTGTGGTCATTGAAGCCGCGGTATTAGTGTATTACTCGGTCACCATGCGTAAAGAGGAAGAAGTTGCCGACAATGTAATGAACACCATCAACCAAGTTTCTGAAAACGCCGACTTTTCAAGCCGTATCAGCGAACATCAAACCCACCCTTCGGTGATTGCGACCAACACGCTTTTAACCTCAATTGAATCGGCTTTTAGTGAAATTAATGGCGTCATGAATGCGATTGCGCATGGCGATTTTGACAAACGGGTTAAGCACGAATTTCATGGCGATCTAGACACCCTTAAACAAGCGGTTAACGATTCGGCACAAAGTGTCACCAACACCATGAGCAGCTTAAAAACGTTAATGGATGGGATTGGCCATGGTGACTTTACTGCTCGACTCCCGCAACACATTGCGGAGCCACTTAGAGGCCAAGTTAACAGTGCCATGCAACAGACGGAAACCACGTTAACTGAAATTTCGAATGTAATGAATGGCTTAGCCAAATCTGACTTTACAAACACCGTGCAAGCGGATGTAAAAGGTCAGTGGAAACCAATTAAATCGGCGATTAACCAAGCGGTTTCAGAACTGAATCATCTGTTTGAATTACTTAATAATTCAATGCAACAACTGGCCGATGGCGACCTAACCATTCAACTTAACAATCAAATGCAAGGCCAAGCTAAAACACTTGTGGATAACTTTAACACCAGCATCGAAAAACAACGTGTTGCCATGAATGACGTGATGCAAGTTGCCCAAGTGGTGACCCATGGCGTGACCAATATCTCAAGTGGCAACATTGATTTGGCCTCACGCACTCAAGAGTCTGCGGCTATGATTGAAGAGACCGCTTCCGCCATGGAAGAGATGGTCGCAACCATTCAGCAGAACACCGAAAATACACAGTTAGCCAATGATTTAGCGGTTAAAACCAGTGATGTTGCATCGGGTGGTTCAGAGGTCATGCAAAAGACCATTACCAGCATGCATAACATTAAAGATTCCAGCCAAAAAATTGAAGAGATTGTGAGCATCATCGACTCCATCGCCTTCCAAACCAACCTACTCGCCCTAAACGCAGCGGTTGAAGCGGCCAGAGCTGGCGAACATGGGCGTGGATTTGCGGTGGTTGCCAGTGAAGTGCGTAATTTAGCGGGCCGTTCATCGGATGCCGCAAATGACATTAAAAAACTCATTACCGCATCGGTGGCTGAAATCTCAACCGGAGCCAAACTTTCTGAACAATCCGGCGACTCACTGAATCAAATTGTAGAATCGATTCAAGAGATGAAAAACATGGTGTCACAAGTCACCCTGAGCTCTGGCGAACAGTCGACTACGGCCTCTGAAATTGGCCGTGCAGTCTCTCAAATGGATTCAACCGTTCAGAAAAATGCCGCACTGGTTGAGCAAGTTGGCGAAACCAGTAAGTCCATTCTGGACTCTGCCAACTTAATGATTGAAAAGCTGGGTAACTTTAAAACGAAGCATTAATCAAAAGGAACGGCATAAACGTTAACAAGCGTCATAACAAACTTTTTAACAAACGCTAAAAACAAAAGAACCGAGCAGGCCTGCTCGGTTTTATAACGGTAAACAGCGGTTGTGTCTTAACACTCTATTTCTCAACGACAATCCTGACAAAACGTCCCTCTCGTTGCAGAGTACTTTCAACCACCTTAAAACCGACTGATTTAAGCATATAAAGAATATCATCGGCGTGATAACGGTTATGTTCTAGAAAGTGGTCGAACACATCTTCCACCTCTTCACGAGCAATATCTTCATTCCAAAGCTGCTTTTCTGGATATTTATGCTCTAAATAATCCGCTAATGGTTGACGTACTAAATCGATAATGCAGAAACGTCCACCGACTTTTAACCACTTATAAACCGCTTTAAACATTAACACAGGTTGCGGCAGTTCATGCACCAACATATTGGCCATCACGGTGGCCACACTGCCATCCATAATATTGAGTTCGGGCTCGTTTAAATCGCCGGAAATCATTCGGGCATTGTCAGGTAACGGAATTTGAGCAGTTAACATGTAGGGGGCCGCATCCACCCCAATGGCGGTGCAGTTTGGGTAACGCAACGCCAAGTCATTCACAAATTGACCCACGCCGGCCCCTAAATCTAAAAGATGATCGCCTTTATGAATGACTTCGCTCATTTGGGTATTCCAAAACTCCCAAAAAGCGATGTCATGACGACGCTCATAGGTTGAGGTAATCATGCTGCGTGCATGTTCGCCATCACCACCGTGATGTTTTAAAATCTGAGCTTGTGTTGATGTCATTGTCATAGAACGCTCTCTTTGTTCATTAAATTTATGTGCAGTGCATTATAGGCAATATACGTGCACTCTTAGCTTCAAATTTTTAAACACTTGAGTCATGCATAAAACCATAGAAAATTTGAACATATTTATCACTTCTTTTTATAAAAATAATCATCATTACGTACTGTTTATTTGTGCTAGTATTGACTATGATTTTGATTTTTAATTCAGTCATTTCACAAAGCACAGTGAAAAAGGAATTTCTTTGAACAACAAAGGTTTGATAGGCATTTTGACTATACTGCTTTTACTTGCACCATCCGTAAAAGCTGAGAGTGCCCCTGCACCAGAAACCCCCAGTTCCCTTAAAAATGCGCTCTATTTCTCCCCCTTGCCAACCAGCAATACCAGCATCAATCTGGTTAAGATTCAACCGGTTGCGCAATACCTAAGCCGCCTTTTATTACGCCCAGTTAAACCCAAACTTTATCAGTCATACGATGACATCATTCAAGCGCTATTAAACAACGAAATTCAATTTGCCGAACTTGGCCCCCTGCCCTATCTTAGCTTACAAGGTAAAAACGCCAATATAACGCCACTGGTAACGGTCAATAAAACCCCAAACAGCAGTCGGTATGAGTGTGTGTTAGCCGCGCCATTTGATGGTATTCAATCGATTGAGGCGCTCAACACCCTAGAAAGCCCGAGTGTCGCCCTAACCCAACCCCTTTCAACTTGTGGATGGTTAGTGACCCATCGCCTGCTAGAAGAACACAATTTTAACCTTGAAAAAAACGACTATGCATTTTTGGGCTCACATCAAAAAGTGGCCTTAGCCCTAATAAGAAAAGAGTATAGCATTGGGGGACTTGCGCGCTTTATTGCCGAACGTTACCAACCATTAGGGTTAGAAATTCTGCAATCCGAAAGCATGCCGCCTTTTTTATTGGTGGCCAACACACAGAACCTCTCCTCCAAAGAGCTTAAAGAAGTCACTAAGGCCCTTTTAGACTACCAGCCAATTGCACACAAAGACTTTAACAGCCTTGGCTTTTCAGTTTATAGACCAGAACTGTTTGATGACTTTTTAAAACGCTACCCGACTGCAACCTCCAATAAAGCCTTGCCAAAATTCAATTCAACGATGCCTGAAGCGTCGATAGGTCAGCAGCCATGAACCTAATGACCTTCTCCAAACCAAGATCGCACAGTGCATTCATTTTAATCAGTTTGCTCACCTTGTTAATATGGGCTGTTCTGTTTTTCGGGATTAAAAATCAACATGAGAGCAACCTCACTCAAATTTTGCAATCCAATTTAGACAAACAAGAAACCAACTGGACAGCGGTGCAAACCCTTTTTAAAGGCAATGTTGAGCTCTGTTTTAATACCTTTATTAAAACGCCTGAAATCATCAGTTTGTTGCAAAAAGCGCAAGACCCCGCGCAACAAAAACAAGCGCGTATTGACCTTTACCGAGCCCTATATGGCCACTATCAACAACGTTTAAAATACACTCAGAATCGTTTTGATATGTCGATACATACCGCGGACAATCATGCTTTCTTACGATTTTCTCAGCCCGCTGTTTTTGGCGATGACCTCTCTAAAACACGCCCCATTGTTAAACTCGCTCAACAAACTCAAGAGCCCATTCACAGTTTTGATACTGGTCGAATATTAGCCTCGTACCATCACATTATGCCGGTGGTTTATCAGGGGCAATATTTGGGCAGTGTTGAGTATGGTCGACCTTTTTCGTCGATTGAAGAGGCCATGCAAGAATTTTCACCAACAGCCGAATTTAATATCATTTACCAGAAAAAACATGTCGAAAAAACTCGCCTTAAAACCTTTGATTCATTGTATGCCACGAGCCTTTTTTCAAACGATTGGTTAGAAGAAGATCCCGACAGCTTATTAGATACTTCGCCGCCAGTGGCTTCGAGTACCTTTAAACAAATCGCCAACTTGGCCAAAAATGATCCGGACTTTCAAAACCAACTCGCTTCTGGCCTTTCATTTTCTAGTGTTTACCAAATTGCCGATCAATATTACATGGTCGCTTTATCAGCGATTCCTGACATTGAAAACCAAAATTTTGCTTATTTGATCTCTGCAACCCCTTCTAATCCCGTTGCTCTGTTAATGAGCCAATACCCGACAGACGTTCTTGGCATGTCTTTTTTATTGCTGTTTGCGAGTTTTATTATTTACCGAATGTTCAACTCATACCGTAACAACCGATCTCAATCGCAATATTTACAAAGTGTGCATAACACCATGAGTGAAGGGGTTTATGTTACCGACGTTCACGGCAAGGTCACCATGATCAACTCAGCAGCCTTAACTATGTTAGGTTACAAAGAGCGCGATGTGCTCAATCAGAATGCACATCTGCTTTTCCACCTTCCAGACGATGAGTCAACCACCAAACCTTGCCCGCTTGAGGACATCTATGCAAATAAACAGCACTTTAAAGGGGAATTACGTTTTAAAACGGCAGATGATCAAATCATCTGGGTGGATGTATCTAGCGAAGCGCTGATTATCGAAGAGGTCACGCAAGGTGCCGTTATTGTATTTAGCGACATTACGGTTCAAAAACGTAAAGACAACGACTTACGCATCGCCGCTACTGCCTTTGAAACTCAAAATGGCATTATGATTACCGACTGCAATGGTGTGATCATTAAAGTCAATAAGTCCTTCTCTCGAATTAGTGGCTATACATCCGCAGAAGCGATTGGTCAAACCCCAAAAATACTGAATTCAGGTCGCCAATCCGACAGTTTTTACAAAGATCTTTGGAACCATTTAAAAGAGAAACACTTTTGGCAAGGTGAAATTTGGAATAAACATAAAAACGGTGCTGTGTTTTTAGAGTGGTTAACCATCACCGCTGTATTAGATTCAAACCAACAAATCACGCATTTTGTTGCCAACTTTTCAGACATTACTGAGCGCCAGCTTAACCAAGAAAAAATAGAAAAACTGGCGTTTTATGATTCCTTAACCAACTTACCTAACCGACGCCTTTTAAAAGACCGATTAGATCAGGCGGTTCGCTACACCAAACGAACACGTCAATGCGGCGCGCTATTCTTTCTTGACCTGGATAATTTTAAAACCTTAAACGATTCCAAAGGCCACATGATTGGCGACATTTTGTTACAACAAGTGGCTGAACGTTTAAGACAAACCATCCGAGAAGTGGACACGATTGCCCGTTTAGGCGGTGATGAGTTTGTGATTTTGTTAGAGAATTTAGGCGAGTGTAAGGTTGATGCCGTGCACCAATCTGAGAAGATGGCGCTGACGATTTTAGAAGCCTTTGATGCCCCCTTTATGCTCGAAGATTACATCCATCACTCTAGCCCAAGCATTGGGGTGGAAATAGTCCACCCTAATAATGAAGGCTCGGACACAATTCTTTCGCATGCCGACTTAGCGATGTACCAAGCTAAAAAGCAGGGACGAAACACCGTTCGCTTCTTTAATCCGAGCATGCAAGTAGACATCGAAAAGATGGCCGAATTGCAAACTGAACTTCGCCAAGCAATCGCCAATAATGCCCTTGAACTTTACTACCAACCGCAAGTGAATCAATACACCCACATTATTGGCGCCGAAGCCCTAATTCGTTGGCAACATAAAGAGAAAGGCTTTATCTCACCGGCCGAATTTATTCCGTTGGCCGAACGCTCTGGGTTGATTATTCCACTGGGCGATTTTGTCCTATTAACCGCTTGCCAAACGCTAGTGAGCTGGTCAACCCAGCCCGCACTGCAAGAGATAAAACTATCGGTGAATGTCAGTGCCAAACAGTTTGCTGAGCCACACTTCGCACAGAAAGTGAAAAACGTGATAACGGTTACTGGCGTAAATCCAAATCACCTCAAACTCGAACTAACCGAATCACTGGTGGTGGCCGATGTTGAAAATACCATCAAAACCATGAACGAACTGCGAGACATTGGTATTCGATTCTCTATGGACGACTTTGGTACTGGGCACTCTTCCCTGTCTTACATCAAACGCTTGCCGTTATCGCAATTAAAAATTGACCAGTCCTTTGTGCGAGACCTCCACACAGACTCTGACGATGCCGCCATTGTTAAAACTATTATCGCCATGTCCAACACCCTCAACTTAGAGGTCGTGGCCGAAGGTGTTGAAACCGTCGAACAAAAAGAGTTCTTAAAAAACAACGAATGTTACATCTACCAAGGGTATCTGTTTAGCCGTCCTATCCCACTAAAAGAGTTTGAAAACCTACTCAATACCACGCATGAAATTAATGATTTTGACTTTGAGCTGGATACTTAAAAATGGGGAACCTCGATAAACTTCGGCTTTTCAAGTTACTCCCCCTTGTCCAGCAGTCCAACGCTACGCTTCAGACACCTCAACCCAACGGTCTAAATAACTAAAATACAGCACCCATTTTTGAGCGCGTGCACCGCCATCCAACACATCAAACAAGGCACCGTAGCGGGCTAATTGCGGTCGATACATTTCAACCTTTTTGGCAATAAACTCAGAGGCCTGTTGACGGGTACCGTCAAACACGCTGGTTTTATAATCCACAATCCAACGAATCCCGTGTTCATCAATGTAGGTTCTATCCACAATATGATTCACCACCGTTTGCGATTCGGCTTCTAACGAGGTTAACGGATACTCGGTTTCTGAGTCTTGATGGCTGCCATCTAACGCCCAACAGACCCGTGGGTTTTGCACGGCATTATTCAACGACTGTAAAACTCGACGCAACCCTTCATCGAGTAATTCGCCATTTAAACCTTGTTGCTGTAACCACTGTTTATAGGCATTCGCACGACTGGCGATTAATTGAGTATTCCAAAGCTCAACCCCTTCGTGTACCGCCAGCTCTAAGGCCATATGCACCAAGTTGCCCACCGTGGTATTCAACAGAGCCTGTTCTGGCGTGGCTTCGGCCATATCGGCCATAAACGTTTCAGGCTGTGCATGTTCAGTGAACACCCTGCCAGAATCGATTTGCAGTTTTTCAACAGCAACCGGTGCTTTGTAAGCCTCAAAATTCATTAACGATTCAAACTTTGTTCGCTGTAAAGGCAATCGACTGACTTTGGGTAAAATTGGGCTCTGTTCGGAATCTGCATCACTCGCTTCATAAGCGTAACACAAGGTTTCAAACTCCGATTTTACACATGGCCACAACGCTTCCAACAAACTGGCTTTGGTCGGTGCAATGCGTGCCTCTTTTTCAGACTCTTTATAAGTAATCGAGCCAAACAGATGCAATTGCGTTTTGGCACGTGTTGCCGCCACATACAATAAACGCGCTAATTCGTTACTCGATTTAATCTGCTCAAAACGTTTTAGCAGGCCTGCTAACAATGAGCTCGCTTGGCCTTTTTGATCAATCGGTGCAATCACCAACCATTCGTGCATTTCATCGGCTTGCGCGTGAATTTGCGGCCCTAAAAACTGCATCCACGACACCAGCTGTTTATCATCGCCACGCGGCTTGCGCCCTAATCCGGGCAGAATCACCGTATCAAACTCTAACCCTTTAGACTTGTGCATGGTCATCAACTCAATCTTATGACTGCCTTCGGACGCATCTGGGCTGGCATACAGCCGCTCAATCAACTCATCTAAGCGGTCACCGGCTAAAGTTTCGCCATCAAACTGGGTTAAGGTTTGAATAAACACCTCAACGTTTTCCAGAGCCGTGGCATTCTCAACGGTTTGCGCACCGTCCAGTTGCAACCACACCTCTTTGACTAACCAAGAGAACGGCACACTGTGCAAACGTTGCAAGGCGGTTTTTAAAATCGGCATGGCCACCGCGCACTGCTGTAATCCCGTTTCACTCAAGCCCAACGCTTCCAGCGGTTTGGCGTTCATCAGTGCCCAAACGGGTTGATACAAATCGTGCCCCATCAGCGCATGTAAATCATTTAACGACAACCCCACTAACGGTGAACGCAATAACGCAATCCAAGCAGGCCTGTCCGCAAGGTGCAATAGGGCTCGGCTTAAGGCCAAACAGTCTTGAATCTCTTGACGGTCTTTTAACCCCTCCAACTCGACCGCTCGAAACGGAATGCCCTGTTTTTTTAGGAGCAACGCAATGCCCATTAAGCTGGAACGAGTACGCCCTAACAACGCAATGCTTTTCGGTTTCGCACCCGGCACATCGGCAATTTCGGGCAGACGCGATTGAATGAGTTCGAGTATTTGCTGTGCTTCTTGTTCGGCACTTTGATTGACTTGCCAATGCGGAAAAATCGCTTGTTGGTCATCACTTGAAAACGCGGTGGCTTTGCTAAAAGCCACCGCGCCGGTTTGAATGTTATTCTGCTTCGGAAACACGGCTTTAAAGCTTTGATTAACCCAGTCGACCACCGCCTGACTGGAACGGAAGTTGACCTCTAGGTTCAATGGCGTTAAAGAAACATCGGCCACTTTGCCCTCCCACGCCTTCAAAAAGTTCCCCACTTCGGCTTCACGGAAACGGTAAATCGACTGCATGGGGTCACCGACAATAAACAGCGTTTTACCGTCGCCCGCTTGCCAACCGGCCACCAATTTCTCTATCAGTTTAGACTGTTCGCTACTGGTGTCTTGAAACTCATCCACCAACAGATGTTCAATTTGGTAGTCCAACTGTTGCGCCAGTTCGGTCGGTTCAAGGTCGCTGCCCAATGCTTGACTGGCGGCTTGTGCGACTTCAATAAAATCGGCTTGCCCCGCACTGCGAAACACCACCTTAAGATAAGCGGCACTGAGGGTCAGTAGGTGAATTAACCACTGTAAATTTTCCCATTGGGTTTGCGTGTATTCAGGGTCGGGCAAGGCTTTAAGCACTTGTAAGCTTTCCAAAACCGTTTGAGCGTGCAGGCCGTCACGCAGTTCAGCTAACGCATTTAAAAACTGCTCTTTATTGGCTTTGGCTTCGCCTTTTCCAGCCGGAAAACCGTCGCGTACCGTCACGGTTCTGCGTAGTTCGTCTTTGCCCGTTAATAGCCAACCCGATAAGGCACGCCAAGCAGGTAGGAGTTCGGTTTTGGCTTGCAGTGGCCAACACCCAATTAACGGTTGTAAATCAGCTTGACCATTCGCCACCGCATAATCGGCTAACTGCACAATCTCTTGCAAGGCATCTCGTGAAGCTTGCAAATGCGCGGTCGCCGTCTTTAGCTCTTGCTCAACCAATAACTGCAAGGCAAATTCCAGATGTTCACGAGCTTGTTCGTCGCGCATCTGCAATAGATTGCCCATCCACTGATCGCGTTTTTGCAACATACTCACCAGTAACGCTTCAGCACGGTTATAGCGACCGTTTACCAAACGCAACAAACTGCCCACGGCATCATTGCTATTCGCATCTTTCAAGGCTAAACGTGCCGCCTCTAAATACAAAGCCGAAGCGTTATCGGTCATCTTCGGTTGTGCGCCCATTCTGGATAACAACGGCATTTGACCGACTAAAAAACCGTTAATCCCATCGATGGTTTTGACTCTTAACCGATTGGGATTTTGCAAAAGTGACCAGGCCTGCTCAGAATCGCGTTGCAACACTTTGCGCGCCAGCTGCCAAGTATTAACATCAAACACACTTTCACTGGGTGCGGTGTCGTTTAACCCGAGCTTTAAGGCACTCATAATCCGTTCACGCATCTCGGCGGCGGCCTTTTTGGTGAAGGTCATGGCGATGATTTTTTCGGGTTGATCCACGCGCGACAACAGCGCCAAAAAACGTTGCATTAACAGTGCCGTTTTACCCGAACCCGCTGGTGCTTGAACTATGTACGAGGCAAACGGATTAATCGCGTCAAAACGCGCTTGCCCGTCCACCAAGGTTTTATCGACTTGCAAAGCGACCGCTTCTCCAAAATCAACTTGAAATGGATTGGATTGAGAGAGGTCTTCAGCTTCTTCAATAAACGGCTCGGTAATGGAATCGGCAAACATATCAGTTTGATAATCCCCTATTTCAGATTGCATTTGTTCAGCGATTGCGTCGTTCAACGCTTCGTGCATTGTTTCATTCATTGCGTCATTCATCGCATCATTCATCGACTTGCTCATGCCTCTTCCTCCTGCACTAAGCCGGCTTCGGCGAGCTGACGGTTGACCTCGGGCAGACGCAACGCTAAATGCCCTGCGGCGTAGGCAATATCGATCGGTTTATCAAACGTCATATCGGCCACCCCTTGCTGAATCGAGGCGGCCAAATCGAGTACTTCTTGGCATAAACTGCCTAAAAAGTCGCGCCATTCCACCTCATAAAAATCGCCGCCCTCTTTTTCAGAGAGTTTTGAAAACGCAGAAATACTGAACAGTTTGTCTCCGTACTTGGCATCAAACACACTTTCATCTTCAGCAATCGCGCTGATTTTAACCCCGTC
This sequence comes from Thiotrichales bacterium, assembly GCA_016938655.1. Classification (GTDB taxonomy): domain Bacteria; phylum Pseudomonadota; class Gammaproteobacteria; order Thiomicrospirales; family Thiomicrospiraceae; genus Thiomicrorhabdus. Next base: position 55,458 of record JAFGUG010000011.1, on the reverse strand, counting down.
ATCCGAGTGCAACAGGCCATAGCCTAAACCGCCCACTTCATCTTCACTGGTAAACAGATACACCGCTAATTGGGGTGCTTTAATCGGTGTTTTCAGAAGATTATTGACACTCGCTTTACCGGTTTTATAGTCCAAAATCACCTTCTTACCTTCAACCAAATCAATCCGATCGACCACCACTTTAAATTCAATGCCTGCCAACACAATCATCTGTTCTTGTTCAGTGCCGCTCACACTAAAAGCCGGACGCTTTTTTTCGAGCTCCATCCACTGACACAACAACTCAAAAATACGCGCTTGCTCCAAGCTTAAATAGTGCGCTTCAAACGCACTCTCCAAGCCGGCAAACTGTTCTGAAATGTGTTTTTTTAAGGCTTCGTGCAGTTCGTCATCACTTAGGGTAAACAGTTTGGACTGGGTTTTAAACTCCAACCAAAAGTGCTCTAAAACCTTATGAATTAACGTCCCTTGATTGGTCTGTTGCAAACCGTCTTCCACGGTTTTAAGGTTGTTTCTTGCGCCTAAGCGGTAGTCAATAAACGCCATTAATGGACATTGACTCTGTGCTTGTAAAATACCGGTTCCACCAGGGGCTTTAACGGGGTTTTGGTTATCAATCGGAATCTCGGGACCCCGATTATCTAATACCCACTCCAGTTCTCGGCGTTTTTGAAAACTGGCCTGCGCAAGCGTTTGATAGGGTTGACGCTGATAGATCAAGGCATTTTTGAAGCGTTCGGTTTCGAGCAACGGGCTAATCAGCATCTCGGCTTCCCCTTGTTGAGAGGCGTAACTCCAAACTTGTTGCGCGGCCGAGGCAGACAAACGTTCGGTCACCTGTTGCGCGTACAGCAGTTCTTTTTGCGCATCACAGCGCGGCATTTTATGAGTGCGTTGCAATAACATCGGCAAAAATGGATTGGGGTTGGGCACACGTGGCCACGCTTCATCGCTCAAGCCCATGACCCACAAAGCATCAAACTGCTGACCGCCGGCCTCGAGCATCCCCATGACCTGAATCGGTTGCAGACCTTTACTTTGCGACTGGTGCACGGCCTCAGAAACAAAACGTTGCAACACCGTTAACCAGTGCGCAAACGTTTGCTTGCCCTGGGTTTCGGTTAAACCGGCAAACTGCTCTAAGGTTTTAAACCAGGCCTGTTGCTGCTGGTGCTCATCGCTACTGAGCGTTCGGCTCGAACACCAACCCAGCGTTTTCAAGCAATCGGCAACCAATCCTACAAACGCCGAAACACTGAGTTTATTAGCGGATCTGGTTTCGATAATCGGTTGCCAGTCCATTAAGATTTTTTTGAGTTTATCTGGCAACGAATCCGATATATCCGATGCCAACAGCGTTGGCCATTTAAAGTTTGTCCACTGTTTGGCACGTAGTTTCGAATCGGCTTTCTGGCGTGTTACCCAATCGCCCTGCGTGTAAGGCGAAATCAGCCAATTGCTCCAATCGTTGTAACTGCAACTGCGCTTGGGCTGGCAAAATAGTTTTAATGTGAGCAGTGCATTTTGCACTAGAGGCACTTCAGTCAAAGACACCCCCAACGAAACGTTAAACAAAGATTCCGTCGCGCTATTGTGCAACGGCAAGTGTTGCTGTTGCAGTAAGGCCAGTTGCTCATTCAGGGCGCGGGTTAACGGTGCTTTGTAATCACTTAAGTTTGGGGCAATCACCCCAATTTTAATGGTGTGTGGCGCTTGCGTTTGTTGACGTTCTAACCACTGTTTGACGGCCCACAACGCCACTTGCTGAACTTCGTCTTGTTGGTCGAGTGCTTTATAAACCGCTAAGGTTTCAGGTTGCTGAAGGGCAACCGTTTCATGTTCAACCACCTCACACCCAAACGATTCTAAACAGGCCTGCCAACGTTTAATAAAAGGCGTTATTTCATCAAAACCGTGCAGTTCAAAACGGCTTGGTAAACGGCTTCTACCTTTGCCTTCTGCCAGCCATTGCAAACTCTGCTCTTGGTGTAAAACCGCATCTTGCCAATGGTGTTTATCCAGTTCGGCTTGATAGCGTTGTAAAGCAATTTTAAACAGTGCCACTTCCTCGGCATCCAAGTGCTGATCGGCCATCGCGGCACGCTGTTCGTCGTTTAACCATCCCATCCAATAGGTCCACGCTTGATAGAGCTGTTTGGCGGTACTCGACAGATTCAATAGGTCAAGTGGTTGACCGTTTTCATCGAGTCGTTTTTGACTCTCGGCTTCTAAAATCGTCTCCCAAATCAGCTGTGCTTCAAACGCAGAGAGCACCTTTTTAGGTTGCGCATTTAAATCAAACTCACCGCAAAGTAAGCAGGCCTGCTCCCACTGTTGCCACCACTGTTGCAGCGTCATAATCTGTGGCGTTTCGGCAACGGTATTCATTTGCTGGGCAAACAAAGACTGTTTGAGGGTTTGGCTTAAACGGCTGTTGGCGGTGAGGTGAATAACGGACATAACGATGTTCCAAATAAAAGTGATGGTGGGACTTTAGGCAAAAAACCAGAGGTTTACGCTAACAAATTGTCTCAACAAATTACGCTATAAATTTTGAGTATGTAATTTTTTTGATTAGTCATAGACTTTTTTGCTCGTTTGATTGTGCGCATTTGTATTGAGGCCAATCATGTTTGCCCAATGTTCATTTCTTTGTCCTGACAAAGAAACGAACCAAAGAAAACAGCCCCTGCTCCATTCGCCAAGACCCTCTAACGCTTGTTCTCTGGCGATTTCGAAACTCGCAAACCTTGGTTTGCTCAAACAGTCTCATCGCTTTCAGAGTCCTGCACGAAGAGGGACTAAGGCTCATTTCAAAGGGGGAATGGGTGCATATCCGTTCAAGTGTTTTTATCCTATAAAAAAGCAAATGCAACGACGATATGTACACCCCCTAAGATTTAACTTAAAAATCCAATTAATCGATGTTGATTTGCTTTGAGCCAACGCTTAGCTTCTTGGGTTCGGGGATAGTGAATTTCTACCAAGTTCCAAAAGGCGGGAGAGTGGTTGGCGTGTTTGAGATGACACAGTTCATGCACAATCACGTAATCAATCACCCAAGTGGGGGCTTGCATTAACTTCCAGTTAAATTGAATACGACCATCCGAGTAACAACTGCCCCATCGTGACTTATAACTCTTTACTTGAATGGCGGAATATTTAACGCCAATTTGCTCAGCGTAAAACGGCATTTGCTTTTCAAAGTAAGTCGTCGCTTGCTGTTTGTACCAGTTACTTAGAACGGGGGTTAACAGGGTGTTTAAGTGTGAAACGTGTTCCGTAACATCACTTGGGTCTAGCCACTTTATAGACGGAATTGAAACTTGAAAGGCCTGGTGTTCAAGCGTGATGTTAAATCGTTGCTTCGTCTGCGACACCTGCGGTTCAAAATTAAAAACGTCACCTAAATACAGTAACGGTTCCCCCTCTTTAAACTCAAAACGATTCGGGCGGAGTCTTGACGACGTTTGGTAGTGTTGCAGACGTTTTTGAATCCAGTCGATATGGTTATTTAAAACCTGTTGTAAGGCTCGATTAGAAAGGTGTTTGGGAACGTGAAGTTCGAAGTGATTGGCATTCGGTTTCAGACCAATCGATTTTTTACGGTGCGTTTTGACGATGGGCAACCTGTGTTCGCCCACCGTAAAGGTTTGAGGTTCGGCTAATTTAGGGGATTTACGTGACATGTTAAACAACAAGAAAAAACCACCCTAAAGTATGAATAGAATTTACGCCGCATTACCTAAGCTGGCAATGGTTTTACGCGCCCAGCCATTGGCGGTCATGTAACCCGAAGAGATGGCCATAATATCCATACCTTCAATACCGGCCATAATCATGTGCGTGTTGCCTTGCTCAAGCGCACGCGTTACAAATAACGCTTTACCCATTGAGCCTTTTTGATCCACCAAGGCGTGTTTTACTTCATCGGACAACGGAAGTTCGTCAACAATATCGACCATTGGCGCTTTCAAAAAGGCGTTTAAGGTTGAGAACAGCCCCACCATAAAATAGCGCTCTTTGCTGTCTGCTTGACCAATCTTCTCAGCGATGTTCTCTAAGAATTTAGCGCGCACTAAGGCGGTGACTAGCAGCTCCATTGGGACATCGTCGACGTCGGATAGCATGAGCATATTCACCCAAAACTTGAGGCGTTTGAGACCCATAAAGTTCACAGCTTCTTTAAGCGTTTCAATCACGTGGGGTAGATCGTTAGAGGGGTGGTTAATCGCCGCCAATAATTTATGCGTTAAACTCACATCCGAACCGATGGTTTGGGCCAACACGTCAAAATCGATGTCTGGATTGTTCACCTCCGCCAGCAATTTCAGCATCGCCAATTTATTACTGGCAATCTCTTTTTGCGTGGAAACAATAGGATTGGTAAAGAAATAACCTTGGAAGTAGTTCGCGCCCTTGTCTTTTAAGGTACAGTAAACCTCTTCCGTGTCCACATCGGTGACAATGACTTTCAGGTTTTGTTTGTGAAGGTTTTCAAACACCTCAGTGAGCGAAGCATCGCCCATATCCTCAACATTAAACTTGACCAGCTTGGCGATGGATAACAACTTATTGTTGGCTTCATTCGGCGAATAATTTTTAACGGCAATTTGCACGCCGGCTTTTATCATCTCTTTAACCGACATCAACGCGTCTTTGTTTTTCAGCAACTCAATATCGACTTCGACAATTAAGTTCGACATAGGTTCAATATTGGGTAACAGTTCTAACTTGAGCGCCGCTAAAGGTGCTTGATAAAACACAGGCTTGCCTGCGGTCAAGCTGTCAAAGCCAATGTGCTCCTCAACCCCAGACCACAGCGCGTTAATCTCCTCTTTCCACTCCGATTCCGATAGTTTTTTACCCTCTATAGGCTCCACCGCTAATTGGTAAGCGTATAAGGTTTGCGCAGCATCAAGAACGGGTTGTTTGTTAAGAAGCAAATTATGGTGCATGGTTTAAATCCTAATCGTCATGGTTATCCGCCCTTTGTTTAGTTTTAAGCTTTTTCACATAGCAGATAAAACTAAAAAGAATCGCATCGCTTAGCGAATGTTGGCAGACTGGTTTTACGTATAACGGCAAGTGTAGTGTGTCACCCTTAACCGAATTGTTATTTGATGAGCCTATATTAACGGCTTTATTTCGCGTTTTCACTCATTTATTGATAAATTACCTTTTACTCTTTTCAAAACACGCTGGCCAAAGCGAAAACATCAGACAGATGAACAACTAACCTATGACTAAGCAAACTCAAATTATTCAGTGTGACATTACACAAACAAATCAAACCGCCATTCAAGCGTTGGATGAGGCGTGCCAAGCCATTGGCGATTTCAGTCTTGCTGAACTGAAACAGAGTTTTAGCAAAGGCGCTGTCTGGGTGACGAGCCATGGGCAAAAACCACAACGCATAAGGCGTGTTAAAAAAGTATTAAAACAGGGCGATCATATTGATCTGTATTACAACCCCGAGGTTCTCAATGCGGCCGTCATCCCGCCGACGCTGATACTCGATCAAATCCAATACAGCATCTGGTTTAAACCACGCGGCATGTTGTCGCAAGGCTCCAAATGGGGGGACCATACCGCGCTGTATCGTTGGGTAGAGATGAACTATCAAGCCGCAGACGAATCCCAATCTCGGCAGGCCTGGTTAGTGCATCGCTTAGACCGAGCCACGGCCGGTTTGCAACTGTTGGCGCACAGCAAAAACATGGCACAAACCTTAACTAACCTGTTTGAAACACGACAAATCAGTAAGCGTTACCAAGCGATTGTGCACGGACACTTTCCAAACGAACGACAAACCTTCAACACCGCGATAGATGAGCGTTCTGCCATTACGCATGCAAAGGGGTTGCAGTTTGATGCCACGCACAATCTGTCGTTGGTAGAGATGGAGATTGAAACCGGCCGTAAACATCAAATTCGTAAACACCTAAGCCAGGCGAATTTCCCGATTTTAGGAGACCGTTTGTATGGCGATGAATCCCTCGATGGGCTTTACAGCGTCAACCGCCCCAACCTGCAACTCACCGCTTACCAGCTGGCTTTTACCTGTCCTATTAGCAACACGCCCATTCAAATTGAACTGGATAAAACCCAGCTCGATTTCATCACCTTAACTGAGTAACAATCAAAGGGTAAGATGATGTCACACCTCTATCGTTTTCCCATTAAAGGCAGTTACTACTACGCCGCGGATAAAGCTTTTACACAACAGTTATTAACAGTCGGCAATACGCTTTATCTGCATCCCGAGCCCGATAATGAACATGATGGCAATGCCTTACAAATTTGGACGCAACCGAATGCACAAGGTTACTTGATTGGGTATGTGCCACGGCAATTGGCCAAACACTGGCGCACCGTGTTGACGGAACCCGTTAAAACCGCACGGCACCCTCCCCTTCAAATACCGGTTCGTCTCAGTTTGTCATTAGCCAAAGGCAAACGGTTACGTTTAGAGTGCGAGATTCAACTGACCGTTAATTGGTTAAAACATCTGCAAATCGTCAGCTGGGCGCACTGGGTTCGCCAGCAACAAGCGCTTAAGTGGTGGCTAAACACGCAACACAAACACGATCATCCACGATAACCACTGACAACCTGCCCATTTTTACACGGGTTTGTTACAATCAGCTGAACATTTCATGGTCACCTCAAACCACCAAAACCGAGAGTCTATTTATGGAAAATACCCCTCAAAATCTCAACCAATGCGCCCAACTCCTAAATGAATCTGGGGATTTTCAAGTATTATGCCGTTTAAAAGCCAGCCAACGGTTTCATCAAACCAAACCGGAAGCCGTGCATAAAGTGTGCATTATTGATACCGAAACCACTGGCCTAGACACCGACGTCTGCGAAATTATTGAACTGGGTTATCAGATTGTCGAGTTTGATTCACACGGCAATTTCTTCCAAGTGTTAGCAGCGCGTAACTACCTGCAAGAACCCAAAGGGGAAATCTCAGCCGAAGTGACTAAAGTCACCGGTTTAACCCTTAAAGACGTTAAGGGACACAGTATTCCGTGGCAAGAGGTGGAAAAAGAGTTGGCCGATGTGCAATTGTGTGTGGCGCACAATGCCAGCTTTGATCGCCCGGTTTTAGAGCGTTACTCAGAGGTGTTTGTGAATAAAATTTGGGGCTGTTCGGTGGCACAAATTGATTGGTTTACTTTGGCGGATGTGGGGTCACGCAGTCAGGAATTTTTGTGCTGGAAAGTCGGTCAATTTTATTATGGTGCGCACCGTGCCTTAGACGATGTGCAAGCCCTGACCGAACTCTTAGCACAACCGATTTCAGAAGCCCAGAACCCCGCTTTTCACTACCTATTACAAGCGGTTCGCGTCAGTAAATCGTTAATAAAAGCGACGGGCGCACCGTTTGACGTTAAAGATGCATTACGCGGCCGCAGTTATCGCTGGAATGTCACCGCCCGCGTTTGGCAAAAAGTGATTGATGAATCCAAACTGCAAGACGAATTGGCGTGGTTAATTGAACACAACACGCCGAATCCAACGGTCATTAAACTCAAAGCCACCGATAGTTTTTCTGTTAGAGCAAATTAACAGGGGAGTTGAACCACGAAGACACGAAGCTTTTATACGTGAAGGCTAAAGCCTTCGCCCCTTTTGGTTTTTTTTGATTTCTAAACAATCTTTGTGTTTCTAAATTAGCTGGGGCGCAGACTTTAGTCTGCTTTATTTAAATTTTGGCAGGCCTGTCTGTTTTGCAATTTAGTCATTCCCCTTAGAAAACAATAATAAATTTACAAAACGCCACCCTAAGCTCTAAAATAAACTTTCTTGTCGGTGCAACGTGGCGCTGCTTTTTAAATGTATCCACACACGTTTTACTTAAAGGATTTACCCTCATGCCCAACCGACCAAATCGTCACCCCACATGTTATGTACTCAGGGTCATTGGCCAACGCGGCCTCAAGTTCAAGGCCAAAAACCACAGCCAGGCTTACTTAGAAGAGTTAGCACGTACTATGTTGGCAGAACCCAAAAATCACTACACCAGCTATGAAATTCATAAAAGTGATGCCTCAAACAATGAGATGACCACCAATAATGAATCGGCTTTTATGTAAGGCTTTGCGCTCACGTTTTAGTTTAAATTCAATACCCATTCGTTAAAAACTGAGCAGGCCTGCTCAGTTTGTTTCCCCAAAAAAATCGGACTATACTGAACCTACGTCAATCGTTGTATATTCAATCTAAAGGGGTGTTTTATGTCAAAGATTCTTGCTACCACGGAAGAAGAGCGCAGCGCATTGCAACATCTGTTAAATAAGCAGATGCCCACGCACCGTAAAGCTTACAGCGACCGAACCGCCTGGTTAATGGCCTGCTGTTCAGAATTGGCCTACGTTAAATTCAATCCTCTGTTGCCAGAGAGCCTGCAAAAAGACTACTTTTTAAAGCACATCGAAACCCTATTGGGCGAACAGAAAAAATCGGCGGTGGTAAAACTCATCGAAATGCTGGGTTACGACCATCAAGAAGAGCTCAAAAAACTCATCGACGAACTTCAGTTACTCAATCTCTCTCTAATCGAAACCTATGACAAAGAAGGGTCGCAAGCTATTTTACTGAGCTATCAAGACAACCTTATTTTGGCGTTTAGAGGCACCGAACCGACCAGTGTTAAAGATATTAGAGCGGATGCTGAAGGCTATAAGGTCGAATGCCCAAGCGGCGGTTTTATGCACAGTGGTTTTAAAAAAGCCTACGAACTGATTGGCGACCAAATTCAAGCACGTTTAAATCAAGACGATTGCAAAGAGAAACTGCTGTTTATTACCGGTCACAGCTTAGGCGGTTCTTTGGCCACGGTCGCCACTAAACGCTTAAAGCATCAGGGGAACATTGGCGCCTGTTATACCTTTGGTTCGCCACGCGTCGGGGATATTGAGTGGATTAGCAATATCAAAGACCCCATCTACCGCGTTGTCAATTCCGCCGATGCGGTAACCATGCTCCCACCGGGCGATGCAACCGTGACTATTATGGGATGGCTGGCCAAATTAATTCCACAAGTGGGCGGTTCATGGAGCAACACCATTACCTCAAACTTTGGCGGTTATATGCATTGTGGCGATATGCGCTACCTAGAAAACATCTCCCCCGGTCAATTTGAACAGGCCAAATTGCTCTATTCGGTGTCGCTGTTCTACCGCCTAAAAGGGCTGTTTTTCTTTAACCGTTTTGCTTGGGGTAAACCACTTTCAGACCACTCAATTCGGGTTTATCGCAAAAAACTGGCGCGCATTGCTGAGATTCGTAACCCAGACTCTTAAACCATGGTCACGAACCATGCTTTCAAATAAAAAAGGTCGGATTGATTCCGTTCAATCCGACCTTTTTACTGTCGATTAGTTAACCGCCAAAAGATTACGGCACGCTAAACACCTCAGACACGCCCCGACCTCGAACATCCGAAGCGGCAGAGAGTTCGGCTTGATTCAAAATCAATTGCACATCGCCCATGTAGTTATTCTTCTTGAGGTTATAGCCCATCAGTTCCAGTGCCGTTTTGGTTTCTGCCGGCAGTTCCGGGTTATAGGCAATTTGGTCTTTGGGCAAGAGTTGATGGTGCACGCGCGGCGCATCCACCGCTTGTTGCGCACTCATGCCTTCGTCTACCACATTCACAATGGTCTGAAACACCGAGGTAATTATGGTTGAACCACCCGGCGTGCCCACCACCATTTCAACCACATTATCTTTTAAGACAATGGTGGGCGACATCGAAGACAGCATCCGTTTTTCCGGTGCAACTTCATTGGCTTTACCACCCACTACCCCAAACACATTGGCCACGCCGGGTTTGGTAGAGAAGTCGTCCATCTCGTTATTCATTAAAAAGCCGGCCTCTGGTATGACCACCCCGCTGCCAAACGGCATATTCAACGTATAAGTATTGGAGACCGCATTGCCGTTTGCATCCATAATCGAAAAATGGGTGGTTTCTGGGGTTTCGATTTTGCCATGACGCATCGTTTCAGAGTCAGATATCTCGTCCATTAAAACGCTTTGACTGCGTTTGGTTAGGTAGTCATCTGAAATTAACTCGTTGACCGGCACCGTTACAAAATCGGGATCGCCTAAAAAGTGGGCACGATCGGCGTAGACCCGTTTTTCCAGTTCGGCATAAAAGTGTGCTTTCATGGCTTGCTCTGGCACGCCCTCTTTTTGGGCTTTGATTAAAGCTTGGTCAAATTGCGACTGTAACTGCTGTTTCATTTTTAAAAGTTGCACAATCGCAACCCCACCCGAACTCGGTGGCGGTGCCGACACCACCGTGCGATTTTGCCACTGCCCCACCACTGGCACTCGCCATTTGGCTTCATAGGCGTGCATATCGGCAAGGGTAATTAAGCCATCGTGTTTTTGCATGTGCTCCACTAACTGCTTGGCCGTGGTGCCTTGGTAAAAATCGTCAACGCCTTGGTTGGCAATGCGGGTCAACGTTTTCGCTAACAAGGGTTGCTTAAAGGTTTCGCCGGTTTTTAAGTCACCAAAATAGTCGCTAAAATTCAGCGGTGTCGAGGATTTATTCGCAATCCAGTTTTGATACCACTGAGCCGTGCCTTCCAACTCTTTAGAGACTGTAAACCCTTGTTCTGCTAACTCAATCGCCGGCTGTAACAGTTGTTTCCAAGGCAGAGAACCAAAGCGTTGATGCGCCTGCCATAAGCCCATAACCGTGCCCGGCACACCGGAGGCTTGATAGCCCACTAATGAACGATAAGGAATGACGTTTTTACTTTGGTCTAAGTAGAGGTCACGAAACGCGGCTTTAGGCGCTTTTTCACGGTAGTCCAGAAAATGAACGGGAAGTGTTTCAGAGGTTTGGGGAGTGTGATTCTTCGCGTTTGATAAAGTGGGTGTAAACAGAGTCATAAACCCACCGCCACCTAAATTACCGGCTTCTGGGTAGGTGACCGCCAATACAAACCCCGCAGCCACCGCGGCATCCACCGCATTACCGCCTTGCAGTAAAACCTGTTTCGCAACGTGAGCACTGTAACCATCCGGCATCGCCACTGCGGCTTGATTGGCAGAGTTCGGTGAAGCTGAATTTGCGAGCACGGACAAACTGAACAATAATCCAATGCTGCCCACCAAACCCAACACACCTAATCGAATTGCATTAACCTTAATCACTCTATTCACACCTTTCACCGCTCTTTTACCGAAAACAACACCACTCGAACCCAGCAGTCCTGCTGAGTTTTAAGATTCATTTAAAAATTGGAAGATTATGATAACGTATTTTAAGACTTGTTTTTAAAGGCTTTTTAAGACGGTTTTATGACATTTAGCAGATTAAAATATTTCAGAATACTCACTTAAAAAGCGAACAGGCCTGCTCATTTTAAAGTAGATAAATTTAACGAGCCGGGTCGATATTTCCGGCAATGCTGTTATTCAAGCGGAACCAACCGGCCACGCTCACACGTGGGTGCAAGGTGGGCAACACTTCGTGTGGAATCTGTTCGCTCATAAACACCACCAGTTTGCCCATTTCGGGTAACACGGTGGCGAGGGTTTGGCTTGAATCTTCGTTGTAAATCACCAGTTCCCCGCCCCAATCAGCCTGCCAGTTCGGGTTTAGATAAAGCACGGTGGTCACCATTCGATTGGCATTACCGCGAAAACTGTCGAGGTGTTTTTTATAAAAGTCGCCTTTTTTGTATAACGCAAAGTGCGATTCATATTCAAACAGACCCAAAAACAACGCCCGATTTAACTGCATTTGTAACTCAGCCATCTGCGCCAAATATTGCACTTGTGCCGCCGTTCGGCTATTTAACCACTTTATTTGATCACGACGCACATCACGGTTTAGCTGGTGCAGTTCGCCTCGACCCACCCCCGCGCGTTGTAAAGCGCCCTCCTCATCATAGGTTTCGACCTCAGCTAACAGCGCTTCACACAAACTATCTGAGACGGCATTTGGCCATTCAAACCAACCATGCTCAACTAAATTATCGAGCAACAAATCCAGCTTTGTTGGGGTTAAATCTAATGTTAAATCCAGTGACATTTACGCACCTCTCTTAAAGACCCCAACGCCCATAAAAAGGGCGCTGTTAAGTGCGCGGATTATGCGCTCAAGCCACTGAATTGGCAATTGTTTTTTTGAGTAAAAAGGCGCGTCAAAGGCTAAATTTTGAAACGCGGAATGGGGGCGTCAAGCGTGGCGGAAATGGCTAAAATAAGTTCGCGTTCTATCTCAGCAATCTGGCCATCGTGTTCAATACAAGCTTGCAAACCCTGCATAAGTTGATTTTTTACCGTTAACGAGCCGTGTGCGAGCATCTCGGTGGCGTGCTTAAAGTCGTTTTCGGAGTAAGCACTCACCTGAACAGGTTCACTAAGTTCTAAACCACAGGCCTGTAAACCTGCGTGAAAGGCTGCCTTGATGCGTGCTTGTGAATCGACATCATTTACATTGGCGTGACCATAAAACGCCATCATCGACAGCAATAAGCGCACAGGAACCTGCACTTGCTGAATCTTTTTGTAGCGCACACGATACGGTTTGGCCAACCCAAAGTGCACCTCTAAAAATCGCGTGACCAAACGCAATAGGGTCTGCTCATAAATATCGGCCTGACCGTCTAACTCAACAATCGTGTTCATAAGGGTTTTAAAATCGTGATATTGAAGATCCGATAACTCTTTGAGTGCCGGCAGTGCACCCTCAATTAAAGTTAAGCGCTGCTCTAATCGAACTGCGGGCAAGGCCATCAACCAATGGTGAACGATTTTCTCTAGCCCAGGAAAACCGCGGTTTCTAGAGAACGCAGTCATCAGCTCAGACAACGCAAGCTGGGTAGAAGCGGGAAGATTTTCTAACGCTTTTAACGTATCTGAGACACTGTCATGACTATTCAACAGTAAACTCGCCAACACCAAGCCCATTGCCTCACTAGGGTCTTGCGCACGCTGCGCCAGTTTGCGGTAATCGGTTTGGTTGATTTGTTTGTTTAATGCCGACTGAGCAGCTAACTCTCCCACCGCCGAAACCGTGGCCGCAGTGGCCAACGTTTCTAGAAATTGATGCTGTTTGTCCGATTGAGTATCGAGCGAATTTAACTCGTCATGGTTTGGCTGCAATGGCGGTGTGGGTTGCAAAAACTGCCCATCCCATCCGGGCTGTAACAGCTCTATACGCTCGGTTAGTGGCGGATGTGTGGCAAACAAAAAATTAAGGGGCGTGCGAAAAACTTGACCAAAAAACAGATGGGTAAACTGGGTGCTGTTGGTGTGAATTAAGCGTGTGCCCTGCTCATCACCACCAATCACTTTTAACGCATCGGCGACCGCTGTGGGGTCTCGGGTAAATTGTACGGCCGAGGCATCCGCCAAATATTCACGTTGCCGACTGACTGCGGCTTGAATCATGCGACCCAATACGCCGCCAAACCAGCCAATTAAGCGTAAAACCAGTCCCACCAACACAATTGCTCCGGAGCTTTTACCACCCGCACGACCGCTTGAACGACTGCGCGAACGGCTAGCATAGCCAATGCGCCCGCCACCCGATAACACCCGTCCAACGAAGCCCACAAACTCAATGCCGGTCACCAACATAATCAAACGAATGTTTAGGCGCATATCGCCATTTAAAATATGACTAAATTCATGCCCGACCACCCCTTGCAGTTGCGCTCGGTTGAGTTTATCCACTGCACCTTGGGTCAAGCCAATGACCGCATCGGTTGGGGTTAAACCGGCGGCAAAAGCGTTAATGGCGTCTTCGTCGGGCAGAATATACACATCGGGCGTGGGCATTCCCGAGGCAATGGCCATCTCTTCCACTACGTTTAAAACTTGCCGCTGCTTAAAATCACGGGTATTGGCTAAGATTTTTTGGCCACCAAGTGACAACGCCACCACCTTGCCACCTTTGGAAAGTTCACGGGCTTTGAGATAAGAGCTAATAAACGCCCCCAACAGAACAAACGTGGCCACCGCACTAAAAAGGAGCCAATCATTTGCGGTCAGTTGAAAAAACGAGCCGTGGACGGAGCCAGATTGCACACCAAAAAGACGCAATAAAATAAGCAGAACCCAACTGCTTACAAACGTAATGAGCACTAAGGCAAGCAGATACAAAACCACCAACCAGCGGGTGGCTTTACGGGCACGTTCTTGAGAGGCGAAGAAGTTCATGGCGTGTAATTGAGAACCGTTTGAGTAGGTCTGTTAAAAAGCACCGTTCCAGCTTCCCACTTTGAAAAGCCGATAACGGCGCCACCCGCCTTTAAAACGACACTTCCGGAACCGCTTGAATCGCCTTGGTATCGGCAAACTCTAACAACTGGGCATCGTGACCGTGACCAAAACTATTGGCCACGATACTATTTGGAAAGCTTTGACGGTAGGTGTTGTAGAACATCACCGAATCGTTATAAGACTGACGTGAAAACGCCACTTTATTCTCGGTGGTGCTCAACTCTTCGGTAAGTTGCAACATATTGGCGTTAGTTTTCAAATCAGGGTAGGCTTCCATGACCACATTCAAACGCATTAGGGCATCGTTTAAACTGGCTTCACCTTGCGCCAGTTGCGCAATACTTTGATTGCTGTATGGGTGTTTAGCGGCCTCTTGCAACAGGCCTGCGGCGTTGTTACGTGCTTGCACCACTGCTTCAAGCGTTTCACGTTCATGAGTCATCGCTTGCTTTGCAACCTTAACAATATTAGGAATCAGGTCGTGACGACGTTTTAATTGCACCTCAATTTGCGAAAACGCATTTAAGAATCGGTTACGCAAACTCACCAACGTGTTAAAAATGATAATCATATAGACAATGATCAACACCAGTAAACCCAATAAAATCATCAAAAATGTGCCCATATCGCCCCCAATTTGCGCTTTATAATCTCTTTAAAAACAGATGTTTGAAAACTTAGCAGGCCTGCTAACTGTGTCCACCCAGCGGTTTAATGGTTTAAAAGTAGTAACCTTGCTAACTATACGCAAAAAGCCGCCCTTCGTAAAACGAAGAAACCCCTTCTATGCTCTATTTATTTTTAACCTTTGTCCTCTAAAAAAAGAACCATAACGCAAAATAAAGGGGTTTAACGAATCTAAACGCTATCTTCATATTTAAGCGTTTTGTCTGGCCGGTAATTCTTTATAATGTCTGCAAACAAACTATCACTGAACCCAATGATTAACCGTAAATTGATTGTTAATCACGCCAGAAAGCGTTTTATTTAAAACCTTTTCCGGTTCACATCGCACAGGAGTTATTTATGCAAAAATCCATTCCGCTCTTTTTGGTTGCTCTGTTAACCTTTGGCCTATTCACCGCCAATGCCTCAGCTGACCAGTACAACGAGACGGTTGAACGCTTTCACAAAGCCAATCAATCCAAAGACTTTTTTGCCGACGCTTACGGTTTTGCAGTGTTTCCCACTGTTGGTAAAGTGGGGATTGGCTTAGGCGGTGCATTTGGTCAAGGGCGAGTTTACAAAGGTTTAAAGCACATGGGCGATGCCGAACTTTGGCAACTAAGCTGGGGCTTTCAGTTAGGTGGGCAAGCGTATAGTCAAATTATCTTCTTCCAAGATGAACGAGCTTATAACGACTTTACTAAAGGTAACTTTGAGTTTTCAGCGCAAGCTTCGGCTGCGGTGATTACCGCGGGCGCGTCAGCAGAAGCGTCTACCAAAGGACTTGGCGCATCTGCGGGTGTGAACCAAGACGAAAACAAAACCACCGGCAAATACTACAAAGGCATGGCCACCTTTATGATCATTAAAGGCGGCTTAATGTACGAAGCATCGTTGGCAGGTCAAACCTTTACCTTTACCCCAAAAGGCGAAGCCGGTGATATGGGCTTAATGGAGTAATTCCGAGCGCCCAAAAAGCGATCGACTTAAAAGGGCTTAATTGCCCTTTTTTTATGCTGACCAAAAAGCAGAATCAAAACCATCTTACCAAGTGATTTACCAAGCGCTTTAATAAGCGGTTTACCAAGCGGTTTAATAAGCGAATACCACCCTTACGAAAAATGTGTTTCAATATCCGCAAAATTGAGCGCCACTCAATGACCCCAAATAACCTTAATTACCCGAGAGACCTATGGACTTTACCTTTGTAACCGACGTTTTAAGCACGCTTGCCGGCTGGATGAAGCCTTACCTGAACGAAATTGGCCTTTCAATGGCCGCAACCTTATTGGTTATTTATGGCAACAACATTACCGCCGCGTTTAAAAAACAGATCGGCTCGTTGCAGTTCTTTTTAAAAATCACTTTGTTTGTATTGTTCTGTGCATTTGGGTTTGCCTTTATAACCTCGTTCGTAACGCCGCTGGTGACCAACCTACTGCGCGACATTAGCGATGTTTGGTTGCCGATTGTGATTATTGGCGGTTTCTACCTGATTGGGTTAGGCGCCCAGAAAAAGGGCATGATTTAAGTTATGCGCACCTTACATTCCGCTTACAAAAATCAACAGGCCTGCTAACTTGCAAACCTTAAAACAATTGCAAGCGGGCGAACTGCTTGGCACAACCCGAGTGAAATTAGTTGAAAACTTAACCGATTTCCCAGACGAACTGTTTACGCTGGCCGATTCCTTAGAGATCCTCGACCTCTCTGGCAATCAGCTCCGTGCGTTGCCGGATGACTTTGCGCGTTTGCAAAACCTTAAGATTCTGTTTCTCTCCGAGAATCAGTTTGATCACTTCCCGATGGTGCTTGGACAATGTCAAAACCTTGAGATGATTGGCTTTAAAGCGAACCAAATTAAAACCGTACCGGAAGACAGTCTGCCACCACAAACGCGCTGGTTAATCCTCACCGACAACCAAATCAACGCTCTGCCAGAATCCATTGGCAATCTCACCCGCTTACAAAAATTAATGCTGGCGGGTAATCAACTGAACGCCCTGCCCAATTCCATGGCCAACTGTGAAAACCTGCAATTGATTCGCCTCTCCGCTAATCAGTTACCCTCTCTGCCAGATTGGCTACTCACCCTACCCAATTTAGCTTGGTTGGCCTTTGCCGGTAATCCGCTTTGTAAAACAGAGCAACTCACGCAATCTGCTAAAACCGATTTGCTGAATAACCGCTTACCAACCGTCACGCTGGATGACCTTGAAATAAACACCCTGCTTGGCGAAGGTGCGTCTGGCCTGATCTATCAAGCCAACTGGAGGCCGCACGCTCATTTACAAACACCTCCCAAACATGCTTTAGCGGTCAAGTTGTTTAAAGGCGCGGTAACCAGTGACGGGTATCCCGAAGACGAATTAAATGCCTGTGTCATGGCCGGTCAACATGCGAATTTAGTGAATATACTGGCCGAGGTATGCGCACCGCCAGAGTCAGATGAATTAGACAAAACACAAACCGCAAAACAAGCAGGCCTGGTTATGGAGCGTATTCCAGAAACCTACGCTAACTTAGGTCTGCCACCCTGCTTTAAAAGCTGCACCCGTGATCATTTTGCCGACGGTTTTTCATTAACCCTAGAACAAGTCGAAAAGATTTTGCTGCAAGTCACCGATGTTTTAACGCACCTCCACACCCAACAACTGTGTCATGGTGACTTGTATGCTCACAATATTCTATTAGACGAACAAGCCAATATCCTACTTACAGACTTTGGTGCCGCCTCGCCTTTTTGTAATCTTCCAGAACATCAGCAATCGCTTATTAAAACCATTGAACAACGTGCGTTAAGGCATTTAAAAGACGACCTGCTTACCCTGCAAAGAACCAGTTCAGTAAAAAAAATTATACCCATATAAAAAATATTTAAATTTCATTGGTTTAAGTTGTGCTATCTTAAGCAATTAAATAATTTATTTGTATTAAATCAAGCGAATCACTGCTAAGGCCTTGCGAAACGCAAGGAAAGCCACAGATGCCAAAGGCATGACTGGGTTGCAAGCTTAAATTCCCTATTAGAATAGAGAACCTTTTAAAATGAAATTTTTACTCAGACCCTTTTTGGCGGCAAGCTTATTTGCATTAGCAAGCGTTTCTAATGCGGCAACTTATGAAATTTTTTCTGACAATGCAGATGGGATTTACAATGAGACAATTACCGTTAAAGATGCAGTAAACGGTGTATTTACTGATACCTTTACTTTTTATATTGATGAAGACTTTACAACTACCAATGTAAATGCAAGCGATACACAATTCTTTCCTATACTTAGTTTAATATTTGGAACTTCTGATTTTGTAGAATTTACGTCTGCGTCTATTAATGGAAACGCAATTAATACTGCAACCTCTGGTGGATTTATAGTTACATCTTCAAGTGCCACTGCTGAACTTGAACTGTCTGCTGGCGAACATATCTTAATGCTCACTGGTAATGCTCAAAACGATTATGAGTACAACTTAAACATTTCACCTATCTCTTCTTCTGTCCAAAATATCACCTCTGCCGTTCCAGAGCCAAGCACTTACGCATTAATGCTTGCCGGTTTAGGCTTAGTTGGCTTTATGGCACGTCGTCGTAAAACGGCTTAATCAACAAAACACACACAAAACATAAAACCGGCTAATTTCGATTAGTGGGTTATACTGAAGCCTCGATAAATCCCTACATTTATCGAGGATTTTTTATTTTAAAAGAAACCTCTCTCCTACCTAAAATAATGCTTTTATTTCTGAGCATTCTTGTATAAAGTTCATTTTTTGGACTGTGTTATCAACCGTCCTTCTACCACGGGTGTTTGACGTTAATTCAAACCCATTTTTGTTCTTTTGGAGAATAAAATTCATGAAAACTTGGCTATCCCCTTTTAAATCGATTTTGGCTATCTCAACCCTAAGCTTTGCTTTATCGGCACAAGCTCAAGAAGAGCTGCACGTATATAACTGGTCGGACTATATTGCGGAAGACACACTTAAAAACTTTGAAACCAAAACCGGAATCAAAGTCATTTATGATGTCTACGACTCTAACGAAGTGCTAGAAGCAAAGTTATTGGCCGGTAAAAGTGGCTACGATTTAGTGTTCCCAACGGCTCGCCCGTTCGTTGAACGTCACATTAAAGCGGGGCTTTACCAAAAGTTAGATAAAACGGTGTTAACCAATTACGCCAATCTGGATGCCGGCATTATGCAATCGCTAGCAGATATTGATACCGGTAATGCATACGCAGTCCCTTATATGTGGGGTACCACCGGCATTGGAGTGAACGTTAAGAAAGTCAAAGCGATTTTAGGCGACGACTACCCGCTGGATACTTGGGGACTGTTTTTTGACCCTAAAGTGGCTGAAAAGCTATCTAAGTGTGGTATCTCGTTAATGGACGATGCTACCGAAGTATTTGCCGCAGCACACGCTTACAAAGCGGAACCAACAGACGACTTTAGCAAAGCTTCAATTGAAAAAGCGGTTAATACGATCACCGAAGCACGCCCTTATATTCGCTACTTCCACTCTTCGCAATACATTAACGATTTAGCAAATGGCGATTTATGTGTCGCGCACGGTTACTCTGGTGATGTATTACAGGCGCGTGATCGTGCTGACGAAGCTAAAAACGGGGTTGAAATCGCTTACTTTGCACCCAAAGAAGGTGCGGTGGTTTGGACAGATGTGATGGTGATTCCAGCGGATGCACCCAACCCTAAAGCGGCCCACCTGTTTATTAACTACTTACTGCAACCGGAAGTGATTGCGCCTATCTCTAACTATGTGGCTTATGCCAATGCCAACAGCAAAGCGACCGAGTTATTAGATGAAGAAGTGCGTAATGATGAAGGGATTTATCCCTCTGAAGACACGCGTAAAAACTTTATGGTGATTAAAAATCCAAAAGATAAAGAGTCACGAAATATGAACCGTGCTTGGACACGAATTAAAACCGGTCAATAACCGCTTTAATCTGTTTCAAATCGGATGTATAAGGTGAGGCTTTCTATTGAAACCTCACCTTTTATTATTTAATCCAGCCCATTTATTGACTCTACTCCTTTCAACCATTTGGTAACGTAACGATATGCTTAAGCACGATTCTAAAACCCCGTTTGCAGAGCTCAACACCTCAGAAGACGAACCGATTATTGAGATACAAAACGTCACCAAAACGTTTGGCGATGTGTATGCGGTTGATGATGTCAGTCTCAAAATTTATCAAGGTGAGTTCTTCTCGTTGCTGGGTGCTTCGGGTTGCGGAAAAACCACCCTGTTAAGACTACTGGCTGGGTTTGAGACGCCAACCGCAGGCCGTATTCTGTTAGATGGTCAAGATGTTACGCACTTACCGCCTTATGAGCGCCCGCTCAATATTATGTTGCAGTCTTATGCGCTGTTTCCGCACATGAGTGTGGCCGACAATATCGCCTTTGGTTTAAAACAAGAGAACATGCCCAAAGCACAAAGGGTTGAGCGTGTTAATGAGATGATGCAGTTAGTGCAAATTGAAAAACTCGCCAACCGGAAACCACACCAACTCTCTGGTGGGCAAAAACAGCGAGTCGCTTTGGCGCGTTCTTTAGCCAAACACCCAAAAATTCTGTTGTTAGATGAACCTTTAGGTGCCTTAGATAAAAAACTCCGTGAAGAGACCCAGTTTGAGTTGGTCAACATTCAAGAACGCTTGGGCATTACCTTTATTATCGTGACACACGATCAAGAAGAGGCCATGACCATGTCATCCAGAATTGCGCTTTTACGAGATGGTCGTGTTAGCCAAGTGGACACGCCACGTCGTCTATACGAATATCCTTCCACCCGTTATTCGGCAAGCTTTATCGGCTCGATTAACCTGTTTGAAGGCACGGTGGTGTCACAACAAGATGACCAGGTACTGATTGATTCTGAAGAGGCCGGCGGACAATTACGGGTTAGACACTCACAACCTTTAGTCGCAGGGATGGATGTCACCGTGGCGGTTCGCCCAGAAAAAGTGCGCGTAACCGAAGGCGCTGAACAAGAACCTAATCATGTTCAAGGCATTATCAAAGAGATTGCCTATTTAGGAGACGTATCGATTTATCACGTTGACCTACCGACCGGCAAACGTATTCAATTTACCCAATCGAATATTCAGGCTTTAGCAGAGCAACCGCTCACGTGGGAAGAACGTGTTTGTTTATCTTGGCAAGCCAACTCCTGCAGTATTTTGGTCGAGTGATGCCCATGGTTCAACAATCTGCAAAAAACATAACTAAAGCCATTCAAAAACACAACTGGGGCAGAACCACCTTAATTGGACTGCCGTGGTTTTGGCTGGCGCTGTTTTTCTTACTGCCGTTCTTGTTTGTATTAAAAATAAGTCTCTCTGAACCCGCTTTAATGCAACCGCCTTACCTGCCCTTTATTCGCAGTATCGAAGATGGGTTAGTGACGTTGGTGGTGAATTTCAGTAACTACTCACTTATTTTTGAAGACCCACTGTACGTCAATGCCCTGCTTAACTCTATGCAGATTGCGGCCATTTCAACGTTGCTGACCTTAATCATTGGCTACCCCATGGCGTATGCCATTGCCAAAGCCCCGCAACACTGGCGTTTGCCACTTTTAATGCTGATTATTCTGCCGTTTTGGACCTCGTTTTTAATCCGTGTTTACGCTTGGATTGGCATTCTTAAAAACAACGGGCTTATCAATAATGCTTTAATGTGGCTGGGAATTACCGACCAACCCATCGAAATTCTGTATACGCCGATTGCCGTGTATATCGGCATTATTTACTCCTACTTACCGTTTGTGATTTTGCCCTTATACGCCACCCTTATTCGCATGGATAACTCGTTACTTGAAGCGGCTGCTGACTTAGGTTGTAAACCGTGGAAACAATTTTTAACCATTACACTGCCTCTTTCATTACCCGGGATTATTGCCGGTTCGATGTTGGTGTTTATTCCGGTCATGGGCGAGTTCGTCATCCCAGATTTGCTAGGCGGTCCCAATAGTTTGATGATTGGTAAATTGATGTGGACGGAGTTCTTTAGCAATAAAGACTGGCCGGTTGCCTCGGCTTTGGCCGTTACCTTATTGCTGATTTTAATCATTCCATTTGTCCTCTGGCAGCACTATGAACGCAAACAGGAGGCGAAACTCTAATGAAAAAAAATCGATTCCCTCTTCTTATGACCATCTTAGTGTTTGGATATGCGTTTTTATATGGCCCCATTCTCAGCCTGATTATCTACTCATTCAATGAGAGTCGATTAGTCACCGTTTGGGGTGGTTGGAGCACAAAATGGTACGGCGAGCTTTTGCAGAACCAAGCCATTTTGGATGCCGCAGGGCTTAGTCTAAAAATAGCCGCCGTGAGTGCGACGTTTGCCATGATACTCGGCACCTTGGCGGCTTTGGCTTTAGTGCGTTTTAAACGTTTTAAAGGTCGTAATGTATTAGGCGTAATGGTCGCTGCACCTTTAGTTATGCCCGAAGTCATTCTGGGTCTGTCTTTATTGCTGTTGTTTGTGGCCATGGACGACTTACTCGGTTGGCCTTCTGGTCGTGGACAAACCACCATTATTTTGGCACACATGACCTTTGCAATGGCCTATGTTGCGGTGGTGGTGCGCTCACGTATCGCCCATCTTGATCAAAGTTTAGAAGAGGCGGCCATGGACTTAGGTGCAAAACCGATTAAAGTGTTTTTTACCATCACCCTGCCCATTATTGCCCCTGCACTGATGGCCGGCTGGTTACTGGCGTTTACGTTGTCGCTGGACGATTTAGTGGTTGCCAGTTTTGTCTCTGGCCCAGGCGCGACCACGCTGCCTATGATGGTCTATTCCAGCGTGCGCTTAGGCGTCAGCCCACAAATTAATGCGTTGGCTACGCTAATTGTGGTGTTCGTCGGGATTGCAGTCGCCATTGCCGGTTACGTAATGTACCGCCAAGAAAAAATTCGTCAAACCGAGATGCATCCCGATTCTAAGTAGCATCAGCCTAAAACACGTTGAACAGTCTAAAACCAAAGCCTCATTGACATTAACCATCAATGAGGCTTTTTCGTTCTTTATGCTTTATCGTAAATTAAACGTTAACTTTTGTAATATTGTCACATAACGGTCACACCACTCTCATCTAACCTTAATAAATACCCCCTAAAGTAACTACCGATGACTTATTACATTTATTTAAGGAATGCCCATGAAACTTAGAACATTACCCCTTGCACTCTTAACGGTATTTTCTACCTCAACCCTGCTCGTGGGTTGTGGTGGAGAGGATGGAACTAACGGTACCGACGGCATCAATGCCACTTCACAAACCATCAGTTTAAGTGAACAAGGTCGTTATTTATCTGGCGTGTTTGATGAAAGTGCCGCCGAGATTGTCACTTATGACGAAACCACCGAACAAACCTTTGTGGTCAATGCCAACTCGGGGCAAATTGATGTTTTAAACAGCTCAGATGTGACTAATCCCACCTTAAACCTATCTCTGAATTTAGCACAAGCCTTACTCGATGCTGATGTGGTTGATGCAATCAGTGAAGTGGGGGCGGCAAACTCAGTTGCCTCTTACAACGGTTTAATGGCCGTGGCGGTAGAAGCCAACCCAAAAACCGATGCAGGCTGGGTACTGTTTTATAAAACGGCTGACCTATCGTTTGTGAGTGCCGTTACCGTGGGCGCTTTGCCAGACATGCTGACATTTACACCCGACGGTTCAAAAGTAGTCGTGGCCTGTGAAGGCGAACCCAATCTGGATTACAGCGTTGACCCAGAAGGGGAAATTTCGGTTATCGACATCACATGGGACGGCAGCACCCTAAGCACAACCTTAACAGAGTTGGGCTTTACCGAGTTTAATGTTGGCTCGAGTCGTTTTAGCGAACTGCCCACCGAAAAAATGGTTTTAGACGGTTACAGTGCCAGCAATGCAGACAGCAAAGCCACCGTTGCGGAAAGCTTTGAACCGGAATACATCACGGTTAGCGAAGATAACGCAACGGCTTACATTACGCTGCAAGAGAACAATGCCATTGCAGTCGTCAACCTAACCAATAAAAGCATTGAGCGTATTATCGGATTAGGCTTCAAAGACCACTCAATCCCAGGTAATGAACTCGATGCCAGCCAAAAAGATGGCGTTAATATTAAAAACTGGCCCGTCATGGGCATGTACATGCCAGACAGCATTACCAGCATGACCTTTAACGGTAAAACCTATCTGCTCACCGCTAACGAAGGCGATGACCGTCAAGATTGGTTAGAGAACGTCACCGACCAAACCACTTGTGAAGCAGCCGGTTACTTCTTTGATGCCGGTGATAATTGCATCGACGCCTTCTCTGCCAAAGACTATTACAGCGCTGATAATGTGACCCTAGTGGATTCTGAAGGCAACCCATTTGCGTTAAGCAATGGCGGTTTTGGTGAAGACAACCAACTAAACCGTTTAAAGTTTTCCTACCACACAACCTTTGCCAAAAATGGCGGCACCGAATTTGAAAAGCTTTACGCCTATGGCGCTCGCTCCTTCTCGATTTACGACGCCGAAACCGGCAACCAAGTGTTTGATTCGGGCAGTGATTTTGAAACTCTAACGGCCAATCGTTATGGTGACCAGTTTAATAACGACAACGCTGAAAACGCCGGTGACGACCGTTCTGATAACAAAGGCCCAGAACCCGAAGCCATTGCAGTCGGTAAAATCAATGGTTACACCTATGCGTTTATTGGCCTAGAACGGATGGGCGGGATTATGGTTTACGATGTATCTAACCCAAATAGCCCAAGTTTTGTGGAATACATCAACAACCGTGATGTGTTCGCCGACCAAGCCAGCATCGAAGCCGGAACCGCCGGCGACTTTGGCCCAGAAGGCTTTAAGTTTGTGAGTGCAGAAAACAGCCCATCCGGCAAACCGATGTTAATTGTGGGCAGTGAAGTCACTGGCACAACAACCTTCTACAATATCGAAGTAAATCGACTCGATTAATTCTCACCATTTCTACCGAGCATAAAAAAAGCCCCAAACTCAGCAGGCCTGCTGGGTTTGGGGCTTTTTTTTAAATTGGACTAATTGCCTTGAACAAGCTGGTAATTATAGGTTTAAAGCTAAAAAAACGTGTGGTAAAAAATACCTGTATTCAAAGACCGATCATTTTTTAGTAAGACACTCACTTCACGATCTCGAGTTCTAAAAAGTCGTAATTCAAACTGACTAATAAAACGGTTGTATTCGTTCTCCAAATGCTGACTATATTCTAATTGTGCGCTGTAAGCATAGGATTGATTACCATTTGACACGACTCTAAGCTGAGGCATAATCGATACCTGCTCACCGCTAGTCGATCCCCTTACATTCAACATCGCAACCGCCACTAAATCTGGAGTCAACATATAAGATAGGCCTTTACCCCCTTTGATAAAAGCGCCTTGACCGTAGTCGTTCGATTCATACCCTACATTAAAATTCCAAGTAGAGCCTTTATCGGCTGCAATCCCGGTCATGCTCGGCTGAATCGATTCCACCTTCACCAAGTCTAGGTGTTTTAATTTAATGTCGTCTTCGTTTTGAAAAACCGTTAAGTCAAACATCGACAGCGTGGCGTATTTAGGTTTCCCATAATTCAAATTTAAACCATCAAAATACGCCGCTCTTATGCGATATTGAAGACCAGTATTCTCAGATGTCTTACCCATGCTAGGTCCAACAGCAAACATGAGCGGTTTGGTTGATTGCTCTGGGCGCTTTGGCGTGATTGAATCGTTGACTAATTTAACCATTGGTTGAGTCGATTGATAGGCAAGCAGTGGATATTTTTTAGAATTATAAAGTGCTTTATCGTCGGTTAACACATACTCATAAGCATAAAAATCCAATGCAGAATCCATTAGCATTTGCTTTGCAATGGGGTCTGCTACCAAGTTCAATGAACTTAAATCTTGATTCTCTAAAAAAGTTTTAAGTTTTGTCTTATCGTCAGAAGCCAGACGATTGTAGTTGTTATAAAACCGCGTCTGACGAGATGGAAATTCATTGACCTTTGCCACTAAGCTAGACTTCTCTAGATGCTCAATCACATCAATGGGGAGCACCCAAGGCAAGCTATTGTTGTAGAGTGTGTCGGGTTCGACTAAGCCAACAATATCCGCAATTTGCATGGCACAGTTCTCTCTAAAAAAGAAATATTGAAACCGAGTATTTAAAAGTTCATAAGCGTGCGCACGGACCAGTGCGACTTTTTGTGGTGATAGATTTAAACGGTACTCCCATAAATCTCTTAATTCCATTTCACCATAGAGCATATTGTTTTTATAGAATTCAGCTTGAGAAAAAACCCCTTCGTACCCGCCAAAGATGCCTTTTAAAACATAACTAATTGGATTTTCATTTTTTGGCGTATCTGCACCATAGTTGATACTTTTATCAAGTAGCGGATTGGAACGTTTTGAATCGTTGAACTTAAGCATTAGGTGGCCATACAACGATGCAGGATTCTCTAAATAACCCGAGGCAAACACCACACTTATCGAATCTGTACCGGCTTTTTTTTGCCAATCCATAAATTCTGAGCAAGCAATTTCAGTAAGACTGAAATTTGATTTTAGCTTATCTTTTAACCATAAAAATCGTGCTGGAAAACGGCACTGAGCATGCTTAACATCACTCTTTGTTGGCATACCAAATTGTTTTATGGTTTCAATTAATTCGGCTTTAGCAGAGTATCGTCCACCTTTTGCCAAGAAAAAATGGTCTGAAATAATGTCACTTTCACTTTCTTTAAAGTGCAATAACTTTAACCAAGTTGCGTCATTGTGAAGTTGCGAATCTTCTACCCAACCTTCAATGGTTTGAGCATAACCTGCCAACGGAATAGTTAATATCATTGTGCTTAAAAGCCACATTAAAAACGGTCGTTTGAAATTCATAATACCCTAATCAAAAAAACAAAAAAAAACGGCCTTCTAATAAGGCCGCTTTTCATAATAGTCAAAAACTTACATTAAGCTTTCGAGATGACCATTTCGTAGATTACTTGTGCTTTAGCTTGATCATCTAAAGACTGGTATGCTTTTGATGCAACCACTTTAGAGAAGTCCGCTTTAATGGTAGAAGCGACTGCATCTTGGTTTGAGGCTTCAACACCGATTAAATCCATTAACGAACTTAAGTGTTGACCGTGTCCTTTAGACATATCTTCTTCAAGTACCGCATGTGAGTTCTGAATAAATTCAGCTGCTGCTACATTCATACCAGAACCATTACAGCTATCAGGTGTCGTTGCATAAGAAGAGACCGCTGTTGTTCCTAAATCCCAAATAACGTTCGAAATTGCCGCAGCCGTTGAGTTGTCATCAAAAATCATGGCACCAATACCACACTGCTGCCAAGGATTTCCTTCTTTTGCCATAACAGGTGAAGAAGCTAAAGCGGTTACTGATAAAGCTAATAATAATTTTTTCATTCATTTCTCCAATGATTACAAAACCCCATAATTGGGACGGAGTGATTATAAACAGTGAAATAAGAAAAAAAACAACAAAATACGTAATAATTACAGTTTAATAAAGAAATCAACACCTTATAAAAAAGCCCCAAACTCAGCAGGCCTGCTGGGTTTGGGGCTTATTTAGTTTTGGCTTAACAATTAAATCATTATTAAGCTTAACCGCTCTTAATTAACTACGGCTCGTCACTTCTAACAGGTGGTAACCAAATTGGGTTTTCACTGGGCCTTCAACCGAACCCACGTCTGCACTAAACACCACTTTATCAAATTCTGGCACCATCATGCCTGGGCCAAATTGACCTAAATCACCGCCGTTGGCGCTGGATGGGCAGTTTGAGTTGGCTTTTGCAACGTCGGCAAAGTCCGCACCATTGGCGATTTGCTCTTTAAGTTCATTACATTTTTCTTCTGTGTCTACTAGGATGTGACGCGCCGTTGCTAAAGTCATGGAATTACCTTTAATTGATTTTAATGAGTTTTTTATCAAACAATATCTTTTTCAGATAAACACAATATAGGGGTTTTTGATTGGGTTTCAAGGCTTTTCTCTATTTTTATAACGTAAACCGGTTTGAGCATTTATAATATGCGGCATGACAAATTCAAACAAACACACTCACTCTGCGTATGCCTCTATTCCGATGGAATCGGTTGGGCCTTTTAAACTAATTGGCGATGTTGAAACCGATGATTTAATGGTGCCAATGGCGACTTATGAAACCCCACTTTGGCCTTCGGTTGCGCGTGGTGCGCGAGTATCGGCGCACGCCGGCGGTATTCGCGTGACTGTCGTGGATGAGCGCATGACACGTTCGATTCTGCTTGAAGCACCCAATGCGGGTGTGGCAGTCAAACGCCTGCAAGACCTTAAAACCCGCCATGCTGATATTCAAGCGGTGGTGGCGCAGACCAGTCGGTTTGCCAAACTCATCGACACCCATCATCAAGTGGTCGGTAACCTGATTTACCTGCGTTTAGAGTTTACGACGGGCGATGCGTCTGGGCACAATATGGTGACCAATGCGGCGGATAAAATTATTCCGTGGATTTTGAACGAGTATGACGATTTAGCGTACGTGTCCATCTCGGCCAACTACTGCACCGATAAAAAAGTCTCGGCGGTGAATGGTATTTTAGGTCGCGGAAAGTACGTGGTCTGCGAAACCACCATTCCGCGCAAACTCTGCCAACGGTTTTTAAAAACCACCCCCGAAGCGATTACCGACCTACACATTAAAAAGAACTTAATTGGCAGTATTGTTTCTGGTGGCTTACGCACGGCGAATGCGCACGTTGCGAATATGCTGTTGGGTTTTTATTTGGCGACAGGGCAAGATGCCGCCAATATTGTCGAAGGTT
This sequence comes from Thiotrichales bacterium, assembly GCA_016938655.1. Classification (GTDB taxonomy): domain Bacteria; phylum Pseudomonadota; class Gammaproteobacteria; order Thiomicrospirales; family Thiomicrospiraceae; genus Thiomicrorhabdus. The sequence goes on along the minus strand of JAFGUG010000011.1, from coordinate 26,653 downwards.
CGCAAGCGATTAACCACGTTGAAGTGGATAAAAACGGTGACCTGTATTTTTCAACCACCCTGCCCAATTTGATTGTTGGCAGTGTGGGCAACGGCAAAGGGCTGGACTTTGTTCTTGATAATTTAGCACAATTGGGTTGCACCAACCCAGATGTTGAACCGGGCGTTAATTCACGCCGTTTAGCCTGTATTGCTGGGGCAACCGCCTTGTGTGGTGAACTGTCTTTAATGGCCGCACAAACCAATCCTGGCGAGCTCATGCAAGCCCACATCAAACTGGAACGTGCCGCCAAAGCGTAAGCTAATCGGCTCGTTGTAACCAACGGTAGAGTGAATGTCTAAAATCACGCAACGCAAACAAGACCACATTGATGCCGTGCTTAACGATCCCTTGGTGGAGCGTAAGCAGAGTGAATTTGACACTCTTCATTTAATGCATCGTGCCATGCCGGAAATCAACTTTTCTGACGTTGACAGTTCGTCTATCTTTTTGGGCTCTCCGATTAGCTTCCCGTTTTTAATTGCCTCAATGACCGGCGGTGCCGCACAAAATTTACAACACATCAACCAGAACCTAGCCGAAGCCGCTGAAATTTGCCAAGTCCCCATGGCCGTTGGGTCTCAACGTGCCATGATTATGGACAAAGCCGCCACCGAAAGTTTTAACTTGCGTCAATATGCGCCGAACGTTCCGCTTATTGCGAACATTGGTGCTGTACAACTCAACTATGGCTTTGGTTTTGATGAGGCGCAAAGAGCGATTGATGCCCTGCAAGCGAATGCGCTTTATCTGCACTTAAACCCTTTGCAAGAGTTAATTCAGCCCGAAGGCGATACCAATTTTGCGCAGTTAGCTGAGAAAATCAACCAACTCTCAGAGAAATTGGATGTGCCAATTATTCTTAAAGAGGTCGGCTCAGGTCTGTCGCCAGCGGATATTGAACTTGGGTTGCAAGCCGGCATAAGATGGTTTGATGTCGCAGGCCGTGGCGGTACCTCTTGGAGCCGGATTGAAGCGCACCGTTCCGAGAATGACTTAGGGATTTTATTTCAAGATTGGGGCTTAACAACCGTGCAATCTTTGCAGTACGCTAAGCCCTATCAATCGCGTGCGCAATTTATCGCAAGTGGCGGCATACGAAACGGTATCGACATGGCAAAATCTGTTATAATTGGCGGCCGTTTGTGCGGCGTTGCCGCGCCACTGCTTTCCGCGGCCATGCAATCGACCGATGCGGTAGTGCAAACGATAGAACAATTTAAACAGGAATTTGCCACGGCGCAGTTTCTGTTGGGCGCGTCGACTGTTGACGCCTTACATTTAAACGATAGCTTGCTGATCAAACCCTAAAGTACAATACAAACTTCGGTTTGATGTTGGCTTAAAGTCACACGATCACGTTAAAGTCGTTTAACTGTAATTAATTAATTTCCAATGAAGATTTTGCTTTAAATATGAATGTAGGCATAGACTTAATCCACTTTTCAACGTCCGACTATTTCTTAGGTCTTGATACTTTTGCACAAGAAAAAAACATCGACGTTGATAAGTTCTATATTGGGATTGGCCAAGAAAAAATGTCGATTGCTCCGCCTGATGAGGACGTGGTTAGCCTTGCAGCCAAAGCCGCCGCCCCCATATTAGCGCAAATTGATAAATCCGACATCAGCGCCATTTTGTTTGCCACCGAATCCGGTGTAGACCAGTCTAAATCTGCTGGCGTTTTTCTTCATGGTCTACTCGGCTTGTCGCCGCGTTGCCGTGTTGTGGAATTTAAACACGCCTGTTACTCGGGTGCCGCCGCTTTACAAATGGCGACCGCTTTAGTGCACATGAACCCAAAAGAAAAAGTCCTCGTTATTGCTGCTGACATTGCTAAATACGACGTCGACACCTCGGGTGAAGCCACTCAAGGGTGTGGCGCAGTGGCCATGTTAGTGACTGAGTCACCACGCATCTTAGCGATTGAACCAGGATCGGGGTATCACACCGAAGATGTCATGGATTTTTGGCGCCCTAATCACCGTAAAACCGCGTTGGTGGATGGTAAGTACTCAACCAAAGTTTACCTTAATAGTTTAAAGCACAGTTGGGCGCACTTTACCGAACAGACTGGCCGCAGTTTTAGCGACATCAACCATTTTTGTTATCACATCCCGTTTACCAAAATGGCCGAAAAAGCGCATCACACGCTAACCCGTGTGGCTAAAGTGAAATTGACGCATGAGCAATTTTTAGCGCAAACCCAACCTGGTCAAGTTTATAACCGTATTATTGGTAACAGTTATAGCGCTTCGTTATTTGTTGGGTTTTGCTCACTACTCGACAACCTAAAAGAAGACCTTCAAGGACGCCGTGTTAGCTTTTTTAGTTATGGATCCGGCTGTGTTGCAGAGTTTTTCACCGGCTTAATGCAGCCGGGTTACGAAAAGGTGTTAATGACGCACAGTCACCAAACCCAAATTGCGCAGCGCCAACCGTTAAGCTACGCCGAGTATTTAGCGTTTTATCACCAAACCGATGAAGCCGTTGAAAATATTGAGTTTTCTCAAGCCAATAAAGGGCCTTATCGCTTAGCTGGCATTCAAGACCATAAACGTTACTACCAAGCGGTTTAACCGCTCTGGTTTTGGCCGAATCAATGCGCCTTGTACCTTCAAACCCAATAACCAGACCTTCTCATACGGTTCACTGCAGCGCGCCTGCAAAACTCATCTTAAGTGGCGAACATGCGGTACTGTTCGGCTGCCCTGCTCTGAGCATGGCGATTGATTTAAACACGCACTGCACCCTTTCAACGCAACCTCACACTCAGTCTCAAACTCAAAAAACCTCAGACAACCAATCTGCACACTTTCACATTCAACTTAACGATTTTCAGCTTGAGGCGACGTTTGATTTTGCCGACTGGCAACATCAGGCATTACAAATTGAACAACGCTTTAAAGCGTATAAAGCGAACAGATTAGCTATTGATAACGTGCTCTGTACGCCCTTTGATCTGGTGCTGATTAGCTTGTGGGTTTTTAACCAAACGCACCCCATCCAACCGCAAAACTGGCAAATTCGTATACACTCTGAGGTGCCTATTGGGCGCGGATTGGGCAGTTCGGCGGGGGTCATTGTGAGCCTGTTAGCAGGCCTGTTCAAAGCTCATCAACATCCTGTCTTAAACGAAACGCTTCTGGATTTAGCCAAACAGATTGAGTCGTATCAACACGGTCAATCAAGCGGTTTAGACCCCGCTACCTTAATTCAAGCAGGCCTGCTGAAATACCAACTTAATCAACCCATTGAAACCCTGCCAAGCCAACCTTTAAACGCATGGCTAATAGATACCGGTGCACCTTTAAGTCATACCGGCGAGTGTGTGCACACAGTGAGACAACACCATCAAAATGATACGGCTCTGTGGCAAGCGTTTAAAAAAGTCAGTCTTGAAATTGAGCAGGCCTGGTTAACTCACAACACAAAACAACTCAAACAAGCGATTCAAGCCAATCAACAATTACTGCAAAAGATTGGCGTGGTACCGAAACCCGTAGAACAGTTTATTCAGCAACTCGACCACACGTTAAACGCCGCCAGCAAAGTGTGCGGTGCAGGGAGCATTGAGGGCGATAATGCCGGTATGGTGCTCTGCCTATCAGACATCGCCCCCACCGAACTTTGCGCTCAATACCGCTTCGCTTACTGGCAACTGAAATTGCAAACCCAAGGAGTGCACTGTGTTTTGGATTAGTTCAGCCCCCGCTAATTTAATGTTATTGGGTGAACACAGTGTGGTTTATGGTTATCCGGCAATGGCGTGTGCGGTGAATCAGCGAATTGAAATCCACTGGTCAAAAACCACCGATAAAACCCTCTGCATTGAATCTGAACTCGCAAATTTTCAATTTACCCTAGACGAACTAAAAGCGTTTAAGCAGCACCCTGAACTGGACCACCCCAAATTACGATTTGTGATGCACGCGCTGAATGCGTTTGCTAAAAGCCTCAATCACGGTTTACAAATTAAGATTGTCAGTGAGTTCTCCAGTACCCTCGGTTTAGGCAGTTCGGCGGCGGTTTTGGCCGCCAGTTTGCACGGTTTAAATCAAATTACAGAACAGAACCTAAACACCCTTGAACTGTTTCAGTTAGGCCATGAGATTATCCTTGGCATTCAAGGCCGTGGTTCGGGTACCGATTTAGCGGCCAGTTTATCTGGTGGTGTCATTCTGTTTGAGCCTGCGTTGACGTCTGAACAAATCAGCAGGCCTGCCAACATTCAAACCCTGCCTGAAAGCATCACACAAAATTTAGCGTTAAGTTTGGTTTATTGCGGTTATAAAACCCCCACTGGAGAGGTGTTAAAGCACGTTTCGGAACAGTGGCAAGCTGAGCCTGAACAGCTCAATCGCCTATATGCATTAATGGGTGAAACCACCAAGCAGGCCTGTCAAACCCTGTTGGATGGCAAACTCGAACACTTTTACGCACTGTGTGAAGTCTATCAAGATTTAATGGACGCTTTGGGTGTTAACGACGAAACCTTGCAAAGCATTATCGACCTGATGCGTCAGTGTTCAGGGATTCACGCCAGTAAAATATCGGGCTCTGGTTTAGGCGATTGCGTGCTGGGTTTTGGTAATTTAACCGATTGTTCAGAAACGATTAAACAATCAATGCAAACCTTTACCCAACTGAATGTCGACGTCACTTTCTTGGGTGCGCACACCGACTTTTATAGAAACTAACTTATCTATTTACCTAATTTATTTTCCTAATCAAAATGGACAACCGCATGAACGCTTCTACCCCGTTTGCCACGCAACCTAGCCTTAGCCCACAACAGTTTGTTGACAAGGTGATTGGCCACAGCGAAACCCACTCGGCTTTTAACAACGCTAAAACCTGCGGGTTTGGTGAAGCACCCGTAAACATTGCGTTGAGTAAATACTGGGGCAAGCGTGAAACCAGCTTAAATCTGCCCATTAACGGCAGTGTATCGATTAGTTTGCCGGGGCTGGGTACCCAAACCGAACTCACCTTAAGCCAAGGTGAACATGACCAAATCGTGCTCAATGACACCTTGTTAGAACCGCACGTCACGTTTGCCAAGCGCCTCTCTGCCTTTTTAGACTTTTTTAGACCCAATGAACACGCCGTGTTTCATGTCGATACCTTAAACACGGTTCCTACTGCGGCGGGTTTAGCCTCTTCTGCTTCGGGATACGCGGCATTAGTGCTGGCGTTAAATGATTTGTTTCAATGGCATTTATCAGATCAAAAGCTCTCTTTACTGGCGCGATTAGGCAGTGGCAGTGCCAGCCGCTCATTGTTTCCGGGGTTTGCGGTTTGGCACGTGGGTTCGCGAACCGATGGCATGGACAGCTTTGCCGAAGCCATTGATACACAATGGCCAGAACTGTGTGTCGGCCTTTTAAAAGTGGATGTGAGTGAAAAAGCGGTCAGTTCAACGGCGGGCATGCAACAGACGGTGAATACCTGTGAACTCTATCAAGCGTGGCCAGACAAAGCCGCTAAAGATATGGAGCTCATTCAGCAAGCCATTGCTAACCACGACTTTAGTTTGTTAGGAAAAACGGCCGAAAACAATGCCTTGAGTATGCACGCCACCATGATGGCGACTTGGCCACCGATTGTTTACTGGCAACCGGAGTCGGTAGCGGCTATGCACGCAGTATGGGCGTTACGTCAGCAAGGGGTGGAAGTGTACTTTACGATGGATGCGGGGCCTAACTTAAAACTGTTGTTTTTAGAAACACAAAAGCCTGCGATTAAGCAGGCTTTTGCAAAGATGCAGATTATTCAACCGTTCAAATAGAACGTTATTAATTCAGCAAAATAATCATCAATACGGTTACTTAACCACCGACAAGGTCGGTTTCTTTTTAACTGGTTTTTTGCTTGGCTCCTTCCCTTTGCCAGAATCTGACTCCGGGTTTTTACCCTCACCTTCAACCGCGCTTAAAGTCGGTTTAGAACTCGGTTCATCGGCTATATCGGGATACGGTTCCGGTGGAAACGGCATGCCTTGTCCGTTCTCACGGGCAAAAATCGCCAACACCGCTTCTGGTGGAAACGCCACAACTTGCTCCACACCTTGAAAACGCGCACGAAACTGAAACCAATTATTTTGCATGTCTAACGCTTGTACCGCATGTGGCGAGACATTAAACACAATCCCACCCTCTTGCACAAACGCGCGTGGAATCTGAATGCCAGGATAATTGGCGTCCACCTGCATGTGTGGTGTCCACTGATTATCCACCATCCACTCGTACATGGCACGAATGATATAAGGTCGGTTTGATAGCATTGGCTCAGCCATTAAACTTCTCGCATATCCAATTCGTCATCTGACAAGCTTTCCGCAAACGTCTCTCTTTTTAGTACGCGGTCTGCGTAGTCAAAAATCGGCTTAGCGGTTCTTGGAAGCTCAATGCCTAATGACGGTAAACGCCATAGCAGTACCGACATACTGACGTCTACTAATGAGTAATCGTCACTCATAAAATACTCTTTATGATCAAACACTGGAATTAACTGAATCAAACGCTCAAGTAAATCACGGCGCGCTTTTTTGACTTCGGATTCATCTTGACCATTGGCAATCGTATCGACCAGTGGGTACCACTCTTTTTCAATTTGACGCAGCATTTGACGGGCACGTGCTTTAGAAATCGGGTCAACCGACATCAAAGGTGGGTGCGGAAAACGCTCATCTAAATACTCAATAATCACTTGTGGATCATACAAAACCAATTCACGGTCAACCAAAGTTGGTAAAGTACCGTAAGGGTTCAATTCCAATAAATCTTCTGGCATATCATCCACATCGACTTCCACGATTTCCATTGGAATGTCTTTCTCTTGTGCCATTAAACGTACACGGTGCGAACTTGGATCTTTGGAATCAGAAAACAACACCATTACCGAACGTTTCATAATTGGAATATCAGACATTAAGGTCTCCTAGAGGGGTCAAGGCCAATCTAAGCAGGCCTCATACATAATAAAAATAAACAACCTTACTATTGTACACCCCTTGTCAAGCCCCCTATTCGCCTAGCATGCAACCTCGAACGTTTAACCCTTCTATTAATGCTTTTTTAGCAACAATGTTTTGCAATTAACGTTGTTTTTCACTGCTAAAAGAATCAATAAACTACGTTTGGAGTTAGTCATCCATCTTTATCTCTTAGTAGACCCCATACTTACAGAGCAATTATTCCTAATGTTTTTGCTCTGTTTTTTTCTCGACTCTTAAGTTAACCGTCCTTAAAATAAAATGAATTAAACACCTTCTAAAGTAAGCAGGCCTGCTCAAATGACCCTTTCGCGATTCAAACACGTTTCTTTAACGCTCCTCTTCACTGCTTTTTTGAGTGCTCCCAGCATCAGCTTTGCAAAAGATGTGGCAACGCCCACAGCCAAACCACTCACCTATGAAGACCGAGCATTATGGCTTTCACTGCCGCAAACCGAAATTGAAGCCGGTGACGAAACCTATCTTATTACCGAACTTAAAAGTACCCAAAACCCAACACGCCTCTATTTATGGATTGGCGAGCCAGCCAACACCAATGATGGCGATGCATTGACCATTAAAGGTTTAACGAATTCGGGTACCGTTTGGTATTTAGACACGCCTGAGGCGCTGTTTATGGATCGTACTCGTATTGCCATGCGCCGTTTAGACGGGCAGTTCTTGAAAAATTTAATGCTACACGCTACTCAGCAATTCAAAGAGATCGTCGTGATTACCGCGGATGTCGCTTCCGTGCCCACACTGCGTGGTTTGCACTTGTGGCAACAAACCGCAGACAAAACCCAGCGTAATCAACTTAAAAACGTGATTTTGCTCTACCCTAGCCTGTTTGTGAATGCCCCTGCGGCAGGTGAAAAACCCGAGTTTTTTCCGATTAGTTACCAAACAGCTTTACCCATTACCATTTTGCAACCCGCCGTGGGCACCCAAGCCAACACCATCGGTTTAAGTGCGAAAGCATTGAAAATGGGCGGCAGCTTAGTGCAGACCATTCAAGTTCCCATCGCTACCGACGGCTACTACAAATATCAAGACATTGAAATCATGGCCAAAGATGCGGCGCAACGCATTCAATCTTCCACTCAACAACAGATTGAACACGTCCAACAAATCGGTTATCAAGTGGCCAAACTCAGCCCTATTGAAACACCGATTCCCAAAAGCAAAATTGTCAGTGGCATGGTGGCCTTAAATCCCCCCATGCCGATGCCCAACATTCAACTTGAATCCTTAGACGGGGAAGTGATAGATGTACTCAAAGCGTATAAAGGCAAAGCGTTGTTAATTAACTTTTGGGCTACGTGGTGTCCACACTGTGTGGAAGAGATCCCTTCCATGAACCGTGCTTTAGAACAGTTGGATGACGATAAATTTGCCATGGTCTCGATCTCTTATAAAGATACCCGGGCCTTACTGGAAGCGTTTGTTAAAGAGGTCAAAGTGGATTTTCCAATCCTGCTAGACCGCGATGGCAAGGTGTCCGAACAGTGGAATATTTTTGCGTTTCCAAGCAGTTTTTTGGTGGATGCAAACGGGCTAATTCGTTACAGTCTGAATGCGGGGAGTATTTGGGATAGCCCAGAGATGCTGGACTACCAAAGAGAGGTGATGGCGATTCCTTATGCGCCTAAGTAACTGCTAACAAACGAAAGCATCACTATTGCGCCAACAACCCAAATCCAATGCCCTGCTCGATATCTTTGAAGCCTTGTTGCAACAAAAACAAGCGATCAACGCCGAGCGCCACGCCGCTGCAATCGGGCAACGGTTTCTCTTTTAAGGTTTGCAGTAAGTTTTCATCCAGTGGAACAGTTGGCAAATCGCATTGTTCACGCAGGGCTAACGACTCACTAAAGCGTTCGCGGTAAGTTTCGGCATCCGCGAGCTCTTGGTAGCCATTCGCCAGTTCCATACCGTTTATAAACACTTCAAATCGCTCAGCAACATTTGGGTTGTTTGCTGAGAGTTGCGCTAATGCGGCGTCTCTTGCCGGAAAGTGATAAAGCACCGTAATCCGATTTTCCCCATTTGCTGTTTGGCCTAACTGCGATTCAATTACTTCGGTTAACACCAACTGTTCCCACAAGGGTTTATCGTCTTTATCCACCCCCACAATCTCCGGCACCTTAAACCGGCTTAAGCAGGCCTGACATTGGGCGGCACTGGCACTGAAAATATCGTCAATCCCCGCATAGATTTTAAACGCTTGCTGGTAGGTGAGTTGTTCCACACTCAAATCGCCCAAAATGGATTTAAGCAGGCCTGCTACTTCTGCAATTAAGTCAAACATCGAAAAATTTAGTCGATACCACTCCAACATGGTGAATTCCACTTGGTGACGCGGACTTAAATCACCATCGCGAAACACCTTACCCAAAAAGAAAATATCGCCACTGCCATGACACAATAGCCGCTTCATGGGGTATTCGGGCGAAGTATGCAGGTAGTAAGTTTGCGAGTTTTTAAAACCGGGCACCTGCACCTGGGTGTGCAAAGAGTGCAAATGCACATCGGGCGTAGCGGCTTTGGATAACAGCGGCGTATCCACCTCGCAAACATTGCGGACATAAAAAAACGCTCGCACCGTTTGTAACAGTTGCGAACGTTTTTCAAGTCGCGCTCTGAGCGAATCAAATTCGCTCAAAGCAAACGGCTGATTACTTAGCACGTGATACGTACTCACCTTTTTCGGTGTTGACGATAATGCTTTCACCAATTTGCACAAACAAAGGTACTTGCACAACGGCACCGGTACTTAAGGTTGCTGGCTTACCACCGGTTCCTTGAGAATCGCCTTTTAAACCTGGATCGGTATCGGTGATTTCAAGGGTAATTTGTTTAGGCGGTGTCACAGAGATAGGCTGACCGTTAAATAACGTGACCGTGCACATCGACTGTTCAACTAACCACTTTTGCACATCGGCTACCGCGGCTTCTTCCGCTTGAAACTGTTCAAACGAAGTCGCATCCATAAAGTGCCAAAACTGACCATCGTTATACAAATACTGTAAATCGGTGTCCACAACATCTGCGGCATCCACCTTCTCACCCGACTTAAAGGTTTTTTCAACCAATTTACCAGTGATTAGGTTGCGGTATTTCACGCGGTTAAACGCCTGCCCTTTACCCGGTGAAACTTGGGTATTTTCAACAATGGAACACGGTTGACCGTCCATTAAAAATTTCAAACCACCTTTAAATTCGGTTGTGCTGTAAGTTGCCATATCTTTACCTGTTCGCTTGTCTTAAAATAGGGAATCTGGCGCGTTTTAGGGTAAATAAGCATCTCAACCCAATACGCCAGACAAATAATGCGCTTATTCTAACTGAAAAGCGGTAAAGTGAAAACCAAACCGATAAAAGCCCTGCTATTTTAATGACCTCTGCGATTAAATCTCTCTGCCAAACCCTCAATCTTGAGGAAAATTCTCTGAATGTGCATGAAAGTGCGTTCCGATTTAAGGCACACGCCGATTTTATTGCGCAGATTGAACCCAACAATCCCAACGATCCACTGTTAAAACAGATTCTGCCGGTTCAATTAGAAACCCACATTCACCCCGATTATAAATACGACCCAGTTGGCGATTTGCAAAAGAACCCAACACCGAGTTTAATTCACAAATACCACGGCCGTGTCTTGCTGATGGCCAGCCCAAAATGCGATATTCACTGTCGGTATTGTTTTAGACGGCACTTCCCTTACGAACAGCAAATTAATCAACGTCACTGGCAAGCGGCATTAGACATTATTCAAGCAGACAGCTCGATTCACGAAGTGATTTTGAGTGGCGGCGACCCCTTTAGTTTATCTGAGTCAGCGTTAGTAAACTTGATTGAAAAAATTGAGGCCATTGAACACATTCAAACCCTGCGCATTCACACCCGCACGCCGATTGTTGCGCCCTCAAAATCGCCACAAACCACCTTTTTAGGTTGGGCAAAAAGCAGTCGTTTAAACAAGATGATGGTGGTGCACTGCAATCATGCCAATGAACTCAGCGAAAAAACAGCAGGCCTGCTCACTTTATATCGCGACACGGGGTTTCATCTGTTGAATCAGAGCGTGTTATTAAAAGGAGTGAATGATGATACGCAAAGTTTAGAAAATTTGAGTCACGCCCTGTTTAAACAAGGTGTATTGCCATACTACTTACACCAACTGGATAGGGTGCAAGGTGCAAGTCATTTTGAAGTGTCGGACGACATTGCACAGACACTGCATGAAACCCTACGTAAAAGCCTGCCGGGGTATTTAGTGCCGAAACTGGTAAGAGAGATTGCGGGCGAACCCTATAAAACGCCGCTTTAAAACACCACGTAAAAGTCTGCAATAACGTCAAATATTAAATGTTAACAGGCCTGCTAACTTATAAAACCGTGCGCAAGAAGCGTAAATAAGCATACGAACAAGAACAAACCCATTACGTTTGTTCTGATAAACGGATGATAAGATATTGATTAATCTAATTTTATGCGGCGGTTCTGGCACCCGACTTTGGCCCATTAGCCGGGAACACGCTCCAAAACAATTTGTTCCTTTGTTTGATGACGAGTCACTGTTTCAAAAAACCGTTAAACGTAACCAACCACTCTGCGACCAGTTTTTAATTGTTTTGAATGAAGCACTTTACTTTTTGGCGCGTGATCAAATTCAAGCCTTATCGTTAGACCCCAGTCCAAAACGCCACTTCTTACTCGAACCATGCAGTCGAAATACCGCCCCCGCGATTGCCTTAGCGTGTTTGGGGTTAGAGCCAAATCAGCTGGTTTTGGTCACGCCTTCTGACCATCTTATTACCAACCAAGTCGCTTATGAAGTGGCGGTAAATTCAGCCAAAACACTCGCAAAACAGAATCAACTGGTCACCTTTGGTACTCAACCCACTTATCCAGAGACGGCATTTGGTTACATTGAAACCAATGGTGCGGACGTTTTGTCTTTTACCGAAAAACCAAATTCAACAACTGCAGAACGTTACTTAGAACAAGGTCACTATGTATGGAACAGCGGCTTATTCTGTTTTAAAGCCGGTGTTTTTTTAGAGGAACTGAAACAACACGCACCCGACATTTACCATGCTTGCGTGTCAGCACATAAAACGATTCAAAAAACAGCCAACTCGGATTACCAACGGGTTACAACCGAGGCCATGCAAGCGATTCCCACAAACAGCATTGATTATGCAGTAATGGAAAAAAGCCCACTAATAAAGGTCATCAGCGCCGAAATGGGCTGGCGTGATCTTGGCAGCTTTGAAGGGTTATGCGACATACTGCCGCAAGATAAACGGGGCAACACAAGCCAAGACAACATGGTGTTACTGAACGCGCATAACAACTTAATTTTAAGTGAACAACGCATGGTATCGCTTGTTGATGTGGATAATTTGATGGTGATTGATACCGCAGATGCCCTGTTGATTGCACCTAAAGGCTCAGGGCAAAACATCAAGCAGGTAGTAGATATTCTTAAGCAGCGAGGCAGTGACCTCCCCTATCACCATCGAACGGTTCATCGACCCTGGGGAACCTATACGATTTTAGAAAGCGGTAAACGCTACAAAATTAAACGCATTGAAGTACAACCGGGTAAAAGCTTAAGTTTGCAAACTCATCAATACCGCAGTGAACATTGGATTGTCATTTCCGGCACTGCCACCGTCACCATTGGCACACAAACCAACGCCGTATTACCTAATGAATCGACTTATATCCCAATTGGTGAGAAACACCGCTTGGCAAACTTTGAAGCCGAACCGTTAATATTAATTGAAGCTCAAGTGGGTGATATTATCAGTGAGACGGATATTGAGCGCTTTAGCGAATATTAAGATGATTCATTTGGATTGAGGCTCGTTCTTAGTGCGAAATGCAAGCTGTTGCGCGACCATGTCCTGAAAAGCACGCATTAAAGGTTGAAACTTATTGGCATCGTGTTCCAGTTGCATTAAAGCCTGATAAATCGCTTCGATGGTGGACAGAGAACCCACATCTTTTTGTTTACGTATTTGATACGTGGATGGGGTTTTTGGGGTTAACTGCAATCGCTTTAGACTGTGCAGAAAGGTGTTTTGCATCATCATCTTGTGGGTTTTGCGCCAAGTGCCATCTAAAATCAGCAGTTTAATCTGTGTTAAAGGATAATGTGCACTGACCCAATCCACGTCATAACTGCGTTGGCTGGTAGGTTTATTACCGCCTTCATTCAATGCCGCAATCTCAGGATAGAGCAAAAACACTTCGCCAACCTTTAACCAAGCCTGCAACGTTTGTTCATCAGTAAAGTTTTCACCTATCCAAACATGGGATTTCTGTAAACTCAATTCGGCAATTTTAGCGGTGCCTTTAATTTGAGAGGTTTCCGTTGGGTGTTGCAAAATACCGACTTCAACCAGGTTATGAATCGGCTTTATCCATTGGCATAGGCAAACCTTTTCGGGTCGTTGGCAGGTTGGGCAGATGGCTCTTGGCGAAGATGTTGGCATAGGGTATGAATTAGTCGGTTAAAATAGGGTCTCTATGATACTAAAGCGTGAATGATTCGACATGACAGAATGGCTTTTTGAAAACGTACAAGCAGAGCAAATTCGACTACTGAATCACTTTTTAAAACAGCAGGGTGAACAGTCTGCCAACCGAGGTGACTGGAACTTTTGGCTCAAACAGCACGGTAAAACGATTGCCGTGGCGCGTTTAATTCCAGTTGCAGACATTGCCAGCAATGGCTTTTGGTTACGTGGTTTGTTTGTGGTGGAAACCCATCGTAAACAGGGAATTGGTCAACAGTTCATGCAACAAATACACGCATGGATTCAAACCACGCTTGAAGATACAATCCATGAAGATAAACCACTTAAAAGTCAGCAGGCCTGCTGGTTTTCGGTTTATGCCTTTCCGCATGGTCATTTAGCGCCCTTCTACCACCCATTAGGCTACCAATCATGCGAACCCGAGGGTTTACCAGAACCTTTAAGAACGCGCTATGAACAAGCTAAAAACGCCAATAAAGACTGGTTGTGTATGGTTTATTCAAACCAAGAGTAAAAGGCTTGAAATACGCGCATTAAAAAACCAGCAGGCCTGCTGGTTTTAATTTAAGTCGAAATTGAAGAAAACTTAAGCGCCCTGTTCAATCACTTTAACGCCCTCGGCTTCTTCAAGCAGATGTTCTGGCATGTCTTTTTTGGTTTTACCGGCGAGGTCTTTGAGCATCTCCGCTTGGCGAATGAGGTTACCGCTACCCTGCATCATCTGGTTACGTGCTTTTTGGTAACTCTTATGTGCGGTATCAAATTGCGTTCCGACTTTTTCAAAAGTTTCCACAAACCCTACAAATTTATCGTGTACTTCAGCAGCACGTTTTATCAGTTTAACGGTGTTTTCACTTTGGCGTTCATAGCGCCATAACTGCTCGATGGTTTTGAGTGTGGTAAACAAGGTGGTTGGTGTGACTACGGCAACATTCTTTTCAAACGCGGTTTCAAAGATACTTGGATCGGCCTCTATCGCCATTAAATAAGCGCCTTCTACCGGCAAGAACATTAAGATAAAATCGGGGGCATTTAAACGATCTAAATGCTCGTAACGCTTACTGGCCAGTGTATCAATATGGTTTTTTAAGCTTTTGAGGTGCAGTTTTAACGCCATCTCTCGAAGCGCAGCCGTCTCACTGTTTAAGGCTTGTTCATAGTTGGAGAGCGACACTTTAGAATCGACCACTATGTGTTTTTTATCGGGTAAATTTATAACCACGTCGGGTCTTAAACGTTTACCTTCATCACTTACAAACGATTTTTCACGATCAAACTCGACGCCCTCACGTAAACCCGAACGTTCTAACAAACGCTCTAAAATCAGTTCGCCCCAATTCCCTTGGGTTTTACTGTCGCCTTTTAAAGCTTGCGTTAAGTTTTGTGCTTCGGTGCTCATCTTACTGTTCAGCACCTGCAGTTGTTTAAGCTGCTCGCCCAAGCTAGCACGGCCTTCTAAATCCTCTTTATGCACCGTTTCAACGCGTTGCTTAAAGGATTCTAGCGCCGCATTCATCGGCTTAATAGCCGCTTCCACACTCTGCTTATTGTATTCAGTTAACTGTGTCTGTTTACTTTCAAAAATCTGATTGGCCAACACTTTAAACTCATTCGCAAGTTGGTGCTTGGCGTCTTCTAATAACTGGATTTTTTCTTGGGTATGCGCACGCTCATGCTCTAAGGTTTTATTCAGTTCGGCATTGGTTTCACGCAGTTGGCTACTTTCCTTATTCAAAGAACGTAACTCAGCCTCTTTAGTTTCAAACTGCCCTTGGAGCTGCGTGAGTTGCTTATTGAGTTCTGCCACAGTCCCTTGCAAGGGGCGAAGTACATTCAACTGATTTTCAAGCTGTTGGTTTTGAACGCTAATCACCTCTAAACTTCGAAGTTGCTCAGCCTGTGTGGCTAACTCAATCTGGCGACTGTGTAACAGTCCCTGCTTGGATTGGTATTTAAAGAATATAACGATCGCAGCCAGCCAGCCAAAAGCCAGGAGGCCTAATAATAGGGAATGGATTTCAATCATTTTTGCGGGGCTGTTACGGTTTGTAAATCTTTTAAGGTCTGTTTAACAGCTGAATCATCAGCATTCAAAATTTGTCGCTCTGGTTTTGTTCGCGACTTTTGATTTGACTCGGGCGATGGTTTTAAAAGAGTGTGACTCTCTACCACCTTATTTTTTTGAGACAGATAAGTACTACCCACAGGCACAACAACCGTCTTGTCACCATCTTGAATCACTGCGCCTTTTGGCGTGGTTTGATTAAACTGCAACGGTATTTTTTTAGTCGATTGAGATTGAAATTCGTTATTCACTCGAACCACACGTTCTCCATTGGGTTTTTCAATGACTGCAGAAACCGCAATTTTCGAAGCAATCGGATTTCTTGGTTTATAAGGCCCAGTTTTTTTAACCGTTTTAACCTCGGGTGGTTTTTCTTCTTGTTTGACTTCATCGACATTTTTACTGTTTAAATAGTCAAGACGTTGTTGATCAATTTTTGCTCGCTGTTCAGGAGCCATTAAAAGCGTATCTATATTAGGCTCATCTGCATAAGTATGAAAAGAGCCAATAAGAAGTGACATAAAAATGAAACTGCTTAAACCAATCGCCTTAAGCGTAATATTGTTGTTCATAACTAACCTATTTATGGCCTAAAAGCGCAATAACGTAAAGGGATTAAATTACCAATTGTGCATGCGAATGGAAAACAATAAAAGAACATTCAGCACGAATATTACCTTTATCCGGGTTAAAGTTCATGCTCTCAGCCTTTTCAACCTCTTTAACTTGAAACTCTGTTTTACAGCTCTCTACTAAATACATAGGTGAAACACGCGTGTTCATTGCATTTATAAACGTTAATAAATCCCCTTCATGCTGTAACCCCATTTTGACGGTCAAGCGGCTGAAAAAAAAGATTGGCCTAGGCGCAATAGGAATCTTCTCAAATCGTTCACTGGTAAGGGATGCTTCAGGTGTGAAACTAAAATTAAATTCCGGCATAACCAATGACTGCTGCATTTGAACCATGGAATCAACCCAAAAAACACGATCTTGCTGCTTTACCACACCTTGACGAACAAGCTCTTTATATTTATCGCCGTATTCAGCGTACAACTTAACTTGCATTCGTAAAAAATTAACCTGACTTATTAAGCCATTTAAAGCCCTTACCTTTTGATTTTCGACTTTTTGAAAAGACTTCTGCTCTTCAGTCAAAATATACCAAGCACCGGCTGCAATGACTGCCAAAGCAAGCAGAATAAGAACTGGCTTAAAAAATAACTGCCTAATGAGTGAGTGAGAAATATTATTTTGAGGGCTCATACTGTACCTCCATTTTTATTTGAAAAGGTAAAGCATCAACCACCTTAGAATTATTGTTTACAACAATAGTCAAAGCTTGCTTTAAATCTCGGTTCAAAGGCTCTTTAACAATTCGAACATTTTTAACATTCTCTAATTTTGCTAATTCATCCCTAAAGGTATCAACCCACATAACCGGATCACGATAATAGTCTATAAAGGGGTAAACAAGGCCTTGAAAATCAATATCATAAATCGTGCTGTCAAATTTCCCCTGTTTTTTCCAATCCAGTTTCATAATTTGAATATGTTCAGATTGACTAGCTACGACATCGGTAATTGGCTTAACATCGAACCCTAGTGTACCTTCATTCTTTAATTTCAAAATGGCTTCAGAAAACTCAACGGATGCCTTTATCTCTTCAGCATCAATTTGCAAATTGACCACTTTTTGTAGACGCTCTTTTTCAACCTGATGATTAGCAATGCTCGTATCTAATCGATCTAACCTTTGTTGCCCCATGTACCAGTCAACTGCTGAAACCGTAATGTAAATTAACAGTGCCAATAATACCAAAGTATTTACCGCTATTAGGCTACGTGATCCTAATATTAAATTGGTAATTTTAGTCACGTAAGCCGTGGAGTAAAAATTTGGAGGATTCTGTCTAAATACAAAGTCGGCTAAACTCTTGGATGCATATAAATCTGTAGCAGAAGTTTCAAGTACAGCGGTATCAGGACTGAAGGTTGCCGATTTAAAAAAGGCACCACTATCGATCGAGACATCATTAATAAGTCCGGAAGTTTTAGCTAACTTTTCTAACCCCTCCAACCGCTTATGATCGCCATCCATAAAAATATAGCTGACCTCCTCTTCCGCACTCACTATCGTTTGATTGTAGACGTAGTTTTTAGCTAATTTAGTTTCGTGGATTAAAGCCGTTTTCAATCCATCATAATCACTTGCATCCTTATCTAACTCTATTAAACGACTGATACGAATACCCGACTGATTAAAGAAGGTTTGACGATAACTGATATCAGATTGACGAGATATAATAAAAAATGGTTGCCTGATTTGCTCTTTGCTTAACCCAAATACTTCGCTAAGCTCAGTATTAAAGTAGCTTGATAGTAAAAATGGTGCCGAATAAATGCCTGTAAGCATGATTTGTGCATCTTCTAAAATGCTCAAAAAATTAACGAGTTGCGGGGGGCTAGTAATCGAAGAAGTTAACAGTAACTCTTCTGCACGACCTTCATTACTGGTAATGATTTGCCCGCTCCATTGGGTGTTGACCAAGTCAACCCCATCCTCTTTTCGATCATTAATGTGTTGATCTCTTACAGAGTTTTTTTCCCATAAGTAAAGCTTGGGAAACGGTTCAAGAGCAATATCTTCCTCTGCCAAATCCAAAACGATTGAGACCGGACTTTTGGACGGTAACTCAGTCAGAAACGTATCAATTTCATTTTGTTGTGACCACAAAAAAGTTTTTACCCATTCGGTCAATTGATTGCGGTCTTGATAGACAGTTAAGCTTTGATTGCTGATGTAAAAAACATATTTCATCGTTACTGTACCTGCGCTATCGTGTCGTAAATTGGGCCAAGTACAGCGATCATTACCCAGCCAACGACAAAGCCCATTACAACAGTTAGGATAGGTTCAATTGCAGGCTCAATCTTTTCAATCATCTCTTTGGCTTCTCGATCGTAAAAATAACTAATATTGCTCAATGCTTCATCCATTTGACCACTGTTTTCCCCAACCTTAATCATGCTTATAGCCAGCTTAGGGAAAACTTCTGCCGTTTCAAATGCTTCGTGAATAGGCTTACCTTCTTGAATCAACTGAACAGCTAGATCAATATTACGTTTTAGAAAAGTATTGCCTGCAACAGTTGCACTCATTTTCATGGACTCCGTAAAGCTAATACCCGCTCCGTACATAACGGCTAATGTATTAGCAACGCGAGCTAACTTTAATTTGTGAATAATAGGACCGATAATGCTAATTTTTAAAACCCATTCATCGGTTTTTAAAGTAAATTTTTCAGACTTTGTGCGCCACCATTTAACAGCGTAGACAATCGCGGTTGGAATCACAAAAAGTTCAATGATGTAATGTTGAATAAACCCCGATGTTGCAATTAATGCTCGTGTGGCAAAACCAATCTCCCCACCCATTGAGGTAATAAACCCTAATAGTTCAGGTACAACAAAGAGCATCATTAAAATAACAACGGCAATGACTACGGTCGCCACAATGGCAGGATAGATCATGACTTTTTTTGCTTTAGAAGTAAGTTCATCTTCCCACTTTAGCATCTCGCCTAAATTGGATAAAATGTGATCCAACTTACCAGTATTTTCACCAACAGAGACTAAAGCCACATAAACATTACCAAAGACCTTCTTGTAACTCATTAAGGCCTCAGAGAAAGTTGAACCACCCTGCATCATGTCGTGTATCTCAGCCAACATATCCTTGGCTGACTCACTCTCTATAGAATTTTTAAGGTCATCAATTACCTCTAACAGAGGCACGCCTGCTTTTAAGAGCTGAGCAAGCTGAAAGGTAATAAAAATTAACTCTTTGCGGGTAACTTTTGTTTTAGATGGCCCTAATAGTCCAACGCCTTGTTTGGTACTGCTAATTAAATTTATATTCTGCTTACGAAGCTTTTGATTGAGGTCAGCTTTATCATTAGCTGAAACGACACCTCTAACGCGCTTACCGTAACGATTAATACCCGTATATTTAAAGTTTTGCATAATGGGTTCCTAAAGCAACTCGGTCAAGTTAACAACACGACTAATCTCTTCGATTGACGTTTCACCCTGTCTTACCCAACTTAAAGCACTTTGTGTCATGGTTAAAAAACCATGATCCATGGCTTCTTTTAAAATTTGTCCTTGAGGAGCCCCAGCCAGAAGGAGTTCATCCATCTCTTTGGTAAATCTTAGCGTTTCTAATATTGCTAAGCGTCCTTTATAGCCCCGATGATTGCAATATTCGCAACCTCTGGGTCGGAAGAGTGTTAAAGAATCATCTGTATTTAGTTTCATAAGCTGTTTTTCATAATCTTCAGCTTCATACGCTTCTTTGCATTTTTTGCAGAGTTTACGAGTTAAACGCTGTGCAACAACCCCTACGATATTGCCCGATAAAATACTGGTTGAAACGCCAATATCAATTAGGCGTGGAATCGCACCAATTGCAGAGTTTGTATGCAGGGTAGCAAATACTTGGTGACCGGTCATGGCCGCTCTTACTGCCATTTCTGCAGTTTCTGAATCACGAATCTCACCAACCAAAATAATGTCTGGATCTTGTCTAAGTAGAGCTCGAATACCGGCTGCAAAGTCCATCCCAATATCTTCATTAATTTCAGTCTGACGAATCATCGACATGGGGTATTCAACCGGGTCTTCAAGCGTCATGATATTAACCCCAACCTGATTCAACTCATTCAGAATTGAATACAGCGTGGTGGTCTTACCTGAACCGGTTGGGCCGGTTACCAACATAATCCCAGTTGGTCTTGCTAACATAAGTTTGAGTTCTTCAAAAGAATGCGTATCCAAACCTAACTGAGCAAGCGGTACAATTCCTTTTTCACGATCTAAAATACGTAGAACAAAGTTTTCACCATGCGTACCTGGTAGTGAAGATACACGAAAGTCAATTCGTCTCCCATCAACAAACAGTTCCATACGGCCGTCTTGAGGTAATCGTTGTTCAGTTAAGTCAAGCTTTGATATAACCTTGAGTCGCACGACTAAGCCTGACCAGAATGATTTATGTAGCAGTCTTACCTCTTGTAATACACCATCGATACGATAGCGAATACGAATGTAATTCTCTTCTGGCTCAAAGTGGACATCGGAAGCCCCTTTTTTAACTGCATCGGTCAAGATGCTATCGACCAGACGAACCATCGGTTGCGAGTACTCTCTGGTAGCCGATAACTGACCAATGTCAATCTTACCCGTCTCAAGCTCTCTTAAAATACCGTCAATAGAGAGTTCATACCCATAATAGTTATCAATACTATTAAGTATCTCTTTCTCTACACCAATCGTAGGTATGAGCTGAACATCAGGGTTTTGAATGTGACGTTTAAGTTTGTCGAGCAATAAAATATCGTCAGGACTAGCCATAACGACTTTTAAAAATTGATCACGTAAACTCACTGGCATAATCAAGTAAGTTCTTGCGAAGGACTCTGAAACCATACTCATTGCATTGGCATCTGGAACGATTCCACTTAAGCTTACCGAATCGTAACCAACCGATTCACCAATCGCTTCTCTTACTTGCTGTTCACTAAGAAAACCTAATCGAAAAAGCGCCTCACCTAGCTTTTTTCCAGTTTTTCGTTGCTCAGTCAGAGCAATTTCTAATTGATCATAGCTAATCTTGCCACTTTCAATAAGTCGTTGACCTAAAAGCGCTTTAGAACTCATTGACCATTAGCTCCAATATACTGGCGTAAAACAACCAACCTCTGTTTTATTGGTAAATCATCAAAATTCAATGACTGACTTGAAGCGTTCACTAAGGCTAAGGTGTAATATTTCTCAGCTAGACCATACTGGCCTAAATGATCTAAACTAACCGCAAGGTTAACTAAGTAATCTGCATTTTGATTATCTAGGGCATAAGCATCAAAATAATAGATCTGCGCGGCCTTCCAGTCGGATTCTTTGGCATAAAAATTACCTAATGCATAATTTAGCACCGCAGAGTCTGAGTGAATTTTTAAGACTCGTTTTATTTCATCTTTCCACTCATTACCATTTAAGCTGTCACCGATTATCGATATCATTGCTTCAAAGGCGTGTAAGTTATTAGCGTCTAATGACAAAACCTTTTGATAGTATTTAATTGCCTCTGGCTCGTTTCCTAGTTGAGCCTGGGTTGCTGCAAAACCGCTTAAAGCGGAAATATTATCAGGCTCGTTACTCAAGACTGATTTAAAAGATTGATTTGCAGCAGTCAAATCCCCTGCGTAAAGTGCGGTATAGGCTTTTTGAATATCAGACTCTTGATTAGTTTGTGTTATCACAAACTGGCGATTTTCCTGAGGCAAAGTGGTTTTAGGAGTTGTAACCTTGGCAGCATCTTTAACGACAGACTTTGTTACGGGAGCTAAAACTTCTAATATCTGATCTTTAGACAGCTTTTCAGACTCAGCTATTTGCTGAGATACTGGCTTATCGAGTGCAGTATTTGTTTTTTGAAGTAAAGAATAAGATTGTTCAGCCACTGGCAACACCGAGCTCGTCAAAGACTCCTTACTCTCAGCTTCCTTGCCCTCATTGCTGGATTCGTTAGCTTGATCATTTTTAACAAGAAGTTCAGCGGGTAATGCAGTTCTTACCAACTGATATTTACGCATACTTTGATCTAATTCAATCTCTTGCTGCTGGAAATAGTAAATACTGAAAAACCCAACAATACTTAATACTAAAATTGAAAAAAGAGCAAAAATTGCAACATTCGAGGAACGTCCAAAAATAAACTGTCGAAGGCTGCTCAATCTAAATTTTTTTCGGAAGCGTTTGTTGGTACTTAAAATCGGGTTGGGAACTCCAGGTTCTTCAGCGAAATCTTTCTCAGGTAGTTGATTTTGAGCATTGGTATCGTAACCTGGTAACTGCTCTAAACTCCAATCATAGCTATCTTCAACATCATTTTTTTGGGGAACATTCTCGGCATCTGAGATATGGTTTTCAAGGTTATGACCTGACGAAACAAGGTCAGAATCTTTAATAACAGCAGGTTCGTTTGACAAGATAATTGGTTCAACAATTTCATTTTCTTGATCTGAGTCTTTTTTTGAATTTGAAGGATCATCATGAAGCTCTAAATCATCGATCGATAACGTTTTTTTTGCATGAAGTTGCAAATAATCCTCAGAAAGACTGATGGTGGCTTGTTTCTGTTTTAGCGGTTCCTCGTTATCAATCTCATCTTCTTTAGAAAAAGTCTTCGACTCTTCAAAACCATCCGCACTTAGTTTAAATGTTTGGTTTTCAATTGGCTTTAGTACCAAGACGCTCTCAGGTGAAGGCTTATTGAGCTCTGAAGAAACGTCTTCCGTAACTTGGTTAGACTTTTTCTTCTGTTCTGCTGCCTTTTTTAGCGCTTCTAGTAAAACACTCATTAAAATATTACTCCGTTAACCTTAACGGCTAGTTTTCAAGAAACTACGAAGTGATTTAAGATCACCATTATCAACATCTGGATTCTTCACAACAACAGGTCTTATAAAAATAACTAACTCACTCTTAGTTGTATTGTCATTTTTATATGAGAACAGGTCACCTACAAACGGAATTTCATTAACCCAAGGAACACCATTTTTGTCATTGGCATTTGTATCTTCAATCAATCCACCTATAACCGCTGTCTGCATATTGTTTAATTTTAGGACCGATGCCATCTCACGTTCTTGAATAACAGGTATTTGGCTGATAATATCTTCTCGTGCTAAATCAGGACTAGGATCATTTACATAACCAACAATTCTAGAAATAGTCGGTCTTATATTCAACGAAACACTATCATCATCACTCACAAACGGGGTCACACTCATCATAAAACCAACGGGAACAGTATGAACAACGGTTTCAAAAGTTGTTGTACCAGCGCTGGTTGCAGTAGCTGATTCTCGGTTCACTTCAATTGTAAAATACACCTCGTTATTAACCACTTTCAGTAAAGCAGTTTGGTTATTCACTGCCATAATTTTAGGACTTGAAAGCACTCGAGTATTACCAAACTGTTGCAGCATTCTAATACCTAAATCCCAATCACCACCTGCACCCGTAAAATTGAATGCCACCGCAGAGTTGCCTGCAAGACTTGTTGGTATAAGACTTTGTCCTAACACACCTGTTCCACTGCCAGAACTCAATAATGTTGACCAATCAATTCCAGCTTGGTATTGGTCAGATAGTTCAACTTCAACAACGGTTGCTTCAATCAACACTTGTCGTTGTGAACGATCTGTTAAGTCATTAATGTAAGATGCGATTGCCTTATGTTTTTTTTGAGTTGTGTAAACCGAAATAACTCCCGCTTCCGGGTTGATCAATGTGTTGACCGACCTTTTTACTGTTGAATTGGTCTGGTTTGTTCCTTTCATAACTGCAGCTCGTTCTTCGGCAGTTATTTTAGCCGCCCCATTTGCGTCAGTTTGACGATCTCGCTGAATTAAAACATCTTGCTCACGTCTCGCTTCTAATGGATCCGGCTGCGCCAAAATTTCAATATTATCCTTAAGTCTTTTCCAAAAATCATGCACAGAGGTCACTGTAACATTACTTGTACTCCCCCCGGTTGCTCCATTACTGGCAACGGTCATTTTCATGTCAATGTTGTCAGTACTGGTTTTTTGAATAAATACATAATCAACTTTATAGTTTTTCCAAACAGGCAGGTCTGGAAAAATTTTTATACTTCTACTGTCTACTTCAAAAACAAAACCTGCATCATCAGCAATTCTTTCTAAAATCATTTCTAGAGGTTGATTAATAGCATTAATAGATAAGGTACCACTCACGCCTTGGTTTAAATCCAATTGCTTATTGGCATCCTGTGCAAGCTTAAATAGAAGTTCACTTACAGGTACGCCAACAGCTGATACAGAATATTTCTTGTTCGAGTCAATTGTGCTTGGCATTGGGGGCAGTATTTTCTGCTTTGTAACCAAACTAGGAATAGCCCCAGTTGTATTTTCTATGGGTAAAGGTATTGCCTTCTGTTCTATATGTCCTGAAAGCTCAAAAGAATTTTTAACTTCGGGAGATACATTCTCACGGTTAACAATAGAGGTAGTTGTACAGGATGAAAGTAAAAAAACTGACACTAAAGTCAAAATAATCGGTTTGTTAAAAATAGTATATGCATTACTCATCGGACTTCCATCGCCTCTAATTTCTGACTTGTGTGTTTAGCACTAGCTTTTAAGCTACTAAGATTGACGATAAAAGGCTTGGTAAGCCTTAGATCTTCTGGAAGCTTTAAAAGTTCATTACTAAGGGTTGTGTAACTAGAGCTAGCTAGATACAAGCTCTTTAAAATCAACTTAGATTCATTATCGTTTAAAGCCAACATAAAGTGGACATTTTTAAGAAAGTTTTTATCATTCGAATAACTCTGTAGTAATCGTTTATAGTCTCTAGGCGTAGTTGTTGACAACTGAATTACATACCTTGTGTCCTTTAAAGAAGTAAGCCAAGCCTCCGTTTCTTTATGTAAACTATATAAGCTAGTTAGATCATTTGACTGTGCATTTGCTTCTGCATTTGAGGTCACCGTAGACTCTACTGTACTTGATAAGTCTTTATTTATTGATTTAGTTGTATCCATTGACTCATCATTCTGTATAAGTTTTAAAGCAGCTGTGTCCTTTTGTTGATTAATCACAACAAAACTTACGTCATCAGGTAAATTAAAATCCAAATCAAATTCAGTATTTAAATCTTGTTTAACAGGCAACAGTGGTTCAATATCAACTTTAGTTTGATCTATTATTGGTGATTGCTGTGTACCTAATACAGGCTTATATAAAATAATCAATATAAAAAAACCAATCAAAAAGCTCAGAAACATTCCTATCAAAATAGGATTACGATACGAAGAATGCTGCCTTTGCATTTGTATACTATTTAAGTTTTCATAGTGTTTAGGTTTTAACTGTCGATCTCCACTGCCAAATGCAGCCATAAGAAGCTGATCGGCAACTACATTAATTGTTCTCGGTAATCCACTAGTTAATTTTTGTATTTTTTTTGCATCCTTAAACGAAAAAAAATCTAAACCTTTATATTCAGCGATTCTCATACGATGATTCAGGTAGTCGTATACATCTTGCTCAGTTAACTGAGGAATGTGAATACTGTACGTAATTCGTGATTTAAGCTGGCGTAACGCTTGTTTATCAAGAGCAACATCAAGCTCTTGCTGTCCAAATAGTACCAGTTGTATTAATTTATCTTTTTCAGTCTCTAAGTTAGTCAACAAACGAAGCTCTTCAAGTGTATTAACACTCATAGACTGTGCTTCATCTACCAAAACTACTACATTATTTTTAAGGTAGTGATGCTCAAGCAATTTTTCTCGAATGAGTTGCAATAATTGATATTTTGAAATTGATTCAGTATTTTCTACACACAATTCAGCGGCAATTGTGAACAATAAATCTTTTGGTGTTAAATTAGGTGCATTAATGTAAATTAACTCAGTTCCTTCAGATAAGGCCAATGAAGTTAACCTAAGAAGAGTCGTTTTACCAGAACCAACCTCACCTGTAACCTTGATGACAGCATCACCTCGTTTAATTACATACACCAAAGCATTCAAAATCTCTAATCTTGATGCTTTTTCATAGAAATAATTGGAATCTAAATTATTTCTAAACGGTAGCTCTTTTAAACCAAAAAACTTTTTGTACATAATTAGACTTGTAATATTTAATTAGCCATTAATATACCAGATATATAATAAAAGATACTTAGCTTTCAATAAAACAATTCAAAGCAAGCAGGCCTGCACATTTATTACTGAGAGAGTTGGTCGCGAACGCAAAGAATGGTAGCCAAATAGAAAATGATATTTGGTAGATTAGGTAAACTAGATCGAACGCTAAGAATATCAGCAGGCCTGCTGACTTTGTTATAGACATAAAAAAACCCCGCGAGTCTGCGACTTGCGGGGTTTAGGATATAAAGCTT
>JAFGUG010000010.1 GCA_016938655.1 Thiotrichales bacterium | reverse complement strand
TTTTTTGTAGCGGCTCATTATAAAGGATAAACACGCCAAAGATAAAACTTGTGCGCGGTTTTATGATTTGACCAGGCCTGGTCAAGCTATTATTTGCGAATGGGGGATGTTTTAAGATGAGGAAATGATTTCCTCATCTTAAATTTAAAACTAACTGGTTAATTATCGAATTAAATTATGGAGTTAACTTTGTGTTGATTATAAATAAATGATTTTGATCAATCGTGCTGCTATCGAGCATCTTTTGTTCTAGAGCACCCGCAGTTGCCCAAGTGGCAAAATCGTCATCGTTGATAACACCCAATGTGTTTTCATTAATCACCCATAAACCTTCCATTTTGTCGTGAGGGTAGCTTTTTTCGGCAACCATATCGACCACAAGCGTTTTTTCAACGGGTTGAATGCCCAATTTGGCAAGGGTTGCCCAAACATTAGTATCGCCGCTGTCTGCTGGAACGGCTTCTAGCGTTTTGCCATCCACCAAAAGACCTGTTGCGTCATCATTGGTGATTCGATCACTCACAGATACTGTTTCGAGGTTTGTTCCTGTGCTTAAATCAATGCGATTGATATGTTTGATGGCGGTTGGTGTTGCCGTTCCAGTAGGTCCGCCATATAAAAACGCGGTGTCGCGGTCAATTACCAAATACTCGGTTGCGCTTAGAGCCACAATTTCAGAATTGGCGTTTTTGGCTTTGTCTTGTTGATACAGATATTGACCGATTTCTTTAGTTTCTAGGTTGATGGTGACAATGCGCGTTAGGTCGAAGTTAACGGTGTCGGCTTTGGTTGGGTTGTATAGGGTGGATTGCATGATGCCGACCAGTGTTTTTTCATCGGGGGTAACAGCCAAGCCTTCCATGCCTCGGTTTGCCCAGCGATTGGCAAATTCTGCGGGCAGGTTGATGCCTGTGGTGTCTGTTACGCGTGCGTCAGAAGTAAAGGCGTTGATGCGGCCAATTTCAATGCCGTTGGCATCGTAATGGACAATGTGTGGGCCGTATTCGTCGCTCACCCAAAAAGTACCATCTTTGAGTGCCACTAAGCCTTCAGAATCCAAACCGTAATCGTCTAGTTTGATGCTGTTAGTTTCCGCATGGTAAGGAAGCGATTGATTGAGGACAATTGGATCGCCGTTTTCATTGTAAGGGGTTTCGCCTGTTCCGCCTAAGCCAGAGTTATTGGGCAAACCGCTGATTAAACGTCCGTCTGGGCGTTTTAGCAAGATTTCTTTTACTTGAGTGATGGCACCATTTTCACCCACTTCAAATAATCCGATGCGTGGTGTGTAAGTAGGAACTGGAAATTTAACGCCTGATCCATAAGAACCGCCAGTGTAAGCAGCATTAGGGCCACGGTCTGTCATGGCGTAAAACTGATGGGTGTTGGTAGGGTGTTTGGTCATGGCTGAACCATAGCCACCATTGCGAATTTCGAGTGTTTGTTGAGTTTTGGCATCGGTAGTGTCATTTCTCAAAACGCTGTAAGGCAAGCTGCTACCCGCCGCTGGAAAAGAGTCAAATACAGACTTTGTAGTCGCGGGTGTTGTGGTGTCAGATGAACCACCGCAAGCGCTCAACAGGGTTGTGGAAAGAATAGAACTCAATAACAAGGTGCGTTTAAACATACATATTTCCTTTCAGTTTTATTAAAAAAATACAAGACATCTTCGATCAATTTACTGACAAAAATTCGGGTTAAACTGGTAAACCAGTGCTGTTTTGGTGGTGGCACTTAAATCAACCCCTGGTAGGGTTTGCAGCGCCATAAAAGCTTGCTTGGCTCGATTAACCACTTTGCGTGTATAGTCGGCATTGGCATCTTCATATTTAAAGGACAATTCGGCAATTAACGGTGATTGTTGTGATGTGGGTTGGCCTTGATACCATAGAGTGACGCTGATTTCGGCATCAAACTGTCCTAAATCAATCATTACATTTTTATAGACGCGCTCATAAATAACGAGGTTGC
The DNA here is from genome assembly GCA_016938655.1 of Thiotrichales bacterium. Classification (GTDB taxonomy): domain Bacteria; phylum Pseudomonadota; class Gammaproteobacteria; order Thiomicrospirales; family Thiomicrospiraceae; genus Thiomicrorhabdus. The sequence continues at coordinate 924 of JAFGUG010000010.1, read as the reverse complement.
CGACCAATGAAAGGGGTAGGGTGTCTTGTAGTGCATAATCGGCATCAAATCCAGGAAAGTGGGTGTTGATGTCCAAAAGATTGTTAAGCGTGCGGGTATTGGGCGCGGTGGTGGCGTGAGAATAAATCACTTTAAATGGGGTGGTTGTGCTGGCACCTATATCGGCTTCTAGTTTGGTGGTTGCGCCTAAAGTGCGTGAAGAAAGGTCTTCAAAACCCGCAATGTAACGGTCGGCGTCACGAAACTTAAGCGTCACTTCCGAGTCACCATTTTCGACCCTTTCCCTAAATACATAGCCCATATTGCGCAAATGACAGCTTGAAGCAACATCGTAAAAACGCACGTTACGCTGTTTTTCTAAGGTTGGTGTTCCAGTGACATCACGATCAATCGCCAGTTCAATGGTTGTTTTGGCATTGTCTATTAGGCTTATCACATCATTTGATTCAGTGGCATATGCAAATTGCTGGGGGGTTAACATGAGTTTGTACTCTCGTGACCCGATGTCTGCACTGGCGTGCGCTAGTTCAAATGGCAGTAGAAATAACACGCTTAAAAACAAAGACTTATTCATATAGCTAACCCATAGTTGATACTGCGTATTATTTAACGGTATAAGCCTCTTATTTTTATGAAGGTTTTGTTGTGAAAATGTTAAAAAAATAGTATAAGACCTTTGCACGAGTGAGGTGTGGGTGTTTACGCAAGGGTGATTAAGTTATTAACTTTAGAAGGATTTTTATAGGATTTTGTGTTTGACCAGGCCTGGTAAAGCTGGTTTAGATTACCAGGCCTGGTCAATGTCGACTTAACGATTAATTGTTAAGGTGTGTACGAGCCTTCAACGGTGGCCAATACGCTGGGAATGGGTGGCGTTTGCTGGTACATGGTTTTAAAGCGGCGCACGTGGCTGTCGCCTTCGAT
>JAFGUG010000108.1 GCA_016938655.1 Thiotrichales bacterium | reverse complement strand
TTTTGAAAATATTTCTTCCATTGTTCGTCAGAAAACACCAGATTATCGTTGGCATCAAATTACCTATAATGTCTTTGAAGTGCCTAATCAACCCGGCGGGTTAGTAGATCGTCTGGCTGTTTTGAAGCGATACCTGAAACAACGCCCTTCTAGCATTATTCAGATCATTTCGCAGACACGAATTGAGTCTGAGCAGCAGTTTAAGAGTCGATTGCGAGAAGTACTGACTCAAAAAGGTGAGGGTCTTGTTGTTAGGCGTGGAGACGTGCCTTATGAAGTAGGGCGCTCCAATGATGCACTAAAAGTGAAGCCATTTAAAGATGATGAGTGCGAAGTTGTCGGTTATAAGCCGGGAACGGGAAAATATAAAGGTGAGTTAGGCGCAATTCAGTGTCGTCTAAAGAATGGTCGTGAGTTTTATATTGGCTCGGGTTTAAAAGATATTGATCGGGTGTCGCCACCTAAATTAGGTCAGCAAATTACATTTAAATACCAGAAGCTCACGGTGCATGGTGTGCCACGACATCCGGTGTTTTTAAGGGTGAGGCCCATAGAGTAAAAGTGGTGGAGATGAGCGGGCAGGACTGTGAAAATCTGCCAGGTTGGGGGGATGGTTTAGATACCCCAACCTGGCAGATTTTAGGAAGTCTTTACTTGGAGAGAGCTTTGCACGAGATGGGTTCACGCATAAAAATGGTTAAAATCCGTCTGATTTTTCTCGACTTACCCCTCTGGGCGTCGAGTTCTTTGTATGTAACTTGCTAATAGCTAGCTATTAGCTGCGTTATCCGCCTCAACCAGACAAATTTTGCCTCATTTTTCTTACGCATCCCACTTGTGCAAAGCTCTCTTAGAAAGAAAAGACTTCTTTGCCTTCTGCATTGATCAGGCTTGGCATGACAGTTTCAAACAGGGTTTCTGTTTCCCATTCAGTGTCACTGACGCGTGTCATTACTTGGCATGTCATCACCGGTGCTGAGCCTGTGGTGACGACTAGGCGCCCACCTAGGTTAAGTTTGTGCTGGTAGGCAACAGGGAGTTCAGATACGGCACCGGTTAATACAATGACGTCGTAGGTTTTTCCATCATCCCAGTTATGGCTGGCATCGCCAATGGCGAA
>JAFGUG010000107.1 GCA_016938655.1 Thiotrichales bacterium | reverse complement strand
CGCCTTACCTCGGCGCACGCATCAGAAGGTACCGTTGCTTCCTTCCGGACCTGGCGGAGTTCCCAACTTAGCGTCGCGAGGGGACGAATAGAGTCACCATAATATGGAGCGGGTAAGGAGAATCGAACTCCTCTCATCGGCTTGGAAGGCCGAGGTAATAGCCAATATACGATACCCGCTTCGTTGGTGGAGAGCGAGGGATTCGAACCCTCGATAGGGATTAACCTATACACACTTTCCAGGCGTGCGCCTTAAGCCTCTCAGCCAGCTCTCCAAACGAATGGCGGATTATAGACACTTACGGGGATAATGTCCAGTGACTTAAAAACGATTCAAGAATTTAAGCATCACGCCAGCTGCCAAACATCCACCAACCGTGCCATCTCATTTTCTTGACCGCACAACTTGATGTTTGATAGGACTTCTCCCAACTCACGATTGGAGAGGTGAACATGCGCATCATGATCTGGAAGAAACCAGCACGGGCTTTCGTAATACCGGAGAAATCACGACAACTGTAGTAGTGCTCATTAGCCCCTGTTGCCCCAATTAATTGCGTCATAATATTCTCAATAGGAGCCGCAAATTCGTATTTTAAATTCACGTTCGCTGTGTAACGTGAGCAGTTTATATTACCGGTAAACATAGACATCATGGCGGTCAGCATCCCCCCATCAGCACACACACCAGAACGACCCATGTAGAATGCACCATCTACGTTTTGACTGGTTGTCTTACAGCTAAATAATTTACACGTGGTTTTTTCATAAACAAACGGTTTATCACCCACCAACCAACTCATATTGGCGGCATCCCAACTGGCTTCCGGAAACGGATTCGTTCCAGAAACAATACTCATTGGCTCATCTCTCATAACGGTTGTCCATGAAGCGCTTAACTGATCCGTTGCATTTCCGCCTTCAGATGCATCATAAGGGGTGCCCACCCACTGGGGTGAAAATTTAATGCTATCAACTTCAGAGTATTTTGCCTTACCAAAAAACATTGAAAAGGGGCCGCCACTCGAAGGTGCTGCGCCATACTCACAATACTTTTCACGACTCTTTGTATCCGGGTTGCCCATAAGGTCTCCTAGACTCCCCGCTATTCTGGGGGATGAAACACATTGGTCATAACGTGTGTCACAAAAACAGTTAGCCATATCGGGGGTATTAATGTCCGCTTCGCTTAAACCGTAAAGTGCTCGGCCTTGTGGACGAAAATTCGGAAGTAGACTGCTTGCACTACTCTCTATAATCTCAACACTCACCATACTAAAGTCGGGTGGTAACTGCCCTTCGGATAAGCCTACTTTGGGGTTTGACGGATTAAAGGTAACTGGCACGAATTCTTCGTTGTAGGTGTACGTTATACCGTTACTGGTATACGTAGCCGGGCTATCCAACGCCACCATATTGCCAAACTGTATATTTAAGGTAACATCGGAATCCACCTCATGCCCTAAACTTTTTAATAGCTTTTTGGCGGCATCGCGGGCGGCATCGCCCTCTCCGTTTTCAATCATTGCTTGGGTCAATGCCAACTCTGTTCTTAATACAACGGGCGCAATCGCTTGCGCATAGTTATCAAAATTTCGATCCATAATCATCTTGTTACCCAATTCAATGATGGTATAGACCCCCGAGAGACCGGCAACAATACTTAATGCGCCTAAAAGGGAGATTGAACCACGCTGCATTTTTAACATTTTTTCTTGGTACATATTCATTCCATCAGTTTAGTGACAAGTTTTAAATTATTAATGGCTTTGGCATTAAGTGGATCAACCTCTAAAGCTTGCTGAAAATAGGCTTTAGCGGCAGAGTATTTTTTTTGTAGAATGGCTGAAAACCCTAAGTTATTGAGCCCACTTACCTTTTGCAACTCATCTGCAGATAGTAACCAAGTTTGATAAATCGCTTCTGCTGAAGCGTATTGTTCGTTCATTAAAGCAAGTCTTGCTAACTCCGCTTCGTCCGAGATGGTTTTATCGGTAAACTTATTGGCTTGTTGCCATGCAATCAGGGCCATTTCTGGTTTTTTTTGTGCCTCATAAACCTGTGCCAATAAACGATAAACTCGAATGTCTTCTCGCTCGGCTTTGCGCAACTTCTGCAAAATCCCCTCAGCACGATCATAACGTTGTCGTTTGACCTCTAAGCCCGCTAAATCAAGGGCAAACTGATACTCATCCTCGGCACTTAAATCCGTGGCCAAGGGCTTAGTCTGGGATTCAACTTGATCTTTTGGCATGTCAGGTTTTTTAGGCGCTTGACTGCAACCCACCAAAAATAGAAAACTTAAAGTAAGCAGGCCTGCTCGAAACGCGACCTTAAAGTTAATTTGCAAAATTAAAACCCTCTTCCTAGCATGACTAAACGCTCACCTAATAATAGAATCATGTAGGGAACCATAAGGAACGGCATAATAATAACCGCCATTTTGGCTGATGTTTTAGCCGCTTTCTCTTCTAACGCTTGTTCTCTGTCTTGGTACATGCGTCTAGAAAACTCATTCAAGGCTTCACTGATTGAACTGCCTAGCTTTTCATTCTGGATTAACACTTGAACTAAATTCTCAATGTCTTTGGTTGGGTTTCGTTCTGAAAACTGACGTAATGCATCGGTTCGCGCCATCCCCATTTGAATTTGGTCCAACAAGTATTCAAACTCGTAACTAATCTCAGGGTGAATCTCTTTTAATTCCTTTGAAACACGCTTTAAAGCGACCAAATAGCTTAAACCTGCATTCATGCAGATATTACACATATCCAAAAAGTCGGGTAAATCATGACTGATTTTAGATAGACGATTTTGCCCTAGATAGATGAGAACGCGTTCTGGAAGCAATAAGAAAACAACCGGAATAAGAATCACCAACTCCAGACGAACCGCAAACCAAGCCCAAAGACCCACCGCGACCAGAACGGAAGCCAGAAGTACGCTGTACTTTATGAAGAAGTAACCGCCAATATGTCGATCATCGCGATAGCCTGCACTGACCAATTGCTGCTGCGTTTTTAACACTTCTTTGCTGTTTTTTGGACCAATGGCTCGCCCTAGCGAACACCACCAACAATTTGAGAAATTACGCTTCTCTTTGGCGTACTTACTGACCAATCCAACGCGCGATTTTATATGTTCAACTCGTACTTGAGCGACTTGTAATCGCAAAACGCGATTGACCAATAACCAAACAGAGATAAACGACAGGCCTGCCACCGTTAATAATAAGAGTGCTAAGTTCATTTATTTAAAATCTCATTTTTAACATTTGACGAAGAATCAAGGTACCGATCACAATCATGACCACTGAAAAAGAGAAGAGCTGGATACCGGTAGGGTCGTTTAAAAAAAAGTTCATGGATTCACGATCAAAAAAATATTTATAGCCAATATACACGACGGGCGCACCACCAATAAACCAGGCCGTAAAACGCGATTCCGCGGTTAAGGTTTTAAGCTTACCTTGAAACATTTCGCGGCGACGCATGAGCTTAGACAACTCTGACAAAATAGCCGCTAACTGACCCCCAGTTTCGCGCTGAATAATGAGGGTAATAACAAAAAACTGTGCCTCTGGTAGCGCCACTCTGTTTTGGAATTCACGCAGAATATCCCGCATGCTAATCCCTAAGGTAAGCTGTTTGTTAACCAGACTCATCTCTTCAGCTAATGGACCGCGCATATCTTGACCCACCGCACCCAAAGCGCCATCAATGCTGTAACCAGAGTGCAACGAACGCACCACAGAATCGAGCATCTCTGGAAACTGCTTTCGTAACTCTTTTTGACGCTGTTTGATTTTAATAACCAAATAGATCACTGGGAAAAACGGCAGAATGGCGATGATTAGAAAATCATTTTCAGAAAGCGTGTTAAAGCGTGTTGCAAACACAAAAACACTAACGAAAATTAAAAAGGATTGAATAACAAATAAACGAATAATGGTATTTTTATTGGTAATACCGGCTTTTTTGAACAGGCCTGTCAACCAGACATACCAACCTTTATTTTTTTGCGTTAACAACTGCTCTTTAACGCCCGTTACCTCTTTGCCTTTAAGCCCAACACGCGCCATTAGGGTGTTTAAGGTCTCTTGCTGAAGCCGTTTCTTCTTTGACGAGACCGCTAGCCCAAACAGAACAAATGGCAACACAATCGCTAATGCAACAATGACAAAACCAAAATCCATTAAAAGACATCCTCTGTAAAGCTAAACAAATCTTGCGGCAATCTAAAGCCAACCGCTTCACACTTCTTACCACAACTTGGACGTAACCCCGTTGCCTTAAAGCTACCGCGCATCACATCCGTTGCCTTATCGTAGTTATTCTGGAAGGTAAATATCTCTTGAAGCACCACGTTATCCTCTTCAATCCCCACCACTTCGGTCACCGACTCAACCCGTCGCTTGCCGTCTTTACCACGGTTCACGTAGATAATCAGGTCGATCGCACTGGCAATTTGTTTACGAATTGAAGCAGCAGGAATATCCACTCCACTCAAGTTAATCATTAACTCTAAACGGGCAATGCTGTCTCGTGGACTGTTAGCGTGCAGCGTTGCTAAGGAACCATCGTGACCGGTGTTCATCGCTTGCAGCATATCCAAGACCTCGCCTCCACGTACCTCACCCAACACAATACGGTCAGGACGCATACGCAAGGCGTTTTTAAGCAGTTCACGCTGAGTCACTTCACCGACACCTTCGGCATTAGGCGGACGTGTTTCTAGACGAACTACGTGTGCTTGTTGCATACGTAATTCCGCACTGTCTTCAATGGTCACCGTACGTTCGTTCTCAGGAATCAAACCCGATAACATGTTTAAAGTGGTGGTTTTACCCGACCCTGTACCGCCACAAACCAGCATATTCAAACCGGCTTTAACCGCGAAATCTAAAAAGGTGTACATCTGTTCGGTCATGGAACCAAATGCGATCAAATCTTTAGGACGAAGGTGTTTTTCTGGAAAACGACGAATAGAGACGCTGATACCATCCACGGCCAGCGGCGGAATAATAATATTAATACGCGAACCGTCTGGTAGACGGGCATCGACTAAAGGAGACGATTCATCAACTCGACGTCCGGTGGTATAAAGCATACGATCGACTTTATTACGAAGGTGCTCTTCACTGATAAACGTAATGTCCGTTAACTCTAGTTGACCACTGCGCTCAACATAAATTTGCTTGTAACTGTTAATCAGCACATCCGAAACACTGGGGTCGGCTAACAAAGGCTCTATTGGTCCTAAGCCGTATATTTCATCAAGCAACTCGACACCTAACTGACGCACTTCCACTTCAGAGAGTGGGTAACCCAAGTCACTTGCATGCTCTCTCACCAACTCTTCGAGTCGTGGGCGTAGCTCTTGGCGCGTCTCTTTACTGTCTGCTTGATAAAATGCCTCATCTTCTGTGGCTTTTTTCTGACAACGTTTTTTTATTTCGAGTAACGTTGGGTTTTGAGCTAAATTAATTTCGGAAACCGTGCGTTTGGCGACGGTTGTTGATTTTTTGACTGAATCATTACCAACCGACTCCAACTGAACCTGTCGGTGCTGTTCAACCTGTCTTAAACGATCACGAAGGCTCATGAAGGTACCGCCACTTTAGGTTCATTAAACGTTTGCACCATATCGGACACTTTGTTTTTGGCCGCTTTGGCTTTACAAGGTGAATTTTTCTTACCAAAAAGCCCGCCTAAAAGCCCTTTCTTAGCCGTAGCCGCATACTCCTCTTCACAAAGATCCAGCTGCAAACTGCCGTTATGAAGCATATTGGCAATGTTGTTAAGCTGTCTGTTCACGATAGAATTCGGGTTATAGTCTTTTAACAAGATCCCTTCTTTCAACGAGTCATTAAAGTCGGCATATTGGTTGGCTACTCTCACTACAGTATCCACACCAATGGCATCAATCACTTCATCAAGTAATTCATCATCTTGACTGGTGCTACGATTAACAACGAGCTTAATTGACTCTTTGATGTAACCCAATTTTTGAGTGAGTTGTACAACCGAATTGACGGCTCGCAATGAAGAGAGAGAAGGCTCAGCAACCAAGACAATATTGTCTGATTCATCAAGACAACTTAACGTCATGTCTGACAAATCACTGGCACAATCAATAATGACGTGATCGTAATAACGACGTAAAGCTTCAATAATGGTTTTGATAATATCGCCGCTTAACCCTTCCAGCTCACTCACTTCAGAAGGCAACGACAGCACATACAGCCCAGATTCGTGACGACTTAATGATTTATAAATTAAGTTTTCATCAAAACGATTGAGGTTATAAACAAAGTCCGTAATCGAATAAAGACGTTTGCCTTCCATATTGAGATACAACGGCACATCACCTAACGGCATATTTAAATCTACTAAAACGGTGCGACCTTCGGTCATCTCATTTAAATGAGAAGCAATATTGGTTGCTAAAGCCGTACAACCAACCCCACCTTTTAAACTAAACAGTGAAGAGACGTTTCCGTTTTTACCTTGGCGGCGTCGATCTTGCATGTGCAAAATAGAGAGAATATGAAAGACTTCATTTGGGCATTCAATAAACCCTTGCACACCTTGATGTGAGGCCTCGATAATAAAATCCGCATCTTTCTCTTTTAAAAGAACATACAGCGGCACACCCTTTGCCAAGGTTAAAATTTGGTTTACCTTAGCCAGCGTTTGTTTGGCATCTCCCTGATATTCCAATAAAGCCAAGTTAATATCTTCCGGCCAAATATGAGGAATCTCTTCCATCGACTCCAACGTATATTTAGACATAATCGAAACACGGACTGCCTCTTTAAGATCGTCGTCCAAACCAAAATATAAGGCGTGTTTCAAAGCCATCGAACTCGCTGATAAAGAATGCGCCATTAGGGTTTCTCCAATCCAATTTTACTCGACAATTCAGGCAGAACACTTTCACCGTCTGGCAACAGCTTAGCCACCTTTCCTATAAAGAAACCGTCTGCCACACTTGGTCGATCAAGATTTTCGCCCGGCAACATGACTTTGGTTCCAACCTCAATAGGGTCTACAAAAGTAGGCGTCACCAAAATAGCCAGTTCAGACTGATCTTTTTCATAACTGGTTGAACGGAACAGAGCCCCAATAATCGGAATATCCCCTAAAAGTGGAACCTTGTTAACCGAGCTTCTTAAGTTGTCTTGAATTAACCCACCAATGACAAAACTTTCACCCGCGGCCATTGTAATGGTGGTGTTTGTTTTACGTGAACGGAAGCCAGGAACCACAATATTGCCCGCCTGATAACCGGCACTGGAATCGATATTACTCACCTCAGGGGCAACGGTCATTTGAATTTCACCCGACTCGGTAATAATGGGACTGAAGCGTAAGCGAACGCCAAACTCTTTATATTCAACGGTGATGGTGTTTTCGTTCTGGGCAACGGGAATAGGGATTTCCCCCCCTACTAAAAAGTCTGCCGTTTCACCGGACTGCACAATCAACTCAGGCTTTGCTAAAATTCGAGCCAAATTATTGCCTTCTAAAATAGAAAGCACGCCAAACAAGCTGCTACCAAACGGATTGACGCCGACTTGAAACCCATCAGCATGCGGAAAACTTGTCTGCGCAGTCGTTCCTGGGGCAACGCTGGCAACATTTAATAAAAAGTTCGCTGTTGACCCTAAGTTTCCTGGAGGGAAAATACCAAAACGATCACGTTTATCTCGAACCGCAACACCACTTCTAAAAGGGTTACCTTTCACCACTTCGGCAACACGAACCGAGAGTTTGATTTGTTGTGGGCCACTAATATTAATCATATTGACCACACTCAACCCGAGTGCCGAAAGAACAGAGTGAATGCGTTTCTTTTGAGCTTTATTTTGAACACTACCACTCAATAAAGCCATGTAGTTTCCTGCCAAAGGTTGAGCATCCGTTGCGCCAGAATTTGACTCTGACTGCAGCACATCTTGGTCTTTTCTATTTTCAGATGTTTTTTGTGCTTCACCGTCAATCTGACTTCCAATCGCGTCAACTTCTCGACGAATCGACCCCTCAGGGTTTAACCAAACATTCTTTAGCTCAAACTTTACAGTGCCTTCTGGATTTAAATCAGCCAATAGTTGCTTAACGGTGTCTTCAATCTCAAAACGGCGAGATTGGTCGGGCTGAACATTAAGTACCACTTGGTGGTCGACGTTCGGTGTATCTCGATAAGTTACGATTAGTTGAGTTCGACCAGCGCCTTTACCGGTGATAAGCAGCTCATTCTTACTCAACACCTTTACGGTTGCTAATTCAGGGTTCGCAATCAAAGCGCGTTTTAAGCCTTTATCAAACTTAATAATTTGGCTGTCTGTTTCGGTCAGGCTGTAGGTTTTTTCAAGTGCGGCTTGCGCATTCACTGAACCCAGTGCGATTGATAGACCTAAACCACTTAACAAGGCGGTTCTTTTAAACCATTTAGGAGTGAATTTCATCGTGTAATTACCTCTTGAACTTTGTCACCTTGCATAATCTGAATGACATCTCGGTTAGTTTTGGGTTTATATTTTGGTGGACGTTGTTTACTACGTTCCATTACCTTGACGTTAACCCCATCTGTTTCAATAAGATTGACGTCAGCTGGTCCTCTTAAAGCCAAATGAATTGCACCAACATTCATTGCAAGCGCCAACTGCTCTGCTTGGCTAGTGTCAACATTGAGTGCGATCATTGACGCCTTAACAAAGGCTTCGCCTTCGTGATTTTGATGCGCTTTTTGTGCATCTTCTTCATCTAACTTGCCCATACGATTGGTTTGACCAATAGAAAGCACTTCAATATTTTGAAGAATCGTGCGACTGATCATGCGCTTACCGTCAGCACTTTCAAACACACTGATGACATCCACATGATCACTTGGATTCAACATTCCCAACAGGCCACTCTCAGCGGAAACTGGAATACGCATCGCACGCATGTTTTCTTCTAGTAACGACTCAACGCGACTTTCATCTTCATCTAACACACCCACTTTTTGTTCAATCATCCACTCGCCAGCATAGATCGGTTGCTTAGCTACTCGGCCGACAATACTGTCTGGATTAACCACTACGCCAGAAGTAATTACCCCTTCGGTAGGCACCATTAATACTTTGATGTCATCAATATTGATTTTTTCACCACGATACAAATCACGGTTCGCCACCACGACAGAACGTAACTCTGGCTTCTCAATAACCGTAATGGTTTTTACCTCGGCCTTGCTTTCAGCTTCTGAAACACGGTTTTCGACGTAACCGTAAACTAAACTGACGGCGAGCACTGATGAGAGCAAAGCAATCCCGTACAGAATCAAATCACTGCGTTGAAGTTTCATAGAGTTCACTTTTTATTAAATTACAGCGCTTAACAACCCAAATCAAAACTAAGAATCAATTGAGATTTAACTGGAAAGGATTGAGCAAGCGTATCTGGAAGGAAGATTGTTTGAGAGGGAAAACTAGCATTGACGATATAAACTTGTGGTGTAACACCCGCTTCCGTTGAAGTGGATACCGTTACATCGCCTGATGACAAATCTGCAAACAGACTAGCCATGTTGTTACGAATGGTTTTTTCGACTTCACTAGTATTCAGCTGCACTAAATTAGCAGTACAGGTGACATTTTTACCATTGTCGCCAGGGGCAATACTATTCGCCTGCCCCATGACTAAACGGTAGGTATCTGCCATCACGTTATTGGCAGATAAGCGATCAGATGAATAGACAACGACATCAAGTATAAACAGTGCCATTGCTAGCATCAGTGGCAAAATGTAGGCGGCCTCTAATAGGACTGCTCCATTTTGCTTTTTAATACATTGTGTCATTACCTTATTCATACTCATCAAATAGAACCTAATTACTTAGCAATTTCTTTTGCGGCGTTAGTTACCTTCGCTTCGATTGCACCGTTGATAGACGTACCTGCATCACCACTGAAAACAACAACAGAAATGGCAACGACAGCAGCAACAACCAAAGCGTATTCAATTAATGATGCACCCTTTTGCTTTTGAAGTTGCTTAGCTTTGATCATTCCCATTACTTCGTATGCGTTTAATTTTTTCATGTTTGTATCCTCAAGATTATTTTTTAATTTTTGTTGCCGTGTTCGGCTGAGTACGTATTTAAAAGGAAGGGTTATAGGAGTTCAATATTTTTTATCACAATTCATAAGCAAATATTTTAATGATCAAATAAGTAAAACTTGCACCCCTGAAAAATACAATAAAATAATCCGTAAGACCATGATATAAATGCAAATAATTTAACTTTTAAAGCCATAAACATTAATAATATCCGACAATCCTAATATTAGAACTTAATGATTGAAATGCTAATTTAACAAAAAATTCATAAACAAAAGGCACAAAAAAACCAGCGATAAAGCTGGCTTTTAGTAGAAAGTCTTAAATTTTAAGACTTATTGCATCTCTAAATCTTCTAAAACAGAGTTCACACCGGCAATGGCACAGGCTTCATCATCCATTCCATCAGGTGCACCACTGACACCCACCGCACCATACAATTTGCCACCGGCTTGAATCGGTGTTGAACCTGCCATAAAGGCTAAGTCTACGCCCATTGTTTGTAGCGGGCTGTTTGCACGTCCTTCTAACTGTGAGCCTTTAACGTTAAACATAACCGCAGTGTATGCTTTGTTTTTGCTGATTGGCAATGAAACTGGCGGTGCAATCGTATCTCTTAGCTGAGCTTGCACAATACCGTTACGGTCAACAACCGTCACACTAATTGGAATCCCTTTTTCACGACAAGAAGCCACTGCATTCACTGCAATCTTGTTGGCAACATCCATGGTAATACGTGCCACATTGACGGTCATTGGCTCTTCGGCCATGGCTGGGGTCATACCCATACTTAGAATGCCCGCGACTAATAGTGTTTTCTTCAATTGCTTCTTCAACATTTTTGTACTCTCCAATGATTAAAATATAATTCTTGTACAACTTACGGATTTATTGTATCAGTATTTATTAATGATAATAAATAAGGAAAATTAATAACTAATTGAATTAAAAGTAAGCAGGCCTGCTTACTTTTTACTAGGCAAAAAAAACCCCGCAATTGCGGGGCTTCTTTAATCAGCTTGTAACTCTGGGGTTATTTCGCATTTTGCGCTTCTAACGCTTCTTGCTGTTTAACACCACCGTGCCACTGCCAGATGTAGTACATCAATGGAATAACAAGTAAAGTTAGAACCGTTGAAGACAATGTTCCGAAGATTAAGGCAACCGCTAACCCACCAAACACTGGATCAGTAATCATAATCATCGAACCAAAGATAATCGCAAGTGCCGTCAATAGAATTGGACGGAAACGTACTTTACCAGCCTCAATAACCGAGTCTTTAAGTGACTGGCCTTCCTTACGATACTCGAGTACAAAGTCGATTAACAGCAAGGAGTTTCGTACTACAATCCCGGCGAGCGCGATGACCCCGATCATTGATGTGGCGGTAAACGCTTGGTCAGTTAACCAGTGACCCGGGAAGACCCCAATCATCGTTAACGGGATGGCACCCATTACAATAACTGGCATCATGAAGGACTTGTAGTAACCAACCAAAATCAAGTAGATAAAGATTAGTGCCACAATAAACGCACTCCCCATGTCACGGAATACATCTAACGTTAGACGCATCTCACCACCCCATAGCAAGGTGTAGTTCATCACATCATCCGGTTGTGCCGTTACAAAACCTAAGTTAGCAGTATGGAATGTGACACCCGATTCAGGTAACGTCACGCCATCTAACATTTTATCTAACGACAATACCGCATAAACCGGACTTGAACGTAACAGTTCGCCACCGACCATAACCATGTGATGCTGATCGCGATTTAGAATCGGTTTGGCGTGGGTTACCTTTTCAATATTAGCAACCGCAGACAACGGTACCGCTTCACCTGAACGCGACTGAACACGTAAAGACAACAATTGTTCGGCAACCGTACGCTCGGCTTTTGGTAAACGAACCAAAATATTCACCGATTCACGAACGTTGTCTAAGTGCATGTACCCAAGTTCATAACCGTTTACATAATCACGTAACATTTTGGCAACTTGTGCAGGTGCAACACCCAATAAGTTGGATTGCTCACGGTCAATGTTAATTTCATAACTCTGAACATCAGAGGTTACCGAGTCATCCACGTTGATCATGCCATAAATACTATTGAACGCACCATCCACTTCTTTGGCCGCAGCTCGAAGCTTATCGTAATCTGGGCCATATAGCTCAGCCATGATTTGCGTGGTGACTGGCGGACCAGGAGGCGTCTCATAGAGCTTAATATTGGCGTCTGGGAAAGAAGTACGAATCTCTTTCAATTTTTCATCCAACATAATTGCAATGTCATGTGACGACTCTTTACGGTCATGTTTATTGACTAAATTCACACGAATTTGAGCAAAGTTAGGTCCACGCTTGATTAAATCACCGCGTACCAGCGCCGCAAAGTCAATTGGAGCAGGTTGACCAAGATAAACACTGTAGTCTGTAACATGAATGGTTTCTGAAATTATCCCACCTACATGACGAACCACACGATCCGTGGCTTCTAAAGCAGAATCTTCTGGCATATCAATCTGAACCAAGAAGGTACTGGTGTTGTCATAAGGCAACATCTTAACCTCAACACCCGCTGGGTGCAGTGGACCATTCATGTCATCACCGCGCATAAATTGCAAGGCGGGTTGAAGCAGCGCACCAATCAGAGCGATTAACACCACACCAAGAAACACATTACGCTTTGTACGACTCTCAATCATGGGGGTGATTGATTTAACATAAAGCTTTTGCATCCAGTCTTCTTGGTGTACGTGATGCGTTTCAAGACTTTCTCGACGCTTCATCTCAGCAATGGCTTTCTTACCTAAGAAACGGTAAGCCGCATAAGGCACTAAGATATAAGCAATCACCAATGAGGCGATCATCGCAACCGGCACATTAAAAGGAATAGGCCCCATAAATGGCCCCATCATTCCGGTTACAAACATCATCGGAATGAAAGCTAAGATAACCGCTAAGGTTGCAACGTTAGTTGGGTTTCCAATCTCGTTGGTTGCCTTAATCATCAGTTCATCAAACTTCTCTGGATCAAATCCCGAGTGAATATGCCTATGTATGTTCTCGATAACCACAATGGCGGCATCAACAAGAAGCCCCAACGATAAGATTAATGCAAACAAGGTGATTCGGTTAATGGTCTGATCGGCAATCATTCCGATAAACAGCACCACAAACAAAATAAGAGGAACCGTTAAGGTTACAATTCCGGCTTCACGCCACCCTAAGAAAATAACCAAAATAACCACAACTGAGGCAACCGCGATGACCAAATGCTCCATCAACAAGTTAACCGCTGCGTTGGCTTTTTCACCATCGTTACGGGTTACCACCACATCAATATTGGCTGGAATAACCGAGGCTTTTAATAGATCA
The DNA here is from genome assembly GCA_016938655.1 of Thiotrichales bacterium. GTDB lineage: Bacteria > Pseudomonadota > Gammaproteobacteria > Thiomicrospirales > Thiomicrospiraceae > Thiomicrorhabdus. The sequence goes on along the minus strand of JAFGUG010000107.1, from coordinate 8,169 downwards.
AGCTTTTCTAAAATTGAGTTTGCGACATCAACCGCATTGGTTCCTGGCTTTTTAGCAATACTGATGGTTACTGCAGTTTGCTCACCACGCAGGTTGCTTGGGCCTTGTGGGCCATAACCGATACGTGTGTAAGAATCGGCTTCTTGCGCACCATCTTCAATGGTTGCAATATCACGCAAATAGATCGGGCGACCCATATCGGCACCGATAATGATCGAACCAACTTCATTCGCATTACCTAAGAAACCATTGACGCGTACCAACTCATTTTTGTTGTTGTTAACTAATGAACCAACCGGCATCGAGACATTACTGCCCTTGAGCATCTTGCTGATTTCTTCAAGCGTTAAGCCGGTAAGCGATATCTTTTGAGCATCCAACCAAACGTTTACCGCTCGACGATCCCCGCCAACGATGTCGGTAAAAGACACCCCTGGTATGTTACGCAAATGCTCAACTAACTTTAAAGAAACATCGCGCAATTCAACACCCGGTAACTCGTCAGAGGTTACCGCAAGCGTCATAATAGGCACGTCATCCACGTTGATTGGGCGAATAATCGGCTGCTGCGTATCAGGCGGCATCTTATCCATGTTTTGCATCAGCTGGTTATAAACTTTAACCAAACTGTCTACTTGGTTTTCACCCACTTCAAACTGAACGGTTACCACACCAAAGTCATTCGCTGCAAAACCAAAGGTGTGATCCACACCTGGTAACGCATTCATAATCGCTTCTAATGGCTTCACGGCCATATTGGAAACTTCTTCTGGTGTCGCACCACCCTTAGGCACAATAATATTGGCCGCAGGAACAATAATTTGCGGGTTGTACTCTCTAGGCGTAATTAGATAAGCCATCATCCCCGCAAGGGTGATCGCAATCATAATCATCATAGTGATTTTGGAATGAATAAATATCTTAGCCAGTTTACCAGCGATATTTAACTCATCCTGAGGTGAGTTTGTATTACCAGACATGCTGATTAAGCTCCTTCATTCGTTGCTTCAACAGATTCAACAATATCGCCATTTAACAAGCTTTGGTTGTTATCAATCACGATACGCTCACCCAAGTTCAAGCCAGCTTGAACTTCGGTCATACCATCTGCAGACATACCTGGACGAACCATAGAGAAGAACGCTTTACCTTCTTTAACAACAAACACACCAGAGATTCCAGCACGCTCAACGATTGCCGAACTTGGCACCATAATCGTTTGACGATCACCACGCTTAAAACTCACACGTGCAAACGTTCCACTGTTAACGTTGTTAATGGCAGGCAAACTTAACTTAACCGTATGCGTACGTGTTTTTGGGTTAGCGGCTCCCACTAACGTATAAATCACACCTTTAAGTGCTTCTGCTTGACCATCAATTAAGACCGTTGCTTCATCACCTGGACGGAGCACGGCAAACAACTCACCCGCTACTTCAGTTTGAACACTGATACTTTGTAAGTTTTCGATTACAACGATCGGCTGACCTGGAGATGCTAAGGCACCCGCATTCGCCAACTTCTCAACAATCACACCCGTAAACGGCGCACGTACATTGGCATAAGTAAGCTGTGCTTTTGCTTGATCTAAACCAGATTTTGCGGCCGCCAAGTTTTCTTGCGCAACGCTGTACTGTAGACGAACTTGGTCAAACTGTTGTTTAGAAACAGAATCTTCTTTAAACAACTTAGTAAAACGATCAAAATCTAACTTAGCGTTCTCTAAGGCCGCTAAAGCTTGCTGATAACCAGCATTGGCTTGAGTAATTTGGCTTTTAACATCGGTTGAGTCGATGCTGAACAACAGTTCACCACGCTTTACTTTTTGACCGACTTTAACATTCAAATCTTTGATATAACCAATTAAACGCGATGAAATTTGCGCTTTCTGATCAGAGACAACTGAGCCAGGTACAACGGCTTTCATTGGAACTGTTCCCAGTTCAACTGTCGCTACATTAGCCGCAATTGTTTGTTGTGATTCTGTTTTAACAGCGTGATTATCTTCCTGTGTACAACCCGCCAAACCCATTGCCGAAGCAAGCACGGTAATAGCGAACACCTTATGTAGTTGTTTCATATTTAACCTCAAAAACTAAAAATAAATTCCATTTATACCAAAACCCACATTATGTGGGCCTCAGCTAACAAATCCTGGTTGTGACTACATCTGAGCCAGTGTCATGGTGCCTGTGTTTAAACGTAGGCTTGCAGCTTGAACATTACGATCGTATTTTGCAGAGACGACTTCTGCACGCGCTTTGTTCAAAAGTGCCTGGCCTGCTAACAATTCAGTGATGGTTGCAACCCCATTGTTATAGCGTTTTAAGACAAGGCGCTGTGCTTCATCTGCCTGCTCTTCGGCTTGTAAGTTAACCGCAACTTGTTTTTTAGCAATGTCGAGTTTGTGCCAAGCAGTGATAATATCCATTCTTAACTTATTCTCTTTAGAACGCAGTTCTGACTCTTTCATTTTTGCGGCTGCGTTTGCTTTATCCACACCACTTGACGTCATACCAAAATCTGTAATTTTCCATGAAACCACACCGGCAACGGTGTAAGAGTTACTTTGAAAACCAAGTGATTCATCATGCCAGTCGGTACGAGCCATTAAATTTACACTTGGGTAAAGACCGGCACGGCTTGCATCAACTGCGGCAAAACTTGAGGTGACTTCGCCACGCTTTGCTTCAAGCTCTGGGTTATTTGCAATGGCCATTGCAATCAATTCATCGGTATTTTCTGCCGGTAATTTAATATCCATACGCTCACCAATATCAAACGAATCGGTGTTCTCTAATGCCATTAACATTCTTAAACCTTCAAGCGCCAAGGTCTCTTGCTTTTGCGCCTTAGCCAACGCCATTTGCGCGTTTGACTGGTTTACTTGTGCGTTTAATAATTCTGAACGCACCAAAATACCCTGTTCAACTAAATTGGACGTTGCCTTAACGTAAGAATCTGCTGCTAAAACGGCTTTTTTAGCCACTTCAATAAAGGCGCGTGCAGTGTGCACCGCTTCATAGGCTTGGTAAACATTAAAGGTTAAATATTGCTGAACCGCGACATCACCACTTTGAGCCGCTTTGATCATCGCTTTCGCTTGATTCTGATAGCTGGCTATTTTGCCACCGTTATAAACGGGAATCAGCATCTCAATACGTGTATTGAAATCAGTATGTGCATCTGGGTTGTTTAAGTCATCAGGTTGCTTAGTTAATACATCAGGGTCAGCTAGGTTAAAATCAGCAAAACCAAAGTCAGCAAACGTGGCTTGACGCTGCTGCAACTTCATCCCAAACACATTTAAAGCGTCGTTTGAATTCGCAGCGGTAAACGAAGCGGTAATCTGCGGCAAACGACTGCTGTTTGCTTCATTCAATGCCGATTCCGCTTGCTTAATACGGGCCGCACTCACAAACATCTCTGGATTTTGATTTAAGGTGGTTTCAACGCAGGAATTAAAATCGTAGGTTTTACCTGATTCACTGGCTTGAACCATAAAAGGGAAGGTGAAAGCCATGGCAATTGCCAAGCGTTTTAATTGCAATCCAGATTTGATTTGCTTGTTCATAGTGACTCCGTATGCTGTGCATAGCTTGTAATATAAGGGGTATAGCGTTATGTAGACTGACCGGATAACGAGGATAAATCTGCCTTACTCTCGCACCCTGTATTGATGCTGTCCAAAACGCGCTAACCATACCGATTATTACGACATAACACAAGTTTATTAGTATATAAGAATTTTCTGATGTTGAATTATAGTGATTTATTACATATAAGCAATTACTAATATTCCGTACTTAAGATTTTTTTCAACCAAATCAACTGCCCATGAAAAAAATGACTGGCTTGCGATCGGCAATGCAGGCTCGGTTTTAACTGACGATTAACCACCCAATTAACCATCTCTTTCGCATCAACCACCTCATCTTCAAACCCAACCACGACACTCCATGGCACCTCCACTTCCTCAATACGCGAAAAGTCATATAAACCAACAGGTGGCGCCACAATCATTAACCGATCAGCCTGCAATTTAGATTGCGCAGACAAGGTGACATAGGCACCAAATGAAAACCCAGCAAGCACTAATTGGCCAAAATGCATTTCATTGCGTGCCCAATCCACCACCGCAGCCAAATCTAATTGCTCGCCCTCTCCATTATCATAGGTACCAGAACTGAGCCCCACACCTCTAAAGTTATAAACAATTGTGCTGTAACCAAGACCTTGATAGAAACGCTCCAAAGTCGTTACCACCTTGTTATCCATGGTGCCACCAAACAACGGATGAGGATGACTAATCACCGCCAAACTATCCGACTTAATAGAATCAAAATGAGCATCCGACCTAACAACCCTTAATTGCAACTCACCCACCGCGCCTTTTATTTGTATCAACTCTTTTTTAGACATCTTGTTTGCATACCTTCAATGCTGAAAAATTAGCCAACATAATACCTTATAATTTAATTTTAAATTTATTCGAAGCACAGCCATGCCAAAGCTAAAAACCATCATTATTGACGACGCCATCCCCTTTGCTAAAGAGATGTTTAACCATCTTGGCAACATCCAACTCATACCTGGCAAAGCGATTGACGCCAACATTGCCAAAACCGCAGATGCCCTTATAATACGATCTCGCACTCAGATAAATGAAGCCCTGCTTGCAGACAGCTCAGTCTCTTTTGTGGGCAGCACCGTGGTTGGCCTAGACCACGTTGACCAAGACTATCTTAAAAGCAAAGCTATCCATTTTTATTCCGCACAAGGTTGCAACTCAAATTCCGTTGCTGAATACATTATTACCTGCCTGTTGATTTTGGCAGAAAAGCACTCATTTGACTTAACCAACAAAACCATCGGGATTATAGGTGTGGGTCACGTTGGTAGCTTAGTATTGAAAAAAGCCAAGGCTTTAGGCATGACCTGCATTTTAAACGACCCACCAAAAGTACAACAACATCCAGAACTCTCTTCTGAATACACTGACCTAGAAACTTGCCTTAAAGCAGACATCGTTACCGTTCATACGCCATTAACAGTAGACGGGGATTTTCCAACAAGCAATTTAATCAGCGAACAACACTTGTTAAACATTAAACCCAATCAAATTCTCATTAATGCTGCACGTGGTGGCATTATCAATGAGCAGGCCTGGTGTAAAACCCAAACACTTGCTAACATCATCGACTGCTGGGAGAATGAGCCTGAAATCAACGAGACACTTTACAACACAGCAACCATCGCCACACCGCACATTGCAGGACACTCTTTAGATGCAAAAATTGCTGGCACAGAAATGGTTTACCACACCTTATGCATGCTATGGCATATAGAACCGAAAACAGAGTGGAAACAAGCCCTTCCAAAAGAGCCTGAACCTTACAAATTTAATGGCAACTTAAATCAACAGTCACAATCCAAACTGCTCAAGATTATCCAACACACGCACAACCCAATAGACGATGACCTAGCTATTCGCAGTAAAAACATCCATTCTCTACATAAAAAATATGAAGATTACAGACGAAACTTCCCCGTTTACCGTGAATGGAAACATCATACCGTCATATTAAACACAGAAGAAAAAATAACTAACACATTGATTAAACTAGACTTTAATGTAAAATAATACTCCCAATCAAAGCGTATTAGAAAATGTTAATAAAATAATATTATTAACCACCAAAAAATTTAATATTCCTTTTTGACACATATAAGAGTAATCTACTCGGTGTTAAAAGTTGGCTACCAACAATCTCAAATTTCTACGGAGTACAAATTAATGAAATTTACACACGCAATTAAAGCAGCCCTTCTTGCTGCAGCAGTTACAACTCTTTCAGGTTGTGGAACAATGAACGCAATCGGCAACCTAAACGACGGTGCTGGTGGAACTTTCATGGAGATCTGGGATAAGTGGGTTGAAGCGGAAGGCGACATCGCTGATGCAACCATGTGGGAAGTTAAAGTTGACGAAGGTGTTGAACTTGCAGACGTTATTGATGCAATCAACGCCGTGGGTGTTAACCGTAACATCAAAAACGTAGGTGAATTACCACTTTCAGAAGAACTGAAAGCACGTGGTGTTGAGTCTGGTGTTATTCACGTAATGTCTTTCTGTAACCCTGATACAGCCCGTAAAATGATTGATTTCTCCCCTGCTATGGCTGGTTTCCTACCTTGTCGTGTAAACATTGTTGAAGAAGAAGATGGTCTTCACATCTACACAATGAACATGGATATGGCGATCAAAATGGGTAAAAAAATGCCTCCTGAGCTAGAAGAAGCCACTATGGAAGTTCGTAACGCTATGTGGGAAATGCTACAAAACGGTAAATCTGGCGCATTCTAAGCTAACCGTTTAAAAACTGAGCAGGCCTGCTGCTCAGTTCCGCACCTCAAAAACCGCTTTTATTAGCGGTTTTTTTATGCCTAAAACGCTGTTAAGTCTCTTTCAAAATCGCCATAAAGAGAACGCCAACCAGCAAACTTTTACATATACGTTATTTTATATATTTAATACTTTACTCACCCTATAAACAATTCTTGTCTCACCATTTGTAAGAACTTTACAGACATAACGATTTAAACTTTATTTTCAACAACTTAAATAACCTTACAATCATTTAAAATGATAAGTGCATAAGCGTAACTTATACTCCATTAACTAAATCAATCGTACTAATAACCTATAAAAATTATTTAATTATGAAACCCTAATATTTTGAGGCATAGTAAGCGACGTATTCAAAAAGCAGCTCAAACTGCTTAAACACAAAAATAAAACAAAGAGAGCATTTAAATGAAAAAGACTCAACTAACACTTGCCATCGCAGCCGCTGCAATGGTTTCAACTTCAACTCCGGTTTTAGCAACTAACGGTGACAACCTAATCGGTCTTGGTGCTCAAGCACGTGCAATGGGTGGAACAGGAACAGCCGCATTTTTTGGTTCTGAGAACGCCCTAACTAACCCAGGTCTTTTAGGTAAATCAGTTGGAACTGAATTCGCAATTGGTGGAACAGTCTTCATGCCGGATGTAAATGCTGAAACAAATGTTGCAGGCGTTGCCGCATCAGCAGATTCAGACGCTGATCTAAACATCATTCCAGAAGTTTCTTTATCGACCAGACTTGATGACAACCTAACGTTTGGTTTAGGTATCTTTGGCTCAGCAGGTATGGGTACAGACTACCGTGAAAACCCAGGTCTTTTTAACGGTTATAGCAACCTACAAATCATGAAATTTGCACCATCTTTAGCTTATAACGAAGGCAACTTTGGTATTGGTTTTGCACCAGTCATTCAATATGGTGCTTTAGACGTTAACTATTCTGCACCAGACGGTTCTAACGTAGGTAACGGAATGTCATCAGACCTTGGGTTTGGTTTCAACCTAGGTGGTTACTTTGACGTAAACGAAAACCTTACTTTGGCACTGGCTTACCAGTCAAAAATTGATATGGAATATGAAGGACAAATGTCTACTGCTGCTGGTGCACTTGGTGTACAGGGCATTACAGATAAACTAACTCAACCAGCAGAGATCAAGGTTGGTGTGGCTTATACTCAAGACAACTGGATGTTGACTGCTGACGCTAAGCAAATCAAATGGAGCAGTGCCGAAGGTTACAAGCAATTCAACTGGGATGATCAAAACGTATTTGCAGTTGGTGCAAAATACATGGGTGATGGCTACTGGTTAGGTGCAGGTTTCAACTCTGGTTCAGACCCAATTGGTGTTCTTTCAGACACAAGCTATCAGAATCAAGCCATCAATTTAGTGAACAACCACTTCTTCCCTGCTATTGTTGAAAAACACGTTACAGCGGGTGGTGGTTACAACATCAATAAAAACATGGCAATTGACCTAGCATTAACTTATGCACTTGAAGTTGATAAAACAGTTAACACAGGTATTGTTTCTGATGTTTTAGCAAATGGAACAAGTGCTGGAAGCTTCCCAGTTGACGCTACATCACACACAACTACACACTCACAACTTGGTTACACCGTGTCTTTACGTATGAACTTCTAATCTAAATTCTAGATTACAAGCTTAAAACGTAAAACTAAAACCGCGGTTAGAGCAATCTACCGCGGTTTTTTATTGTCTAAAATTTGTTATCCTTTCTTTCAAAAGTCAGCAGGCCT
>JAFGUG010000106.1 GCA_016938655.1 Thiotrichales bacterium | reverse complement strand
TTTAAATCAATGGGGTGTGTTATGAGTGAATTAATGGAATATAAAGGGTATTTAGGCACGGTGGAATACAGCGCTGAAGACCATTGCTTGTACGGTAAGTTGGCCTATATCCGTGCTCTTGTGAATTATGAAGCGCAAACGGTTGAAGATTTGGAGCGGGAATTCCGCAATGCGGTTGAACAGTATTTGGCAAGTTGCGAAAAATTGGGGGTGGCACCTCAAACGCCTTTAAAGGGCACTTTTAATATTCGAATTAGCCCAGAGTTACATAGAGCGGCGGTAATGGCAGCGGGTAATAAAAGCTTAAATGCGTTTGTGGCTGAGGCAATTGAGCAACGGTTGGCACAGGGCTAGTGATTATAATCACAACTAAACATTAATGTTTACATGACTGTTTTTGGGGCGCAGGCTTTAGCCTGCTGAGGGTTTTGTGGGGTAACTAAAAAGGTTATTTAGCGTTTATTTTTAACCAGGCCTGGTCAAAATTAGGGCGTTTTGGGGGGGTTAAAATGCTTGCTCAGTGTGCAACTTTAAGCGCTCAAACGGCAAACGCTTAAAGTTTGAGAACTTCAATCAATGATCGTTGGTGCAGATTTTTTTGGCTTTAGCGGCCTGTAGTGTTTTGAATCCAAACCATAAGACCATTAGGCTTAAGACGCTTAATACCGCGATGCCAATACCTTGGTAAATCACAAAGCCCGATTTTTTGGCCATTAAAAAGGAGGCGATGGACATGGCGGCTAGGGGGAAGGTATAAGCCCACCAAGATAAGGCAAAATTCAGTTTGCGAAATTTACTGAAGGAGACGGCCATTAACAGCGTGAGAAATAAGGCAAAGAAATACAAAACTTTAGCAAATTGATTGACCTCTCCGCCATTTAATCCCACATAGGAAATAAAACCGACGGCTGGGGGCGCGATTAATATAAACAAGGTGGGCACTAAGCGTTCAACTAAGGGTGCGTGGAAAATAATTCGGTTCAGTAAAATGGCTTGTAGGGTGAGCCAAAAAATTAAACCAATTGAGAAGAAAAACCAACTGATGTCGATAACGGCATGATGCACGCCGGCAATCGGCACAACGATATTGCCCACAATGGGAATAAACCAAGCGGGATTAGAGTGTTCTGGTACAAAGAAGTCATGATGCACCCAGTTGTATAACACCCAGAGCGTTAAAGCCAGTTGTGCGGTTGCACCAATGCTCCATAGCCAAAAAGACAGTTGATGCTGTCCTATGTTTTCATAGCCGATGCTGAGTAACAACATACTGATGCTGATGGCAGGCACAAAGTTCATTTTGATGGGGTGTTTAAGCTCCACCAACACTTCTTTTGGAAAACGCACTATCTTTAAAAAATAGGCAATGCTGAGAATGGCAAATAAAGCGGTTACTAAATAAAGTAATCCTTGACCCATGAGCGCACCCGTTTGCCAAAAAGGTTCGGTGGCTTTATAGGCTATGCTGGTTCCAGTAATGCCCATAATCATGCCAAAAAAGCTGGCTGGAAAATAGGCTAGGCGGTTATTGAGAACGTCACTCATCATTAGCTCCTTTTGTGTTTTGGGTATCTTAACCCAACTGTTCGACGATTTAGATGACACAATGAGACCTTTGCACGAGTCAAGGCACGGTAAAAAATAGCTAAAATTCACCTGCTTTTTGTTGAAAAACTTGCGAATAGCTAGCTATTC
>JAFGUG010000105.1 GCA_016938655.1 Thiotrichales bacterium | reverse complement strand
GCGACATCTGCAACAAACGCAAAACAGACTTGACCAGGCCTGGTTACACACCCAATTACTGCATTTTGCCAATCAAGGACAAGCCAACTGGGCGCAACTGGCCAGTTGTGTGGTGCAACACGCAAAGCTTGATTGCAAGGTACACAGTATTTCAAGCCAACAATATGCATCAACCGTTAACCGTCCAGCCTACAGCGTGCTAAACACCCAAGGCCTGCAAGCCATGCTAAACACCCCCATCCGCCCCTGGCAAAACGCTCTGCACCAAACGCTGGACAGGATGCTTATTGAGCCACCAAATTCAAGTTAAGCCTTAAGTTAAGACGCCGTTAAAGCGGGGTGGCTAAACCAGTCTTCTCTAAGTTAATCTTATCTAAGTCAGTCTTATCTAAAGTACGCTTTTTAACCGCACGGCGAATTAGCGCAATAAACACACCCAACATTAAACCCAACACAGCGCCTACGGCGATGATTAGGGATTTTTTGGGTTTAACTTTTTCACCGATTTCAGCGGCTTGGTCAATGCGCGCAACACTTAGGCGTTCTGGATTTATGTTTACCGCGTCTAAAGAATCGTAACTTTCTTGCAAGCCCCGTAATTTGGTAATGTAAGGGTCGTCAGAAGTTCGTTTTAAGAGGGTTATTTTTTCAGCTTCTAATAATTTGTAACCCAAGTAATATAACGGTAAACCTTGGTTTTGAACATTCTGTATCTCCACTGTTGGCCCCATGGTGGTAGGCTCTTCTAAGTTTAAGGTTCGCGCAATGGCAATCGCTTCATCTAAAGCAGCTACTCTATCCATTCGCGAATCTAAAGCAATTTTTCTAGCCGAAGTAATCTCTTGTTGCATCTGTTCCATGCGCACTTTTTTGTCATTATTAATTTCATTTAAAATTTGCGTTTTTGAGCTGGCCATAACTTCAGCGATATTTTGATTTAATAGTTGAGCCAGTCGTGCCTCGTCGATGGATAATGAAAGCTCTACCGAAATAAATCCTGCTGTGGCGTCTTTTTTGGGAAAAGAAACCTTATAGTCTTTTAGAAAATGTTCAAAGGCGCGATTAAACGCTTCTTGATATTGAGCGCCTTGCAACGTGTTAATAGTTGGGTTATAAATTTCAGCAAGATTGTTTGCTTTAAAAAAACTTAATGTAGATGATCGTGAATTTAAGTTTTGGGTGAAAATATCAAACACTCTTTGGGGTGAGTAACTTGCCGCACGCCCAAGCTGAACGTCTAGGCGGTTGGATTCTTGAACCAGCTCTAATTCAGGCGGCAATAAATACGCGGTAGATTTAAACACCGGCTTAACGCTAAACGCATAACCCGCCGCAATGACTACAACGCTAATCAGGGCGATAAAAATAGTCCATTTTTCTTCAACTAGGCCTTGC
>JAFGUG010000009.1 GCA_016938655.1 Thiotrichales bacterium | reverse complement strand
GGTTTAAAGTGGGTTTAAAGTGGGTTTAAAGTGGGTTTAAAGTAGGAAATAATTGAATAGCATAGTTGAAAGTTAGCAGGCCTGCGCAACCTTAAAATTAACGTTTAAAGTAGGCAGGCCTGCTGATTTTTTAAAAGCGTTTAACCGAGGGTTAAGCACTCATAAATGGATAATCGGTGTAGCCTTTTGGACCGGCTGTATAAAAGGTGTCTGGATCGGCTTCGTTGAGTGCCGCACCGGCTTGAATACGCTCGGGTAGGTCTGGGTTAGCCAAGTAAGGCACACCAAACGCCACCACTTCCATGTCACCATTGGCAATCGCCGCTTCTGCTTCGTCTGCACTGTAGCCCATATTCCCCATGAGATTACCGTGGTAGTGTTCTTTAAAGACCGATAATACATCCTCTTTTTGCACACCAAAAAAGTCACTGCGCATAATGTGCAAATACGCTAGATTGCAATCATTTAGTTGTTTTGCTAAATAAGTGCTTAAACCAATCGGGTCGCTGTCACGCATGCTGTTAAAGCTATTAACCGGCGATAAACGCAAGCCAACACGGTTACTGCCCCAAACGTCTGAGACCACGGTTAATATTTGCATTAACAAACGAGCACGATTCTCAAATGAACCGCCGTATTCATCGGTACGCTGGTTACTGCCATCACGTAAGAATTGGTCAATTAAATAGCCGTTTGCACCGTGGACTTCTACGCCATCAAATCCAGCGAGCTGAGCGTTAATCGCCGCTAGTTTAAAACCGGCAACAATCTCAGGAATCTCTTCTATTGTTAAAGCACGTGGCTCTGTGTAAGGCAGTTTGCCTTCTGGGGTATGCACTTCATCTTCGACCGTTAATGCACTCGGTGCCACGGGCACTTTGCCGTTATTAAGCGCAGGGTGACAAGTGCGTCCACCATGCCAAATTTGTAATACGATTCGTCCGCCTTTGGCGTGCACCGCATCCGTGACCTTTTTCCAGCCAGCAATTTGTTCTTTGGAATAAATGCCTGGTTCTTTCCAAAACGAACTGCACCCCTCCATTGCCATGGTCGCTTCGGCAATAATCAGTCCGCCACTGGCGCGTTGTGCATAGTGTTCTGCCATAAGGTCGGTCGGGATATGATCCACTTCGGTACGAGCACGGGTTAAGGGTGCCATTACAAATCGATTTGGCAGGTCTAAAGCTCCGAGTTGGGTTGGCGTGAATAGGTGCGTATGGTTTGTTGACATGTTTAAGCCTTTTGTTAAGGGGTGAACCGAATGCCAATCACAAAACGAGTTTAAAATGGGTTTGCGATTAGCATTCAGTGTAATTTTGAATGGATATTAGCATAAGCCTATATGGGCTATACAGGTGACTTGCACGAAAAGAGTGTTGCGTTTAGGGCAATAATAGCGAGTAATTATGTTTATTAGTTGGGTTAATTACATGCTTTAAAATAGTCAGTTGGCTTCTAGATTACGCTTCAAAACTTAATGTAAGCATAGCCTTGCATTTGTAAATCGATCATTCTACTGTACGCATCAAACACGATTTTAACGCCCGGTAGAATATCTTTAGGTTGCCAGTGGTGGGCGTTCATCGTGACATGACACAGTTCCACACTCACGCCATTATCTAAGAGTTCTTTAACGACCTGTTTGTTTGGGTTAAAACCAAAAGGGTCGTTGACAAAGGTTTGATAAGACGCATCCTTTAATAACCATAATCCAGCTGCGCCGTGAACCACCACACTAATATGCACTTGATCCAACGGAATATTCTGTTTTTTGTAGGCTTCCAATAGGCCACGAACATAATATAACCCTTTACCAATACCGGCTTCAGTATCATTTTGGTTAATATCGTAAACCACCTTAATGTTTTTGGTTTGCTGTGCCTGAATAATGTTGGCAGGGTTGGTAGCCTGAGCCGATAGGGGGGGAGGTGTTAGCCGCAAGAACCGATTGGCTTAGTGTCATTGAAATGAGCAGCGTCATCAGTAAGGCTGGGGTTAGAAAGCGATGCAGTAACGAGTTGAGGTTTAAAGTTGGAACTAAAAATGTCGATCTGTTCATGGTGACTCTCCTAAAAAGATGTCGAAAACCCAGTATAACCAGAATTAGATGAGTTAACAGCTAACTCAGTTCTGATTTAATTTCAGCTTATCTAAAAATGACATTTAAAGAAAGGCAAAGGCCAAGCGTGTCATTGTGATGCCATACTTTATTAAGGGTCATACTAACGTTAGGCAATGGATTTAGGTTATAAGTTAGCAGGCCTGCTAGGATTTGAATGTAAGGTTTGAATAGGGGTTGTGAGTGAGTGTGAGTGGTTGAATTGCTTAGATTTTGTCTAGCGAAACTACCGAAATGCTGTCCGCTTCGAGTTGCCACTGCACATCAAACTCATACAGCTTAATGCCAAAATCACGACGTTTATCAATATTGCCAAAATGCACGGGTCGAGGGTTATGGGTCAGCGTGGTTTCAATCAGACGGCGAAGATGGGGGTAGGTTTGTTCAGCCTGTTCAAGCTGTTGTTTGGCTAGCTCGCTAAACTCAACGCTAAGTTCGGTTGTTTGGGGCGCGTTGTGCGCAAAACCGCCTAGCGCATCGGGCAGGCTGTCGGCATAAGGCAGATAGGGTTTTATGTCTATTATTGGGGTTTGGTCAATCAAATCCAGCCCAGAGACATTTAAAAACAGTTTGCCATTTTTCTTTTCCCAACCGTGATAACCCAGTACCGACATGCCAATTGGATTAGGGCGATAGGGGGAGCGCGTTGCAAACACCCCTTGGCGCTTGGCGCCTTCTCTAGGCGGGCGAACAGTTGGACGCCAATCTTGTTTGGGTTTGATTGCTTCATGAAAAATAAACACCGCCCAAATATGACTGAAACCCTCTAACCCTTGCAGTGCCTCTTGTCGGTTCCAAGGTTCAAGTAATTCAATTTGGCCAATATTTCCTTCTATTAATCCCGGCTGACGTGGCACGCCAAACTTCTCTTTAAATGGGCTGTGAACATGACCGATAATGTGCATTGAAAGGGTGTTTGTCAAAATGAGCAGGCCTGCTTAGTTTTAAAAAAGGTTTAACAGCGGTTATTTAATTAGGCTTTGTTACGATTTCTGCCAACACATAATACGATTATTGTGCGGCATCTCAATGTCGTGGGCTAAGTTAAACCCTGCGTGTTCTGCAAGTTGGTTACACCATTCAAAGTCTTTAATGCCACTTAACGGATCGCGTTGAGTTAACCAGTCGTTAAAATGTGCGTTACTTTCGCTGGTAAAATGGCCGTGGTAATTAAATGGGCCATAAACGGTAATCAAGCCATTTGGATTAACATGGTTTGAAACTTGAGCAAAAAAGTCTGTGACATTTTGCTGACTCATAATGTGAAAACTATTGGCGGTGTAGAGCACATCAAAGGTTTGATCTGGCCAATCGCTTTCAGAAACATTGAGTTCAATCGGCGGTTGAATGTTAGTCAGTTTGCTATCCGTTATCCACTGTTGAATGCCGCTTAAATTGTCTGCTAAATCGGAAGGTTGCCAAGTAAGATGTGGCATCGTCTTCGCGAAATGCACTGCGTGTTGTCCCGTGCCGCTGGCAATTTCTAAAACCTGACGATAGGGGGCGAACAGCGTTTGAATGACGTTGAGAATAACCTGTTTATTCTGTTCGCTGGATTCTGAAAACGGTTTAGTCGGTAAGCTGGCTAATGGCATATTGGTAATTTAATTTGATTTTGTTTGAATATTAAAAAAGAGAAGCAGTATATTGTAAAAGGTTTTGCTATAGAAAATAACGCCATTCGGGTTATTTATCTTCAACCATTTTTTTAAAACCTATCATGATTCAGTGTTAAAAATTATTAACTAAATGAGGAAGCCGTTATGAAAGCGAGTATTTTGTCCGCGGGTGTAGTGAGTTTAGCGAGTTTATTTTTTATGCAGCCAGTCCTTGCTGTTGATGTGTTAGAAGAGAAGAATATTGGCATGGAATTGGCGCGTGATTTAGCCACTGAAGCGATTTTGGCATGTCGCGAAAAAGGCTTTTCAGTGAGTGCAGTGGTGGTTGATAAACACGGTAATCAACGGGTGGCGATACGGGATGACTTTGCCTCTAAATTCACTTTGCAAATTGCCGAAGAGAAGGCCAATGCGACGATAATGTCCGGATTGAAATCGGGCGATTTTCGCTCCATGCGCGGTGATATTCGCCCAGAGTTAAATCATGTAGATGGCGTGTTGATGATGGTGGGGGCGGTGCCGATTATTAGTGGTGGTGCGCGTATAGGGGCAATTGGCGTCAGTGGTGCGCCGGGCGGAGAGAAAGACGAAGCATGCGTTATGACGGCACTGGAAAAGTTTGAAGACCGACTGGCAGGTTTTTAGTTTGAACTTGTATTAAACCCGTTTAGCGTTTAAAAATATTGATGATGATTGTCAGTACCACACTGATGATGATCATTGAGGTAATGGGAATAAACACTCGGCCGTTTTCGGATTGTGAATGAATGTCACCCGGCAAACGGCCAAACCAATTGAATAGATTCGGCGCAAAGTGCAACACAACGCCAATCGCTACCAAGATTAATCCTGCATAGATAAACCATCGACTCATCTGTTTACCCTCTTTAATAAGCGTCTTACCGGTAGTTCTTAACAAAGTTCAGTTGTAATTCGTTAACAGGCATACGATCGCCCCGGGCCTTAGAGGCCATCTCAATCGCTTTATCTGCATCAAAGCCGTGTTCAACCATTAAAGTAATCGCAACAATGCCGGCACGACCTCGACCACCATGACAGTGAATAGCAATCGCTTCACCTTGATCTATTTCCGCTTTTAGGCGTTGCTGTAAAGCTTTTAAACGGTCTTCATCGGGTACGCTCATATCGGTAATCGGGAAGTTCTCAAATTTAACCCCGTTTTGATCACAGGCATTGGCTTCCATCAGCATCCCAAGTTTCTCGATCTCTTGAGCGTGCAACAGACTGATTACCTTGGTCACGCCTTGTGACTTGTAATAGGCAATGTCCTCCAGAAGGGTTTCACTGGTAGGTTTGGGCATCACAAACAGAGCGCCATTGCCGAGGTCACAAATTTTATAGAGTTCAGGGTTGGCGGGTTTATTCAAGAGAGAAATCCTTAGCTTGGCTGTTATGGATCGTTGAGGCAGTGGCGAATCGGCAATTTAATAATGAGTAAGCAGGCCTGCTCATTTATCAATGACGCTCTTATTTTGCTGGGCCGTTATAACGCAACTGGACAATAATTCCGAACAAAGGGTGGTCAATATAGTGCAACTGATTCGGACGAATTTTACGTGATTCTTTGAGTTCAAACTGCCAAGTTTCCGGGGCAATGTCTTCTGGGCTAAATTTCTGTTGGGCTAAAAATTCAGTTTTAATTCTATCTGGAATTCGGCGGTCTAACCGTAAATCAAAATCAACGTGAGCAAAACGGCTTTTATACAATTTAATGGTGCCAGAAAGTTGCGAGCTACCCTCCGCAGATTCAATGATTACGGTTGGCATTTCTAGGTCTGAACCTGTGTCTTGTGACCACGCTTTGTGAAACAAAATTTTATACCCTTTGTCAGGCGACATTTTTCGGGCAATACTTTTTAATTCAAGGGGTTGGTTACGAATATTCGCATTGCCTCGAGCGTATTTACCAGATAACAAATCACTTAAAAAAACCTTTCCTTCGTAGTCTAGAGGCTCTAAGGCTTCCGGCCAATATTCTTCTGTCCAGCTCTTAAGTGCGTAGGTGTCAAAAACAATCACCTCTAACGTGTAGTTGGGGGTATCTTCCTCTGCCAAAGTGTTTAAAGAAGGGGTACCCAATGCAATCGCTATGAGCGAAAGTGATAAAAAAGAGGTTAAGCGATTCAGCATTTTCAGCAGGCCTGTCTAGGTAAATATAAAAGGTTTAATTAACTATTTTTAATCGAGTTTATCATCAGCTCAATCGCTGCGATGCGCTCGTCAATAGTGGCCATTGTATCGAAAAATTTTAACTCGGTCTGACCTTTTAGTTTGTAGTTTTTAGGGTACGCTTGCAGCAGTTGAATCAGCTTTAATGGGTCAATATCCGGTTGCGCGTTAAATTGAATACGAACCATCGCCTCGGAAGCGTCGAGTTTGGTAATACCAATCGGTTCAATCAGTAGCTTAACCAGTGTGACCATGAATAGGTTTTTAACCTGTTGCGGTAACAGCCCAAAACGGTCAATCATCTCTACTTCTAATTCACGCAAAGCGCCTTTGGAATCGGCACTGGCAATGCGTTTGTAAAAGACTAAACGCGTATGAATGTCGGGCAGGTAATCTTCTGGAATCAGTGCGGGCACACCCAAGTCGACCTCGGTTCCCATGTGTAAGGTGGTATTGAGTTCTGGCTGTTTACCAGATTTAAGGGCTTTAACCGCACGCTCTAATAGCTCGTTGTAAAGCCCAAAGCCCACTTCTTGAATTTGCCCAGATTGTCCATCGCCCAATAGTTCACCGGCACCACGAATCTCTAAATCGTGGCTGGCCAGCATAAACCCGGCGCCCAGTGTGTTGTGTTTGGCAATGGCGGTTAAACGCTTTTCAGCATCTTTGGTCATGAGGGATTTGCCTGCAGTAAACATGTAGGCATAAGCACGGTGGTGTGAGCGACCAACACGACCACGCAGTTGGTGAAGTTGTGCTAACCCAAACTTATCTGCGCGGTGAATCAAGATGGTGTTGGCGGTGGGGATATCAATCCCCGTTTCAATAATGGTGGTGCACACCAAGATATTAAAGCGGCGATGGTAGAAGTTCTCCATGACCGTTTCCAATTCACGCTCATTCATCTGACCGTGGGCAAAATCGACTTTGGCTTCAGGAATGAGTTTTTGCATGTCCTCAACCATCTTCTCAATTTTATCGACGTGGTTATAAAGTAAATAAATTTGCCCACCGCGACGAATTTCACGCAAACAGGCTTCGCGAACCGTGTCTTCATTCCAGTCTTGTACAAAAGTCTGAATGGCTAAACGTTTTGCTGGTGGCGTGGCAATAATTGATAAGTCACGCAGGTCGTTCATCGCCATATTCAAGGTACGTGGAATCGGTGTGGCGGTCATGGTGAGCACGTCCACTTCGGTACGCAGCTTTTTAAGCTGTTC
This sequence comes from Thiotrichales bacterium, assembly GCA_016938655.1. Classification (GTDB taxonomy): domain Bacteria; phylum Pseudomonadota; class Gammaproteobacteria; order Thiomicrospirales; family Thiomicrospiraceae; genus Thiomicrorhabdus. The sequence goes on along the minus strand of JAFGUG010000009.1, from coordinate 72,530 downwards.
TTTTTGGCGAACCCCAAAACGGTGCTCTTCATCAATAATGATTAACCCAAGGTGGGCGTAATCGACGTCTTTTTGAATGAGTTTGTGGGTACCAATAATTAGGTCGACTTTGCCCTCTTTAAGGTCTTCTAAAATCAACTTTTGCTCTTTAGCGGTTTGAAAACGCGACAGCACTTCAATTCGCATGGGCCAATCGGAGAAGCGGTTGCGGAAGTTCTCGTAGTGTTGCTGAGCAAGCAGGGTGGTCGGTACTAAAATCGCTACTTGCTTGCCATCGTAAGCGGCTACAAACGCGGCACACATGGCCACTTCGGTTTTACCGAAACCCACGTCACCACAAATTAAGCGATCCATTGGGCGGCTGGTATGCATGTCTTGCAGAACGGCTTCAATCGCCGATTGCTGATCGGGTGTCTCTTCAAACGGAAAGCTAGAGGCAAAACGTTGGTAAGCGTCGTCTGGGGTATTGAATGCGTAACCCGGGCGCGCTTCACGTTGCGCGTAAATATCCAGTAATTCGGCGGCCACATCGTGCACTTTTTCAGCGGCTTTGCGTTTGGCTTTCTCCCAACGATCACTGCCCAGTTTATGCAAAGGCGCGGTCTCGGGCGAGGCGCCACTGTATCGACTGATTAAATGCAGAGAGGTCACTGGTACATAGAGTTTAGATTCACCGGCGTACTCAATCATCAAAAACTCACGGGATTCACCTTGAATCTCGAGGGTTTGTAACCCTTGATAACGCCCAACACCGTGGTCGATATGCACAATTGGACTGCCCATGTCGAGTTCAATCAGGTTGTTAATGGCGGCTTCAAAGTCGTTGTGTTTACGTTTGCGACGACGTTTTTGTACTACGGTTTGTCCGAAGATTTGCGCTTCACAAATCACCGTTAAATCCGGCGTGTGAATTGACATCTCAAGCGGGCTGACCAAAATACTAAAACGTGCTTTTGAATCTAACGCTTCTCGCCAAGTATGCACAATGTCGGGGTGCTGTTTTTGTTTACCTAAAAGCGTCAGTAATGTCTCACGGCGACCCGTACTTTCGGCACTGTAAATAATGCGTGATTTGGTTTGGTCACAAAAAGCGTTAAGTTTGGCAAGTGGGTAGTCGCTGTTACTTTGAATGCTTAAATCAGGCAGGGTTAAGGTGTTAAATACGGTGGTGGAATTACCTGTTGGCGCTTCTTCTAAGGTAATGCGATGCAAACCTTTCAGTTCGGTCAAAAACTCGGTTTTATTTAAAATGAGATCATGCGGTTTAAGAATTGGGAAGTCGGGATTGTGTTGACCGACTTCATAACGCTCTGCGTACTCATAAATCACTAGGTCGATGTTCTGTTCTAAATCGCCAATTTCAAAAAAAGTCGAATCTTCAGGGAGGTAGTCAAAAAACGAGGTTAATCCGTCGTGAAACAGCGGTAAGTAATACTCTAAACCGCCGACAGAATTGGCTTGGCTGACCTCTTTGTAAATTTGAGTTTTACTACTCTCATCACCAAACGCCAGTTTGAATTTTTGACGGAACAGGTTAATCCCTTGTTCCGTAAAGTCGTACTCTTTGGCTGGCAGCAGTTGAATTTTGTCAATGGTGTCAATGGATCGTTGCGTATCTGGGTCGAAGCTACGAATGGTTTCGATTTCATTATCAAATAAATCTAAACGAAATGGCTGTTTACTGCCCATGGGAAAGAGGTCGATAATGGAGCCACGAATCGCAAATTCGCCGTGTTCCATTACCTGACTTACACGCTGATAACCGCCCGATTCAAGTTTGCGGGCAAAATCGTCGTTGTCTAAGGTTTCGCCCGTTGAGAGTAAAAAGGTGAACTTTTGAATGTAGTCGTGCGGCACAATGCGTTGAATGAGCGTGGAAACCGGTAAAACCAAAATACCTTGTTTTATATTGGGCAGTTGGTAAAGGGTTTTCAGACGCTCGGATATAATGTCTTGATGGGGTGAGAACTGGTCGTAGGGCAGGGTTTCCCACTCTGGGAACGCCAGTAAATGTTGTTCTGGGTGAAAGAATTTAAGCTCTTCAATTAACCGGCTGGCCGTTTGGCTGTCGGGGGTCATAACGACCAGCAGGCCTGCTGAGTTTCGACTTTGATTGGCGATGGCTAACGATTGTTCTGCAGGGTTTAAACCTGACCAATAGGAGCGATGACCTTTTAAAGGAATGGCTTTATTTGCGAACAGGGAGGTGGGGTTTTTAAACGACTTCATTAAATTAAGTTCAATTCTTTTGCTATCACGAAACGCATTATTCTAAACTAGCGCACTCAAAGATGGGAACGAATCGCTAACAATGTCATGGGGTTTTATCAAACCTGGCGGCAGAAGGTTCCATTCACACTTAACTGTTCAAGGAAAAACATGTACGGACACTGGTCATTTAGTTGGGTTCAGATTATGGCGCACAATAAAGGCGTTTTGTTTTCTGTTTTGGGTGTAATCAGTCTGCTGAATATTGCAGGCCTGTTGTTCATGGAACAAACGGTCTCTTGGAGTTCATGGGGTTTATTGTTTGCTAGCATTATTCTGATGAGTGCCGCCATGGCAAAGCTTTTAGACTCGATTAAAGCGGCGGTTTTGCAGTTAGGGTTAAGCCTTTATATTTTAGCAATGACCCTCGGTATGTTGGGCTGGCTTGGGTTGGCTTTAGATGAAAGCAGTGTGCTTGGTTTGGTTATTTTAATGACGGTAATGACCAGTAATTTGGTGCATGTGTTAACGACGTTACTGCGCGAAATGGCGCGCGGACTGTTTCAGTTTGATGCCATTGCGGAAGCGTTAAAGTTCAATAGTTCCCCCATCTTTCTGGCCAACTTCACCTCTTTAATGGGCTTTGCCTTTGCTGCTTGGTATGAGCCAGCGCTCACCACCATGGCTTGGATTGTGGGCGTTGGTGTCGTTGTTAGTTATTTGACAACCTTAACCTTGTTACCGTTAATTTTATTAAGTTGGTTGTTAGAGTTTAGAGTAGGCAGCAATGCAGACCGTTATGGATACGCGTTTGTGGTGGTTTGGATGCAGAAAAGAGCAGGCCTGCTTAAATTATTGTTAGTGCTGTTTGCAATAGGCTTTATTACTCTGTTGTGGGCGGCAAAAGCGATTCTTCCATTGCTTTGGCAGTTAGTAGAGATGTTGTTGGTTATGAGTGTGTTGTTTATGCTGTTTTGGAAAAGCATGTCACTGGCCATTTTAAATACCCTAGCCAATTTATTGGCGTTAACCCTGACTCTGACGGGATTCTATTTGCTTTTGAATCTGTTTAATGAAGAGAATATGATCATTTCACTGCTTTTGTTAATGGTGCCGATGGGCTTAATTGTGGATGATGGGATTCACTTTTTTTCTAGATATGTGCGAGCCAAACAAGGGATGTTTTCTGATTCAACCTCGGCGGTGCGTTATGCCATGGCCAGTGTTGGTCGACCGATTTGGATGACCAGTTGGATTGTCATGATTGGGTTAGTGACTTTATTATTTAGCCCACAAGTACAAATTCAGCAGGCCAGTCTGATTACCATTCTGTCGCTTGGGTTCGCCACGTTAATTATTTTATTTATTTTACCGGCCTGGTTATCTCGCAACCCAAACCAATAAAACCCTTTAAATACAAGTGGACATTGTCGCATCGACAATTTTCTTAAATGCTATAATTAATTTAATTAATGGGTGATACATAAAATTTATTTTTAATTTGCTCCGCTTTAGTCCATTATCACTGCAATTCTGAGTGCTAAGGGCATTTACTAAGCGTTTTAAGTCTTAAGATTACTCAATTATGAACAAAATAATTAAAGAATAAAAAGGAAATCAGCATGGCAACAGTTGTTGTAGTTGGATCAAGTACGGGTGGTTTACCCATGTCTTACGATATTCGTAAGCATTTAGATAAAGGCCACACAGTTAAAGTTGTAAACTCAATTGATGAGTTTAATTTTGTTCCTTCAAACCCTTGGGTAGCCGTAGGCTGGAGAAAGGCTGAAGATATCTCTTTCAAGCTAGAGCCTTACTTAACTCGAAAAGGAATTGAGTTTTTTAACCAAACATGTGTTGGGTTAGACCCAGAGAACAACAAGATAACATTGGACGATGGTTCAGAGATGGACTATGACTACTTGATTTTAGCAACCGGTCCTGCGCTTGCGTTTGATGAGATTGAAGGATTTGGCCCTAAGAGTCATGGCGGTAACACGGTTTCTGTTTGTACAACCCATCACTCAGTTGAAGCTTATGAGCAGTGGGAAGAGTTTTGTAAAGATCCAGGTCCAATCATCATCGGTGCGGTTCAAGGTGCATCGTGTTTTGGTCCGGCTTATGAATTTGCCATGATTATGGAAACAGATTTACGTAAGCGTAAGATTCGTAGCCAAGTGCCAATGACATTCGTTACCGCAGAGCCTTACATTGGTCACCTTGGTTTAGGTGGGGTTGGTGATTCTAAAGGATTAATGGAATCCGAGATGCGTAACCGTCACATCGACTGGATTTGTAATGCGAAAACAACCAAAATTGCCGATGGCATTATGTATGTGGATGAGCACAACAACCAAGGTGAAGTGATTAATCAGCACGAGCTACCATTTAAGTACTCAATGATGTTACCTGCGTTTAAAGGGTCTAAGTTCTTAGTTGATATGGTTGATTCGGATCCAGCTAAAATGGGAGGACCTATCGTTAATCCTCGTGGTTTTGTTAAAGTTGACGAATTTAGCCGTAACCCAACCTATCACAACATTTATGCATTAGGTGTAGGGATTGCAATTCCGCCAGTGGATACTAAGTGCCCAGTACCTTGTGGTACGCCTAAAACGGGTTTGATGATTGAATCAATGGTAACCGCAATTTGCCATAATATTGAAGCGAACTTAGACGGTAAAGAGCCACACGAGATTCCAACGTGGAACACGGTTTGTTTAGCAGACATGGGTGATACCGGCGCGGCGTTTGTTGCACTGCCACAGATTCCACCACGTAACTTAACATGGGCTAAGAAAGGTAAGTGGGTTCACTTAGCGAAAATTGCGTTTGAAAAATACTTCATTCGTAATATGAAAGCCGGTAATTCAGAACCGATTTATCAGAAGTACATGATGAAAATGTTAGGGATTACTCGCCTGCAGTCAGAGAATAAAACCAAGTAATTCTGGTTTCTGATTGAGTAAATAACGCCCTTGTTAAGAGGGCGTTTTTGTTTGTACGTAAAAACCACCCGAATAATCATCTGCATTATTCAACGCTTCCTTTATAATACGCGCATGAATTTAGTCGCGTCTCTCTATTACTTTGATCTGCTTGGAACGGTTGTATTTGCTATTACCGGGCTTTTGGCTGCCCGACGTAAAGATTTAGACCTGTTTGGTGCAATTGTTATCGCCATGGTCACGGCGATAGGCGGCGGCACTTTGCGTGATTTAATTATTGGCGAACCGGTCTTTTGGACACAAAATGATATCTACATTTTTGTTGTCGTGATTTCGGCCATGATGTTATTTTTTCTTGCGCGTTACAAACGTCTGCCGGTTAAGCTTTTGGTATTTTTAGACGCGTTTGGTTTAGCGGTGTTTACCGTTATTGGCACGCAAAAAGCGATGGAGCTTGGCTTCTCTGACCCGATTGCAATTATGACCGGCATTATGACGGGCGTCGCTGGGGGCATTATGCGAGATGTCTTAGTAGGAGAAGTGCCTTTAGTTTTTCGTAAAGAAATTTATGCCACTGCCTCTTTTGTGGGGGCCAGTCTGTTTTTGGTACTCTCTGAATTTGCCTGGTCAACTGAGATTGCGGTCATTGTGGCTATTCTGGTTACGCTTGGCCTTCGTGTTTCGGCTATTTTATTCAATATTGAATTACCGGTATTTATCTCTTATAAACCTCCTGTATCAGAATCGGTTGACGCTTCGGATACAGATAACAAAAATTAAATTAGGTTGTCTATGTTTAAACTCCCATACGAACTCTTATTAGGGTTACGTTACACACGGGCGAAACGTCGCAATGGATTTATTTCGTTTATCTCTCTGTCATCCATGATTGGTATTGCGCTTGGTGTCACCGCTTTAATTACGGTCCTGTCGATAATGAATGGCTTTCAGCAAGAGTTGCGTGACCGCATTTTGGGGATGACCGCACATTTAACCTTAACGGAAAATGATGAGCGTTTGCAGAATTGGCACACACTCTACACGGAAGTAAAGCTAAACAAGGACGTACTTGGCGCGGCTCCGAATATTATGGAGCAGGGCATGTTGACACGAGGTGAAAAGGTAAAAGGCGTTGCCATTCGCGGCATACTGCCCGAATATGAACACCAAGTGGCTGACATCGATAGCAAGATGATTAGTGGCCAATTATCGGATTTAAAACCAAAAGCTTACAGCATTATTTTAGGGTCAGAGCTGGCCATGAGCCTAGGCGTTTCGTTGGGCGATAAAATCACCCTTATTGCACCGCAAGGCAGCTTCTCACCCGTTGGAATTGTGCCCAGAATTAAGCGATTTACCGTTGCTGGTATCTTCAATGCAGGGATGCATGAGTATGACAGTGCTTTGGCAATTATTCACATTAATGATGCACAAAAAATCTTTAAATATGGTGAGTCGGTTGGGGCGTTGCAACTGCGAATTGAAGACCTGTTCGATGTGTTCCGTGTACGCGCTGAACTTGCTGGTCAATTAAATCAGCCGATGTACGTTCGTGACTGGACACAACAGCATGCCAACTTTTTTAAAGCGATTGATATGGAAAAGCGCATGATGTTTATTGTGTTAGCACTGATCATTATGGTTGCTGCGTTTAACATTGTTTCAACCATGGTTATGGTGGTCACAGATAAGCAGGGCGACATTGCGGTACTCAGAACCATCGGTGCCACGCCTCTGGCGATTCAGTCCATCTTTATGATTCAAGGCCTGGTCATTGGATTAACGGGGGCACTGTTTGGTTTATTGGGTGGTGTCAGTTTAGCGTTGAATATTGATGTCATTATTCCATTTATTGAGAACTTACTTGGCTTTAAGTTTTTCCCAGCAGATGTCTACTACATCAGTTCCATTCCCTCTAAATTGGTTTGGGAAGATGTTTGGTACGTGACTATTTTGGCCTTTGTTCTAACGCTTCTAGCAACCTTGTATCCGGCCTGGCGGGCATCTAAAGTTCAACCGGCGGAGGCCTTACGATATGAATAATAATCAAATGGTGTTAACCGCAACCGACATCAAAAAAACCTACAAAGATGGTGTGATTGATACCTCTGTTTTGAGTGATTTGCAACTGCAAGTAACGCGCGGAGAAAAGTTGGCGATTATTGGCACATCCGGCTCCGGTAAAAGTACCTTGTTGCATATATTGGCTGGCCTGGATACACCATCAGCGGGTCAGGTAAGTTTGATGAATCAACCCTTCTCAGAGTTAAGTGGTTCTAAGCGCGGTTTAATGCGTAATCAGCACATGGGTTTTGTCTATCAATTTCATCATCTTATGCCAGAGTTAACGGCGCTTGAGAATGTTATGATGCCGCTGCGTATTCGTCGTGATAATGCAAAACAAGCACAACAAAAAGCAACACAACTGTTGGTTAGAGTCGGACTAGAAAGTCGTATGCATCATAAACCTTCCGAGTTATCCGGTGGGGAACGTCAACGTGTATCCATTGCTCGCGCCTTAATTACCGAGCCAGCCATAATATTGGCTGATGAGCCGACCGGTAACTTAGATCATGATTCGGCTGAACAGGTGTTTCAGTTGATGTTGGAGCTTAATAAAGAGTTTAATACCGCGCTGTTAGTGGTGACCCATGACTTGGTTTTAGCGCAACGCATGGATCGTCTGTTAACCTTGCTTGACGGAAAGCTTCTAGAAACTAAGCAGGCCTGCTAAGTGCTATCTATTCAAAATGTTTCAATTCAAGCCGGTTTAAAGCCGCTTTTTAATCACGCTAATCTTAATGTTCATCCTGGACATAAAATTGGTTTAATTGGTCCCAATGGAGCCGGCAAAACCACACTCTTTAAAGCCGTTATGAATGAAGTGCCCATTGAAACCGGACAGATTGGTCTGCCTGCGGACTGGATGATTGGTTATGTAGAACAAGAGGTCGCGCACAGTGAATTAAGTGCGTTAGATTACGTTAGTTTTGGTGATACGATTTTTTCCAAACTAACCAAACAAATTAAAGCCGCGGAAGCGTCTGGCGATAATGATGCGTTGGTTAAAGCGTATGATGAACTGGATAAAATCTCTGGGTATGAAGTGCCTCAAAAGGCGCAGCAATTGTTGGCAGGCCTGGGGTTTAAACCGGAAGATTTTTCAAAAGCCTTAACGGCTTTCTCCGGCGGTTGGCAGGTTCGGTTAAAACTAGGGCGTGCTTTAATGCAACGTTCCGATTTACTGTTATTAGATGAACCCACTAACCATTTGGATATTGAAGCGGTTGCTTGGTTAATACAGTGGCTTAAAGGGTATTTAGGTGCGGTGTTAATTATTTCCCACGACCGCGACTTTTTAGACCAAGTGGTTCAGGGGATTGCGCATATTCATGATCAAAAAATAACCTACTATTCGGGTAACTTTGAAGCCTTTGAGCGTCAACGCAATGAGCAGTTAATGCAACAGCATGCGTTACACGAAAAGCAAAAGCAGCAAATGCAGCATTTAAAGTCGTTTATTGAACGCTTTAAAGCTAAAGCCTCCAAAGCCAAACAGGCGCAGAGCCGTGTAAAAGCGCTTGAACGTATGGAAGAGGTGGCTGCGGTTCAAGCGACCAATCCATTTCATTTTGAATTCTTTGAGCCAAAACATAATCCAGATCCGATGATTCGAGTCGAAGGATTGAATTTTGGTTATCCAGATCAAGTGATTTTAAACAATGCTTCTTTGGTTTTACGTTCTGGTGACCGTATTGGTTTGGTTGGGGTTAATGGTTCTGGTAAATCGACGTTAATTAAGCTTTTAGTGGGTGATTTAAATCCGCAGGCCGGTCTGGTGCAAATCAGTAAAGGGGTCGCTGTGGGCTACTTTGCCCAACATCAGTTAGAAGCTTTAACCATGGAAAACAGTCCGTTGCAGCATTTAATGTCGATGGATGCGGAAATTTCTGATCAAGAAGCACGCAACTTTTTGGGTCAGTTTGGATTTTCAAATGACCAAACGCTAACCCCTGTAGCCACCTTTTCCGGTGGTGAAAAAGCACGTTTAGCCTTGGCGATGATTGTTTATCAAAAACCGAATTTAATTATCCTAGATGAACCGACCAACCACTTGGACATGGATACCCGTGATGCCTTGGATATGGCGTTACAAGATTTTAACGGCGCATTAATTTTAGTTACTCACGATAAGCATTTGTTGGCGAGTATTGCCGATCAGTTTTGGTGGGTGCATGATGGCGATGTTCAACTCTATCATGGGGATTTAGAATCCTATTTACAGGCACGTTTAAAGGCAATTAAAGAGACTCAAGCGGTTGCGAAATCAGTTGGCAGTGAAGAGGTCTTGTCTAAAAGCAAAAAGCAACAACGTCAACAAAATGCCAATGTACGGAAACAGTTAGACCAAAAAATTAAACCATTGCAGCAGGCTGTAAAGAAACTCGAAAAACAGTTAGAAGCGGCACAGGTAGAATTAGCCTCACTGCACGCTCAAATGGAAGACAGTGCAATTTATGAAGCAGCTAATAAACAAAAGCTAACGGATGTTATTAAGCGTCAGGCTGAGCTGGAAGGTTTGATTGAAGAGGTAGAGATGGACTGGCTTGAACACCAAGAAAAAATTGAAGAGGTAACCGATAGGTTTTATGCCGATTTAGAGGGTTGATCAAAATCGAAGAGTTAAGCACCCTGAATACCAAAAAGGCCTGAATGTATCAGGCCTTTTTGGTTTCTAGGTGCGGTTAAGCTAACTTACTTAAACGTACGACCGTGCTGGAAACCAAACTTTTCTAAAATCTTAACCATAGGACAGAAACCTGTCATGGCTGAAAACATTAGGTTAGCGCCAACAAACCCTGTTAGGTAAATCCACTCTGGTGTGTGGTAAACACTTAAAATTGCACTTAATAGGACCATAAAACCAGCCACTAGCATAACGATTCTTTCAATACTCATAATTCATCTTCCTTGAGTTTAAAGCTAAAAAAACACACTTTTAAATCGCTTACTAAAGACTATTAATGTGTGCATATAAAAAATTTATGAAATTCTATCATTTTTTCTAAGATGTTCAAGACTTTAAGAACTATTTGTTAGAGTATTTAACGGTTTTTCTTTAATTTCTCATCAGAAAAACGTATAATTTCAACCCTTAATTATTCGCTAATGCTTATTAAATAACATTAGTTTCTTTGATAATAACCAACTTTGAGAATTACACATGCAAGTAACTGTAGAAAAGCCAGAACAAGGTCTTGAGCATAAAATTTCTGTCAACTTTCCTTCTGCTGACTTAAGCAGTCAAGTAGAGAAGCGTTTGAACGAAATCCGTCGTACGATCAAAATGGATGGTTTTCGTCCTGGTAAGGTCCCTTTAAATGTTGTTAAAAAGCGACACGGCGCACAAGTTGAACAAGAGATCTTAGGCGAAAAAGTTCAACAAATGTTCTACGATGCGGTTGCGCAGGAATCTTTAAAAGTTGCTGGTTACCCAATGTTTGACGAGTTGAACAAGAAAGACGGAAAAGTCTCTTTTGTTGCACGTTTTGAAACCTATCCAGAAATCACTGTTCCTGAATTTTCAGGTGTAAAGGTTGAAAAAGTGACAGCTGAAGTAACAGATGAAGACGTTGAAAAAATGATCACTCGTCTACGTGAACAGCGTATGGCTTGGAAACCTTCAAAAAGTGCTGCTAAAAAAGCAAAAAATGGCGAGCAGGTTATCATGGACTTTGTTGGAAAGATTGATGGCGAAATCTTTGAAGGTGGTTCCGCTGAAAACGTTCCTTTAGAGCTAGGCAGTGGTCGAATGATTCCTGGTTTTGAAGATGGTGTTCTTGGAATGAAAAAAGGTGAAGAGAAAACGATTGAAGTGACCTTCCCTGAAGAGTATCAAGCGGATCACTTAAAAGGTAAGTTGGCGACTTTTGATATCACTGTTCACTCAATTTCAACTCAGCAATTGCCTGAAATTGATGAAGAGTTCGTTAAGTCATTTGGTGTTGAAGACGGAACTGAAGAATCGCTTCGTACTGAGATTCGTCAAAATATGGAAAAAGAGTTGGCACGTGCTGTTCAAAACCTTAATCGTACAGCGACATTAGACGCACTACAAACGGTGGTGGATGTTGAACTACCTAAAGCATTAGTTGACCAAGAAGTTCAAAACTTAATGAACAACATGGTTCAGCAAATGAAGCAGCAAGGCATGAACGAAAAAGACATTAATATTTCAGCCGACATGTATCAGGCAGATGCAGAGAAGCGTGTTAAGCTAGGTTTGATTATTGGTGACGTTATTCGTGCAAACAAAATTGAATCTACAGATGAAGATGTGAATGCATTTATAGCTGAGCAAGCTTCTTCTTATGAAGATCCTTCTGAAGTGATTGCTTGGTATAAGCAAAACCCTCAGGCTTTAAATGAAATCAAGGCGATTATTGTTGAAAACAAAGTGGCTGAAAAAATCATTGCAGAAGCAACGGTTACCGAAAAAGCTAAAACCTTTGAAGAAGTAGTAAACCCTGCACTTTAAAAATAACCAAAAAAAGTGTTAAAAGACGGATTTAACGTCAAATAACGCTGCTTTTTGTCAAAAAACTTAACCATCCAAAGAAAAATCGATTTTTTTTCGAATTGTCTTTGGGGTTAAGTTTTTTTTTGTTTTATAAAAGGCTAAGATACACCCTAAACATTGATTACAAATAGGGATTAGAAAAAGAATGGAGAGTAATTTGATTCAAAATGCATTAGTTCCAATGGTTATTGAACAGACCAGTCGTGGTGAGCGATCTTACGATATCTACTCCCGTCTATTAAAAGAGCGCGTTATCTTTCTTGTCGGTCAGGTTGAAGACCACATGGCTAACTTAATTGTCGCACAGATGCTTTTTTTAGAATCTGAGAATCCTGATAAAGATATTCACCTTTACATTAACTCCCCTGGAGGAAGTGTAACCGCGGGTATGGCTATTTATGACACCATGCGTTTTATTAAGCCTGACGTCAGTACTATGTGTATTGGTCAAGCCGCAAGCATGGGTTCATTCCTATTGTCAGCCGGTGCAAAAGGTAAGCGATTTGCACTGCCCAATTCGCGAGTTATGATTCACCAACCGTTAGGTGGGTTTCAAGGGCAGGCAAGTGATATCCAAATCCATGCTCAAGAGATTATGAAGATTAAGAATACTCTGAATCAAGCATTAGCGGATCATACCGGTCAAGACATTAAAACCATTGAACAAGATACTGATCGAGATAATTTCATGAGTGCTCAACAGGCCTGTGATTATGGTTTAGTTGATAAAGTTTTAAATGAGCGATAGGGCGAAATTATGAGTAATGAAAAAACGCTTTACTGCTCATTTTGTGGAAAAGGGCAAGATGAAGTTAGAAAACTAATTGCAGGGCCGTCGGTTTATATTTGTGATGAATGCGTTGAGCTTTGTAACGACATTTTACAAGAAGAGTTTGGTGGAGAAGCACTGTCTCAATTCGAACTTGATAACTTGCCAACTCCTCATGAAATTAGCGATATTTTGGACGATTATGTTATCGGTCAGCACCAAGCTAAAAAGGTACTCTCGGTTGCAGTATATAATCATTACAAACGTCTACAGAACGCCCATGCAAAAGACGAAGTTGAATTAACCAAAAGTAATATCTTGCTCATTGGTCCAACGGGTTCCGGTAAAACGTTACTTGCACAAACATTGGCTCGTTTGTTAGACGTGCCATTTGCGATTGCGGATGCAACTACGCTAACTGAAGCCGGTTACGTTGGAGAAGACGTCGAGAGTATTGTGTTAAAGCTGCTTCAGCGTTGTGACAATGATCCTGAAAAAGCGGAACGCGGTATCATCTATATTGATGAAATAGACAAGATTACCCGTAAGTCTGAAAATCCATCGATTACTCGAGATGTTTCTGGCGAGGGTGTTCAGCAGGCTTTATTAAAGCTTATTGAAGGCACCATGGCGTCTGTTCCTCCGCAAGGGGGGCGTAAGCACCCGAATCAAGATATGATTCAGGTAGATACCTCAAAAATCTTGTTTATTGTGGGCGGTGCGTTTGAAGGGTTAGATAAAATCATTGACCAGAGAACAGAAACGAATATGGGGATTGGTTTCTCTGCAGAAGTTCGTTCTGAAGACACTAAAAAAACGCTTTCTCAAAAGCTCAAAGTCATAGAGCCTGAAGATTTAATTAAGTTTGGTTTGATTCCAGAGTTTGTGGGTCGATTGCCAATGATCTCCGTTTTAGAAGAGTTGGATGAAAAGGCATTAATTCAGATATTAACCGAGCCTAAAAATGCGTTAGTCAAACAATTTCAAAAGATGTTTGAATTAGAAGGGGCAGAATTACAATTCCGCAAAGACGCACTAACTGAAATTGCGAAGCTTGCAATCGAACGTAAAACCGGTGCACGTGGATTACGTTCAATACTGGAGCAAATGTTGCTTGATACAATGTATGACTTACCAAGCTTGAAAAATGTTGAGAAAGTCGTTATTAATAAAGCAGTGATTCAGGGTAAAAAACCACCCATGAAGGTATACAAGGAAGACGAACCTAAAACTGCATCAAGCGAATAAAAAGTCGCTTATTAGCAAATTTAGAGTGAACTCATCTTGAAGATACCCAGCTTGACTGGGTATTTTTTTAGGTAATCCGCATAAAAATAAAAAGAAAGGAAAAACATGGAACTTGATCAAGTAGCAATGAAAATGAATGTATTGGTTCTTCCTTTACGTGATGTTGTTGTCTTTCCAGGGAATGTTATGCCGCTGTTTGTAGGGCGTGAAAAATCGATTCAAGCACTCAATGAGGCAATGGACGGCGACAAGCAAATTTTTTTAGTCACTCAAAAGAGTGCTGAGCAAGACCTTCCGAATTTAGAAGACCTTTATAGTGTTGGTACGATGGCCAATATTTTACAATTGCTTAAGTTACCTGATGGAACTGTGAAGGTATTGGTTGAAGGGGTTCAGCGCTTTCAATTGGTGAGTTTAAATCATGAATCGCCGGTTTTATTGGGTGATATTTCAGCGATTGCGGCAGTTGAAGAGAATGCCAGTGATACAGTCGTGCTTATTCGTGCACTAAAAGAGAGCTTTACCAAATATGCGGAGCTTAAAAAGAAAGTTTCTTCAGAGGTTATTAGTTCAGTTAAAAAAGAAGAATCTGCTGATAAGTTAGTTGATTTAGTATCAGCCAATGTCAACTTAAAAGTACACGATAAACAAGAGTTGTTGGAGATGCTCGCTATTAACGAACGATTAGAGCGTATGCTAACCATTGTTGAAACTGAGCTAGAAATGCTTGAATCCGAAAAGCGTATAACAACGCGTGTAAAAAAACAGATGGATAAGACGCAGCGCGAGTATTACTTAAATGAAAAAATTAAAGCCATTCACAATGAACTTTCTGGTGATGAAGAGCAATGTAGTGAGTATGAGCAGTATGTTGAGCGTATAACCGAAGCTGGCATGCCAGAAGAAGCCCAAAAGAAAGCCAATTCTGAATTAAAGAAACTTAAAATGATGCCCGCACAGTCTTCTGAAGCGACCGTGGTTCGTAATTATCTAGACTGGTTGATCGATGTTCCTTGGAAAAAACGCAGCCGTGTTTCTAAAGATTTACATAAGGCTGAAGCCGTTTTAGACAGTCAGCACTATGGCCTTGAAAAAGTAAAAGAACGCATTGTTGAATATCTAGCGGTTCAAAAGCGCGTACGGAAGATAAAAGGGCCGATATTGTGTTTAGTGGGGCCTCCTGGTGTCGGTAAAACTTCGCTTGCACGTTCGATTGCAGAAGCCACAAATCGTAAATATGTTCGCATGTCTTTAGGTGGCGTTCGCGATGAGGCTGAAATCCGCGGTCATCGTAAAACCTACATTGGTGCTTTACCTGGAAAAATCATTCAAAAAATGACCAACGCAGGTACACGTAACCCACTGTTTCTTTTAGATGAAATTGACAAAATGTCGAGTGATATGCGTGGCGATCCTGCCAGTGCATTGCTTGAAGTGCTTGATCCTGAGCAAAACAGCACCTTTAATGATCACTATTTAGAGGTTGACTATGATCTTTCGGATGTCATGTTTGTTGCAACATCCAACTCCATGGATATTCCAGAGGCGCTGTTAGACCGCATGGAGGTGATTAATTTATCAGGCTATACGGAACCTGAGAAATTAAATATTGCATTAAAGTATCTATTACCTAAAGCCAAAAAAGACCACGGTTTAAAAGTAGGTGAGCTGAATGTAACCGATGAAGCTGTTCATGCCATTATTCAGTTTTACACGCGAGAAGCGGGGGTTCGTCTATTAGCTCGTGAGTTAGCTAAAATTTGCCGTAAAGCCATTAAGAAGATTGTAACGGATGAAGTAAAAGGATCGATTACCGTTGAACCTAAAGACCTTGAGGACTATCTTGGTGTTGCTCGATACCGTATAGGTTTAGCAGATGAGATGAACCGAGTAGGGCAGGTTTCCGGACTCGCGTGGACTCGTGTTGGCGGTGATCTTTTGCGTATTGAAGCAACCGCAATGCCTGGTAAGGGTAAATTATCGAGTACCGGTCAATTAGGTAGTGTCATGAAAGAGTCTGTTGATACTGCAATGAGTGTGATTCGAAGTAGAAGTGACAAGTTTGGCTTAGATGCCGATTTTTATGAAAAACTGGATTTACATCTGCATTTTCCGGAAGGTGCTATTAAAAAAGATGGGCCAAGCGCTGGTATTGCAATTTGCACCGCAATAACCTCAGTATTAACCAACATACCGGTTAAGTCCGATGTGGCAATGACGGGTGAAATAACGCTTCGAGGTGAAGTGTTACCCATTGGTGGTCTGAAAGAGAAATTATTGGCAGCACTTCGTGGAGGAATAAAGACGGTTCTTATTCCACATGATAATGTTCGTGACTTGGCAGATGTTCCGAGTGAGGTTAAAGATCAATTGGATATTCATCCTGTTCAGTGGGTGGAAGAGGTTTTTAAAATTGCCTTAGAGAGCTTACCTGAAGCGAATAAAAAGGCCACTGAGGGCGTGAATGAAATTGCCGTATTTGGTACCGCTGACAAGCAAAAAACCCCTGAAAAAGGCTCAAATAGGCATTAATACGGTAAAAATAGCAATTTTACTTGACACTGTTCAGTAAGGATTGCTATAAATGTTGCTAGCTCTTATCGGGGCAAGGAAAAAACAAATAAAATCGGTACTCATGGAGATAAAAATGAACAAGTCTGAATTAGTAAGTGCAATTGCGGAAGAAGCTGGATTAACAAAAGCAGATGCGGCTCGTGCACTAGATGCAACAGTTGCAACAATCACGGGTGCAATGAGCAAAGGTGATTCTGTCGCTATCATCGGTTTTGGTACATTCAAAGTTGGTGATCGTGCTGCACGTACTGGACGTAACCCACAAACGGGTGCAGAAATGCAGATTCCTGCGGCTAAAGTACCTAAGTTTACAGCTGGTAAAGCACTAAAAGACGCAGTTAATTAATTTCTGCGAAAAAAGTGTAAAAAAGACAGAAAAGTGTTTGACAAGTTCTCTCAACTCCCTATAATACGCCACATCAATTAAGCACAGCGACACCAAGCCAAACGGCTTAAATACGCGGTTTAATTGGGTGATTAGCTCAGTTGGGAGAGCATCGCCCTTACAAGGCGAGGGTCACTGGTTCGAGCCCAGTATCACCCACCAAGGAGCGGTAGTTCAGCTGGTTAGAATGCTTGCCTGTCACGCAGGAGGTCGCGGGTTCGAGTCCCGTCCGCTCCGCCATATTTCAAAAGGTAGTTTTTATACTGCCTTTTTTATTGCAAATCTTCAGGAGTTTGCAATAAGTAAAACTAAAAGCATCTTGGGTTTATAGATGGCTTTTAGAATATCCTGGGTGATTAGCTCAGTTGGGAGAGCATCGCCCTTACAAGGCGAGGGTCACTGGTTCGAGCCCAGTATCACCCACCACAATTAGGAGCGGTAGTTCAGCTGGTTAGAATGCTTGCCTGTCACGCAGGAGGTCGCGGGTTCGAGTCCCGTCCGCTCCGCCATCACACTAAAGCGATGTTCGTATTACGACCATCGCTTTTTTTATATCTAAAATATATTCATGAACTTACTTATCTGAAAATTTAATTGAAACACTCTTAAGATGAATCAAAGTTAGCAGGCCTGTTGATTTTACAAAAGTCTCATCAAAATGACCGGTATAAAGCAGTTAAATGATTTAGACAATCAATCTCTTGGGACAAAAAAACCGCATTCATAGATGCGGTTTTTATAAGTTTCGATTAATTTATTAATTAATCTACATTCATGTGTGTCTAGGTTGAAGCGGTGATGTTATATCCGCCATCCACATAAGTAATCTCACCGGTAATCCCCGATGCTAAGTCTGAACATAAGAACGCCGCAGTATTTCCAACTTCTTCAATCGATACATTACGACGAAGAGGGGTTGAGGCCGCAGCTTTATCCAGCATTGTGCGGAAGTCTTTGATTCCGGCCGCTGCCAAGGTGCGAATAGGGCCTGCAGAAACGGCGTTTACACGAATCCCATCCTGACCCAAGTCAGCCGCTAAATAGCGAACCGTTGCTTCTAAAGAGGCTTTTGCGATGCCCATTACGTTGTAATTAGGTACTGCGCGCTCGGCACCTAAATAAGAGACCGTCATGACCGACCCATTTTTAGCTTTTAACATGCTGTAAGCGGCTTTAGTACAGGCGGTTAAGCTGTAAGCAGAGATGTCGTGAGCGATTTTAAAACCTTCACGGCTTGAGGCGTCAATCATTCGGCCTTCCAGCTCTTCACGTGGGGCAAACGCAACCGAGTGAACTAAAATGTCTAAACCGTCTGTCCAAGTATTACCAAGCTCCGCCATTACGGTTTCAATTTCAGCATCATTGGCAACATCCAAAGGCAATATGATTGAAGAGCCAAGTTCCTCAGCTACTTTTTCAACACGACTTTTTAATTTTTCGTTTTGGTACGTCAGCGCAATTTCTGCACCTTGTTCATGCATCTGCTTGGCGATGCCATAGGCGATTGATTTGTTATTTGCAACACCAATAATTAAGGCTTTTTTTCCAGTAAGGAATCCCATTCTGACTTCTCCGTAAAGGTTTGACGACCTTGCCAAATTTGACTCTATGCGAGTGAACAAATTCAGCCGCCATTTTGTGGTTAAAATTCATTTGAATGTGGGCATTATAACGCTTATTTAAGTGAATTTATTCGCTATAATGTCGGTTCATTAAAAGATTTAAATGGATAATCAGTGACGCCTATTCAAGTATTGTTCCGTCGTAAGCAGGTTTTTCTATGCGATCTGTCAGCTAAGCTTAAGCTTGCGTTGAGCCTGGTTTTTTTACTCGCACTCACGGCATGCAGTGAATCACAATGGAACCAACCTTACAGTGATTCGCAAGTTCAGTCTGAAACGCTTTTCAGTTCTTTTTCAGCGCCCCCCAAACATTTAGATCCAGTGGTCTCTTACAGCTCAAACGAATGGGCAATATTAAGTCAAGTGTATGAGCCGCCACTGCAATACCATTATCTAAAGCGACCTTATACCCTAGAGCCATTGACCTTAACTCAAATGCCTCAGGTTCAATATCTCGATGCTCAAGGCCAATCGGTTGATGAAGCACGGGCCAGCTTCAGTGAGTACACGCTTACATTAAAACCCAATATTCTATTTCAGCCGCATCCTGCCTTTGTTAAAAACCCAGACGGCAGTTTAAAGTTTGCTAATTTATCTTCTGATCAGTTGAAAGGCATTAAGCAAATTGCTGATTTTGCAGAGATGGATTATCGAGCGTTAACGGCCGATGATTATGTGTATGCCATCAAGCGAATGGGGCTTCGTCAAAATCACTCGCCTGTTTTAGATTCAATGACCAAATACATTGTTGGCTTAGAAGCGTATTCCAAAACCGTTACCGCAGATTTTAAAACCTTTGCAGAAACCAATTCGGCAAAAAATGATTACTTTGATTTAAGAAATTACCAGATTAGTGGTGTACAAGTTATTGATAACCTAACGTTTAAAATCAAAATTAAAGGGGTTTATCCGCAGTTTCAATACTGGTTGAGTATGAACTTTTTTGCACCGATTGCCTGGGAGGTTGACCAGTTTTATAAACAAGCAGGCCTGGTAGAAAAGAACTTAACGCTGGATACCTCGCCGGTTGGAACGGGCGCATATATGTTGGTGGAGAACAATCCTAATAAACAGATGCGCCTGTTAGCAAACCCAAACTACCACCCTCAATTTTACCCCACTGATGGATTAGCAGAAGGGGCGGATCCGGCACTTTTAAATGATGCGGGCAAGCAACTCCCTTTTATTAAAGAGGTCATTTATTCGCTCGAGAAAGAGAGTGTGCCTTTGTGGAATAAATTTTTACAAGGGTATTACGATGCATCGGGTGTAAGCTCGGACAGTTTTGACCAAGCGGTATTGGTATCAACCGGTGGCGATATGAACTTAACCACTGAGATGCAAGAGAAAGGCATTCAGTTCTTAAATGTCGTGCAGCCTTCGATTATGTACTTTGGCTTTAATATGGCTGACGAGGTGGTGGGTGGTTACACAGAGCAAAAGCAGAAGCTTCGTCAAGCATTAAGTATTGCCATTAATTACGAGGAGTACATCTCTATCTTTTTAAATGGACGTGGCATTCCGGCGCAAGGACCGATTCCGCCAGGTATTTTTGGTTATCAAGAGGGTTTAGCGGGGGTCAATGCCATGGTCTTTAATGTCACTAATAATCGCATGGAACGCAAGCCGTTGGCTATTGCTAAAAAGTTATTAGCGGAAGCGGGTTATCCAGATGGGCGTTTGCCAGATGGTTCGCCATTAACCTTGTACTTTGATACGCCGGCAACGGGGCCTGACAGCAAGGCGATGTTGAACTGGTATCGTAAACAGTTTGCAAAGTTGGGGATTGATTTGGTGATTCGTGCGACCGACTATAACCGTTTTCAAGACAAGGTGCGTGGCGCCAAAGCGCAGATGTTTGTTTGGGGTTGGAATGCTGACTACCCAGATCCGGAGAACTTCCTGTTTTTGCTCTACGGTGGCAACGCCGCTATAAATACCAATGGCGCGGGTATCAACAGCAGCAACTACGACAACCCTAAATTTAATAAGCTATTTGAACAGATTAAGACGATGGAAAGTGGCGAAGAGCGTCAGCAGTTAATTAATCAAATGGTGCAAATTGCACAGCGAGATGCACCATGGATTTGGGGCTTTCATCCCAAGTCTTTAGCCTTGTTTCACAGTTGGTATCATAATGTCTGGGCAAACCCATTAGCCAATAATACGGTTAAGTATCGACGTATTGATCCGGTGGAAAGAGCACAGCAGCAAGCTCAATGGAATCAACCAGTTATCTGGCCTTTGTTATTAATGTTATTCATTGTTATCGGTTCTATCTACCCACTGATGCAAGCATATCGTGCTCGTCAAAAAGCAGTGATTAAACCGATTTCGTCTAACCAGGAGGTCAATTGATGTTTGCTTATATTATTCGCCGACTGATGTTTGCCGTCCCTATTTTGATTGGCGTTAATCTGATTACCTTTGCACTGTTTTTTATGGTGAACACACCAGAAGATATGGCACGTGCTCAGCTCGGTGCTAAACAAACCACGCCAGAGATGATTGAGTCTTGGAAGGTCGAACATGGTTATGATAAACCACTGTTTTTTAATGAAGAATCAGCAGGCCTGTCAAAAGTCACAAACACGCTGTTTGTTGACCAATCACTCAAGCTGTTTGTGTTTGACTTTGGTCAGTCCGATTCGGGTCGACAGATTTCTGCAGATATTTATGAACGGATGTGGCCGAGTCTGCAAATTGCATTGCCAAGTTTTATTATCGGTTTAACCACCAATATTGCACTTGCGCTGTTAATTGTGTTGTTTAGAGGGTCTGTGTTAGACACCGCCACCATGATGATTGCGGTGGCGATTATGTCCATTTCTGGTCTGTTCTATATTATTGCTGGGCAAGTGTTATTCAGTAAAATCTGGCATTGGGTGCCTATATCGGGGTACGAAAGTGGCTGGGACGGTGTAAAGTTTTTGGTTCTGCCAGTATTGATTGGCGTGTTTGCTGGCTTGGGTGCGGGGGTACGTTGGTATCGCAGCATCTTTTTGGAAGAAATTAATAAAGAGTATGTGCGTACCGCCCGTGCAAAAGGGTTATCCGAAATTAAAGTGTTGTTTGGTCACGTGTTGCAAAACGGTTTATTGCCCATCTTAACCGGTGTGGTGGTCGTCATTCCTACGTTGTTTATGGGCAGTTTAATCATGGAGTCGTTCTTCGGCATTCCTGGTTTAGGCAGTTACACCATTGATGCAATTAACGCGCAGGACTTTTCAATTGTTAAAGCGATGGTGTTTTTAGGGTCCGTGCTATACATCATTGGGCTTATCCTAACCGATATTTCGTACACCTATTTTGATCCAAGAGTGAGGTTGCAATAATGGCTATTTCTCTTCTATGGACCGACATCATGATTTGGGGGCTGATTCTGTCACTGGTGGCGTGGGGACGCGTGGTAGGGCGTTCTGCTCAAGTTAAAAAGCAGTGGTTAAAAGTATTTGAATCTAAAATTGCCATGACCTCTGCTTTAGTTCTGCTGTTTTACGTGGCGTTTGCGTTACTGGATTCGGTGCACTTTACCACCGAGGGCGAAGGCGCTAAAACTCAAAGTATCTTAGATGCAGCACTTCCACACTTGGTTGATCAAACTGAGCGCACCTATTCCGCACCGTTTGCCACCACTGAATACAACCGTTCGATGCAGGTAATGGACAGTGGCGAAGTGGTTCACGATTACCGGCCTTTGAAGTACGTTGATGGAACGGTTTCGGTTGCCGCTGAGAGTATTAAAGCGATTTTAATCGGTTTAGTAATCAGTGTGTTTGCGATTGCATTACACCTTTTTTGGCAGAGTCGTAAACAACAAGTTGGGGTTTTAAAGCACCTTAAACAGGTGTTAAAAGGTCAAATGCAACTGCCTTGGAAGACCGCCTATTTAACTGTTATGGCGATGATTGTTTCATTAACTTGGTTGTATATTTTAAGTCACTCTTACCATGTATTAGGGACCGACAAAGTCGGTGGCGATGTGTTGTATGAGTCGCTCAAAAGCATCCGTACTGGGGTGTTAATTGGGGTGTTGACCACCTTAGTGATGTTACCGGTTGCCCTGATTTTAGGAATTTCAGCAGGCCTGTTCAAAGGGTGGGTGGATGATGTAATTCAATACCTCTACACCACTCTTAACTCGATACCGGGGGTTCTGTTAATTGCTGCCGCGGTGTTGGTCATGCAAGTGATTATGAGCAATAACCCAGACTGGTTTAGCACCACCGAAGAGCGCGCCGATGTTCGGTTACTGTTTTTAATCCTGATTTTAGGCATGACCAGTTGGACAGGCCTGTGCAGATTGCTGCGTGCTGAAACGCTTAAGATAAGCCAAATAGAGTTTGTGGTTGCAGCACGTGCATTTGGCGTGAGTCGTTTGCAAATTATTCGCCGCCATATTATGCCAAATGTCATGCACATCGTACTGATTGCCGTAGTATTGGATTTTAGTGGGTTAGTATTAGCGGAGGCCGTGCTGTCGTATGTGGGCGTTGGAGTTGACCCAACCATGCACAGTTGGGGGAATATGATTAACCAAGCGCGATTAGAGATGGCGCGCGAACCGATGGTCTGGTGGTCGTTATTCTCAGCGTTTTTCTTTATGTTTATTTTAGTGTTGGCGGCTAATTTGTTCTCAGACCGAGTGCAAATGGTGCTTGACCCAAGAAGTCACAAGTAAGGTTTTTAAATGAAACAGACGTCTTCACCCGTGTTACACGTTACTGACTTAAGTGTCAACGTAGCCGAGCAAACCTTAATTAATAAGATTAGCTTTAAGATTCAGTCAGGTGAAATTTTTGCCTTGGTTGGCGAGTCGGGCAGTGGTAAATCCTTAACCAGCTTAGCCATCATGCGCTTGTTACCAGAAGCATTACAGGTCACAACCGGTTCTATCCAATTGCATCAACAAGATTTGTTTGCGTTACCAGAGTTTCAAATGCAGAAAGTGCGCGGTAAACAAGTGGCGATGATTTTCCAGGAGCCAATGACCTCGTTAAACCCAGTTATGAAAGTGGGCGAACAGGTCGCCGAAGTGTTGCGTGTGCACTTAGGTTTATCTAACAAGCAAGCACGAGTTAAGGTTGTGGATCTGTTTAACGAGGTGGGGATTCCAGAAGCGGATGCTCGTTACGACTGGTATCCGCACCAGCTTTCTGGTGGTCAAAAGCAGCGTGTCATGATTGCCATGGCCTTAGCCTGTGAGCCTGATTTGCTGATTGCAGATGAACCCACCACGGCTTTGGATGTGACCATTCAGGCACAAGTGTTAGATTTATTGAAAAAAATTCGCGATGACCGTGGTTTGTCTATTTTGTTCATTACGCATGATATGGGTGTGGTGAATGAGATGGCCGATCGCGTGGCGGTAATGAAAGAGGGCGAGATTGTTGAACAGGCTGAGAAAGCGCATTTCTTTGAGAACCCTCAGCACCCATACACGCAAAAATTACTGGCAGATGCCGTACCCAAACGTGAATACCGTCCAATAATATCGACGCAAACATTATTGCAAGTTAATGATTTAAAAGTGCATTTTCCAATTAAAAAAGGGCTCTTTCAACGTACCGTTGGGTTTGTAAAGGCGGTGGATGGCGTGACCTTAACCATTCCAAAAGGCCAAACCCTAGCCCTAGTGGGGGAGTCTGGAAGCGGAAAAAGCACGATTGGTCAGGCGATTTTAAAATTGGTGGGTGCAAGCTCCGGTGAAGTTATTTACCAGAACGGTAAAGGGCTCGAGATTTCAGGCGCTGATTCGGATAACATTGACTTAACCCGCCTTTCCGAAAAGCAGATGAAGCCATTGCGTAAGAAGGTTCAGGTTATTTTTCAAGACCCGTTTTCAGCGTTGAACCCGCGAATGACCATCAGTGAAATTATTCGTGAAGGTATGAACAGTTTAAAGGTAGGTTCAAGCGATAAAAATGAGCAGGACAAGCGCATTGAAGAGCTGCTTGACCAAGTGGGGCTATTGCCTGAGCACAAACATCGCTACCCGCATGAGTTCTCCGGTGGCCAACGTCAGCGTATTGGGATTGCCCGTGCGTTGGCGGTGGAGCCAGAGTTAATTATTTGCGATGAACCGACCAGTGCATTGGATGTGTCAGTTCGAGCGCAAGTGCTGGCGTTACTTGATGATTTACAGCAAAAGTACCAGATGTCTTATCTGTTTATCACGCATGATTTGTCAATTATCCCTGCGATTGCCCATCAGGTTGCGGTGATGCAAAACGGTAAAATTGTGGAACAGGGCAATGTGGAGTCGGTGATGTCGAATCCGCAACACGAGTACACCCGTAAGTTATTAGATTCAGCGCCTGAACTGGTCAAAAAGAACTTTATTTAAACGTTGAGTAAACCTACTGGTAGTGAGTATTGAATAAAACATCGGTCAATTATTTAGCGGGTTATCCAGCCGACTTGGTCTCACAAATTCAGCAGTTGCTAAAAGCCAACCAGCTTGGTTCGATTCTTCTTAAAAAATACCCCAATACGCATCATGTTCGCACCGACCGCGCGCTGTATGATTACGTGAATAATCTAAAAGACCAATACATGCGTAAAACCGGCCCGTTAAGTAAGGTGGCGTTTGACAGTCAGTTGCAGATGACTGCCAATGCCCTGGGTACGCACACCCGTAAATCTCAAAAGCACGGCAGTAAACACAAAAACAAACGTGAAATTCACATCGCCTCACTGTTTAAAACCACGCCACCTGAATTTTTGAGAATGATTGTGGTGCATGAGTTGGCACACAGTAAAGAGTCCGATCACAATAAAGCCTTCTACCAGCTATGTGAACACATGGAGCCAAATTATCATCAGTTAGAGTTTGATTTGCGGGTTTACTTGATGTACTTAGACTCTGAAAAAATCCCATTATGGCGTTAAGATTTATGGGTGTGTTTGAAAGTGAACAGGCCAGTCAACTCTGAATTTGGCAGGCCTGCTGAGTTTTAAAAGGTGGGTTCTTAAGGTTTATACAATGCGGTATTTAAAGCTTTTTAACCAGTTCTGCATTGAGGCCGTGTAACACAATATCCAATAAATGGCTGGCCATATCCGAAGGCTTAGGCAGTGTCGCAGGATTCTCTCCGGGAAATAGACGCCCACGGGTATCGGTTGCAAAGGTTTTAAGTTTCGCCACGTAAATTTCCGCTGACCGATCACGATTCTCTTCCGCTACCGTTCTCATCAGTTGCTCCAGTCCGGCTTTGGCGACACCGTAAGCACCATAGTAAGCTGGGGCTAATTTGATGTTCTCATCGGTAATCGCCACCAACTTGCCACTTTCGGCTTTATTCAAAATTGGCAGAGTCATCTGTGTCAGATGGAAGTTGGCATTAAGATTGGTGTGCAGCACTTCATACCATTGCATAAAGTCAAAATGTTCAATTGGGGTAAAGGCGGGCAGAATCGCCGCATTTAAAAAAACACCGTCTAACGCGCCATAATTTTCAGCGAGCACGTCTTGCAGTTTTTGGTAGTCATTAACGTCGGCCCCGAGCAAATCCATCGGGTAAAGCGCCACTAAGTCGGAATCGAGTTCATCATAGAGTGCATTCAGTGCCTTAAACTCTTTGTCGAGCAGAATGACCTCATGGCCTGCTGCAACTAATTGACGGGTTAGGGCTTGTCCCAGTCCCATGGCGGCACCGGTAATTAAATATCCACTCATTGTTTTATTCTCTTCGTTTAATCGGTTGCTGATTTTTTAATTGGACTGTAAATTTTCGATAAAGTGGCTGATCTCTATCGGCGTATCAAAAAAGTAGTTGGCTGGCCAAGCATCGTTACTGGCGTGTTCGGGCAGGTAACCAAATAGGGCGGCCCCGGTTTTCATACCCGCATTAATACCGGCTTCTATGTCACGCGGGTGATCACCCAAATACAAGCATTCAGAAGGGGCTACGCCACACTCTTTTGCAGCCAAAAACATGGGTTCTGGATTGGGTTTACGAACCGCAAGCGTATCGCCACTAATCACGCTCAGAGGGGTGCTTGGAAACTCAATAAACTCGAGTAATTTAGTGGTAAGTGCTGCGGGCTTATTGGTCACAATACCCCAAGGAATGTTTTTATCTGCAAGTGTTTGCAGGCCGCTTTCTAACCCTGGAAATATTTGGGTGTGATTGGCGATGTTTTCAAAGTAGATGTTTAAAAAATACTGTCGTTTAGCTTCTAAAGCCTCACCGCTTAAGTCTGGAAACCCCAGCTGAGTCATGGCTAATCCACCTTGCGACACGACTTTGCGGATGTCTTGGTAGCGTAAGGTGGGTTGATTAAAGTCTTTAAGGGTGCGATTTAACGCAAAACTAAAGTCAAGAGAGGTATCCAGCAGGGTGCCATCAAGATCAAATAAAACGCACTTTATCGTCATACTGTTAACGCGCCTTTTGGTAAGCAAGCAGGTAGTTAATATCCACTTTATCGCTTAAACCATAACGGTTCAATATCGGATTAAACTCGATGCCTGCACTGTCACGCAGATAGAGATCGGCCTTACGAGCCATGGAATCCATCTCGGCAGGGGTTAAAAATTTGTCATAGGTATGGGTGCCTTTTGGAACCAAATTCATCACTTGCTCTGCGGCAAAAATAGCCAATAAATAGGCTTTGTAATTACGGTTTAGGGTTGAGAAAAAGACCCAGCCACCCGGTTTAACGCAATCAGCCGCCGCCTGAATAATTGCCGCCGGATCTGGAACGTGCTCTAACATCTCCATACAGGTGACGATATCGTGTTTCTCTGGATTGGCTTGCGCGTATCCTTCCGCTGAAATCAGTTGGTAATTCACCTTTACACCAGAGTCTAAACCGTGCAGTTTGGCAACGGTTAACACCTCTTTGGCCAAATCAATGCCGGTCACGTCCGCACCGGCAATCGCTAATGATTCAGACAGAATCCCACCACCGCAACCGATATCGACAATCGACTGGTCGGCAATGGTTTGATGTCGCTCAATAAACTCGAGTCTAAACGGGTTTATTTTGTGCAAAGCGCCAAATTCCCCCTCAATGTCCCACCAAGTATTCGATAGACGGTTGAAATTATCTAACTCTGATTGATCGGCATTGCCACTATTCAATGTTGGTTCGTTCATGCAGTCTCATTTTTAGTCATTACAGGGGTTGTTAAAATCGTAATCTTAGCAGGCCTGCTTGTTTTTATAATTTGAAATAAGTTCAAAATTATAACCGTTTTGAAACAGGCTAAGCTGGAAAATAAATCCTTTTAAAGGCTTTTGTAACTTGACAGATTGGATTGCATTATAAAAGCTCTGAATGAGGCTATTGATAAGGGTTTAATAGGTTAGAAACACGTATAAAATGTCGCTTTAAAAGGATTGTTTAGTTATAATGTCGGCTTTAAATTGTTTTGAAAATAGATTGGATGATTGATGTCTGAATTTGCACGTGAAATTATTCCCATTTCGTTAGAAGATGAGATGGAACAGTCGTACCTAAGTTATGCCATGAGCGTAATTGTAGGACGCGCACTTCCCGATGTAAGAGATGGTTTAAAACCGGTTCACCGTCGCGTACTTTACGCCATGAGTGTGTTGAGTAATGACTATAACAAACCTTACAAAAAATCTGCCCGTATTGTCGGTGATGTAATCGGTAAGTATCACCCGCACGGTGACACAGCAGTATATGACACAATCGTTCGCATGGCGCAGCCATTCTCATTGCGATATATGTTGGTAGACGGTCAAGGTAACTTCGGTTCGGTGGATGGCGACTCACCAGCGGCGATGCGTTACACCGAAATTCGTATGTCAAAAATCGCTCATCATCTACTAGCGGACTTAGATAAAGAGACCGTTAACTTTGCAGAAAACTATGATGGTTCCGAATCTGAACCGGTCGTTATGCCAACGCGCATTCCCAACCTACTCGTAAACGGTTCTTCCGGTATTGCAGTTGGTATGGCCACTAATATTCCGCCACACAATTTAAACGAAACCATCAATGCGTGCTTGGCGTTTATTGAAAATCCAAAAATTGACGTTGCCGGACTCATGGAACATTTGCCTGGTCCAGATTTCCCAACGCACGGCATTATCAACGGAACTGCGGGTATTCGTGAAGCCTATGAAACCGGTCGGGGACGCGTACAGATTCGTTCAAAAACCAGCGTAGAAACCGATGCCAAAGGTAAGTCGCAAATCATCGTTGAAGAGCTGCCTTATCAAGTGAACAAAGCGCGCTTGATTGAGCGTATTGCCGAGTTGGTTAAAGAGAAGAAAATCGAAGGCATCACCGGTCTTCGTGATGAGTCCGATAAAGATGGTATGCGAATCGTTATTGAATTACGTCGTGGTGAAGTACCAGAAGTCATTGTAAATAATCTTTATAAGCAAACCTCAATGCAGACCGTATTTGGTATTAATATGGTGGCGCTGATTGATGGTCAGCCAAAACTTCTTAATTTGCGTGAAGTGGTCGAAGCGTTTATTAAGCACCGTCGTGAAGTGGTCACGCGTCGCACCATTTACGAACTCCGTAAGGCTCGCGAAAAAGCGCACATCTTAGAGGGCTTAACCATTGCGCTACACAATATCGATGAGATGATTGAGCTGATCAAAGCTTCGCCAAGTCCATCGGTTGCCAAAGAGCGTATGTTGGAGAAATCTTGGAATGTCGGCTCGGTTCTAGATTACTTAGAGCGTGTTGAGATGAAAGACATCCGTCCAGAAGACTTACCTGCAGGGTTTGGTTCGGATGGCGATATTTATAAGCTTTCCCCCACCCAAGCGCAAGCCATCCTTGAGATGCGTCTGCACCGTTTGACCGGTCTAGAGCAAGACAAAATCATTGAAGAGTACAAATCTTTAATTGAGAAAATTACCGAATTCCTAGAGATTCTTCGTAACCCTGATCGTTTAACAGAAGTGGTTAAAGAGGAGCTAGTTGAAGTACTGGAATCATTTGGTGATGCGCGTCGTACCATGATTGATCACAGCTACCAAAACTTAGATGCCGAAGACCTTATTGCGGTTGAGGATCGAATTGTGACCTTGTCGGAAGATGGGTATATCAAAACGCAACCTTTAAGTGATTATCGTGCTCAAAAACGCGGTGGTCGTGGTAAGTCGGCAACGGCTATGAAAGAAGAAGATGAAGTTGGGCAAATTTTTGTGGCCAGTACGCACGATATGCTTCTTTGCTTCTCAAACCGCGGTAAATTGTACTGGCAGAAAACATGGCAGTTGCCATTGGCCAGTCGCGGAAGCCGTGGAAAACCTATTGTAAACGTTCTGCCTTTAGAAGAGGGTGAACACATTACTTCAGTGCTACCGGTTAATGAGTTTGACGATGAACGTTCAGTCTTTATGGCAACCCGTAATTCTGTTGTTAAGCGTGTGTCATTGAGCGATTTCTCAAGACCTCGTGCTAACGGCATTATTGCGGTTGACCTTTTAGATGACGACGAATTAGTCGGAACGGCACTGACCGATGGTAACCAAGATATTATGTTGTTCAGTAATGTCGGTAAGGCCATTCGTTTTAAAGAGTCGGATGTGCGTGTGATGGGTCGAACGGCTCGTGGTGTGCGTGGTATGAAGTTAGCGGAAGGGGCACATGTTATTAGTATGCAAGTTGCGATTCCTAACTCACTTATCTTAACTGCGACACAGCACGGTTTTGGTAAATGTACGCCAGTTGATGACTACTCTACGATTAATCGTGGTGGTCAGGGTGTTATCTCCATTAAAACCTCTGATCGAAATGGCCAAGTTGTTTCATCGGTTGCGGTAACGCCAGATCAAGAGATGGTATTAATCACTAACAAAGCAACGTTGGTTCGCACACGAGTTTCTGAGGTTTCAGTCGTTGGCCGAAACACGCAAGGTGTTAAGCTGATTAATGTGGGTAAAGGTGAGATGGTTGTTGGTTTAGCGGTCGTTGATATCGACGTTGAAGATGAAGTGCTCGACGAGTCTGTATTAGAGGGTGAAGTCGTTGCCGAACTATCAATCGATTCGTCTGTTGAAACATCGACTGACGCGGATTCTAAAACTGAGTCTGACACAACGTCGGGTCAAACCGAAGAGTCATAAAACAACGTTGTTTTTAAAAAAAGATAGGGCGGGCCTAACATTAGGCGTCGCCCTGTTTTTGTATTTGGAATAGAGCATTTTCTTATTGCTGTGCGATAGGATTGAAAGGAAAAAACATGTCAAGAACATTCAATTTTAGTGCAGGTCCAGCCATGTTACCTGAAGATGTCATGCGTCAAGCAGCGCATGAATTCCTTAACTGGAATAATTCAGGTATGTCGGTCATGGAGATGTCACACCGAAGCCCGGAATACATGGGAGTCGCGCACAAAATGGAAGCCGATTTGCGTGAAATCATGGCGATTCCAGATAACTACAAAGTGATCTTTACCCATGGTGGCGCTTCGTTACAGTTTGCGGCTATTCCAATGAATTTGGCTGAGCAAGGCGATACAGTTGATTATTTAGATACCGGTGTTTGGTCGCATAAAGCGATTAAAGAAGCCTCACGATATGCCAACGTTAACGTGGTTGCAGAGGGCGGTTCTGATAATCCGACTGAAATTCCCAATCATTCAACTTGGACGTTTAGTCCAGATGCTAAATACATACATGTTTGCGTGAATGAAACCATTACCGGTCTAGAGCTTAAAGACGATGATTTAGATATTGTCTTTGCTCAAGGTAAACCCGTCATTGCCGATATGTCCTCAAATATTATGTGTCGTGAAATTGATGTTAGCAAATACGCCATGATTTATGCCGGTGCGCAAAAAAATATCGGTCCAGCAGGCCTGGCGATTGTGATTGTTCGTGAAGATCTATTAGGTCATGCTCGACAAGACACGCCTACACTGATGAATTGGGATGTGTATGCCAATAACGAATCCATGTTTAATACACCGGCGACCTACGCTTGGTATTTGGCCGGATTGGTTTTTCAGTGGATTAAGAAGATTGGTGGTGTCGCTGAAATCGCTAAAATGAACGAATTAAAAGCGCACAAGTTGTACGCTTATATTGACGCTTCTGATTTCTACTCTAATAGCATTTCAAAGCATAATCGTTCGTGGATGAATGTCACTTTTAATTTAGCAAACAGTGCGTTAGAGAAGACTTTTTTAGACGAATCAAAGTCAGCAGGCCTGCTTAGTTTGAAAGGGCATAAAGCCTTTGGTGGAATGCGTGCCAGTATTTACAACGCTATGCCAGAAGATGGCGTATACGCACTGATTCAGTTTATGGATGTGTTTGCTAAAAAATACGCTTAAGCTTTAACTCACTTTTATGATAGTTGGTTTTCTTGATGACAGATAAACAGACAGAACAAGCTCAGTTAACAGAAATTCGTGTTCAGATAGATGCGATAGATGCGCAAATCCAAGAGTTGATAGGTAAGCGTGCCCAATGTGCCCAAAAAGTAGCCGATATTAAAACGCAAGGTGGCAAGGTAGAGACTGTTTTTTACCGCCCAGAGCGTGAAGCACAGGTTTTGCGTTTGGTGAAAGAACGCAATACCAGCTTGTTAGATGATAACGAAATGGCGCGTTTGTTTAGAGAAATTATGTCAGCTTGTTTAGCGTTAGAGCAGCCTATTTCAGTAGCTTATTTAGGGCCAGAGGGCAGTTATTCGCACGCGAGTGTGATTAAACAATTTGGTTCATCGGCGCATCCGGTTGCCGTTTCTACGATTGAAGAGGTGTTTTCAACGGTTGAAAAAGGGGATGCAAATTATGGCATTGTGCCTGTTGAAAACTCATCAGAAGGCGTGGTTAAATCGACTGAGTATGAGTTGATTCAATCCAATCTAACCGTTTCTGGTGAAGTCGATATGGCCATTCATCACTGTTTGCTGTCAAAAGACAAAGATTTAGAGTTGATTCGCAAAGTGGTCGCGCATGGACAGGCCTTGGGACAGTGTGAGCACTGGCTGAAAAACAATATGCCGTGGGCTGAATTAGAAGCGGTCGACTCTAATGCATTGGCCGCTAAAATGGCTCAGGAAGACGCTTCTTTAGCCGCCATTGCCTCTGAGCAAGCCGCCATTTTATATGGATTGAGTGTGCTAGAAACGCATATTGAAGATCAGCGCGATAATACCACCAAATTTTGGATAATTGGTAAAGAGGCAACCCAACCCAGTGGTGAAGATAAAACCGCCATGATTGTTTCAATACCCAATAAAGCCGGCGCTTTAATCGAATTGTTATCCTGTTTTTCCAAACGCGATATTAGTATGACACGGATTATTTCTCGTCCCGCAACGGATAAAAAATGGGATTACTTGTTTTTTATCGATATTCTAGGGCATCGTTCAGAACCGAATGTTGCTGAAGCCTTAAAAGAGGTTAAGGAGCGAGCCGCTTTTTATAAATTACTGGGTTCGTTTCCCGTCTCGCCTCTTGACGCTTAACATTAATTTTTAAGTAGACTTTATGACCATTAACCTCGCTCAGTTTTGTGACCAAATTCAACCGCAAATACTCGGTATTCACCCCTATGTTCCAGGTAAGCCGGTCAGCGACTTACAACGTGAATTGGGTTTAACTCGAATTTCTAAGTTGGCTTCTAACGAAAATCCATTGGGTGCTAGCCCATCGGTTATCGCGGCTATTACAACAGAATTATCTGAAATTGCCCGTTATCCAGATGGTGGCGCTTATATTTTAAAAGATGCGCTCTCAAAGTTTTTGAATTTGCCAATGTCGCAAATCACCGTTGGTAATGGTTCGAATGAGATGCTGGAGTTAGTTGCTAGGGTATTTGCCGGTCCAGGTGATGAAATTGTCTATTCACAATATGGGTTTGCCGTTTATCCGTTGTGTGCTCAAATCGTGGGCGCAACCGGAGTTGAAGTGCCCGCAAAGTTATACGGTCATGATTTAACGGCGATGTTAGAAGCCATTACTGAGCGCACAAAAGTCGTATTTATTGCTAACCCAAATAATCCAACTGGAACGGTATTTGGTAAGGATGAGTGGGAAACCTTTATCTCGCAAGTACCTAAGAAGGTTGTGGTTGTTTTAGATGAGGCTTATCTAGAGTATTGCGATTATGCGGACTATCCCAAAGGGTCTGACTACCTAAGTAGCTACCCAAATTTATTAGTTTCACGCACGTTTTCAAAAGCATATGGTTTAGCGGCTTTACGTGTCGGCTACATGGTTGGGTGCGCTGAAATTATTCAGTATATCAACCAAGTGAGAGAGCCTTTTAATGTTAATCATTACGCGCAAGTGGGGGCAGCTGCTGCCATTCAAGATCAAGACTTTGTGCAAAAATCCGTTGCCTTAAACAAATCGGGGATGAATCAGATTCTTGATGCTTTAAATCGATTTAAGTTGGAATACATTCCATCTTCTGGAAATTTTATTGCCGTTCATTTTGGTGAAAAAGCCTCTGTCATTAACCAAAAGCTCTTGCAAAGTGGGGTTATTATTCGCCCGTTAGGGGGTTACGGTATGCCTGAAACGTTGAGGGTTTCTATTGGTAGTGAAGGCGAAAATCAGCATTTTATCGATGCGCTTGGCGTTATTTTGAACGAGCTGGAAGCCAACTAAATTGAATATGCAAACTAAATTACACAAGATCACCATTGTGGGTGTCGGTTTGATTGGCGGTTCTTTTGCGAAAGGTATCAAAGAAGCAGGCCTGTGCGAATTGATGATGGGGTATGGCAAAAATAAAGATAATCTTCAAATGGGTGTGGCGTTAGGGGTAATCGATAGCTTCTCAACCAGCATGGAAGAGGCGGTGACGGACAGTGATTTGATTTTATTGGGTGTGCCTTTAGGTGTGATGCAGTCGGTATTAGAGGAGATGAAGCCTTTTTTAAAGCCCAATGCCATTATTACCGACGTAGGCAGTGCCAAGATGAGCGTGATTGAAGCGGTTGATGCGGCGTTTGGTCATATTCCAGCGCAATTTGTTGCGGGTCATCCCATTGCCGGCAAAGAGAAGAGTGGCGTAACGGCGGCAACAGCCGATCTTTTTGTTGAGCATCGCGTTATTTTGACGCCAACCGAAGAGACTGATTCAGAAGCCTTGCAAACGGTAGAGAATTTATGGAAAGCCTTAGGCGCCATTGTGACCTCAATGAAGCCGGATTATCACGATGAAGTCTTGGCGGCGACCAGTCATTTGCCGCACCTATTAGCGTTTAGTTTGGTGGATATGTTGAATGAACATCATGAGTTAGGTAACGTCTTTCAGTATACGGCTGGTGGTTTTAGAGATTTTACGCGTATCGCTTCGAGTGATGCGGTTATGTGGCGCGATATTTCGGTTAGCAACTCAAAAGCCATTGCAAAGTGGTTAAAAAATTACCAACAGGCCCTCTCTGAGTTGATTGTGAAAGTTGAAAATCAGGACTCAGAAGCCTTGTTTAAGGTTTTTGAAGAGGCTAGATTAGCGCGCGATACGCATATCGTTAATAAATGAACAGTATAAAAATACAAATAGGCCGATGAATAAGTCGGTTTAGTAAAAGAATTTAAAAATTTTAAAGGTGTGGAAAGAGAGTTATGGCGAACGTTAAATTTGTAGTTCAACCAGGTGGCGTAATAAAAGGGCGTATTCGAGTACCTGGAGATAAATCTATTTCACACCGAAGCATTATGATGGGGGCTTTAGCTGAAGGTACCACCACGGTAACAGGGTTTTTAGAGGGAGCAGATGCACTTGCTACACTTCAGGCTTTTCGTGAAATGGGCGTGCAAATTGAAGGTCCAAAAGATGGCAATGTCACCATTCATGGTGTGGGACTTCGTGGCCTTAAAAAACCGAATAAGCCACTTGATATGGGTAACTCAGGTACCTCGACACGTTTATTAGCTGGCATTATCGCAGGTCAGAATTTTGATTGTACTTTAGTGGGCGATGCCTCTTTATCTACTCGTCCGATGAAGCGTGTTACTGACCCTTTGAAGTTAATGGGGGCTGAACTTGAAACTGAGGAAGGCGGAACGTTACCCATGCACATTAAGGGAAGTGGTCGAGCTTTAAAGGCCATAGACTATACCTTGCCAATGGCCAGTGCTCAGGTGAAGTCTTGTGTATTGTTGGCAGGCCTGTTTGCTGAGGGTAAGACTTGTGCATTAGAACCAGCACCGACACGCGACCATACTGAGCGTATGCTGAATGGTTTCGGTTACGAGGTTGTTTCAACTAAGCTGGATGATCATAAAACAAAAGCGTGTTTAACTGGCGGTGGCAAGCTTACGGGACGTCACATTGACGTGCCATCAGACATCTCTTCGGCAGCATTTTTTATGGCAGCTGCGGCAGTTTCTGAAGGGTCGGACCTAGTTATTGAGCATGTTGGTATGAACCCAACGCGCACTGGCGTAGTCGATATTCTGAAGTTGATGGGTGCGGATATAACCCTTGAAAACTTTCATGAGGTGGGTGGTGAGCCTGTTGCAGATGTGCATATTAAATACGCACCGCTCAAAGGCATTGCTATCCCTGAAGAATTGGTTCCTTTAGCGATTGACGAGTTTCCAGTGTTATTTGTTGTCGCTGCCAGTGCGGAAGGTAAAACCGTACTAACTGGAGCGGAAGAGTTGCGTGTTAAGGAGTCTGATCGTATTCAGGTGATGGTTGATGCCTTGCAAGCGTTAGGCATTGATGCAACCCCAACTGAAGATGGCATGATTATTAATGGTGGCGCACAATCTAAGCAGAGTGCTGACATTCAAAGTCACCACGACCACCGGATTTCAATGGCCATGACGGTTGCTGGTTTAAATGCCGTTTCAGAAGTCATCATCGATGATTGCGCGAACGTGAACACCTCTTTTCCAATCTTCTTAGAGTTGATTAACCAGGTTGGAATGAATGTTACCGCTCTTGAGGAAGCTTAAATGAATAGTTTTACAACCCCTGTTATAACCATTGATGGACCCAGTGGAGTCGGTAAAGGCACCATTGCTCAGTATTTAACTTGCAAAACCGGTTATCACTTATTAGACAGCGGAGCGATTTATCGAGCCTTAGCGTTTGGCGCAGCTAAAAATCAATTGGCATTAGATGATATTGCAGGCCTGTCAAAATTAGCAGAAAGCTTGCCGGTGGAATTTAAAGCAACCAGTATTTTATATGCCGGTGAGGATGTAACGTCTAAGGTTCGTACTGAAGAGGTTGCGGGTGTGGCTTCGCAAGTGGCTGTTATTCCAGAAGTTCGAGCCGCTTTGTTGCAACGTCAAAAAGCGTTTTCTCAGGCCCCCGGTTTAATAGCGGATGGTCGTGATATGGGATCAGTGGTGTTCCCAAATGCCGAGGTAAAACTCTTTTTAACCGCTTCTGCCGAAGTGCGAGCAGAAAGACGCGTTAAACAGTTGAAAAATCAAGGTGTTGATGCTAACATTACTCAGATAACTCAGGACATTAAAGAAAGAGATGAGCGAGATTTAAATCGTTCTGCCTCTCCTTTAAAACCCGCTGAAGACGCTATTATCATTGATACCAGCGATTTAGATGTGAATCAAGTATGCCAAAAGGCGGAACGTTTACTATGGGATAAAGGCATATTAAAGTAATGTTCTAATTTCAGGAATTTTCATAAGTTACTGAAAGTAAAAGTTTTATTGTCCTTGTCTTGTTTTCCAAGACAGGGATTTTGTTTTTATTGTGTTGGCAATTTGGGATGCTGGCACATCGTTTAACTGACCCGATTGTTTTTTGATACCCCCATCTGAAAACGACAAACGGCTATGTAAATTATTGGTATTTTATTCATGAGTGAATTATCTTTCGCTGAATTATTCGAAGAGTCTTTACAACAAGACAGATTTAACACAGGTTCTCTAATCATCGGTACCGTTGTTGGTATTGATAAAGAGACTGTACTAGTTGATGCAGGCATGAAGTCTGAGTCTGCTATTCCACGTTTCCAGTTTCTAGATGCTGAAGGGAAAATTGAAGTTGCCGTTGGTGACGAAGTTGAAGTTTACCTAGAGTCTTTAGAAGACGGTATGGGTGAAACACGTTTATCTCGCGAAAAAGCGAAACGTGCTAAGACTTGGGACCGTTTAGAAACAGCAATGGAAGACGGCGAAGTCGTTATGGCATTGGTAACTGGTAAAGTTAAAGGTGGTCTAACTGTTGATGTTGATGGTGTTCGTGGTTTCTTACCAGGTTCATTAGTAGATGTTCGTCCAATTCGCGACTTCGGTTTCCTAGAAGGTAAGATGGTTGAATCTAAACTTGTTAAGCTTGATCGTAAGCGTAACAACGTGGTTGTTTCTCGTCGTGCAGTTATCGAACAAGAAAATTCAGTTGAACGTGAAGCATTGCTTGCCAACATGGAAGAAGGTTCTGTTCTTAAAGGTATCGTTAAGAACCTTACAGATTACGGTGCTTTCATCGATCTTGGTGGTGTTGACGGTCTTCTACACATTACTGATATGGCATGGCGCCGTGTTAATCACCCATCTGAAATCGTTCAGGTTGGTGATGAAATCGAAGTTAAAGTACTTAAGTTCGACAAAGAACGTAACCGTGTATCATTGGGTCTTAAGCAGCTTGAAGAAGATCCTTGGGCGGATATGGTTGCTCGTTACCCAATTGGTGCTCAAGCAGCTGGTAAAGTTGCCAACATCACTGATTATGGTGCTTTCATCGAAATCGAAGATGGTATTGAAGGTCTAGTTCACACATCTGAACTTGATTGGACTAACCGCAACATTCACCCATCTAAAGTGGTTCACCTTGGTCAAGAAGTTAGCGTTAAGATTCTTGATGTTGACCAAGAGCGTCGTCGTATCTCTCTATCGATTAAACAGTGTACTGTTAATCCTTGGGAAAGCTTCTCAGCTACGCACGCTAAAGGCGATAAAATCAATGGTAGCATCAAGTCTATCACTGACTTTGGTATCTTCATTGGCCTAGACGGTGGTATTGATGGTTTAGTTCACCTTACAGATATCTCTTGGAACCAGACCGGTGAAGAAGCGATTCGTGACTTTAAGAAAGGTGATGAACTAGAAACAATCATTCTGTCTATCGATCCTGATCGTGAGCGTATCTCTTTAGGTCTTAAGCAGTTAGAGCAAGACCCATTTGGTCAGTTTGTTGCAGATAACGGTAAAGGCAGCATTGTTGTTGGTACGGTTAAGTCTGTTGATGAGAAGGGTGCCGTTATCGATGTAGCACCAGAAGTTGAAGGTTACCTTCGCGCTTCTGAGTTGTTAGAAGATACGCGTGATGCGTCTTCTGTCCTTAAAGAAGGCGATGAAGTTTCTGCGAAGATTGTTAACATCGACCGTAAAAACCGTTCTTTATCTCTATCTGTTAAAGCTAAAGAAGCTCAAGAAGAACAAAACGCTATGCGTGACTACGCTTCTGATCAGCCTACAGCTGGAACAACATTCGGTGATCTTTTCAAAGATAAAATGTAATGACTTTCGATTACTCAATGTAGAGTAATCGATTCTTTCATTCGTTTAATTCA
This sequence comes from Thiotrichales bacterium, assembly GCA_016938655.1. GTDB lineage: Bacteria > Pseudomonadota > Gammaproteobacteria > Thiomicrospirales > Thiomicrospiraceae > Thiomicrorhabdus. Next base: position 33,736 of record JAFGUG010000009.1, on the reverse strand, counting down.
CCTATTTGGTCTACCTTGTCACTTCAAAGTTTCTCTTTGTGTGGCTTGGTATATTCATTTTCGAGAATAATTATAGATATAAGAGCATTATTCCTATGACCAAGTCAGAACTTATTGAACTTATTTCAAGACAACAGGCTCAATTTAGCCAAAAAGATGTTGAGATTGCAGTTAATAAAATTCTCGATTCTATGATCCATAGTTTGTCGCAAGGCGATCGAATTGAAATCCGTGGTTTTGGTAGTTTCAGTTTGCATCACCGTAAAGCGAGAACAGGCCGTAATCCTAAAACAGGTGAAACGGTTGAATTATCAGATAAACGTGTTCCTCATTTTAAGCCTGGTAAGGCTTTAAGAGAGCAGGTTGATTCATCTAGAGAATCCACGGATATCATAGAATAAATAAAAAAGGGGCTACCATTTGGTAGCCCCTTTTTTATTTATACTCTATAATTTTAAACTTTATCTCCGTAGATATACCGTCAATTTTGTAAGCACATAAATCTTTAACCAACGAGTATATTTATGTTGGACGAGCTTTAACTTGTTTCCGTATAGAATTCTTTGTATTTGCAGCGCACTTCAAAAGGAACCCGTCGTAAATGTTTAAATTAATATCAATCGTATTGACCGCTCTGTTTTTAATTGCAGGGACCGCTATCGGAGTTTTTAATCCCCAATTAGTCACACTGGATCTCATTTGGTTTCAACAGGAGCTGGCTTTAAGTATCTTGATGGCCGTGGTTTTTATTGTTGGTATGTTGATTGGAGCTTCCATTATGTTGGTACAAATCACACGGCTAAAATGGCAGCTTTCAAAGCAGAAGCGGATTAATCAAAAACAAGCAGATCAAATTTTACAATTAAAGAAGGCCAGCGTTCAAACCCTGTCAAATCTTGATAAAAATCGCCAAGCACTGCTAGAAAAATAATTAATATTCAATAGGTTAGTTTAATGACTCAAAATAAAAATCAGTTCGATCCTAAAGTTTTAATAGCCCTTGATTTCGCAGATGCCGATTCAGCCTTAACCTTTGTGGCTCAATTGCAACCAAATGCATGCCGATTAAAGGTTGGTAAAGAGCTATTTGCAGTTGCAGGGCCTGAGTTTGTAAAACGTTTAATTGATTTACAGTTTGATGTTTTTTTAGATTTGAAATATCACGACATTCCTAACACGGTTGCAAAAGCCGTTCAGGCTGCAGCTCGGTTAGGTGTATGGATGGTAAATGTGCACGCACTGGGTGGCAAAAAAATGATGTCAGCTGCAAAAAATGCTTTACATGAGATGGATTTAGAGCGTAAACCGCTACTCATTGCGGTAACCATTTTAACCAGTATGGAGCAACAAGATTTAGCTGAAATTGGTTTACAAGGCACTCCCAAAGAGAATGTTTTACGTTTAGCACAATTAGCACATAACTCCGGCTTGGATGGTGTTGTCTGTTCTGCTCAAGAGGTTGCTGAAATTCGTGAATTGATTAAAGACGATTTCTGTTTGGTTACACCTGGTATTCGACCTGCAGGAAGTGATGTTAATGACCAAAAGCGTATTATGACACCTAAGCAAGCTATGGATGCCGGTTCAAGCTACCTCGTTGTTGGACGACCTATTACACAATCTGAAAAACCTACTGATGTTTTAAACTCAATTAATCAAAGTATTTTATAAGCTTACTAACTTTTAGAAGCTTAAAATCGCTCTTCTAGTATAACCCTCAACATTTCTGCTTTTAAATAATTGATAGTAGGGCTTAATTCGGTTATAATTCGCGCCTTTCAGGCACTGTGCCTAGAAAATCCTTGTCTCACTGTCATCCAACACGATGGTTAGGAGACTTTATCATCCATAAGGAGAATACGAATGCGTCATTATGAAGTCGTTCTTCTAGTGCACCCTGATCAGTCTGAACAGGTTCCTGCAATGCTAGAACGTTACCGCGCTCTTATCGAACAGTCTGGTGGTTCTATCCACCGTCTAGAAGATTGGGGTCGTCGTCAACTTGCTTACCTTATCAACAAGGTACACAAAGCTCACTACATTCTTTTAAACATCGAGTGCACACAAGAAGCACTAGATGAACTAGAAAATGCTTTTTATTACAACGATGCCGTTCTACGTAGCATGTTTACTAAAAAGAAAACTGCGATTACTGAACCATCAGTAATGATGGCAGCTAAAGATTCTAGAGACTCAAGAGATACTAGGGAGAACAGAAATGGCTAGAGGTTTTGGAAGAAAAAAATTCTGTCGTTTTACAGTTGATGGCGTTCAAGAAATTGATTACAAAGACTTAGATACTTTGAAAGCATATATTACTGAAACAGGTAAAATTGTTCCAAGTCGTATTACTGGAACAAGTGCTAAGTATCAGCGTCAATTGTCTTCAGCAATCAAACGTGCGCGTTATATTGCTTTGTTGCCATATACTGATCAACACAAATAATAAATTGTTGAAGATTTAAAAATAGAAGGTAGCTGAATGCTAGGACTCGCTAAATTTGTCATGAAAGGGCCTTATCAGGCACTGATTGCAGCGGTTCTACTTTCGGCACTAACGGTATGGTTTGCTCCAATTGGTTTATTAGTTGGGGCAATCATTGGCCTGGTTACTCTCCGTGTGGGAGTCTTGGATGGTTTTAAAGTACTCGTATGGAGTATATTGGCAAATGTAGGCTTAACGGTCGCATTAACAGGCAGTTATCTGCCGGCTTGGGTTTCAGTAGTGGAATTCATGTTGCCAATTTGGCTATTAGCAGTGGTATTAAGAAATACCAACTCTTTAGCTACAACGCTACAACTGGCAATGATCCTTGTTGGATTAGGTGTGATCGGTTTTCATCTGATGGTATCTAATCCCGCTGAGTGGTGGTTAGCCTTGTTTAATCAGCAAATCAAGCCGCTGCTTGATGCTTCTCAAGTTGAATACAACGTTGAGAATATCCAGAAAGTAGCGGAAATGGTCACCATGTTATTGGCGAGCTTTGTTTTGATTTTGTGGTTCTCTATTTTGATGACCGCGCGCTGGTGGCAGGGCAGTTTGTATCACCCTGGGCAATTTCAAAAGGATTTTTACCAGTTTGCGTTACCAAAAAATGTTGCTTATGTTGCTATTGTTTTGGCAGTTTTAGGGGCTATTTTTGGTAATCAGCAAGGATTGATATTTGATATTTCAGGTATTGTAATTTCTGGTTTGATGTTTCAAGGCCTCGCCATTGCGCATCAAACGGTAGCCGTAAAAAAACTCCATAATGCTTGGTTAGTGTCGTTATATGTTGCACTGTTTATATTTCCTCAGGTAATGCTGATACTCGCAGTCATTGGCTTGTTAGACATCTGGTCTGACTTTAGAAGCAAATGGGTGCAAGATTAAATTAAGGGTCTAACGATGAATGTTATTCTGCTTGAAAAAGTACAAAATTTAGGACAATTAGGTGAACAAGTTTCAGTTAAAGCTGGCTTTGCTCGTAACTTCCTAATTCCACAAAGAAAAGCAAAAGCAGCAACGAAAGAAAACGTTGCAGAGTTTGAAAAGATTCGTGCTGAGCTAGAAAAAGAAGCCGCTGCATTATTAGCGGTTGCTGAAGGTACCTACGAAAACCTAAACGGACAAGTAATTGCTATTGAAGCGGTTTCTGGTGACGAAGGTAAGCTATTCGGATCTGTTGGAACTCAAGATATTGCTGATGCGTTAGCTGCAGCTGGTTTTGAAATCGAACGCCGTCATGTTCGTATGCCTGAAGGCGCTATCCGCCACGTTGGTACATACGAAATTGATGTTCAATTACACACAGATGTAGTTGCTTCAATTACGGTAGATATTAAGGCGGTTGTTGAAGCTTAATCTATTAACTTCATCTCTGCTTTAATTCTAAAAAGGCGATGTCATATTATGTGACATCGCTTTTTTTATGCCCAAAATTCAATCAAATCGATTCTATTTATGTCATCCTCTGGCATTCATTTTTAGCTTATAATAAGTTCCCTTTAAAAACATTAGAAACCCTTGCCGACTATGAATGCGCAACAGCAAAAATCGACACCTCAATCAACGGAAAACCTCTTTAAGCTTCCGCCGCACTCTATTGATGCCGAGCAGTCAGTTTTAGGTGGTTTGATGCTGGCTAACAATGTGTTTGATGATTTAGTGGTCATTGTGAATGAGTCCGATTTTTACACACAACAGCATAAGGCGATCTTTTCAACGATTAATGAGTTGAGCCGAATTAATAAACCGTTTGATTTGGTTACGGTTGTTGAACACTTAACCTCTACCGGGCAGTTAGAGTTAGCAGGGGATAAAGAGTATTTGGCTGAACTTGTCAAGAACACACCTGGCGCCGCCAATATTATGTATTACGCGCAAATTGTGCGTGAAAAATCAATATTGCGAGGTTTAATTCAAGCCAGTAACGAGGTGGCAGAGACCGCTTATTTTCCAAATGGTAAAGACATTCGTGAGGTCTTAGATATTGCAGAATCTAAGATTATGGCGATTGCAGAGCACGGCGAAGGTAAAGAGCGTCACTATAAAACGATGGATGTCCTGCTTGAATCGGCGATTAATAAAATAGATGAACTCTTTAATACCGAAGGCACTATTACAGGTGAAGCGACGCATTTAACGGAATTTGATGAACTAACCTCTGGTTTGCAAAAAGGGGATTTGGTTATTGTTGCTGGTCGACCCTCGATGGGGAAAACTACCTTCTCGATGAACATGGCTGAAAACATAGCGACGAAAAACAATACCCCTGTTGCGGTGTTCAGTATGGAGATGCCGGGCGAATCTTTAACCATGCGTATGATCAGCTCTATTGGTCGCATTGATGCCGGTCGCATGCGAACGGGTAAACTTGAAACCGAAGACTGGCCAAAACTTAATAAGGCGATCAATGTGCTTTCACAAGCTAAAGTCTACATTGATGATGCTCCCGCACTCATGATCACTGAATTACGAGCACGTGCTCGACGAATTGATAAAGATATCCGTGATACGCAACGCAAAGAAGCCATTCAGGCTGGTGTTAAAGATCCAGAGTCTAAAGTGACTGGGTTAGGCTTAGTGGTGGTGGATTATTTACAGTTGATGCGAGGGTCGGCTGGCTCTGAAAACCGTACCAATGAAATTTCTGAAATTTCGCGTGGTTTAAAAGCGTTAGCAAAAGAGTTAAATATTCCTGTTATTGCACTCTCACAGTTAAACCGAAGCTTAGAACAACGCCCAAATAAACGTCCGGTTATGTCGGATTTACGTGAATCGGGTGCGATTGAGCAGGATGCGGATATTATTATCTTTATCTATCGAGATGAAGTTTATAACAAAGAGAGTGAAGACAAGGGTATCGCTGAAATTATTTTAGGTAAACATCGTAATGGTGCACTGGGTACCGTGCGTTTAACCTTTATTGGCGAATATACCCGCTTTGATAACTATGCTGGCTTTACGCCAGAAGAGCAATATTAAGGTCGCGCTAATATTTATGTATCGTCCTACTAAAGCCTATATTCACTTAGCTGCATTGCATCACAATTTACAAGTTGTGAAATCCACAGCCCCAAACAGTAAAGTCTTGGCCGTTATAAAAGCCAACGGTTATGGTCATGGCATTTTACGAGTGGCACACAGTTTAAGTTCTGCAGACGGTTTTGGAGTGGCTTCGATTGATGAAGCGTTGATTTTAAGACAAGAGGGGTTTTTACATCGCATTTTGTTATTAGAAGGCCTGTTTGGTGAAAACGAACTGGCTTTAGTTTATCAGCACCGTTTAGATTTAGTGATTCATTCGAAACATCAGCTTGATTGGTTATTACAATCCTCATTTCAAGGCCAAATTAACGTTTGGGTCAAAATTGATACGGGTATGCATCGCTTAGGGTTTGATTTAGACCAAGTTGAGTGGGTTATTGATCAACTTCAACAAAGCAAAAAACCATTTCAAATTCACCTTATGTCGCACTTAGCGTCCGCAGATGAGTCGATTACTTTCACTGAAAAGCAAATTGCCGCTTTTAATAGTGTCGCTGCACAATTCAACTACCCTAAAAGTCTGGCAAATTCAGCAGGCCTGCAAGGTTTTAAAACAACCCATTTTGAATGGGTTCGTCCCGGTATTATGCTTTACGGATCTGCACAGCAACCCTGTTTGAAAAGCGACCTAAAGCAAGTTATGACATTGGCTTCTGAAGTGACCTCGCTTAAATGGATTCCTAAGGGTGAGTTTGTTGGCTACGGTAATACCTGGCAAGCGATGCGTGATACTTATGTGGCCATTGTCGCTATCGGCTACGGAGACGGTTACCCTCGGCATGCGCCAGAAGGAACGCCTGTATTGATTAATGGTCACAAGCAGCCGTTAATTGGTCGCGTTTCGATGGATATGATTTGTGTAGACGTCACTGAGATGGCTCAAACCATACAAATTGGCGACCTCGCTGTGTTATGGGGAGACGATAGTTTGACGGTCGATGAGGTGGCACAACTTTGTGGCACGATTGGTTACGAGTTGTTGTGTGGCGTCACTCAACGAGTGCCTATTGTTGAGGTGAAATAAACGTGAGTAATGCAATGATTAAAAGCATTAAAATCAGTAACGTAGAAACAGGTTATAACGGTTTTTTTAGAATTGATATCTTGAAATATCAACACACTTTATATGAAGGTGGTTGGTCTGAAACAGTTTCAAGAGAGTTATTTGGGCGTGGTCAAGCAGTCGTTGTTTTAATGTATGATCTCTCGAAAGAGCTGGTGATCTTAATTGAACAATGCCGTGCTGGTGCTTTACGTCATGCCCAAGAAGCCGGTAAAAGTGAGCAGGCCTGGTTACTTGAGCCGGTTGCCGGCATGATTGATTTTGAAGAAACGCCTGAACAAGCGGGGATTCGCGAAGCGCAAGAAGAGGCCGGCATCGCATTAGATTCATTAGAATATATCTGCCAGTATTACCCAAGCCCAGGTGGGTGTGATGAAGTGCTACACGTATATGCTTCTGCAATCGACGCCACATTGCTACCGGAGTTTTCAGGTTTAGCTGAAGAACATGAAGACATTAAAATTGTTAAGGTACCTTTTTCAGATGCCAAAGCAAGATTGCGCTCAGGCCAGTTTAATGTCAGCAGTACCATTATTGCTTTGCAGTGGCTTTTCTACCAAAAGTTAGCAAAGTAATTTTTTTAATTGTATAAATAACACGTTGAATAATCTATGTTTTGTCTGTTTAAAAATTCGCACCTAGTTCCCAAGGTTAATTTTTTATTAGTGGCGCTTGCTTGGTTAGGCGCTTTGGCTTGGTTGAACTTTACGTTCATTGAAAAAGATTTAGTCTTTAAGGTGATTGCAGGCGATGCAATCTTAGTTGACCTACTTTTTGGGGTGCCGCTCGTACTGATGTTAGCGGTGGTCGTTTATGCAACTATTTACTGGTTTTTAAAGTTAGTGGTGGTGTATCTATTTCCGCAAGCGATCATGCCACCCTCAGAACTTGACCTACAATCAGAGTTGGCCGAAGACCCTGAACTAGAACAGTCGTTACAAGAACAATATGGCGACGAGTATTGGCAAAATCAACACCCACAAGCCCCTGACGAAACCCGCTTTGACGACACTAAAACAAAATCATCGTCTGCTGATAATTCGGCAGTAAAACACAGTGAAAAACAGTAATGTGGATTTGTAATTCATAATGCCAACCCAAATTCGTTTGGCGCAATATAAAAAAGAGGCGATTTTATTAACCAAACTCGCTTTTCCTATTTTACTTGCGCAATTGGCCCTGACTGCCTTGGGCGTCGTCGATACGATTATGTCTGGTTGGGTTGGTACTGATGACTTAGCGGCAATTGGGCTGGGATCAAGCATTATGTTGCCGGTGTTTATGTTCTCAACCGGTGTGTTATTGGCTATTACCCCGTTGGTTGCCAAAAGTCTCGGGGAAAACCGCTTAGAATCCTTAACGGTCTATGTTCAACAAGGCTTATGGCTCTCTCTGCCTTTGGGTTTATTGAGCATGCTTATTTTGATGGATTTAGATTGGGTTTTAAATCAACTTAACCTGTCTCCAGAAGTTTTTCAGCTGACTAAAGACTATCTTTTCTACATTGCTTTTGGTTTACCGGCCATTGCCCTCTATCAAGCATTACGCTTCTTTTGGGAAGGGTTAGGCACCACGTTGCCCACCATGTGGATCAGCTTTTTTGCATTACTCATTAATATTCCTTTGAATGCGCTTTTTATCTATGGTTACGGACCAATTGATGGATTGGGTGCCGCGGGTTGTGGTGTCGCAAGCTCCATTGTGATGTGGTTGATGTTATTGATTGGCGCCGTTTATGTTGCAAAATCTAGCCACACAGCATCCCTCGCCAAGTTTTCCAAGCTCGCATGGCCAAAATGGCAGACAGGGATACAAGATATCTTAAATCTTGGAATTCCAAACTCTTTAGCACTTTTATTTGAGGTAAGTTTGTTCAGTTTTATTGCACTTTTTATCGCTCAACTTGGTGCAACGGTGATTGCAGGGCACCAAATTGCTATTAGCTTTACCTCGATTGCTTTTATGGTGCCGTTAAGCTTGGCGATGGCTTTAACGGTGCGTGTGGGCAGTGCCTATGGTCAGGATAGCTATGCAAATGTCATGTTAAGTTTGAAAGTAGGTCTAGGGTTTGCGTTGTTACTTGGGTTATTTTTATCGGTTATCAGCTATGGTTTTAGAAACCAAATTGTTTCGATTTACAGCAATGATCCCGAAGTGCTCATCTTAGCCAGTGCACTCTTAATTTTTGCCGCTTATTATCAAGTTTTTGATTCTATACAAGTAGGGTGTGCAGGCGCTTTAAGAGGGCTTCACGACACCAAAGTAACCATGGTTGTGACATTTATTAGTTATTGGGGTGTGGGCTTAGCAGGGGGCTATGTGTTTGCTTACACGGACTGGATTGTTGCTGAACCAATGGGCGTAAAAGGGTTTTGGTTTGGAATTATTTTAGGGTTGTTGTTAGCAGCGATTTTACTTTCGCTCAGACTCAAATACATGTTAAAGAGTCGTTTTCATCATGAATGAATCTAAGAATCGAATCGCTGACCATGGACAAAAACCGTGTTTATGTGGTTCAGGTAAGCTTTATGCAGAGTGCTGTCAGCCTTTTCACCTTAAGCAACAGTATCCATTAACGGCTGAACAGTTAATGCGATCGAGATATGTTGCGTATGCCTTACATCTAGAATCCTATTTATTAGATACTTGGGCAGAAACCAGCAGGCCTGCTAACATTGAGTTTGAAAATGGTTTGAGTTGGCAAGGTTTACAAATACTGAAAACCCAAAAAGGGCGAAAAAAAGACAAGCAAGGTTGGGTAACCTTCCGCGCGCTTTATCAGGTTGGTCTGAATCAAGAATCCATGACTGAAATCAGCCGGTTTATAAGAGACGCGAACCAAAACTGGGTTTATTTAGAGGGTCAATTTATTTAAAAATAGTGGCTAAGAGCGCTCACGGCTGGTTAGATTTACAAATCGTTTAAAAAGACAGCAGGCCTGTTAAGTTTTTAAAGGTTATTTTTTGTCAATATCTTGATCATCGTTATTTTTAAAAAAACGATATAACCACCACATGGCGGCACCAACAACTAAGACAGATACGGTTAAAAATCCCAAAGTAATCAGTAAGGCTGATCCTACGCTGTTCATATCTGGCATTTTTGTCGATTCCTGTATAATGTGTGTATCTTTTTGATGCAAAGCATTTTACAATAATTTTCACTTCTAGCTTATATATTGTCTAAATTTTATGGCCCAAACCATTTCAGAACTGGAAAAAGAACGCGCTGAGTTACTCAAAGCGATTGAAAACCAGGCACAACACATTTCATCCAACAGAACCAATACACCTGACACGGATGGTCACACTCTAAAAGATTGGCTAAATGCCGCAGAGGACGTTATGCCAAGTAAAAGCGAACCACCTAAACGAGGCACACAAACCTCAACTCAATCATCCGCACCTGTTTCTGGCAGCAGCAAAGCTTCGTTCTTTGGAATTATTATTTTGCTGTCGCTCTTACTCACTATTCTGGGCGTTCTTTATATTGCCTACAGCACAGTGAACAGTGAGTTACAAGAAGTACAGGAAGTTAAGAAAACCAGCAAAGATGAAGCCGTTCAACTTCAAGAATCTATGAGTAAACTTGAGCAAACCGTTGCCACTGGTGGGACACCAGAGCGTTTTGTGGCCTTAGAACAAAGAGTCATTGAGCTTGAAGAGCAACTTGAAACACTGCAAAAACAACAGTTAACTCTACTCGCGCAGTTAGAGAGAAATAATTTAAACCCAGAAACTGGTTTGGTAACAGCGTCAGAGTTAGTTGAAAAAAAAGAACCGAAACAAGAGACTAAACAGGAGCCAACCCAGAGCGTTGCAACTAATGTGGTTTCAAGCCAACAAGTTCTGACAGAAAGCATTCTTGATGAAAAGTTACAAGCCTATACAAGTGGTTTAGAACGCCGTATCGATGAAAAATTATCGATGATTTTAGATGTCTTAATGAAAGGGGACGTTCAGCCAGAGTTAAAGGATAAAGTATTGTTAAATGGTGATTCTTCGGTTGAGACCCAACAGCTTAACCAGCCAGCAGAGCCAGATGTTTCCGCGCCAAGAATCAAACAACCTCTGGTTAAGATGGTTGAAGAAGTTGCAACCCCAGTCGAGCCGGTTGTCAAAGCCCCCATTGATCATTACAGTGAGGATGTTAAGTGGTTGTTATCTCAACCAGAACAGCACTATATTTTGCAGTTAGCCAGTATGTCAGATAAACAAGCATTGCTTAGTATGGTTAAGCAAAAAGGCCTTAAAGAGAGTCGTATTATTGAGCAAACTCGTGATAAATCAACTAGATATGTATTGGTCGTCGGAAGTTATACGAGTCGAAACGAAGCGAATCAAGTATCAAGACAAATTAAGAACGACTTTGGCATTGCACCTTGGGTAAGAAAAATAAAGGATTTATCATCCAAGCTTCCATAGCGGTTGGCAATTATTTGTAAGCGTTTAGCAAATGAACAAAACGAATACCGCTTAATGATGTTAAATTCATTAAGCGGTTTTTTTATGCTGTCGCTTTTACCAATTCAGGAAGGGTAACCGTCATGCGTACCCCATCTATTTTAGGGTTGGCTTTCAATAAAATATTTTCTGCCTGTATCTCACCGTTATGAAATAAGGTAATCAACTTTACAATATGTAAACCCAGTCCAAGATGGGTTTGTTGATCTTGGTTCATTGTTCTAATAGAGGTCATACCATCAAATATTTGTTTTTCGAAGCCCTTTGGAAGACTCGGACCGCTGTTATCAACTTGGATAATGATTTTCCCAGTCTTTGAAAAGCATTGCACTTCGATCGGTACTTTACCGTCTGAAAAGTCTTTTGCATTACTCAGTAGCTTATCCATCATCTGTTCAATCATAAAGCCATCCCCCATGATTAAGGTGTCTGAAGAGATTGAATTATCAAATTTTAAGTTATATTCAGGGTGTAAGGTTTGGCTATTTTTAAGGTAGTGGTAAAGCATTTCTCCAATTGGAAAAGGCTCTTGTTCACCTTGGTTTAAGCTCTCTTCAATGCTCGTGGCTTCAGAGAGTGACGCGATGATTTGTTTTAACTGTTCTACAGCATGTTTAGCAGAATCAAGTTGTGGGTGATGGGTCTCTTTCTCTAATAAACTCAGCGCCATGGATAAACGGTTTAGAGGGTTGTGCAGTTCATGTCGTAAAGTTTTAGGAAGCTGTTTCAAATAACGTTCATAGCCAGCTAGCTGACCTAGCATTTCATGAATATGATGCCGTAAATCGGAGACCTCATCATTATAAAATCGGCGTTGTTTATCTGGAAAATAGTGATCTTTTAAGCGACCTTGTAAGTTAAAGGTACGTTTTACGTCATTATCTAACCGTATGATTCGATTGGAAATAGAGGCGGTATGTAGCAATGCACCAATGGTCACAATTAAAAAAATCATCGCCCCAATTCCAATCAAGCGATAGAAGTAGTTAAGGGTATCACTAAAGAGATTCTCCATTTTCTCTTCAAGTACTAGCGCACCAATGATATTGTTTTTAAACCTCAGAGCGGTTGCGGACATAAGTGAAATGGGTTGTTGTGAGTCGTCCATACGATATTGTTGAAAGGTTTCGCCTTTTAAAGCGTGGGTAATTAACTTTAACTCTGGCGTTTGGCTTTGTGGATAGGGGTAGGGCAGAGAGTAGGGGATCACCGTTGCCAGTGTTTTTATAAGATTTTTACCAATAGTGGTAAAGATCTCTTCATTGTCTATACGACTGTTATCGTTGGGAAGTTTACCAACAACATAGGTGGTCAAGCCGCGTTCGTTAACAATCCAAAGTACGGAGTTTTCTAAATTAAGGTGTGATAGTCGTGTTGGATCACCAGACTGAATTTGTAAGGCCCACAAATCGGTTCTGTTTTGCAAGATAAGCGCTAAGTTTTCAACGGTCTGTTGTTGTACAATCGCCTGATTGTTAAGTAAGAGCCGATGTAAGTCAATGGCAAAACGATAGGCTAAAAAAGGTAATATTGTTAATAATAACAATAATATAAAGAAACGGTTGCGGATAGATAATCGAAAGTTAAAGCGGCGTAATGGCATGACAGAATGGTTACCTTTTAGGGGTTAAGGTATTCAAGTGCTCGGTATAAATAGATATAAAAAACAAATTTATACCGCACGCTTAACTATTTATTTTTATCGTGCCAACTGTAACCACGGCCGTATTCATTATGGATTTTGTTAAACTCAGGCGTTACTTTTTTGAACGCATTTCGAATTCGGCAAATGTGGGTATTAATCGTGTTACGTTCAACAACCCCTTGGGTTGAGGTTTGCAAGTTATCATAAGAGACCACATTATCTTCACCCGCAAGCGCAAACTGTTTGAGCATTTCAAACTCGGTGGCTGTTAAGTCAAGCGCTTGATCATGCCAATAAGCCTTGTATTGGGCGCTTTCAATTCTTAGTTCCGGAATAATGGATTTCTCTAAATCTTGTGGGATGCTTTCGCGGCTAGTTGAAGTAATGCGCAATAGATTTTTGACCTTAACAATCAACACATTCAAACTGATTGGCTTTGGAAGATAATCAATCGCGCCTAAGGCATGACCGGTGTAGATATCAAATTCTGACTGTCTTTCCGATAGAAAAATAATCGGGATAGGTTGGTTAAAACTCAATAAGTGTTTAGCCAAATCAAAACCACCATCCATCTCATTACCAAGAATAATATCTGAGATAACAATATCAGGAAGGCTTTGATTGAAAGACTCTTCAGCAGTTAGCCTGTCTTCGAACGCCTTAATTTTAAAACCTTGCTGTTGAAGGGCTTCAACTAGACTGGCTCTTTGAATTGGGTCATCTTCAATTACCGCAATGGTGTAGTCTGTATTTTGCATAAGTACCTTCTAAAAAATGGTTATTTCGCTAAAACGTGTTGAACATTCAGAGCACAATGATTGTGATTCATAACCTTGTCAAACATAAAACGTTTTGCTTAAGTGAGGTCAGTGGTCATAACGGCTTAATATAAAGCCTTTAACTATCGAATGTACTGAAAGTCCAGAACTTGCATATTCATAATAATACCAGCGTCTTGAATAGGTAGTACGATTGCATCTTCAGCTGAGTCGTTATGATGTGAGTGCCAGTAACCTGGAGGCGTGATAAAAACGCAACCCGGTTTCCACATCGCCTTTATTGGGTTGATGATATTACCATTCTCGTCAATTTCCTTACCAATTAAGGTATAAGTATCAGGCCCTGCGGCAACACAGTAATCTAGCGCAATCGAGTTATGGCGGTGCGCTTTTTGGCTAACGCCTGCAGGTAGAGCGTTGTAAAGCGACCAAAGTGTATGCGTTAGAGTCATTGTTTTTGGGAAGTTTGGGTTAGCCAATAAGATCCCTGTGCGATTTCTTCCAGCAGCCTCTTCTCTTACCGATGCGAGCTCTTTACAAAGGCGTTCTTTGGTGTAAAGAACCGGTTCAAAACGCTCTTCGTTTGGGGTGACACCTAAATACTTAAGTAAAGGGGCATCATTAACCCAGTAGATTGCACTGTCTTCTGATGCAGAATGAAGTGCATCTGGTACGCCAGGAAGTGTGAATAAATCACCTGCTTTCCAATTAATTGTGCCGTGAGACATTTGAGTTTTGCCTGCACCACGAATAACGTAAAACATCTGTGAAGTGGCTTTAGCGTCGGTTTTTAAAGTGTCATCTTGGCAAATGCGCAAGTAACTCGCCATTAAGTTAGGAGAAGTAGCAGGGTAGTCTGTGTTGAGTTGTTCAGATAAATCAAATGAAATAATACGAGTTTCACCTGATTCATGAAGGGTATTTGGGTAGTCGATTACATCGATTTTTGGCATGTTTGGATTGACAGCGGACATGTACTCTTTAAAGTCAGCTTGTTGCTCCCATTGTTGTTGGGCAACCTGTTGAATTTGTTCTACATTTACTCTATTCATGGTTGGGGCACCTATCGCTTAAAATAATTAAAATTTGATAGATTTAGATTATACGTGATATCCAAAAAAAAACATCCGTTTAGCGTCAAGCTAAAGTTTAAACTTATTCAGTTTCTTACGTTCACTAGACGACGGAATGCCAAGTGCTTCACGGTACTTTGCAATTGTTCGTCGTGCAACCGTGATCTCTTTATCTTGTTCTAAAAGATCCATAAGCTTACTATCACTTAAAGGTTTTTTAGGATCTTCCTTATCAACTAAAGCTTTAATATGCGCTTTAATCGAGATGGCTGATTGATCGGCACTTCCATACTGACTAACACCCGATGAAAAGAAGTACTTAAGTTCTAAAGTGCCGCGCGGTGTTTGCATGTATTTTTGATTGGTTGCTCTGGAGATAGTCGATTCATGCAAACCTAAGTGCTCGGCGACATCTCTGAGAACAAGGGGTTGCATCGCTAATTCACCTTCTTCAAAAAAGGCACGTTGTTTATCTACAATAAAAGTTGCAACCTTTAAAAGTGTTTCACCACGGCTATGAATACTTTTTATTAGACCTTTGGCTTCAATAAGTTGTTCTTTAATTTTTTTTGTCTGCTCGTTGTCATGCATTTGCGATGCAAGGTCTACGTAAGAGGCGTTAACCGTTAAACGTGGAAAAGCGTCCGCATTTAACTCGACAAACCAGCCATCTTTAACTCTCTTTAATCTTAAATCAGGAATAATAACCTCGGAGTCAGAAGCGGAAAATTCACGACCAGGACGGGGGTTAAGGGTTTGAATTAATTTGAAAAGGGTGGTCAGCTCTTCATCATTTAAACCATACATTTTTTTGATTCGTTTATGGTCGTGATAAGTTAACCAATCAAAGTTTTCACTGATGAGCTGTTTTGCAGTGACCACATAAGGGGTTTGAACCATATTGGCTAATTGCAAAAGGAGTGACTCTTGTATGCTTCTTGCTCCAACACCTGTGGGTTCGAATTGTTGAATGATTTTTAAAACCGACTCAACCATGTCAAGCGTAAATGATGCTTCTGGATACTGATCGTTTAAAGAATCTAAGAGTTCTGGAAGAGGGGAAACTAAATAACCTTCTTCATTAATTGCGTCGATAATAAAGTCTGCAATGAGCTCTTCGTTTTCTGCCCATTGATAAATATCAGACTGCCAATAAAGTTGATCATGCAGGCTTTTTTCTGCTGAGGTGTAGTTTTCGGCGGCAACAAAATCATCTGAGGAGGTTGTTTGAGAGCTTGTTTTGGTTGAGGTGTAATCTGAATAAACCTCTTCCCAATTACAATCAACGTCCATGTCCTCACCAATATTTTCATTGTCATTAATATCAATGGGCTGTTCAGACTGTGGGTTACGCTCTTCTGAATCTTTTGCAGAACTATCAAGTAGGTCATTAGATTTGTCTTCGTCAGACAGGCCTTCCTCTTCAACCTCAAGCATATAGTTTGATTCAAGGGTTGCTTCAATCGTTTGCTGAACTTCAAGCGCAGAATATTGAAGAATTTTGATTGATTGCTGCAGTTGAGGGGTTAACTTTAGTTGTTGACCCACATTAATTTGTAAACCAGGCATCATTGCCATGAAACTTAACTCCTAATCAAATATATGGTTCTGTAAAGCAAAACAGGGTGGAGGTTAATCGCTCAATATTGATTTTTTATTTTGGACGTTGAACTAAAATCACGGCCTAAGCAAGCTATATACCGTTATTTCAGTGTTTTAATTAATAACTATAATAGTCGAAAACTTAAGAAAACGTAAACATTCGCATGTAATAAATTTGAAAATTTAAAAAACTGGCACAAGATATGATTTAAATCATTTTTTGGCTATTTCAAATTAGGTGGAACCTGCTAATATAACGGCTATACAAAATTTCAATTTGAATGAGATAACCAGAACTGGAGGAGTTTTTATGTCAATCAAGCAAGAAGCGCATGAAATAGTTGATCAATTAGCAGATAGTGCTGAGTGGGATGATTTGGTAAGAGCGCTTTATAAAAATAAAAAAATAACACTTGGTATGACAGATATCGAAGTTGTCCAAAGCTCTTTGTCTGACTCGGACGTAAATACAATTATCTCAAGATTGCACTCATCGAGTTCCAGACCAGATGATATGCGTAATACAAAAACCTATAACCCGAACAACAGTGTGACAGCAAGTTGGGCAATGGTCGCACTGGCTCCTTTATTGTTCATTTCCATTTTATTAGCACCGGTCGCATATATTTTAGCTATTGGTGGTATTTTCTTTGGACTAAAGGCGGTGTCTGAAAAAGTTCCAAAAGCCTGGATGCCAGTGGGTGTTGGTGTGATTGAGTTATTGCTGTTTATCGTTTTACCGATGTTTCATTAAAACAGTAAAACGTTAATAAACATTAAAAACCGGGGTTAACTCGGTTTTTTTTCGTCTGTAAAAAACTATTAACATTTAGCTTTGAGTCATTTAAGAGGAAAACGAAGTATTGATAACTTAATTAGTCGAACCATTTCATATCGTTATAAGCCTGACACAGCTTTAACCTGGTCTAGATACCTGAATCAATATACGTATAATATATATTATGTTAAATTGGTTTTATTTTAAAAATAGCTGATGATGATTTGTCTTATTCATGACCCCTTTCAACCCTGCTCGTTATTAATACTCTCAATTGTGAGTGTTAAGCTTTAGGAATTTTACAATGTTTTTAAATTGCTCAAGTTATTAGAAGCTTTTCTGGTTAGGATAAAAAGTAAGCAGGCCTGCTTACTTTTAAGATTTGAAGTGTTTTGAATGCTTACAGTGAATTTACGCCAATCAATTAACGCAATTATCCATGAAATTATTTTGCTATATGATCGATAAGACGTTTTCTGGCGGTCTACCCATGACGGCTCGATTACCTATTTGCACAATCGGTCTTTCAATGAGCTTTGGATTCTCAGCTAAAATGGTTAGCCACTGGTCATCGCTTAAGGTGCTTTCTTTAGTTAATCCAAGCTCTTTAAATAACGCCTCGCCCGTTCTAACAATCTCAAACGGTTTCACTCCCATCTGCTGGCAAAGCAAAGCAAGCTCGGCTTTACTGGGTGGTGTGTCCAGATAACGAACTTCTTCAATTTCAACATTATGCGGTTTTAAGATTTCTAAGGTATTTCGACTTTTTGAACAACGTGGATTGTGGTAAATGGTTGCGTTTGGCATAGGCAATTTCTCTTTTAACTTTTTCGCTTTTAAACCGCTTTTAAGCGTCGGATTTAGGTGCAGATTCACTGTCTAGACGCTTGTTGAGTGCGTTCTCAACTGCTTCTATGCGTGATTTACACAATTGGTAAGCGCGGGTAGCTTCATCAACCATTGGCACCAATTCATCAATATCAACTTCTTCGGTATTAGAGAGTTTTTGGGCAATGGTCTGAAGTTTTGCATAATTAGCTTTAAAGCTTTCTGCTTTTTGAGTCATGGTTTTTGTCCTATCAAAGTTAATTGAATTTCATTTTAAGTCGTTGTTTTATTAATTAATTCTTTTTTATAGCCGCATTTTCATCAACGGTTACGGGCAGGCTGCCATCAATAAATTGCAGATTTAGTTTGCTTGCCATTTTGGCTTGTTGGGCGGTTTTAATTGGCGTACCCTGTTGGGTTTTTGCAATCGCAAACCCTCTATTTAACTGGGTTTTTGGGCCAGAACTTAAGATAAAAGCAATCCATTGAATGATCTGATTTTGCTGAAAGCTGAGTGCACGCCCTGCTTCTAAATTAACGTGCTCCATCTGCTGATCAATATCATGCTTGGTTATCTCTATTTGTCGATTTGTAGTTACCTGAATATGTTGTTGAATTTGAATAAGTTTTTGACTGCTGACTTGAATGCTTTTCAAGCCTTGCTGTTGGATTTGATACTTTAAGGGCTCTAGCTTATTTTTCCAATGAAACAGGCCTGCTTGACTATTTTTATCAATTAATTGATCCCAGCGTTCTATGCTTTGCTGAATGTGTTTGACTCTTAAGCGACTTGATTGCTCGATATGCAACCAGTTCTGTTTGGCTTGTTGTGCTTGCTGAACAATTTTATTGCGAATGCCGGCAATCACTTTACTCGGTGTGTCAAAACGTGTGTGAGCCACTTCGTCTAAGATCGTGTTATCACGTTCGTGGCCAATGCCGGTTAAAACAGGGAGCTTTGATTCACACAAGCGCTTGGCAATGTCGTAAATATTTAAGGTACTTAAGTCCAGTTTGGCACCGCCACCACGAATAATAACTAGAGCATCAAATGGGTTAGAGGCATGCAGAGACTCAATGGCGTCTAAAGCCGAGAACATCTCAGTTTGAACTTGTTCACCTTGGAACGCACTGTAAAAGTATGTGAACTCACACAGCCCACAACTTTGTAAAATATCCGCATC
Organism: Thiotrichales bacterium; assembly: GCA_016938655.1. GTDB lineage: Bacteria > Pseudomonadota > Gammaproteobacteria > Thiomicrospirales > Thiomicrospiraceae > Thiomicrorhabdus. The sequence goes on along the minus strand of JAFGUG010000009.1, from coordinate 14,791 downwards.
GGCTCGAAAATCACCCAGGCCTGCTGCTGCAGGTGGTGCAATGACCGCGATCCTGAAAAAGTCTTCGGGAAGCGACAACTGCTTGTTGAGCGCGTATACACCTTCAAATATTAATTTTTTACGAATGTCATTCAGCTTGGCTTCCAACTCTCCCAAAGTGAAACTTGGGTCAATATCCTGAATAACAAAAGAAAAACCATATTGCTCATGAAAACTGACTTCAGCAAGTAATAATACTTTTTGCCCTACCGCAAACTCGCTTCCGGTTTCGGTTTCAAATCGGCTTAACAATCTATTAACGTTACTTTGCCATATCATAGCCCGACAACTGGCAAGGGTCTGCCCTTGGGCATTTGTTTCTGACAACTCTAAATAGACATGGCCACGATTTTTATTGATGTTTGAGATTTCGGCAATCACCCATAGCCCACCTGGGAAATGACTTCGCAAGGCATGTTGCACATTACGAAGTACAACCGAAAGTTGTGCGCCCTTTTCAGGTTTTTCTAATTTGGTTTTTGATAGTGGTTCAGAGGTAAATAGATCACCCGATTGCGTGTCAGTAACTGAGCAGGCCTGTTGATTTTGAATTTTATTGTCATTAGGCAGCCAACGTTCAAACTGCTCTAACTCGTCGTTTAAATCACTGGGGACGTACCATTTTCTGGTTGCACCATCCCACTTAGCCCCTAAGGCTTTTGCCTGATCTTTCTCTTTAAAAGGAACATCAAGATACGTCATGTTGCACCCTATCCTCCATTCGTTGAATCTCTGCACTTACAATTTGGTAGGCTTTTTCAACGGTTTCAACACTGCAAGAGGTTTTAAATGCGTGTTCAGAAAGATGTCTGCGCCATAATCGTCCGCCCGGCAATCCGTGAAATAGGCCAAGCATATGTCGGGTAACTTGAATCAGTTTTCCACCACCTGATAAGTGCTGTTCAATATACGGATACATTTTTTGCAAAACGTCTTCCCGTGTTGGGATTTTGTGATGATCACCATAATAAAGTGAATCCACATCACTTAGTAAATAGGGTTGCTCATAAATAGCGCGTCCAAGCATGACACCGTCAACCGCAGGGAGAATTTTTTGTTCATAATTGTATGGGCTTAAATGCTCTAACCCGGCATCCAAGGTTTTAATGGCACCGTTAATGGCAACGGGTAAATCTGGAAAAAGCCCTTTTACTTGATGCACCCAGTCATAATGTAATGGCGGTATTTCACGATTCTCTTTGGGTGATAGGCCTTGTAACCAAGCCTTTCGTGCATGAATAATAACGCCGTCGACTCCCGCATTTTTTATATGGGAAATGAATTCAATTAAGCTCTCTAAATCTTCCTGGTCGTCAATACCTACTCGACATTTAACGGTCACGGGTTTCTGGGTAACTGCTTTCATGGCCGCGACGTTTTCTGCGACTAAAGCTGGATGCCCCATTAAACATGCACCGATCATGTTGTTTTGTACACGGTCACTGGGGCAACCTACATTCAAGTTAATCTCTGAATAACCCCATTCATCCCCTTGTTTAGCACAGATTGCTAGATCTTTAGAGTCACTTCCGCCAAGTTGTAAAACAACCGGTGCTTCCTCTGGATTATGCCCTAAGAAACGTTGGGGATTATTGCCATAAATAATAGCGCCAGTGGTGACCATTTCTGAGTAAAGCGAAGCCTTTTTAGATAACTGACGATGAAAATAACGACAGTGGCGATCCGTCCAATCGAGCATAGGGGCAACAGAGAAAGATTGGGCACTGTTGTGTGGAAATTCAGCGACTGTTTGTAGGGGTGAGATTTTTAAAGTCATCAATATTCTTGGTTTTGGGTTTGTTCTATGCTAAATCAATGGCGAACAAAAGGTAATTAAGGTATCATCGGTAGTAATTTTTTGGTCATTCCAAAATGGCAATTATACCGAATATTTCACTCTAAGAGGCCTGCTAATCTGGGTTTTTAAATAAGAGGCAGCGATCGTCTATTATGCAGTTTCATCCATCTATATTTGCACTTTTTATTACCCCTTTTATGCCATTGGATTTGTTTGCAAGCCAAACTGAGAGCAACAACCTTAACGAGTCTGAGGTAGCCACATTTGAATATCCAAGCTGGGTAAGCGATATAGCAGACGATACTGAATTCAAGACTACTTTAATTTACCGTAATTTTTTAGATAACCAATACTTCAAAGACTCTGTTTTAGGGCTAGCAGAAGCTCAGTATCAAGGTGAAGATTACACGGTTGATGTTGGCATTATGTACAGAAATGTTCCTGAGAGTGAAGTTTCATTAAATCAGTTTTCATATGCGTATGAAGCAGATAATTTCGATTTTAAAGCAGGTAAATTTGTCAGTAAAATTGGGGTAATGGACTTCTTAAGTTTTGTAGATGTATTCAATAATACGCGCGCTGAGTACTTCGATGATGCAAATGTCAATATTCACTACAAGCCAAGCTGGATGGTTAAATTAGATGCCTATCCAGATGACAACACCACCTTTGGCTTATACCTTAAACCCTATGACCAAGATAGTAATACGCTTTTTGGTGACTCAATTCAGTTTGGGTTGAATTCTGTGGTGCCGTTTATTGTGACAAATACAGGGAACTCGGATCTTGATTTAATCGGCCGAGAAGTCTTGTTACCTGCTTATGAGGATGGTGGCGCTAAAGATGCGGGGTCTGATTATATCTTTGACAAGTTACCAAATGAAGACCCACGCTTTGATAATACGTCTATTTTTCTCAACTTTGTAATCACTGAAGATAACTACACATTTGGAGCGGTTCATACCAGCGCCTACTCCTCTTTGCCGATTTTTATATTTGATACAGACTTTGTTTCTGCGGTGGGTGCATTGGGTACCGAAGAGGACAAAGAGCAATATATTGCCGATTACCTAGAAGATGAAAACAACGAACCCATAAAAGCCTTAGAGTATTTTCGTTATAATCAATTTGCCTTGTATTATGAATCGTCCATTGGCCAATTTGGTTATCGTGCTGAACTTAGTTACCGAGATAAATTCCCACTCATCTACCGAACCTCTTCAATGGTCACTTTAGGGTTGGGCGTCGATCATCAGTCTACCTTTTATAATAATTTAGAGTTTCAGTACTCAAAGTTTGATTCGTCAGAACTTGATGCTTATTACTTTATTTGGCTATTCAAAACGGACAGTAAACGATTTGGAAATTGGGACGTTAGTTTGCAAAACATGTTTACATACGGTGTTTACGATAGTTATGATGTTTGGGCAAACTTTTCAGGCGTTCAGCTAGAACTTGATAATTATCAGATCTCTTTAGAGTATTTAACCCATTCCGAACAACAGTATCTTAATGACACAGCGGCCATTAAATTTAAGGTTGAACTTTGAAAGTAATCACCAAACTATTACTGATTGCATTTTTAATAATAGTTAATGCCTATCTCGTCTCTTCTGTTGAACTTGTAAAAACAGATGTGAAACAGTTTTTTCCTGATGAAAATACGTCACAACACAACAACCTGAATATTGAAAAAAGCCAGTATCTATTTGTTTCTACCAATGACCCTGAACCACTTTACGACTTAGAATCACAAAAACTCATTGATGGTGTAATTAATGTCGTGGATAAAAGTGATGTGTTTTTGGTATTTTTTAACGAAGACGCACATAATCAAGTCATTGATGACTTGACCTCTTCATCCATTATGGGCACCTCAATTGTTGGAAGCCTACTATCGGATGAGTTTATATCTGATGTTCAGACCTTTTTAGTCGTTTTTATTCCTATTATGATCCCACTCTTGGCTTTTTTTACATCGGTAAAGTTTGTATTAAATACCATTGGTGAGGTTTTATTCTACTCTGCTTTTGTAGTAAGTATCATCGTCTTTTTTGAAATTGCATTAAATTCAGCGTACTTACTTTCCCTACTATTTTCATACATTTATATCTTTACATTAATAAATCAAGTCTACTACAACAGAGTTGCGACCTACTCTTTAGTAATGAGCTTATCGGCTTCATTGGTCACGACAGGTCTCAGCGCCTTTCTGCTTTACTACTCAGGCTTTGGCGTTATCAGTGACTTTGGAAAATCATTAATGATTTGGGTGCTCGTATTAGCCATCTACTTAAGTTTTAGGCTGTTAGTCAGAGTTAGAATGCCGCACGCCTTAGATTGGTTCAAAATGCGCGCCCCACTCTTTAAAGTGAAATCTGTTTTACAGCTAATAGTCTTGTTTACATTATCGTTTGTCTTATTGATTTTGTATTCCCCAGTCAACGTCAATCTTAACCCGCTAGGTATGTCCTCATACCAAAGTGAGATCAAAAGCTTCGAATCAAAAAGTAGCCTTTCGCAACCTATTTTATTAACCATCCAATCAAAAGACTGTTCGCTGCGAAACTTAAAGTGCAATCAGCAACTGTCTACTTTTGTGAGTGAAATAGAACGTAAAATAGAGATTAAGTTTCAACCTATATTAGATTTAAACACGTTATATCAATCATTTACCGAAGAGTCTTTTGAAGGTGTGACACCTGCTAAATTTGCTCAATTTAAACTGGGTTTGGATATGATGTCTGTTGATCGATATCTCTATGGCTCAAGCCAAAATACTGCCAACTATATTGCTGCCGTCAGCTTATTGGAGCCCGTTGATGATCTTATAGAATTAAAAAGAAGTATTGAGTCTTTGAATAATGAGCAAAGTCTATTTACTGTTGAACTGGAAGGGCATTTATCAAAAATAGCCAGCTATCAAACTATATTCTTAAATGAAATGTTTTGGAGTGTTTTATCCATGCTGACCTTACTTGCAACACTGTTCTTGATTGGCTACCGGAAGTTCGCAGTATTGGTTAGCTTACTACCAGCTGTGCTTGCAATTTCAGTCCTGTTTTTTATGCACAGTCTTTTTAAAATTGATCTATCGGTAATGACTTTAATTGCCATTATTCTATTTGTTGGCCTAATAACTGATAATGTCATTCATATATTAATGACTTACCGAATGGACAACGTGGACTGTTTTCAAACCGTATTTAAACCCATTATATTATCGAACGTATTTTTGATTCTAAGCATGGCTCTTATGGGGCTTGTAAATGATGGTTTTATGAAGGTGTTTGGAATTGAACTGGCGATTTTATTAAGTGCCCATCTTTTGTTTTTGATTTATTTTGTGCCCACCCTCTTTTCAAAATTAATGCCTCGTAATAACTAAGCCACACCAAGAAAATAGACGCATAAAAAAACCACCTTCAAAATAATTGAAGGTGGTTTTTTAATACAACATAAGAACTTAGAGCTATTTTTTAAAACTTACAGCGTTTCAATTTGTTTTTATGAAAAAGACTATCGCTTAACTCTTGTTTAATGGACTCTGGGCGTATTGAATATTTAATAGAGCGACTACTATTCGGATAATTTATGTCCCAAGAGGTAATTAAATCATCTCCAAAATAGGGCTTTATCTCATTAATCACAATAGTTTTATCTAACTTACCCTTTTTATAAACATCCATCTGGTTCAATTTAAAAGTCGTTGAATCAATAAAATATTCTGAGGTCTTGTCATGATCAACCAATGTTAACTTATAATTAACCACTCCTAGACGTTCAACTTCTTTGGGCTCTTCAAACGTTCCCTGTGGCTCACCAAGATCTTCGTAAGAGATACCAATACCAAACACCTCTTTTCCCTTATCACTTTCCGGAATAATGCGAACCCGCTTTAAAGCCGGGAAATAAGCGTAACGTTTGTCTTCATCACCCTCTTTATTCACTAAAACCGCAGTGCATTTAATGTCATCCGGTTCAAGAAAAAGAATTAAGATTGAACTGTTATCTTTGTCGTGCTCTTTTTTACCCAAAAAGAACGCGCGCTTCTCTTCATCACCGTTCTCATAACGAATGGTGGAATCAATCACCGCACCAATGCTTTTATGAACAAAAATCTTAACGCCTTTTTTGTAGATTTCTTCAGCGGTTTCCATTGCCACAGATGGGGTTACTGCTGCTGTAAGGGCCAATGTTAAAGCAATCTTGATCTTGAAAGAGTTTAATCTCATTAAATATTAGGCCTCGACACTACTTGCAAAGTTAATTGTGTCAATGGCTGACTGAGTAGATTCTCTTAAAACGCTTTGGTTATCAAGAACAGCTAAAGAGTACTCATTCATATTAGTGAGCATTTGCGTAACATTGGCACCAATAGTTGTTAAGATTACATCTTCGGATGAGGCTTGTTCTGTGGCTACATCACCATACCACTCACGGTCTAATATAAGTGCTAAAGCCATTAGCATTGAGTTACTGATTTGTTTAATAACTCCGTAAATTAAGATACCAAAATCAACTATTAAGATTTCAGTGTAGACAATTAATTGCGACATATAAACGATACGATCTGCCATTTCACCGATACGGTCGGCCATCACACCAATTTGAACCGCCATCCATAAAATACGATCGGCCATAATACCAACGTCCTCACCTTGAGAAGCAAATAGATAACCGTATTCCATACCTTGCATTGCAAATTCAAACGCGTCGCTTTCTGTATCTGAAGCAAAGTTATAAGCATAAGTCGCCAGCAATTCAGCGAAGTTTAAGTCGCTTAAATCAGTGACCTCAGTACCCACGGAAGCAATTTCTGCAGCATAACTGTAAATTGTTTCTGCATTTTCATCCGTTGATTGAGGCATTTCAGCATCTGGCAAGATAGAAGCCGTTGATACAGACGAGATATTAAGCTCTTGCTGATACCCAGCTTCTGTTGCTGAAGATAAACTTACTGCATTAGCTTGAAGTTCTTGGTCGTAACTGTTACGAGTAGAAGTAAATATTGGACGATACAAGTCAGCAGCACTAGACGTTTCAAAGCCTGTATTTGTTACAACTTCCTCATCTAGTTGACCGCTGACATTACCAAATACGGTCTTCATCGCAAGAGAAGTCATTGATAAAATCGCGGATGTTTGAAATAAACTATTACTCGCTTCTTCATCCGCAACCATGTTATCGCCTTCACCGGTATATTCACCCATAGCGACGGCTTCGTCAATTTTACCCGTAGTTGTCTGAACAGTACTGTTAACTAAACTCTGCCCTAAAGCTAACCACTTTAGTGATAACTTATTCAAAACATCCGTTGAAAATAGTTGAGACTCAACGAACTCATCTTCGTTTTGGGTTGTTTCTAATTCGCTGATACGCTTGTTAGCTAATACCGCAGCAGAGGCAACACTAATTTTAGATAAGCTCAGTAATATTTGATTTTTATTAGCAAATGACAATCCATTGAGCGAATCTTCTTTAATGCCATCGAGAAGACCACTCAAAGCCGTAAACACTTCAGATAAAACCGATTGTGTGAATGCGTTGCTGACTAGGTAGTTGTTGATTGCAATTAATGCATTAACAATCGTGGTAACGGTGCTTGTGCTTAGTAAAGCGTTAATTAAATTTGTACCAATGTAACCAATTATTTGATCTAAAACATCCGCCAAGCCAGATGATTCAGCACGTGTATTTGCAGATGAAACAGAACGAACCGAAGCCGTTGAAACATTTGATTGAGTTCCACTAACGTTTTTTGCATCAAAAATACGTAAGGCTGCTTTCAACTTTTCTGTTTGTTGCTTGTAATCTAAAAACGCTTGGTCATGCGAATCAATGGCTTTTTGCCAAAACTCGGTTCCACTTAAAGTAGCTGATGAATCAAGGTAGTGACCATCATTAAAGACATTATTACCGCCCGTAGTAAAATAAAGGCTTGGAGTACGGGTGGCAAAGAAGTCAGAGATTGTACCTGCAACGTTGGTTGCGCGAATCAAACTTGAAGAGCTAGCAGAATTTGAACCAATTAAATCATTCGTTAACGCTGTGTTTAAACTTCCATTGGTAGAGTCAATTGTCGCCTGTTGCGTATTGATGTCAACGACTCTTGCATCCACTGAAGACAGTGATTCAACAGAAGAACTTGACCCGCCACCACACCCATAAAGAGTGGCTGGAATGGCGGCTGATGCAGCAAGTTTGCTTGTTAAAGTTAAAAATTCTCTTCTGTCCATCAGGCTATTTCCTCTGTGAAATAAATAATTACGCGAATTATAACCTATTTGCTTTAAATACATAAGCATCTTAATAAGTTAGTCTTATATTCCTATTAATTTTTAAATGGAAATTGATATCGGTTAATTTTTCGATTTTTACTAATAAATACGAACTAGTCACTCTAATTTTTATAGAATAAGGCTTTAGTTTAAAACATCCTTATTAGAATTAACTTATGACAAATTCCAGCGAACTTTTTAAATGTTTATTTGATGCAACTGAGCTCAGTGGCGACATGCTTATAAAAGCTCAACAGGCCTGTGAGATTGCCATTGAGGCAAAAAACCTACCTGCTACAAGTTTTGTTAGAAGCGTCGATGTTGCCATAATTCTATCAAGCGTATTGGTCGACTCCGAAACCTTAATTGCCGCCCTCCTGAGTGATGCAAACGTTGAGACTGTTTACGGCCTTGAATATATCAAAACGCATTTTGGTGAACAAACTGCAGATCTGGTTGATGGTATTCGGCGCTTAAATCATTTCAAAGAGTTGTATGTTGGTCGTTCGGATGTCCAGAATGAACGATTGAGACAAATGCTTCTAGCCATGACGTCAGATATTCGTATTATGATCGTCAAGCTGGCATATCGCGTTTCTAGAATGCGTCATCTTAAGTTTGAAAATGGTGATGTTCAAAAACAGATCTCAGAAGAGACGGATCTTATCTTTGCGCCGCTTGCCAATCGACTTGGCATGGCACAATTGAAATGGGAACTAGAAGACCTTTCTTTCCGCTTCCTGCAACCTGAAGAATACAAGCGCATCGCCAAACAACTCGATTCTAAACGTAATGATCGAGAAGCGTACATCCGTTCTTTTTTAACCACGATTGAAACGCTTCTCGATTCGGGTGATATAACCGCAAAAGTAAGTGGCCGACCAAAGCACATTTTTAGTATCTGGAAAAAAATGCAACGTAAAGGTCTGCCAATTGATGAACTTTACGACTTACGTGCGGTGCGTATTCATGTCGATACCATTAAAGATTGTTACGAAGCATTAGGATTAATTCACAGCCATTGGAATTACGTTAAAGATGAATTTGACGACTACATCGCCTCACCCAAAGACAATGGTTATCAGTCGATCCATACCGTCATTATTGGGCCTGAGAACAAAACCGTTGAAATTCAGATTCGCACGCACGATATGCACCATTACTCAGAGTTTGGGGTTGCCGCACATTGGCGCTACAAAGAAGGCGGTAAAGGCGTTGATGAACGATTAGAGCGCAGTATTAGTAACATTCGACAATTGCTTGAAAGCAGCGATGATCCTGAAGTCTTTAATGAAATTCGCAATGAGTTGCAGAGCCAGCATATCTATGTCATGACCCCAACTAACGACATTGTGACCCTTAGACAAGGGGCGACACCGCTCGATTTTGCTTATAACATTCACACCGAATTGGGTCATGGTTGTCGTGGAGCCAAAATCAATGGCCGCATTCAGCCGCTGACTACACAGTTAAAAACGGGGGATCGGGTTGAAGTTTTAACAGTAAAAACGGGTGGCCCAAGTCGAAACTGGCTCAATCCTAACCTTGGCTATCTAAATAGCAGCAGCTCCAGAGCCAAGGTTAAAAACTGGTTCAATAAACAAGATAAAGCTCAGAATATTGAGGCCGGTGAGGCATTATATGCCCGTGAAATCAAACGCTTACATGCTGTTTCTGTCAAGCCTTCTGACATTGTTAAACGGTTTAAACTAAGCAACACACAAGAGCTTTACGAGATGATAGGCAAGGGCAAGCTCAATGAACGCCAAATTGCCAATGCCATTCAAGAAAAGCTTAAACCGACTCAAAAAACCTTTGTTTTCAAACCTAAAAAAGTTGAACCCATTCCTGAGGGACGACATGCTTATGTTTTAGGCGCACCGCAAATCACAACCCACTTAGCGCCATGTTGCCAGCCAGAGATGGGAGACGATATTGTGGGTTATGTCACCCGAGGCCGTGGAGTAACGATACACACCAGTGATTGCCCCAATATGTTGAATTTAACACATGATGAACTTCAGCGCATTATTGAAGTCTCTTGGAATAACAATATCGAAAGTGAGTGTTTTGATGCTGAATTGTTGGTGAGTGCCTTTGATCGCAAAGGACTATTGCGTGATGTGATGGGGGCTTTAACGGATTTAGATATTAACCTGATTGCTTCAGAAACTAATACAGACAGTGAACAACGCAGCGTCTTTATGAAATTGACCTTAGAAGTTAACCCTGCAACTCATTTGGGGGATGTTTTAGATACCATTGAACGCATCAAAAATGTCGATTCAGCAACCATCAGTAAGCTTTAAAAACGGTTAATTAAAATTCAGCAGGCCTGCTGATTGTGAATTAATCGTTTAATTTTTAATTGATAAGCTAGGTTGGAAGACTTTCTTTGCTAATTAAAGTAAGAGTTATTTGTCCCTGAACTTTTTTAATTGGCAAAGCTTTACCCTCTAACCAAAGCTGCATTGCCGCGCGTTTACCCTCTCCGGTAATGAGTTTAATAACATTCTGGCTATTACTTAAACACGCACTCGAAAGTGTGACTCTTTCAGCAGGCGGTTTGGGTGAATGATACTCCGTTTGTACTAACTGATACTGCTCTTCCGTGTGTTGATGGCCTGGAAATAGACTCGCTGTGTGCCCATCTTCTCCCATGCCTAAAAGGACACAATCAAAAACCACCCCTTTCACCACCTTCTCATACTTATTAACCGCTTCTTTAGCACCTAATTCTGCTGGCATAAAGTGTTGATTTTTCAAAGGGATGGAACTTTTATTTAACCAGGCCTGTTGCAGTGCCAAGCTATTTCGTTCTGGATCATCAGCCGGTAAGCAACGTTCATCTCCCATATAGATATGCCATTTGGACCAGTCAATGTTTGTATCACTATCATGTGTGAGCAGTTGGCGATAAACCTGCAAAGGGGTTGTACCACCTGCTGTTACCAAATGAAATGCACCAGCCAATTCTATAGACTGTTGTGCAATGTCCAATATTTGATTAACAGCAAAATGCGCGACGTCTTCTGCCGAATCAAAGACTGTCCAATCAGGTGGGTAAATCAACTTTGTCATTGCGGTGTGCAGCCATTTTTACTAGGTTCAACATGGTGTCGCCAAGACTGTTCTGGGTGATCAAATAACTTATTAGAGTCTTTAGGCCCCCAAGTACCGGATGCGTAAGTATCGATGTAACCACTGTTGGTTGCCCAAGTTTTAATAACAGGATCAACCACATTCCAAGCAGCTTTGACTTCGTCATAACGCAAGAACAGAGATCGGTCACCTTTAATAACATCGAGTAACAATTCTTCATAAGCATCGTTCGTATGATCGCCCGGCTCACACAAACTGGCATCTAAGCTGATTTGGCGAGTGTCAATTTCAAGCCCCGGTTGTTTGGCTGTCATCTCCAACTTAATGGCCTCGTTGGGTTGAATGCTAAATACAATCCAGTTGGGTTCCATCTTTTTAACTTGCGTTGCTTTAAAAAACTGTTGCGGAGGGTGTTTAAAGCAAATCGAAATAAGCGTTTGATTTTTTGGCATATTTTTACCTGTTTGTAGGTAAAAAGGCACGCCTTCCCAGCGCCAATTATCAATATATAATTTCAATGCAGCATAGGTTTCAGTAACACTGTCTGCATCCACACCCTCTTCTTGCAGATACGATTTTACGGCTTTATCATTGATCATACCTTCACCGTATTGAGCACGATAAGACTGACCATTAACGTGTTTTTTGGTGATCGGACGAATCGAGTTAAGCAGTTTGACTTTCTCATCTCGCAGAGCTTCCGCTTCCATAGAGGCTGGGGGTTCCATGGCAACTAACGCAAGCAGCTGTAGCAAATGGCTCTGAATCATGTCTCGCATCGCACCGCTGTTATCGTAATAACCGGCTCGACTGCCAATGGGTTTGTCTTCAGCATGAGTAATTTGGATGTGGTCGATGTAATTGCGATTCCACAAAGGCTCCATCAACAAATTAGCAAAACGGAAAACCATAATATTTTGCACCATGCCTTTTCCAAGATAGTGGTCAATGCGATACGTTTGCTCTTCCGTTAGATAATGATTGAGCTGATACTGCAATGCTTTCGCAGATTCATAATCATAGCCAAATGGCTTTTCTAAGACAACACGCTTCCAGCCATTCGCTTGGTCTAACAACCCCTCTTCTCCAAGATGTCTGACAACCGGGCCAAAATCCGATGGACTCATAGATAGATAAAAAGCCATATTACATGACCAACCTTTATCGCAAATAAACTGTTGTAGCTCGGGATACTTTTTCTTGTCGTTGATATCCATCTTAAAATACGTGAGGCGTTTAGAGAATTTTTTAAACGTGCTCTTATTGATGCCGCCTCTGGCAGCTTGCTCAATGGACTCCAACACCATTTTTTTCCAATCGGTATTGGTCATATCACGGCGACCTATTGCAACAATATTCACCTCGTCTGCTAACCGCATTTCACTTTCAAGGTGATAAAAAGCGGGCATCAGCTTGGTTAAAGATAAGTTACCTGTTGCGCCAAAGATAACGTAAGTACAAGGGGTGTGCTGAGCCATACTGTTTAAACCTCGTAACTGCTAGAGCTGATATTACCGCCAGAACGAATCCAGTCGGTGTGAAAACGCTCGCCACGTGGTGCATCAACGCGTTCATAGGTGTGGGCACCAAAGTAATCACGTTGTGCTTGCAGCATATTGGCCGAACAAGTTGCACTTCGATAACCATCAAAGAAGGCTAAAGCGGAACTCAAAGCGGGCGTTGGTATACTCTGCTGGATACCAAAGATGATGGCTTTACGCCAGTTGCTTTCTGATGTTTTAATGGCTTGTTCAAAGAAACTGTCCTGCAATAAATTTTGTAGTTCTGGTTTTTCATCATAAGCGCGTTTAATCTCAGCTAAGAACGTGCTTCGAATAATGCAGCCACCACGCCACATTAAAGCAATTCCACCATAATTTAAGTCCCAACCATACTCTTTTGCCGCCTCTTTCATGAGCATATAGCCTTGAGTGTAAGAGATGATTTTAGAGGCATAAAGCGCATCGTGAATCGCTTGCAAGGTGGCCTGCTTATTTTCAACCGTTGGTGCTTCACCGCGAGGGTAGATACTAGAAGCAGTCACGCGTTCATCTTTAAGGGCTGATAAACAGCGAGCATAAACGGATTCGGTAATTAAGGTCAGTGGCACGCCCATATCCAAGGAGTTAATGCCTGTCCATTTACCGGTGCCTTTTTGGCCTGCTGCATCTAAAATCTTGTCAACTAACGGCGCGCCATCACTGTCTTTAAAAGTAAGGATATCGGCTGTTATTTCAATAAGATAAGAGTCGAGAACGCCTTTATTCCAATCCGCAAAAACAACTTGGCACTCATCGGCACTCATGCCTAAGCCTTCACGCATTAATTGATAAGCTTCTGAAATGAGTTGCATGTCGCCGTATTCAATTCCGTTGTGAACCATTTTGACATAATGACCAGCCCCGTCGGAACCCACCCAGTCACAACATGGCTCACCATCGGATTTGGCTGAGATAGCTTGAAAGATCGGTTTTACCGACTCCCAAGCTTGTGGATTGCCACCCGGCATAATCGAAGGGCCATTACGCGCGCCCTCTTCGCCACCAGAGACACCCGTACCAATAAACAGAAGACCTTCATCGGCTAACCATTTGGTTCTACGATCAGAATCGGTATACAAAGAGTTACCACCATCGATAACAATGTCACCTTTATCAAGCAAAGGGATTAGCTGTTTAATGAAGCTATCGACCACTTCTCCTGCCTTAACCATGAGCATGACTTTTCTGGGTGCCTTGAGCGATTTAACCAACTCTTCTAGAGAGTAAGCGCCAATAATGGGTTTATCTTCAACTCGGTTCTCAAGAAACTCATTGGTCTTTTCTGGACTGCGATTATAGACGGCAACTTTAAAACCCTTGTCTGCCATATTTAAAACTAAATTTTGACCCATGACAGCCAATCCGATCAAACCAATATCTGCTTGTGACATAACCACTCCTGAAAAGTAGAAAAGAATAATAGTTGCCATTGTAGCGAATGTTGACCCAGCTACAATTGCAAAGATGCTTAGAATTTAAGTTTTTTTGATTTTACGTAAATATTACGTGTCTACGACCGTGTAGATAACAAGACAGGCTTTGCCTAAGATGAATTTAAGTTTAGCAATGGGTGTGAATAAATGCTAGAAATAAAAAAGCCCACTAAAAAGTGGGCTTTAGAATGTGGCGTCCCGTAGGGGAGTCGAACCCCTGTTACAGCCGTGAAAGGGCCGTGTCCTAGGCCTCTAGACGAACGGGACAGATTTTTTACATTTATTTCATTTTTACTGAAACCAATCTCTTCGTTAAAACACGTCACATACGACTGTATGCCCCTTTGTTTTGCCTTGATCTTAGTCACATTAAAAACGAACTAAATTGTAAAAAAGTTAACTCAATAAAGTCTTAACTTTTTTACGAGTTGCTAATATCTCAATTAGCAGTGGGTTGAATTAGCTTTAATGTTCGGGCCTAATCGAACGTTAAATCAACCTACTTAAATATGGAGCGGGAAACGAGGATCGAACTCGCGACCCCAACCTTGGCAAGGTTGTGCTCTACCGCTGAGCTATTCCCGCAAAGTGGCGTCC
>JAFGUG010000104.1 GCA_016938655.1 Thiotrichales bacterium | reverse complement strand
CTAATCAACTACGTCCCCTAACGACCACTGTTACGGACAATGGCGACCACAAACCACCCTTGATTTGTAATTTCGGCTTCTCTTTTGAGATCCGCCAGATTTATATATGTTTGATTTCTCTGCAAGGAGAGTTTTGCTTGGTTGCAAGACTTGACCCTGCTGCCTCGTGTTTGAAATCCGCCAGATTTATATATGTTTGATTTCTCTGCAAGAAGAGTTTTGCTTAGTTACAAGACTTGACCCTGCTGCCACACACTTGGTTGCAAGACTTGACCCTGCTGCCACACAACTATGGCTCAAAAACAATGACGACGCCTTGTGATTTTGCGACCTGCTGTGAATAACCGCCAAAGCTGGGAATTACACCTGCCTCATTCATGCCACTCAAGATAACGGCGTCACCACCCTGAAGGCAAGCACAACGCTGTAATTCAGCAATTGCGTCGGGAGTGTTATCAGAAATCATTCCACCACCCGGCGCCTGGGCCATGCAAATGCCAATTTCAGAAAATTTAATGTTTTCGGGTGAACGAAGTAGAACTTTCGCACCGCAGTTTGCAGGTTTTGCGGGTCGAGTGACCTGTGATATGCCCGTTGGAATGAAACGATGCGTAGTGCAAGCATTCAACATCAGCACGACAAACACGAATAGATATTTTTTACGCATTGTGATTCCCTCATCGTCGCTCTAACAATAAATATGAAAAAACAGTCAACTAATCAACTACACCCCCCAACGACCACCTAAAGGGCACTAGTAAGAATTAGGGCGACTACCATCCACAACATAAAACCCTGCCCTATTAAGACTTAAGGATTCAATGTCTTTTTGTTGAATTTCTATAATGATATAGCTTGGATCTGAATATTGATTCGCAGGGCCATTTTCACAGTTTATTGTTGGCAATCTATGATTAATTGGCGATAGAAATTTTAATTTTGAAGTTTTAAAGTTTTCGTTTATGAATTCTGTATTAACCTCCGCCTCATGGGTGACATTTTTTGGAGGGGCACCATCTCGTAAATGATAAATTTTTGGCATGATTTTTTCTCCTAGTTAAGATTAACTAAATAATTAGTCGCAGGTTCAATTTTTATATTAGTTGGAAATCTGACAAATTCTGACTGCCAGTGCGAGTAACCCCGCTGAGATTCTTCTGGACTGAAGCCCAAGCCCACACAGATTATTACCCACACTAGACCGGGAGTGGTTGCAGTTGTAAAAGAGAGGAATGCTCTTAAATAACTAATCATCCACGCTCTACAACAAACAACGCCACCGACCAGCGTGATAGCCGATGCGGTGGTGTTTATTATTCAGAAAAAATTACCCATCATTCGTTAGTATACCCCGAAAATATGCCCCCCTCTGTTACCCTGCTTGCAGGCCATTGTCAACTTATTTTAATATGTTCAAAAAAGCAAAGAAGTGCCGAAGAGCGAGCGAACACAGAAGTTTGCCCCTTCGCGTAAAAAATTGCACACCGTCAATGAAATAGAACTTTTAGCGTTGGCCACTGCCTTTTGATAATTGTTGCTCCCAATTCAGCATCGCCAGTTTCAGATCCGATCCGTACTGATAGTGCCCGAGGTGGCGCGT
>JAFGUG010000103.1 GCA_016938655.1 Thiotrichales bacterium | reverse complement strand
CATTTTGCCAATTTTGTCTTCGCCCTCGTCGGCATCGGCCACCAAGTGCCCCACGTCGGTAATGTTTCGCACGTAACGAACCTTGTATCCAAGGTGTTGCAGATATCGAAACACCAAGTCGAAGGTAATGGCCGGGCGTGCATGACCCAAATGCGCGTGGCCGTAAACGGTTGGACCACAAACGTACATGCCCACAAATCCGGGCGTTAAGGGTTCAAAAACCTCCTTTTGCTTGCTAAGTGTATTGTAAATTTTTAATTGTTCCATGCTTCAATTCGTAAAAGCGCAAATTTAGCAATTCTTTGCAACTCAGGTTTCAATCGCATACCGAAATGACTTTTGTTGGAAAGAAACTTTAAAATCAAAAGAAATGAATGCCTTGTCATAATAAATTGAGCGTTTGTCACTTTTTTTTGTACGTTCATCAAAATAATGCATGAAGTTTTGAATTCTGAATTTTATTCATTTGATTTCGAGCTAATTTAGACCCCGTTATAATCATTGTCCCTATGAGAACTCTTTACAACCTCGCTGTGCTTTTGGGTGTTTTGCTAGCCACTTACAGTGCTAAAGCCCAATTTGTTAAAACGTATGACATTAGTTCGTTGCAAATTCCGCAAGAAGAATACGAAGCTTTGGTTTTCTTTTATCATTCGACTGGTGGCCCCGAATGGACACGTCGAACTGGGTGGTTAGAAAACAATTTTCCATCGGAGTGGTATGGTTTAACCGTTGAGAACGGGCATGTTACAGCCATTACTTTGGTGTCGAACAACTTGACGGGAGTTTTGCCAGAGGCTCTATCTAAACTGACGTATTTGAAAGAAATTCACCTGATTAATAATTTCATTGAAGGTGAATTGCCGCGTTCACTGGGCAGTTTGGTTGCCTTGGAGCGGTTAAATTTGTACAACAATCAAATAACGGGAGCCCTTCCGGAAACGATCGGGCAATTGACAAACCTCACCGATTTAATCCTCGCCAAGAATCAGCTATTGGGTACAATCCCAGAGGCCGTTGGAAATTTGAAAAGCTTGAGAAGCTTATCGTTGGCATCCAATCAGTTGGAGGGAGCAGTGCCTCGAACGGTTTGCAAACTGACCAATTTGGTTATTTTGTCGTTGGCAAACAATAAGTTGTCGGGCGAGTTGATTTGCGCAATGGGCGAGATGAGCCAATTGCGTTGGTTGGTGCTCGAAAACAATCAAT
>JAFGUG010000102.1 GCA_016938655.1 Thiotrichales bacterium | reverse complement strand
TCAAAGTGTAAAAATAAGATTTACTTTTTAAAACAAGGGTTTATTGTCATAAAATCGCCTTATTTACTTCATGCAACTGACAAAATTCTGTAACATTTACGACTTAAGATTGGCACACCAATTTAATGGTTAACCTCTCCTAAGGAATTTAAAAATGAAACTGAAATCATTACACCTTGCCATGCTAATGGCTTTAAGCGCCACCACTTTAAGTTTAGTCGGTTGTGGCGGTGAAGACGGCACCGATGCTGATGCAACGGCTGCTGTTAATGCCGCATTAGATGCCAACAAAACCTTTGCATCCATTGAGTTTACTGATACCGCCGCCCCAACGACAGCGGCTAAAATGGCGACCACATTTACCGAATCAAAAGCCATTGTGACCTACACCGATGGCTCTAACGAGACGTTTCCGTTAAGCTACAAAAAACTGTTTGGCGTTAACGACAAAGTGGGCACTAACCCATATCCGGCTGGTACCTTGTACAACGAAGACATGCAACCCATTTTAGACCCTAGCGGCTTACCCGCCGTGGCCGAAACCCCTGATGCCAACAGTTTGCTAAAAATTGGCGAGAAACTCTTTATGGTTTCTCACCTAGAGTACGATTGGCGCGAAGTCAAGGCCGATGGTTCTGAATCGACCGCTAGTTTGGCACGTAAACCTATGAGCATGATTTTAACGCAGATGAAACAAGACGCTGCAACCGGTGAATTAACAGCGGTAGATCAACAACCCATCAACTTCTCTAACGTAGATGGTCTTTGGATTCCATGCTTTGGCTCGCAAACCCCGTGGAACACCCATTTAGGGTCTGAAGAAGATTATGATCTTCAGTACAATCCATTAGCGTCAAGCTACACCAGAACTGAATCAGGCTTAGCTCAGTTGGATTCGCTGTATTTTACCAACAGCCAAACACCTGTCGCCAATCCGTACCATTACGGCTACATCCCCGAAGTCACGGTAAAAGAAGACGGCACCACCGAAGTAGTTAAACACTACTCTATGGGACGCGGCACATGGGAGATGTCTAAAATTATGCCCGATGGCAAAACCGCTTACCACGGCGATGACGGCAGTAATGTGGCCTCTATTATGTATGTAGCCGATAAAGCGGGCGACTTAAGCTCTGGCACACTGTACGCCGCAAAAGTCACTGAACAAACTGGCTCTTACACTGCGAATATTAAGTGGGTTAAATTGGGTTCGGCCAGCGATGCACAGGTTAAAGCCTTAGCAGACACCCATACATTTGGGGATATTTTTGATAATGTCGCATTTAATACCGATACAAAAACTTGCCCTACAGGGTACAAGCGTATTCGCGCAGGCTCAACTACCGATGAATGTTTAAGCGTTAAACCAGGTAAAGAACAAGCCGCCGCTTTTTTAGAAACTCGTCGTTATGCCGCTTTAATGGGTGCCACCACGGAGTTTAATAAAATGGAAGGGATCGCTGTTAATAATAAAGACAAGCACCTATACATGGCTATTTCATACTTAGACGGTGGAATGAAAGACAATGGCTTACCGGCAGACATGGAACATCTAAAAATGGTTAAAATCAACGCGGGTGCGACGTTGACATTGCCCATGGCGGCTGGCCAAGATGACAATGCCGGTAATTTAATTGCTTCTGACTATGTGGTGACCAATCTTTACATCGAAGACAATTTACGTGGTCGCGACATCAGCGCGGATGCATTAGGCAACATCGCCGATCCAAACTATATTGCCAATACCGATAACGTGTTTTTCTCTGAAAAAATGCGCACACTCTTTATTGGTGAAGACTCGGGCACACACGTTAACAACTTTGTGTGGGCGTATAACGTGGACACCAAAAAACTCTCTCGCATTTTAACC
>JAFGUG010000101.1 GCA_016938655.1 Thiotrichales bacterium | reverse complement strand
AGGCGTTGGCTCAGGCGTTGGCTCAGGCGTTGGCTCGGATTTTGGCTCAGGCGTTGGCTCGGGTTTTGACTCAGGCGTTGGCTCAGGCGTTGGCTCAGGCGTTGGCTCAGCGGGCGCGGCAAACATCGCGAGATTAATGTCCACGGTGCGCAAGGCTTCTTCTTGTTTAATCTGGGGCTGTTGCCATAGCCAGTAACTGACAATAAAAATCAGTAGATAAATAAGGCTGCTGAAAACGGTGGCCAGTTTGGAAGAGGGGTGCATGGTTTATTTCTTTTCGGTCAAAATGGTGAGGTTGTTTAAGGCTTGGCCTTTGAGTAAATCGACTACTTGGACAAAGGTCCCGAAATCCGCCTCTTGATCTACTTTTAGTGTGATGGGCTGTTCTTTATTTACGTTTTGTAGTTGCTTCTCTAAGGCAGAAAGACTTTGGATTTCTTCTTTTAAAATCACTTCATTCTGCGCCGTAATGGCCACTAATAATGGGTCTACGTCTTTTGGCGGTTGATAGGTTTCGGTATTTTCCGTTTTTGGCAACTCGATATTGAGTTTGTCTTGCACAATAAAGCTTGCTGTGGTCAGAACAATGGCCAGCAGTACGAGCATGACGTCAATCAGCGGAATGACATTGATATTATCAAAACGTTTCATTGGGAGCCTTTATTTAAGCACGAGACTGATCGAAATGAGCACGGTATTGAGCGTTAATCACATCCACTTTACGCATCAAGCCGTTGTAGGCCATGATGCTTGGAATGGCAATGGCAATTCCAGCTGCGGTTGCTTTTAAAGCCAGGGCCAAGCCAAGCATAATGGCACCTGTATCTAGGCTTTCACCTTGGCCTAGATCATAAAAGGTAATGAGGATTCCTAAGACGGTTCCTAGGAGTCCGACGTAAGGGGCATTGGCGCCGATGATAGATAGTGTAGTCAAATGGCGTGTCAATACGATGTTCAGTGCTTCGGGGTGATCAAATGCGTGCCATTGCAGATTTCGATAATAAAAAACCCTTTGTAATGTGACCCAGAGTGCGATAAAGCCCATTAGGCCTAAGATGCCAAATACCGCGTAATCGAGGTAAGCTTTGAGTAGTTCCATGATTTGCCCCAATATTAAAAATGAGAATGATTATAAATAAAATTACTTTCTGATTGCAAAAAAAAGTATGAAGAACTGCTTGAAAACTCCCTGTATAAGGTTTGATGGTTTACGGGCATCTTTGCGGTGATTTCAATGAGCGCTTGACCGGTCTTCTGGCGGATGTATGCAGGTGTTTTGAAAGGTGTTAGAATCTCGCGGTACTTTGGGCAGTTAAAAACTGCCTGCCAATTTTTATCCGATTAGGAGTGTCGAATGAAACGTCGTGATTTATTTAAGTCTGCTTTTGCTATGGGTATCGGTTTGGTGGGCGCGTCTGCTCTGCGTCCATTATATGCGGCTGATTTAGAAGAGTTCCGTGGGCCACAAGTGCCCGATATTGCCGCCATTAAAGTCAGCGAACATTGTTATATGATTCCTGCAATGGGCGATCATCCAACCCCAGATAATTTTGGGATGTTCTCAAACCCTGGTTTTGTTGTGACCAAAGAAGGGGTTGTGGTGGTGGACAGTGGCAGCTCGGTGCAAATTGGCGAGATGATTTTGCGGCAGATTAAAGCGGTTACGGATCAGCCGGTGGTCAAGGTGATAAATACTCATTTTCATGGCGATCATTGGTTAGGTAACCACGCTTTTGTTGCCGCGAATCCAAAGGTAGAGATTTATGCGCACCCGCTCTGCATTGAAAACCTAAAAAGTGGCCAAGATAAATTTTGGTTCGATTTTATGCAGCAAAATACCAACAACAAAATCACCGGTACGGTAATGACCCTACCTGATAAAACCTTTAACGGTGGTGAAAGTTTCACCTTGGGCGGGGTGGAGTTTAAGATTCACCATTTTGGTCAAATGCATACGGTTTCCGATTTGGCTGTAGAAGTGGTTAATGACAAGGCACTTTATACTGGGGATATGGTTATGCGTCGTGTCGCCAATATGGAAGATGGATCTTACCGCGGTTCGATTGAAGGTTTGACCAAGATGGCTGAAATGAATCTGACGCACTATATTCCCATGCATGGCAAAGCCGATGGTGTGGCGTTGATTAATGAAGGCAAAACGTTTATGGAAACGCTTTATAACAGTGTGGTCGAATTGTATGACCAGGGCTTATCCGACTTCGAGATGAAGCCGATTATCATGGAAAAGCCTTTTATGAAAGACGTGGCCAGCCAGTGGTCCGGTTATGAATCCACCATCGGCAAATTTATTGTGGTGGCGATTCAAGAAGTTGAAAAATCACTTTTCTAAACTGATTCGATTTAAATTTGATGCGGTTTAGACCGCAAAAAGCGTTGAGTTGATGTAACCGTCAAGACAGCCGGAAGATTTCCTGCGGTCTTGGCGGTTT
>JAFGUG010000100.1 GCA_016938655.1 Thiotrichales bacterium | reverse complement strand
GTTATTACGATGTTAGTAGCATCATGCACGGTATTCTTGCTGGTTTAGTGTGCATTACGGCATCGGCCAACTTAGCACACCCAGTTGAAGCGTTCTTTATTGGTATTTTGGGTTATGCCTCCTTCGAATTTGGCCGCTATATCCTGATCCATTTTAAATTGGATGATGCGATTGAAGCCATCCCCGTGCATCTGTTTGCGGGTATAAGCGGCACCTTAGCGGTGGCCTATTTTTATCCTGCGGATGCTTTTTTAAACCAGCTGATGATTCAGCTTACCGGGGTGTTGGTGGTAGGCGTTTATGTGTTTACCTTAACGTACCTGTTTTTAAAGTTGGCCAATCGTTTTATGCCGTTAAGAGCCAGTGAGGCCGACGAAATAATTGGTATGAACATCAGCGAGCATAAAGCATCAAATTCGATTTATGACTTAGTGCAGATGATGCATTTACAAGCCAGTAACAAAGACTTTAATCAGAGAATTATGGTGGAACCATATTCGGATGCGGCTTTGGTTGCCGAATTTTACAACAATGTCACCATGGCTTTTAATAAGCTAACGGATGAAAATCAGAGTTTATTGAATGAAATTGCACACCAAGCGAATTACGATCAGTTAACCAATTTACCCAAGCGCCAACTTCTCTTTACAGAAGTTGAAAAGGCGATTGTTCATCTTGAACTCGAATCTCAAGTGCACGCTTTATATTTTATTGATTTGGATGGGTTTAAACAGGCTAATGATGAGTTTGGGCATGATGCCGGCGATGAAATATTGAAAGCGGTGGCTGGCAGAATGCAGGCTTTAATTCGTAAAGACGATGTTGCTGCGCGCTTTGGTGGGGATGAGTTTGTGCTGTTAGTCTTGGACATTAAAAATGAGTCCAATATTGCAAGGTTCACTGCAAAATTGCAAGACTCTATCCGCCAGCCGATCGCCATTTCAAATAACCGGATGGTTTCCATTGACAGTTCGGTGGGCGTTAAAGTGCTGGATGATCAAAATGATTTGACGATTGATCAGTTAATAAAAGAGGCCGATTCTGCCATGTATGTCGCTAAAAAACGTGGCAAAGGCACTTGGGTCTTGGCTTGATATAACTCGACTCGATATCGCTGAATTTAAACCTGATTTTAAAAGTCAGCAGGCCTGCCAATATTTAATAATAATCCATTAAATCAATAGGTTTTGATACTAACTTAAAAGATTTAATGCAACAAAAGTAATGTTTATATCAATATTACTTCGTTTTCACCCACCGTTAAAAAGGCAAAGTCGTCTTGTATAACTCTTATAAATAAAAGGATACAAAGCTATGTCAAACCCGTTATTAATTAATGCCTCGCAACTCCAATCTATGATCGAATCGGAATCCGTTGTCATAATTGACACTCGTTCGCCAGAAGCGTTTGCCGTTGGTCACGTGCCCAATGCGGTTAACATTCACGATATTTTTACCTTTCTTGCCTCTTCGACACCCGAGGGACTTGAAGAGTTAAAATCGAAATTTGCCGATATTTTTGGTGCCGCAGGCCTTTCGGGATCTGAAACTGCTGTGCTTTACGAAGATTTGTTAGACACCGGTTTTGGTCAGTCGTGCCGAGGTTATTTTCTGCTCACTTACTTGGGTTACGAAAAAATCAAGATTCTACAGGGCGGTTATCAGAGCTGGGCAGCGGAAGGCCTACCCATTAGTAAAGAGCCTGTTTTGCCTGAGCCTAAAATTTTCCCGTTAAAAGATACCGGCAATACCTTTATGGTGGATAAAGATGAAGTGTTAGCCGCTTTAGAAACCGACATTACATTATTGGATGTTCGCGATGTGGATGAGTGGATTGCCGACAGTTCATCACCGTATGGTAAAGATTTTAGTCCGCGTAAAGGCCGTTTACCGGGTGCCGTATGGATTGAGTGGTATCGAATGATGAAGCCAGGCGCGGTGCCGATGTTTAAATCCCCCGATGAGATTTTGGCGGAGTGCAAAACCGTTGGTATTACCAAAGACACCCCAATTTACCTATATTGCTTTAAAGGTGCACGCGCTTCTAACACGCTGGTCGCCTTAAAATCAGCGGGCATTGAAAACGTCAAAATGTATTTTGGTTCATGGAACGAGTGGTCACAAGACCCAGCGTTACCGATTGAAGAGGGGCTGCCATTTTAATCCGTCATAAAACGCATCTAAAATTTGTTGGATGTGTTTTTGAAACAGGCATTATTCAAACCTACGCTTAGCCTAACCCCCAAACCTTTTAGTCAGCTTTGGGGGTTTTTTATAGTTTAAAGTTTTAAATAAATTACCTATGAGGTTATTTTTGAACAGCCTTTTTATGGTAATTTAAATCACTATCCAACCTTAGAGGCGTGAGTTTATGCTAAAACCATTTTTTATCGCTATGAGCACGCTATTGCTGTCTGCTTGCACCAGTATTGGTGTGGAGGTGGCTAACTTACCCGCTAAATTTAGCAGTAACCAAAAAATAGCCGATGTGGTTTATCAACCCAATCCACAGCAGAAATTAGATATTTACATTCCACAGCACGCAAGCCGTCAGAGTTTACCTGTGGTAGTCTTTTTTTACGGCGGTCGTTGGGAGAGTGGCTCTAAAGAGATGTACGCTTTTTTGGGGGATAAGTTGGCTGACCGTGGTTTTGTTGCGGTCATAGCCGATTATAGAAAGTACCCCGAAGTGCGCTTTCCGGTGTTTGTAGAAGATGCCGCTAAGGCGATTGCGTGGGTGAGTGATCACATTGCTGAGTATGGCGGGAATCCAGATAAACTATTTGTTGCCGGGCACTCTGCTGGCGCGCACATTGGGGCGTTAGTTACCGCAGATAAACGTTATTTGTCGGCACTAGGAAAGAGTAATCAGATTATAAAAGGTTTTGCTGGTTTGTCAGGGCCGTATGATTTTGTGCCGCAGGCCGAGGATTTAAAAAAGATTTTTGCGCCCCCTGAAAATTACCCGCAAATGCAGGTAACCACCTTTATTGATGGGAGTGAACCGCCCATGCTGCTATTGTGGGGCGATGCCGATACCGAAGTTTGGCGACGTAATTTGGATTTATTAACCCAGAAAATCCAACAAACCGGCGGTGTGGTTGAAACCAAAATTTACCCCGGTGTTGGACACGTTGGCATCTTAGCCAATCAAGCTTGGTTTGTTCCTGGGCAAGCGACAGCACTAGAGGATTTAAGCACTTTTTTTAACAAGTATTAAGGTTAAACACCTTAGTGGTTATTTACATGAATGCTTAATCCTAGGTGAGATTGGGTGAATGACCCTTTCAACAAAAGTAAGCAGGCCTGCTCACTTTTAAAAACAAAAAGACGTTATAACAACCGGTTTTTACGGTTTGATTGAATACTGGAGATTACAGTGAAAAAAGCAATTGTTTTAGGGTTCCTTATGATGAGTTATCTGCCTTCATTGTTGGCAGCAGAAGGGTTGGTAAGTGTGAAAAGTGCTTTTTCTGTCGAAGAGACGGCCAACCGAATGGAACAGGTTTTAACCAATCAGGGGATGACGATTTTTAACCGTATTAATCATTCAGCATCAGCCGTTAAGGTGGGGGTTGAGTTACGCGATACCGTGCTGTTGATGTTTGGCAACCCTAAAGTGGGCAGTCCGTTAATGCAGTGCCAACAAACGGTGGCAATTGATTTGCCGCAAAAAGCCTTGATTTGGCAAGATGAAACCGCCGCCGTTTGGGTGTCATATAACCAACTGGAATATCTGCAAACCAGACATGCAATGGAAGGGTGTGAGGAAAATATTATCAAAATAACCAAAGCATTAGATTCGATTGTTCAAAAATCAATTAAATAGAGTCTTTTTATAAAGACACGTTTTAACACTCAGTTTAGCGTTTCGATATTGTCTATTTAAGAACCAGCAGGCCTGCTGAGTTTTAAAGCTGAGAAGAGGTTGTCTGAAATAAAACCCTTTAAAGCCGTTTTATAAGGCCTGTTTTACAAACGATTCATTTCGGTTGTAATTTAAAATGATACCGTTAAAAGGAGGGCCGCTATCATCAACGGTTGGTGAAACGGGAATGGTTTTGTAATCATAGCCCAGCGCTAGCATCTTTTTACTGAACCGCGCATGATTGCGTCTTCCTGGGTCAACAATAATCACTTCAACGGTTGGCTTAGCGTGACTATCGATAAATTCCGATAACAAGGTAATATGATGGCGTTCATAGAGCAGATCCGAACCAATAATCAAATCAAATTTGCCTAAACCGAGGTTACTGTCCTTCCAATCGGTTCTTAAGAAAGGGATGTCTGCCCCATTATTTAAGGTGACATTTTTGGCTAAAAACTTGCCAACTTCGGGGTGGTAATCGGTGGCAGTAATGTCGCCGTGACGAGCGTTGAGTAACAGGCTGCTTAGCCCCAAACCACAACCGACTTCCAGAATGCGTTTGCCGGTAATATCAAAGTTTTGCATTTTCTGAGCCAAAATTTCACTGGATTGCCAAATCACACCAAACAGTGACCACTGTGCGGAGGATATGCCTAAAGCTTGTGCTTCACATAACGGGTCTGAGAATTGTTGTTTGTCTTTAAGGCATCGAAGATGAATGTCAAACTCTTCAAATTCAACGGTTTGATAACGAAAACGCAGTGTTGACATAAACGACCTCATGAGTGGGTTGCGCGCAACAAGCATTTTAAAAATCGCTACGAGAGTTATTGACTATACCCGCTTTAAATTTTGGCGTATCAATACTCAAAAAAAAACCTGCAAACCAAGTGGCGTGCAGGTTGATTTTAGGCTGTATTTTTTTACAGTGTGGTCTTTTGATAAGGCTTTATTGAATTTTAGACAGCAGAGCTGGGTTAATGACTAAGTTACGAACCCCGTGCGCATGGTCTTCTTTAAAGGTGTTGCCTTTACACCACTGTGCGACACTTTCAATGTTCACTTTAGCAACTTTAGGGTGCACGCTCCAAGTGACTTGGAAAGGTGACCCTTTTTGATTGTAACTAGGGCCGGTGGTTGACCCCGCGTATTGCACTGGTTCACCGGTGTTGGTTGGAATATTAAACGCTTGGTGTTTGCCGTTTTTCATACCGTGCTCAGTGAGTTTATTAAAGTCCAGTGCCTGATCGTCATTCACTAACACATACACTTGTGCTTCAACACGCAACTGCGGGTTGTTAACCGACTCACTTAAACACGCACCTAATGTTGGCCCTGGCGTGATTTGCGCGGTTGAGTGAACGTAATGCACTTCAATGGTGTCACCTGGGTAAAGCCCACCGTGTTCACTTGGGCAGATATCGGTGTGAATTTTTTTGGTTTCAGCTGGGGTTAAGTTACCAGAGTAGGCGTAACCACTTAAGTAGCCATGACCATCGCCGTTGCCAGCAAATTTTGTGAACTCACCGCCTTTGTGTTCTGCATTTTTATGAAAGTGAATGTTACACAAGTTCATGTCTGTGTAAGCGGGTGACGTATTAAACGCTAGGGTATTCGTGCCATCGGCCGAATCAATATCGCGCGGAGCTTGAGGGCCAAAGCCTTTGCCTTCGGTGTTTTTAGCTAAGGCGACACGTTGTTCTGCGATCACTTCATCAGATACTGGGCCATGGTGCGCATCATGGTTTACGGTATGATTCGTTGTTGAAGCACAAGCTTGAAGTAGTAGGGTAGCTGATAAAGCGGCAATAAAATTCTTGTTCAAAGGTCTATTCCTTGTTAAAGCGCAGATTAAAGTAATCACTGCAATTTCTAAATTATGCTGCAAGTGAGTTTACCTGCAGCATGGTAAATAAAGATTTTGGTGTTTTACCACCTCGTGTTTTTCGAAGACGACTATTTAATCTGTCCATAACAAATTGAACTTGTTCATTTGTTACTCTCCTCAAATCAATACCTTCAGAGAAATATTGTTTTAGTAGAAATGATCTTTATAAATCACACTCTTAAACGATTTGTTTTTGTTCCGACTTAATAGTTTCGTTTTGTGATAAACCCTCTTTCATTTCACTAATAAGATTTCTTGTTTCTGTTTGGAGCTTCTCTTTTATATCAATTCCCCAAATATGGTTAGAAATCTTTAAAAATAAAAATAGGAACAACAGTGGGAGGATTAAGGTCTTAAACAAGAAAATAGTCATAATACTAATCATGCTATTAATCGAATTTGTCAATTTTTCATTTACAGCGGTAATATCTACATTAGCACTGGCACTTGATACCTTAGCAGACAGTTTTGAAAATCCATTGGACATTGCCTCACCAACAGAATTAGCCTTGCCAGCCAGAGTATTTTGAATTTCATTTTGTTGCTTAATATTTGCTTCAAGCTGATTGCTGATAGATTCAACCTCTTTTTCAATTCTTGAAATGCTATCTTCTATAATGGTTCTTTCTTTTTTTAATACACTAATTTTTTCCTTTATGACTTGGTCTTGTTTAGAACCGTCAGTAAAAAAATTGTATTGCTCTAAACCAAGCTTTGTTTGAAAACTTTCTATTTTTTCATCGAGAATCTTTAACTCAGAACTTTGTGATTTTAAATTTCCCTCTTTTGCTGAAATCTGTTTTTCTAACTTTTCAGCTTCAATTTGAAGCTGTGATAAGTTTTTTTCTAATTCTTCTACCTCAGGCTCGGCCAGACCGCTAGGATGAGAAAATTCATTTTTTTCCGATTCTATCTTTACTTCATTTGCTACAGACTCTAATTGTTGGACTTGAGTATTCACTTTTTCAGCAATAAATGCTCGATCAACAAAACTATTCAATATCACGATAAGTACAATAAGAAAGCGGAGAAAAAGTAGAAAAACAAATGTTTTAACAAGAACATTTATATAGCGGCCTTGCTGGATAAAAAATCCAGCTATCAAGGCTATCCCTGAAAGGGTGAGCAATACCTTGAATAATCCATCGGAAACAATTTCAACGAGTAATTTCTGAATAACTAGAGAGCCAATAGACATTTTCATTAAGGATGAATAATCCTCAACCATGTCATTAACGGGGTCTAGAACTTCCCCAATTGCAACACTAAACCCAACACCCAAGCTCAAATCAACCGTCGAACTTTGCAGTACTGATATCATTCCGTTTAATGATTTTGCAACAGCAAAAGCGGCGCTCGATTGCACGAGTGCATCGTTAATATAATTTTCTGCAAGGCCATCAAAAACTCCTATCCAAGACAATCCAATGGTAATCAATATGAGAAAAGTCAACTGAGTTTGGGTTTTATGATTTTTTAAATCGATCAGGTCTGAAAGTGAAGGGGTTGAGTTCATGAAGCATCCTAATTCTTTTGTTTTTAATGATGTTAAGTACTTTTCTGGCATTGTTTTTTTTAGAGATCTTGGTTTCAAGTAAAAACTGCAATTTCTAAATTATTCAATTTTAAAGTCGGCTAATTGACAACTTTGCGTAGTATAGGCGATGGAATGGAGCGGGATCTTTAGAAAAATTTGATGCTTTATATAAAGCTATTTAATGATTGGTAGATTAGCTATTTAAAATATGAGTGCGATCAATGATATAAGTAAAATAACGTGTTTTAAAAGTAGGCAGGCCTGCTTAAAAAATAGATTTATATCTACTCAAAATAACCCTAATACAGCTTTTTAACTTTAATGGGTAGGGATGGATAGGGGTAATCTTTAGCTTGTCTTTAACTTTCTAGTGGTGTTAGTTTATCGATTAATAAGTTTAAAATTGAGTTGACCTTTTTTAAATCTGTTTTATCTGGTTGCTTTATCTGAGCAGTTTTAACTGCGAGTGCATTGTCTGAATACAGTAGAATCTATAAATCCAATAACTGAATGAGTGAGCGTCCAATTGCAACAAGCTAACGTTAGTCCTAAATTTGAGTTCGTAGTTATGGGAACCGGCGCCGGTGCATCGTCAATTTACGATGGTTTAGTCAGCAGCAGTTTGATGTTGCTTGCCGATCACCAACCGTTTTGTTTGGTTGATTTAGGATTGGGTGTGGGTCGTGAGGTGGTAAAGACGTTTGGCGAGTTTCCAAGAGATATCATCATTACCCACAATCACTCTGATCATGCGGGTGACTTGCCAGTGGTGTTGCGAGTTGAGTTGGCAAAAGGCCATCGCTGTAATGTGATTGGCCAAACGCAGGTGATTGAGCGCCTTAAAACCCATAGAGTCGCTGAACATTTTGAGCAATTGAGCGCAGAGGAACTGGCCGATTGGCAAGCGGCGGAGTGTGGTGAGTTAACGGCATTGCAACATGGACTGAGTATTGAATTTTACCCGGGCGTTCATTCAGAACTCAGTTACGGGTTTGTGATTCGAGATCACAATCATCACCCCCGTTTAAGTTACACCGCCGACAGTCGATTAGAAGACGCTTTATATGAAACACTCGCTAAAGCCGATGTATTTATTTTAGATGCGCGATCCAAACCGAACGCTTGGCATGCCGCGTTTGACGAAGTGAAACCGTGGCTTAAAAAGGGCGTGTATATTCTGGGGCACGGTTTGAGTTCGCAACAGATTGATCATGCATTTGAAGAGTTACCGTTGTTAAAACCACAGCAACGTATTGCTTTTTAACGTCAACTAAATAAAAAAATAAGAGTGAATTGAATGGACACAGCAGGGTTAGTTAAACAGTTGATAGGGTGGGTGTATCGCTTATCGCCGTATTTTTGGCTGGATAATTATTACAAAAAAGCGGAGTTGGCTTTTGAGGTGGAATCGGAATCATGGCAGGCGTTACGCAATAAACGACTGTTCTTATCGGAGTTTTATATTGTGGGTTGGCTGGCTTTATCGGTTGGGCTGTTTGTTTTAACGATGTTTTTCTCTTTTGCTGACTGGCTTGTTGTTTTGTTGTTGCTTAGGATTTTTGGCATTGTTAACAAAGAGTTGGGCGTGATTCTGTTTGGTATTTGTAAAATTACCGAAGGTTCGATGGTTTCAGCAACGGGGCGAGTGATTGTGTTGGCAATGGTCAATTTTTTAACGGCGATGTTTCTGTTTGCGTCGGTTTACCAAATCAGTGGGGTATTTGAAGAGGTGCCCGCTTATTTCTTGGGTGACTATCCAATTGCCGGCTTAATTCATGCGGTGAACTTACAATTTACCATGAGTGGCGCGTTTACAGCGGGTGATCTGTTTACTTGGGTAGTGGGCACGGGACATGGCGTATTTTGTTTTGTGTTTGGTACGATTGTGATTTCGTTATTTGTGTCACTTTTAAATGTGAAACCCTTAAGAGCATAGAAGAGCCGTTGAAGATGGGTTTAAAGTAGGTTTAAAGTAGGTTTAAAGTGGGTTTAAAGTGGGTTTAAAGTGGGTTTAAAGT
>JAFGUG010000099.1 GCA_016938655.1 Thiotrichales bacterium | reverse complement strand
TTCAAATCCTGTCATTCCGACCATTTTCTTATTTAAAATCGAAACATTAAGTTCTGAGCTTATGTTGATTTTAATCTGTGACAACCTCACTTTTAGCAGCATTTTTCAGCCACGTACATCTTGTTTCATCGAATTGATTTCCCCAGTTGGCATTTTTCTCGCTTTGTCCCCTTTAAAGTAGCTCTAAATTATTCTAATTTGGTGCAGTCCGCTTTTTATATTCAACGTTTATACACAGGAGTTTTGCATTATTTGAATTTTAAATTGGTTTGTTAAGGAGTCACATTATGCCTATTGCTAAAGATTACACCCCGACATCGATCAATGATTATCTTCCTGCCAGTCAGCGTCAACATGCACATGTTAAACCTCGGGCAGATGCTTCTAATAAAGTGGTTGATATACGAGGGTTTGCACGCGAAGTCGACATGCTGCCAAAAGATTGGGCCGAAGTAGGCAATCCAACCCCTTATGAATTAAGAGTGAGTATCGAAACCTGTAAACGCTTGTGGAAATTGAATAAGGCCGCTTTGGAATGTCTTGACTGTGACCACGAAGTAACGGAATACAATATTAAAGTTTTAGAAAAGTTATATATCAATCTGATGGATTATTTAGTGGAATGATGATTAAACAAAATTTAACGTACTAATGGGCACCAATTCGGTGCCTTTTGTTTTTTAAAAGGGATGGGGTTGTCGGCATACGAGTTCCGGGTTTTTCATGGTAGGATACGATCTATTAAAAATATCAAACCAAATTTACTTATTAGAACCAGAGGTTGTTGTGTTTCAAATCCAAGACATAGATCCAAAATTTTACCGAAGCCAAACGCGTAAAGCGACATTGATCGTAATGGCGATTTTTATGGTTATAGGCTGGTTTCTCGCTTATATGTTTCCCAAGTGGTTAGGGGATTATTTTGAAAGTACCTTAACACTCAATTTTGTGGGTGCGTTTGTGGGGTTAATGATTACTGCGTTTATGACTAAGTCCTTCTTTGCCGATAAGCCGTGGATGCATGAAGCGATGTACGGTTGGCGTTTAAAGCGCAGTCTAATGCACGTGACGAATCGTCAACGACACATATTAGAAGCCATCGAGCAAGGCGATCAACAAGCCATGAGAATTCTGCGTTTTTATCATTTAGGGTTAGAGCAGATGCACCGCTTAGAAGATAACAGTACCTCACTGATTGATGTATTGGCTGAGAAGCGTGACCTTGAAAAAAAGATGACAGAGCTAGGGCTGGATTTAAACCAAACCGAGTTTGATGAAGCGTGGGTAGAAGACTACAAAGAGGGCGCTAAGGACGACGATTAATTCTGTTGACCTAATGGTGTAAAGAACATCAAGTAGATCATTTGTTTGGTTAAAAAAGCACTCAACTTTGAGTGCTTTTTTGTTTTAGGAGAATAACATTTGTTATTTTGAGCCACTGTGTTTAACGCGGTTATTTCATGGCTTAACGGTGTTGATGCTTCTGTTCGATTTCAAGATGCATAATCTCTTTTTGCAGGGCGACAATTTTGTTCACATCGTGCTCGATATTGGCTTTAAGCAGGCGTTTCCAAGTCTTAGCCAAGCGCTTTTCTAATAATTCTCTAGGCATAATAAAACTCCTTTTTTATGTTTTACGCCTATATTATATTACTATTAGTTTTTAAAATGCAAGTTTATAGAATAAATCAATCAGTTAAGTGCTTGTTATTAATTCATTTCTCTTAAAGAGTGGTCTTGTTATTGATTACTCAAGTACCTTTTTAATCGTTGTGGGCTCAGTCTTAAATAACGCCATTGGGTAACCAAACCGGTTATCAGTAGTAACAACACACCCGAGAAAATTGACAAAATCAGCAGGCCTGCTGAAATTGATGGCTCGGTTTTAAGCAAGAACACACTAATCAGAACACTGGCTAACTGGGCAAACAGCGCCGCTAACAATCCAGCAACTGCACCCAATAAAGCAAATTCAGTTAAGCCAATTTTAAAGATGGTTTGGTTGGTTGCTCCCAAGGTTCTTAGCAATAACCAGCTTTGAATTCGGGATTGCTGACTGGCAAGCGTAGCGGTAAACAGTACCCCAATGCTTGCGAGTAAGGTAAACACATATAATCCAGAAACCGCCCAACTCGCTTGATTCATAATGTCTTGAATCTGTTTCATGATTTGCGTCACGTCAATCAGTAAAACACCGGGAACTTGGGTGGCAAACTGTTGGGTCAGTTGTGTTGATATTGGTGATTGCTCGGCTGTTGGTTGATCATCCAAGTAAAGGTTGCTGATGTAAGAGATAGGCATGCTTCGTTCTGCAACCGGTTCGAGGATAAAGAAAAAGTTAAGTTGAAAGCTTTGCCACTCAACTTGTCTAAAGCTTCTAACTTGGTAAGCGTAATTTTGCCCAGAGAGATTAAACGTGAGCGTGTCGCCCAGTTGAATATTAAAACGTTGCGCCATTTTCTCTTCAACCGACACCCCAGGCAGTGCCTTATCGATATTACTTTCGGCTAACTGTTGAACAACAATATTGTGCGTGGGTATGTTCTCGAGTATTGCGATATTCGCTTCGCGCTCTAATAGGCGGCGCGCTCGTTCATCGGTTAGATTTTCTGTATCGAAGGCTTGGCCATTCAGCGAAACCATCCGCCCACGCACCATGGGAACCAGTTCTGGATACAGTTGTGATTGGCCTAAAATCGATTGCACTTCGGCTTTTTGGTCAGGCTGAATATTCATAATAAAGGTATTAGGGGTACCTGATGGTAGCGAGGCCTGCCAGTTTTGAATCATATCTTGGCGCACAAACGTCATCAGCATTAAAACAAACAACACCATACCAACGGAAATGAGCTGTAATTTGACTAAACCGGGCTCTTTTAAAAGTGCCGAGAGTGCGATACGTAACCAACCTTTGCTGTGGGTTTGCAGGGTTTGAATGAGTTTTAATAATGCGGTTGCCGCAAGCCAGAGAATGACACTTAACGCGACCAGGCCTGCTAATATCCAAATAACCGACGTGGTGCCAAATAGTAAGCTGATTAGGATTAACAATAACCCAAAGCTGATAAACCAATGCAATCCATTGGGCGATTGAGGAACCGACTTTAACACCAGCATTGGCGAGGTTTTGAGTGCGCTTTGAAACGCTTGCCATGCAAAGCTCCAAAGTACCAATAAACCACTAATAAAGCCTGTAAACATGGCTGGCCAAGCGGAGGGTTCAACTAAAGGATCAAAATAGTCGCTGAGCAGCGGCTGTAAGAGCAAGGTAATCAGATAACCAATGATTACGCCAATGACACTGCTAAAGAGGGCGATCCAACTCAGTTGCAGGGCAAATAGACGTTGCATTTTGGCGTTGTGTGCACCAAAAGCACGCATTAAGGCCATGCTGTTCTGCCAGCGCGTTAAATAGAATCGACTGGCGATGACAATCGACATACCGGCAATTAATACGGCAGAAAGCGCCGCTAAATCTAAGAATAACCACGCCGTATCCAGCGATTTTTCAAGGTCTTCAGAGGGGGCGCGGGCCGAGATAATTTGCCAATGGGGGACTTTTTGAGCATTGACTATTTCAGCAAAGTCATCAATTTGTTGCGGGGTGCCTGCGACGCCGAGTTCATAATTGGCCCGACTCCCTGGGCCTAATAAACGGGTTTTTTCAAATTGTTCGATGGGCACCAATATTTGTGGTGCAAAGCTCGACATTGGACTCAGGGATTGTGGGCTGTTTACCGAACCAGCCAGCGTAAAATTAAGGGTTCCTAAGGTAATTTCACTCTTTGGATTGAGGTTCATCAACGCAATCATTTTGGGTTCAACCCAGGCGGTTTGATTTTTTAAAGGTTGATAGGGCAGATCGTTTGTTGGCGTCAGTTGACCGCGTAACGGATAGTTTTCAGAAATCCCTTTGAGTTGCACTAACTGAAAGGTTTCACCGCTTAAAGCCATGGTCGTCACGGTTTTTGTGATGCTGCTGGTTAAACCCATCTCTTGGGCACGTTGCTGCCAAATAGGGTCAATCGGTCGGGAGCTGCGCACGACTAAATCGGCACCAATCGATTCGGCGGCATTGGCCAGCATGCTCTGTTGAACAGTATCGCCCAATTGTTTGACAACGGTGACCGTGGTACTGGCCAAGATAACGGCAATCATTAGCCATAACCAATCGCCTTTTTTAACACTCCGAAAGAACCACTTGGTTGCAGTAACGGCATCTAAAAGCACGGTATTCATAATGAGGCCTGTGTTGATGACGTTTGATGCTGAGTGTAAGGACTCAGTTCACCATGTAACAGTTGCACGACACGACCACATTTTTTGGCAAACTCTAAATCATGGGTGACCAAAATAAGCGTGGTTTTTAAAGTTCGGTTTAGCTCAAACAATAAGCCTTGAATTTGATGGGCGGTCTCTTCATCCAAGTTGCCGGTTGGCTCGTCGGCAAACAATACCTTCGGTTCGGTTACAAAAGCACGGGCAATCGCCACACGTTGCTGTTCACCACCGGAAAGTTCAGCAGGTCGGTGGTGAGCTCGGTTTTTTAAGCCGACTTGTTCAAGCGCGGCTAAGGCCTTTTGTTTAGCGTTATCCACTTGAAACAGCTCTAAGGGCATTAAGATATTTTCTAATGCGGTCATACTGGGCATGAGCTGAAAGTTTTGGAAGATAAACCCCACCTGTTGTGCTCGCACTAAAGCACGTTGATCTTCCGTCTGCTGATTCAAATTGGTGCCTAACAGCTCAACGCTGCCGTCTGTGGCAAGATCCAGTCCCGCCATTAATGAAAGTAGAGTCGATTTACCTGAACCCGAGCGCCCAACGATGGCTAATGTCTCTTCAGGCTGGACAGAGAGTTCGCAGGCTTTTAAGATAGTGAGCAATTGACCATCCGAAGGAATTTGATAATGAACATTGCGCAACTGCAAAATGGCGGCTTGAGAGGGTGTTTTATTCAATTGTTCAGTCGATTGAAGGGACATCAGCGTTCTCTATTATTCATAATTTTAATAAGTTTTCATCCTAGTATAAGCGTTGCTGATACGCAAGATGGAAAGCTGAAGCAAGGCTTACAACTTGAGGCGAGCAATCCCCCGATATTGCTGGTCATGGGCGATAGCTTAAGTGCGGCTTATGGCTTGCCAATTGAAAAAGGCTGGGTCAATTTATTACAGCAAGCTTTGCCTGCTTACAAAGTGGTCAATGCCAGTATCAGTGGTGAAACCACCTCGGGCGGTAAACAACGCCTGCCGGCTTTGATGAATCAATACAAGCCAGCGATTTTAATTGTTGAGTTGGGGGCAAATGATGCCCTGCGTGGTCAAAACCTGAATACCACTAAACGGAATTTACAGAGCATGCTGGATGCTTGCATACAAGCCGATTATGCCTGTAAACCGGTGCTGCTGGGTATTCGTCTGCCCACTAACTACGGGCCAGCGTATGATGCTTTATTGCAGAGTGTGTATAAAGGTTTAGCCACTGAGAACCAAATTGCCTTTCACCCGTTTTTTATTGAGCAAGTTGCTTTAGACCCCGATTTAATGCAAGCCGATGCCTTGCACCCAAATGCCTTAGCGCAACCGCTGATTCTAGAAACGGTTTTGTCAACCATGAAAGCGGCAGAGGGGTTATTGACCCCAAATGAATTAAGCGAATAGGGTTCCCTTTTCATTAATTTATGTATGGCTTAACCCTAGGTTGGATATAATCACTCTTATTTTTTGATTTTACAGAAACTACGCCAAATGCAAGATAAATTAAAACGAGCCATGGTCGCTATTCAAGGCATCAAAATCCCTGAGCTTCCAGATGAAATTCTAGAGCTTGATAAAGAGATTAACAGTAAATTTGCCAATATCTCGAATGTGGCCGATATTATTGAAAAAAATACCACTTTGTCTGGTGAGTTAATGAAGATTGTTAATTCGCCAATTATGAAGTTAAAGGTGCCGTGTCGTTCGATTCGTGAAGCGGTTGGAGCCTTAGGATTAGACAACGTTTATAATTTACTGGTTGCCGCGGCATTGCAAAATTTATTTGGTCAAAAAGGCCTGATAAAAGACATTATGGATCACAGTGTTGATGTGGCTTTTTGCATGGCAGATATTGCTGAGTGGGTGGAGGGTGTGTCGCGTGATGAAGCCTATATGTTTGGACTTTTTCACAACTCGGGTGCGTTGTTACTGGCGTCAAAAAATGAAAAAAAATACGCAACGCTCTTCAGTAACTCTATGTCACGACCGATCTCAATTATCGCAGCTGAAGAGACTGCCTTCGCTTCAAATCACACGATGGTTGGTGTGTTGATGGGTAAAAAGTGGAAACTGCCAATTGATATGATTCAAGCGATTATGTTTCATCACACGCCTGAATGCAGCAGAATTAAAAACGACAAGGTACGTGCATTAGTGGCCATGATTAAGGTTGCAAACTCAATTATAGCGGAAATTTCTTTAGGCGCTTATCGCGGAGAAGAGATGAAAAACTATGAACAAGACGGGCTTGAAGAGTTGATGATTCCGTATGAAGTGGTTGCCGAAATACGCACCGCAGTGATGTCATATACCATGAAAAACTAACTCATTAATTTGATCAATACTTATAAAACTCTCGTTCTTAATGATGAGTTTTATGCCATAAAATCAGCAGGCCTGTTGATTTTCAACTCGGCAAGGTCGTTCAGTTTGACAAGCAGGTCAATCAAGGTTTAATCATGAATCCTGTTAATTCCGTTTCAAATAACCCCGCGTTATCAGCTTTAGCGATTCAACTTGGCGTGCCTGAAAAGACGCTTTTGACGGTTTTACGGCTGTTTTATGACGAATATCACACATTGCCTGAAGTAGCGAACCAAATCATCCTTAAGCAAGATTGGCGTGCATTGCAAGGCCTGATTCATAAAATGAAGGGGTCGAGTGGGAGTTTGCAGATGGCGGCGCTAAGAAACCAATTAGTCGAACTTGAAGGGCGACTAAAGCAGGGTCAAACCCTCACAGTTGAGCAGATGCAACCGCTTTACAGCGAGTTGCAACAGGTGATTGATTGTTACCAATTGGACACACGTTCTTAAGAACGCAAGGTGTTTTTGTTTATGTTAAAAGTGAGCAGGCCTGCCGACTTTTAGAGTAGTGTAATCGTTAATGGTGGGCTGCTACCGTTTCTGAATTACCAGAATCCGACTCTTTCTGTTTTGAGTTATACACCTTTAATGCTAACGATTTAGAGCGGATGTTAAAGGTCAAGCGTGCCACATCATCAAAGTGTTTGGCAAAATGCACCGTTAACCCCTCTTGCAGATAATCGGGCAGCTCCTCAAAATCTTTCTTGTTTTCAAACGGCAAGATCAGTTCTTTAATGCCAATGCGTTTTGAGGCGATGACTTTTTCACGAATCCCGCCAACCGGCAAGACCATGCCCGTTAAACTCAGTTCGCCCGTCATAGCCAGTGGCGTTTTGATGGCTTCATCGCGTGCCAAAGACAGCAGTGACGTGGCCATCGTCACACCCGCACTTGGGCCATCTTTAGGGGTGGCACCGTCGGGCACATGTAAGTGCACAAAGGCTTTATCAAAAAATTCAGGGTTCGCTTTGTATTTTTCAAGATTCGATGAGATAAAACTATACGCAATCCCCGCCGATTCTTGCATCACTTCACCCAACTGACCCGACAGTTTAAACCCACGGTTTAGGGTATGCACTCGACTCGCTTCAATGGTAAGGGTAGCACCGCCCATTGATGTCCAAGCCAAGCCGGTGACGGTACCAATTTGTTGGTTCATTTTCTCTGGAGTAAATCGAGGTTGGCCGAGCATCTCTTCGAGTTCATTGACGTGAATTCGTGCCGAATCAATTTCGCCCATCACAAATTTAAGCGCCAGTTTACGCACCAATTTTGCCATCTGTTTTTTCAAGTTACGCACACCCGCTTCACGGGCGTAACCTTCGATTACGTGGCGAATCGCCGGCAGAGTAATTTGCACTTGTTCACGGTTTAAGCCAGACTCTTTCAGTAAGGCGGGCCACAGGTGATGTTTGGCAATTTGAATTTTCTCTTCAGTAATGTAGCCAGACAAACGAATCACTTCCATGCGGTCAAGCAAGGGCCCAGGTATCGTGTCTAAGGTATTAGCCGTGCACACAAACAAGGCTTTGGATAGATCAAAACGGACATCCATAAAGTGATCCATAAATTCATGGTTCTGTTCGGGGTCTAACACTTCTAACAGCGCAGAAGCCGGGTCACCGTGATAGGACGCGCCAATTTTATCGATTTCGTCGAGCATAATCACTGGGTTAGCGGTTTCACAATCTTTTAACGCTTGAACGAACTTACCCGGCATGGCACCAATATAGGTACGGCGATGGCCCTTAATTTCCGCTTCATCGCGCATTCCCCCGACTGAAAACCGGTAGAACTTGCGCCCTAAGGCATCGGCAATGGAGCGACCAATCGAGGTTTTACCAACTCCGGGTGGCCCCACTAAACAGATAATCGAGCCAGAAACTTCGCCTTTTAACGCGCCGACCGCTAAAAATTCGCTGATACGATCTTTAACGTCTTCTAGGCCATCGTGACCTTTATCTAAAATTTTTCGGGCACGTTTTAGGTCTAATAAATCTTTGCTGTGTTTGCCCCAAGGCAGGAGAGTCAACCAATCTAACCAGTTGCGTGCCACATTGTATTCTGGGGATTGTGGGTCGAGCATTGAGAGTTTATCCAACTCCTCTTCGGCTTTTTTCTTGGCTTCATCAGTTAGGGTTAACGCCGCCATACGCTCACGAAAACGATCGCTATCCAGTGTTTGATCGTCTTTAACAATGCCGAGTTCTTTTTGAATTTCATTGAGCTGTTGGCGTAAGAAGAAGTCACGCTGTTGATCGTTTAAGTTCTCTTCAACGCGTTCACGAATATTAAACTGTAATTTGGTGACCTCTATCTCTTGTTTGAAGAGTACCAATACTTTTTCAAGGCGACTCACAAGGTCAAAGGTCTCTAAAACCTCTTGCAGTTTTTTGCCCTCTGCTGTGGTTAAACTGGCGGCGAAGTCCGCTAGGTGCGCCGGTTCATTAGCACTGTAGCGATTTAAAAAGTATTTAAGTTCTTCACTGTATAGCGGGTTAAGTGGTAAAAGCTCTCTAAAAGCATTCATAATCGCCAAGCCATAGGCTTTGAGCTCTTTAGCCGTGCCGTTCTCGGTATCGGAAGGGTAGCTTACTTTTGCTTTATAAGGCGCTTCGTCCGATGTCCAAGATTCAATTTTAAAACGCTTAACGCCCTCGGCAATCAGCTGAATAAAGTCATCCCGCTCTTTGGGGTCGTGAATACGCACTAAGGTTCCTACGCCTGAAAAGGTTTCAGGCGGTGCATTTTCATGATCTTCAAA
Organism: Thiotrichales bacterium; assembly: GCA_016938655.1. GTDB lineage: Bacteria > Pseudomonadota > Gammaproteobacteria > Thiomicrospirales > Thiomicrospiraceae > Thiomicrorhabdus. The sequence continues at coordinate 90,066 of JAFGUG010000099.1, read as the reverse complement.
ATCAACAAACACCATTCCAACGTATTTATGATTGCCTTTTTTTATGGCATTAAAAGTCGATTGCCAAGCCTCTTTATTGAGTAAAACAGGCAGTTGTTGGCCAGGAAAGAAAGGTCGGTCCTTCATGGGCAGTAAGAAAATATCACTGGGCAGATCCGTTTCGGTTTTTTCTTCAACACGATTAAACGGGTTGATAGAGTCTTCCTCTTCATCAAACGTGATTTGCTCGCCATCAAATGCAAAAGGTTCCTCTGCCTGGTCAAGCGCACTACTGGATGAAGCCTCCTGAACAAGTGGCTCTTTTGTGTTCACTTTAGTCTCACGTTCAGACTCGTCATTTAATAGGGCTTCAGGGGATTTGTTTGTGTCTGTCATGATGGTCTTATTGGTGTTTACTCGATAAATTGAGTTATTATATGCGGGCACTTCACCGCTAATTCAAGGACAAACAATGCAAAAAGATGAAATTAAAATTGGGTTTGTAACCGTTTCCGACCGAGCCAGTCGTGGCGAATATGAAGACTTAGGCGGGCCGGCGATGCAGGCGTGGATTAGCGATGCCTTAAGTAATGAGTGGACAGCGGTGGCCAGAGTGATTGCCGATGAACAAGATTTGATTGAAGCCACCTTAAAAGAGTTGGCGGATGAGCACCAGTGTGGATTGATTTTAACCACCGGCGGCACAGGGCCTGCCAAACGTGATGTGACGCCAGAGGCCACGGAAGCCGTGTGCGATAAGATTTTAGACGGCTTTGCCGAACAGATGCGTGCTGTGTCATTAAAGTATGTGCCCACGGCGATTCTGTCGCGTCAAATTGCGGGTACGCGAGGCGCGAGTTTAATTATTAATTTGCCGGGTAAACCATCAGCCATTGGTGAGTGTTTAGAAGCGGTGTTTCCTGCCGTGCCGTATTGCGTGGATTTAATTGACGGGCCCTATCTTGAAACCAACGAGTCGTTTGTGAAAGCGTTTCGTCCTAAGCATGCCATTAAAAAAGGATAAGTTGTGACCAATATTAACTACCAATTTGACGGCTTGGAAACCATTACCGATTTTGTTCGATGGGGCGGTTCGTTGTTTAAATCGGCCAATCTGTTTTTTGGGCATGGTACCGACAACGCCTTTGATGAAGCCCGAGTATTGGTGTTTTATGCACTTCGTTTACCCGATGAGATTCCAGAGAATTACTGGCAAGCACGCTTAAGTTCAGCGGAACGTCAAACCGTGACCGAACTGTTTAAACAACGCATCGAAACTCGCAAACCCGCCGCTTATTTAACCGGTGAAGCGTGGTTTGCCGGGATGCGTTTTGTGGTTAATGAATCGACTTTAGTGCCACGTTCACCGATTGCAGAGTTAATTGCCAACGGCTTTCATGATTGGGTCAACGGTGACGAAGTGGGCTCAGTGTTGGATATGTGCACCGGCAGTGGTTGCATTGGTATTGCCACCTTGCAGGCCTGCCCAAATGCCACGGTTGATTTAGTCGATTTATCGGAAGACGCCTTGAAAGTGGCGCAACAGAATATTGACCAATACCATTTAAATGATTATGTCACCGCAATTCAGTCGGATTTGTTTAGCAACTTGCAGGGTAAAAAATACGATTTAATTGTCTCAAACCCACCGTATGTTGATTTAATTGAGATGGAAGCCTTACCCGAAGAGTTTCAGCAGGAGCCTCGTTTGGGCTTAGAGTCTGGTAAAGATGGGTTAGATTTAACGCGTAAAATGTTAGCGCAAGCCGCCGACTATTTGAATGAGGATGGCGTGTTGATTGTTGAGGTGGGCGTGTCGCAGTTTTACTTAGAACAGGCCTACCCGGAGCTGCCTTTTTATTGGTTTGAGTTTGAACACGGTGGCGAAGGGGTGTTTGCGATTCATAAATCCGAACTCGAGGTTTATCAAACCATTCTTGAAGAACGTATCCAGCCGGCTTAAACGCCCATTTCTTCTCTTTAAAGGCGTTATGGCCTGTCTTATCGCGCCCCATAACGCCTCGCTTTCAAATAAATGCCAACTCTGGCAAATTAATTGCTTTAATGCCCACAATACTAATGACTGTCATAATTCTGTCGGAGACTTTCCTATGAGACGTAACTTTTCCTCGTCTTTCAAACATTTAATTGTGTTGCCTTTGTTGTTGATGCTTGCGGTCAGCTTATTTATGTTGCCGGCCAGCGCCGCTGACGAAGCACCGTTAGTGGATTTAGGCGCTGAGTTAGAGAGCATTAAAGAGAAAAATGCACAGACTAAAACGCCCGCTGTTGGCGCTCAACCGGCGCACAATAACGAAATGCATGCCGCTACTACGGCTAATCCTGCTAAAACGATGGATGCACATAACGCATCCGACCATAAGGCGCACTGGAGTTATGCGGGGGAAACAGCCCCTCGATATTGGGGCGAGTTGTCGCCAGAGTTTGCTACCTGTAAAAGCGGTAAAAACCAATCGCCGATTGATTTACGTGATGTATCTGCTTTGGGCACGCAAGGTTTAGCCAGTTTGGATATTGTTTATAAAGAGGTTCCGTTAAAAATTATTAACAATGGTCATTCGCTTCAGGTGAATTATCCATTAGGCAGTTACATTAAAGTGGGGGGGCATCGTTATGAGTTATTGCAATACCACTTTCATACCCCAAGCGAACACTACAAAGAGGGCTTTGCTTACCCAATGGAGATGCACTTGGTGCACAAAGATGGCGATGGCAATCTCGCGGTTATGGGCGTGCTGTTTCAAGAGGGGGAAACCAATCCAAATTTGAATGGTTTGTTAAAGCGTTTGCCTAAAGAAGTAGGTAAGCAAGAAATTCATAATGACCTTAAGCTAAATCCCGTTAACTTTATTCCAGCGAACACCGAGTTTTATAAATACAGCGGTTCCTTAACCACGCCACCTTGTTCTGAAGGCGTGTATTGGATGGTCTTCAAACAACCGATTGAAGCCTCGGCTGAACAAATTATGAAAATGAATGAGTTGATGGGCGAAAATGCCAGACCGGTTCAGCCAATGTTCTCGCGTGATTTGCTTAAGTCTTGGTCGGAACCTGAAGAAAATACTCAGTTATATGAATTTTATTAATCCTTATAAGCCCGCGTTAAATAGCAAGCAACAGGCGATTACGTCCCACGTGATGTTTTAATTCAAATTCAATTCGAAAGTCAGCAGGCCTGGTAACCGTGGTTTTACCAGGCCTGCTTGTTTTTAGATTCTAAAACACGACCCCTCTTTAATTTAATCAAGCTATATTGTTCTTATAAAATCAACAGTCTTTTGATTTTTACGTCCTTTTTTGCACAGATTAATCTTTATACACTGGTTCACAGTTTACAGACACCGTATGAGCGTGACGCAATGCAACTCAAAAACCAATCCCAAACCTATGGCTGGATTTCCATCGTCTTACACTGGATGGTGGCGATTGTGGTGTTGGGTACTTTTGCACTCGGTTTTTGGATGGTGGATTTGGATTATTACTCCACTTGGTATCACGATGCGCCCAATATTCATAAGTCTATTGGCGTTTTATTAATTCTGGGGATGTTGGCCCGTTTTCTATGGAATCAGGTCAATATCAAGCCGCAACCGTTGGCCAAATCTGCGCTGCAAAATTCAATTGCGGTCACCGTTCATTTAATTCTTTACTTGTTGGTGTTTGCGATTGGTGTAAGCGGATATTTGATTTCGACTGCCGAATCACAACCTATTGCGGTATTTGACTGGTTTGAGGTACCGGCTTTGTTTACACCGTTTGAAGATCAGGCGGACATTGCCGGTGAGATTCATGAGTGGTTAGCCTACGGTTTAATGGGGTTGGTTGCGCTGCATGCACTGGCTGCCCTAAAACACCACTTCTTTAATAAAGACAAAACGCTCAAACGAATGCTTAAACCGATTTCAAACAACCAACGCAAATAAACAAACGAACGAACGTAACCATTGTTAACTCAGGAGAGACTATTATGACTAAAATCAGCACGCTGTTTTTATCGGCCGCTTTACTATCGGTTTCTAACCTTGCCATGTCGGCACCGGTAAACTATGCCATCGATACCCCAGGTATGCACGCCTCGATTAACTTCAAAGTAAACCATTTGGGGTACAGTTGGTTAACTGGACGTTTTAATAATTTTTCAGGGGATTATGTCTATGATTCTGAGAACCTCGCCAACAGTAAAATCAATGTGAAGATTGACACGAAAAGTGTCAGCACCAACCACGCAGAGCGTGATAAACACCTGCGAAGTGACGATTTTTTAAACGTGGATAAGTACCCGGAATCGAGTTTTGTGAGTACTTCAATCAGTGGTACGAATGAAGATATGGTGATTAAAGGCAACTTTACCTTAAATGGCGTGACCAAACCAATTGTAATTAAAGGCTCAAAAGTCGGCGAGGGCAAAGACCCATGGGGCGGTTACCGTTCTGGTTTTATGGGCACCACCGAATTTAAAATGGCCGATTACAATATCACCAAAGATTTGGGGCCGGCTTCCGCCAATGTGTATTTAGAATTGCACATTGAAGGCACTAAAAAGTAAGCGGTTGTCTTTTCGCAACTTGCCATTGAAAATCAAAACTCAAAGGTAAAAACTTTTTGCAATCTGGGATGGTCTATAATGGCCAGCCTGGATTTTTATTGTCTAAATTTACAACACTGTTGAGAGATAACCCCGAATGTTTCACGCTAAATACCAAGCCATCCTGTTTGCCTTCTTTATGGCATTTTTCATGTCATTTCTAATGTCCGCCATTATCAGTTTTTTCAACGTCGGCTTACCAGAAGACTTTTTGATGATTTGGATGAAAGCTTGGTTTATGGCGTTTATTGTCGCGTTTCCAATCGTGATATTTGTGGCACCGGCAGTTAGAAAGTTGGTAGGGCGGTTGATTAAAAGCGCTTAATTCAAGTAGGGCTCAACAAATTCTTTCGGAATACGTCTGGGTTTATGGTTTTTTAAATCAATACAAACGTAGGTTGCTGTGGCGGTAAACACGGTTTTTTGGTCGTGTTTGCGAATAATCTGAAACCCTCGTTTGCGTTTACAGCAACCTTCTTGCAGGCCTGTCCAGGTTGCAATTAACAGTTCATCCCCTAAATAACAGCTGGCTTTGTATTGCATGCAGTTTTCATACACCGCCATAATGCGGTTCAGTTGCTTTTGAAGTTCGTGACTAATCCCCACGGCTTGGGCGTGCGCCCAGGCGACTTGCTCCATCCAAGTTAAGTAGCTTTTGTTGTTTACATGTCTTAGAAAGTCGAGTTCCGATTCTGTAACGGTATGTTCAACAATAAATGGGTTAGGGTGTTGCCAGTTAAATTGTGAGAAATCATTGGGTTTCATTTGCTTTGCTCGGTAGTTTGCTCATTACTTTTAGGGGGTTTTTAGGTAGAATACTCGAATTATAAAATTTATTGAGAATGAATTATGTCAGGCAATACCATTGGTCAAAATTTTAAAGTGACAACCTTTGGCGAAAGCCACGGGATTGCATTAGGTTGCATTATTGATGGCTGTCCTCCAGGGATGGAGCTGTGCGAAGCGGATATTCAAGCAGAGATGGACCGTCGTAAACCGGGAACGTCTAAGCACGCAACGGCACGTCGTGAAGATGATGAAGTGCAGATTTTATCAGGGGTGTTTGAAGGTAAAACCACCGGTACACCGATTGGCATTATCATTCACAATAAAGATCAGCGCTCTAAAGACTACTCTAAAGTGGCTGAGACGTTTCGCCCAGCGCACGCCGATTACACCTACACCCAAAAGTATGGTCTGCGTGACTACCGTGGTGGGGGTCGTTCTTCTGCACGAGAAACGGCGATGCGTGTTGCGGCAGGGGCAATTGCTAAAAAGTACTTAAAAGAGCGTTTGGGCGTTGAAGTAAAAGGGTATTTGTCGCAATTAGGGCCAATTAAAGTCGAAAACGTGACGTGGCCATTTGATAACAGTAATGAATACTTTTGCCCAAACCCAGAGAAAAGCAAAGAAATCAGCGATTACATGGACAACTTGTTAAAGCAGAAAAACTCGGTGGGGGCAAAAATTACCATCGTGGCCAAAAACGTACCGGTTGGTTTAGGTGAGCCCGTTTTTGATCGTTTAGATGCCGAACTGGCCCATGCGTTAATGAGCATTAATGCGGTTAAAGGGGTAGAAATTGGCGATGGTTTTGCAGTTGCCGGTCAGCTAGGCACCGAACACCGTGATGAGATGACCTCTGGCGGGTTTGAATCGAATCACTCGGGCGGAATTTTGGGCGGAATCTCAACCGGCCAAGATATTGTAGCGCACATTGCTCTGAAACCGACCTCAAGTATCATGACCCCAGGTCGCAGTATCAATACCTCTGGCGAAAACATTGAGATGGTCACCAAAGGACGCCATGATCCCTGTGTGGGGATTCGTGCTACGCCAATTGCAGAAGCCCATGTGGCGATGGTGTTGTTAGACCACTTTATGCGCAACCGCGCTCAAAATGGTGATGTTGTGCCTCCCGTTATGGATTTAGCTCACGCCGGTGAGTAGTAACAAAACCGTTTCAGATTGTACCTATCAGACAGCCTACTCTCGGCTGTCGATGCACTACTTTTTCTACTTTGCCGTTTTAGGCGCCTTATTACCTTATCTGGGTCTGTACTTTAAATCGCTGTCGTTTACCCCAATTGAAATCGGTCAGCTCATGGGGGTGTTACTGGCTACCAAAGTGATCGCGCCCAATTTATGGGGGTGGTTAGCCGACCGCTCAGGCCTGTCGATTAAGTGGGTACGTTTAGCCACTGGCTTAACTGCGGTGGCGGGCGTGGGGCTCATTGTTTTTGAAAGCTACTGGGCTTTGTTTACCACCATCCTGTTCTTTAGCTTTTTTTGGCACGCCTCCTTGCCACAATTTGAATCCTATACCTTTGGCTGTTTGGGGGATCAAAAGCACAAATATGGGCAAATTCGACTTTGGGGTTCAGTGGGCTTTATTGCTGCGGTGTTATTTATTGGTTGGCAAATAGAGCAATTTGGCGTCGAGGTTTTACCTTGGGATTTGCTGACGCTGATGATTTTGGTTTGGTTAACCGCTTTTTTGGTAAGTGACGGTAAGCCTAAAGTTCATCATGAAAATAGCGATGGATTTACCACTATTTTAAAACGCCCGGAAGTGTGGTCGTTGTTGCTGGTGAGTTTTTTAGTGCAGTTGTCGCACGGCGCTTACTATGCATTTTTTACCATTCAACTGAGTGAATTGGGCTACGACAAAACCACCATTGCTTGGCTTTGGGCGCTTGGGGTCATTGCTGAGATTGCGGTGTTCTTTTTTATGGCAGGCCTGTTCAAAAATTACAGTGTTCGCTTTCTAATTTTACTGAGCATTGTCTTGACCTTGGTGCGCTGGTTAATGAATGGTTATCTGGCTGAGTTTTTTGTTTGGATGTTCATCGCACAACTGTTGCATGCCGCCAGTTTTGGTCTGTTTCACGCCGCAGGGATTCATTTAATTGACCAGTATTTTCAAGGCCGTCATCATGGCAAAGGGCAGGCGGTATTTGCTGCAAGCAGTCATGGATTAGGTGGGGCTTTAGGCATGTTAATGGCCGGTTACGCGTGGTCATTTGGTCATGCAGAGTTAGCGTATGGCATCAGTGCCTTTGTGGTACTGATTGCGTTGGTTTTAGCGTACCGAGGTATTCGCTAAGAGCATTGGCGTTGAAGTGCATTAGGTTTGTGTTTGACACAGATTCTAAATCCTACTAGCATGGTGGGTTATTAAATTCATCGTGATCACTAATCGCTTGTTAAGATAGCTTGCCAATCATAAAAAATAATCAAAGAGGGTTAATACATGAAACTTGAGTCAATTGCTTTACACCATGGTTATAAATCTGATCCAACCACCAAAGCCGCAGCTGTTCCAATTTATCAAACGACCTCGTTTACTTTTGATGATACCCAGCACGGAGCCGACCTGTTTGACCTAAAAGTAGCGGGTAATATCTATAGCCGCATTATGAACCCAACCAATGATGTGCTTGAACAGCGTATGGCAGAGATGGAAGGCGGAGTCGGTGCTTTGTGCGTAGCCTCAGGTATGGCTGCGACAACGTATGCGATTCAAACGATTGCTCAAGTCGGTGACAACATTATCAGCACCAGCCAGTTATATGGCGGAACCTATAACTTATTTGCCCACACCTTGCCACGTCAGGGAATCGATGTACGCATGATTAAGTCGGATGATTACGCTGGTTTTGAAGCGGCCATTGACGATAAAACCCGTGCGATTTTTTGTGAGTCAATTGGTAACCCAGCCGGTAATGTGGTGGATATTGCTAAGTTGGCTGAGATTGCGCATAAACATGGTATACCTTTAATGGTGGATAACACGGTGGCGACGCCATTTTTATGTCGTCCATTTGATTTGGGTGCAGACATTGTTGTACACGCCTTAACCAAATACATTGGTGGTCACGGAACCACCATTGGTGGGGTGGTGATTGATTCGGGTAAATTTGATTGGGCGGCGTACCCAGAGCGTTTTCCACTCCTTAATGAGCCGGATCCGTCTTATCATGGTGTGAACTACACGCGTGACATTGGAGCGGCCGCCTTTATTGCCCGTTGTCGAGTGGTGCCATTAAGAAATACCGGTGCAGCGTTATCGCCACACAGCAGCTTCTTAATTATGCAAGGCCTTGAAACTTTGGGCTTACGCATGGAACGTCACTGTGAAAACAGTGAGAAAGTAGCGGCCTTTTTACAAGACCATCCCAAAGTATCTTGGGTCAACTACGCGGCACTAAAAGGCAATAAATACTATGATATTTGCCAAAAAACCACCAAAGGAAAAGCCTCGGGTATTGTTAGTTTTGGGGTTAAAGGTGGACGTGAAGCCGGTGGGCAATTTATTGATGCTCTGCAGATGATTTTACGCCTAGTAAACATTGGCGATGCTAAATCATTAGCTTGTCATCCAGCCACCACAACCCACCGTCAGCTGAGCCCAGAAGAACTTGAGAAAGCCGGAGTGTCAGAAGACTTGGTTCGTTTATCCGTGGGAATTGAACATATCGACGATATTCTTGCCGATATTTCACAAGCCTTGGATGCGGTAAACGCCTAATGAATATGTTTGTTCTGTTTCTGGTCTTGGTGACGCTTGTTAGTGCTATTGTCAGTCATAAACTTGCCAAGAAACAGGGCAGGCCTGCTGTTTTCTGGGGAGTAATGGGCGCACTGTTTGCCCCCTTTACCCCGTTTGTATTGCTGGTTTTAAAACCAAAAAAATAAGGATTCGATTGATGAGAATGTTACACACCATGTTGCGTGTTGGCGACTTAGATAAGTCCATTGCCTTCTATACCGAAGTAATGGGCATGCAACTATTGCGCAGAAAAGAGTACCCAAAAGGCGAGTTTACTTTGGCGTTTTTGGGTTACGGTAATGAAGAAGAGAACACGGTTCTTGAGTTGACTTACAACTGGGGCGTGGATAGCTATGATTTGGGAACGGCCTATGGACACATTGCCATTGAAGTCCCCGATGTATACAAAGCGGCCGATGCGGTCAAAGCAGGCGGTGGTAAAATTATTCGTGAGGCGGGGCCGATGAATGCCGGTAACACGATTATTGCGTTTGCTGAAGACCCAGATGGCTATCAGATTGAGTTTATTGGCGAAGGTCACGTTCGTAAATAGGACTGTGCTTTAATTCACATTCGTTCAATTTACGCTTCTAAAACTGAGCAGGCCTGCTCAGTTTATTTTGATTAAAAAAGGTTAATTTCTCTGATCTTTTTATCTCTTCTAAATTTCTTACTGTTTGTTTTTTCAAAATTATCTTAGCGATTGCCAATGGTTTTTTGGTAATCTTGCAACCTCATTGGTCTTTTATTGTTTGATTATAAGGAGGCCTGCTGACTTTTATTCAGCTTCAACATGTCAATTCAGGAACGTCTATGCCAAAGAATTTTATATTAGCGCGTAATGCCACCTTACGTCAGTTACAAGTGTTTGAGTGTATTGGTCGTAAACAGAGTTTTACCAAAGCCGCAGAGGAGTTGCACTTGACGCAACCGACTGTTTCCATGCAGGTAAAAAAACTCTCAGAGGTCTTGGATGTAAAGTTGTTTGAGCAGGTAGGTAGGCAGGTTTATTTAACCGAGTCGGGGAGTTATCTGTATGAGTCAGCCAAAAAAATACTTGCCGAACTCAGTAATACCGAAGAGCAAATTAACCGTGTAAAGGGCTTGGCGGGCGGCAGTGTTAAATTTTCGGTTATTTCTACGTCACAGTACTTTGTGCCTAGAATTATCCAAGGGTTTATGGAGAGTTACCCGAATGTGTCGGTGTATATGCAGGTGGGAAATCGTGAAAATTTGGTGCAACGAATTATCGAGAACAAAGACGATTTTTACATTTTAGGTCAACCGCCCGAAGGCTTAAATGTGGAGAGTTTTCAATTGGCTGAGAACCCGTTAGCCTTCGTGGTTAACTCTAAACACCCATTAGCTAAAAAGAAGAAACTCACCCTAGAAGATGTTAAATACGAACCGTTTCTGATGCGTGAAAAGGGCTCGGGTATTCGCACGCATATTGAGAATGTGTTTGCTGAGGAGGACTTTGTTCCTAATGTCAAAATGGTGATGGGGGGCAATGAATCGATTCGTTTAGGGCTTTTACAAAATTTGGGTATCTCCGTGGCGTCCTTGCCAACCCTCGTTGAAGACATCGAAAACGGAAATTTAACGGTTTTGGACGTAGAAGGGTTTCCAATTATGCGTCATTGGTACTTGGTTTACCCAAAAGGCAAAACGTTTTCGATTGCCACCGAAAAGCTTGTAGAGCTCTTAAAAACCGAAGTTAAAGAGTTTTATAAATGGGTTTAACTTGTTTGCATAGATGATTTACTATATTAATCATCATTTTTATTGATTTGTTTAATTTTCTATATGGTCATAAGATAGCCTCACAAAATTTGGGGTGAGTCAAAAAAGTTTTTTTGGGCTCACTAAGATAACAGGGAATCTTAGACAGTTTGTCCAATGCTCCCTAACTTGAGGTAATAAAAATGGATCAGTCTAATCGTTACGCTGACTTAACGCTAAAAGAAGAAAATCTAATTGCGGATGATAACCACCTTTTAGTGGCATACCGTCTAAAACCAGCACCTGGTTATGGTTTTCTAGAAGTAGCGGCTCACGTTTCTGCAGAATCTTCAACCGGTACTAACGTTGAAGTATCAACAACAGATGACTTTACTCGTGGTGTTGATGCGCTTGTTTATGAAATCGACGAAGCGGCTTTTGGTGATAAAGGTGGTCTGATGAAGATCGCTTATCCTGTTGCTTTATTTGATCCTAACTTAACAGACGGCATTTATAACATTTCTCACATGTGGTCTCTAATCCTAGGTAACAACCAAGGTATGGGTGATCATGAAGGTCTACGTATGTTGGATTTCTACGTTCCTGAGAAAATGGTTAAGCGTTTTGACGGTCCAGCAACCGATATTTCTGATCTATGGAAAGTACTAGGTCGTCCAGAAGTTGACGGTGGTTACATTGCGGGTACGATTATCAAGCCTAAGCTAGGTCTTCGTCCTGAGCCATTCGCTAAAGCTTGTTATGATTTTTGGCTTGGTGGTGACTTCATCAAAAACGATGAACCACAAGCTAACCAAGATTTCTGCCCAATGGAAACCGTTATTCCTTTAGTTGCTGAAACGATGGATCGTGCACAGCAAGCAACAGGTGAAGCGAAATTATTCTCTGCCAACATTACGGCTGACTACCATGGTGAGATGATTCACCGTGGTGAGTTCATCCTGAATGAATTTGCTAAATACGGTAACGAAAAACACGTTGCATTCTTAGTTGACGGTTTTGTAACCGGTCCAGCAGGTGTGACAACAGCTCGTCGTGCTTTCCCTGATACTTACCTTCACTTCCACCGTGCAGGTCATGGTGCATTGACTTCTTACAAGTCACCAATGGGTATGGATCCATTATGCTACATGAAGTTAGCTCGTTTAATGGGTGCTTCAGGTATTCACACTGGTACCATGGGTTACGGAAAAATGGAAGGTCACTCTGGTGAAACGGTTCTTGCTTACATGCTTGAGCGTGATGAGTGTCAAGGGCCATACTTCTATCAGAAATGGTACGGTATGAAGCCTACTACGCCAATCATTTCTGGTGGTATGAACGCCCTACGTTTACCTGGTTTCTTTGAAAACTTAGGTCACGGTAACGTTATCAACACCTGTGGTGGTGGTTCATTTGGTCACATCGATAGCCCAGCAGCGGGTGGTATTTCTCTAGGTCAAGCTTATGACTGTTGGAAAACAGGTGCTGATCCTATCGAATACGCTAAAGAGCACCCAGAATTTGCTCGCGCATTTGAATCTTTCCCGGGCGATGCAGATAAAATCTACCCAGGTTGGAGAGAGAAACTAGGCGCTCATAAGTAATCAACTTTTGATTATTTTATGAACGGTTAGAAAAGGAACCTCTACCTATGACTTATGGGTAGGGGTTTTTTTATAACAATTTAAACCCATTCAAATGCTAGGTTATTTATGACTTTGTTTTACGCCTAAAAATGCAGTCATAAATTACTTTTCAAATCTTGTTTTAACAATAGAATTTTTAACCATTAATGTCACGGGGAATACAGGCATGGATATTTCACAATACAAAATTGATAACGAACCATTTTACGATGCGCAATCAAATGAAGTTGAGCTATACGAAGCGGCTTATGGTGCGCGTCTACCCGTGATGGTTAAAGGGCCAACGGGGTGTGGTAAATCACGTTTTGTTGAGCATATGGCTTGGAAATTAAATAAGCCAATCATCACGGTTTCTTGTAACGAAGACATTACCGCCGCCGATTTGGTTGGTCGTTATTTGTTAGATGCCAATGGCACACGTTGGGTAGATGGCCCTTTAACCATGGCTGCTCGCTATGGTGCTATTTGTTACCTGGATGAAATCGTTGAAGCCCGTCAAGATACCATGGTGGTTATTCATGCGTTAACCGACCATCGTCGTGAATTATCGTTAGATAAAAAGGGTGAATTAATCAAAGCGCATCCCGATTTCCAACTCGTCATCTCCTATAACCCAGGTTATCAGTCGCTAATGAAAGACTTAAAACAGTCTACTAAGCAGCGTTTTTGTGCGTTAGATTTTGATTACGCGGATGCCGAAACTGAAGCACACATTCTTCAAAAAGAGGGAAGTGTCGATGCCGAAACCGCCAAGAAACTCGTTCAAATTGGTGAAACCGCACGTAACTTAAAAGGCCACGGCTTAGATGAAGGTATTTCAACCCGTTTAATGGTGTACGCAGCAACCTTAATCAATAACGGTATTTCACCGATAGAAGCTTGCAAAATGGCCATGGTTCGTCCTATTACCGATGATGCGGATATTCGTCAAACACTGGACAACGCAATTGAAATGATCTTTGGCTAAATCAAGGTTTATATCACCTTGCTTTGACTCCACGACTGCGTTGTAAACGGTCATTTACCCGTTGTACATTCCCTTTTTACGCCTTGTCCTGAAACCAAATCAAGGCAATCTAAATCCTTGATTCTCTTTTATTAGAAAAGAGGTTTTTTCTGTTAAACGCGAGAGTTTAATTATGAATGAAGAACTGTTTGCCGAATACCAACAAAAATTTAAGTGTAAATTTCCAAAAGCGTTAGAGCTGTTTCCAGAGCTGCTTGAGCATGCTGTGAATACCTTGCCGCCGTTCAAGGTTGAGGCGTATTTAGAAGGCGCTAATTTTTTGTGCATGATTGGACAAGGTGTTGAACCGGTTTTAGTGTACATGGAAGTGATGCCCGAAATTACCGCACACTTTGGTCCTGGCACCAACAAGTTGATTGCCGATTACAGTTACCAACTGGCTCGTAGTCCCAATAAAAAAGCGTTAATTCCTTTTTTATCCACCTTGGGAAGCGTGTGTCGTCGTATTGACCGCATTGAAGAGCTTGAGTTGTATCTTCAAATTATTGATGAGTATGTCGATAAAACCCAAACCGTTATTCACGGCCATCACTCTTTGTATGAAAGCCCAGGGATGATTGCGCTATTAGAATCCATGCCTCAACTTATCTCAAAATTATGTTTGAACGGTATTCGTAATTTCATTGATTACGGAGCACGAAACTACCTGAATGCCCCGGATGAACAGATTGCGTATTTTCAACTTGAGTCACAAGACGCCAAAAGTATCATTACCCGAGAGCGTGCAGGCACGAATTTTAAAGATGTTGAACGGCACATAGACATGCTGAAAAGCTGTATGTGGGATTGCGATTTACCCTTCAAGACCTTTGCGACCGCCTTTGATCAGTTACGCAAACCCGTGCCTTATCTGGATGATCAACTGTTAGCCGTACCGGATGTTTACGATGAGGAAAATGGGGTTTCAGGACTGGATCGTTATCGTGCGACGGTTGCGCATATGCTCGCGCACAAAACCTGGTCGGGTAAATTAATGGCCGACAATTATGCGCCGCAAATGCAGTTGTTTATCTCAGTATTTGAAGATTGTCGTGTTGAATACTTAGCCATGCAACGTTATCCGGGCCTAAGAAAACTGTTTATGGCTTTACACCCATACCCAGAAAAGGGCGCGTGTGATGACTCTAAACACTCTTGTGTTCGCTATCGTGCTACTCGTATGTCACGTGCCTTATTAGATAAAAATTTTGACCCTGAAAATCCTCTTTTAGAAGAGTTCCGTGAACGTTTTAACAAGATTATGCTTGAGAAAGGGGAGAATTCGACCACTCAAGACATGTCTGAGTTAGGGATTGATTTCTATGTGAAGTCGCGTAAACAGTCGTCTGACAGTTTGCCTGGGGTGTTTTTTGACGATACCGAGGTCTCTTATCGTGATGATAATCGCTGCATGTGGTTCTACTATGAAGAGTACGATGAGCCGGATGAACTCATGCCAAACGAATATGAAAACGAAGAGCGAATTATTGAAAACGAAGGGGAGCTTCCGCCCAGGCATTATGATGAGTGGGACTACGTTTCAGAAAGTTATCGTCCGGATTGGACAACTGTCTATGAGCGCCTTCATCCTTCCGGAGACGGGAGTAAAATTGATCGTTTAATGGAAAAACATGGTGATTTAGCTAAGCGCTTGAAAAAAATGATTGAGATGCTTAAACCTCAAAATAAAAAGCGTATTCGTTTTCAAGAAGAGGGTGAAGAGCTGGATTTAGATGTTGCGTTGCGCTCAATGATTGACTTTAAAAGCGGGCAAGCCCCCGACCCACGAATTAATTATAGCCACACTACCGACAGTCGTAGTATTGCGGTGATGCTGTTGGTAGATACGTCACAGTCATTAAATGAGCGCAATCAAGAAACCGGACAGACGTTACTTGAATTGTCTGAAGAAGCCTTGGCCATTACTGCTTGGACGGTTGAACAGTTGGGTGATAAGTTTGCCATTGCCGGTTTTTGTTCTGACACACGTCATGAAGTGCGCTATCAGCATATCAAAGGGTATTCTGAAGGTTATACCGATGAAGTCAAAGCGCGTATTGCCGGAATGGAAGCCTCGTATTCAACTCGAATGGGAGCGGCTATGCGCCATGCGGCTCACTATTTGGAAGCCCAACAAGCTGAGAAAAAACTCTTGTTGGTCTTAACCGATGGTGAGCCTGCGGATGTGGATGCTAAAGACCCTAAAATGCTCATTCAAGATACGCATAAAGCGGTTGAAGAGTTGCAAGGTAAAGGCATATACTCTTACTGCATTACCGTTGATCCAAAGGCCGATGAATATGTTGCCGATATTTTTGGTAATCAATATACCGTGATTGACCATGTTGAAAAACTACCGGAATTACTTCCACAAGTCTTTATGAAATTAACGCATTAGTTTGTGGCATAAATAA
The DNA here is from genome assembly GCA_016938655.1 of Thiotrichales bacterium. Classification (GTDB taxonomy): domain Bacteria; phylum Pseudomonadota; class Gammaproteobacteria; order Thiomicrospirales; family Thiomicrospiraceae; genus Thiomicrorhabdus. Next base: position 74,141 of record JAFGUG010000099.1, on the reverse strand, counting down.
AAAAAGCGATAGGCATTACAGGAAATTTTTATGGAATCAGTGATTACAGTCCGTTCAGTATTTGATTTTAGAGGCGAAACATTTTGCTATGAGTCGGATATTGCTTTGCCCCCCAGTATTGATGATATTGATCTATTCTTGGAACAGCTTCCTAATCGAGTGGCCAAACAGAATCAGTTAGATGTAATCTCTTATAAATTTGAGATATTGCAATCAACGGATATGGAGGTCATTCGCTTTCAATCGCGCATTGACTCGAATGAAGTGAATCTGCCGATGCATATTGAAGCATTTCTTGAAATCTATCAAGAGATCGGCCCAGACGCCTATCTTTTAACCATTGCAGAAAATCATCAACTGAATGTCGATGAAAATCCACAAATTATTCAAGCGCTTAAAGAAGCTTATCAATTAGGAAATGCGTATAAATCAAAGAAAAGAAGACCAACTAATCATGGTTGGTGGTAACTTCATTGCCTTAAGACACCGATTACTCAGTGTGTCGTTGCTTGTAAAACCTTTAATGTGCTCGTAAGTGATTACGGGCCTTTTTTGTATCTGATAACAGACTTTGTATGTCATGCTGTTTTTCAAAGTGAATCTCACATTGGGAATAAAGACGTTGGCACAGGATAGCCGAACAATTGCTCTGAATAATAGTGCGTGAAGCCTAGAAGGTTTATGGCTATAATTAGCAACGTTTTTAAACCTTAATAAATAGGATTTTCCATGTCTAAATTTGAAAATGTCACCGTCTTAAAAGAAGCCTCAGTCTATTTTGATGGCAAAGTCACCAGTCGCACGGTTTTATTTGCCGACGGCTCTAAGAAAACATTGGGGATTATGATGCCAGGTGAGTATGAATTTGGTACTGATTTAGCTGAAAATATGGAGATGCAATCGGGGGATGTTGAAGTGTTGTTGCCCGGTGAAACTGAGTGGAAAGCGATACCGAATGGTTCAAGTTTTGATGTGCCTGCCAACTCTAAGTTTGGCATTAAAGTAAACGCAATTGCCGATTACTGCTGTTCTTACATCGCTTAAGTTCAAACTAAACGTGTTTAGAAAACCAGCAGGCCTGCTGGTTTTTTTATGTCTGAAAATCAAAGAAGGTTAAGCCTTTTCATTGGATAAGTCTTTCGTATGGTTAGAATTGTTAACATAAAAAGACGATTTACATGTACAGAATTCTGTTCATGTATGCTATGCTTTATAAAAGCATAAAACAAGATTACAGGAGTGTTGTTATGCATGTTGTAAGTTACACAGAAGCCAGAAATAGCTTAAAAACCGTCTTGGATACTGTTGTTGATAATGCCGATTTCACCGTTATAACTCGAAGAGATTCTAGAAATGCGGTCGTTATGTCACAAGACTATTTTGACAGTCTAATGGAAACGGTTCATCTATTGAAATCACCCGCTAATGTCTGCCATTTAAAAGAGTCAATAGAACAATATCGTAGCGCTAAAACGGTTGAAAAAGGCTTAGTGAATGACGATTGAGATTCTTGCTTGGACAGAAAAAGCCTGGAGTGATTACGAATACTGGCAAAACCAAGATAAGAAAACTCTAAAAAGAATTAATAAATTAATTAAAGATGCAATGCGCTCACCGTTTGAAGGTATTGGCAAACCTGAACCATTAAAAGAAAACTTATCAGGATTTTGGTCTAGAAGAATAGATGAGACTAATCGGCTTGTCTATGCTGTAGATAGTAATCAAATAACCATTATTTCATGTCGTTATCATTATTAAATGCTTTAACACAAATGTACTAGGGTGGCAGATAATCATGAAATATAAAAATGACGACAAAATTAAACCTTGTTTACTGACAAATGAGGTCTTATTCGAATTTAGTATATAAATCACTGAAAATATGGCAATGATGAGCGGTAATGTTGAAGTTTTACAACCTGGTGAAACCGAATGGAAAGGCCTTCCAAACGTCACCAGCTTTGATGTACCAGCTAACTCAAAGTTTGGTATTAAAGTGAATAATATTACGGATTATTATTGTTCCTATATCGGTGAATAATCATATAAATTTAGTTTCATTTGGCTTGAAAATAGCAAAACCCATCAGGCCTGTCCAAAATAAAAACCGTAAAAGTGCTCACTCGTCATTGATTCGTTCAGGTTTTTTTATTCGATAAGGCTTAAATAAGAGCGTTTAATTAGTCTTTGTTTGCCTTTTCCAATTCTTGACTTTTAGCCTCATCTTTTTTCTTTTTTTGATATTTAAAGAAGAAATGCAGGCCAAAATGTGCGGCCACTAAAATCACCATCGCAACCATTCCAATCGTGCCAATATGTTCAATCCACATCTGATTAACCCATTTTAACTTGTTGAATAAACGCAAATTGTACTGCTTTTTTGTTAGAATTTGCGCACATTTAGTTTTAGGAGTTTTCATGAGTCATTCAACCCAACCGGGCCAGTCATTTAATTGGCGAACCTATAAAAACGACACTTTATCAGGGATTACAGTGGCATTGGCACTGTTTCCAGAAGCGGTTGCGTTTGCCTTTGTGGCTGGCGTTCACCCTTTGGTTGGTCTATATGCAGCCGTTATTGTCGGTATGATTACCGCCGTATTCGGTGGTCGTCCTGGGATGATTACCGCCGCGGCGGGTTCGCTGGCGGTTGTGATGATGCATTTAGTCATGGAACATGGCGCTTCGTTTTTGTTTTTAGCCGTGATTATGATGGGGGTCTTTCAGATATTTATTGGCATCATGAAGTGGGGGCGGTTTATCCGCATGGTGCCCAGTTCGGTGATGCTGGGCTTTGTAAACGGTTTGGCACTAATTATTTTAGTGGCGCAGTTTACCCAGTTTAAAGACGCGGAAGGGGCTTGGTTGACCGGGTCTAGCTTGAATATCATGATTATGATTATCGCTGCAACTTTAGCGATTATCTATCTGCTGCCTAAGCTGACGAAAGCCGTGCCTTCTGCTCTGGCCGCGATTGTATTGGTTTCATTGGCGGTTATTTTCTTTGATATTAATGCGATTACGGTTGGGGATAAAGCCTCGGTTTCCGGTACCTTAGAGTCACTGGTTTATGGCGATGGTGTTGACGGTGGTTTTCAAGGTTTGAGTTGGTTTACAACCCTGCCAGAAGGTTTTTGGTCGTTAGAAACCTTGTGGATTGTTCTGCCTTATGCATTAATTTTGACGGTCATCGGGTCGGTTGAATCTCTTCTAACCATGACCTTAATTGATGATATTACGGAAACACGCGGTAAAGCCAATAAAGAGTGTATCGCGTTGGGTGCAGCTAACTGCACAGCCGGTTCTTTCGGCACCATGGGCGGGTGTGCGTTAATTGGACAGTCTATGATTAACGTAAACTCCGGTGGAACAGGGCGTTGGTCTGGGATAACAGCGGCGTTTGTGTTGTTGTTTATTATTTTAATTGCCTCCTCTTGGATTGAGATGGTGCCAATTGGCGCATTAGTTGGTTTGATGTTCTTTGTGGTGATCGCCACCTTCAACTGGGCGAGCTGGAACATTATGCGCGGTATGACCAAGGCGGATGCCTTTGTGATGGTGATGGTGACGGTGTTAACGGTCATGTTTGATTTAGCCGTGGCGGTGATTGCCGGTATTATTGTGGCCGCTTTGGTGTTTGCTTGGGAGCACGCTCAACGCATTATTTTGCAAGCGAGTACCGAAGAAATTGATGGCAAGGTAGTAAAAACTTATAAAGTTCAAGGGCCACTCTTCTTTGCTTCAGCACAAAACTTTATTGAAAATTTTGACCCTAAAAATGACCCTGACCATGTGCAAATTGATTTTATGCACTCGCGTGTTTATGACCACACTGGTATTGAAGCGATTAATGGCTTGACGAAAAAATACCTAACGGCAGGTAAAACGCTTACTCTTAAACATTTAAGTCCCGAGTGTCAGGTGTTGTTGGATGATGCTAAGGATTTGATTGAGGTGAATGTCTCTGAAGATCCTCATTATCATGTTTCAATTAGTGGCAAGTCTTGATGATTGGCAGCCGTTAGATCCTGTTTTAAACAACCTCCACTTTTGGAGGTTTTTTTGTTTTAAGGGTTTGTCTAATAGAAAATACTGATTATAAGTGCTCTATTATAAACTTGGATAAATCGTTGTTTTGCTTCATAATCGATGTGTCATTTTATTTTTTCATAACCAGGTTTAGTGAATGCTAAGACCCTTTAGTCTGATTACACTTCTAGCTGTTGCTCCTATGCTGTTTATACCGGCGTCAGTTGGGTTTATTGCCATGATGGCGATTCAGTCAGAAAAGGTGGTTTTTGCAAAAACCATTAAACAGATTGAGCAGCAAAGCATCGAATCCAAAGTGGCTGCGATGCGTTCCAAAGTTGACAGTATTGTGGATTTAGCTGCCTACCGTAAATCGGTTATTCAATTTGATTTACATCAGCGTTTAAAGCAGCGAGTTGAGCAGGCCTGCGATATTGCACACAACATTTACAATCAGTTCTCTGATGAGTTATCGGAAGCGGAAGTTCAGCACATTATCAAAGCTGCCATAAGACCGCACTCTTGGAATAACGGCGAAAGTTTTATCTGGATTTTAGATTATGATGGCGTATTTCATCTTGCGCCTGAATATCTACGCCATTTAGAAGGCAGTTCGATTATTGATTTTAAAGATGCCGAAGGCCGAGAAGTTATAAAAGAAGAAATTGAGATTGTTACCGGTTTTGGTGAGGGGTATCTTTGGGATACGTTTACAAAACCCGGTGAGCCGTCAGGTCAACAGTACAAGCAGCTGGCTTTCGTTAAACGTTTTGGTCACTATAATTGGTATATGGGCACCGGTGAGTATTTAGACACCGCCGTTCAAGGTATGAATCAATCGTTACTAGATGAAATCTCAAAAATTGACACGGGTAATTATGATCAACTGTTTGTTTTAGACACACAAGGCACCATACTTTTAAGCTCTTCATCGCCTGAATTGATTGGTAAAAACTTATCCACTGAAGATGCTTTAAACGCTACGAAAAAGCCAACGAAGGCGTTTAAATATGAGTGGTTAGATTCCATTAGTCGCTCAGATGCCAAGCATATATATGTGAAAAACGTGCCAAATACCGACTGGATTATTGGGGGTATGTTGTACGACGCCGATGTAAAATCAGGCATTAGCCAAACGCTTACGACCCTGACAGATCAATACGAAATGCGTATCAGTAATATGAAGTCGGTCTCGGTGTTAAGTTTTGTTATTGCAATCATCCTGTCGCTGTTTTTATCGGTATCTGTTCATAGGCGCTTGGTCTCATTTCGAAACCAACTCGCCCTAAAAAATCATGAGTTAGAACATCTGAATGTCACCTTGGAAGAGAAGGTGATTGAACGTACTCAAGCCTTAGAACAAGCGAATGCGCAATTAGAGCGAGTAGCGACCACGGACAGCTTAACCAATATTCAAAACCGATATGCCTTTATGAATGTGATTCGTTTAGAAGTACATCGCTCGGATCGATACCACAGCCAATTCTCATTAATTATGTTTGATATCGATTACTTTAAAAACGTAAATGATAACTTTGGGCACGATGTCGGTGACTGTGTTTTAGTCAAATTAACTGAATTAATCTCTTCTGGCCTTCGAGATGTCGATTATTTCTGTCGGTTTGGTGGCGAGGAGTTTGTTATCTTAATGCCCTACACACCACTTGAAGCGGCATCTGAAACGGCTGAGAGATTGCGTTGTTTGGTGGCTGAGCATACATTTGAAGCCATAGAACATTTAACCATTAGCTTAGGTGTGGTTGAGCACATCCAAGGCGAAACCGTTGAAATGGTGCTTAAACGGGCTGATTTAGCGTTGTATGAATCCAAAGAAAAAGGCCGTAATACGGTCACAACCATTCAAGCCGCATCCTCCTCTGAATGATCCAAACAGTGGTTGGCACTCTGCAATCTCACGATTAAAACGCACCCTTCACTCTTCAAGCACCTGACCCCTTTTTTGTTCCGTTTTGGTGCGTCCTTTTATTTATAACGTCTAATTATATCCTTATTAATTATTAAGTTATTGTTATTAAAGTTAATTAATTTATTCTGGCTTATTTCAAGCTTAAGCATTCATGTGCACTATTTATGAATGGTTGCTTAACTCTTACCGGGAATCGTATTGATGTTGAAATCAAAACAAATTGTCATCTTCACGGATCTGGATGGAACCGTTCTTAATCATCATGACTATTCATATGAGGCGGTGCTCCCTTTATTAGAGACGTTAAAAAACAATCGTATCCCGGTGGTTTTGAATTCAAGTAAAACGATTGCTGAACTTGAAATTTGGCAAAATCGTTTAGGGTTAGAGACCCCTATGATTGCCGAAAATGGGGGCGTTATTCGCTACAAGAATCAATACGGTTTGCAAACCAAGTTGATTGGCATGCCTTATCAAGATATTAGAAGTACCTTAAAGCACTTACGTAAAGTGAATGGGTGGCAGTTTGAAGGGTTTGGCGACTGGACGGTAGCTGAAGTGATGAATCACACACAACTAAACTCGTCGGATGCTGTGTTGGCGAAAGAACGACAAGTCACCGAGCCAATTCTTTGGCATGACTCAGAGACTAATTTACAAACGTTTCAAACCGTGTTGGCGGTGGTTGGCCTTCAATTAAAAAAAGGCGGGCGCTTTTATCACGTGATGGCCAAACACGATAAAGCAGATGCGATGTGTTATCTAAAGCACAATTTGGATATTTTAAACTTACAAGGCGAAGTCACCATGCTCGCTTTAGGCGATGGCGGTAATGACAAAAGCATGTTGGAGTTTGCCGATATTGCCATTGTTATGCCGGCTGCATGCGGTGAATCGTTAATCATTGAAGGGGCGATTTATGCGGAAAACGAAGCCCCAAATGGGTGGGTAGAATCCATACAAGCTGCATTGAGAACCCCATTGGGCAACGGTGTTTTATATCCTCTTTCAAGGTAGAAAGAGAACTAGGAGTAACTATGAGTGATTTTTTTCAAAATGGAACCGTAACCACCTTTCATAATTTAACCGATCGTCCAGTTGAAGACCTTGAGGCGGATTTAATAAAGTTTAGCAAAAACAGACCATTAGGTTTGATTCTTCCCTCTTTGTTTAGTGAATTAGAAGGGGAGGCACTCGCTAATATTGTAGAAGAGTTGAAAAAGGTTCCTTATCTATCAGAAATTGTCATTGGCTTAGATCAGGCCAATGCAGAGCAGTTTGAATATGCAAAACAATACTTTGCAGGCCTGCCACAAAACTTCAAAATAATTTGGAATGATGGCCCAAGAATGCAGGCCATAACCGATAAATTACGTGCTAAAGATTTAGCCCCAAAAGAGCGTGGCAAAGGCAGCAATGTCTGGAATTGCTATGGCTATATCTTAGCTTCTAAAAAAGCCGAAGTGGTTGCGCTGCACGATTGTGATGTCACCACTTATGATCGAAGCTTGTTGGCAAGACTCATCTACCCGGTTGCTCACCCGACCTTTAACTTTGTTTTTTCTAAAGGATTCTACCCACGTTATGCCGATGGAAAGTTAAATGGTCGTGCTTCACGTCTGTTGGTCACACCTCTGTTAAGAGCGTTCAAAGGGGTCATTGGTCAAGATGATTTACTCAGTTACTTAGATAGCTTTCGGTATCCATTGGCGGGGGAGTTTGCGATGGATGTTGACTGTTTAAAAGAGATTCGTATTCCTTCCGATTGGGGGCTCGAAATTGGCGTGATGTCTGAGGTACTACGTAATTACTCCAATCGCAGTGTCTGTCAGGTGGATATTGCCGATGTTTATGACCATAAACATCAAGAAGTATCGTTTGATGATAAACAAGCAGGCCTGTCCAGAATGAGCCGAGATATTGCCAAATCGTTATACCGTAAGTTAGCGGTGAGAGGCCACCAGTTTTCAAACAGTACGCTGAGAACTTTACGTGCCAAATATTACCGAACGGCCTTAGACCAGCTTGAATCTTACGCATTTGATGCGGAAATGAATGGATTGCACTTAGACTTGCACGCAGAAGAGCAGGTGATTGAACTGTTTGCAGAAAACATTGTTCAAGCCGGACGGGAGTTTATTGATGGACCGATTGAGATTCCGTTTATGCCGAACTGGAACCGTGTAACCAGTGCGTGCCCGAATATTTTGGAAGAGATTAAGCAAGCGGTTGAGCTCGATAATCAACCATAACCCCTGATTTAAGTTTGTAAAGGAACCGTCATGAGTCAACAACTACTAGAGCGAATTCAGAGCCGTTTATCCGGTTTGTATGACACGGAAAGTGCAGCGCAAGCCTACTCTCAAATTGAGGCTATGTTGCAAGCTTATAAAGCCAATTCCAGTGACATCAGTAGCAGTCGTTGGAGTCAAGACGATGTGATGTTGATTACTTATGGCGACACCTTTATAAAAGAGGGAGAAATGCCGCTTAAAACCTTGCAAACGTTTTTACAAAAGCACGTTAAGCAGGCCATTAATAACGTGCATATCTTGCCATTTTTTCCTTACAGTTCAGACGATGGGTTTTCGGTTATTGACTACACGATGGTCAATCCTGATCTAGGCGATTGGGCGGATGTTGAAGCGATTGGCGAAGATTATGACTTGATGTTCGACTTAGTGGTCAATCACATCTCTCGTGAGAGCCTTTGGTTTACCGACTACAAAGCCAATAATGCCCCTTACAACGAGTTTTTTGTGGAGATGGAAGGCACCGAAGATGTCTCACAAGTTACTCGCCCCAGAAACACACCGCTCTTGGTGCCTGCCTACACTCATCGTGGCAGAAAAATGGTTTGGGCAACGTTCAGTGCGGACCAGATTGATTTGAATTTTAAGAATCATCTTGTACTCGTCAAGATGGTTGAGGTCTTACTGCTCTATCTTGAAAAAGGATCCAGAACGATTCGCTTGGATGCAATTGCCTTTTTATGGAAAGAGTTGGGCACAAATTGTATTCATTTACCGCAAACCCATGAAGTGGTGAAGTTATTACGTGATATTATGGCGATAGTTAAACCCAATAGTATCTTGTTAACGGAAACCAATGTTCCGCATGCAGAAAACTTGTCCTATTTTGGTGCGCAAGATGAAGCGCACATGGTCTATCAATTTGCATTGGCACCGCTTATTTTGCATGCACTCCATCGCAGTGATGGTAGTTACTTAACAAAGTGGGCATTGGAACTTGCGCCACCACCGGATGGGTGCACCTTTTTAAACTTTACCGCTTCTCACGATGGCATCGGTGTGCGCCCTGTCGAGGGTATTTTGCCGAAACGAGAAGTGGAAGATTTAATTACGGGGATGCATCGTTTGGAAGGCTTTGTGTCAACTAAATCGAATCCAGACGGTTCAGAGAGCCCGTACGAAATTAACATTGCGTTGTTCAGTGCCTTTAGAGAAACCTACAACTCGAATGGCCCAGACCAGTGGCAGGTAGATCGTTTTATCTGTTCGCAAAATATTATGATGACCTTGCAAGGGATACCGGCTTTTTATATTCACAGTTTAATTGCCACCCCAAATGATCGAGACGGGGTTGAACAAACTGGACGAACTCGATCAATTAACCGCAAGAGCTGGGACTATGACTACCTTCAGGCGCTGATTGATAGTGGACGAACATCGAATGCAGAAGTTCTAAAGCGCCTAACAAATATTTTACAACGACGTAAAAAACATAAATCGTTTCACCCGGATACACCGCAAAAAATACTCGATTTAGGGTCTGATTTTTTTGCTTTGTGGCGCGATGATAAAGATTTAAAGTTTCCATTACTGGCCATTCATAACTTAACTCCTGAAATTAAATTAATGGACTTATCCAAAATTGAGGGCTTAGATCGCCACTCTTATTGGGTCAATTTATTAGATAACGGCGGCGTCTCTTCGGTTGAAGAGCGTTATGTTTTACAACCTTATCAATCCGTGTGGTTAATGCCTGAAACGGTCGATGATGTATCCGCGCTTTGGGCGCCTTTTACAGATTAATTTTTAAAAGAAAATACGATGAAAAATAACCTTGCCAATTACCCTTTAGATGGTTTTTTTGATGAATCCATTGCTGAAGATGGAAGTCCGAGAGACTGTTCGGTTGAACTGTTCAAACAACTTGAAGATTTAACCTTCAAAGAATTTACCGAATTAAAAAATAATGCCGATAAAACCATTGCTCAAATGGGTATCTCGTTTACGATTTACAGCGACAAAGGCAATATTGATCGCTTATGGCCGTTTGATGTGTTTCCAAGAACGATTTCGGCGGATGATTGGTCTGAAATATCCATCGGTTTAAAGCAGCGTTTAAAAGCACTCAATATGTTCATTGAAGATGTTTACAATGACCAAGCCATTTTCAAGGCTGGGATTATTCCCGAAGAGGTTATTTTATCCTCTAAAGATTACCGACCAGAGTGCAAAGGCATGAAGCTTAAGCATACGTCTTGGGCGAGCGTCTGTGGTTCCGATTTGGTTCGTGCAGGAGATGGTGAAGTGTACGTGTTAGAAGACAATTTGCGTGTGCCCTCTGGTGTCTCTTACATGCTAGAAAACCGAGCGGTTATGAAGCAAGTGATGCCCGAGGTGTTTCAAGATATTAATATCATGCCGGTTGACCAATATACGTCTAATCTTTTAACTATGTTACGTTCTCTCTCGCCAAACGACACACCAGACCCTGAAGTGGTGGTCTTGACACCCGGTATCTTCAATTCGGCCTATTATGAGCACGCTTATTTAGCGCACGAGATGGGGGCAGAGCTGGTAGAAGGGGGCGACTTAATTGTTAAAGAAGACGATTGCGTTTACATGCGTAACATTGAAGGCCTTAAAAAAGTAGATGTAATTTATCGTCGTATCGACGATGCGTTTTTAGACCCAGAAGTGTTTCGTGAAGATTCTACGCTTGGCGTGAAAGGGTTGATGCGTGCATGGCGAGCGGGCAATGTGGGTATTGCCAATGCGCCAGGGTGCGGCGTTGCCGATGATAAGGTGGTGTACTCTTATGTGCCTGATATGATTCGTTTTTATTTAAACGAAGAGCCTTTGGTCAAAAACGTACCGAGTTATTTGTGCAGTGTTGAAAAAGACCGAGAGTATGTTTTGGCACACTTAAATGAATTAGTCGTGAAACCGGCCAATGAATCAGGGGGGTATGGTCTTCTGATTGGGCCACATGCATCGGCAGAAGAGTTAGAAGAATTTAGACAATTAATTATAGAAAATCCTCGCAACTACATTGCTCAACCGACTTTAAAGCTCTCAACGGTGCCGACGTTGTGTGAAGAGGGAATTGAGCCGCGTCACGTTGATTTACGCCCCTTTATTTTGCAGGGCGCTCGCAGCTATGTCACCGCAGGTGGCTTAACAAGAGTGGCATTAAAAAAAGGTTCCTTGGTGGTGAACTCATCACAAGGTGGCGGCAGTAAAGATACGTGGATAGTGAAGTCATAAGGAGAGCATCATGTTATCAAGAGTTGCAGAGAGAATATATTGGTTGGCACGTTATGTTGAGCGTGTAGAGAACACCGCTCGTTTAGCCCGAGTGCAATCCCAGTTGATGTTTGACCTTCCAAGATCCGCTAAATTAAGTTGGTATGCTTTGGTAGAAATTACCAGTACAGAAGATTATTTTGAAGAACATTACGACGCTCGTACCGAAAAGAATGTGATGACAATGCTGTTATCAGACTTGAATAATCCGGTATCGTTAATGTCCTCACTGTGGTGGGCCAGAGAGAACACGCGCACCACTCGAGATATTTTGCCGCGAGAAGCTTGGATTCACATAAACGAATTGTACTTGATGGTAAAAGAGAGCCAAGAGAGTTTTCAAACCCGTCGTGATCGCAACAGTCTGCTGGAAAAGATTATTAAAGCCTGTCAGGCGTGGTCAGGCATGCTAGCCAGTACCATGAGCCAGAATGAAACCTATCGTTTTATGAAGTTAGGGATGGCGATTGAACGAGCCGATATGACATCTAGAACCTTAGATGTAGGCGGTTTGTTTGCCGCGCAAGCCGATCAATCTGATCTTGAGTACCAGTATGACAGCATCTTATGGGCGAATCTGTTGAAGTCAGTCAGTGCCTATTTTATGTATCGACAGCATTACCAAACTGAAATCACCGGTCAAGATGTGGTCGATTTCTTAATCAATGATTTTGAATTTGCGCGTTCTCTGAGATACTGTTTGGTTACTATGCACGGCATGGTTGTGAAATTACCCAATAGCCAAACCGTGACGCATCTAATTGAAGAGCTCATGTCTTCAATGGATGACACGGCAAGATTTGAAGTTGGGTCGAGTGATCTCCATGAATACTTGGATGAGATACAGGCTGATCTATCAGGGATTCATGAAGAACTTTATGCAATTTGGTTTAATCCGGTTGAAGTTGCATAATTATTGAGTAAACAACGTTTGTCTTTGATTCTGACAGGAGTGCTATGAAACGATTTTTTTGCCAATGTGGGCATGAAGTGTTCTTTCAAAATTACGCGTGCGAAGCGTGTGGTCGAGATTTGGCTTATGATCCCTCTGCGAGAACCATGTGGAGTGGCGAAATACGAACAGATTCGATGTTTTATACCCACCTATCTCCAGCGGGAGAAGACATTGGTTTTAGGTTGTGTGGTCTTCGGGAAACCGAAGTTAAGTGTAATTGGCTGATTGCTAATGGCGATTCTAAGGATGAGTGCCAGTGCGTATCCTGTCGAACGACACAGGTCATTCCAGATCAAAATGTCGATATTAATGTTAAGCGTTGGCGCTTACTAGAGCGCTCAAAGCGTACATTAATTTACAGCTTACTTGATATGAAGTTGTTCTCGCCCATTGGGACAACAACAGAGTGTTTGCGGTTTGAGTTTTTGGAAGATCAGCGCAGCAACCCATACGTTGACTTAAAACATGTGTTAACGGGTCATAATAATGGCTTAATTACCATTAATGCTGCAGAAGCGGATGAAGCTTTCTTACACAGCATGAAAGAAAAAATGGCGGAACGTTATCGCACTCTATTAGGACATTTTAGACATGAGGTTGGTCATTATTACTGGAAACGTTTAATTCAAGAGTGTAATCGATTAGAGGCCTTTAGAGAATTTTTTGGGGATGAACGTGAAGACTATGAGCAGGCCTTGCAATACTATTATGAACGGGGTCGTTTGAATCATTGGCAAACCCGTTTTATTACCTCGTATGCCAGTAGCCACCCGCATGAAGACTGGGCGGAAACTTGGGCGCACTATTTGCACATGGTTGACACCTTAGAAACAGCCGTCAGTTATGGTTTAAGTGTTTATGAACCGAAAAAGAATGACTTTAAAGACTGGTTTCAGGAGTGGGGGAGAGTGGCGCAAATTATGAACGCACTTAACCGCAGTATGGGAATGGCGGACCCTTACCCATTCTTTTTATCTCCGATTGTTCAGGGTAAATTGCACTTTATTCATGACACCGTGCAAAATTGTAATTTAACAGTTTTACCCAGACCCAATTCAAAGACCTCTTAAAATCAGCGTGTCCGCTGGTTAACGGATTCAAAACACCCTGTATAAGTTATAGTAAATGTGTATAGGGTTTGTTCTAGTTTGTTAGGTTTCTCTTAATGTTTGCTTAATCACTCCTCAATTTGTTTTTTTGGTTTGCCATCTATAATTCCCACAAAATTTAAAAGGGACTTATACATGCAACCAAAAAAACTCACCTTGGCCATTCTGGCCGCTCTTTTTAGCTCCACTTCTACCTTTGTGGTTGCTCAAACCGATGACATTGTTGAATTAGACCGCATCAGTATTACTGCTACTAAAGTGGAGCGTGGTAGTAAAACCGTTCCGCAAAGTGTCGCGGTCGTTGATGAAAAGCAAATTGAGCGTGAAAATGCCATGAACATTAATGATGTGATTGACAGTATTCCTGGCGTTCAGGCCATCTCTAAGAATAACGGATACGATTCGCGCTTGATTATTCGTGGTGCGGGCTTAAAAGCGCCTTATGGGGTGCGTGAAATTATGGTGATTCGTGATGGCGTACCAATGACCGATCCCGATAGTTTTACCCGTTTTGATTTGATTGATATTGATGATATGGAAGGGATTGAAATTTACAAAGGACCGGGTTCCATCTATGCCAGCAATGCCAGTGGTGGGGTGGTGTTTATCAAATCAAAGTCGGTATTTAATGAACAACAAGATCGTATTAAGGTTGGAGTGGGTTCATTTGGCTCGGTTGTTTTTAATGCTAAAAAATCGATTACTGTGGATGACAATGACAGCTTAGCCATTAATGTATCGCACCGAACATCAGATAACGATTGGCGTGATTGGAACGACTTTGATACCACTCAAGTGAGCCTTAAGCACGGTCACATGTTCGATGATGATTCGGTTTTAGAGACCGAGTTGGCCTACACCGAAGCGAATTTACAGCTTCCTCAATCACTCAGTGCGTCTGAATTTGCAGCCTATAAAGACAGTGGCGAAACCACGAACACCAATGGCGACTGGCAAAAGAGTGGTCGTTACTCGACCATGTTGTTTTTCAACAGTCGTTACGAAACCACCGTGGGTGAGTACACCTTTAAACCGCAAGTCTATTTTACCCAGTGGCAGCATTATCATCCGGTGACAGGCATGATTAATGATGCTAACGATAATAAAGTATTAGGAACCGATTTAGCCTGGAATAGAACGCATCAAGCGTTTGGTCAATCGGCTGAGTTTTTATTTGGGCTAACGGCACGTACTGATATTCGCAACGATGGTAAAAAGTATACCTACCGTGATGTGGATGCAGATGGTGTTGTGTTAACCGATGAAAAAGGCGATTTAGCGCAAGTAGAAGACAGTAAAAGTACGATTTTAGGCGCCTATATTCAAGATAGTTTTTCTCCAATAAAGAATCTAACCGTGGACTTGGGGATTCGTTACGATCGGGTAGATATGAGCATTGATGGAGATGAAATCTTGGCTTATAACTGGGGGAGCGGTTCTTATGGAGCGGGTTCGGGTGTTTACTCGTATGACGAAACGTACCACCTGTTCTCACCAAAAATTGGCGCCTCGTATGCGTTAACGCCACAAACCAATGTCTATGGATTGATTGCCTCTTCAAACCAAGCGCCAACCGAAAGTGAAATGCAAGCCACTCGTGATAACGCACCTGAAAAAACCTTGGATGCGTCCACCTCAACCAACTATGAAATTGGTTTAAAACATCGCAGTAAAAAATGGTCAGCGGACGTCGCGCTCTATTTTAATAAACTCAAAGATGAAATTGTTCAGGTTGAGAATAGCTATGCGGATTATTACGAAAACGCCGGTGAAACCGATAAGCGTGGTTTGGAGCTAACGGCGGCGTATCACTTGACATCGCAATGGGCAGTCGGAGCCAGTGGTTCTAAAACTCGTTATGAGTACGTGGACTATATCAGTGGTACCAACGACTACTCAGGCAACACGCTTCGATTCTCTCCTGATTTCCAGTACAGCCTGTTTTTGGATTGGCGAAAAGCAGCTTACAGTGCACGTTTAGAGACCACTGGTGTAAGTTCTTACTATATGGATGATGCGAACACTGAAAAGTACGATGGTTATGATGGTGTGGTGCACTTAACCGCTGGGTATGCACACAAAGCGCACAAACTAAACTTGAGTGTTCATAACATTGGCGACAAACGTTATGCATCTGAAGTTTCAAAAACCGCTGGGGTTTACGGTAATCCAGATAGTTACTATTACACGCCTGGTACACCACGAAATATCATGTTGAGCTACCAATACAAGTACTAGGAGCGAGTAATGAAAACCGTTGAAAAAACACGTAATAAACTCGATATTCTAGGCTGGCCAATTGTTGGGTGGTTTTTTACCAACAGCAAGTTAATGCTTACGGTTCGTTTATTGGTATTAGCCATGTTGGGTTCAGCCATCTATTTTGGCTTGGTTTACCCAACCGAAGAAGTAAACCCTTATACAGGCGCACTGTTTTGGTCGCTGTTTTGGCCATTCTTTTTGATTGTAACCATGGCAACCTTAGGAACCGTGTTTTGTGGTATTTGTCCGCACAGTTTTGTCGGTAAACACCTCAACCGCATGGGGCCTAAAAAGCCACTTCCCGCTTGGCTAAAGAACCGCTGGATTGGATTTGGTTTGTTGTTAGTGGCTTATTGGTTGCCCATCTATATTTTCCCAGACGTGCTTAAAACGCCTTGGGTGTCAGCACTGTTCTTTTTGGTTTTAACACTGGTTGCTTGGACCCTGTTTTATCTGTATCGAAACATGGCCTATTGCAGTTCAGTTTGTCCGATTGGCAGCGTTACCAGTGCCTTTAGTAAAGTTGGCTTTGCTAAATTAAGCACGGATCAAACGCACTGTAAAACGTGCCGAACGTTTGATTGCACCAAAGCGTGTGAGTGGAATTTACGTCCGTACTTTTTTGAGAAGAAAAATTCAATGGGAGACTGCACCTTGTGTATGGATTGTGCGCAGGCCTGCAATTCGGTGGAATTGAATTTAACCAAACCTTCGATTCAGTTAACCAAGTCAAGCAGTGCCAAAGAGCCGATGAATGTTTGGGTCTATGTTTGGTTACTGGCGGTGATTTCGATTACCATGCGTTTTCATCACTCGTTAGGGCACTCTTCAATCAAAGACCAGTTACCTTGGGTGCAAGCTGGCAATTGGATGGAGTCAATTTTGCCCATTCCAATGTTGGATTGGGTTGGCGTGATGGCCTTATCGATGGCTCTGATTTCCACCTTTGCGATTGTTTGGGGAACCTTTGCGTTCAGTGCGAGAATTATGAAAGTGCCCACCATGCAGTTCTTCCAGTCGACAGGTCAATTTATGGCTCCTTTAATGTTGATTGGTGCCTTTAGTCACATTGGCAGTTTCTTTTTTATCCACTATGCATCTGATCTAATGAATGCCTGGTACTGGCTGATTGGCTCAGCCGTGGTGGCGCAACCTTTGGCGAGTTTTCGAGATGGGTGGGTGCATCTATTTGGCTTGTTTAATTATGTGGCCGTGGCTTGGGCGCTGATTGTTTTACATAAACGTTTAGGCTTAATGCAGCTATCTGGTTTTAAACGATTAAGCATCTGGTTTGTGAGTGCCGGCATTGTTTGGTTTTATCTGTTCTTGGTTGTTTTCAGAGCCACCATTCCCCACGGTCACTAATGGTTAACGCCTCCTGACTCATCATGTGTAGAATTTAAGTGGGGCGTTTACGTGTTGTTCGTAGACGGCTTATCTTTTGTTTGCGTAATGGGTCGTTACCACCTTTTTAATCGCCTTGTCTGTCTGTACAATAAAGAAAATTCGGTTTGTTCAAACGAATGATCATAGTTTTCTTAAGATAAAGACGGTAAGCGAATGCCCGAAAATAAGCGTAAATTTTTTAGAATGAATGTCGAACTGCCTGTCTTTATCTGGGCAGTGCCCGAGTCTGTTTCTGAGATGTCGGTTCCTTCTAAATCGAATGCCGCTTTTCAACGTCATCAAAGTCAGTTAAATCATTTGTTCTTAGATGAAAAACACCTCAGAAACGGTGCGATTAATCTATTTAAAGGGGTTAATCAGCGTGTCGACTTTTTGGTGTGGCTGCTGGATTATCTTATTCAAGGTAAAGACCCGCGCCAATCTAAAGACTTTTACCCCAAACTTGATCAAGACCGTCTGATTAGCATGCCTGAGGGGAATGGCAAATCGTCGGTTTTTCCATTGATTCATGCGCTTTACTACCGAGTGGACGAACTGATTTTAAGTTTACTTGCAGCGGTTGAGCAAAGTTATGATGGTCAAGTTTTTCTATTTACACGGCCGCTTTATGCTCCCTTCTCAGGTGAGCGTTATTTGCATAATTTGGCTGCCTTGGCTGATAAAGGCAATTGGTTAGCGCAAGTACTGCAAAACCTAATCTTTAAGCTCAATATCTACGAGCAAGCCTACACCGATTTAAAAGCCCGCTTTGGCGATTTGAGTTATCCGGAGCATTGGCCGATTCGTGGGCTCAATTTAAGTACTGGCGGGTTGGCGATTGAGGGTGAAGACGAGTTCGCAGCGGATGGGTCGTTTTATGTTTTAATGCAGTTACCTCAAGCGATTGTGGCGGCACAAGCCAGAATTGTTGGTCGCTTGCCTATTGGGACAAGCGTTTCTAGTCAGCAATCAGAAAAACCAAAATCTCGTTACCGGGTGTCGTTTGAGTTTGAAAATGTAGCGCCAGGTCAGCAGGCTTTAATTACGCAGTTTGTGATTGAGCAAGAGTTGGTTTCTGCACATCCTGAGTTAAAATAGCGGCATGACATCTAAACCCCTTACCACCAAAACATCCGCAGCAGACAATGCCCAAACTCAAGACGTGCCGGCGCAATTACCACGTTTGTTAACCGAAAACCTAAGTCGTAATGTGTGTGTGTGTTATGACGTGCCCAAAAAAGACATTATTGAGGCCTTTCATCGCGGGGCAAAAACCGTAGAGGCCATTTCAAATCAAACCTATGCCTGCCAAGGCAGTGGCTGTTGCAAGCTGCAAGTTGAACGTTTGGTTGAGGTGTTGAACGCTCACGATTTAAGTGAACCTGCCAAAGCATCAGAAGACACTAAAAACTTAGAAGCGTCTGAAACTGAGCAGGCCTGCTCAGATTCAGCCAACTAACGACACGCACATGACCAATCACTTCACTTCTTTACCTTCAACCTTAACGTTTCCGGATAGAGACCATGTTCAGTTGGTGGTGGCCGATATGGACGGCACTTTGTTGAACGCTGAACACAAGCTTTCAGAGCGAACCATCCAGACAGTGCAGCGCTTGGTAAAGCAAGGTACCGAGTTTATGTTAGCGACCGGTCGGCATTATGAAGATGTCCATTTAATGGCAAAGCAGCTGGGGGTAGATGCGTGTTTGATTACCTCGAATGGTGCGCGGATTCATGATTTTAGAGGCCAAGTGTTATACGAAAACCAGATGCCAGCACATTTGGTTGAAGCGGTTTTGGCGGTATCGCGTGAGTTTGACGTTCATCGTAACCTTTATCAACAAGACTCGTGGTTTGTTGAAGAGCCGCACGAAGCGTTGCTGGCAATGCATGACCAATCTGGGTTTCGATATCAGATTTCCGACTTTAATGCATTGGATTTATCACGCATTGATAAAATCTACTTTACGGCAGAGCATGCCATGCTTGTGCTCTTAGAGCGGGCGTTATCGGCGCAATTTTCAGCACTGTTGAATATCACGTTTACCTCGCCAGAGTATTTAGAGGTCATGAATCTTGGGGTTTCAAAGGGGATGGCATTGTCCAAATTACTCGAGATGAAAGGCAAGTCGGCTCTGCAAACGGTGGCGTTGGGTGATGGTATGAATGATTTGGATATGTTGCGTTTAGTGGGGTTTGGTGTGGTGATGGAAAATGCCTCAGAAACGGTTAAAAGCCATTTGCCAACTATGTTGCGAGCTAAGTCGAATGCCGAAGAGGGCGTCGCTGAGTTTATTGAAAGCTATCTCATTAAATGACTTAGGTGACTTAGGTGACTTAGGTGACTTAAGTTACCTTTACGGTGTTAAAGCAAAATCAAAGTAAGCAGGCCTGCTTAAATCCAATGCGCTTTAAATTAAATTCAACAGGCCTGTTGATTGTTTAATTGTGATTTCCAGCCATTATCGAGCGCGTAAAGCGGCTTTTATCTGTTTGCCAAATACCTTTTTACGAACTTCTAAAATCACAATCGTGCCAAAAAGCAGCAGGCCTGCTATGACGGCAATGGATGCGGAGATAGAGCTGTCTAACCAAAAAGCCACCCCATATCCCAGTAAAACCGAAGCTTGACCATAAGCGGCGGCAATCCACAGCATACTCTTTAAGGATGAAGACACTAAATACGCACTGCTGGCTGGAATCACTAACAGTGCCACTACCAAAATAGCACCGACTGCATCAAACGAAGCCACGGTGGTCATGGAGACCAAAGTCATTAAAAAGTAGTGCCAAAATACCACGTTAATGCCTAAAGAGACCGCCAAACTTGGGTGGAAGGTCACGGTTTTAAGGCGTTCAAAGCCCACTAGAATACTGGCCAAAACAATCAAAAACACAATACCAATCGCCCATAACGCTCGTGGGCCAATATCAGTGCCATTTTCGGCACTGCCCCAAACAATGGTGTCAAAGGGTACAAAAGCGATTTCACCATAAAGCACGCACTCTTGGTCAAGGTCAATTTGACCTGCGTACAAAGAGACTAAAATCACGCCCACCGCAAAAAACAGCGTGAAGACAATCCCAATACTGGCATCGCTCTGTAATTTACCGACCTTGTGCAAGGTATCACTTAACCAAGCGGTGAGGAGGCCAATAAACACCGCACCCGTTAACATAACCGGTAACGAACGCGAATCGGTGGCTAAAAACGCGATGACAATGCCCAATAAAACCGAGTGGCTGATGGCGTCGCCCATGAGAGCTTGACGGCGTAAAATTAAAAACACCCCAACTAAAGCACTTGAGATGGCAACTAACGAGGCGGTGGCAATAATCAGTAAATCATTCATCACTTAACACCGCCTGTTGCACCATTTGGAATGGCATTGCCATGTGGGTCTTGCAAGCTGTCTTTGAGTTCCTCTTCAAGCTGTTTCTCTTGTTCTAGGGTTAGAATGTGCTCGATTCGTTCGGCTTGCGAGTGCACCTGGTCAGGGCTTAACTCTAAGTGTTCATTAAGGTAGTTCTCCCACAAGCGATGACGACGGGTTAACTGAGTGGCTTGCTCTAAGCCAGATTCAGTGAGTCGAAAGCCACGTGCGGACTCTTTAAGTAAGGTGTTACGACACAGCTGTTTGAGGGTTTTTCGCAAGTCATGTGTGTTCATGGCACGCAATGCTTGAATATCTGAGATGCTGAAATCGTTCTGGGTAAATTCACTTCGTTCCCATAGCTTGTAGAGCGTGCGCAAAATGTTCTCTTGCGATACCCGTTGACGCAGTTGGTGCTGTTTAAGGTAACGTTGAATTAATCCTTTATCGGGTGCAAACAGCAGTGACAAAAAGAATAGAGTGGATAGGCTCACCACCATCCAAGGACCGGTTGGCATGGCGGGCGCAAGATACGAGATTTGCGTGCTAATAATGGCACTCATTGCCCCCACTGTGCCCGCAAGTAACAGAATGTTGCGTAATTGATTACTCCATAGACGGGCGGTGGCAACCGGGGTTAACAACACGGCCGCCATTAATACCACGCCCACTAACTGCAAACCAACCACCACGGACATAACAATCAATAGGGCGAGCAAGAGCTCATAACGATTGACCGCGATCCCCAAACTGCGGGCGTAACTGCTGTTAAATGCGATGAGTCGAAACTTTTGAAAAAACAGCACGACGTTAATTAAGATAAAAATTGTTACGTACATGAGCAATGTAATGTCTTCATGGGTCATGGCGGCCGCTTGACCAAATAAAATTTTATCCAGTCCGCTTTTGTTCTCGACTTCCATGCCCTGAATAAAGGACAGCAGCATTAAGCCTAGCGCAAAAAAGAAAGAGAGGGTAATCGCCAAGGCCGCATCGGGTTTGATTTTGGTGTTTTTAGGTAACCAATCGATAATGAAAAAACCGATAAAACTTGATGCCACGGCGCCTAAAAACATCACCATCGGATCACGGGTCTGAAATAGTAAAAACGCTACCATTACACCGGGAAGTGCGGCATGCGCAAGGGCATCGCCAATTAACGAGCGGCGTCTTAAAAAGGCAAATGAGCCAATCACTGAGGCACTGATGCCCAGTAAAATACTGCCCATTAAGACCCACAAAACATTCATGTCATTGAACTGCCAAAATTCTTTAAGCAGTTGCCAAGTGCTGGGGGCAAGAGTTGGGTCGAGGAGGGTGAACGAATCCATGATATATCTGCCTTAATCGCTTTTGTGGGCTTGGTTAAGACGGGTACGATACATCTCTTCGGTGAGGTCATTCAACAGCGATAAACGACCGCCGTAGGTTTTTTGTAGGTTCTCTTTGGTGAGCACCTCTTCAACCGGACCGGCTGCGACTAGGCGTGCATTGATAAATAAAATCCAATCAAAATATTCGCCAACAGTGTTTAAATCGTGATGCACGCAAACTATGGTTTTGCCTTGGGCTTTGAGGGTTTTGAACAGTTCGATAATGGCTTTTTCGGTGGCCACATCCACGCCGGCAAACGGTTCATCCATTAGATACAAGTTAGCTTGTTGTGCTAAGGCACGTGCCAAAAATACACGTTGCTGTTGGCCGCCAGAGAGTTGGCTGATTTGACGGTCACGAAAGTCCCACATTTGCAGGTCTTTAAGCGCTTGTTCGGCAATTTCATGATCGAGTTTGCCTGGACGTTGCCAAAGTTTGAGCTGGCCATGACGTCCCATCAACACCACGTCCATCACTGAGATTGGAAAGTCCCAGTCAATCTCTTCACGCTGGGGCACGTAAGCGGTAGAGAGTCGTTTTTCAGTCAGCGGTTCACCAAAGAAACTCACACTGCCTTCAATAAGAGGTTCGAGTCCCATCATGCCTTTAAGTAGCGTCGATTTACCTGCGCCATTTGGGCCGACAATGGCAATGGTTTTGCCCTCTGGAATCTCAAAGCTGACGTCAGTTAACACCGGTTTGTGGTGATAACGCATGCTTAAGTTTTGCACATTTATAGGCGCAGGGCGGTTGGCACTGTTACTCATGGTGTGCTTCCCCTTTAAGTGCGCCAACAATGGTTTTCACATTATGGGTTACCATGCCGATGTAAGTGCCCTCTGGGGTATTGGTCAAGCCCATGGCATCTGAGTAGAGTTCGCCACCAATTTTTAGGCTATGGCCTTCGGCTTCCACTCCTTTCACTAGAGATTGAATAAAGCGAGGCGAGACACTGGACTCAACAAATACCGCTTTGATTTTATTGGCCACAATAATGTCTTTGAGTTGTTTGATGTCTTGCAGTCCAAACTCTGCCGCTGTGCTTACGCCTTGCAGTCCTTTAACTTGTAATCCGTACGCTTGACCAAAATAGCCAAACGCATCGTGTGCGGTAATCAAAATACGTTGTTGTTCAGGGATGCTTTTGATTTGTTGAGCCGTCCACCGGTCTAATTCGGTTAATTTTTGAAAGTAGCGTGCAGCATTGTCTTTAAACCGTGCTTGCTGTTTTGGGTCATGTTTAATCAGTGCGTTTAAGACGTTTTCACCGGCTTGCATCCAAAGCTGAATATCAAACCATACGTGTGGGTCGGTATGCGCGCCGTGATGAATGACTTTGTTGCTCGGTAAGTTGTTGGCCACTGCATACACCGCTTTATTACGCGCCATCTTCTCAAAGATATCTTGCATCTTGCCTTCTAAGTGCAGGCCATTGTAAAAAATGATGTCGGCTTTCATGAGTTTGCGCAAATCGCCTTGGGTTGCTTTATACAGGTGTGGGTCGACACCGGTGCTCATTAATGGCGTGACACTCACCTGGTCGCCGCCGATGTTTTGCACTAAGTCGGCAATCATCCCGGTTGTAGTGACGACGTTGAGTTTAGCATGGGCTGAAACACTAAAAAATACCATCATGAAACTGATCAATAGAGTTTTCATTAAGCGCAATATCATTATGTTTTATCTCATGTTTCGGGTTGTTTTAAATAAATTATGTGTTGAGGCTAAATAAAAAGTTAGGCAAGGCTAAACTTTTAAACATTGATAATATCATTAAATGCTTAACCCTAGCAAAAGGATTTTGTGTGCGTGTTCAATGAGTCGTGATTAGAAGGGCGGGACCAAGCGTTGTGGCACTTGGTCATATCGTGATAGGGGATTAAGAGGTTAGAATCGGAAGATTTTTTTTGGTTTTTTAACCTTCTTATTGCCTTTTTTTAGCTGAACCATGACTTCGGTATGTGTGGTGTGCGGAAACATATCAATCAAGCCAGCTTTATGGAGGTGGTAGCCTTGTTTCTCAAGTTCCCTGATGTCACGAATCAAAGTTGAAGCGTTACACGAAACATACACAATAATTTCTGGTTTTAACTCATGCAATACTTTGCTGATTTCAAATGCGCCTTGACGACCTGGGTCTAAAAGTATGCGACTGTATTTTTGTTTTCGGAACCATGGAAGTTTGCTGAAGTCTTCAAATAGGTCGGTTTTAATAAAGTCAACGTTATCTAATTGATTTTGCTTGGCATTGTGGTTGGCCGTATCAACTAACTCTGCCAAGCCTTCAATGCCGGTCGCCATTTTGCAGTGCTTCGAGATTGGGAGGGTGAAGTTACCCACGCCACAAAATAGGTCGAGTACGGTTTGTTTTGTATCGAGTTCAAGCCATTCAATCGCTTGCTTAACCATTTGCAGGTTTTGTTCGCGATTCACTTGTACAAAACCGTCCGCCGGAAAGTTCAGCTGCAAGCCTTCAATATCGTAAAGCGGTTCAATGCTAGTATCGTGGGTATCGGCACTGGAAACACTGAACACGCCGTTATCCGCTTCAACAAAAGTTATCTCTTTATAAGCTCGGCTGGCCTGTTCAAGTAAGGTGGCACGTTGATCTTTTAACGCTAAGTTAAGAGCGGGGGTTAAAACCGGGCACTGATCAATATCGACCAACTCGTTTGAGGCGTGTTGGCGAAAACCCAAACGCGCCACTTTGTCGATTTTGCTAATGCTTAATCCTAGGCGCGCACGACGACGATAACCTGTGTCATTGCCAATCAGTGCGGGTGCCACTTTGCAGTGCTTGGCGCTAACCGATTGGGTTAAACGGGTGATAAAGTTTTCGGTTTTCCAATGGCGTTGTGCATCAATCGATAGGTGTTGCAGTTGGCAGCCACCACACTCGTTATAAAGCGGACAGAAAGGGGGGGTTCTGTCTGAGGAGGCCTGCTCAATTTCCAGCAATTCCGCTTCATCAAATTTGGCTTGTGACTGGGTGATTTTAACCTTAACCATATCCCCCGGCACCGCATTTGGAACAAATATCGCCTTGCCGTTCTGGCGGGTAACGCCTCGACCATCGTGGGTTAAGCCCTCTATGTCAAGGTGAGAGATAATGTTGGGTTGAGTGTTGGGTTCAGTCTTAGTCAAAGTCAGCAGGCCTGTTGGTTTTGGAGCAAAAATTTCAAATAATGGTTTTAAAGTTTAATCAATGCCCAGTAACTTGTGGGTTTGTAAACTCAATTGCCATTGTGGGTGTTGCAAGCAGTAGTCGACTGCCATTTTAATATTTTGTTGAGTTACCGCGGGGTCGGGGTCATCCATCGGTTGCAGATAATAAAAATCAAATTTTAAGTGTGCGACTTTTTCGGGCATTAATTCGGCTTGTGGGTAGACCAATTTAATCTCATTGCCTGAATCAAGCAGGATTGGCGCATTGGCTTTTGGGCTCACGCACAACCAGTCGATATTGTTCGGTGGCAGTTTGGTGGCGTTGGTCTCTACTGCAATCTCAAATTGGTGTGTGTGCAATGTGTCGACCAAGTCTTGATCAACTTGTAAAAGCGGTTCGCCGCCGGTCAATACCACAAAGGGGTGTTGGTGGGTCTGAGTTGGCCAGAATTGCAGTAAGTGTTGGCAGAGTGCTTCCGCATCTTTAAAGCGGCCGCCATTTTGGCCATCGGTGCCAATAAAGTCGGTATCGCAGAACTGGCAAATGGCGTCGGCTCGATCTTCTTCACGCCCCGTCCACAGGTTGCATTTGCTGAATCGGCAAAAAATAGCCGGTCGGCCACTGTGAAATCCTTCGCCTTGTAAAGAGTAGAAGACCTCTTTGATTGAATAGCTCATAGTGTGTTGCTTTGTTGATTCATATTGCGTGTATTTTACTCTTTAGTTAGGCCTATGAAGTGATATAATTTGGAGCTATTTTTAAATTTTACGTTAGATAGGTTATCAGCGATGTCAGCAAAGACTTTATACGACAAATTGTGGGATGCACATGTGGTGCGTCAAGACGATGATGGAACGGCTTTAATTTATATTGACCGCCAGCTTCTGCACGAAGTAACTTCACCACAGGCGTTTGAGGGGCTGCGCTTGGCAAATCGTAAGCCTTGGCGTATTGATACCAACTTGGCTACACCGGATCACAACGTGCCAACAACAGACTTAACAGGTGGCGTGGCGAGCATTAAAGATTCGGTCTCGCGCATTCAGGTTGAAACTTTAGGGATGAACACCAAAGAATTTGGCATTACCGAGTTCAGTATGGGTGATATTCGTCAAGGTATTGTGCATGTCGTTGGCCCAGAAGAGGGGGCAACCTTGCCCGGTATGACCGTGGTATGTGGCGATTCTCATACGGCAACTCACGGTGCGTTGGGTGCGTTGGCACACGGTATTGGTACCTCTGAAGTGGAGCATGTTTTAGCGACCCAGTGTTTGATTCAGAAGAAGATGAAAAACATGTTGGTCAAAGTTGACGGAATACTAAGCCCAGGTGTGACGCCTAAGGATGTGGTGTTGGCTATTATCGGCAAAATTGGAACCGCTGGCGGAAACGGCCATGCCATTGAGTTTGGTGGTCAAGTGTTCCGTGATATGTCACTTGAAGGTCGCATGACCGTTTGTAACATGGCAATTGAAGCGGGTGCACGTGTTGGTTTGGTGGCGGTGGATGAAAAAACCATTGAATACGTCCAAGGTCGTCCTTTTTCGCCAAAGGGTGATCATTGGGATATGGCAGTTACCGCTTGGATGGATTTAAAGTCAGACAAAGATGCGGTATTTGATAAGGTGGTTGAAATCGACGGCTCTAAAATTGAACCACAAGTCTCGTGGGGAACCTCGCCAGAGATGGTGCTAGATGTCAATGGCAGAGTGCCGAATCCTGCCAACGAAACCGATCCCGTTAAAGCTGGAGGTATTGAGCGTGCCTTGGCTTATATGGGCTTAGAAGCGGATATGCTTATCAAGGATATTCCAGTGGATTACGTGTTTATTGGTTCGTGTACCAACTCACGTATTGAAGACTTCCGTGCTGCCGCAGCTGTTTTGAAAGGGCGCAAAATTTCCGATAAGGTTGAGCAAGCTTTGGCGGTTCCGGGTTCTGGATTGGTTAAGCAACAAGCCGAGCAAGAAGGCTTGGATAAAATCTTTATTGAAGCCGGTTTTGAATGGCGTAACCCAGGTTGCTCAATGTGTTTGGCGATGAATGCCGATAAATTACCAACTGGCAAGCATTGCGCCTCGACCTCAAACCGTAACTTTGAAGGTCGTCAAGGTGCGGGTGGACGTACACACTTAGTGAGTCCAGAAATGGCAGCCGCCGCAGCCGTGGCAGGTCACTTTACAGATGTTCGTGATTACCTATAACTCACAATAGCGGAGAGAGAAAGTGGAAAAGTTTGTACAAAAAACCGCCATTGTGGCACCGATGGATCGCGCGAATGTTGATACCGATGCGATTATCCCAAAACAGTTTTTAAAGTCGATTAAACGTACCGGTTTTGGGCCGAACTTATTTGACGAATGGCGTTATGAAGATGTCGGTGAGCCGGATTCTGATAACTCAAAGCGTCCATTGCGCAAAGACTTCGTGTTAAACCAGCCTCGTTACCAAGGGGCAAAAGTGTTACTAGCACGTGAAAACTTTGGCTGTGGTTCGAGTCGTGAACACGCCCCTTGGGCGTTGAAAGATTATGGTTTTGATGTGGTCATTGCCCCAAGCTTTGCGGATATCTTTTTTAACAACAGCTTTAAGAATGGGCTTATTCCCATTATCTTGGATGAAAAAATTGTCGATGGTTTGTTTGAAGAGGTCTTTGCCCAAGAGGGTTACCAGCTGACCGTTGATTTACAAAATCAAGTCATCATTAAACCAAACGGTGACAAAATTCCGTTTGAAGTGGACAGTTTTCGTCGCCACTGTTTGTTGAATGGTTTAGATGACATTGGTCTAACGTTACAGCATCAAGACGATATTAAGGCGTATGAAGAAAAAACCAAAAAAACCGCCCCTTGGTTGTTTGCAGGTTAGAGCCTTAATCTATTCAAACCAAAAGTGAGCAGGCCTGCTTACTTTTGAGTCTGATTATTAAGTAAATAGAACTAAAAAATAACGTTAAAAGCCTTCGTGACTTCGTGTCTTCGTGGTGAAAAAATAGAGAGAGTTAGAGCATGACACAACAAGTATTGGTTTTACCGGGTGATGGTATTGGTCCTGAAATTACAGCGGAAGCACTAAAAGTATTAGAGGCTTTAAAGATCTCTGACGGGTTAGATATTGAAATGTCGGAAGACTTGGTCGGTGGCGCTGCATACGATGTGCACGGCGTACCTTTGGCGGATGAAACCATGGAGAAAGCAAAAGCTGCGGATGCCGTTTTACTGGGTGCAGTGGGTGGATACAAGTGGGAATCACTGGATATCTCGGTTCGTCCAGAAAAAGGTCTGTTGCGTTTGCGTTCAGAGATGCAATTGTTTGCCAACTTGCGTCCAGCCTTTTTATTTCCGCAACTGGCCAATGCTTCGACTTTAAAGCCTGAAGTGGTGGCAGGCTTAGATATTTTGATTGTTCGTGAATTGACGGGGGGGATCTATTTTGGTCAGCCTCGTGGAATTCGTACCTTAGAAAATGGTGAGCGCCAAGGGTTTAATACCTATGTTTACTCTGAGTCTGAGATTAAGCGCATTGCACATGTTGCTTTCCAGGCGGCCATGAAGCGTAATAAAAAACTGACTTCTGTGGATAAAGCAAACGTGTTGGAAGTGACGGAACTTTGGCGTGAAATTGTGAATCAAATCGCACCGGAATACCCAGAAGTAGAAGTTAAGCATATGTATGTGGATAACGCGGCGATGCAATTGGTTCTAAATCCTAAGCAATTTGATGTGATGGTAACGGGCAATATGTTCGGTGATATCTTGTCGGATGAAGCCTCTATGTTAACCGGTTCAATTGGGATGCTGGCATCTGCGTCTTTAGACTCAAATAACAAAGGAATGTATGAGCCAAGTCACGGTTCTGCGCCGGATATCGCTGGTAAAAACCTTGCAAATCCATTAGCGACAATTTTGTCAGCGGCAATGATGTTGCGATACAGCTTAAATCGCGAAGATTTAGCGGTCAAAATTGAAGCGGCAGTAGGTAAAGTCTTGGACCAAGGCCTTCGTACTGGGGATATTTTCTCAGAGGGAATGACTAAAGTATCTTGCAGTGAAATGGGTGATGCGGTGGTTGCAGCACTTTAAGACTTGGGTCTTATATGTGCGGCAAATGCCGGAGTAACGTTTAAATGCGTAATCACTTTACCATTACTATCAGTGACGTGCATGGCGCACGTTCCTACTCTTTTAAACAGTTTTTCAAGCAATTTGCCTGGATTCTGGCGTTACTCTTTTTAGTGATTTGGGCGGGGGGTGCAACCGCAATTTGGTGGTTTTCCAGCGAAGCTCAGCGAATCGAGTCGCAACATCGGGCAGCGGTATCAAGCTACGAAAAAGCGTTAGTTGAAAAGAAGGGGGATTATGTCCACCTGAGTTCAGAAAAACGTTTGCTTGAGAAAGAGTTGTCGGAAAAAATAAAACAGGTCGAGTTTTTAGACGAAACGTTGCAAGGCCTGGAAGAGCTGATTGGCACAACCGACAGTGTGGAAGCGCCAGAGCAAGCCGTTGAAGATCGAGTAAAATTGGTGCAGCTAGGTGCGTTAGGTAAAAGCTTAATGCTAGAAATGTTGCCGAATGGTCGACCGGTTCAAAACTTTGTTGGGGTCAGCAGCTCTTATGGTTGGCGTATCCATCCTGTTCGAGGTACGAAACAGTTTCATCGTGGTATTGATTACCGAGGTGAAAAAGGCGCGCCAGTCATTTCAACGGCAGATGGTGTGATTGAGTACTCTGGTTACCATAAAGCGAGCGGATTTGGCAACTATATTATTGTGTCACACGCCAATGGCTTTAAAACCCATTACGGTCATTTGAGTCGTATTGACGTTAAAGCCGGTGACTTTGTCAAAAAAGGTCAGGTGATTGCCGGGATTGGTTCTACTGGAACCTCATCGGGAAATCATCTGCACTATGAAGTCTCATTTGTTCAGAGAAAGCTCGACCCGGGCCCTTTTGTGGAGTGGGATTTACAAAATTACGATGGCATTTTTGAAAAGGTGAAAGGGGTTCCATGGGGTTCTTTAAGTCAAGCGGTAAACGAACAGGTGCAAAAGGTGGAAAAACAATTATTGCATCGGGGTGTGTCTTTAGCGGAGAATTCAACGAACTAAGTGGCGCGCTGCATGTTGATGGCCGAATTGAAGGGCGAATCGAAAGTGAGTATGACCTTTCGATTGGCGTTGATGGCATTGTTAAAGGTTACATTAAAGCCCGTACGATTGTTTTAAGTGGTGTTTTAGAGGGAAGAGTCTCTTGTGAACGCATTGACATTCTGGCATCTGGAAAGTTGGTTGGTGAGCTGATTTCAGGCGAGATGATGGTCGAAGCAGGTGGAAAGTTTATTGGTGAGAGCCGAGAGTTAACCGAAAGTGGGTTGATTGTGAGTTTGCCAGATGATTTAAAAGCCACTCAGCCAGCGTACTTAACAGATAACAGTGAGGCGTTAGAAGAGGGGAAATCTTCTCTTTAACGTCCAAAAAAATTAAAAGAATTTTACAGTTAATTACACCACTTTAAAGGGTGGTTATTTTATAGTTAGGAAACAGTTCATGACAAAGTTGTATGATATTGCCGTTGTTGGTGCGACCGGAGCGGTGGGGAAAACCATCTTAAAGGTATTAGAAGAACGTAAATTTCCAGTAGGTAATATTTACTTGCTAGCCAGTAGCCGTTCAGCCGGAAAAAAGGTTGAGTTTAATGGCGGATGGGTCAAGATTGAAGACTTAGAGACGTTTGATTTCTCTAAAGTTCAAATTGGTCTGTTTTCACCGGGTGCAAGCATTTCTAAAATTTATGCACCCAAAGCCGCTGCTGCCGGTTGTGTTGTGGTCGATAATACCTCTGAGTTTCGTTACGACGATGATATTCCGTTGGTCGTTCCAGAAGTGAATCCAGACGCGGTTGCAGGTTATAAAAACCGTGGCATTATCGCTAACCCAAACTGCTCAACGATTCAGATGTTAGTGGCTTTAAAACCAATCTATGATGCGGTGGGGATCAGTCGTGTTAACGTATCGACTTACCAAGCCGTTTCAGGTTCGGGTAACGAAGCGATTGAAGAGTTAGCTAAACAGACAGCAAACTTGTTAAATATGAAGCCCGTTGAAATGAATGTCTACCCGAAGCAAATTGCATTTAACTGTATTCCACAAATTGATGTGTTTATGGATAACGGCTACACCAAAGAAGAGATGAAGATGGTGTGGGAGACTAAAAAAATTATGGGTGACGATACGATTCTTGTTAACCCAACGGCGGTTCGTGTCCCGGTATTTTTTGGTCATAGTGAAGCCGTTCATGTTGAAACGAAACAGAAAATTACCGCGGCTGAAGCCAAGGCTCTGTTTGCTAAAACAGAGGGGATTGTTTTAATTGATGAGCATGTTGATGGAGGCTATCCGACAGCAGTTTCAGATGCCGCCGATACCGACCCTGTTTATGTGGGTCGAGTGCGTGAAGATATTTCAACTGAAAACGGTTTAAATCTTTGGGTTGTGGCAGATAACGTTCGCAAAGGTGCGGCAACGAATACGGTTCAGATTGCTGAACTGTTAATTGCCAAATACCTTTAGTTTGTCAAACTGAATGACTGAAACAGTTAACAGAGTGGTGCTTTGTGTTGAGTATCAAGGGTCTCAATACTGTGGCTGGCAACGTCAGCTTGATTGCGAATCGGTGCAGGGGCATGTTGAACGTGCCATTTCATCGATTGCCAATGAAACGGTTGGGGTTCAGTGTGCCGGGCGCACAGATACGGGTGTGCATTCAGTCGGGCAGATTGTCCATTTTGATACAACTGCAGAGCGGCCACCATCTGCTTGGGTAAGAGGCGCAAATACAAAATTGCCTTTTGATATTCGGATTGCTTGGGCACGCTCGATTGAATCTGACTTTCATGCTCGTTTTTCAGCGATTGCTAGGCAGTATCGGTATGTGATTTATAACCGAGATGTCCATTCCGCAGTGCTAGCGCATCGTGCAACGTGGGAGCCGATTCCACTTGATGCAGGGTTTATGCACGAGGCTGCTCAGCACTTGCTAGGTGAGCAAGATTATCAGTCATTTAGAGCATCGGCCTGCCAAGCTTCTCATGCAAAGCGAGAGATCCAAGCGATTAGTGTGAAGCGTCAAGGTGACTTTGTGTTAATTGACATTCAGGCTAACGCTTTTTTGCATCATATGGTGCGAAATATTGCTGGAACCCTCATGGAAATAGGGCGTGGTGAGCGACCGATTGCGTGGGTGGCTGAACTTTTGGCACTTAAAGATCGAACTAAGGCTGGGCCAACGGCACCCGCTTTCGGTTTGTATTTTGTGAATGCGCTGTATCCTGATCAATTTAACATACCCCGCGTGAAGCTTGATGAGGTGTTATGGCAATGTCAGTAATCGCTCGAACTCGTGTTAAGATTTGTGGGTTAACCAACGTTACAGATGCATTAATGGTAGCAAATGCCGGAGCTGATGCGGTTGGACTCGTGTTTTATGCACCGAGTCCAAGGCATGTTGAAATTGAGCAGGCCTGCTCAATTGCTAAAGCACTGCCCGCTTTTGTCACTAAAACGGCTTTGTTTGTGAACCCAGACGCGTCATACGTTAAAGCGGTATTAGAGCAAGTTCAAATTGATCTTTTGCAATTTCATGGCGATGAAACGCCTGAATTTTGTCAGCAGTTTGGTTTGCCCTATATGAAAGCAATACGAATGCAAGCCACCACGGATTTAACCCAGTTGGCTGAGCAGTACGCCTCTTCCTGCGGAATCTTATTGGATGCCTATAAGCCGGGTGTGCCAGGGGGGACTGGTGAGCAGTTTAATTGGGATTGGGTTCCCAAAACCCTAAGTAAACCGATTATTTTAGCGGGCGGGTTAACGGCTGAAAACATTCACCAAGCTATTCAAATCACCCAGCCTTGGGCAGTGGATGTCAGTGGCGGAGTGGAAGCCAGTAAAGGGTTAAAATCCCCTGAAAAAGTAACCTTATTTATGCAACAAGTAATGAGACCGATTGAATGACAACAGATTTTTCAAAGTTCCCAGATAAGAGCGGACATTTCGGACCTTATGGTGGTATTTTTGCCCCAGAGACCTTAATGGCTGCCTTAGAGCAGTTAAGTAATGAATATGAAAGTGTAAAGAATGATTCAGATTTCTTAAATGAGATTGCCGATGACCTACGCGATTATGTGGGTCGTCCAACGCCTTTGTATTATGCACAACGTTGGTCTGAATCTTTGGGCGGGGCAAGAATCTATTTAAAGCGTGAAGACTTAAATCATACTGGCGCACACAAGGTCAACAATACCATTGGTCAGGCGCTGTTAGCCAAGCGTTTAGGTAAAACCCGAATTATTGCTGAGACTGGAGCCGGTCAACACGGTGTGGCCAGTGCGACCGTTGCGGCTCGATTAGGGTTGGAGTGTGTGGTTTACATGGGCGCAGATGATGTGGTTCGCCAAGCGCCAAACGTTTTACGAATGAAGATGCTGGGTGCCAAAGTGGTGGCAGTTGAGTCAGGTTCAAGAACGTTAAAAGACGCCTTAAACGAAGCGATGCGTGACTGGGTAACCAATGTTGACGACACCTTTTACATCATTGGAACCGTCTCTGGTCCGCACCCTTATCCTGCGATGGTACGTGATTTCCAAGCGGTGATTGGTGAAGAGTCACGTCGTCAGATTTTAGAAAAAGAGGGTAAATTACCCGATGCCCTAATTGCATGCGTGGGTGGTGGGTCTAATGCGATTGGTTTGTTCCATAAGTTTTTACCCGATGAAGAGGTTAAAATTTATGGTGTAGAGCCCGCTGGTCATGGTTTAGAAACCGGGCAGCATGCCGCGCCTTTATGCAAAGGCACTCCCGGTGTTTTACACGGTAACCGTACTTACTTAATGCAAGATAAAAACGGTCAAATCTTAGGTACGCACTCGATTTCAGCAGGCCTAGATTACCCGGGTGTCGGCCCTGAACACGCTTGGTTAAAAGACATTGGTCGTGTTAACTATGTGGCGATTGATGATGAAGAAGCGTTGCAAGGGTTTAGAGATTTGACGCGTTTTGAGGGCATTATCCCAGCATTAGAGTCGAGTCATGCTTTGGCTTATGCCACTAAACTCGCACCCACTATGCGTAAGGATCAAACTATTATCATCAATCTATCAGGTCGTGGTGATAAAGATATGAATACGATTGCACAAATTGAAGGTTTTGACTTTTAGGATTGAATTATGGAAATGGGTAGAATTGAAGAGACATTCGCAGAACTAAAAGCGCAAGGTAAAACCGCGTTAATTCCTTACATCACAGCAGGTGATCCACGTCCTGGCGCAACCGTTGCGTTAATGCACCGTCTAGTGAATAAAGGGGCGGATATGTTAGAGTTAGGTGTGCCTTTCTCGGATCCAATGGCCGACGGCCCAGTTATTCAAAAAGCAGTTGAACGTGCCTTAGCGCATAATGTCAGCTTGGACGATGTATTAGAGATGGTCAGAGAGTTTCGTATGGCGGATGCCGAAACGCCGGTTATCTTGATGGGGTATTTAAATCCTATTGAAGCCTCTGGTTATGAACGTTTTTCCGAAGCCGCGATGTCGGTTGGTGTGGATGCAGTATTAACCGTAGACATGCCGCCTGAAGAGAGTATGGGGTATTTAGATGCCTTAAAGAGTCATGAGCTTGATCGTGTATTTTTGGTTTCACCGACTACCCCGGATAGCCGTTTAGCAGCAGTTAGTGAGAAGGGCAGTGGCTTTGTGTACTACGTATCTCTGAAAGGGGTGACAGGTTCGAAAGAGCTGGATGTTGATGATGTGACCACCCAAATTGCACGTATCCGTGAAAAAATTGACCTCCCGATTGGAATTGGATTTGGTATTCGTGATGGTGAAATGGCTTTTAAGATGGCGCAACTTGGTGATGCGGTGATTGTGGGTTCTACTTTGGTGAGTATTATTGAAGCCAATCACGACAAGGACTTATATGAAATCGAGCTGGCATTGAGCGAGAAGATGACCGAATTCCGATCTGCGATTGATCGTGCAGATGCACTAAAAACCCAGGAGTAAACTATGAACTGGTTTGAGAAGATTTTACCAAGTATTAAGCAAGTAACAGAGCGCAAAAGTTCTGTGCCTGAAGGGTTGTGGACTAAATGTCCAAAGTGTGAAAGCACGCTTTATCGTTCAGAAGTTAAGCGCAACAAAGAGGTGTGTCCTAAGTGTGAACACCATATGCGTTTAGGTGGTCGTGAACGACTGTTGGCATTTTTTGACGAGAACTCGTTTCAAGAAATTTCAACAAACGTTTCACCTGTTGATCGCTTAAAGTTTAAAGACATTAAAAAATACAAAGATCGGCTTTCGCAAGCTCAAAAGGCGACGAATGAAAAAGACTCGTTTATCACGGCTACAGGCACCATTAATGGTTTAGAGGTTGTGGCGGGTGCGTTTGAATTTAAATTTATGGGCGGCTCAATGGGCTCGGTCATGGGCGAAAAGTTTGTGCGTGCCGTAAATGCTGCGATTGAGCTGAAAGCACCTTTAATTGTGTTTTCAGCCAGTGGTGGGGCACGTATGCAAGAAGCCTTGTTCTCGTTGATGCAGATGGCTAAAACCAGTGCCGCTTTGGGTCGTTTACGTGCCAAAGGCTTGCCCTTTGTATCGGTGTTAACGGACCCAACCATGGGTGGCGTCTCAGCCAGTTTTGCGATGTTGGGTGATATTAATGTCGCTGAGCCAAAAGCCTTAATTGGTTTTGCTGGACCTCGTGTTATTGAGCAAACCGTTCGTGAAAAATTACCGGAAGGTTTTCAACGCAGTGAGTTCTTATTAGAGCATGGCGCGATTGACCGTATTATTCATCGCCATGAATTGACGAATGAATTGTCTAGTATTTGTAGCATGCTTTTAAAAAAGCCCGCTTAATTTTCTAAGACCTTGATGAGTGGCAGCGGCTTATTCCTCAAGGTTTTTTTGTTTCTATCGACGTTGATAAAGTAACTTTATGAATCACCCCTCAAGAGATTCAGGACTACAAGTTTGGATCGATTGGCTATTGTCACTGCATGCCCAAGAGATTGATATGGGGTTAGCACGTGTCTCTAAAATAGCTAAAAAGCTGAAAGTTAGCAGGCCTGCTCCATTTGTAATAAGTGTTGCAGGCACGAATGGCAAAGGGTCAAGTGTTGCCATGTTATCGTCGATTTTGGATTCGGCTAACTATTGCGTCGGTACCTACACCTCCCCACACATTCTGCGCTATAACGAGCGTATTCAAATTAATGGAAAGATGGTTTCAGACCAAGAGATTGTGGATGCGTTTCTTGAGATTGAACTGTCACGTGGTGATACCAAGCTAACCTATTTTGAATTTTCAACGTTAGCGGCATTACTCATATTCAAGCACAAGCAAGTTGATGTAGCCGTTTTAGAGGTTGGTTTGGGTGGCCGTTTAGATGCGGTAAATTTAGTCGATGCGGATGCCGCTTTGATTTGCGCGATAGATGTCGATCACGTTGAGTGGTTAGGTAATGATCGTTCGGTCATTGCGACTGAAAAAGCCGGGATAACACGCTCTGGTAAACCCGCTGTTTGTTCCGATCCTAACCCGCCAGAAAGTCTCACTGAATACGCTAAAATTCATCAAGTTCCGTTCACTTTTTTGGGACGAGATTTTGAATTTGTACAAAATCAGCAGGCCTGTCAAAGTGCGCAAGCGCTTGGAGAGGGTTGGTCTGTTTCATTTAAGGCGGAGGCTGTGGATTTAAATTGGCCAGAATTTCAGGGTAGAACGTTACCTCTGCCGTCTTTGCAGGGCGATTTTCAATTACAAAATGCCGCAGGCGTATTGGCGTTGTTAGCCAAGGTGCAGGCGACTTTGCCGGTGTCGTTTGATGCGGTTTGTAACGGATTAAGGATGACTTCGCATCCCGGACGTTTACAGTTGTTAAATATTAATGAGCAGGCCTGGTTAATTGATGTGGCGCATAATCCGCAGTCTGCCGAAGTGCTGGCTGACTATTTAGCACAGAGTCGTTCGCGCCAGACATACCAAGCCATTTTTTCCGTATTAAGTGACAAAGACAGCTTGCCAATGGTAGAAAAACTCAAGCCTTTTGTTGATACTTGGTTTGTCGCCGATTTAGCGATTCCTCGCGCTACTTCGGTCATGGCATTAAAGGATTTATTAATCTCGGCTGGGGTCTGTGAAAGCAAAATCGTGACACTTGAGAGCATCCAAACCGCAGTCGTGCAGGCGGCAAATGATAAGACGATGCCCGTACTTGTTTGGGGTTCTTTTTTTACGGTATCGCAAACCTTAACGGCGCTAAATAATCGTGATTGGTTATAGATGGAAGAAGATAAGCAAACCATGGATGACGTCAGTAGATTCAGAATTACCGGTGCAATAATTTGGTTGCTGTTATTGATTGTGATTGTGCCAACATGGTACAGCAACCCAGTTAATTTTAAGCCTGAGAGCGAACGCACTACAGATGCCAAATCCGACAGTCCGGTGGTTTACCAAGCCTATGTGTTGCCAACCAAACCTATGGTTCAAACAGAGTCACGTGATGAACCTGCTCAGCCAGAGAATCAATCTCCTAACCCAATTAAAGCTCCCAGTGTTGTGGTTGAATCAAGTCGACAAGCAGCTGAAAGCAGTTTGCTTGATAAATCATCCGAGCCAGAGTTAAAAGCATCGAGCGCAAAACCACCAAGCGTGAAAGCACCTAATGTGGTTGCGCCTGTTGAACCGGCCCCAAGGGTCAAAGTTGGCCAATGGTTGGTGATGGTTTATGCAACAAAAGAGATTAAAGACGCCAATAAAGTATTGGGTCAGTTAGATGATAAGTATGAGGTTTGGATAAAAGAGTTTCCTAAATCAAAAACGTTTTCAGTGAGAACAGGGCCATACTCAAGTAGGGCTTTGGCTGAAAAAGATAAAATAAAAATTGATAAGGCGATTCGCACCCAATCGAAAATAGTACAGGTAAAATAGCACTATTTCCGAATATTGATTTTAAACGATAAAAGATTTGTTTTTGGCTTTCTCTGTTACAAGAGTATGGTTGAGAACCTTCACATTGATTGAAAAGAGAGAAACCCTATGTGTGGTATTGTTGGTATTGTATCTGTTAGTGATAATCCGGTTAACCAGGAAATTTATGACGCTTTAACGGTGTTACAGCATCGAGGTCAAGATGCGGCCGGTATCGTGACTTGTGAAAAAGGACGATTTTATCAGCGTAAAGACAACGGTATGGTTAAAGATGTTTTCCGAACCCGCCACATGCGTGATCTTCATGGCAATATGGGGATTGGTCATGTTCGTTATCCTACAGCGGGTTCTTCTTCAAGTGCCGAAGCTCAACCGTTTTATGTAAATTCGCCATACGGTATTGCAATGGGGCATAACGGAAACTTAACCAATGCTGAACAGTTAAGTAACGAATTATATCGCCAAGATTTACGCCACCTAAACACCAACTCTGACTCTGAAGTACTCCTGAATGTTTTTGCCCACGAATTGATGGCGCAAAAGAAACTTCAAATTGATCATAACGATGTTTTCAATGCCATTCGTCAAGTGCATAAACGAGCTCGTGGTGGGTATGCGGCGGTCGGCGTGATTGCCAATATTGGTGTGGTTGCTTTCCGTGATCCTTATGGCCTAAGACCCGCCGTTGTTGGTAAGCGTGTGACTGAATCTGGCACAGATTATATTGTAGCATCTGAATCGGTCGCTTTAAGCGGGTTAGGTTTTGAGTTAGAGAAAGATTTAGAGCCTGGCGAAGCGGTTGTGATTACTGAAGATGGCAAAATATTCTTCCAGCAATGTGCTGAAAACCCACAGTATTCACCGTGTATTTTTGAATTTGTCTATTTTGCACGTCCAGATTCGATGATTGATGATATCTCTGTCTACAAGTCACGTTTGCGTATGGGGGAGAAATTAGCCGATAAAATTTTGCGTGACTGGCCAGATCACGATATTGACGTAGTTATGCCGATTCCAGATACCAGCCGAACATCGGCTTTAGAGCTAGCCAAAAAATTAGAAATTCCATACCGTGAAGGGTTAATGAAAAACCGTTACATTGGCCGAACATTTATTATGCCTGGGCAACAGCAACGTAAAAAGTCGGTTCGACAAAAGCTAAATCCTATCGAGCTAGAGTTTGAAGGTAAAAATGTCCTTCTGGTTGATGACTCTATCGTACGTGGTACCACATCGGGTGAAATTGTGGACATGGCTCGTCAAGCCGGTGCAAATAAAGTGTACTTTGCTTCTGCCGCGCCTCCAGTTCGTTACCCTTATGTTTACGGTATTGATATGCCTTCTCCAAGTGAATTGGTGGCAAATGGTCGCACCGTTGAAGAGGTTGCAGAATACATTGGAGCGGATAAGTTAATTTATCAAGACTTGGATGATTTGGTAGAAGCGGTCAGTGCGGGTAACGATCGTATTAATAAGTTTGATACGTCTTGTTTTAGCGGTATTTATGCAACAGGTGACATTACACCTGAATATCTTGCATCGATTGATGATGCCCGTAATGATGATGCTCAGACTTCAAAGCAAGCATCGGGTCAAGAACCTGTTGGGATTCACAACGGTAACTAATGGCGATTTACGTCAATAAAGTGGAATAGGTTTTAAGGTAGATGCAAGAATTTGATATTGAAACGCTAGCGATCAGAGCGGGTTATGAGCAGACTGGAGAGCAAGAGAATAGTGAAGCTATTTTTCCTACTTCTAGTTTTCGATACAACTCAGCAGCGCAAGCTGCAGCTCGTTTTAGTGGTGAAGAGAAAGGCAATGTGTATTCTCGCTTTACCAACCCAACCGTACGTGCGTTTGAAAATCGTTTGGCAGCAATGGAAGGTGGTGAGGCCTGTGTTGGGACTGCCTCTGGTATGTCTGCGATATTATCGACTTTCATGGCGCTTTGTAAAACGGGGGATCATATTGTTTCCTCAAGAAGTGTGTTTGGTACAACCAAAGTTCTATTTACTAAGTATTTAGAAAAGTTTGGGTTAGAGGTCACGTTTGTTTCACAAACCGATCTTTCCGAGTGGCAACAGGCGATACGACCAACGACTAAAGCGTTCTTTTTAGAAACCCCCTCCAATCCGTTAACGGAAATTGCAGATCTAGAAGCGATTTCTAACCTAGCTAAACAGCACGACTGTCTAGTGGTGGTTGATAACTGCTTTTGTACACCCGTATTACAGCGTCCACTTGAACAGGGTGCAGACATTGTTATTCATTCCGCGACTAAGTTTCTAGATGGTCAGGGCAGAGGCATTGGTGGTGCGGTTGTCGGTTCACACGAGTTAGTGGGAGAGGAGGTTCGAGGCTTTATGCGCACAGCAGGGCCATCGATGAGTCCCTTTAATGCTTGGATATTTTTGAAAGGTCTAGAAACCTTACCGATTAGAATGGCTGCGCACTTTAAAAACGCGCTAGCTTTAGCTGAGTGGTTGTCTGATCATCCGGCTGTTGAACAAGTCTTTCATCCAGGTTTAGCCTCACATCCACAATACGATCTTGCTTGTAAACAGCAGTCCGGTGGTGGGGGATTAGTGAGTTTTCGAGTGAAAGGTGAAAAAGAGCAGGCCTGGTTGGTGATTGATAATACGCAAATACTTTCAATTACCGCTAATTTAGGTGATGTGAAAACCAGTATTACCCATCCAGCTACGACAACGCATTGTCGAGTTGAAGCTGCTGATCGTTTGAAAGCCGGCATTACAGATAATTTAGTGCGTATTTCAGTCGGGCTTGAGTCTGTTGAAGATATTAAACGAGATTTGGCGAGAGGGTTGGATCAGTTGATCTGAATGAATAACGGTAAGGGTTAAGTGTTAAGAAACTGTTACCGTTATAACTGAGGTCTGAGATTTACTTCTTCGGGAGAGGCAGTTCAGACTCTTCATTTTGGCGATAGATGACACAAACCTTACCAATGGTTTGAACCAGTAACGCACCGGTCTCTTTAACGATGTGTTCAACAATTGCTTTACGATCTTCACGTTCCGCAGAAGCCATTTTAATTTTTAGTATTTCATGGTGGCTCAGCGTGCTCTCAAGTTCAGCCATAAGGCTTTCTGTGACGCCATTGGCACCAATAATAATCATTGGATTTAAACCGTGTGCAATACCTCTTAGGTATTTCTTTTGGTTGATAGTAAGTTTTTCAGGTTGACTCATTGAAAGTTCCAAATTAGTGACTATTAAATTAATTAACGCATATTGTAGTAGAAAAAAATAAATGGCGAGAAGTAAATCGAGTGCAGGATGGCTAAAAGAACATTTTGATGACCATTATGTTAACTTGGCTAAACAAGAAGGGTGGCGCTCACGTGCTGTTTATAAGCTTCAAGAGATTGATGATAAAGATCAACTGTTTAAGCCGGGTATGTGTGTCGTTGACTTAGGTGCAGCACCCGGCGGTTGGTCGCAATGGACAACGCACAAGGTTGGAAGGAGTGGTGAGGTTTTTGCGTTAGATATTCTTCCTGTTGAACCTTTTGCGGGTGTGACTTTTATTCAAGGTGACTTCAGAGAGGATGAGGTCTACGATGCTTTGTTGTCTTCTTTAGGTGGTCGTGATGTGGATGTTGTAATGTCAGATATGGCACCTAATATGAGTGGAAATAAAGGGGTTGATATTCCTCGAGCCATGTATTTGGTAGAATTGTGTGTAGAGCTTGCAGAACAAGTTCTTAAACCTAACGGTGATCTTCTGATGAAAGTCTTTCAGGGAGAAGGTTACGATGAATTGTTACGTAACCTTAAAGGTAAGTACTCTAAGGTTATTACCCGAAAACCCAAAGCATCGAGGCCGAGGAGTAAAGAAATTTATCTTTTGGCGCGTGGTAAAAAGTAATCGTTTCAATATAGAAATTCAATGAATCATAAAAATTTTTAATAAAGAATTATGGTATATTTCATATCCAAATTCAGTAATTTGATCTAAAGGTCGCTCATGAAGAATGATATGTTAAAAAATGTGTTGGTCTGGACAGTAGTAGCAATGATTATGCTCTCTGTTTTCAATCATTTTAGTAGTAAGGCTCAACAAAGCTCGAGCCGAATGGACTATTCAGATTTTATTGAACAGGTTCATCAAGGCCAAGTCAGCAAGGTGAGTATTGAAGGGCAAACTATCCGTGGTGTGAATGTGAGCGGCGGCTCCTTTGTGACATACAACCCTGGCGATCCCGGATTAATGGGCGATTTATTAGATAATCGTGTGACTGTCTCTGCCAGTGCGCCTGAAGAGCAAAGCGTTTTGATGCAAATCTTTATCTCTTGGTTCCCAATGTTGTTGCTCATTGGTGTATGGCTATTCTTTATGAAGTCGATGGGCGGCGGTGTCGGTGGTAAAGGCGGTCCAATGTCATTTGGCAAGAGCAAAGCAAAAATGCTTGCTGGTGATGAAGTTAAAGTGACTTTAGATGATGTCGCTGGTGCCGATGAAGCTAAAGAAGAAGTGGGTGAGATTGTTGATTTCCTTAGAGATCCAAGCAAGTATCAAAATCTTGGTGGGAATGTTCCGCGTGGCGTTTTAATGGTAGGTCCTCCTGGTACAGGTAAAACGTTATTAGCGAAAGCGATAGCGGGTGAGGCCAAAGTACCTTTCTTTACGATTTCTGGTTCTGATTTTGTAGAAATGTTTGTGGGTGTTGGTGCGTCACGTGTTCGCGATATGTTTGAACAGGCTAAGGCTCATGCACCTTGTATCATTTTTATCGATGAAATTGATGCAGTTGGTCGTAGTCGTGGTTCAGGCATGGGCGGTGGTAACGATGAGCGTGAACAGACGCTTAACCAGTTGTTGGTAGAGATGGATGGTTTCGAAGGTAATGAGGGTATTATTGTTATTGCGGCAACAAACCGTGCCGACGTATTAGACTCAGCATTATTACGCCCAAGACGTTTTGATCGTCAAGTGAGTGTGGGTCTTCCAGACATTCGTGGTCGTGAACAGATTTTGAAAGTCCATATGCGTAAAGTACCACTGTCTGATGATGTTAAGCCTGCAGTTATTGCGCGTGGAACACCAGGTTTTTCAGGTGCGGATTTAGCTAACTTAGTAAACGAGGCAGCGTTATTTGCAGCTCGTGGGAATGAGAAGTTAGTCACACAGAAGCACTTTGAAAAAGCAAAAGATAAAATTCTTATGGGTGTCGAGCGTAAGAGTATGGTCATGAACGAGAAAGAGCGTAAAATGACAGCTTATCATGAAGCAGGGCATGCGATT
The DNA here is from genome assembly GCA_016938655.1 of Thiotrichales bacterium. GTDB lineage: Bacteria > Pseudomonadota > Gammaproteobacteria > Thiomicrospirales > Thiomicrospiraceae > Thiomicrorhabdus. The sequence goes on along the minus strand of JAFGUG010000099.1, from coordinate 30,738 downwards.
GTAGGCTACCTTGTTCCTGAGCATGATCCAGTATACAAAGTCAGTATTATGCCGCGTGGGCGTGCCTTAGGTGTGACCATGTATCTTCCTGAAGAAGATAGTTACAGTTATAGTAAGCAAAAGCTTGAGAGTCAGCTCTCAAGTTTGTATGGTGGTCGAATTGCGGAAGAGCAAATTTATGGACCTGACTTAGTTACAACCGGTGCAAGTAATGATATTGAACGTGCAACCAGTATTGCTCGTAACATGGTTACTAAATGGGGTTTGTCTGATAATTTACCGCCATTAATGTACGAAGAAGATGATAACGGTAGCTTTATGGGATCTTCTCGTAATGCGAATGTTTCTGGTGAGATTTCTAAGCAAATTGACCAAGAAATCCGGGCTATTATTGATCGTAACTACAAGCGGGCGTCGGATATTCTTAAAGAGCGTGCAAACGAACTTGAGTTAATGACAGAAGCTTTAATGCAGTATGAGACAATTGATGCTGATCAGATTAAAAATATCATGGAAGGACGTCCCGCAGGTCAACCAAAAGATTGGCAAGAGTCGGATTCTGATGAAAATAAAGATTTGAAAGGCGAAGAGGCGATTGACGCTTCTGATTTGAGCGAAAATGTTTCAGATGACCTAAGTGGTGATGATAAAGTTGCCGACAATGGTGAACCTAAGCTTCACTAGTGAATTAGTCACTGGTGAAATAAGCCCCTTTTTAGGGGCTTTTTTATGTAAATAGGAATTAACTTGTGAGTAAACTACCAGGCCTGCTTAAGCAACGTGAATTAGATTCTAAGCGTTTACCACTTGTCATGGGGATTCTCAATGTTACCCCAGATTCATTTTCAGATGGTGGGCTGTTTACAAGCAAAGATGCGATTGTTACACAAATAGAGTCAATGGTTGCAGCCGGTGTCGATATTATTGATGTGGGTGGGGAGTCAACCAGGCCGGGCGCAAGTCCTGTCTCACTTGAAGTTGAGCTTGAACGGGTTCTGCCAGTGATTGATTTGATTAAAGCGGTTTCTGATGTCGCCATATCGATTGATACTTATAAGACGGAAGTTATGCAGGAATCTATTGGGCGTGGTGTCGATATGATTAACGATGTCAATGCGCTTCAGTCAGTAGGTGCTATAGAGGTCGTTGCAAATGCTAATATTCCAGTCTGTTTAATGCATAAAAAGGGCACGCCTTTAAATATGCAGGCTGCCCCTGAGTATCAAGATGTGGTTTCAGAGGTAACTGAGTTTTTAGTGAGTCGTGCTCAAGTTTGTGAGCGGTCTGGGGTGTTACCTCAGAATATAATATTAGATCCAGGCTTTGGGTTTGGTAAAACTTTAGAGCATAATGTCGCTTTATTTAAAGATTTGAAAAACCTTGTTTTGTTGCCATATCCCGTTTTGGTTGGTGTGTCACGTAAACGAATGATTGGTCGTCTTGCCGCACTTAGTGAGGCCGAAATTGGTGTTGATGACCGTTTATGTGGAAGCGTCAGTGCGTCAATTGTTGCTGCCTCCAAAGGTGCAAAAATTATTCGAGTTCATGACGTATTGGAAACGGTACAGGCTTTAAGAGTTGCCGCTGCGCTTTGGTAAGCCAATAGAGTTATAAGGTTTAAGCACGAGGAGGTGTGATGGCTGCAAAAAAATATTTTGGTACTGATGGTATTCGCAACCAAGTAGGGCAAGGTATGATTCGACCCGATCAGATTTTAAAGCTTGGTTGGGCGACGGGTAAAGTTTTAAAGGCTCGTGGTGAATCTAAGGTCATGATTGGCAAAGACACTCGTATTTCAGGTTACATGTTTGAATCTGCCCTAGAAGCGGGTTTTATCTCTGCAGGTATTGATGTGTTGTTGTTAGGTCCTATGCCAACACCTGCAATTGCTTATTTAACTCAAACTTTCCATGCAGATGCAGGAATTGTGATTAGTGCATCACATAATCCACATCATGATAATGGGATTAAGTTTTTTTCGGCTAAAGGAAAGAAGATTTCTGACGAAGTGGAGCTGGAGGTAGAGGCCGCTTTTGAGGGTGAAATGGATGTTGTTTCATCGGAAAACTTAGGGAAGGCACGCAGAATTGATGATGCTGGTGGTCGTTACATTGAGTTTTGTAAGAGTACTTATGACGCTAAGCAAAAGCTTGATGGCTTAAAGATTGTTTTAGACTGTGCAAATGGGGCGACCTATCATGTGGCTCCGAGTGTTTTTGAAGAACTTGGGGCGGAAGTCATTTCAACGAGTGTAACGCCAGATGGGATTAATATTAACCTAAATTGTGGTGCCACCAATTTATCTGCATTATCACGCTCTGTTCTTGAGCATCAAGCCGATTTAGGTATCGCTTTTGACGGTGATGGAGACCGTGTGATGATGGTGGATCATAATGGCGAAACAGTTGATGGTGATGAGATTTTATATATATTAGCTACCGGAAGTGAATCTATTGTCGAAGGGGTTGTTGGGACGGTCATGAGTAACCTAGGGCTTGAAGTGGCTTTAAGGGAGAAAGGGATTGCGTTAAGTCGAGCTTCTGTGGGTGATCGCTATGTGATGCAAGAACTGGTTGAAAAAGGATGGGTGTTTGGGGCTGAACCTTCTGGTCATGTTCTGTGTTTAGATAAGACTGGTACAGGTGATGGAATCATTGCTGCGCTTCAAGTGATGTCAGTTCTGGTTGAAAGCGGGCAAAACTTATCTCAATTGAAGTCTGGGATGAAAAAATTTCCAAATGTTTTGAAAAATATCCGGATCGCCAAAAAAGTCGATATTAACGCAAGTGTTACACTTGCAGAGGCTATTAAAAACGTTGAGTTTCAGCTTGGAAGCCTTGGTCGCGTGTTGATTCGAGCTTCGGGTACCGAACCGTTGATCAGAGTAATGGTTGAAGGGGAGGACTTGGCACTGGTTGAAAGTTGCGCAGAAAGCCTCTCTAAGGTGGTTGAAGCAGAATTTTTATGAAATTGCAATGTTGTAATTCAATCAAGAAAACGCTAATATTGTTCAAATTTTGTGTTGGAGATTAACGGATGAGAAAAGCGTTTGTTGCTGGTAACTGGAAGATGCATGGTTCTAAGGCATCAATTATGACTTTAGTGTCTGATTTAAACTCTAAGGTAAGTGAAGTTGGAGCGATTGACATAGCAGTTTGTCCACCAGCTATCTACATCGATTTTGTGTCGCGTACCCTTGCGACAGATAAAATTTCGATTGGTGCACAAAATATGGCTATCGAACCTGAGCAAGGTGCATTTACTGGTGAACAGTCAGTTGCCATGCTTAAGGATATGGGTTGCAATTATGTGGTGCTCGGGCATTCTGAACGTCGTGCAATTTACGGTGAAACGGATGCTGAAGTTGCAGCAAAAGTGGCTGTTGCTTTAAGTTCAAATGTTACGCCAATTTTGTGTGTTGGTGAAACCCTAGATGAACGTGAAAGCGGTGTCATGGAACAAGTTATTGCAACTCAATTAGATGCCGTGATTTCTGAAGTTGGTATTGATGCGTTCGATAAGGTTGTAATCGCTTATGAGCCAGTATGGGCTATTGGTACCGGGAAAACCGCTTCTCCAGCACAAGCACAAGAAGTACATGCGTTTATTCGCACAAAACTAGCAGGTTTAAATGCTGCCGTAGCTGAAAAAGTGATTATTCAGTATGGTGGTAGCGTTAAGCCAGATAATGCAGTCGAGTTATTTAGTCAACCTGATATTGATGGTGGGCTAATTGGCGGTGCATCTTTAAATGCTGATGATTTTATTGCTATTTGTAAGGCAGCAGGCTAATTAATGTTTCAAATTATTTTAACAATTCATATTCTTATCGCCTTTGTGTTGATTGTAATGGTTCTTTTACAACAAGGTAAAGGGGCAGATGCAGGTGCCAACTTTGGCGGCGGCTCATCTTCTAATTCAGTGTTCGGGAGCGGAGGTTCAGCGACGTTCCTTTCAAGAACAACTGCATTGCTAGCAACCCTGTTCTTTATAACAAGTTTGACGCTAGCTTATTTAGGCGGTCAGCAAGCAAAAGGTTACCAAAGTGTGACTCAGCAACTAGAAGCACAAAAGGCAACTGAAGTGCCTAGTAACGCTCCGGTTGTACCAAACTAAAAAACATTTGCCGATGTGGTGGAATTGGTAGACACGCCATCTTGAGGGGGTGGTGGCGCAAGCTGTGCCGGTTCGAGTCCGGCCATCGGCACCATATACTTGCCTTTGTAGAGTCTTTCTATAAAGGTGCTTTATAAAACGCTAACAGAGGTGTATAGCCAATGCTAGAAAGTTATCTTCCTATCCTAGTCTTTATAATATTAGGCGTTCTTTTCGGTGTGGGACCGATTTTATTGGGTTACCTATTAGGTCCTCAAAAACCAGATTCAGAGAAGAACTCTCCATATGAATGTGGTTTTGAAGCGTTTGAAGATGCACGTATGAAATTTGATGTACGTTTTTATCTAGTCGCTATTCTGTTTATTATTTTCGATTTGGAAATTGCATTCCTATTTCCTTGGGCTATTGTGCTCGACGAAGTGGGGACATTTGGTTTGCTTGCCATGGGTGTGTTTTTGTCGATACTCGTTGTCGGTTTCATCTATGAATGGAAAAAAGGTGCTCTGGAATGGGAATAGAAGGTGTTTTAAAGGAAGGGGTTGTTACCACTTCAGCAGATAAGTTAATTAACTGGGCACGTACAGGTTCACTTTGGCCTATGACGGTTGGTTTGGCTTGCTGTGCTGTAGAAATGATGCATGCAGGTGCATCTCGTTATGATTTAGACCGTTTTGGGATTATTTTCCGCCCAAGTCCTCGTCAATCAGACGTGATGGTTGTCGCGGGTACGTTGGTTAATAAAATGGCACCTGCTCTACGTAAGGTCTATGACCAAATGGCAGAGCCTCGTTGGGTAATTTCAATGGGATCTTGTGCAAATGGTGGTGGTTACTACCATTACTCTTACTCTGTTGTTCGAGGATGTGATCGAATTGTACCTGTTGATGTGTATGTTCCGGGTTGTCCTCCAACAGCGGAGGCACTTCTCTACGGTATTGTTCAGTTACAGAATAAAATAAAACGCACCAATACTATTGCTCGATAATCCTTTGAACGTCACGGTAAGAAAGTAAGTTATGAAACAGTCTGTATTAGATTTACAAAATAAAGTGAATGAAGTTTTAGGCGACAAAATTTCGTCATCAAAGGTTAAGTTAAATGAATTAACCATTGAGGTTAGCCCATCTGACGCTTTAGCCTCATTCGAACTGCTTCGCGATGAACTGCAGTTTGAACAGTTAATGGACTTATGTGGTGTTGACTATCTTGGGTACGGTGATGCAAATTGGGAAACACACAAAGCAGCCAACACTGGCTTTAGTCGAGGTGTATTTGATTTTGCGGATGAAGATGACGTCAATGATGCGATAGCGATGGAGCGTCGATTTGCGGTTGTTTACCACTTGTTGTCAATAACAAACAATTTACGTATCCGTGTAAAAGTATACCCAAAAGATACGGCTATGCCGGTTGTTGATTCCGTTATAAAAATTTGGAATGCCGCTAACTGGTTTGAACGTGAAGCGTTCGATCTATTTGGTATTTTATTCAGTGGTCACCCTGATTTACGTCGTATTCTTACGGATTATGGGTTTGTTGGTCATCCATTGAGAAAAGATTTTCCGCTGACAGGGCAGGTTGAAATGCGTTATGACGCTGAAAAAGGCCGTGTTATCTATGAACCCGTATCAATCGAAAACCGTGTGAATGTTCCCCGTGTTATTCGTGATGCCGCAGTAGAGGCTTAGTCGGAGAATTAATTATGCCTGAAATTCGTAACTATACACTTAACTTTGGTCCACAACATCCGTCTGCTCACGGTGTTTTACGTCTAGTATTAGAACTAGATGGAGAAACTATTGTGCGCTCCGATCCGCATATCGGTCTATTGCACCGCGGTACTGAAAAGTTAGTTGAATACAAACCCTATAACCAATCTATTGGTTATATGGATAGACTTGATTATGTCTCAATGATGTCAAACGAACATGCCTATGTGATGGCAATTGAAAAGATGCTTGAATTAGAAGTGCCAGAAAGAGCTCAATATATTCGCGTCATGTTTGATGAAATTACTCGAATTCTGAATCATTTAATGTGGTTGGGTGCACACGCACTGGATATTGGTGCAATGACGGTTTTCTTATACGCTTTCCGAGAGCGTGAAGACTTAATGGATTGTTACGAAGCTGTTTCCGGTGCACGTATGCACGCAACCTATTATCGTCCGGGTGGCGTTTACCGTGATTTGCCAGATACTATGGCCAAATATGAGTCTTCGAAATGGACATCGGGTAAAAAATTAGATGACCTGAATGCCCCTCGAGAAGGTTCTTTGCTTGATTTTATTGAAGCGTTTACTGAACGTTTTCCAGGGTATGTTGATGAATACGAGACCTTGCTAACTGACAATCGTATCTGGAAGCAACGTACCGTTGACATCGGTATTGTTTCACCTGAGCGTGCACTCCAGCTTGGGTTCTCAGGTCCGATGCTACGTGGTTCAGGCGTCGAATGGGATTTACGTAAAAAACAACCATATGCAGTCTACGATAAAATGGATTTTGACATTCCAGTTGGTAAGACTGGGGACACGTATGACCGATACTTAGTGCGTGTAGCCGAGATGCGTGAATCGAATAAAATTATAAAACAGTGCGTGGAGTGGTTGAAAGCCAATCCAGGTGCTGTTATCGCCGACGATCACAAAGTTACACCACCTTCTCGTGAAGATGCTAAGTCCAATATGGAAGCATTAATCCACCACTTTAAGTTGTTTACTGAGGGGTACACCGTTCCTGCTAATGAAATTTATTCAGCAGTGGAACATCCGAAAGGTGAGTTTGGAATCTATATGATTTCAGACGGTGCAAACAAGCCTTTTAGAATGAAAGTGCGTGCGCCAGGATTTGCACACTTAGCGTCTTTAGATGAGATGTGTAAAGGTCATATGATTGCAGATGTTGTTTCAATTATTGGAACACAAGATATTGTATTTGGAGAAGTGGATCGATGAGTTCAACCGCGGATAACAAAGTCATAGTTGGAGATGTAAAGTCTCGAATTGATAAATGGATTTCTAACTACCCTGCAGACCAAAGACAGTCGGCATGTATGCCGGCTTTGCGTATTGTGCAAGAGGTAAGTAATGGCTATTTAACCACTCAATTAATGGATGAAATTGCTGACTATCTCGACATGCCATCTATTGCTGTATACGAAGTCGCGACTTTCTATGGTAATTATGAACATCAGCCAGTGGGTGAGTTTAAGTTTTGTGTTTGCAACAGCATTTCATGTATGTTGCGTGGTAAAGACGACATTATTGCTTATCTTGAAGAGCGTCTTGGAGTTAAGGTTGGTGAAGTGACACCTGACGGTAAATTTTCAATCAAAAAGGTTGAATGTTTAGGCGCTTGTGGTGGTGCACCAATGATGCAGCTAGGCAAAGATTACCATGAAAACCTTACACCAGAATATCTAGATAAATTGATTACAGAGTTGGAGTAGACGATATGATGCACCAAAATGAATGTTGCTACCGTTTAAACCATCTTGATCGTTCATGGGATATTGATGTCTACATGGACAACGGTGGTTATGAAGTCTGGAAAAAAGTACTCGCGGGCGACTTAGATCCGCAAGAAATTATTGAAGAAGTTAAAGCATCTGGAATCCGTGGACGTGGTGGGGCTGGTTTTCCAACCGGTCTTAAGTGGAGCTTTATGAACCGCTATGCACCGGGTGAAAAGTACATCCTGTGTAATTCTGATGAAGGTGAACCTGGTACTTTCAAAGATCGTGACATCATGCGTTATAACCCTCACCAGTTGGTTGAAGGAATGATGATTGCGGCTTATGTGATTGGTGCAAGTGCTGGGTATAACTATATCCGTGGAGAGTTTTGGGAACCCTATAAACGGTTTGATAACGCGATCAATCAGGCAAGAGAAGCAGGCCTGCTTGGTAAGAATATTTTAGGGTCAGGATACGATTTTGATCTGTATACACATTTAGGCGCCGGTGCCTACATCTGTGGTGAAGAGACGGCTCTAATTGAATCTATTGAGGGAAAAAAAGGTCAGCCACGTTTTAAACCGCCTTTTCCTGCAAGCTATGGTTTATATGGCAAACCAACTACAATCAATAATACTGAGACTTTAGCGTCTATTCCGGTGATTCTCGCAAAGGGTGGACAGTGGTTTGCTGACTTGGGTGTTGAGAATGCTGGTGGAACAAAATGTTATGCCGTTTCAGGTCACGTAGAAAAACCTGGTAACTTCGAAGTTCGTATGGGCACGCCTTTTAAAGATCTTCTTGAGGCAGCCGGCGGAATTTGGAAAGGCAGAAAGCTCAAATGCGTTATTCCAGGTGGTGCTTCTACTGCAATATTACCTGCTGAAAAGGCAATGGAAATGACCATGGATTACGATGGTATCGCCAAGGCAGGTTCTTTCCTTGGTGCGGGTTCAGTCATTATTATGGATGATCAAACCGATATCGTAAAAGTAATGGAAAATCTCAGTCATTTTTACTGGGACGAATCATGTGGACAATGTACGCCATGCCGTGAAGGTACAGGTTGGTTGTACAGAGTGATAAAACGTATTCGTGAAGGTAACGGTACGATGCAAGATTTAGAAAACCTCAAAACCATCACTGGAAAAATCATGGGTAATGTTATCTGTGGATTAGGTGATGCTGCGACAATCGCACTAGACAGTGCGTTGGAACTTTATGAGGACGAGTTCATTCATTATATTGAACACGGTTGCAGTATTTACGACCGTCAGTAAGCGGTTTCTTAGGCAATGTTCGGCTAAGTTAAATTAGGTTAAAGAATTATGGTAAAAGTAGAAATTAACGGTCAAGTTATTGAAGCCCATGAAGGTGACATGTTAATTGACGTCGCAGATGACGCTAAGATTACGATCCCACGTTTTTGTTACCACAGAAAGCTGTCGATTGCAGCTAACTGTCGTATGTGCTTAGTTGAAGTGGAAGGCGCTTGGAAGCCTCTTCCCGCTTGTGCAACACCTGTAACAGACGGTATGAAGGTTCATACTAAGTCTGCTAAAGCGATTGCTGCACAAAAGTCAGTAATGGAATTTCTGCTCATTAACCACCCACTTGATTGTCCAATTTGTGATCAGGGTGGCGAGTGCGAGTTACAAGACGTAGCCATGGAACATGGTGATGATGTCTCTCGTTTTACTGAAGCAAAAAGAATTGTCAGTGATCGCAACGCAGGATCTTTAATCAGTACTGATATGACTCGTTGTATTCACTGTACCCGCTGTGTTCGTTTTGGTCAGGAAGTGGCTGGAATGATGGAACTTGGAGCAACGGGTCGATCGGAATGGATGGAGATTGGAACGTATATTGAGAAATCAATTACCTCTGAAATGTCCGGGAATATGATCGACTTATGTCCGGTTGGTGCATTAACGTCAAAACCTTTCCGTTATACCGCACGTTCTTGGGAGCTTAAAGCACATCATGCTATTGCTGCCCATGACAGTATCGGATCAAACATTACTGTTCATACAAAAGATAACTTAGTCAAGCGAGTAGTGCCTAGCGAAAATGAAGCAATCAACGAAGTGTGGTTGTCTGATAGAGATCGTTTTGCTTATGAAGGAATTAACTCCTCAGATCGTTTAACTTTACCGCAAATTAAGAAAAATGGTGAGTGGCTTACAACAGATTGGGAAACTGCGTTAGCGTTTGCTGTTGAAGGTCTTAATACTCAATTGACAGATACAACTATAGTCGGTGTTTTAGCCTCTCCGAACAGTACCTTAGAAGAGTTACAACTGTTACAGAAGCTTGCTCGTGGATTAGGCATCAATAATATTGACCACCGTTTACGTCAAATTGATTTTACCACCGATAAAGTTGGTTTTAATACACCAAGTTTGTCACTTGAGTTGGCTGAAGTTGAATCATTAAATTCTGTATTGATTGTTGGTTCATATTTAAGAAAAGAGCTTCCGATATTAAACCATCGTGTTCGTAAAGCCTTTAAGTGCGGTGCTGAGATTAATCAAGTAAACCCTAAAGACTTTGATTTTAATTACAAATTAGCCAATTCAGCGATTAATGCTGAAAGCTTTACGTTAGAGTTAGCTTCAGTCGCTAAAGCGGCGATCGAAACAACAACTGAAAGTGCGCAGGCCTGGTTATCTGAAGTTGAAGTAAATGAAACGCATAAAGCGATTGTTGAATCATTGAAATCTGCCGAAAATGCGGCGGTAATGGTTGGTCAAATTAGCCAAACACACTCAAATTATTCACTTATCAAGAAACTGTCCTCAATTATTGCTAAAGCAACCGGCGCGAAATTAAATATTTTGCCAATGGCTGCAAATGAAGTAGGTGCACACTTAGCTAACTTTTTACCTGTTAAGGGGTTAAATGTGTCAGAGATGATAAATGAAAAGATGAATGCATTTATCAACTTTGGTATCGAACCTGAATCAGATTGTATACAAGGTGAAAATGCACTTGAAGCAATGAAAAAAGCCAACTTTGTAATCAACTTTACCGCATTTGATAGTGCTGTTCAGCGTGAATATGCCGATGTGTTACTGCCAATTGCAACGTTTGTTGAAACAGCAGGTACTTTTGTGAATGCAAATGGACTCAAACAGTCCTTTAAGATGACGGTTGAACCAAAAGGCGAAGCTAAGGCAGGTTGGAAAGTGTTGCGTGTCTTAGGAAACATGTTTGAACTGGATGGATTTGAGCAAACACATTCCAATCAAGTTTTAGCAGAAGTGCTTGATAATTCAGCATCATCGATTGACTTCTCAGAGTTAGAGAGTCAGCTAGATAGTAACAATGAGACGTATAGCATTGTCGCCCCTTATTCAATCGACGGAATCGTCAGACGTTCGCCTTCATTGCAAGCAACGCCTGACGCTTTAGCGTAAACGGTCAACAGAGGATAGTATTAATGTTTGACGCTCTTCAAGCTTTTTTATCAACATATATATATGATTGGTTAGCCGTGTTAATCACGCTTGTCATCCAAGCGGTAGCGGTTATTTTGCCAATTATGTTAACGGTAGCATGGCTGACTTATGCAGAACGAAAAGTCATCGGTTACATGCAGGTTCGTCTTGGGCCAAACCGTGTAGGTCCAGGTGGTTGGTTACAACCTATTGCTGATGCCCTTAAGTTGATGACGAAAGAGGTCATCTTTCCGCAGCAAGCTAATAAGTTTTTATTTATCATCGCACCGGTTATGGCGATCGCACCTGCAGTCGCTGTATGGGCGGTTATCCCTTTTTCTCCAGAAGTTGTTGTAACCGATATTAATGCAGGTATTTTGTATGTATTAGCGGTTTCCTCGATTTTGGTATATGGCACAATCATTGCCGGTTGGGCATCTAACTCTAAGTATGCCTTTTTGGGTGCACTTCGTGGCTCAGCACAAAAAATATCGTATGAAATTGCGATGGGCTTTGCACTTGTTACCGTTTTAATGATTGCTGGAACAATGAACTTGCAAGGTATTGTTGAGGCTCAACAGGGCGGTATTATTAACTGGTTCTTATTACCTTTGCTTCCCATGTTTGTGGTCTATTTTTTATCAGGTTTAGCAGAAACAAACCGCACACCATTTGACGTTATTGAAGGGGAGGCTGAAATCGTTGCTGGTTTCCACGTTGAATATTCTGGTATGACGTTTGGTGTATTCATGCTTGCTGAATATGCAATGATGATTTTAATTTCATTCATGACGGCCATCATGTTCCTAGGTGGATGGTTATCGCCATTTGAAGGAATCCCCGTTCTCGAGACAGTATTTGGTTGGGTACCTGCTTTTGGCTGGTTAGCATTTAAGGTAAGTTTCTTACTGTTTGTATTCTTATGGTTACGAGCTACTTTCCCTCGCTATCGTTATGATCAATTAATGCGTCTAGGTTGGAAAGTGTTGATTCCAGTGACAATCGTCTGGGTTTTCGTTGTGGGTGCAATGAAGTACTTCTCTTTTGGTCCTTGGTTTAATTAGAGGTAAAAATGGTTAAATTTATTAAACATCAAGTTAAGACTTTCGGGTTAACCGAACTCTTTAAAGGGCTTGGAATAACCGGTAAGTATCTCTTTAAAAGAAAAATTACGGTTCGTTATCCTGAAGAGAAAACGCCGATGTCTCCACGTTTTCGTGGACATCACGCTTTACGTCGTTATGAAAATGGCGAAGAGCGTTGCATTGGTTGTAAGTTATGCGAAGCAGTTTGTCCTGCTAATGCAATTACGATCGAATCTGAAGAGCGTTCAGATGGAACTCGTAGAACAACTCAATATGACATTGATATGTTTAAGTGCATTTACTGTGGTTTTTGTGAAGAGGCCTGTCCAGTTGATGCCATCGTTGAAACACGTGTTCACGAATACGACTTCCAAGAGCGTGGGCCACATATTATGACCAAAGACAAGTTGCTTGCTTTTGGAGATACACACGAACAACAGATCGCTGCAGACCGTGCAGTTGATGCTAAGTACCGTTAATTGAAGAGAATAGAATATGACATTTGAACAATTTATGTTTTATGTACTGGCTGGTATTGCTGTTATCTCAGGTCTAATGATGATTACGGTAAAAAACCCTGTAAAAGCCGCTTTATGGCTTGTCGTGACTTTTATCGCAACAGCAGGTATTTGGATTATGGCTGAAGCGGAATTTTTAGGCCTTGTGTTGATTCTTGTTTATGTCGGCGCGGTAATGGTTCTATTCTTGTTCGTGGTTATGATGCTTGATATTAACCTGGCTAAACTTAAAGAGGGCTTCACCCGCTATTTACCGATTGGTGCAATGGCCTCGATTGCGACATTTGCAATGATGTACATGGTTTTAGGGCCTGCACATTTTGGTTTAGAAGTAACAGGCGCGCCTGTTACTCATGGCCCAGAATACAGTAATACAGCTGCAATTGCTGTTCCACTTTACACGGTTCATGCTTACGCTTTTATATTAGCAGCCGTTCTTTTGTTAGTGGGTATTGTCGCTGCAATTGCATTGACTTTACGTCATCGCCCAGCAGGTGAAGTGCTTTATCAAAACATCGATAAGCAGGTTAAAACCCAAGCATCTGATCGAGTCAGAATTGTCAAAATGGATGCTGTGGTTGAAAAACCGATTGCTCCAAAAGCGGAGGAGGAAAAATGATTGCATTATCGGATTATCTAATTTTTGGAGCTTTGTTATTTACGATTAGCATGGCCGGAATTTTCCTTAATCGCAAGAATGTCATTGTATTATTGATGGCTATTGAGCTAATGCTATTAGCCGTTAATACCAATTTAGTTGCGTTTTCTCACTATCTAAATGATGTCACGGGTCAGATTTTCGTCTTCTTTATATTGACGGTGGCGGCTGCTGAGGCTGCGATTGGTCTGGCTATCATTGTTCTTGTTTTCCGTAACCGTAAGAGCATCAACGTTGATGATCTTGGTTCACTAAAGGGTTAATTGATGTTACACACAATACTTACAGTTATCTTTTTATCACCTTTAGTTGGGGCCTTAATTGCAGGCCTGTTTGGACGTCAAATTGGCCGAAGAGGTGCGCACACAGTTACAATCGCCGGTGTCGCTGTTTCAGCTGTTTTATCCGTTTATGTTTTTTATCAATTTGTAATGGCAGGGCATGAAGAATATAACGCTAGCCTTTATACCTGGATGGTTTCAGATGGAATTCGTTTTGAACTAGGTTATCTGATTGACGAACTATCTGCCACTATGATGTTGGTTGTAACATTTGTATCATTGATGGTACATATCTATACCATCGGCTATATGGATCATGATGAAGATTACGATCATGACGATCCTTACTACCAGCGTTTCTTCAGTTACATCTCTTTGTTCACCTTCTCAATGCTGTCATTGGTCATGGCAAACAATTTCTTACAGCTTTTCTTTGGTTGGGAAGCCGTTGGACTTGTTTCATATTTATTGATCGGTTTCTACATGAAACGAGAATCAGCCATACAAGCTAATCTAAAAGCGTTCTTAGTTAACCGTGTTGGTGACTTTGGATTTATCTTAGGTATTGCAGTTGTTTTTGTTTATTTCAATACAATGGATTACAAAGAGTTCTTCGCACAACTCTCTTCTCAGCGCGATGTGATGATTGAAATTATTCCGGGTGTTGAGTGGTCAATGATTACATTAATGCTAATTCTTCTGTTTATTGGTGCGATGGGTAAATCAGCACAAATGCCATTGCATGTTTGGCTTCCTGAGTCTATGGAAGGTCCAACGCCTATTTCAGCATTGATCCACGCAGCAACCATGGTTACTGCGGGTATCTTCATGGTCGCTCGTCTATCGCCTGCATTTGAAATGTCAGAAACAGCGCTTAGTTTTGTGTTGATTATTGGTGCTTTAACCGCCTTCATGATGGGTTTACTTGGTTTGATTCAGAACGATATTAAACGTGTGGTTGCTTATTCTACGCTTTCACAGCTGGGGTACATGGTTGCTGCGATGGGTGCGTCTGCTTATGCGGCCGGTATGTTCCATGTAATGACACACGCATTCTTTAAAGCACTGCTTTTCTTAGCAGCAGGTTCTGTCATTATTGCGATGCATCATAAACAAGATATTCGAGATATGGGTGGCCTTAAAAAATATATGCCGGTTACATACATCGCCATGTTGATAGGTTCATTAGCTTTGATTGGATTCCCAGGTTTTTCAGGTTTCTTCTCCAAAGACAGTATTTTGCTAGCGTTAGGTGAATCTGATCGTTTCGGTCACACCTTTGCCTATGTTCTGTTAATGGCAGGTGTTTTCATAACAGCTTTCTACAGTTTCCGTATGTTCTTCCTAGTGTTCCACGGTGAAGAGAGTGAATATGTGCGTACACACAAGATAAAAGAGTCACCATTAGTGGTGACCGTACCGTTAATTTTATTGGCTATTCCAGCAGTATTTATTGGTCTTCCTATGATTGATGGTATGTTGAATGGTAGTTACTTTGGTTCTTCAATATTTGTAACACCTGAAAACGATACGATGATGGCTGTGTATAACAACTATTACCAAGGTGTTGTGAGTTTAGTATTTACTTCGTTTGCTACCTTGCCTGTCATCTTGGCCTTGTCTGGTGTGTTCTTAGCATGGTTTATGTACCTTAAACAACCAACCTTACCGGCAAAAATTCAAGCGATGTGTCCTCGTGGAAAATACATGCTTGATAATGCTTATGGTTTTGACCGCCTTAATGAAATCATTTTCGTTGATGGAACGCGTAAATTAGGTGCTTTCTTTACCCGTGTGGTTGACGTTAAGTTAATCGACAAAGGTATGGTTACAAATACCTTTATGGCGGTAGCCAATTCAGCTGCGGTTCTTCGTCAATCGCAGACTGGTTTTATGTACCACTACGCCTTTGTAATGCTATTTGGCCTACTAGCAATGCTGGTATGGGTACTTTGGTAATTTAAAGAATAATAAGAGAAGGGATTAGATTCAATGTTATCAAGCTTTCCTATATTAAGTACCTTGATATGGCTACCGATTATTGGTGGACTGTTGGTGCTATTTGCTGGCCGTAACAATGAAACCGCTGCTAAGTGGTTATCAATTATCGTTGCTTTTGTAACGTTCTTAATTTCGTTGCCACTGTGGTTTAACTTTGACACAACTACTGCTGCTATGCAGTTTGTCGAAAAAGTTGAGTGGGTGCCTGCGTTCAATATTTACTACCATTTAGGGGTCGATGGTTTATCAATGCCATTGGTGCTGTTGACTACATTTACACAAGTTTTGGTTATTGCCTCAGCTTGGGATGTAATTAAAGAGCGTGTTGAGCAGTACATGGGGGCGTTCTTGATTATGGGTGGGATGATGACAGGTGTCTTTATGGCGCTTGATTCAATTTTGTTCTATGCATTCTGGGAAGCGTTACTAATTCCAATGTTTATCGTTATCGGTAAATGGGGTGGGCCACGTCGTGTTTATGCAACGTTGAAGTTCTTCTTATATACCTTCTTCGGATCGGTATTCATGTTGATCAGTTTTTTATACATGTATTACCAGTTCGGCAGTTTCTCGATTTTAGACATGCACGGCATGCAGCTTGGTATGACTGCGCAAACACTAATTTTCCTCGCGTTCTTAATTGCCTTTGCCGTTAAGATTCCAATGTTTCCTGTGCATACTTGGCTCCCAGATGCGCACGTTGAAGCGCCAACCGCTGGTTCTGTCGTTCTTGCGGCTATCATGCTCAAGATGGGTGGTTATGGCTTTGTCCGTTTCAGTTTACCGGTCACGCCTGATGCTTCGATGGCTCTAGATTGGTTAGTCATTGGTCTATCCTTAATTGCGATTGTATACATTGGCATTGTTGCTTTAGTGCAAACAGACATGAAAAAACTGGTGGCATACTCATCTATCTCACATATGGGCTTTGTAACCCTCGGTATGTTCCTTGTTTATGACATTATGCAAAACAGTGGAACAATGCAAGGGGCTCAGCTTGGTATGGAAGGGGCAATGGTTCAAATGATTTCGCACGGTTTTATATCCGGTGCGATGTTCTTAGCGATTGGTGTTTTATACGATCGTATGCACACGCGTGAAATTTCAGCATACAGTGGGGTAGTTAACAAAATGCCTTGGTTTGTGATGTTTGCGGTTATTTTCTCGATGGCAAACGTTGGTTTACCAGGTACTTCCGGTTTTGTTGGTGAATTCATGGTTATTCTGAGTGCCTTCAAAGCAAATCTTTGGTACGGAACTTTAGCCGCATTAACACTTGTGATTGGTGCTGCCTATACCTTGTGGATGGTTAAACGTGTGTTCTTTGGTCCTGTGACCAACGAAAACGTTGAGAAGCTCGAAGACCTAAATAAACGTGAATTCGCAATTATGGCAATCTTAGCGGTTGCGGTAATTGGTCTGGGTGTTTACCCAGGCCCGTTGATGGAAGTGATGCATACTTCTGTTGAAAACTTACTTATTCAAGCAACAACAACCAAACTTTAATTGGATACAGGTGAAATAAGAGTATGAATTTTGTAATACCCGCTTTTGCTCCCGCCATACCAGAAATGGTGTTATTGGCAATGGCTTCCTTTATCTTGGTTGCCGATACTTTTTGGTCTAAGAGATACCAGTTTGCTACTTACTATGCGACTCAAATCTCTCTAGTGGTTGTTGCTTATTTCATAATGACAAGCTTTAGTGTGGACGTGGTCACTACGTTTAACGAGAGTTTTGTACGTGATAGTATGGGTGATATCTTAAAGTTATTTATATTACTGATCTCCTTAGGTATCTTCTTGTTTTCTAAAGAATACTTAATGCAACAAAAGTTCTACAGTGGAGAATATTTCATTCTAGGCCTCTTTGGTGTACTTGGAATGATGGTGATGGTGTCAGGTAATAACTTTATTACCCTTTATCTAGGTTTGGAAATTGCAGCGCTATCAATGTATGCCATGATCGCTTTGCGTCGTGATTCACGTGATGCCTTAGAGTCTGGTATGAAGTACTTTGTACTTGGGGCGCTTGCGACAGGCCTGCTACTTTATGGCTTCTCTATGATTTACGGAGCAACCGGTTCGATTACCTTCCCAGAAATGGCACAAATTATTGCCTCTGGTAAAGCAGATGCTGTGGTTTTATCGTTTGGTGTCGTGTTTGTGGTTATTGGTTTAGCATTCAAGTTGGGCGCGGTTCCTTTCCACATGTGGGCCCCCGATGTTTATCAAGGTGCACCCACAGCCGTTACCCTGTATTTAGGTACGGTTCCTAAGCTTGCTGCATTTGCCATTATTTACCGTTTGTTGGTAGAAGGGATGCCGGGAATGGTGCACGATTGGCAGACCTTATTAATTATATTGTCGGTTCTGTCCATGGTGGTCGGTTCGATTATTGCAGTGGTTCAAGATAATTTAAAACGACTGTTAGCGTATTCAGGTATTGGTCACGTTGGTTTCGTATTACTCGGTTTTATTGCCGCCAATCCAGACGGTTATTCTGCGGCAATGTTCTATATGATTGTGTATGCCATTACCGGTGTAGCCGGTTTTGGTATGATTATCGCCTTATCAAGAACGGGTAATGAATTTGATAAAGTCTCTGATTTTGTTGGTTTAAATGCGCGTAACCCTTGGTTAGCGATTATGATGCTCCTTATTATGTTCTCGATGGCAGGTATTCCACCGTTTATCGGCTTCTGGGCAAAAATCCTAGTTATTGAAGAAGTCATCAAAGCTGGGTTTATGTGGATTGCAATTATTGCTGTGATTATGGCGGTTATTAGTGCGTTCTACTACTTGCGGGTAATCAAGGCGATGTACTTTGATAAAGCGGAAGATACTTCACCGTTGCAACCAATTAGTTCAGAACTAAACTTGGCGGTTAGTTTTGTTGCGATTGCATTATTAGTTTTAGGTTTAATGCCAAGCTCGCTTATCGAGCTTGCTTACCAAAGCATTAATTAAGTTTAAGTTATAAATTTAAAAGCCGATGTTGTCGGCTTTTTTAGTAATAAAAAGTTAATTTAATTGAGGGGAAGATAATGAGTGTTGATCAAGCCGTATGGCTATTGTTAGTAACAGCCGTAATATTAGCGAATATCCCTTGGATTTTATCCAACCGTTTATTTATTTTTATTAAAGTACCTGATAAGTCTTTTCTAGTTAATTCGATTGAATGGTTCCTATATTTTATTTTGACTGGCATCTTTGCCTATCTACTAGAAAGTAAGAGCATGGGGCACGTACAAGCTCAGGATTGGGAGTTTTATACCATAACGCTGTTTATGTTCTCGATCTTTGCTTTTCCTGGGTTTATCTATCGCTATAATCTAAGAGATCACTTCCAGAAACGCGTTTCATAAATTAACTTTTATAAATATAGGTTTTATTTATATTAGGGGTTGTAATATTTTTGTAACCCCCTATAATACGCCACATCGAAACGAGTTAAGCAACTCAGTTCGGCTTACAAATTGTCGCGGGGTGGAGCAGCTTGGTAGCTCGTCGGGCTCATAACCCGAAGGTCGTTGGTTCAAATCCAGCCCCCGCTACCACATTCTAAAAGCCTGATTTTCATACACTTTAAGTGTTTTGAGAGTCAGGTTTTTTTTTGCCAAAAATTTTCGTATTCCATTTTCTAAAATTGATTTTAATACGTCTTCTAAAACCTGATGAATCTTCTGACGATGCTTTATTTTGAGTTAGGGTGAATGATGGTATCATTTGCAGACATGAACCTTTACATAAAGGCAATAAATTCGCTGTTAGAACGTTAATGAATAATAGGATAGATGTTAAAAGCACGTCATATTAAGTTTTTCTTTACGCACTAGCTAAGGCTTATGTTTACAATCTTCTAGCTACAAACGTTTTTATTCCAAGCTCTTCAACGTCCGAAGAGAAATACTCCACTTATTTTAAAATTCTCAGCATTGCGAGACATCTATATGTACTCAGAACATCTTCAAATTTTAGATCGATACTTCCATCAGGTTTCCGATATTATTCTTGCCAGACAAAACCCTATTACGGGTTTACTTCCGGCTAGTACCGCTATTACCGCGCATGGTGACTACACCGATGCATGGGTTCGCGATAATGTGTACAGTATTTTGGCTGTTTGGGGGTTAGGGCTTGCTTATCGTAAAGTGGATGATACCGAAGGGCGTGCTTTTTTACTTGAGCAGAGTGTGGTGAAGCTGATGCGTGGCCTGTTGACTGCCATGATGAAGCAATCTCATAAAGTTGAAGCATTTAAGTATTCCCAGAATCCGCTAGATGCTTTGCATGCTAAATATTCCACCACTTCTGGCGATTCTGTGGTCGGGGATGATGAGTGGGGGCATTTGCAATTGGATGCAACGAGCCTGTTCCTGTTGATGTTGGCCCAAATGACCGCTTCTGGTTTACGTATCCTATTCACGTTAGAAGAGGTTCAATTTACTCAAAACTTGGTTCATTATATTGGCCGAGCTTATCGTACTCCGGATTATGGTATCTGGGAGCGTGGTAATAAAATTAATCATGGGATTGCCGAGGTAAACAGCAGTTCCGTGGGCATGGCGAAAGCTGCTCTAGAAGCCATGGATGGCTTTAATTGTTTTGGTTCTGAAGGGGGACTAAACAGTGTTATTCATGTTATTCCCGATGAGATTGCAAGAGCGCGTATCACCTTAGAGGCCACGCTGCCTGCTGAATCGCTTTCTAAAGAAGTGGATGCGGCTACGCTCAGTGCGATAGGTTTTCCTGCCTTTGCGGTTGAAGATGAAGCGTTGGTTGAGCTTACTTTGAATGAAGTGATTGATAAGCTGGCGGGGGAATATGGTTGCAAGCGTTTTTTGCGGGACGGACACCAAGCTGCTAATGAAGATGCCAACCGTCTGCATTACGAACCTGAAGAGATGAAGCAGTTTGAAAATATTGAAAGTGAGTGGCCGTTGTTTTTCAGCTATCTCCTGTTACATTTTTTATTTACCAATCAGCCCGCTCTTGCTAAACAGTATCGTGATAAATTGGAAGGCCTCTTAGTAGAGCATAATGGTCAAAAGTTACTCCCTGAGCTCTATTATGTGCCCTCCGATAAAATTCAAGCTGAGCGAGACCACCCAGGTTCGCAAGCGCGTTTGCCGAATGAAAATGTGCCATTAGTCTGGGCACAAAGTCTTTATGTTTTGGGTGCACTAGTGCAAGATGGCCTTCTCGATGTTAGTGACATAGACCCCTTAGGACGTCATCAAAATATCGGTAAGAACATTGGCAGACAAATTCAGTTTTCTTTGGTTGCCGAAGATGAAAGTGTTCAGGATAAATTGCATGAATACGGTTTGGTTACACAAACACTCGATCAACTAAAGCCAATCCAAATCTTACCAGCCAGTTCGCTTGCCGATGCCTTTGAATGGTTAGGACGATGCGAACGTCTTGAACTAAGTGGACGACCTCATAGAAATCCACGAGGACTCACTACCTCTTGTGTCTATGAATATCAAGGTAACCAATTTATTTTTCAACCTCAGTTTTTAAGTCGTCATGACTTTTATTTGACCCAAGATAATCGTATGTTGGTCAGACGCTTAAAGATGGAGATGGGTTATATCTATCGTCAATGGAATTTACCTGGACGCCCTCTAGTGGTCATGGTGGTTAATCAGTCCATGCTTGCTAAGGAGGGCAGTCTTGCGCTTATTGAATTTATGGAAGAGTGTCGACATGGTAAATTTTCTGATATCCCAGTTTCATTGGGGATGCTTAAAAACTTCCTACCTACCTCTGCAAAACGAAATTTACATTATTTGCAGCAAGCCCCAGATGTAAACGAGCAAGAGCAATTGCATTCAAATCAGTGTTTAATCTTAAAGCAGACACAAACGAACTCAGATTTAAAACTTGATGTGAAAACCTGTCAAAACTGGACAGATGAAGCGTTAATCGCTCAGTTAATACATACTGACAACCTCGCTGAGCAATTTATGATTGTTGAGATATTTTTTGACCGTCATGATGCCTCTTACAATACAGGGCTTACCGGTTCTGATGGGGCGCCATGCACGCTGCAGAAGCTCATGGAAATGATTTATCTTCAAGCCAAAGAGCTTAGAGATTGGAATATTGTCCGCAGAGCGGCCGCTTGGCTAGAAAAACATGATATTAACCTTGAGGGCGCGTTAACAGAAATTTTAGTTCGTAAGATCGCTTTAAGCGTCTCTCGCCAGTACAGTAAACACTCGACCTTTAGGCAGCCAGCAGGGGCGTTGGAAATTATTAGAATCATCAAAGAATTTAACCCTGATGATTTGCGAGCACAAATTTTAACTCAAGAGTTAATCTTAAATTTAGGCCTATTGATTCGGTCACGTCCTAAGTTACTCAGCGATATGCATTTAATTCGAACGGGTCAGCTCTTGCAACTCTTGGCGGGTCAAATACGTTTTTCTCAGGGTCAAGGTAGCGCCGATGATGCCCTTGACCTATTAATGACTAAAGCCCCTTACGAGATTGCCCTGGCGCTTGAATATGTGCTTGAAAATTATGCCGATGTACAAGAAGAGATTTATAAGCAAGAGTTTATGAAGTTTGATAAAACAGACCACGATTTAAGTCTTCCGAAATTTGAATTTGGCATGAACCCAGAGATAGGTCAGGCTGGTGATTGGTATCAGTGGCGAAAAATCCATGGCAGTATTGGCCGATATCCTCAAGGATTCTATGAAGGCGTTTGGGATGTCGTAAACCAAACAGCCGGTTTAATTATTGGCGACCAGTGGAATCCTAAGCGTCGCCTTGATCATTCATTGAGTGCGAATATGACAAGAGGTGAAAAGCTTTTTCAAGAAAAGGTTGAACACCTATTAAACAAAACGCCAGTGCCAGAAGTCCGTCGTCTTTATGCTGAGGCACTTATGACTCTGGGCTTGATTATGAAAGCCAATCAAGATTTACACTCAGAAGATTCAATATTTTTAGATGTTCTTCTGGGGCACTCGGTAAGATTACACTGGTTAGCTTTGCATGATAATCAAATGTTAGCGTATGAAGACAACCGTGAACAGGCTTGGCAAGCATTTTACTATTTGGCACCGCATGAAGTCGCCAATGCGATCGTTGAGGCTTTTCGTTTTTTACAAAAAGCTCATTAATTTGCTTTTACTGAGTAGCATGGAAATCAAGGAGTGAATATGAATCTAATTCTTGCTGGAGATGTGGGCGGCACTAAAACAGTGTTAGCGCTTTACCGAACAAGCCTAGATGGGTTAAAAGAAGTTCGAAAATCCACTTTTGCGAGCGGACAGCACGCTCTCTTTGAAGACTTGCTTGTCGAGTTTCTGGGAACAGACGTCAATATCGATATGGCAACCTTTGGGATAGCGGGGCCGGTAAAAGAGCAACGTTGCATTACGACTAATTTACCTTGGACGATTGATGCCTCTGAAATCAGTCAAAACCTAAAGATACCAAAAGTCCATTTATTAAACGATTTAGAAGCGGCTGCCTATGGTATTTTACAGCTTAATCATTTTCATGAGCTCAACCCTTCAGCGAATCCTAAAAACGGACATATTGCGGTTATTGCCGCTGGAACTGGGTTAGGTGAAGCCATACTGTTTTTTGATGGTAAACAGCATCACGCCATGCCAACTGAAGGTGGGCATTGTGAGTTTCCGCCGCAAAATGTTCAAGAAGACCAGTTATTGCTGTTTTTAAGAGCCCGCTTTGATGGTCATGTGAGCATTGAAAGAATACTCTCTGGTGATGGTTTTGGTCATTTGTACGACTTTTTAAAAGTTTCTCAATTTGCTCCAGTTAATCCAGAGGTTGAACGTAAAATGCAGCAAGGTGATCGCAATGCACTGATTAGCCAAATGGGGTTAGAACGTACGGATGCTTTATGCACCGAAGTGTTACGCCTATTCTGTCGGATTTATGGAGCTGAAGCAGGGAATTTAGCCCTAAAAACCCTACCGCTTGGTGGCCTGTACATTGCAGGTGGCATAGCCCCTAAAATTCGTACTGCGCTTGAATCAGGTTTGTTTATGGACGGTTTTTTGGATAAGGGTCGTATGCAACATGCAATAGAACAGATACCTGTCAGAATTGTTGATGATCCAGAAGCTCCGCTTCTAGGCGCGGCTCATTATGCTTCAGTCAGCTTGATAGATTAATTAGACATAGGTCAAAGATGGTAATGGTCTAACTGTATTTGGTTAGGTTTATTCAGTTAGATTTCTCTATTAAATTCAAGGGGGGATGTGCTGTTTGAGATTGGTCAACGTGTGTCATGTTTTATTAAATTAGGGGCTGTCCTAGTTAACTAGGTCAGCCCCTAATTTTTTATCAGAGTTAGAAGACGTATGAAACGTTGCATTTCAAACTCACGGGTTTGTTTTACGCTAAGCGTTGTTTCTTCTCGATTGATTTGATGTTGATCAGCATTGCAATTGAGACCAGTAGGGCGACCACAAAGAACCCAGAGAACACGTACAAGGTTTCAGAATAGGAACCGGTTGCATCTTTCACCATAGAGATGATTAAAGGTCCAACCAAACCGGCGGCGGCCCAGGCCGTTAAAATATAGCCATGGATTGCTCCCAACTCTTTGGTTCCAAAGATATCGCCAATATAGGCGGGTATAGAAGCAAAACCGCCCCCGTAACAAGACATAATGAAATATAAGATAAACTGGAAAATAATAATTTCTGTAATCGACGGCAGCACATAGAAGGCAACGGCCTGTGTGGCAAAGAAAATAATGTAAACAACAGGTCGAGTTAGGTAGTCTGAAAGTGACGCCCAGAAAATTCTGCCTGCACCGTTGAAAATCCCCATTAAACCAACGGCTGCAGCCGCTACTAAGGCAGAGATGCCTAACACTTCTTGTAACAGTGGTGAAGCCACACCGATAATCGCAATTCCGCAGGTTACGTTTATGAATAACATAATCCATAAACCGTAGAATCTTGGTGTTTTGACCGCTTCATGTACCCCCATCATAGCAAGGTCAGCTTTAAGTTTTTTATGTCCTGACTCGACTTTCTTTTTAAAGCCTTCAGGTAAATAGCCCTCTTCAGGTTTTTCTAAATAGAGTGCCGACATGAACATAATCACAAAGAAGGTGATACCCAGAGTGATGAACGTTGATGCAACGCCGATTTCAGAGATCAGTACTTTGATGGTTGGTCCCCAGATTGCCGATGCAAAACCAAATCCCATAATAGCTAACCCCGTCGCTAAGCCACGTTTGTCTGGAAACCATTTCACTAAGGTTGAAACCGGTGAAATATAACCGATTCCTAAACCACAACCGCCCAAAACACCATAGAAGAAGTAGAGAAGGAGTTTGGATTCCATGAGAATGGCTAAGCCCGACCCCGCTGTACCCAAACCAAACAAAGCTGCGGCAATAATAGCCGCGACTTTTGGGCCATTTTTCTCTACAAATTTACCCATTAGAGCAGCAGACAAACCTAAAAAGAAAATGGCGATACTAAACGCAATAGTGACATCGGTTAGCGTCCAGTTCATTTCCTCTTTAATGGGGTTAACGTAGACACTCCATGCGTATACTGAGCCAATACATATGTGAACACCAACGGCGGCTAGAGCCATAAGCCATCTATTTTTTGCCATGCGAAAATTCTCCTGTAGAGAGTGTTAAGATAGAGAAAATTTAAATTCACTTTACAGTTGTGAAAGATTGTTTGCTTTTGATTGGGTGAATATAGGCCGTGTTTTACCGCTTAATTTCAATTTAAATCAAGTGGGTATGATATTCGATACTTTTTGTAGTGTCTTTAGAATTCATTGTTTGCGCTATCAAATTACTTTATGGTTGTGAATAAATACAAAGTTAGCAGGCCTGCTTAGATTTTAAGGCTTCAATAAAAAAGGCTCTTACATTAAGAGCCTTTTGTTTATGAATCAACCGTCTGTTTACTGTTTGATTTGATAGCTATACGGTTTAGCGGCATCCGAGAGTTTTTTGGTCTCTTTTTGCAAACTATCGACTTGTGATTGAAGTTGAGTTTGCTGCGCTTTTAGTTGGTTTAATTGATCTTTAAGTTCAATTAAACTTCCTCTGATCATGTTGTAGGTTTTTTGAGTCTGGCTGGTAGACAGATCAAGCTTTTTACTGTCACTTGTTTCAGGCGCAAGACTCATGGCTTTTTGAATTTGTTCTAGCGTTTTTGATTGTTTTCTCACTAGCCAGCTGATATCTTTGAGTTGTTTTTCTTGATTGTTTGTCAGGCCAGAACCGCTATGGCTGGCGGTTGGAGCCATGGTTTGAGCTTCTAATTTATGCTGTGCATCCAGTATTTTTTGAATTAAACCTTTAAGCTCAAGATAGTGTTCGCTTGATAACGCTTCTTCCGATTTTGTGGCAACTGGCTGACTGTGCTGAACCGTTACATGATCTTCTGGGTCTTTTGGAGAGTGTTCCATGTGTGTGGGTGTTGCATCTTGATGAACCAATTCATGGGTGTCTTTACCCGCAGCATTGTTTTCTGGTGCGTGAGGGCTATGAGGTTCAGGTGCCACTTCACTGGCTAAGTCCAGAATTACATCGCTTTGAGTTGGGGTTGATGCGGTTGGGTTTTCTGCCACCGCTGTTTTGAGGTCTCCGACTATATTTTCTTGGATTGCCATACCCATTTTGTTAATTTTTTGTATATCGGCGGTCATGAGCTCAATTAACCCAGAAAGCTCGTCAACTTTAATGGTGATTTGTTTGGTCAGTAGGGCATTTTCCGTTTGCAGAATGTCTAAGATTTCACCCTTAAAGCTGTCCTCTTTTTGCTGAATACTGTACAGCATCCATCCCATTACCGACATAGCGGTTACGCTGGTGACAATGCCCACTCCCAGTAGGATAGCAAATTGACTTTTTGCTGAACTGATCTCTTTTGTGGCACTTTTAACCGCTTGACGCCAAGCAAAGTTAGCATCAGACAGTTCCATGATTTGTTCTTTTTGACGACTGGCATGATTGAGTGATGCTTCAGCAGCTTTCTGACTGTGAGATGCCGCATCTTGAGCCATTTTTGCCGCTTCCATGGCTAATGAAGTCGCGTCGATAGAGTTGGGCGAATCAAGCTTATCAAGGGTTGCTTTTTTGTCTTGAGCATCACCAAGTTGTTGATCCAACTCAACAGCTGAACTTTCAAGCTCTTCCAATTCTTCTAATAAGTCATCTGTTATTTGATTGTCATTCATGCCGATAGCCTGTGTCTAGTGCGGTTTCATTTCAGAAATACGGGTTTTAATGCTTAAGTTTACCGCTTGCAGTTTTTCATTTTTTGCTTTTATGCTGGCAAGTTGCTGATTAATCTCTTCGCTTGATAGAGCACTGTCTAACCCATCGAGTTCTAGGCTATAGCCTGCATTTTTTGCCGCTTCAAAGGCACGTTCAGCAGCTGCAAAGGTTGCTTCAATTGCTTTTTGAGTGCGCTCTGCCGAGGCGTGTGCTTGTTGGGTGGTGGCCATGGCTAGCAGGGTCGCTTCTTTAGCGGTTTGCGATACTTCAGAAGCAATGGCTTGTATCTCTTGGTCAATGCCAATAGCCTCTTCCATGGTTTCAATCGATTGGGCGGCTTGTTCAACCACTTCTGAATCGTTGCTGTCAGAATCTTGATTGGACGGAGCGACCTTTGAGTGGGCTTCTGTCTTAAGCGTTTCTGAGTTCATTGGCGGGTTAGAAGTCAGTTCTTCGTCTGTTGGTTCCGGTGCCACTGTTGAAATGGTTTCATCTAAGACTGTCTCCGCCATCTCACTTTCGTTGTTTGGTTCTGCTTGCTGAAGCTCAGTTTCAGACTCTTCCAGCGCTTCAAGTCCCTCTAAGTCGACTAGATCGTCAATTTCATCGCTGGCATCGTTTTCTAATTCGTCACTTAATGACGTATCCATGTCGTCGTCTTCTGTTGAATTTGCCAATTCATCTAAGTCTATCGACACCTCTGTGTCTAATGATTCCATATGGCTATCAGCGGAAGGATCCAACGTGGTTTCCTCAAAATCAGGTAACGCTTGTTCAGCTAGGGGGGACTCGGTTTCATCTAGGATAGATTCGTCAGTGCTTTCAGGATCGACAACGTTGTCTATCTCCATTTCATCAAGGTTAAGGTCATCTAAATCAAGTTCATCCAAACTTGTTTCCTTGTCAAGGTCGCTATCTTCGGATAGTTCCATGCCAGCAAGCATGGCATCAATATCTTCTAAATCATCTAAATTAACCTCTTCAATGTTTGGTAACGCCTCAGTTTCATCCGAAGTGACCGCTTCAGCATCTGTTACCGATTCTGGTTTCGAGGTGGTTGTTGACTCATTGGTTTCCGCGGTTAATTCGCTGTCTAAATCGTCTAAATCAAGATCCATGTCGTCAATATTAAAATCACCCATGTCGTCCAGGTTAAGATCGTCAAGGTCAATGCTGTCCTCAACGGAGGAGGATTCAGGTAAGTCAATATCTTTGGTTTCAAGCTCATCATTGAGTCCGTCATCTTCAAGCGAAGCCATGAGGCTTTCGATATCATCCAGATCTCCCATGTCGATTTCTGAAGCGGCGTCACTGACATCAAGAGAGGTTTCATTTTCGGAGGCACTGGCTTCATCTAGTGCGCTGAGCAAGTCTTCGATGTCGGCACCATCAAAATCCTCAGTGGGCAGTTCGCCCATCATTTCAAGCATCTCTTGAGTCGCTTTATCATCTTGTTCTTTGTTGATGTCGGCCATGCTGTGTGTCCTTAACTCGATTATCGGTTTTCGATTGTGTGAATTAACGATTTTTAAGCATGTTTTATGCCATTAGATCAGGTGTCGGTCGCTTTTAGATCAAATTCGGCCGGACAATCAAATGTCATCGGTTGTTGCGTAATAGGGTGCGTAAAGCGGAGTTGCTGTGCATGTAACATGAGTCTTGGAGCGGCGTTAAGAGCCGTTTTATCGGCATACAGGTTATCCCCTAAAATAGGGTGGCCGAGGGATTTCATGTGCAAGCGCAGTTGATGTGAGCGTCCTGTGACAGGTATGAGTTTAATTAAAAAACTCTGAGGATATTGTTGAATAACTTGCCAGTGCGTTTCTGCGTATTTGCCTT
Organism: Thiotrichales bacterium; assembly: GCA_016938655.1. Classification (GTDB taxonomy): domain Bacteria; phylum Pseudomonadota; class Gammaproteobacteria; order Thiomicrospirales; family Thiomicrospiraceae; genus Thiomicrorhabdus. The sequence continues at coordinate 2,091 of JAFGUG010000099.1, read as the reverse complement.
GTTTAAAGTCAATCATTTGTCGTGGTCGGCGCTCCCAATCGCAACGCATGGGTAGGCAAGTTTTTCCCTCTGTTAAGGCAGGAAGGCCGCTGCAAACCGCTAAGTAAGCTTTTTGAGTTTGGCGTTCTTGGAATTGTCGGCTTAAATGGCGGTGACTCTCTTTTGAACGTGCTAAGACCATTAAACCACTGGTATCCATATCTAAACGGTGCACAATAAGGGCGTCTGGATAACGGGTTTGAATGTGGCTAATTAGGCAGGCCTGCTTATCTTCACCACGACCTGGTACTGAAAGCATCCCAGAGGGTTTATTGACCATAATAATGTGTTCGTCAACATATAAAATCCACGATTCGGAAAACTCGAACTGTTTTAAAACAATACTGGGGGCAGAGGAGGTGTGCATTTTGATGACAGGCCTTGTAAACTAAGGCCACTATTTTAACGGAAGGTGACCGATGTTATGGCTAAAAAAGTAAAGGTTCTATTTGTATGTCTGGGCAATATTTGCCGTTCGCCAACTGCGCATGGTGTATTTCGGCAGATGGTTCGAGATCAGAATCTTGAACATCTAATCGAAATCGATTCGGCTGGAACGGCGGCTTACCATATTGGTAAAGCGCCTGATGCACGCTCTACGCAGGTTGCCAAGGGACGCGGGATTGAAATGCAAGACCTTCGAGCGCGAAAGGTGGATTTTGGTGATTTTATTGTCTACGACTATATTTTGGCGATGGATGAGTCCAATTACAGCAATTTGCGTGAGTTGGCGCTGCCTGAACACTTTGACAAGATATTGATGTTTCTAGATTTTGCTGAAAACTGGCAAGAGCGTGAGGTGCCAGATCCGTATTACGGAGGTCCAGAGGGCTTTGATCGTGTGTTTGATATGGTAACGGATGCGTCAGAAGGGTTGCTGAAACATATTAAAGCGAATCATTTGTAACCCAAGTTTTGAAAGTTAGCAGGCCTGCTGGGTTTGCTTTAGAGAATAAAAAAGGCGCTTAAAGCGCCTTTTTTATATTTAAAACGAAGTGGCTATTATGCTTTTTCGTTTTTTTCAGTCTGTTCAGACATTTCTGAAGCCATTTTTTCCGATGTGTTTTCCGCGTTTAGTGGCGGAGTATCGTTTGATGGTTCCGTCTTTGGCTGTTCTGACAACTCAGCAGGTTTTTCCCTTTTTTCAGTTGGTGCATCTTCTGTTTTGGTGTCTTCTATTTTAGGCGTATCAACTTGAGTTTCTTCAACCTTCGGTTCTTCAGGTTTTGATTCTTCAACGTTAACCGTCGTTGTCTCAGGCGTTTCCTTTTCCTCGACCATTGGCACTTCTGTTGCCGGAGAAACTTCTGCATGACTCGGCTGAGCCGGTTCGTCAGCTTTTGGCGCTTCTTGAATCATCGATTCTGCAGCGACTGTTTCTGGCACTTCAACGGCTTGAACCGCTGTTGTGGTTTCAGTGATCATTGTTTGTTGAACAATTTCTGTGGCCGCTGGGCTGTCAGTTGAGGTGCGCTCACTCGGTTGTGAAGACGTTGGATTTGCGCCTTCTGAACCTGGTGCAGGGCAGTTTACCGTTCTGTTTTGTGCATCTACTGGTGCACGACGACGACGGTTGTAGCTGCGGCTGTTATAGCGACTACGACGGCGTTGACCGTTACGACCACCTGATTTAGCCTCTTTTTTAGAGGCGGTTTGTGCACTTGAATCCTCTGACTCAACCGTATTGTTAGCAATCTGCTCGTCGTTATTTGGCTTAGAACGTGGTTTGTCATTAGCTGGTTTAGACTCAACCGCTGCTGCTTGAGTGGGTTTGCCACTGTCATCTTGATTGGTATCACGACGATTTTTTGGCTGGCGACGTTGGTTGCTAGACTTGCTTTGCTTGTCATTTGAATCGGTTTTATCGTCACGGTCATTACGACTGTTACGTGCCGGTTTCTCATCCACTTCCTGGTTGCGGTTATTACGGTTGTTACCACGACGGTTGCGGTTATTCGTGTTGCGACGATTGCGGTTCTGTTCAGAAGTGCGCTCTGTACGTTTTGGCTTTTCCAGCGCTTCTTCTTTGTCTTCTTCTGAAGAACTAAACAG
>JAFGUG010000098.1 GCA_016938655.1 Thiotrichales bacterium | reverse complement strand
GCAGGTGCCATGTGAGAGTAGGTCATCCCCAAGCTTTTATTCCTAAAAACCCATCTCTTGATGGGTTTTTTTTTGCGCGATTGTTATTTTATGGATTTCTAGGTGGACGCTCAGATCATTAATGAATCGTTACTCAGAAAGCAATTGGCTTCTAGGTGTCAGTTCGTCTATTTAGATAAGGTCGATTCGACTAACCTGTATCTCAAGAAGCGGCTCGCTGATGGCACGCTCGATTCGCCGATCATGGTTTTAGCGCGCTTGCAAACTGATGGCTATGGTCAGCAGGGTCGAAATTGGCTGCATGAAGACGGGAGTTTAGCTTTATCAATTGCCGTTCCATCACGGTTTAATCCGCTAAACAAACCTTACATTTCGTCGCAAATTGCTTTACTCTTGCGTGATGCTTTAACACGGGTACACGGGGAATCCGAATTATTGGAGGTTAAGTGGCCTAATGATGTCTATTTTAACGGTCATAAACTGGCGGGCATTTTGATCGAGCTGCAAAAGAATGCCAAGACGAATGCACTCTATATGATCGTTGGTGTGGGCGTGAATACGGTTCCTATCCATTGCGACCTGTTTCGTTCAAGCTTTATATCAGGCCTGGATAAACACAGGTTTTTGGTACAATTTGCTCAAAATTTATTCGATCAGTTCAGTCACGGTGTTGTGCCAAGTTTTGATGTGCGATCTTGGAGCTGCTTTGATTACTTCAAGTCCAATGAGCTGGTTTTAGTTATTAATAATCAATGCCTTGTAAGGGGTCGTTATATGGGGCTGGATGCTATGGCTCGTGCAATGATTGAAGTGGATGGCGAATTAAATTATTTCGACTCCGGTGCCATTTCCATAAAAAGGTTTACGAGAGATGACTTATGTTAGTTTTTTTTGAGTTGGGTAACAGCCGGTTAAAGGCGGCTGTTTTAGATAACGGCTCCTATGAATATTTGGGCGGGGTTGTCTATGACGGGCATTCGACTGTTGAATTGCTCAAATCCTTTCAAATTGACGCGCATGATGTTGAATTTGTGTATGCCTGTTCCGTTGTTGACTCGATGCTGTCAGCGGAGTTCACCCATTCGGTACAGACGATTTTCAAGTGTTACCCAACGTTTTTAAATACGCAGCCGAACTGTTGTGGCATTCAGTGTGGTTACACCGATTTCGAAAAGTTTGGCAGTGATCGATGGATGGCCATTATCGGAGCCTGTTCAAACCAAACTCAGCCCGCTTTTATTGTCGATGCGGGCACGGCCATTACGGTGGACGTTGTGATTGACCAGCAGCATATGGGCGGGTTTATTGTTCCCGGGCTTGAGACAATGAAGGCAAGCCTGCTAGAGGCGACAGGTATCAAGCCTGAGTGGGTGGCGCACGATAACCAGCTACCGGAAACCTTGCTGGCAACCGACACCTCAACGGGCATTGCTGCGGGTACGCTCTATATGGTTTCCGCTTATATTAATACGTTATTGGCGGATTTATCCAGTGATACGGGATTGCAGTTTATGTGTGTTGGTACGGGAGGCGATTTTGTTCGACTGCTGCCCATGCTGGATGGCGATTTTGATTACATTGAAGACTTAACCTTGCTCGGAATGGTTGAAGTCATTGAGAGTTTAAAAAAATAGTTGACAACTTTTGTTAACAACTTATAATACGCCGCATTCAGCCGACATAGCACAATTGGTAGTGCAACTGATTTGTAATCAGTAGGTTGGGGGTTCAAGTCCCTCTGTCGGCACCAT
>JAFGUG010000097.1 GCA_016938655.1 Thiotrichales bacterium | reverse complement strand
CCAAACACCTCGCTGTATTCTCGGTTGGCTTGTTCGTATTCGTTCATGCGGCCGATGTCGAGCCAGTATTCGTGGATAAGGAAAGATAGCGTGTTTTTCTTTTGGGCAATGAGTTTTTCAAAAAGCGTGGGCATGTCGTAATATTGCCCTTGTGGAATATGCTCTAGGGTTGTTGGACTGAGCATATAAATACCGGCGCTAACAAAGAATTTATGCACCGGTTTTTCTTCAATGGATTGGATTTGATTGCCTTCGACTTTGACCACGCCATAAGGCACTTGAAAGTCATATTCGCGCACGCACATGGTCGCCATGGCCTGCTGGGCTATATGATAATCCAATAGGCTTTCAAAATTGACATTGGTGAGTAGATCCCCGTTCATCACAAAAAACGGTTCACCAGGCCTGGTGGAAAGCAGGCTTAATGCGCCAGCGGTACCCATTCTTTCTTGCTCTAAAACATATTCAATATTGACCCCAAACTTTGATCCATCGCCAAAGTGTGTCTTAATCATGTCGGCTTTGTAATTGACGCACATGACAATATTTACAAACCCATAATCTGCAAAGCGCAAAACAATAGTTTCAAGAATCGGTTTGCCGCCTACTTTTAACATCGGCTTGGGGGTTTCTTTAGTTAAGGGATATAGCCGCGTACCTAACCCCCCCACCATTAATATCACTTTATTGGGTTTGATTTCTGGTTTAAGCAGTTCTTCAATTTCTTTAAGCCCAACCACGCGATTTTCGGCATCCACCACGGGGATTTGATGGATTTTTTTCGCAATGGCTTTTTTGATAATCTCTTGATTGGATTCGTTGACATGACCGACGGTTGGGTTTTTGAATACCATCGTTTCGATCGCGTCGTCGAGTGTTAAACCTTTTAATAAACCACGACGAATATCTCCATCGGTAATCGTGCCGAGTAGTTTATTTTCATCATCCACCACCAGCAGAATTTGTAGCGCGGTTTGATCTAGCAGGATTAAAGCTTGTCGGATTGAAATGCTTGGCGAAACCAGTGTTTTTTTGTAGTTGTTCATAATTAATATCTAAATTTGAAAATGGATGTCATAAAAAGATTTTTTCAGCTGATTGCCGTCAATTTTTTGCTTTAAAATCGGGATTATTTTTTGGCTTGCCTGTCCATCGCCATAAGGATTTTCCGTTGAAGCCAGAGTGACTTTAAACTGGTCTGAAAATGCCTTTTCTAAAGCCTGTTCTATGGCTTTGCATGTTGGTTCGCAATCTATAACACTGCTGGCTTTTAAGCGCCCTTTTTGACGATCACCAATATTGATCGTGGCTTTTTTAAAGCTGGGGACTTCCGCCAATCCACTGGAGCTATTACCCACCACGGCATCGACAAATTGTAACGCACTTAAGTAACGTAGCTGGCCTAAAGATGGGAATGCGACCGATTTTTGTTTGTTGACAGCTACATAGTCATCAATCATTTGATTAATCACTCGTCCGTCTGTATCGCTATTGGCTTTAGTAAAAATAATGTGAGTACGGTCTAGCTCATTAATCGCATCTAGCAAAGCTTTAAACTGCTCTTTTGTACTTGCGTTCTCAAGTGTCACAGGGTGATAGGTCACCAGCAGATTGTGCTCAGCCAACTTAAAATCAATCGACGCTTCAAATTCCTCGCGGTTTAACAACTTTAAACGCTGAATGTTTTCTATGCCCATACCGCCTACATTAAATACTCGCTCGGGTGACTCGCCTAACTGTATGACACGTTTACGATACGCATCAGCCGCCGTAAAGTGCCAATAAGCCATTTTTGTGATGCTGTGTCGTATTGCTTCGTCAAACGCGCCTTCGGTGGTTTCTCCACCATGAAGATGAGCGATTGGGATACGCGCAATCATTGCAGCAGAAGCGGCAGAAAAGATTTCATAACGATCACCTAAGAGTACAACCAAATCGGGCTTTAATTCTTCATAAGCCTCGGCAAACGAAATTTGCGCTAAACCCATGGATTTGGATATACCAATAGCGGTATCAGAAGATAAAAGCATCTCGATTTTTTTATCAATCTTGAATTCTTTTTCAACTTCTTTGTAGGTTAGGCCAAACTCAGGCGAAAGATGCATTCCAGTTACAATG
>JAFGUG010000096.1 GCA_016938655.1 Thiotrichales bacterium | reverse complement strand
ATCAACCACATCGGTAACACCGTCCACAACGCGATCTACCGAACCTGCGGTACCATCAGCTGGCTCACCGCCTAAGAGACTATCAACAAAATCAATCACCCCTTGCTCGCCAGTCAACAGCTCTTGAACATCAGTGGTAACTTCATTTAATCCCGCATCCAAGTTTTCGGTATCGGTACCAACTAATCCATCAACCACATCGGTAACACCGTCCACAACGCGATCTACGGAACCTACGGTACCATCAGCTGGCTCGCCGCCTAAGAGACTATCAACGACTTCAATTAAATCTTGTTCGCCAGTTAAGAGCTCTTGAACATCGGTGGTCAAAGCATTTAAACCATCATCTAAAATACCGGTATTGGTTCCTAGCAATCCATCGACTAAATCGGTCACAGCATCAACAACCTGATCAACCGAACCGGCTGTGCCTAACTCAGGCTCTCCACCCAGCAAGCTGTCGAGAACGCCATTTAAATCGCCAACTAGATTGTCAGTGAGGCCGCCAACACCATTGAGCACACCATTTAAGTTATCAATTGCGTTTTCAACGGTTTGCAGCAATTGATCAACTAAACCAGTGGCATCATCAACCAAGTCGCCTAGAGTCTGGGTCACTTGATCAAGCACGTCCCCTAAGCCATCTAAAACGTGATTAATAATCTCAGTGACTGCTTCAACGACGCCGCCGACTAAATCCAGTACCGAGTCAATAACATCGGAAACCAATTCCAAACCGCCTTCGACCAATTCAACAATCTGGTTCACCAAATCTTGAATCACGTCCAGTAATTGATCCACCAAGTCAATAATGCCATCTACCAAATTCTCAACGAACTCAATGACATCTTCCAAGGTGTTCCCGCCTTGGTTGATCAAGTCTTCGATTAGGTCAATTACCTGATCCACCACCGGATCGACCGTATTGACCAAATTGTTAGTCACATCATTAACAATCGCCTCCACATTATCTACCAAGGGAGGGAAGACCGGAATGAGGCCACTCTCACCAGTAGAACCGCCGGAACTGCCGCCGTTACCCGTATTATTGTCACCGCCTGGCGTTAACAAATCGGTAATGGAGTCCACCACATTGTTGAGCTGATCGGTTAATTCGGCGACCAATTGTGTCACCTCAGATGCATCAATTCCGGCCGCCGAAAAAGTATCAAATCCATTCTCTACTTGGCCTTCTAATCCAAGACGATTGATAACTAAACCGGCACTCAATGCACTTTCTTCTTCACCGGCTGCCGTTGCTTCCACTTGTAAAGGCTTATCATTGTCGAAAATAGCCCGCTGCAACGACTCTAAACTGCTCACGCTGGCGGAAGTATCAGTTGGAACGGGAACAAATAAATCCTGATTAAGATTGACCAAACTTCCACGGCCTAAGATTAAAGATTCGCCATTATTCAGTGCTAAGGTAACGCTCCCGCTTGCTGAAGTAATCAACTGCTCCCCTTGATAAACCAAATCGCCTTCTTTAAGTAAACGCTCTTCACCCGTTAATGGGTTTTTAACTTTTACTTCGCCAATAAGAGATTGAATTTTGCCGATTACTTGTGCCATCTTGTCGCCTCCAAAGGGAATAATTTGCTGTACGCTGCCCATGGTAGTGCGAAGAAAAAGAAGTGAAAATTGTCCATCTGAACCAGTAATTAAATTTTACTGAGTCTATTTTAATTACCCTTAGGGTTCTATGAATAATAAAAGACCTAAAAAACAAACTATCTGAGTTTATAAAAAATACTTTTTGCGATGTAAAAATTATCTACTCACTAAAAGTTTATTTAAAAAAATAATTCATAAGGTTAAAAAATAAAAAACCACAAAAAATTTTGTGGTTTGAAGAAAATCAGAACGCGAATTCAACTACCAAGTGCACCACTCACTCAATTAGGCTGCTTTCCTGAGTTCTTCAAAGACAACTGCAGGTTGTTTGTAGCCT
>JAFGUG010000008.1 GCA_016938655.1 Thiotrichales bacterium | reverse complement strand
GAGGAGTTGATGCTTTCGACCGTTCAACTCAACCTGGTACGTAAGGCTCTTTTAGCGAGTGCTTAAATAAGTCACTATTCTGTTGACGGCCTCTTCTAAACGGGCGGGTTCGGTGGTGTAGGCCAAGCGAAGATGTTGCTTGGCTTTATAGTCGCCAAAATCTTTGCCGGGCGTGACGGCAACCCCTGCATTCCATAAAATATCCATTGCCAATTGTTCAGCATCCTCCGTTAAATTGGACACATCCCAATAAATGTAAAAAGCGCCTTGAGGTTGGTTAATTGTCCAGCCAGCTCTGTGCATGGCGTTGATCAGTGTCGCGCGCCGAATTTGAAAAGCTTGGCGTCGTTGTTCTAATAAAGCCAGAGCATCTGGCTCTAAAACGCGCAAGGCACCATATTGTGCTAGGGTGGGCGCGGCTAAAAACAGATTTTGTCCCAAGCGATCCAGAACGGGCATTAAATGGAGCGGTGCGACCAGCCAACCTAAACGCCAACCCGTCATACCAAAAAATTTTGAGAAGGAATTAATCACCAATACATTTTCGCCTAGGTTTTGATTGGCCAAAATTGACTCGGCAGGACGGTCATACACCAAGCCTTGATAAATTTCATCTACCAATAAATACGCATTTTGCTCAGACAGAAACTGTGCCATTTTAACCAACTCACTTTGCTCAATCACCGAGCCAGTGGGATTGGCAGGGCTGGCAACCATCACCAGTTTAATGCCAGTTTGCCAATGAGTTTTAAGCAGATCGGTGGTGAGTTGATGGGTGGTTGAAGCGTCAACAGGCACACTCACTACTTGACCATGCAATAATTTGACGAACTGTCGATTACACGGATAGCTGGGATCGGTTAACAGCACTTTGTCGCCAGGGTTGAGTAGAGCGGTGAGCAACAGTTGCAGCCCAGAAGAGGAACCCGGAGTGAGCATGATTTCTGCTGGTGGGACGCTGGCTTGATAAAAACGCTGATAAAAGTCAGAGAGTTTTTGGCGTAACTCGGCTAATCCAAGAGTGGGCGTATAGTGGGTTAGACCCGCTTGCATGGCTTGATTGACCGCTTCATGCACGCAGTTAAGTGACGCAAAGTCTGGTTCGCCAATTTCTAAATGAATAATGTCTTTCCCTTGAGCTTGCAGGGCTTTGGCTTCGCCTAAAATTTTCATTACATGAAAAGGTTGAACCGCTTGTGCGGTTTTAGAAATGGGGAGGTCTTGAGGCATGAAAGTGAATCATCTAAAAAAGAGCTTTATTCTGACTCAGAAAAAACCATCTGACAATGTTAAAATAGCGCCCAATTAAGCTAAATTTAACCAGGCCTGGTTGTTTTTAAGCGTTTTTTAAACTTTTAAAGGAGTTTTTCATGCCTTCATTTGATATTGTTTCGGAATTAGATAAACACGAACTCACCAATGCTATTGACCAAGCCAATAAAGAAGTGACTACGCGTTATGATTTTAAGGGCACCGATTCCAGTTACGAGTTAAAAGACACCACAGTTACTTTGAAAACCCAGTCAGAGTTTCAATTGAATCAAATGTACGATATTTTGGTTGAAAAAGCCAATCGTCGCGGTATTGACATCAAGTGTATGGAAGTCAAAGACCCAGAGTTGCAGTTAAAAACGGCCAAACAAGTCATCGAAATGAAAGAAGGTTTGGATGCGCCCATCGCCAAAAAAATAGTCAAAGCCATTAAAGATTCTAAACTCAAAGTGCAAGCGGCCATTCAAGGCGATAGCGTGCGGGTGACCGGTAAAAAACGCGATGATTTGCAAGATGTTATGCAACTGTTACGCGGCATGGAAGATTTAGAATTGCCTTTGCAATTTAATAATTTTAGAGATTAATTTCCGCTAGAATTAAACGGTTTTCTTTATCCATTTACATAAAGGCCTTTGCCATGAGAATCCAAAACAGTATGAACCTCAATAAAGAACAAGCACAAAATATCGCCTCGGTTTTGGCAGAAGCCTTACCTTATATCCAACGCTTTTCAGGTAAAACCATTGTGGTGAAGTATGGCGGTAATGCTATGACCGAAGATGCTTTGATGGACAGTTTTGCGCGTGATATTGTGTTGATGAAACTGGTCGGCATGAATCCAGTTGTGGTGCATGGCGGAGGCCCACAAATTGGTGATTTACTGAAACGCATCGGTAAAGAGTCGCATTTTGTGGATGGGATGCGCGTCACTGACGAAGAGACGATGGACGTCGTTGAAATGGTTTTGGGTGGACAAGTCAATAAAGAAATCGTGCATTTGATTCATCGTCATGGTGGGAATGCGGTCGGTTTAACGGGCAAAGATGGTCATATGATTCAAGCCCGTAAACTCACCATTACCAAAAATACCCCCGGGATTGATGTCCCAGAAATCATTGATATCGGTCATGTTGGTGAAGTGGTACGCATCAACACCAGCGTGATTGATATGTTGATTAAAGGGGATTTTATTCCGGTGATTGCGCCAGTCGGTGTCGGTGAAGATGGTGCTTCGTACAATATTAATGCCGATTTAGTTGCTGGCAAGGTCGCAGAAGCTTTGAAAGCTGAAAAGCTTATGTTGTTAACCAATACTGCTGGTTTGTTGAACAAAGAAGGTGAGTTACTTACTGGCTTAAATGCTCAAAAAGTCGATGCCTTAATCAAAGACGGTACTATTTATGGTGGCATGTTGCCCAAAATTCAATGTGCGTTGGATGCGGTGCATGGCGGCGTGAAATCATCACACATTATCGATGGTCGTGTTGAACACGCTGTGATGTTAGAAGTGTTTACTGACGAAGGTGTCGGTACTTTGATTACTTCGCG
>JAFGUG010000095.1 GCA_016938655.1 Thiotrichales bacterium | reverse complement strand
GTGCCTGAAATAGTTTGCATTTTGCCAGATTCATTTTTTTCTTGGCGAATAGTGCTGTTTTCTTTTTCGGCTATTAGTGCGTTGTAGTAATCGGTGACTTCTTCGGGGTCACCATCTTTAATCACCAGGCCTGCTTCTATTAGAATGGCTCGATTACACAGGGCTAGAATGGCCGACTTGTCATGCGATACGAATAATAAGGTGGTGCCCTGTTCTCTAAACTGTTTAATGCGGTCAAAACTTTTATGTTGAAAGTAGGCATCCCCTACGCTAAGGGCTTCATCAACAATGAGTATTTCAGGACGGAAGGCGGTGGCAACACCAAAAGCGACGCGCATTTGCATGCCGCTAGAGTAAGTACGCACAGGTTGGTCAAAATACTCCCCGACTTCGGCAAAGGCTTCTAGCTCTGGCATTACCTGTTCTATTTGGCTTTGGGTAAAACCCATCATCGCCAAGCCGTGCTGTGCGTTTTGTCTGCCGGTAAAGTCTGGGTTGAAGCCCATGCCTAATTCAAGAATGGCGGCGATACGGCCATTGACTTGAATACGGCCTTTTGTGGGGGGCAAGGTGCCAGTAATCATTTTAAGCAGGGTACTTTTGCCAGCACCGTTTTGTCCGATAACTCCAATCGCTTCACCTGCTTGAATACTGAAGTTTATATCGTGCAATACCCAGTGTTCATCGGCCGGCTTAACGGGTAAACCAAACCAACTGGCTACGCGTTTAAGTTCTGAGCTATATTTGCGATAGGCTTTACCTACATTGCTTACATGAAGAACGGTCATAGCTGATCCACCATTTCTGGGGCGGCTTTTTTGAACATAAACAACCCCAGTGCTAATAATAAAATGGATGTGATGATGAACTTACTCAATTGATATAGGTCTATCATTTTATTGTAAAGTAATGCGTCTTGAAAAGCTCCAGCAACATGGGTCATAGGATTGTAGTCAAACCAGTGTTGATTGGCCTCGGGGATAATGGTGATGGTATAGACAATAGGTGTTAGCCAGAATCCCAATTGTAATATGACGGGTACTATCTGCCCAATATCGCGAATAAACACATTGAGCACACCTAAAATTAGACCTATTGACATGCCAAACAGAAGTGTTACAAAGAATAAAACTGGCAACCACAAGGCCTGCATACCAGGGTAATGGCCTAAAAAGGCAAACACTACAAAGATGGCTAACAGTAACACCAAACTGTTAAGCGTGACTGTGCCAGCCACAATAATAGGAAGTACAAGCTTAGGGAAGGCTACTTTTTTGATAAGATTGCCATTATCGACAAAAATAGTGAGTGACTTGCCAACACTTTCTGAAAATATTG
>JAFGUG010000094.1 GCA_016938655.1 Thiotrichales bacterium | reverse complement strand
TGGGCGGTATTTTGATGCGTAACACCCTGATTTTAACGGGGCAAATTGATGAAAACCTCAAGCACGGTATGCTGATGAGTGAAGCGGTGATTGATGCGACCATTCGCCGCGCACGCCCAGTCATCTTAACGGCTGTGGCCGCCATGTTGGCGTTTATACCGCTCACCAGCTCAACCTTTTGGGGGCCCATGGCTTATGTGTTGATTGGTGGAATCGGTGTGGGCACCTTATTAACTCTGTTGTTTTTACCCGCGTTGTATGCGGTTTGGTTCAAGGTTAGGGTTTAAGTAAAGTTACGGATAAAATCGCCTAAAACGTACTAATTTTAACCAGGCCTGGTTAAAATCATAGTAATTTGGCGTTGCTTTTGCTAGATTTAGACTTCTGAAAATAAAGCTTATTTAGAAGGGATTTTTATGCGTAACAATCAGCCAGTCACTCAGATTGAATATGTCATCCCAGAAGGGCAAATGTTGGTTTCACAAACCGATTTGCAAGGCACTATTACCTATGCCAATGAAGGTTTTGTGTCTGCCAGCGGTTATGAATTGGAGGAGCTGATTGGCAAGCCGCATAATCTGTTGCGTCACCCTGATGTGCCAGAGCAAGTCTTCGCCGATTTTTGGAACACCATTCAAAGTGGTCGTCCTTGGAATCAAATTGTCAAAAATCGCCGTAAAAATGGCGATTTTTATTGGGTTGAAGCCAATGCCACCCCCATTATTGAAGCCGGCAAAATTACCGGTTATATCAGTGTGAGAATGCCTGCCACGCGTGAACAAATCAAAGATGCGCAAGCCGCTTATGCCGCCGTAAAAGCTGGCAAGGTTAAATTGTTTAATGGTGTGCCAGACTCCTTAGCCGCTCGCTTTAACCCTTTGGCACACTGGCCACCTTTGGTCACCATTATTCCGGCAACACTTTTAGCCATTACCAATGAATTTTTATCCTTTTTCTTTGATGTGAATTCTGAAACTTTGAATATATCGGTGATTGTCTTAACCCTACTTTCAGCCATTCACGTGATGTATTACTTGCACCGTATTCAACAAGCCATCAGTGCGGTGGATGACTTAACCAATGGTCATTTAACGGGTCAAATCAATACGCATGGCGCTAACACTGCTGGCACCATGAACCGTCGTTTAAAAACCATGCAAATTCGTCTGGCCGCCCAGCAAAACGAAATTGATACCGAAGCGCGCTTTTCGCAGCGTATGAAATCAGGCATGGATGATTTAAAAACCTACAT
>JAFGUG010000093.1 GCA_016938655.1 Thiotrichales bacterium | reverse complement strand
CGTCAATTTTTTTTTACAGATTGTACCTAGGGACAGTAGAGATGATTTACGCCAGTGGTTAATATAGCCACACTCTAAGAAGAAAGGACTGGCAACCTTTCAACTGATTGACTGCGAAGCAAAATAAATAGCCAAACTTCTGAGTGAGTTTTGAATAAAAAATTGGAGTTTTACTCATGGCAACTGAATTACTACTTAACAACCCAATCGGCAACCTTTTATACGGTGACATTAATACCTTCGACTCGCGTGACGAAACCACTCGTATTGACACGGCTCTTTTTGGCAGTGCAAACCTGCTGAGTAACCTCGCCGGTTTTGGTTATGACAACGCAACCCCAGGCGATCGTTCCAACAACGTACTGGATGCCTTTTCTTTAATTCGTGAAATCCCTCTATTTGGTACAGCCCTGTATCTAAACAATCAGCTTGTCCCCTCACAAGAAGTGCTTTTGAAGTTGCAAGGATTGTTGAATGGCTTGCCTCTCGTTGGATCGACCGTTCTTCCTATGCTCGCTCCTGAGCGTACTCAAGATGAGTTTGGTGGGGATGCTCTTGGTGCGGTTGTTGGACAATTAAAATCGTTCCCTACTCTAGAAGGCCCCGTTTCTTTTGTCATTGAGAACTTGCACAAAGATCCGCTTTTGGGAGACCAAGTCCAAACCCTAACTACTTTCCTACACGATTTTTCGTTTGCAGGTAACTTGATTGCCGGAACGGTACCTGCTGGTAGCGCCTTAAGTTCAAACGATGGCACTGGCCACGACACTTTGGATTTAATTGTTGAATTTGCAGCCAGCACTCCAGTCGTTGGCTCGGTAGTCGATACTGTGATTCCAAATGTGTTCCCGAAAGCTCTTGGTGGCGATGTCATTGCCCTTGCTGGGGTTCTGCATGATGTGATTCCAGGCTATGTCGTTGTCGATGCGTTGATTGGCGAAAATGGATTTGTTTCTGGTCTATTGCAAGGTCAGGTCAACACTGATGCATTGCTTGGCTTAACAGACGTTTTAGTAGACGCAGCTCCAGAGTTGGGGGGATTACTCGGTGGTACAGGTCTGTTGTCCGGTAATGGCGGCGGTGATCTTCTTGCCGGTGCTTCAGGGCTTCTTGGTATCCTAAACCTTGGTTCTGGTACAGATTCAGCACTAGGATTGGGTGGTTTAAACAATCTTCTTAGCATCGCTTAAATAATTCAGGCCCCAATTCCTTATTAGGGATGGGGCTTTTTTGTCTTTTGCTTTTCCTCTAAGTCTCGTTGAGTCTGTTAATCGGTTCATTTCAAGTTCCGCAAAACCTCAATAGGTTCAATCAGAAACTTCTCAGGTCCTGTTTCCTCGAAGTTGTGGCACTTAAAGCAAAATATGTAAAAAAATAAAAAAACCTAGTGTTAAATCTAGGTCTAAACCTAGTCTGGAGAGTGTGATGGCTATTCAAGTCGGTGTTGTAACGTCGGTTACAGGGGTTGTGAAAGCTCTAGACCCGCAAACTGGTATCGAACGAATATTAGCAGTAGGCAGCCCGCTGTATCAGGGTGAAGTGCTGCAAACCGCAGAAGCGTCGCAAGTTTTGGTGACGATGAAAAGCGGAGAATTAGTGACCTTAGGGCGGATGACGGCTCTAACCCTTGATAGTGACGTCATTAATGACAAAGATCCAAAAACCGAAATGACGGCCAAAATGGCTGCATTGGAAAAAGCGATTGCTGATGGTACTTTGGAAGGCATTGATTTAGACGACCTTGAAGCGGTTGCGGCCGGTGAAGAACCGGAAAGCGCCAATGAAGGCGGGATTGTGATTGCGCGTTTGGGG
>JAFGUG010000092.1 GCA_016938655.1 Thiotrichales bacterium | reverse complement strand
TTAATCACGTGATTAATATGGATATATTTTTGCTCGTCTTTCAACCAAAAATCGGACGAACTGCCAATCGAAAAACTGCTGTGCAAGGCTTCGCCTCGCAGTTTTTTGGCATAAGATTCCGCTTGAGGCGCCGCCCATTCACCAATGACTGCCGCAGCCAACCATAACAAAAACACTGTTTTCATCACCGCCCAAAAGATTCGCCCAATCGACCAACCCGTCACTCGCAAAATGGTCAGTTCTGCATGGTTCGCCAAACCGCCCAAACCAATTAAAGTTCCAATCAAAATTGCGACTGGAAAAATCTCATAACCATAAACCGGTAACTTCAATAAGGTGTAAAGGGTTCCTTTGGCAAGCGTATACTCAGCACTCAACTTACCCAGTTGAATCATAAACTCTGAAAAACCTAAGATCAGCAGCAACACCATCAAAACCAACAGGGTATGTCCAACCACCACGCGCCCTAAGTAGCGTTCAATCACATTCATTTTAAGGATTCCTGTTTAGGCGTTTTCAGCAGCCGATTCCGCCAAAAATCGACATAAAAATAACCAGGCCTGGTTATTTTTAGCGTCCATTTGGTTAAAGCAAACCATAAAAAGAGTAGCGGAATAACCCACAAACCTAACCATAACGGCCAGTTGCCATCCCCCGTAGCTTCTTTAGCGGTTACTAATAATTGGTTGTAAGCAACATATAAAACCAAGGCTAAAAAAATCTTGGCAAAGCGCCCTTCTCGCGGCCCAGTTTTACTTAGACGCAACGCTAATAAACCCAAAACCACAACACTTAAAGGCGTCACCAAACGCCACTGTAACAATGCTTGATCCTTTAAGTCAGCAGAATACCAAAGCTCTAAGGTAGACTTTTCAAAACGTTGGGGGGCTGGCGGACTGACTTGCAACGTGGGTAAAAATCCCTCAAAACGTTTAAAGGCTCGAACCGTGACTTCTGGGCCTGCCGTTAAACCTTGGTAACTGTGACCATCCATCAAAACCAATGCGAGCTTACCAGAAATCCACTCAAACTTGCCCAAGGGTGCCATCAATAACAAGTCTTGTTCTGGTGTTTTTAAACGCGCCCAAACCGATTTTAAATCGCCATTTGCTTCAATGGATTGTGCATAAAAAACACCTTGATTATTTGGCAATTCATTAAATTTTCCGGGCACCAATGCCGCCAAAGGAGAAGAGACTTGCGCCTCAACAATCAACGCACGTTCTTGCTGAAAAGACCAAGGCGTCACCACCAACGTAATCCCCCCGGTGATGAACGCAAGAGGCACTAAAAATAAAATCAGACGTTTTTGAAAATAATTGGGGGCAATGCCACAGCTACTGAGTATCACCATTTCTTGATCTTGATAAAGGCGACCGATGGCCATCATCACACTCAGCAATGCCACTAAGGGTAAAATAACTTCTAAGGCAGGCGGGATTTTTAACAACAATACTTCTAATAACACATTGGGCGGCAATTTTCCCTCAACCGCAATCGCTAAGAGCTTGGTTGCTTCCGTCCCAAAAGTAATCAATAACAACACCAACAGGACTGCCAAAAAGGTTAAAAGCCATTCTTTATATAAATATGTATCCAGTATTCGCAAAAACAGCCACCAAAGGTTAGAATAATTCAAATTAGAAATTATAGCCTAAAGACAATACAGGTACCCCATGAAACACATTGCTTTTAAAACCCTATCCAACCCAACCCTAGAATCCTTAACCGCTTTTGACACGCTCATTCTGCCGGTTTTTTCAGATGCCAACAGCAACCCCTTAGCAGATGTTTTTGGCTTAACGCCCTTTGTAGACAGCTTAATTCAAGCGGGTGACTTTAGCGCAAAAGGCAATCAAACGCTGGTATTAACCGCTAACGCCACCCCACTCAACAAACGCTTAATACTGATTGGTTTAGGCGAAAATGTGAGCAAACTAACTGAAAAAAGTTACATAGCTGCCATAAAAGCCGTGTTTAAAGCATTAGAAACCACTGGCGCGTTGGCTATTTTAAATGGCCTAACTCAAATAGATTTCCAATCAGCTTCTTGGCGTTGCTATCAAAACACACTCAATACCCAACAAAGCACTTATGAATATACCCATGTTAGCCGCGGCAAATTTACGGCAAAAACGTTTAAACTTGAGAGCATGACGTTTATCACCGCAAACAATGACTCAGAAACGCAAAAAATCTTAGCACAAGGTCAAGCAAGCGCCATCGGTATGCACTTAACTCAAGACCTTGCCAATATGCCCAGTAACTTTTGCACCCCTAGTTACTTAGCCAAAACCGCCATCAACTTGGCTGAAACCTATGGTTTTGAAATCCACATTTTAGAGCGTGAAGAAATGATTGAAATGGGCATGGGGTCTTTTATGGCCGTTGCCCAAGGCAGCCCAACCCCGCCCAAAATGATTTGTTTACGCTATCTAGGAACCGATTCGAATGAAGCACCGATTGCCTTAGTAGGAAAAGGGGTTACTTTTGATACTGGCGGAATTTCTTTAAAACCAGGTGCATCCATGGATGAGATGAAATACGACATGGGCGGCGCTGCAACGGTTCTTGGCACTTTTAAAGCCTTAGGGGAACTTAAGCCCAAACTCAATGTGGTGGGTGTCATTCCCGCCACCGAAAACATGCCCTCTGGTAATGCCATCAAACCAGGCGATGTGGTCACTTCTTTATCCGGCCAGACCATTGAAATTTTAAATACCGATGCCGAAGGCCGCTTAATTTTATGTGATGCCTTAACCTATACTCAGCAAACCTATCAACCCGCCAAGATTATTGATATGGCCACCTTAACGGGCGCTTGTATTATTGCCTTAGGACATGATATTTCTGCCATTTTAGGGAATGATCAAACGCTCGTTGACGACTTGCTGAATGCAGGCAAAACCACCTATGATCGTTTATGGCAACTACCGCTCAGTGAAGAATATGACGAGCTACTTAAATCTAACTTTGCAGACATGGCCAACATTGGTGGTCGCCCAGCGGGCACCATCACCGCTGCACAATTTTTAGCGCGCTTTACCAAGGACATTGCTTGGGCGCACTTAGACATCGCAGGAACGGCTTGGGTCAGTGGCACCAACAAGGGTGCTACAGGTCGCCCAGTGCCAACCCTAGTTGAATATTTATTAACGCAAGCCTCGCAGTCATGACAAAGACTCAAACCAACACCACTTCTGCACAACCAGAAGTGGTGTTTTACATTCTCAACTCTAGCGACTTAACCAGTCGCGAGCAGTTTATGAGCAAACTCCTGAAAAAAGTCGTCAGTGAACAACGCTCGGCGGATGTTGTGTTTGAAACGCCAACAGAGGCACAACGCTATGACTTAAGTTTATGGCAATATCAACCTCAAAGTTTTATTCCCCATAGCCTTTCAAGAGCCGAGCAAGCGCCCATTCAACTCTATGCTCAGACGGTTAGCAAACCCTGCTTTGATATTTTGTTAAATCACCAAACCCAGTTTCCTGAAGTTTTTAGCCAATACCAACGCACCATTGAAATACTCGATCAAACCCCGCACTTAATCGAAATGGGGCGAGCTCGTTTTAAACACTATCGACAACTCGGCATAGAACCTCAGGTACACAAAATCGGTTTTAAAACTGCTTAAGGAACCACCATGGACATTACTCAGCTGCTGCAATTTGCACAACAACAAGGCGCTTCAGACTTACATCTTTCAGCAGGCTTACCGCCAATGCTGCGTAATGATGGTGATATTCGTAAAGTTAATCTCCCTAATTTAGAAGCCGAAGAGATTCACGGCATGATTTACGATGTCATGAACGACCAACAACGCAAAAACTTTGAAGAATATCTTGAAGCGGATTTTTCTTTTGAATTGCCAAAAGTTGCTCGTTTCAGGGTCAATGTTTTTCAGCAAAATCGTGGCATTGCCGCCGTTTTCAGAACCATTCCCAGTAAAGTCCTGTCGTTGGCAGACCTCAAAGCACCGGAACTTTTTAAAGAAATTGCCATGACACCTCGCGGCATTGTATTGGTCACAGGCCCCACAGGTTCAGGAAAATCAACCACCTTAGCGGCAATGGTTGACCATATCAATCAAACTCAATATAGCCATATTCTAACCATCGAAGATCCCATCGAGTTTGTTCACCAACCGCAACGCGCGCTCATTAACCAGCGAGAAGTTCATCGAGATACTCACAGTTTTAGCAATGCCTTGCGTTCTGCGCTGCGCGAAGATCCAGATGTGATTTTGGTGGGCGAAATGCGCGACTTAGAAACCATTCGTTTGGCACTCACTGCCGCAGAAACCGGGCACCTAGTCCTCGGCACCCTACACACCAGTTCAGCGCCCAAAACGATTGACCGTATTATTGACGTATTTCCCGCCGCAGAAAAAGACATGGTTCGCGCCATGTTATCGGAATCTCTCAAAGCTGTTATTTCGCAAACCCTGATGAAAAAAATCGGCGGCGGCAGAGTCGCCGCCCACGAAATCATGCTAGGAACGCCTGCCATTTGTAATTTGATCCGCGAAGATAAAATTCCTCAAATGCGCTCCACCATCGAAACTTCCAACAAAGGCGGCATGCAAAGCCTAGACCAAGATTTGAAACGCTTGGTTGCACAAGGCTTAGTCTCTAAAGAAGATGCACGTAAAAAAGCCGTTGTTAAAACGGATTTTGTGTAAGAAAAAAAAACATGAATCAAATTCAAAATCACCTCCATGCCCTCCTTAAAGCCTTTGTACAACAAAAAGGTTCTGATTTATTTATCACCGCAAACGCACCCGTGTCGTTTAAAAAAGATGGCAAAATGATTGCCTTAACTCAAGAAACCCTAACAGCCGATATGGCCATGCAACTCACCTTGGGACTCATGAATGAGACACAGCGTCAAGAATTTTTAACCCATCAAGAGTGTAATTTTGCTTACCAAATTCCAGAAGTGTCTCGATTTCGCGTCAATGCCTTTAAGCAACTCAATCAAGCGGGATTAGTCATTCGCGTGATTAATAGCAAAATTCCAGAATTCTCAGAACTGAACTTACCGAAAGTTCTACTGGATTTAATCATGGAAAAACGTGGTCTGATTTTGTTTGTCGGCGGCACGGGTTCAGGAAAATCAACCTCTTTGGCTTCGTTAATTGGACATCGTAATGCCAATTCGCAAGGCCACATCATCACCATTGAAGACCCAGTGGAATTTGTTCACCCCCACCGAGGTTGCATCGTAACGCAGCGTGAAGTTGGCGTAGATACCGAATCCTATGAAATAGCGCTTAAAAATACCTTGCGCCAAGCGCCAGATGTTATTTTGATTGGTGAAATTCGTGCCCACGAAACCATGGAACATGCCATTACTTTTGCTGAAACAGGCCATTTGTGCCTCTCAACATTACATGCCAATAATGCCAACCAAGCGATTGACCGCATTATTAACTTCTTTTCCGAAGAACGTCGCGCTCAACTTTTGATGGATTTATCTTTAAATTTGAAAGCCATTATTTCACAACGTTTAATCCCTAAAATTGGCGGGGGACGCGTTGCTGCGATAGAAGTCTTAATCAACACCCCTCGTATGGCGGACTTAATTTTTAAAGGTCAAATTGCCGAAATGAAAGCCTTGATTAAAGCCTCTGAAGAAGCAGGTATGCAAACCTTTGACCAAGCGCTCTTTAAGCTCTATGAAGCACAACAAATTACTTACGAAGACGCTTTACGCAATGCCGACTCAATGAATGATCTGCGCCTCTTAATTAAACTCAACAGTCAACTTCCCCAACCGAATCAAAAAGAAATTGCGATTCCTGTCAACCTAAAAGAAGAGTCCTAAAACTTACTTATGAAACTGCCTAACAGTCAAAATTGGCTCATTATTGCCTTTACAATTTTAGGGTTCCACAACCTTGCTTGGGCAATAGAAACGCCAGCCTCCAATATGGCAGGCAATATCGACCTAACCCAATTGCAGGAAAAAGCCACCATTGAAAGTTTTTGTCAGGCATTTGCAAAGAAACTTCGCAGTGTTGATTTTAAGGAGTGTTTGGCACTGGAATTATTACCCAGTCAAACCTATCAGAGCACGCAAAAACGTCCCTTGACCTATCGTGAAATCACCCCAAATGAAAACACCCCCCCAAAAGGTAAAATCCTGTTTGTTGGCGGCATTCATGGCGACGAATACTCTGCCATTTCTTTAGGTTATCTGTGGCTAAAATCGCTGTTACAACACCCAGATGAAAACAGATTTCACTGGCTTTTTCTGCCCCTAACCAATCCCGACGGTTTGTTCGCATCGCCAGCCCAACGCCAAAATGCGAGTGGCGTTGATTTAAACCGAAACTTCCCCAGCCCAGATTGGAACAGCAGTGCCTTTACCTATTGGAAAAAATATACAGGCTCCAATCCACGGCGCTACCCAGGTCCATTTGCCGAAAGCGAACCAGAAACTCAGTGGATTGTTAACTTTATCAAACGCTATAAGCCAGACGTTATCTTGTCGCTTCACGCACCCTTTGGGCTATTGGACTATGATGGCCCAGATTACGGAACTCCTGACCAAATTGGTCACCTCAAACTTCGCCAATTAGGAACTTATCCGGGTTCTTTAGGGCGTTATGCTGGGGAGTTTTTAAATATTCCAGTATTAACCATTGAGCTAGAACACGCCGGAAGATTACCATCTGATAAAGAAAATTTTCAAATGTGGCAAGACTTTGAAGCTTGGGTCGATGAAAAACTACAGGTTAAAGAAGAAGATTTTTAGCACTTTTTTCTGGACAGAGCAAAACCTCTGGCCTAAACGAATCATGTCATTAAGGTTTGAGTGGCTGGCGAATATCAGCAAGTAATTGACGGGCATTCGGATCTTTGACCATGACTTGCCATTGCGATTCATGACGCTGCCAATATTCCTCGTGCCATTGTCCCTGCTGGCTTTGATAGCGCAGATACACCATATTTTCTTGATCTGGATACTGCAAAACGCTCAGGGTTTGATAGTTAATGGGCTCTTGCAAGGTTACATTTTGAAAGTGTTGATACACTTGTGATAACACCGCTGTTGAGTCTAGAGGTTCTGCATGACCCTCCCCCGACAAAATGATGACGGGGGTTTGCTCACCCAAATCATAAGACTGGCGTAAACGCTTAACCGACGAATTTGTCAAGACAACACACCCTCGGCTGGATAAAGGTTCGCGCGTCAAGGTATTTTGGGGCGTTCCATGCAACCAAATGCCACTGCCAGTTCGACCAAGCTCTCTATCCCAAGCATTCGGATAATTCAAAGTCAAAGCACCCTCTCCATAAAGGTCTGGAAGTGTTTTGCCATCAATCCAACCATTAATATGGTAAATCCCAATAGGGGTTTTTTTATCCCCTTCGCGCTCCTTTCCTATGCCCGCCTGGCCAAGCATAATATAAAAATCTTCTTTTTTGACCAATCCGCCTGAGGTTTGTTCGTAGAGATACAAACGATGTAACTTAGCATCAACCATAATCAAATAACCACTCTCTGCGGTTTTCATCACATAGTTTAAGCCTTCGGTTTCTAGGGTATTTTGTTCAAATGTCCAACGTAGTCGTCCTTCTTCTTGAAAGCCCAACAGTTGTTTTTGATATTTTTGCTGTTGCCGCAACATCAAAGAGGTTTGATTAGCTCGAATGGCATACAAATCGGCTTTGAGAATTTGAGCCGCTTTGTAATTGGGATAACGTTCAATTAAGGCTTGCGTTAAATGCAACGCTTGAGGTAAATCTAACTTCTGCAAAGCCGCGTAAGCGGCCAACAGACCTTGCTCTTCTGAAAAAGAAGGCGGATTGTCAACCGCGGCATAAAGCGCCACAGGCCAACTTAACGGCAAGGCTAACAAAACGGGTAAAAATCGTTTGGCAGATTTCATCGTTTATTCAAAAACCTCAACCGTCATTTCTTGTGAAATTTTCCAAGTTTGGTCTGGCTGCCTTTTAAAATACAACACCTTTTTCACACGATCTTTATAACGATTCGATTGATAATCCTGCACAAAAGAAGCGCTGACCAGCCCTTCATTGATAATCAACAACTCAATTTGTGATAAATCAACCTTTATTTGACTTGGCCCCGTCACACTGCGTTTTCTTTGTTTGAGCCATTGAGCATGAGACTCAAGTCCCTCCAATTTAAAGTCAGTTTCATAAGCGGCAACATACTTAGAAAATTGCTGTTGGCTCCAAGCTTGACGCCAATTTTCGAGCGCTTGACGTACCTGCTGTTCTATTAAATTAAATGCCTGACGTTTTGAAGATTCATTTTTTAAGCGTTCCAATTCGGCCAGTGCTTCAGGGCTTTTTTGCAACACGAGCATTTGCCCTTTGGGTAAGACTAGGGGCGAATCGCCAAACACCTGTTTGTATGCCTTTTGTGCTTGAAAAGCGTAAAGCTCATTCAAGTTATCAAACACCACACCAAACTCGGGATTGTTTTTTAACAAACCTTCGAAAATCTGTTGAGCTTGCTCATAATTTTTTTGACGGGTCAACAATACCGCCAAATTGTTTTTGACTTGAGTATCGTTAGGATAATCCTTTGCCATTTCCCGCAACAAAAGCAAAGCCTGCTGATCTTGTTTATCTTCTAGGTATTTCAAAACCAGCGCATAGCTGGTTTCATAGTTGGCAACTTTTAGAGGTTCCGCAGCCAATACATACCCACTGAACAGCAGCCCAACGACTGAAACCATCGCACCTTTTGCAATCTTACTCAACACTGGCTAAAAATCCTCTAGGGGGTTATTTGAGCACACATCTAAAACCCTGTATTTTAACGCAAATCACCTATACCAACCATAGTTGATTTCAGGGTTTTCACTTGATCACGCAATAAAGCAGCCTTTTCAAAATCTAAATCTTTGGCAGCCTGATACATTTGCTTTTCGGTTTGCTTAATTTCGCGCAAAACTTCAGCAGGTGTTAACTTTTTAATCTTTTCTACAAAAGCATACTCGCCATTGCTCTCTGCCACCTTAGATTTTTGACCAGGCCTGGTTGTTTTTGGGGCATAAGGCGAGCTTTCAAGAATATCGGTAACCTTTTTATTCAACCCTTTAGGCTGAATTCCCAGCTTAAGATTGTGAGCGATTTGTTTTTCACGACGGCGCTGAGTTTCATCGATAGCCTTGTCCATTGACTGCGTGATTTTATCGGCATACAAAATCGCTTTTCCGTCCACATTTCGTGCCGCACGACCAATGGTTTGAATTAACGAGCGTTCTGAGCGCAAAAAACCTTCTTTGTCGGCATCTAAAATCGCCACCAAAGAAACCTCGGGAATATCCAACCCTTCTCGCAACAAGTTAATGCCCACCAAGACATCAAACTCGCCCAAACGCAAATCCCGAATAATCTCAATGCGCTCTACTGTGTCGATATCCGAATGCAAATAACGCACCCGCACATTATGCTCTTCAAGATATTCCGTTAGGTTTTCCGCCATACGTTTCGTCAAGGTCGTAACCAATACGCGCTCATTTTTATCGGCCCGAATCCGCACTTCTCCCAACAAGTCATCTACTTGAGTTAAAGCGGGGCGCACTTCAATCTCAGGATCTAACAAGCCCGTGGGACGCACCACCTGTTCCACAATCGTGGCATTTTGGGCGGCTTCGTAATTGCCGGGCGTTGCCGATACGAAAAGCGTTTGCGGCATAATCGCTTCAAATTCGTCAAATTTGAGCGGACGATTATCCATCGCCGAAGGCAAGCGAAATCCATAGGTCACCAAGTTTTCTTTTCGAGAACGGTCACCCTTATACATCCCGCCAATTTGCGGAATGGTGACATGGCTTTCATCAATCACCATCAGTGAATTTTTAGGCAAATAATCTAATAACGTTGGTGGTGGCGAACCCGCAGGTCTGCCGGATAAATAACGTGAATAGTTTTCAATGCCACTGCAATAACCCAGTTCTAACATCATTTCAATATCCAGCTTGGTTCGCTCTTCTAAACGCTGGGCTTCCACCAGCTTATGCAGAGAACGCAACTCCTCTAAACGCTGTTTCAAATCCACCTTGACTTGATCAATGGTTTTCAGAATCTGCTCGCGAGGCGTCACATAGTGCGACTTCGGATACACCGTTACCCGAGTCGGGCGGCTTAATACCTCTCCAGTTAAAGGGTCAAACCAAGCAATCGACTCCACTTCGTCATCAAATAATTCAATGCGTACCGCATATTGTTCCGCTTCCGCTGGAAACACATCAATCACATCGCCGCGCACTCTAAAATGCCCACGCCACAACTCAATGTCATTACGGGTATATTGCATATTGATCAATTGCGCCAATAAATCACGTTGCTTAACCTTGTCGCCCAAACGCAACTGCACAATCATTTTGAGATATTGATCCGGATCGCCCAAACCATAAATGGCCGATACCGTGGCAATTAAAATGACATCTTCACGTTCCAGCAAGGCTTTGGTCGCAGATAAACGTAGCTGTTCAATTTGTTCATTGACCGAAGAATCTTTAGCGATATAGGTATCTGATGCCGGAACATAAGCTTCTGGCTGATAATAATCATAATAAGAGACAAAATATTCCACCGCGTTATGTGGAAAAAAACCTTTCATTTCGCCATAGAGTTGCGCCGCCAAGGTTTTGTTGTGCGCCATGATAATGGTAGGACGTTGCACCCGCTCAATGACATTGGCCACCGTAAACGTCTTGCCCGAACCCGTCACACCCAAAAGGGTTTGAAAGGCTTCTCCGTTCTCCAATCCACTGACCAGTTCAGCAATGGCCGTTGGCTGATCTCCTGCTGGCGAATAACGCGATACCAATTGAAATTTTTTTGCCATGTTGTTTATTGTCTTTTAAGGTTTTAAAAATGCTGTCACAATCGTGTGCTTTTATTTCAGTTTTATTTCCGCTTTACGCGATAAGTGAATTTTCTTTAATTAGAAAACAGAGTAGAATACAGGGCAATATTTTATCAAAATTCAGTGAGCTAAATCGTTTATGTCCCGCCTATCGCACCGCGTCAATCGAGTTCAACCTTCATTAACCCTTGTCATCACCGCCAAAGCAGCCGAATTACGTCGTCAAGGCAAGGATGTCGTCAGCTTAGGTGCTGGCGAACCAGACTTCGACACCCCTGAACATATTAAAGCCGCTGGCATTAAAGCCATTCAAACGGGACAAACACGCTACACAGCAGTCGATGGTATTCCAGAACTCAAAGAAGCGATTCGCGCCAAGTTCAAACGCGATAACAACTTAGATTATGAAATGAACCAAATCTTAGTTTCTTCTGGGGGCAAACAAAGCTTTTACAACCTCTGCCAAGCCTTGTTAAATGATGGCGATGAAGTGATTATTCCAGCGCCTTATTGGGTGTCTTATCCTGACATGGCATTATTGGCGGGTGCAGAACCCATTATCATTGAAGCGGGTATTGAACAAGGTTTTAAAATTACGCCGCAGCAACTCACCGATGCCATTACCCCCAAGACTCGTTTGGTCGTTTTAAACAGTCCGTCCAATCCAACGGGTGCCATTTACACCGCAGAGGAATTAAAAGCCTTGGGTGACATTCTGGCCAAACACCCGAATATCATCATCGCTTCTGACGACATGTATGAACACATTCAATTGGGCGACTTAAAGTTCACCAATATTTTAGAAGTGTGCCCAGAACTGTATGATCGTACCGTGGTGTTAAACGGCGTATCTAAAGCCTACTCCATGACTGGTTGGCGCATAGGTTATGCGGGCGGCCCTAAAGCATTAATTGCAGGGATGCGTACCGTGCAATCGCAAAGCACTTCAAATCCTTGTTCGATTTCACAAGTGGCTGCCACTGAAGCCTTAAATGGTCCACAAGACTGTATTCAAGTGATGTTGACAGAGTTTAAAAAACGCCATGAGTTTGTGGTCGAACGCATCAATCAAATTCGTGGATTTAAATGTATTCCGGCAGATGGTGCTTTTTATGCCTTCTTTAACATCGAAGAAGCCATGAAAATCAAAGGGATCCGTACGGATGCCGAATTTTCCGAACGCATTTTAGAAGAGCAATTGGTCGCCTTAGTGCCCGGTTCAGGTTTCGGCGCAGATAATCATTTACGCATTTCTTTTGCCACCAGCATGGAAAACTTAATTGAGGCCTTTAATCGTATCGAAAC
>JAFGUG010000091.1 GCA_016938655.1 Thiotrichales bacterium | reverse complement strand
GGCGGGCGAACAAGCGGCTGGAGCAGACACTCCGCGTCGTCAAATAAATTTTCCGCCGCGGAGCGCTGCTCATCCGCGGCCACGTTATGCACAAAAAAAATAATTATGATTGATTATAATAATCCAGAAATTAAAAAATTTATTCTAGAATATGCGTCTTCATTTGATCATGATCGCAATAAACGCTGGGTTGATGTTTCACACAAGTTTAAACCTTTTAATGACTTTATTGTTGTCACAATACAAGGCCTCGGCAAACTTGATTCTAGATTGATAATAGAAGATAAGAAATTAATAGAAACAGGAAAAACATCAAATCTATTGGGTGACTTAAGCGAACATAGCACTCAGTCATACTTATGGGTTTTGGGTGCATATGAAGTCCTTAGAAGTTTTGCTCAAAGTGCTAATAATCGTGATAGCTTTATCGCATCTTATAAACAAGAACTAGTAGACATAAAAAGAGATTTTGCTAGAATAAGAATTCCTTTATCAAAATTTGAACCTGCAAAAGCTCATTTTAAAACTGATTATTGCGTTGCGCTTCCTGTTATTGTAGCCCAAAAGGGTTCTGGTTGGAAAACTTCTGAAAATCATTGGGTGTCGCGTAGCGAATTATCTGATAAAATGTTAAAGTTGCTCGAAAAAATAAATGCATAACAAGGCACTTCAGCGGACAAAAATAGCGTTTTGCCCCTGAGTTTTAATGTTAGGTTTCTTTAATCCCTTCGCTATCTCACTACTTATGAAATCAAAAAATCCCATTTTGAGTACAAGTGCTGGTGCCGCCGTTGGCACACTCGGAGGACTTATCGGCCTTGGTGGTGCGGAATTCCGTCTTCCTCTTCTCATTGGGGTCTTTGGTTATTCCGCTTTGCCGGCAGTCATCCTAAACAAGGCCATGAGCCTTGCCGTCGTCGCGTCTGCTCTGCCCTTCCGCGCATCGTCAGTTCCATTCCAACAGTTGCTTGAGCACGCAAACATCATCTTTACTCTTCTGGCTGGCAGTCTTGCCGGAGCGTGGTTTGGTGCCGACTGGGCAACAAAGCTGAAGTCTCACGTTCTCTATCGTGTGCTGGCCGTACTCTTGGTGGCAATTGCATTTGTTTTGGTCTTCGGTCACGGCACGTCGGCTTCTTCGGCAGTATCGCTTACCGGTGTGCCGCTAGTCATTGTTGGTGCTACCGCTGGTTTCGGCATTGGTGTCGTTGCCTCTCTCATGGGGGTCGCTGGCGGCGAGCTTCTTATTCCAACCATCGTATTGCTCTTTGGTGCCGACATCAAGCTCGCTGGTAGCCTTTCGCTTGCCGTAAGCCTACCCACGATGATTGTTGGTTTTTCACGTTACAGCCGAGACCAAAGCTTCTCCGTCATTCGCACTGAGCGCCGTTTCGTCGCGTTCATGGTTGCGGGGTCGTTCTTGGGCGCATTCATCGGTAGTCAGTTACTGGGCGTTATTCCAACCAATATCTTGCTTCCTTTGCTTGCTGGTATTTTATTACTCTCAGCGGTAAAGGTTTGGAACCATGCCTGAATTAAAGAGAAACCTAACATTCCGTCAAAAGCTAAAGAGATGAAAGAACATAAAGAAAAAAGAAGAAAATAGCAGAACAAGGCGCTTGAGTGGACGCGAAGTACTTTGGCGGACTGACGGGTAAGTTTATGGGCGCGCCACTCAGCTAAACGTCCGCCCGCAGGCGGGCGAACAAGCGGATGGAGCAGACACTCCGCGTCGTCAAATAAATTTTCCGCCGCGGAGCGCTGCTCATCCG
>JAFGUG010000007.1 GCA_016938655.1 Thiotrichales bacterium | reverse complement strand
GCGTTTTTGGTCGTCCGAATCTAAAATTTGAAAACTTTGCGGTAAGCCAGCTTCTTGAAAATGCTGGCGTAATAGACGATAAGCAATGCCATGAAAGGTTCCCATGGTTAAGCCTTGTGCTTGGTTGCCCACCAAAGCCTCAATGCGCCCGCGCATTTCCGCGGCGGCTTTATTGGTGAAGGTCACCGCCAGAATATTGTAAGACGAAAACCCCATGACTTGGGTAAGCCAAGCAATACGATGCACCAACACTTTGGTTTTGCCGCTGCCAGCACCGGCTAAAATAAGCGCGTGTTGGTCGTCGGTGGTCACCGCATCGCGTTGCGCATCGTTAAGAGTGTCAATAATATGAGAAATGTCGTCCATCAGAAAAGCCTTTGTTTTAATTCGCAACATTATAACTTTTAGGGCAAAAATAAGGCTAAAAACAACCAGGCCTGGTTAAAATTGACTGGTTTAGTAGGTTTTTGTGGCAGGTTTGCAAGGGAAATTCGTTATAATTCACGCCACTAAAAAGAATAATGAGATGAGTGGATGAAAATAGTATCTTTTAACGTCAACAGTATACGGATGCGTTTGCATCAGTTGGAAGCCTTAGTTGCCGAGCAACAACCCGATGTGATTGGTTTGCAAGAAACCAAGGTACAAGACCATGAGTTTCCCTTAGATGCCATTCAGGCGATGGGGTATGAGGCAATTTATATCGGTCAAAAAACGCATTACGGAGTTGCCTTATTATACAAGAATACCGTGAAGTTGTTGGCTGAGCAAAAAGGCTGGCGAACAGATGATGAGATGGCGCAAAAGCGCATGATTATTGGTGATTTTGAGGATGCCAGTGGTGCGGTCGTGCGGGTGGTGAATGGATATTTTCCGCAAGGCGAAAATCGCAGCCATGCCATTAAGTTCCCTGCGAAGCAAAAATTCTATGAAGATTTGATGGATTATTTGCGAAGCGATTGTTCGCCAGAACAAAATGTGGTGGTCATGGGCGACTTTAACATTTCACCTCAGGATATTGACATTGGTATTGGTGAAGTCAATCGTAAACGTTGGTTAAAACAGGGCAAAACCAGTTTCTTGCCAGAAGAGCGCGAATGGTGGGCGAGCTTAACTGGCTGGGGGTTGCAAGATACCTATCGCACCTTGTATCCCGCAGATGACAATACTTTTAGTTGGTTTGATTATCGCTCGAAAGGCTTTGAGGATGAACCAAAGCGCGGTCTGCGCATTGATACCTTGTTAGCCACCGCACCCTTAGCGGCAAAGGCAGTTGCTTCGGGCGTTTGTTATACAATTCGTGGCATGGAAAAGCCTTCTGATCATGCGCCGGTATGGACAGAATTTAAACTCTAAGGAATTAAAATGTTACAAAAAATGACTGTGGTTGACACGGTTTTATTAACACCCGATATCATTCAGTTGTTGTTGAGTCCTCTGCAACCTTTTTCTTATCAGGCTGGTGATTATGTCTTGCTGGGTTTGGATGAGGTCGATTTAAAGCCATTTTCAATTGCTTCAGCGCCGCGCTTGGATGGATTGGTGGAGTTGCATATTCGTAACCATGATGACAGTGATTGGATGCTGGCTTTGTTTGATGTTAAGCGTTATGACACGGTTTTTGTACAAGGCCCTAAGGCGCAGTATCAGCTTGAGCTACCAATGGATAAGCCTGTCGTTTTTGTTGCGGGGGGAACAGGATTTGCGCCAATGAAAGCCTTGTTGGACGTGGCTTTGCAACAACCCCTTGAACAGATTATCGAATTTTACTGGGGGGTGCGAACGCAAGCAGATCTTTACTGGCACGTGGAGATGCTAGGTTTGTGCAAAAATTACCCTAATTTGAATTATATTCCGGTTATTTCTGATGAAGATTTTAGCGGTAGAACGGGATTGGTTCATAAAGCTGTCTTACAGGATCACCCCAGTTTAGTGGGTTTTAGAGTGTATCTCTGTGGTCCTTGGGAGATGCAAACCACCGCTAAAGCAGCGTTTTTAGCAGCAGGTTTGCCAGTAGAGCAGTTCAATTAGTTTTAGCGTTGTTCATTCATCATTTCTCTCACCGCTTCGATCACGGGTGGGGTTATGGGGTGTATGCTTCGCCAGAGATAAAAAGCTTCTGCGGCCTGTCCGACTAACATACCCAGTCCGTCGCGCACTTGGCAGCTAGGTTGTGCTTGCTGCGCCCAGTTCATAAAAATGGTGGGTTCTTTGCCGTACATCATGTCGTACACCAAACTGTTTTTGCCAATCACTTGTGTTGAGATGGGGGGGAGTTTGTTATCCAGACTGGCTGAGGTGCCATTGATAATCAAGTCAAACGTTTGAGAGGGAATGTCTTCCCAGCCGCTGGCTGAAATGGGGCATGGGGTGTTAAAGCGTTCGCCCAGTTTTAGAGCGCGTTCTGCGGTGCGATTGGCAATATGGACTTGACGGGGTTTTAATGCCAGAAGAGGCTCTAAGATCCCCTGTACCGCTCCGCCTGCGCCTAAAATCAAAACACTTTTGCCTGTGATGTCAAAATGGGCATTGAGTGTGATGTCATTCATGAGGCCTATGCCGTCAGTGTTGTCGCCTAATACGCTGCCATCTTCCCGAAAAACAAAAGTGTTGACAGCTTGCGCGAGCTGTGCCCGTGGCGTTAATTCATCAGCATATTCAAATGCATTAAGCTTATAGGGCACCGTGATGTTAATGCCTTTATAACCTTGCATCTTAAATATGGCCATTTCATGTTCAAAGGTCGTTTGGTCGCTGTCGATGCGTATGGCTTCATAAGCCATGTCTTGCCCAGTTTGTTCGGCAAAAAGGCGATGAATGGTTGGGGATTTTGAATGGGCAATTGGGTCACCCACGACTGCATATAGATCGGTCATGTGTTGGCCTCTTTTAACCAGAGGGCGGCTTCTTTGGCATAGTAGGTTAAGATGCCGTCAGCGCCAGCGCGTTTGCAGCTTAAAAGCGTTTCAAGAACCACGGCTTTTTCATTTATCCAACCATTGTGGGCGGCCGCTTTTAACATGGCATATTCGCCACTCACATGGTAAACAAAAGTGGGGGCTTTAAACTCGGTTTTAATGCGATAAACAATATCCAAATAAGGTAAGCCGGGTTTTACCATTACCATATCGGCGCCTTCATTTAAATCCATCGCCACCTCATGTAAGGCTTCGTTGCTGTTGGCGGGGTCCATTTGGTAAGTGAATTTGTTGGCCTTGCCAAGATTACCCGCAGAGCCAACGGCATCACGGAAAGGGCCGTAAAAAGAGGAGGCATACTTCGCTGAGTAAGCCATAATACGCGTATGAATATGACCGTGTTCTTCAAGCAATTCTCGGATTTCAATAATGCGGCCATCCATCATATCCGATGGCCCAATCACATCAGCACCAGCTTCGGCATGTGACAAGGCTTGCTGCATTAAAACATCAATCGTGTCATCGTTGAGCACATAACCCTCTTCATCAATAATGCCGTCTTGACCGTGAGTGGTGAAAGGGTCAAGTGCCACATCGGTCATTACGCCCATTTCAGGAACTGCTTGTTTGATGGCGCGGATGGCGCGTTGTGCAAGGCCGTCGGGGTTGTAGGCTTCTTCGGCTTCAAGTGATTTACAGTCGGCATCGGGTACCGGAAAAATCGCCATCATCGGAATGCCTAAATCAAATAGTTCTTGAGCTTCATTTACCAAAAGATCTATACTCAGCCGCTCAACGCCCGGCATCGATTTTACCGGCTGGCGTTGGTTAAATCCTTCTATGACAAACATGGGGTAAATTAGGTCGTTAGTGGTCAGAGTTGTTTCGCGCATTAAACGGCGCGAAAAGTTGTCTTTGCGCATACGACGCATGCGAGTAATAGGGAATTGACGTTCAATCATAGTGTTTCTCGAGGCTCAGGCTAGGTTTAAATAGTCCTAAATCATACTCGGGGTTTGCTCAAAAATAAAGGAGCCCTTGTGCTAGACCAATTTGAATATACTTTTTTTGATGAGTCCATTGCAAAACATTTTGCAGAAGCGTGCCGTGAACTAGGCTTGTCGACGCAAATCTCTGTGGAAGAGGCGCCGACGGGTGAAGGGGTGTTTGAAGTTCAAGTTCAGGATGCTTTGTCCGATGAGTTGGCTGAGCAGATTGAGGATATTTATTCTGAAATGCTATTTGGTCAGCAGGCAGCCCAAATTGAAGGGAATGACGGGGAAGCTCTTGCGGATGTCTGTGGTGTGCAAGTTCAACTGGCTTCTGGTGAATTTACCACCGTTGCGATTCATCCGAAGATCATGAATAAAATATTGTCGGTATTAACCATTGATGAACTACAAAAATTCTTAGCGCAAGTGGCTGAAGACATTGAAAATCCAAAATCGGGTCCGATTTGTCGTAGAGAGCATTTACCTGATTTATAAGGTTTAGGATGGGGTGGATAGATAAAACTCGCATGACCCATAAAAAAATTATATAAGAAAATGCTAATTTTTCTTAGGGTGTAACTTGAAGTTAACTCGCTTTAAATTTATCATAGCCTATTAGTATGACTTGTACTGGTGACGTTAAGTGTCAGCCAATCAGGACTAACCATAAATATAAACTCTTGAATCTGGGATGTTTTTGGTAAGCAAAAATATCAATCAAGGAGCATTAAATGACAGATCAAATCACTGAAAAGGTTGCGACTCAAACTGAAGAGAGTCGTAACCAAGGCCGTCGTGCTTTCTTAAAAGGAAGTGCGGCAGTAGCTGGAGGCGTGCTTTTCACTAAGGCTGCTTCTGCAAATAGCCCAACTGGCTATGACGCTAAAAAAGCAGTAGCGCCTTATGCTGGTAAAGCTGAAGAAACTGCAGTATTAGCTGATAATGCTGCTCGTAAGAGCTTAGGTTTTGGGGTGCGTAAATATCCTTACGGTATGCCATCTCCTTACGAGAAAGAAGTTCAGCGTCGTACATTGGAATGGTTAACACCAGATGCGATGGCTTCTATTACCATGACACCGCTACAAAGCTTGCACGGTATTATCACGCCAAACGGTCTACATTTTGAACGTTTCCACGGTGGTGTTCCCACCATTAATCCAGATGATCACCGTTTAGTCATTCACGGTTTGGTTGAGCGTCCGTTGATTTTTACAATGGACGATTTAAAGCGTTTCCCATCAATTTCTCGTATTCACTTTGTAGAATGTCCTGCTAACGGTGCGATGGAGTGGAAAGGGGTTCAGTTGAACTCGGTTCAGTGGACGCACGGTATGATGTCTTGTGTTGAGTATACGGGTGTTCGCGTTTCTGACTTATTAAAAGAAGCGGGTATTAAGCCAGAAGGTACTTGGATTATTCCTGAAGGTGCTGATGCATCTGGTATGGCTCGTTCATTACCTATCGATTTAGCAATGGATGATTGTTTTATTGCTTATGCACAAAACGGTGAAGCGTTACGTCGTGAACAAGGTTACCCAATTCGTTTGGTGGTTCCTGGTTGTGAAGCCAACATGTGGGTTAAATACCTACGTCGTATTCAAGTGACTGATGGTCCTTTACAGCACCGTGAAGAAACTTCTAAATATACTGAGTTAATGCCTGATGGAACTGCGCAGCGTTTCTCTTGGTACATGGAAGCGAATTCTGTAATCACTTACCCATCTCCAGATTTCAAAATGCAAGGTCCAGGTAAATATTTTTTACGTGGTTTAGCTTGGTCAGGTCGTGGAAAAGTGGCTCATGTTGATATTTCAACCGATGGTGGTAAGAACTGGAAAGAAGCTCATTTCACTTCAGTGGTTCTAGATAAGGCTTGGACTCGTTTTGAACTTGAATGGGATTGGGATGGTTCAGAAGCCTTCTTAATGAGCCGTGTGACTGATGAAACAGGTTATGTTCAACCTCCTATGCCACAAATGCGTAAGCTAGAGGGAACGAACAACGTTTATCACCGTACTGCGATGGTAACTTGGAGAGTTCTTCCTTGGGATGAAGGTAAAAACGGAGGCATGATTGAAAATGTTCAATACTAAAACAACATTCGTTGCAGCGGCAGTTGCAACTTTATTCGCCGGTTCTGCAATGGCGATGTCTGGTTCATCAGACAACGCAGGTGGTTTACCAGCTGCAAAAATGGATGGCAAATATGCCTCTAACTATGCAGAAATCATCAAAGCTGCAGATGGAAAATACCTTGATTCTAAAGTTATCGAAGCGATTCTTGGTAAAGATGCTGCTTATGGTCGTAACGGTTTAGAGGGTAAGTTAGATCCTGCTAACCCTTACTCTTTTGAAGTGGATGACAGCATTGATGGTGGTAACCACGGTAACGCTCAGTGTAAGATTCCAGCGGCTTTTACTGAAGTACACGAAAGTGTTGCAGCTAACTACTACAATGACAGCAAGTTTGTAGCTTACGGTTTCGGTAAGCCTATTGCTGAGACTGCATTGGCTAAGTGGAATATTACGGTAGATGGTAATGGACATGGTTTGCCTGATGCATCTGTTGGTATGACAGTTGAAGAGGGTGCTAAGGTTTATATCCAGTTCTGTGCAATGTGCCATGGAGAGTTTGGTGAAGGTGCTAAAGGTTACCTACCTTTGGCTGTTGAAGAAAACTTAGTCACTTCAGACTTCAATGATCCTGCTCCTATGAAAGCTGTGGGTAACTACTGGCCTTATGCAACGACTTTGTTTGACTACAATCGTCGTGCAATGCCTTTCTGGACACCTAATGCGCCTTACATTGGTGATAAAGGTTACATGGGGATTACAGGTTACATTCTGCAATCTAACTATGTCCCAATGGACGAAAACGGCACGATGTTAGAAGATGATACTTTCATGAACTCTGAAGTTTTAATGAAAATGAACAAGTTCATGAAAAACCAAGGTAACTTCTTCTGTGATCACCGTCCAGTTATTCATAACGAGCGTTGCATGAAGGATTGTGGTCCTGAAGTGGCAGGTCGTAATGGTGATATCCATGAGTACACGCAAGCGCGTCGTCTACCTGATGGTACGCCACAGTACAACGTTGCACAGCGTTTACATGAAGATAAACCAGGTGTAGGTCACTCAGGGATGTAATATCTCTTTACTTAACCTAGTTTTAATAAGAAGCCCGCAAATTTGCGGGCTTTTTTTATTTAAAATTTCATTCCTCATTCGAGTAAAGGGTCCAGTTCTTCATAATATTGACTTGTTATTCGATGTTAAATTCCGTAAAATACTCGTTATTCCCAGTTAGCTATAACGCTAATTTATGGCTGTTGATAAACGCGTCTAAAAGATGTGTAAGGACTGAAACTTTTCATGGCATTAATTGATCCCTTTAATCGTAAGATTGAGTATGTGCGAGTATCTGTGACAGATAAGTGCAACTACCGTTGTGGTTACTGTATGCCGGAACAAGGTGTTCATCCTGACGGTGAACATACCGAGTATTTATCTTATGACGAGTTAGCGCGTATTATTCGCGCATTTGTGAGTTTAGGGGTAACTAAGGTACGTTTAACTGGTGGAGAGCCTTTAGTTCGTAAAAACCTATCGACGCTTGTCTCTCAAATAAGTCAATTTGAAGGACTTCAAGAAATTGCGCTGTCCACCAATGCTCATCATCTAGCTCGTGAAGCTTTGGCTTTGAAAGAGGCAGGTATTACCCGTGCGAATATCTCCATTGACTCTTTAAAGCCTGAACGTTTTAAAAAGATTACGCGTGGTGGTGATTTGCAGAAAGTTCTGGCGGGCGTTGATAAAGCGTTAGAGGTTGGTATGACGCCGATCAAGTTCAATATGGTGGTTATGAAGGGCACCAATGATGATGAAATTGAAGCGATGGTGGATTATGGCCTAGAGAAGGGCGTTGAAGTCCGCTTTATTGAAACCATGCCGATTGGACCTGCGGGTGTTTCTATGATGGATCAGCATTGTGCAGCCGATAAAATTTTAGCACGCGTTAGGGCGCATGTCGGTCAAGACCTTATTCCTTCACAAGGTAAAACGCATGATGGTCCTTCGCGCAATTTTATTATTGCGGGTACTCATACTCGAATTGGCGTTATTTCTGCCGTTTCACAACATTTTTGTGAAACCTGTAATCGTGTGCGCTTAACCGCGCGAGGCGTTTTGGCATTGTGCTTAGGTCAAGAAGATTCTGTCGATTTACGTACGCCTTTAAGAGCTGGGGTTACAGATGAAGAATTGCAACAATTGATTGTGGATGCAATGCTTAAGAAACCAGAAAAACACTTTTTTAATGAAAATGTTCATAATATCGAATTTAGACAAATGGTCTCTTTGGGGGGCTAACCCAAATCAACAGAAAAGGATAATGAGATGATTCAAGTATTCTATTTTGCCAGTTTCCGTGAAATGTTAGGTCAAGCCCAGGAAAGCTTGCCTGCAGAGCACTCAACGATTCAATGTCTTTTGGAGGCATTGGCCAATCGTGGTGAGCATTGGCGACAAGCTTTGCTAGATAATCATAACTTGCAGATTGCTGTGAATCACGATATCGCTTGCAGAAATGCGGTGATTAAAGCGGGTGATGAAGTTGCCTTTTTTCCTCCTGTCACTGGCGGTTAATTGATGTTTTCACAAATCAAAATTCAAGTTGAAGACTTTGATTTAACCACTGAAATAAATCAACTACGGCAAGCGCACAAAGATATTGGTGCGGTGGTGAGTTTTGTGGGTACGGTTAGAGATATTAATGAAGGGACTGATGTGGCGGTCCTTGAGTTAGAGCATTACCCAGTCATGACGGAAAAAGCACTTGAAAAAATCCGTCTTGAAGCCCACGCTCGATGGGAATTACAAAACAGTTTAATTATTCACCGCGTTGGAAAAATGTATCCACAAGATCAAATTGTACTGGTTGCCGTGACCTCTAGACATCGTGAGAATGCTTTTTATGCCGCGCATTTTATTATGGACTATTTAAAAACCAATGCGCCCTTTTGGAAAAAGGAAACCTTGCCTGATGGTTCTGAGCGTTGGGTAGATGCGCGCATTTCGGATAAGGACGCAGAAAAACGTTGGTTAAAAGACTAGGCGCTTGTCGGGCTTAAGCCAATCTGCTGTAAAAAAGCTGGACGGTTTAAGTCCGGCAGGCTTGTAGGCTCTCATAAAATACTGTTATAAATACTGTCATTTCCCCGCGCTGCGGGGATTTTTTTAGGAAAGAAGATGAAAACATTTGATGAAGCGCTGTTTTATTTATTGAGTAAAGCGAAAATCACAGAAAAGACGCAACGCCTTTCTGTCGTTGACGCAGAAGGCTTGGTGTTGGCAGAGGATATCGTGTCGCGTGTAAATGTGCCTGCCTATGACAACAGTATGATGGATGGTTATGCTTTGCACAGTTATGACTTAGAACATAATTCTGTTTTTGAAGTCAGTCAACGCATCCCCGCTGGTCAGCAAGGCAGTCCATTAAAACCAGGAACGGTTGCCAGAATTTTTACGGGTGCCCCCATTCCAGAAGGTGCGAACTTGGTGGTGATGCAAGAACATACCGAGGCTTTAGAGAAGTCGGCAACGGGTATTTTACGCATTCAAATCAATGAAAAAATGACCAGGCCTGGTCAAAATATCCGTGTTATTGGCGAAGATATTCGAGAAGGGCAGGTTATTTTAAAGCGTGGTCAAAAATTACGCGCTCAGGAATTGGGTTTGATTAGCAGTATTGGTGTGGCACACCTTCTAGTCTATAAGCCAATTTGCATTGCGACCTTTACGACTGGAGATGAATTACTTGAGCCAGGAGATGCACCTCAATTTGGCAAGGTATATAACGCCAATCGTGCTGTTTTGAATGGAATCATAAAGCACTTAGGTTTTGAGTTAATTGATTTGGGGCGCGTTGCAGATACTTTGGAAGCAACCGTGGCCGCCATGCAAAAAGCCGCCAGTCAAGCAGATGTCGTGATTACCACAGGTGGTGTTTCAATTGGTGAGGAAGACCATATTAAGCCTGCGATTGAACAGGTGGGTGAGCTGGATATGTGGACCGTTAAAATGAAACCTGGCAAACCCTTGGCCTATGGTCGTATTGGTGAAACGCCCTTTATAGGTTTGCCAGGGAATCCAGTGAGCGCCTTTGCAACTTTTAATTTGTTTGCACGCCCTTTCTTGTTGAAGATGCAGGGCGCAACCGAACTCAAGGCAAAACCCTTATGGTTAGAGGCGAATTTTGAATGGTTAAAACCTGGGGTGCGTCGAGAGTTTGCACGTGCGCGTTTAGTGAATAAATATCAAAAAACCTTGGTCGAGATTTTCCCGAACCAAGGCTCTGGCGTTTTAACCTCAACCACTTGGGCAGATGGTTTTGTGGTCATACCCGAAGACACTACAATTCAGCAAGGCGATATGGTGGCATATTACCCTTTCAATCCCATTCAGGAGTAAAGATGACTGTGCAGAATGAATTAACGCATCTTGATGAAAAAGGTCAAGCTCGCATGGTTGATGTGAGTGAAAAGGCTCATACTGAGCGCAGTGCCACCGCGACAGCAACCATTTTTATGCAGCCAGAAACACTTGCCATGATTGTTGAGGGTAAGCATAAGAAGGGTGATGTGATGGCGACTG
Source organism: Thiotrichales bacterium (assembly GCA_016938655.1). Classification (GTDB taxonomy): domain Bacteria; phylum Pseudomonadota; class Gammaproteobacteria; order Thiomicrospirales; family Thiomicrospiraceae; genus Thiomicrorhabdus. The sequence goes on along the minus strand of JAFGUG010000007.1, from coordinate 12,404 downwards.
CTCGTATTGCAGGCATTATGGCAGCAAAGAGAACACCCGATTTAATACCGATGTGTCATCCTTTAATGATTACGTCTGTTAAAGTTGAGTTGAATCCAAATTTAGACGACTCAAGTGTTGAAGTTATCGCGACTTGCAAAACAGTTGGGCAAACCGGTATCGAAATTGAAGCTTTAACGGCAGCCTCCGTTGCGGCGTTAACTTTGTACGATATGTGTAAAGCCGTGGATCGTGGTATGGTGATCAGTCAAGTGAAACTCTTGGAAAAAGTAGGGGGAAAAAGCGGACATTGGATTCGCTAAATCTTTGTTCAGCGCCTTAAATGAAAAAGCCTCGCCAGTTATCTGCGCGAGGCTTTTTTGTGGCGTCAAGTTGGGCAATCAGTGCAATGCATAATATTGCAAAGCTTCAGGTCCTTCTGGATCAAATATCAGCTCTAAACCTTTTTGAGGATAAAACCAGTGGTTAAGTCCATCGCTTTGTTTTTCGATGCGTTCAGGCTCTCCAAAGCGTTTTTTAATCGAATCTTCGGGCAAACTTTTGCGTGGTATTAATGTTAGCAATGAAAAGGTCTGGTTTTTGAGAAAAAGATCGTCCTCCTGAGAGGGCGTCACTTCTCGATTGCCAGATTCGTTGATAGAAGTTTTGACGCCACGGCTATAAATTTCTTCTAATGTTTTTTCGTCTACATTTAATTTAAGGACCATTGCGGCATGGATGGTTCCAATATGAATAGAGGGGAAAAAGACTTCTGCGGACTTGTTGGATTCGTCCTTTTTAGAAAATAATTTAACCGTGATATCATCTTTAAAAAAACGCTGCGCCTCTAAAACGGTCGTTTGGTTAGTGATCAAACCTATGGCGCTGACATTGCCATTTTCTAGAATTTTTGAGTTCCAAGGCAATTCTGATTCGGGCAGGTTTTCGCGGTTGGGTGACATCATCAGCATTAAGAAAAATAGTAAAATGCCGCCCAAAAGCACCACTAAAAATGGCGGAATTTTATGAAAAGCGTTACTCATCTTGCTAGGGTTTGGAGAGGGAGTTGTCATTCAGATTTCTCTGTGGTGTTCTTGTCCATGGATTTGACACCTTGATGCTGAACTTCATCATCACCTTCGCCCAATTCAATATTGGCATTGTCATCGCGTGGGAGTAGCTTGGCAATTTTGGGGTCCTGTATGCCTTTGCCAGCGTCATAAACGGAGATACCGGTTTGCATAAAGGTAAGGAGTACGGCAACAAAAATAACAACGGCTGCAAAACGGATGGTGATGATTTCACCTAAATTGGTTTTGGTTCCTTCGGTTGAGAAATCATTCATGCTGAATCCGCCAGGAAAAATGCTATCAATCAAGAGATAAACCAAAATCATGCCAATGGCAAGGGCATAACTAAACAGTAAAATACGACCACGACGCCAAGCCAGTAACCAGTGGGATGCGACAAACCAAGTTTCTGTCTTGGCTTTTTTCTTTGCTTTAAAATAAATCGTTGCAATCACTAAGCTGGAAATCAAGGGAATCAGTAGTAGTTCGAAGGTTTGCCCAATTTCTAAGACAATCATCGAAAAAAACAGATGCGTGAGGATGATATTGATATTGAAAATATGGTGAGGTGTTTTCGCTGCGTGCAGCTCATGATCAGTCACTTGATAATGCATGACAATTTTCCTATTTGGCAAAGCGCATATTGTAATGGTGAGATGGATGATAGCGCTTGAGTTAACTTGAATCTTTTAAACGCGAGCTTTTCCATCTATGGCGTTTAAAACTGCTCTATATAGTGTTTTAGAAACTTGAGAACCACTTGATTTTCAGCTTCAACGGCCGCGAGTTCGCTTTCTAATCCTTTTGTTTGCCCGGCTTTTCCAGCGTTTTCCAGCGCTAAGGCAAGCTGTGGTAAGCGTGTTGCGCCAATGTTCGCGGAACTTCCTTTTAGGGTATGGGCATGAAGTCTTAAATCTGTAGCATTATCTAGTGCAATTGCTTTTTTAATATTCCCCATAGCATCGGGTGCGATGTCGATAAAACTTTGTAATATTTCTTTTAAATCATCCCCAATAACATCTCTAAGCATATTGAGATTGTCTAGGTCTACTGCGGTGGTCATACTTGGTCCCTTGTCATTTTATGCTTGTGTTGGTATTTTCGCTCAGATAGCGAGTAAATTCATCTGCCGTCATGGGTTTTCCGAATAAAAAGCCCTGAAAAATATTGCAATTTCGCTCTTGTAAATAGGTTGCGTGGAAGTCATCTTCAATGCCTTCTGCAACGACATCTAAGTGTAAGCTATTGGCCATGGCTAAAATGGTGTTAACGATGGCTTGCCCTTGAGGGGTCACTAAATTGATGATAAACGAACGATCAATTTTGATTGTGTCTACTGGAAAACTATGTAAATAAGCTAAAGAAGAATAACCCGTTCCAAAGTCGTCAATCGATAAAGAAACGCCTAGGGCTTTCATCCCCTTAAGAACCGTAATGTTATGGTCGGCATTGCTCATGGCCAAGCTTTCCGTAATTTCAAAGTCTAAATATTTTGCAGGCAAGGTGGTGTTAGACAATACGTTTTGAATGACATCCATTAAATTGTCATTGCTAAACTGCCGACCCGACAGATTGATGCCAATATGCAAGTGGTTATAGCCCATCTCATGCCATTTGGCAGTTTCTTCTACAGCTTTGCGAATAATATACTGGCCGATGTCGATAATCAGTCCTGTGCTTTCTGCAATGGGGATAAACTTAACGGGTGAAATCAGTCCAAGTTTAGCGTGGTTCCAGCGCACGAGCGCTTCTGCGCCATAGGGTTTGAGGGTCTGCGCATCCACTTGTGGTTGAAAATAAACTTCAATTTCGTTGCGTTCTAAGGCTTTGTAGAGATCGTTTTCTAAAAGCAGTTGAGATTTGGCTTGAAGGTTCATGTCCTTTTGATAAAGCGCAAACTGATTGCCGCCAAGTGCTTTTGCTTGAGCGCGTGCAACATTTGCGTTGGCCAAGAGGTGGTTTGCGGTTTGTCCATCTTGATGAACAATGGCGACCCCAAAACTAAAGGTGATGAAAAGCTCTTGGTCGCCAATTAAATAAGGGCGAGATAAATCATTAAAAATACGATTTAAAGAAAGATTTAATTCTGCCAAGTTTTGCGCTTGCTTGATAATAATCGCAAATTCGTCACTGCCTAGGCGTGCAACAAAGTCATCTTCGCGGGTAATCTTTTTTAAACGGTTAGCAAGGGTCATGAGCAATAAATCACCATTGTTTTGCCCTAGGTTATCGTTAATGATTTTAAAACGATCTATGTCTAAGACAATCGTGGCAGAAAGGTTGTTACTTTGATTTACTGATTTTGTTGTGATGAGGTTTTGAAGATACTTATTAAAGTAGCTTCGATTGGCTAAGTCGGTCAAATTATCGTGATTTGCTTGGTAGTCAATGATAGATTCTGCTTTATGTAAGCGACTAATGTCCTGGGCAGAGCCTGTAATTTTAACTAGATTGCCTTGATTGTCATAAGAGGCTTCGCCTAAGCAGTCTATGTGCAATAGGTTTTGATTTGGATGGGTAACGCGAAAGCTCACCTGTATATGGCTTTCACCACGTTGAGCATCGGATATGGCTTGTTGAAGGAGTGGCAAATCTTTGGGCGCAACCATTGAAATAAAGGTTTCAATGGGCATGTCTTCTTGTATTGGAACCCCCATCAATTCAAAAGCGGAATGAGACCCCTTAATTTGGTCTTTGACGGCATCCCACTCCCAGTAGCCAAGCTTGGCTAAACGTAGTGCGTAATTTAAGTGTACTTGGCTGGCGCGTAACTCTTCTTCGGTTTTGGCTGCTTTAAGCGCATATTTGAGGCGTTGACCGAGCAGAGTCCAGTTGATAGGTTTGGTGATAAAATCGGTAGCGCCGGCATTAAATGCGTGTTCAATGGATTCCATGTCTTCCAGAGCGGTTAGCATGATAATCGGGGTCGCTTGTCCGGTTTCATAATTGCGAATCGCTTGGGTAGCCGCATAACCATCCATAATGGGCATCATAACATCCATTAAAATGAGCGCGGGTTTTGCTTCGCAGAAACGACTGAAGCCTTGTTGTCCATTTTCTGCCTGAACAACATCATAGCCAGATTTTTGCAAAATTTTGGTGAGGGTTAAGCGCGTTACCATATCATCATCGATAACTAAGATTTTAATGGTGGGTAAGCGAGACGTTAAAGGCACAAATCATTCCAAATGATAACTGTTGTTGGCACAGTTTAAAGCCTTTTGTGGTAAAAACCAATGGTTTCTATTCGATTGGATCATAGATTCTTTTTAATGAATCTTATGGGTGAAATTAATCACTGGTTTCTAGCAGCCTGTCAGACTTAAAGTCAATCGGCTGCAAAAAAGCTGGACTTGGCATTTTTGCCCACGTTTTCGTTGAATAGCTCGCGATTCCCTTCAGAATTGAACAAAAACTGCCTCAAGTCAGACTTTTTTTCGCTTCGACCGTTTAAGTCCGACAGGCAGCTAGAGCAAGACGCACTTTGCGTTTATAATCCGATTAGTGCATTCAAAGCTTAAATAAAGGACTTAACATGAATAGAAGAGATTTTATAGGCGTCTTAGCCGGCGCAACCGCAGCGACAGCTATGACGGCGTGTGGTCAAAAAGAAGAGGCAACGGCCGCCGCCGTGAGCAGCCAACCGCAAAAAACCTATGAATGGAAAATGGTGACGACTTGGCCTAAAAACTTTCCGGGTTTGGGAACGGGTGCCAATAATGTAGCACGATTAATTGAAGAGATGTCGGGCGGGCGTATTCAGGTTAAGGTTTATGGCGCTGGTGAACTGGTTGGCGCGTTTGAGGTGTTTGATGCGGTCTCACAAGGCAATGCACAGTTAGGTCATGCGGGCGCTTATTATTGGAAAGGCAAAATTCCATCCGCGCCATTTTTCTCCTCCGTGCCTTTTGGACTGACGGCAACGGAAATGAATGCTTGGTTATATTATGGTGATGGCCTAAAACTTTGGGAAGAGGCTTATAAACCCTTTGGGTTGATCCCAAATCCGGCTGGAAACTCAGGTACACAAATGGGGGGGTGGTTTAACAAAGAAATCAATACGCTTGCTGACTTAAAAGGCTTAAAAATGCGGATACCTGGATTGGGTGGTGAGGTTTTAAAACGCGCAGGAGGCTTGCCTGTCACTCTGCCGGGTGGTGAAATTTTTCCATCGTTACAGTCTGGCGCATTAGATGCGACGGAATGGGTTGGGCCTTATAACGATCTGGCGTTTGGTTTGTATAAAACCACTCAGTTTTACTACACACCGGGCTGGCATGAGCCGGGTACAACCATGGAATGTATGATGAATGAAAAAGCTTTCAAGGAGTTGCCTGCGGATCTACAAAGCATTGTACGTAATGCCATGAAGGTTGCCAATTTAGAAATGTTGTCGGAATATACGGCACGTAACCAGCAAGCACTTAAAACTTTGACAGAACAGCATGGTGTGGTGCTAAAGCATTTTCCAGAAGAGGTTTTGCGTGAGTTAAAACGTTTGTCACAAGAGGTGGTTGAGGAGGCGGCCAAAGCGGATGCTTTATCAGCTAAAGTTTGGGCGTCACAAAAGGCTTTTATGACTCAAGTGAGTAAATGGACGGATGTTTCTGAACACGCATTTGTGGCGGCACGTTCGTTATAAAAGTGTCTATTTGGACGCAAAAAAGCCGCTAAAAATGACCAGGCCTGGTCGGTTTTTAGCGGCTTTTTGTTTTAAAAATTAAGCTTTAGGCTTTCTTTTATTTAAAGAAAAGCGCTTTTTAGCGGGTGAAGTTCCGTCTTGTACTTTTGAGGCATTAAGTTGCTGACCACAAACCCAAGCGCGTTTGATATCGTTTAGGGTTTCTTTAGACATGTTGCTTGGTAAGTCAACCGTGCAATAAGTGTCTTCAATATTCAGTTTTTGAATGAATTCACCATCAATACCCGCCTCATTTGCAATACAACCAATGATGTTACCAGGCTTCACGCCATGAGTACGCCCCACTTCTAAACGGAAGCGTTCCATGCCTTCATTTGGTGGGGTTTGGGCGCGGCGTTCACGGGGTGCTCTGTCTGGACGGTCGCCACGAGGCGCACGTTCAGCGCGTTCGCCACGGTTACTGCGCTCATTGCGTCCACCACGGTCGCCACGATCTTCGTATTCACGCGCTTTCGGCATGGGTTTGTCATCCAAGAAGAAAGGCACGTCACCTTGTAGCAGTTTTGCCAAACCAGCGGCAATTTCAATGGCAGGTATATTATTTTCAGATTCGATGGCTTCAATCATTTTTTGGTAGAAATCTAATTCACCGGATTGTGCGGCATCGACAATTTTATCTTTAAAGCGTATAACGCGGCTGTCGTTGATTTCTTGTGCGGTTGGTAGCGTCATCTGGTCGATTTTTTTCTTGGTAGAGTGTTCAATCGAAGCCAGTAAACGACGTTCACGCGGAGCCACAAATAAAATGGCCGTTCCGCTACGTCCTGCACGACCTGTACGTCCAATACGGTGAACGTAAGACTCATTGTCATACGGAATGTCGTAGTTGATGACGTGACTGATGCGGTCTACGTCTAAACCACGTGCGGCAACATCGGTTGCGATGATGATGTCTAACTTACCATTTTTAAGGTGTTCAACAATGCGCTCACGCTGATTCTGAGCAACGTCGCCATTGAGCGCAGCTGCAGAATAACCGCGTGCTTCGAGTTTTTCGGCCAGTTCAACCGTTGCAGTTTTGGTGCGCACAAAAATGATGATGCCATCGAAGGTTTCAGCTTCTAAAATGCGTGTTAGTGCATCGAGCTTGTGTAAGCCACTGACCAGCCAATACTTTTGCGTAATGGTGGTTGCAGTTGCTGTGGCTTGTTTGATGATAACTTCAGTTGGGTTATTTAAATAGGTGCTGGCAATGCGGTGCACTTCTTTTGGCATGGTTGCGGAGAAAAGTGCAATTTGGCGCGATGATGGCGTGTGTTTTAAAATCCATTCAACATCATCAATAAAGCCCATGCGTAACATTTCATCCGCTTCATCTAGAACCATTGCGGTTAATTGGTCTAGTTTTAAAGTGCCTTTTTTGATGTGATCCATAACACGACCTGGCGTTCCAACCACCACATGTACGCCACGCTTAAGGGCACGAATTTGGGTGCTGTATTCCGAACCACCATAGATTGGCAATACGTGTAGCCCTTTGATATTACGTGAAAATGTTTGGAAGGCTTCAGCAACCTGAATGGCAAGTTCGCGTGTGGGCGCTAACACTAAAACCTGTGGGTCTTGTTGATTGATATTGATGTTTGACAAAATGGGCAGTGCGAAGGCTGCGGTCTTACCAGTACCCGTTTGCGCCATTCCTAAAACATCTCCACCTTTTAATAAAACGGGAATTGCTTTTTCTTGGATAGGAGAGGGGGTTTCGTAACCGATTTCTTCAAGGGTTTTTAAAATGGGTGCAGAAAGTCCTAGATCTGCGAATTTGATCTCTGTATTCATGGGTGTCCTTTTTTACAGTCGAGAGTTGCTGGGCTTTTTAAACGGTGTTTTGAAGCCCTTAGATGCAAATGCACGCCCGTATTGACTCGTTTTTAACGAGGCGGAATCCCTTAAAGCTAATGAATAACAGACAGGCAGGCATTTAGAAGTTGCGCATTGTACCTTAAAAATCAATTAATTGCTGAGTTTAATTGGAATTTTTTATGTGGGTATTGAAAAAATAACCAGGTCTGGTTATTTTTAAGGCTTTTTAAGCCGTTTTTTCGGTTGCTTGGTAAGGTTTGATGTAGCGTTCTTCAAAGTCGATGGCGGGCAAAGGGCGACTGTAAAGAAAGCCTTGTAGTAAAACGTCTGGTGATTTTTGAATTAAAAAATCGGATTGGGCTTTCGTTTCAACGCCCTCAGCAACAATCTTTAAGTTTTTAGTGCTGGCCAGTTGAATAATGGAGTCGACAATGGCTTCGTCATCCAGGTTGCCAGGCACTTGTGCAATAAAACTTTGGTCAATTTTGAGTTCGTGGATGGGCAGTTTTTGTAGGTAGCTTAAAGAGGAGTAACCCGTGCCAAAATCATCAATTGAGACTTCAAAACCGAGGCTAACCAGATGTTGAATTTTTTGCAGTGCCAGCTTTGAGTTGCGAATCAAAACGCCTTCGGTCAGTTCTAATGTAATGGTGCGGGGATCTACTTGGGTAAATTTCATCAGTCCAATAATGAGTTCAATGAAACTTTGCTCATGAAATTGAATGGGGCTGATGTTGATGGCAATGCGAATGGGACGATATTTTTTATTCCAAGCCTTGGCTTGTAAAAAAGCCTTATGCATGACCCAAAGACCAATTTTGATGATTTGACGGCCTTCTTCGGCAACGGGAATAAATTTGGCAGGAGAAACAAAACCGAGCTCAGGATGGAACCAACGTAACAGGGTTTCGGCAGAGATCGTTTCACCATCTTTGTCCACTTGAGCTTGAAAGTAGATTTGAAACTCATCATCCAACTCGGAGTGATTTAGGGCTTCAATCAGTTCAAGGCGTTGCTTGGCCTCTTCAATCAGGGATTTTTCAAATAGGTAGGTTTGGTTGCCACCCAGTTTTTTAGCTTCCGACATGGCCATATCTGCATAACTGATGATTTGATCGGAACGGCTTTGTAATTGATCTTCGGCTATTGGGAAAATACAAATGCCAATACTGGCGGCACTGTGCACCGAGTGTTGTTCGATTTTATAGCGGCTATCGATGGCATCAAGAAGTTTGCTGCCAAATGCTAAGGCATCTTGTAAGGCAACATCGCGGTCTTGTGTGGAATTAGGGCAAAGTACCATAAATTCATCACCGCTCAAACGCGCCAGAGTGGCTTTGTTGCCAACTAGGGGTAACAATTTTTCGGTGACTTGAACCAGCAACTGATCTCCAGCGTTATGGCCAAAGGTATCGTTAATAATTTTAAATCCGTCAAGATCGATGAAAAAGAGGGTGCCAAAGGTTTGCTCGGATTGGCAAGCTTCGATGACCTTTTCAATGCGATCTTGTATTAAGGTGCGATTGGCTAGTCCGGTGAGTTTGTCATAATAAGCCAGTTGGCTGATTTCAGATTGTGCATCTAGGATGTCAGTAATGTCTTGGAGAACACCAATGATGTGCTCAATGTTTTGGTGTTCATCCATGAGCATCGATAGCGATAAAATGGCGTTAAATTGAGCCTCTTTTGAGGCGAAGATTTGAACTTCACCCGACCAGTTTTGTTCATCAATCAGGGCGCGCATGATGCTGTCAAAAGGGACTTTAAAAGAGACCTGTTTTTGTAGCCACTGTATATAGGTCATTGATTTGAGCTGTTCGGCACTCAGGCCTGTATAAGCACAAAAGGCGTAATTTGGCTGAGTGATAATGCCTTGCCCATCCGTGATAAATTGCCCAGCAAAGCTGGCATTCATGAGGCGTTCTTGTGCATCAAGTTGAATTTTGAGCGTTAAATCGTGTAGTACGACAAGGCTGTGTTCAATTTGGTCTGCATTGAAGGTATGGCGTTGCAGTTGTACGGGAATGCGCAGGGAGCGATTGGGAATTTTTAACCAGAGAGTCTGCGTTAAGTTTTGTGTTGCTTGTTTGAGCCAACCTTGCAAGTCAAATGCAATTGAGCCGCGTTTTTGGGTGCACAGTAATAAAGGATCGTTTAAGTCTTGATTGGGATCTAACCATTTTCTGAAAGAGGCATTGACCAGTAAAGGTTGGTGTTTGTCATCAAATACGACAATCGCTTCTTTTAAGGGGCCGACAATCGCAGTCAGTGAGGCTATCGATTCGGGCATTGTCGAAAATAGAGTTGATGGCGATAATGTGTCCAATAGCAGATTCCAGTCGGGTAAGTAGATGTGCGAACCCTTTAATTTTTAGGGGTTGGCGCATCCTTGTCATTCATTTATTTTTGCTATCATACGACATGTTATGTTGATAAAAAACCCTCAAGTGAACGTTTTACATAATTTTTTTAGAGGGTTGTCGGAAGGCTCAAAAATTGCTTTTCAAACTCTTCAGCTCTTTCAGGATGGCTGAAAAAGAATCCTTGCATCAAGATACGGCTTTGATGAGACTTGAAAAAGTCTACTTGTTCTTGTGTTTCAACGCCTTCGGCGACGATGGTCAGATTTTTGCTGTTGGCTAATTGGATAATGGTTTCAATAATTGCGATGTCTTCTTTGCTGCCTGGAATATGGGCAACAAAACTTTGGTCGATTTTAAGTTCGTGGATAGGAAGTTTTTGAAAGTAACTTAAAGAGGAATACCCCGTCCCAAAATCATCAATCGATAATTGATACCCCAACTGAGCGAGTGCCTTAATTTTGATTAAGGCATCTTCAATATTGGAAATCAAAATCCCTTCGGTTAACTCTAATGTGATGTGTTTGGGATTGGTTTGCGTTTCATGTTGTATGGCTAGGATGGTCTCTACAAATGTGGCTTCGTGAAATTGAATTGGACTGATATTAATGGAAATATGGATGGGTTTTTGGCTTTGATGATTCCATTGTTGAACCTGATTAAAGGCTGTGCGTAAAATCCATTGTCCCAGTTTTAAAATTTGTTTGGTTTCTTCTGCAATGCTGATGAACTGGTCTGGACGTATCGCCCCCAGAACGGGATGTTGCCAACGAATCAGGGTTTCGGCGCTAATTTGTTCTGAATGGTTGGAAACTTGCGCTTGGTAGACCAAATAAAACTCTTGGTCATAGTGAGCATGTTTTAAAGCTTCTTCGATTTCACGGCGGCGTAAAATTTTGTCGGTGAGTTCTGTTTGGTAAAAATACAGCTGATTTTTGCCACGTTGTTTGGCTTCATACATCGCTAGGTCAGCACAGCTTACCAGCTGTTCTGGGGTGTCATGTTCTGACCCTGGAATGATATGAATGCCAATGCTCGATGAGCTAGGAATTTGATGCTCGTCGATGAAATAGTCTTGATTGAGTTTTTGAATGATTTTTGAACCCAAGGTTAACGCGTGTTGCACGGCTTGGGTTCTGCTAATGACATTGTATTGCGTTAAAATTACAAACTCATCGCCACTAATGCGCGCCACAAGGTCTTCGGCACGTAATATCTCCGCCAATTTTGATGCGGTTAGTTGAATGGCCGAATCCCCGATGGCATGGCCGTAAATATCATTAATTTCTTTAAAGTTGTCTAGGTCTAAATATAAAATGGCACTGTAGGTGTGATTGCGTTTATGGTGTAACAGGCTGTTGTCGAGATGTTCCATAAACAGCCGACGGTTTGGAAGTCCTGTCAGTTCATCGTAATAAGCTAACCTTTCTATATTGGCTTGCGATTCTTTAATGTCCGTAATATCTTGGAGGGTGCCGACGTAGTGTTCAATATTTTTGTCGTCATCAATCAGCATGGAAAGACTCAAGACCGCATGAAAAGTGGTTTCTGGATTGGGGTGAACCTGTACTTCGCCACTCCATTTCTTTTCCATTAAAAGTGATTTTAAAATATCCTCAACCTGAATGTTCCCTTTGAGCGTGACTTGTTTTTGCATCCAGTGGATAATTGTCATGGTTTTCAGTTCTAGGGGTAGTAGTCCCGTGTAAGCTGAAAAAGAGAAATTTGGCTGAATAATATAGCCTTTCTCATTGGTTATGAATTGCCCATCATAACTGTTAAATGCCGCTTCCAGAATACGGTGTTGTTCATCTGAATGGGTCACAATTGTTTTGTCGTAAATAATCAACAACAGGGCTTGAAAGCTTTGGTCATTATTGAGAATCGGTTTTGCTGACAGTAAAACTGGTGTTGAAGGATGGTCTGAGCAATTGGGCCTGACCCAAATCAAAATTTCTTTGGGGGCGCTTTGTGCCTGATCAATGGCTTGCTGAAGCCAGCGAGTGATATTAAATTTGATGGTGCGTTTTTTGTTTTTGAAAAATTCTAGGTCGGTAAAAAATTCATCGTGTTGCGGCTCAAAACAAAGTAATTGTTTTGCCGCTTGATTCATCACCTCAAGGCTCATTCTTTGGTTAAAAATGACAATGCCATCGTGCAAAGCATCAATAATGTCGCGCTTAAATTGGCGTTCATTTTTTAGGCTCTGTTGAACAGATTTGAGTTCGGCGTTGAGAGAGTGATTTTGCATAATGACGCCTATTTTAAAGGGTTTTAGATAATTCGGCGCACAAAAAAATTTTATGTTTGGACAATCAACGAGTTCCTTGTGAAGGCAACCAAGTGGTGAGCTCTGGCCAATAAGCGATTAAGCACAGCACCAATAGCTGAATGGCGATAAAAGGCATAACGCCTGCGTAAATGTCGCGGGTTTTAACACCGGCAGGCGCAATGCCTCGTAAATAAAAGAGTGCAAAGCCAAAAGGCGGC
>JAFGUG010000090.1 GCA_016938655.1 Thiotrichales bacterium | reverse complement strand
TTGCGAATATTAATAAAGTCTTAAATAAGTAAATATTTTTACTTAGCCACATAAATTTTTTATTTTATTAACCCTTGAATAAATGTTGTAATAGTTACAGTAAACTTCTTTGCCAATTAGGAGCATTATCATGGCATTTCAACAACTTTCAATTAAATCCAAAATTTTATCGATTTCTACCCTAGTCGGCTTTATTGTCGCCTTGGCTTCTGGTGTGACGATGTATATGTCTATCGTTAAACCTGTGCCGCAAAAAATCGAACACGAAATGCTCAAAGAAACAACCAGTTATATTCAGTCACAGGTTGACCTTAAGGTGCAAGGTGGTATTTTGGCGGGAACAGCGCTGAGCTTACAAAAAGAACTCATCAATGCTTTAGTGATGGAAGAAAGAGATGAGCTTTTACCCTTTTTTGATAATCTCAGTCAAGCTTATGCGGGTAAAACCAATTATAAAAATATTAAATCTCAACTGATTACTGCGGATGGTCGTTCTTTAATTCGTTCTTGGGACTTAGAAAATTATGGCCAAAATGTCTCTAATAATCCGCTTATTCAACAGGTGATGAAAGATAAACAAGCGGTAGGTTCTTTAGGCATTGGTGCTTTGGGGGTTGCGGTTGTCGGTATTTCGCCTATTTTTGAAAAAGAAGACTACATTGGCATGATTACGATCATTCAAGGATTGGCATCAGTTGCTAAAACTTTTAGAGAAGATAAACAGGGCGAATGGTTGTTGTTAGTCGATAAGCGTTATATCAAAGAAAAATATGGCGCTATGCCAGTGGTGGATAGCAACGAACCGATCAGTCAAAACTATCTTATTGCCAGCAATAAATGGTTTAGCTCAGAAGCGGTAACAGAAGCCAAACAATTTTATCAACCCGTTGATGGTGATCAAAAACAGATTTACCTGGCCAATGGTAAAGTGTTTGTTGACATTCCTGCATTAGACGAAGAAAACAAAATGTTTGGTAGACACCTTTTTATAATGCCAGAAAACGTTTACACAGCACCCATTAAACAAGCCCAAAATGAAGCTTGGATTTCTCTTGCAGGGGTTATTTTAAGTATTGTTATATTGGTGATTGCTTTAATCATTGCCATTATGCGTATGGTGGCAAAACCCTTAACCCAAGTGCAGCAAGCCACAGCGAATATTCTAGAAACCGGAGATTTTTCGATTCGAGTGCCTGTAACCAGTCAGGACGAGGTGGGACAAACCGCACAAGCCATTAACAGCGTTTTGCAACAAGTTGGCGATGCGCTTAATGAGGCCAATCAAACGGTCAATGCAATTGCAGAAGGCGATCTTTCTAAACGTATTAATGGTCAATTTGCTGGAGATTTAGCCAAATTACAAAGTGGTGTGAATTACAGTGTCGATAATATTGCGACAGTGATGAATGAATTAGCCAAAGTAATGCAAGCCATGCGCGATGGTCAGTTTGATATTCAAATGAATCAGAATGCGAAAGGCGAATATCAACGCATGATGGCAAACGCGCAAGAGTCTATGACACAAACCAACCTCATTATCAAAGAAATTAATGAAGTGATGGGCTTTATGCGTCAAGGCAAATTTAAACATCGTGTTGAAGTCATGGCCCATGGTGAACTGGCAGAACTCAAACAACGCATTAATGAATCGATGCATGCCATCGATGTAGCCATGGCCGATATTACCCGTGTGGTGGTTGCCCAAAGCGAAGGGGATTTAACCCAAACCATTGATAGAGAATATCATGGCGATTTAAGATTATTAAAAGATGCCGTTAATGTGTCAGTCAGTAAATTATCCGACATCGTATCACAAGCGGTTTTGGCAGCTGATATTGTTAATAATGCGGCTGAAGAAGTCTCAAAAGGCGCTTTGGATTTAAGCTCTCGTGTTCAAAGACAAGCAGCGGCGTTGGAAGAAACCTCAGCGACGATGGATGAAATGAATTCTGCCGTACAAAACAATACTGAGAATGCTCAGCAAGTTTCTGAGGTGGTACAAAAAGTACAGGGTGAGTCGGTACAAGCCACTCAAGTCATGCAAAAAACCATTACGGCGATGAATGCCATTCAGCAGTCGAGCCATAAAATTTCAGAAATTGTAACCTTGATTGACAGTATCGCTTTCCAAACCAACTTATTAGCTTTAAATGCTGCGGTTGAAGCTGCCCGAGCAGGCGATCATGGGCGAGGATTTGCAGTTGTTGCCGGAGAAGTTCGTAGCCTTGCGCAAAAATCAGCGGATGCAGCCAAAGATATTAAAAACCTCATTAATGAGAGTGTGCAACGTATTGATGAAGGCACGCATTTAGCGACGGAATCGGGTGCGGTTATTAATGGCATTACAACATTGATTGAAGAAGTCACAGGCATGATAAAACAAATTGCCAAAGCGTCTACAGAGCAAGCGGAAGGGGTTAATCAAGTTCATAAAGCGGTCAACGAAATAGATTCAACGACTCAGCAAAATGCGGCTTTGGTTGAAGAAACCTCAGCCACAGCCGAAACCATGAGCGAGCAAGCCACGGAACTGAGCCGAAATATGGCGTATTTTAAAACCCATCAAACGGGCTCCTTAAAAGCGCCCGTTGCGCTTGATAACCCAAAAGCTTTAGAAACACCAAAAGCAAAAATAGTGGCAAAACCAGTGGTTAAATCTTTAGCGAGTCCTAACAATCCTAAAGTAGAGGCAAAAGCTTTGGCCAAACCCAAACCTCAAAAAACCAAAGAATCAGATACTTGGGAAGATTTTTAAGCGTTTCGATTACTCTAGAAAGGCTCCTAGGAGCCTTTTTAGATCAGGGGTTATTTTGAGAGGTGCCCATTATTCAAACCACTCGCAAATATCAGCCATTGGCTGGCGTGTTTTTGGGTTTTGGGGGTTAACGCGATAGCCAAATGCCACCATAACGGATACTTGAAATTCTGTGGTATCGATACCAAAATCACTGGCTAATAAAGCATTTACTTCAGCTTGTTTAAAGCCTTCAACAGGGCAAGAGTCCACTTCTAATTGCGCGGCAACCGTCATCATATTGGCTAAGGCAATATAGGTTTGTTTACTGGCCCAATCCCACATTGCGCGTTCGTCATCGAGTAAATTAAAATCACTACGCTGAAAGGTTTCATAAAAACCTTTGCGTTTTTCGATATGTTCGGGCGAGAGATGATGAATGTCTTGCATCATGTATTGAATATAGTCGCTGTCATAACGCATGGATTTGGCGGTGCGTGCCAAAATCATCACAAAATGGCTCGACTGTGGCAAGGTGTTTTGTGCGCCCCAAGTCTGGGCTTTGAGTTTTTCACGCAGTTCTGTGTTTTGTACCACTAAAAAACGCCAAGGTTCATAACCAAATGAACTCGGGCTTAAGCGCCCGGCTTCTAAAATGGTGTTAAACGTCGCGGCGGGAATTTTTTGGTTAGCGTCCATCACTTTACAGGCATGGCGAAAATCAAAGGCTTTTAAGGGTTGCGTCTTCACGGTCATTCCTTTTTTGAGTTAAAATTAACGGTTATTGTAATCAAACTGGATAAAAAACATGAATCCTTTATATGAATCAGGTGGATCAGGGCAGTTGCCAAAATTTTCAGCGTTCCATGTGGAACACATTATCCCAGCCGTAGAAAAGGTGTTGGCAGATAATTTGGAACAAATTGACAAACTGGTGATGCAAACCACCCAACCCACTTGGCAAAATTTTATTGAACCTTTAGAAGCTTTAGACAACCAATTGCAGCGCATTTGGGGGCCAGTGGGGCATTTAGATGCGGTGAAAAATACCGATGAGTGGCACGCGGCTTATAACGCCTGTTTAGAAAAGCTCACTGATTATTCCACGCGCTTAGGGCAGCACGCCGGGCTGTTTAAGCAGTATCAAGCCTTAGCTGAAAGCGCCGAATATGCGGATTATTCTTTGGCGCAGAAAAAGGTTATTGAAAATAATCTACGCGGTTTTAGATTATCAGGTATCGATTTACCGCCAGAACAACAAGCGCAATATAAAACCATCTCACAAGAACTGTCGCAACTCACCAGTCAATTTAGTAATCATGTGCTCAAATCAACCCAGGCCTGGTCAAAATTGATTGAAAATGAGACTGATTTAGAAGGTTTGCCAGACAGTGCTAAAGGTTTATTGGCGCAACTGGCAAAACAAAAAGACCTAAACGGTTGGCGTGTGACCTTAGATTTTCCGTCTTATATTGCGGTCATGACTCATGCAAACAATCGCGCATTGCGTGAAGCGGTTTATAAAGCTTATGCCACCCGAGCGTCGGATCAAGCGGATGACACTTCATTTGATAATTCTGAACTGATTCAAAAAATCTTAAAACTGCGGGTTCAAAAAGCGCATTTACTGGGCTTTAAGAATTATGCGGAGTATTCTCTGGCCACCAAAATGGCCGATAGCACTGAGCAAGTGATTGGCTTTTTAGAGGATTTAGCGCTTAAGTCGAAACCTCAAGCTCAAGCAGAGTATGACCATTTAAAAAACTTTGCCAAAACCGAATTGGGCATTGCCGATTTGCAACCTTGGGATGTAACCTTTGCTTCTGAAAAACTCAAAGACAAAACCTTATCCTTGTCACAAGAAATTTTAAAACCTTACTTTCCACTGACCAAAGTTTTACAAGGTTTGTTTGCCATTACCCAACAGGTCTTTGGTGTACAAATCATCGAAAAGCAGGGTGTGGATGTTTGGCATAACGAAGTACGTTATTTTGAATTGTTTGAGGCCGGATCAAGCCATGCGTTTGGCGGATTTTATTTAGATTTATATGCCCGAGAAAACAAACGCGGTGGTGCTTGGATGGACTCAGCCATCGGGCGTTGGAAACATCCTGTAGGCGCTTTGCAAAATCCCGTGGCTTATTTGGTGTGTAACTTTACCCCACCCGTGGGGGACAAGCCTGCCTGTTTAACCCATGATGAAGTGACGACATTGTTCCATGAGTTTGGTCACGGCATTCACCATCTGATGACCAAAATGGAACACTTAGATGTTTCGGGCATCAGTGGTGTGCCTTGGGATGCAGTCGAGTTGCCTTCGCAATTTATGGAAAACTTTTGCTGGGAACAAGAAGGCTTAGATTTAATGACACAACACATCGAAACGGGTGAAACCTTACCTGCGGATTTGTTAGCGGCCTTAAAGAAAAGCCGTGGTTTTCAGTCTGCCATGATGATGTTGCGTCAGCTCGAATTCAGCTTGTTTGATTTTAAATTACACACCCAATATCAAACAGATTCCACCATCGATGTTTTGGTCTTTGCCCAACAGATTCGTGATCAAGTGGCCGTGGTGCAGCTGCCCAAATATCACCGCTTTCCGCACAGTTTTAGCCATATCTTTGCTGGCGGTTATGCAGCGGGTTATTTTAGCTATAAGTGGGCCGAAGTCTTATCGGCCGATGCCTTTAGCCTATTTGAAGAAACCGGCATTTTAAATCCTGAAACCGGCGCTAAATTTAAAAACACCATTTTAGCTTCGGGTGGTTCGGTACATCCAATGGAGCTTTTTAAAGCTTTCAGGGGGCGTGAACCCAGTATAGAAGCCTTATTAAGACATTCAGGCATTCAAGCTTAAAAAAGCTTCAAAAGCCGTAAAACCCGCTTAATTTTAACCAGGCCTGGTCAAAATTAAGCGGTTTTTTTGTTTAATGCCTTTTATTTGGCAAATTAGTTTTGTTAAGTGGTCATAAATAACATTGAATCTCAAGACTTTTGAGATTGTTATAATCATTTCATTTTGTGTTTTTCATTCCAATTAAACCTTAATAAAGGGGGTTTTAATGCGTTTACCTTTTTCAATTTCTCAAGCCCTGATGTTGGGTCTATTGGGTAGTTCAACTTTGGTTCAAGCCTCAGGATTTGCACTGATTGAACAAAGCGCGAGCGGCCAAGGTTTGTCTTATGCGGGTGCGGCAGCCTCTACAGAAGATGCGAGTGTGATGTGGTTTAATCCAGCGGGGATGACCGATTTAGCAGGCAGTCAGGCCATTATTGGCTTGCATGTGATTTCGCCTAAGGCAGAATTTACAAATAACAATACTTCAGGAGTTGTCGCTCCAAGTACCGGCGGCTTTATTTCAGGGGCTGGGGATGATGGCGCAACGGTTGGTTATGTTCCAAATATATATTGGAAGGGCCAGTTTGGAGAATATTCAGTAGGTATTGGTTTTAATGTGCCTTTTGGTCAACACATTTCTTATGACGAAACTTGGGTAGGGCGCTATCACGCGACTGAAACCGATTTAAAGTCATATAACCTGAATCCCTCAATTGCTCGTAAAGTGAATGACAAGTTGTCATTAGGTTTTGGATTAAATGCGCAATATGTTGATGTCGTTTTGGAGCAAAAGATTAATCAATCTGCTTTAGGGCAACCTGACGCAAACGCAAAGGTAACCGGAAATAGTTGGGCTTATGGTTACAATTTAGGTTTGATATTTAAGCCTGTAGAATCCATGAATCTTGGTTTATCTTATCGATCAGCCATCACTCATGATGTCTCAGGTAAGGTTAATTACACAGGTGTTAATTCAACGATTCCTATCACATCTCTTGGTGGTGCCAAGCTAAACCAAGTACTTTATGATGCAGGAGCAACAGCCAGAGTTAATCTACCCGCAAGTGCCAGCTTGGCGATGGACTATCAACTCAATTCAAACCTTCAAATCTTAGCCAGTACCACCTGGACTGGTTGGAAGGCTTATGATGAGTTGGTTGTTGATTTTGCAAATAGTTCGCCTGATTCAGAATCTAATCAAAACTTTAAAGACGGTATGCGTTACGCCGTTGGTATGATTTATCAGTTAAATAATGCCTGGAAACTACGCTCAGGTTTGGCTTTGGATGAAACACCAGTACCAGATAAGTATAGCCGTTCTCCAAGAACACCTGATTCAGATCGTAAATGGGTTTCTTTGGGCGCAGGTTATCAAATCAATTCAAAAATGAATGTTGATTTTGCTTATAGCCGTTTATTTGCGGATCGTTCAGATGTTGAGTACATTAACTATTCATCCTTAGGTAATACAACGTTAAAAGGTAGTTATGATTCCTCTGTTGATATTTTCAGCGCGCAATTAGTTTGGAAATATTAACCGTCGACGAGGAATAAGTATTCATGAACTCTAAACAAACCCTATTTCTCTCCAAACGCTTTCTGCCGTTGTTTTGGGTGCAGTTTTTGGGTGCTTTTAATGACAATGTTTTTAAGAGTGCTCTGGTTATGTTGATTGTTTTTCGCTTGGCGGAAAACCCTCAACAGGCGGGGCTTTTAACGACGGCAGCGGCGGGTATTTTCATTTTACCTTTCTTTTTATTGTCGGCTTTTGCAGGCAATCTGGCAGATACTTACGAAAAAACCGCTTTAATTCGCGGGATTAAACTCGCTGAAATTGTGATTATGTTGTTTGGTGGTTGGGCTTTGTTGAATGAATCTTTAGTGGGTTTGTTTGTGTTGTTGTTTTTAATGGGTGCTCAGTCGGCTTTTTTTGGGCCGATTAAATATGCCATTTTGCCGGAACATTTGGCGCAAGCAGAGCTGACGCAAGGTAATGCTTGGTTTAGCGCCTCCACTTTTATGGCCATTTTATTGGGCACGATTATGGGCGGTTGGTTGGTTTTAATCGAAAATGGCACAATTTGGACCCCAGGCCTGGTTATTTTTGTGGCTTTTTTAGGCTATTTTGCCAGTTTAAAAGTGCCCGATTCTCATGCCAGACCCAATACTATAAAACCAGCATTTCGATTATTACAATTGATGCGTCGCGAGGTGAGAGCTGCTCAAAATCATGCTCAGGCGTTTTGGGCGGTGTTGGCAATTTCTTGGTTTTGGTTTTTGGGTGCGGCCTATTTGAGTCAAATTCCGGTGATGGTGAAGGGCATTGGTGGTGATGAGTCGGTTGTATTGTTGTTTTTAGCGGCTTTTTCGGTGGGTATTGCAGTTGGCGCTTGGTTGGTCAATCATTGGGTGCCAAAGTTTTCAGCACTTTCGGCCCTGCGTTTTCATGGGATTTTATTGGCAAGCTTATCTGTGTGGATGTTGCTATCGACCTTAGCCATGAGCAGTATGAGCGATCTAGACGGCAATTTGATGTCAGTCTTGCCATTTTTGAGTCATGCAGCGCACGATGTGTTGTTAGGTTTGTTTTTATTGATTCCGATTGTGGGCGGTATTTATATTGTGCCTTTGTATACGCATTTACAAACGCATTCTCCCGAGTATTTTCGCGGGCGTATGATTGCGGTCAATAATATTATTAATTCATTTTTAATGGTTTTGTCGTCGTTATTTTTTCTGTTGGGATACGCATTAGGGTTAGATGTTTTGAGTATTTTTTATGGACTTGTCGTATTGAATTTATTGGTTGCTTTGGCTTTGCATCGCGCATGGCTTAAAGTATCTACTCAAAAATTAATTGAGGTTGAAGTATGAAATGGTTGGCTAAGTTGATTTTAAAAATGTTATTCCGCGTTGAAGTGCGAGGTTTAGAACATTTTAAGAAAATTGAGGCCGGTCAAGAATCGGCTTTAATTGTTGCCAACCATGTGTCTTTGTTGGATGGCCCGTTATTGGCAACTTTTTTAACGGGTAACATCACCTTTATGATCGATGAAAAGCATACCCACAAATGGTATGAACGTTATTTGCTGAGTTTTGTGAATTTCTTTACGGTGGATATGCACAGTCCATTTGCCGCCAAACACATGATTGAGGAGCTTAAAAAGGGTAATCATTGCATGATTTTTCCAGAAGGTAGAATCAGCACGACTGGCAGTTTAATGAAAATTTATGAAGGCACGGCGATGGTGGCAGACCATTCTAAGGCCGCCATTTTGCCAGTGTTTATTGAGGGCGCCCAATACAGTAAATTGTCTTATTTGGATGGGACGCATTTTGCGTTTTCGCCGCGTAAGTGGTTTCCTAAAATTACCTTAACGGTTTTACCACCACAACGCATTGAATTCCCAGCCGAGCTTAAAGGTCGCCAAAAACACCATTATTTAAAAAATGCCATCTATTTACTGATGCGAGACAGCAGCTTTTTTGGACAACATCAGCCCAGTAGTTTGTGGCAAGCTTTAAACGAGAGTGTACACAAGTATGGGGGTAAAGCCACTTGTGTAGAAGATTTTAATGGTGTAGTTTTGAGTCGAAAAAAGCTCATGCTTGGCAGTCAGATTTTGGGAAACAAGCTACATAAAAAGTTGACAGGCCAAACGCGTGTTGGCGTTTTATTACCGAATGTGAGTGGCTTAGCAGCCACATTTTTTGCCCTCAAAGCCTATGGCTATGTTCCGGCCATGTTGAACTTTACCGCAGGGCTTGGCCCCATGAAATCGGCTTGCGAAACCGCGGAACTTAAAACGCTGATTACCTCACGTAAATTTGTAGATGTTTTTGAATTGGGATCGGTAATTGAAGCCTTATCTGACATTGTGACCATTTTATATTTGGAAGATATTCGAGCCGACATTGGCTTAGGCGATAAGTTGGCTGCTTTGTTTGGCAATCCGCAAAAGTTGCCAGGATATTCGCAAACGCTTGAACAGGAAGCGGTCATTTTATTCACATCAGGTTCAGAAGGCGCTCCCAAAGGGGTGGTTTTGTCTAACCAAAATGTCTTGTCCAATATCAATCAAATCAGTGCAATGGTTACGCTCTTACCTGGAGAACAATTGTTTAATGCCTTGCCAACGTTCCATAGTTTCGGGTTGACAGCAGGGCTTTTATGGCCGATTTTAAAGGGGGCTAAGGTTTATCTCTATCCCTCCCCCTTACATTATGGCGTTATTCCAGAACTGATTTATCAGTTAAATGTGAAGGTGTTATTTGGCACCGATACCTTCTTCTCGGGTTACGCTAAAAAGGCACAGCCTTACGATTTTTACAGTATTAGAGCGCTGGTGGCTGGTGCTGAAAAGTTGCGTCCTGAAACACGTCGTTTATATGCAGACAAGTTTCATGTGCCAATTTATGAAGGGTATGGGGTCACTGAAACTTCTCCCGTATTGTCGGTGAATACCCCCACTTCCTTTAAAACCGGTACCGTGGGTCAGTTTGTACCGGGCGTAGAATATCGTTTGGAAGCTGTGCCTGGCATCACTGACGGTGGACGTTTGTTCGTTAAAGGCCCTAATATTATGAAAGGTTATCTCATGCCTGATCAACCGGGTATTTTGCAACCACCAAAAGATGCATGGCACGATACTGGCGATATTGTAGATGTTGATAGTGAAGGGTTTGTGTCAATCAAAGGACGTGCCAAACGGTTTGCCAAAATTGGCGGAGAAATGATTTCTTTGACGGCTGTGGAAAGTTATATCAATAATGCCAGCCCAGAAGGGCATCATGTGGTGGTGGCCGTGGCAGACGAGCGTAAAGGTGAACAGCTGATTTTAGTGACTAATGACGAAAGTTTAAGTCGCCAAACCGTTAAGGATGCCGCCAAAGCCGCAGAAGTGGCTGAAATTATGATACCCAGAACCGTAATTTTGGTTGAGAAAATTCCGGTTTTAGGCACAGGCAAAACCAATTATCCAGAAGTGCAAAAAATTGCGGATAGGCATTTTAAGGCGGTTTGACGCTTTACACATTGCGAAATTAGACCATCGTTATAGCTATTTTGAAGAACGCTGGATAACACTAGGAGCTACAGGATTAAACAAGATTTTAGTCGTCGCGAACTTGGTTTTTACTGAAGAGATCATTCGCATTTTTTCAGCCAGAAAAGCGACAGAATTTGAGGTTAAACAGTATGAAATTGTCTGACAATAGAGCACAATTTGATGATTTTGAAATGGCAGAGAATTACGATTTTTCGCAAGGCATTCGGGGTCGTTTTAATCAACCCAAAAAAGTTTCAACAACGATTCGTCTAGATGATGATTTACTGCTCTTTTTCAAAAAGAAAGCCAGTGAACAACATGTTGGCTATCAGACTTTGATCAATGCTCTCTTAAGAGACTATGTGAAAGACTCGATAAGTCACTCTTGAAAATCGGATTGTTTTCTAGCATTCTGTTTTAAAAAAGGAGGCATGGCCTCCTTTTGTTTTATGGTTTGGTTACCTGTTAAAAACGGAAGCCTGCTTTTAAACTATAACTAGGTACTTCACCAATTTGGTTATAGCCAACTAAAATATCCATCACCAGTAAATTCACGTTAACGCCAACCGCATATTTCATCATAGAAACGCTTTCTGATTTAACTGGATTTAAAGTCGCAAAAGGATCATATATTGCGCTAGAAGCCGCCTTTACCTCACCATTAACTAAGCCCACGCTGGCAAAAGGGGTAATATTGGCAAAGCCTTTTGAAAGGCCAAGTTCTGCACCATAGCTACTGAAGTCAACCGCTTTAGCATCGTAAGATTGGTTATAGAAACCTTTAACACTTAAAGCTGGATACGCCATGCCACCATCCAAAATGGCATAGCTCAAAGAGCCGCCCACCGTGGTGATATTGTTAATACCATTGGCAAGGTCAACACCTAAATCTATACCAAAAGGAAGTCCCTTAACGGCATGAAGCGCAACCATATTCATGGTATCTTTAGGTTGCAATGAAACTGCTCCCATCTGCTTATTTTTAAGGCTAGACATGGAATAAGAAACGCCTAAGTCAAAGCCAATTGTGCCTAAGGGTTCAGCTGGAATCAGCGTTTTTTGCGCTAAACTCCCCGTTAAGTCTTCAGCAAAGTTTTTAAATTGGGCTTGAGAGCTAAAGCTCAAAAAGTCCATATTGTTTTCTAATGCTGCTTGCGCCCCAATGGGCGCTAAAGCAGCTAGGATTGCGAGTTTTTTGAACATAGTAGTATCCAGTCTTTAATTAAAAAGTGCATAGTTCTGCAGTTGTGGGTGGGGTAATCCCGTTAACCAATAGTGGAGAACTGACATCTAGCGCAGCAGCATTAGTGAATGTTGCACTACTGGTTGGCTGTGTAGCTGATGTTGTTTCATCTAAGTTGGGGTATTCAACCACTAAACAGGTTTGGTTTCCAGTACCACAAGTTGTGTTATTGCTTGACGCTGTGGCATCTAAGCGTTTTAGGGTAATGGGTTGGTTTAGGTACTGGATATTGAGTAGGTAGTTTTTGGTTTCATCTTGCAACCATTTTCCTTTAAACAAGTTTTTAGTACCATTGGTTTCTTGTTGGCAAACCACGACATCCCCTGCCTTACTCGCGGCATTGGAAAAATAAATGGCAAATTTGTCTTTGCCAGAATCGCCTGAATCGTTTAACAAAAGATGTTTGGTTTCAAATTGTGTTAAAACATCATCAAAAGAAACGGTGGGGGCTATGGCAGAGTTTCCTAAGTTTACATTTTGAGATGCGGTCACAAAGTCATTGGTTTGAATGTTTCCAGTAAAGTCAGATGTTGCTACAACCTGCGATTGATTAAAGGTGGTGACTAGATTCGTTGCACTTTTAATAACCCCCTTAGTTCCTAATTCAGAAGCATAGAGTTTATTTCGGGCATTGGTATTATTGGCCTCTAAAATAGTGCCACAAGAGCCGCCATAAGCGGTATCTAGTTGAGCGACATCAATTGCCGTATCGCCGCTATTGCTAAGTGTACAGTTAAGGTATTGATTCAGTGTGTTGAAATCAGTACTGAGAGGAGTTTTAATTCCAACAATAGCAATAGTGACGTTATTTGTATTTGTTGTTTTGTCAACAGCAAATTTTGGGTAAAGGGTTTTTGCAAGTGAAACGGCATCTGCAATAACATTATTCATTACGGTTGCTGTTGTTAATTGATTTAGCGCATCCAAAGTTGATGATGTAAGAGATAAATTTTTAATAATAGAGAAATAGACAATCCCGTTTATATCTTTTGGTTTTAGAGCATCTGATACTTTTGTAGTTGTAGTTGTAGTTGTAGTTGTAATTGTAGTTGTAGTTGTAGTTTCTACAACTCCCGCAGTTATTTTTGCAGCAATAGCCTCTACCAATTTATGCATTTGAATAGCCAGCTTGAAAGCTCTGTCTGTTTCACTCAGCTTATTATTGGTTGGATCCAACTCTAAAGGGTCTACCTTGTTTAAATCGATAGATAGAGAGTCATTAGTGCCTCTAGTGGTTCGAGTAGCATTAGAAGCAGTACTTGGGTTTAAATAGCCACTTAAATAGGTACCAAAATTCGCTTGAAGGGTAGTGATATCATCATCAGTTAAATTGAGTTGTGTTTTGGCAGCATTGATTAAAGCCGTATTGTTGATGGCTTCAACACCCGATGTTAGAGCTGTCACTCTTAGGCTCTCAGAATCCCCATTCATAATTAAACTCATGGCGGCTTCATACACTTGTGTGGTCAGGGTATCACGACCCGCTTCAACACGCATGACTCCGCCAGATTTTAGACTGGCATCACCTTGTAGACAATACTTATAGTTATAGTCCGTTTTTGGATTGAGTGCGCAGTAATTGGTGCCATCTTTAGCAACAGAGAAGTAACCATCTTTGTCGGTATAAGCATAGGGTTCAAAGGCTTGGTCAAATTTTTGGTTATTGTTGACATCCACATAAATAAAAGAGTAGGCAACAAAGTCATCCACCACAGCACCTGACATTTGTACATTGGTTGAAGATTTTGAATCTGAGCTGCCGCCACCGCCACAAGCAGATAAGCCAAGAGTTGCTAACAACATTGAAGAGATTAAAAGTTTCTTTTTAAAGTTAATGGGTTTCATCGTTAATTCCTCAAATTTGGCTTAGAAATAGAACTCAAGGCCAAGGCTGGCCATAAATGCTTCTGGGATGTCATTTTGATCGCCTTTCACGGCTTTTTCGATGTCACTAAAATCGCTAAAGGCAAGGTCAAGATTTAAAGGCCCCCAAGATAAACCAGGGGTGTAGTAGCTTCGTTTATCTCCAGCTAAGTTGGTTCGGTATCCGATACGGAAGTCGGGAACTAAAGCGTAGTACCATTCTTCAGAGGTAAATTCGGTTGCGTAAGAAGCACTGGCCGTTGCCCATTGATAAGGTTGACCGACTAAATCGTTGGTTTCATTGACATCAAAAGAGCCTGAAATTGTCCAATTACGACTGTCTGAAAATAAAGAGGCTTCTAGGCGAGCTTGAGGATCTAGTTTTACGGTTTCTTTTAAATTAACTTGGTCAGCATAAAATTGTTCAGTCAAAGCTTGGTCTGTTGTACCGACACCCAGTTGATTAAATTTGAATGACGGTGAGTTAATATTCTGGAAGGTGATTCCTGCCATCCAGTTAGTTGCAACCCAAGTGGCACCCAAGTCAATACCAAATGCGGTTTCAGTGTCAGCAATGTCTGTATGAGCTTTAAAGTCATCATTCAATTGATCTGAAATATCATTACCACTCGCAGAGGCAGTTAAATACTTATCTAGACTGTTGATGGATTTAACCAATTTAGCTTGCATATACTTTGCACGCAATCCAACAGATAAGTGGCCTGATTCATTGCTGTAAAAGGAATTACCGTAGGTCAAAGCTCCTTCGGTATAGGTGGCTGTTTTTAAGTAAAGCGCAGACTGAATGATCAATGCATTATTGATAATGTCTTCAGAATTGGCATTTGGGTTGGCAATTAAGTAGTCCGTTTTTAAACCGACAGGGGTGTTACTGCTCAAAATTTGTTCACGGGCCGTACCGCTACCAGAAAGTTCAATTCCTATGCCACCAAATGAATTATGTGCAATGACTAAAGGAAGGGATGCAACCACATCTTGTTGTCCATAAAAATCATCTCTGGTTTGTAATATGAGAGAGTTGATTTCTTGCTTTAAGTATTCTGCATCAGCCAGTGCCGTGCCATTACTGCCGCTATTAATAGCTTCTAGCTTGGTTTTTATACGGTCATTGTATTGAGTATTGAGTTCTGAAAAGTTATTTTGCTTGATGCGTACGCCAGCTGTTAAGCCAAGACCATAATTGCTTTCTTGATGAAGATCACTGGCAATCCATGCGGGATTGTTAGACATTGAAAAAATGGTATTTTTATTACTCGCATCGCCATACCCCAAGTTTGATCCTACTGGAATTGCGTTAGAGGCAGCAAACACACTGGTTGAACTGGCCATTGCCATTAGGGTGGCTAGGGAGAGTTTTTTGAGTTTCATAGGGTCATCCTTTTCATCACTTTATTGATTGGGGCTAACACGCTTGCGATAGGCTTGGTCGTCTAGGGCAGGGGTGATTGAGGTTTGCGTTTGTTTGTATTTGGCAATACGGGCTTCGACTTTGGGCACAAATTCGCATTGTTTGTCTTTGGCAATGACCATTAAATGGTTGTGTCTGTCGGCTAAAGATTGGATGCGTGCCATTTCGGGTTGGGTGAAATCTTCTAGCGTTGAGCGGTCGATGCGGTTATTGGCATTTGCACTACCTGCCAAAAGTGCAAGCGTTAAATCAACCACGGTAGTGGCGGCAAAGGTTTTATTGGCGCGTTGTTGTTTTTCAACCAACATGGTTTTGACTTCTGTTTCTATACCCTCAAGCTTAGGTTCAATTTGTGCACAAGTGAGCTGAGAATCTCCTGCTTGAGAAACCACAACTTTTTCAGTATTAAGTGTGGTTTCGGGCGTTGAGGAGCAGGCGGCCAAACCTAATATACTCAGTGCTAAAACAAGGGTTTTAAGTTTCATTTAAGTTCCTTAGAAAGAGGCGGAGGTGGAGATAAATAGATTTAGACTTTGAACAGAAATTGTTTGAATAGATGGAGTAAATCTATTTAAATCTGCATGTCCTTCACCCATAGAGTAGTTCATACCAACAGTGATATTTGATCCTTTGGTATAGCGAGATAAAGATACAGAAGTACCAAATAAATTTACATATGGGTTCATACCTTTTTCTTGTTTAGAACTGGTGTTGGCCATGTTTGTGTATAGTCCTCCCCGTATAGCCCAAGTTGGATTATAAAAGTATTCTACTCCTCCAGCTGCGTTTAGGACTGCATTGTATGTATCTGTTTCACTAGAATAGCTTAGGTCTGCCGTATACATTAATTTGTCACTGGCAAAGTAAGCAAGCCCAAGGTTTGTTTCTATTGGAAGGTCATTTTTACCATCTGTTTTCAATGGGGACTCAAAATGACTATCGGCCAGATTATCAGTTGTTAAGGTTGATTCAGTCACCTGATCGTAATAAGTAGTTTCTATAGAGCAGTTTTGATTAAAACTCGTGCCACTGTTCTCGCAAATACTTTTTCTAATGTAGGTACGAGATTTAGGGTCTTCACTGAGCATAAAGGTAGTTTGTACCATCATTCCAATGGAAAGCTTTGGGATGGGTGCCCACATAATTCCTAATCGAGGTTGAATGCCTAATTCCTGAGTCTGAACTTTTTGATACAAAGTATCCTCTAGTTGTTTATCACCTGCATCATTCTTGGTTCTAACAATTTGCATATTGGTCATTTCTTTTTTACGCATATAGCCATATAAAGTTAAACCAATCGAAAAATCTTTATTAATCGAGGTTGCGTAAGATAAGCCTGCTAGTGTTGTACTATCTTCATTGTTGTAATCTATTTGCTGACTATCTATTGTTTTGTACCCAAGATTTTCCATTGCCGCACTTGCACCAAAACTGGTAAATTCATCACTTTGATCTTCAAGGTCATAATTAGGAATAGCAATTGAAAATCCAACGGTAGAATTATCCCCTAGAGGTTGTGTCGCGCCAAAGTAGTTGGCAACCATGCCCGATGAAGTTCTAGTCCATTTGTGACCACTGGCATTGATGTCACCATATTCCGTCGTCTTATAGTTATAAGCATTTACCGACCCTGAAATTTTAGGCGCAGAGGCATACACAATCCCAGCTGGGTTGTAGTACAGCCCAGAAGCATCATCGGCTACTGCTGTATAAGCACCGCCTAAACCAGCGGCGCGGTCCCCAACCAAAATATCTTTGTAATGATATTCATCAGCCCAAACGGGGCTAGAAATCACCAGGCCTGCTAAAACAGTT
>JAFGUG010000089.1 GCA_016938655.1 Thiotrichales bacterium | reverse complement strand
TCACGTTAATTCAATGGGTGAATCAGCGAGAGGGTAATAAACTGAACAATCTAAAGATTGTCATTTCCTAAATGCACCACGGGTTACCTTAATGTTTAATGCACAGATGCTTCCTCAAAAAGACAGTTTAAAGGGTTTATTCAGTGTTGACTATTTACCGTCCGTTTAGCCTGTTGTTGCAACTTTTAATTGATGCCAGTACCCGAAAAATAGGGTTAATGCTGATTGTTTGTTTGTTATTCAGTCCATGGAGTGTTGCCCAGCAGCACTTACGTTTGGGTATTTATGCCCACTTGGATGAAGCGACTATGCACCAAAAATTTGGGCCGCTGGTGGCGTTTTTAAATCGTGAACTGCCAGATACCACGGTGACTTATGAGGTTCTGCCCGCTGACGCATTACGCAAAGCCATTCAACAAAATCGTTTTGATCTGTTATTAACCAACCCAAGTTTGTATGAAATTATTCGCAACGAAAATACCTTGGGCGGTGCCATTGCGACCTTGCAGCTCCTCAAAGATCAGCAGGTCACCACAAGTTTAGGTGGTGTTATTTTTATCCGTTCAAATCACCAACGGATAAAAACGCTCAAAGACCTTGAGCGTAAACGGATTGCAATGCCTGATTTTTCAAATACCGGCGCTTATCGAGTGCCTTTGTATGAGTTATCTCGTCAAAAGGTAAATGTTTCATCCATCGACTTTAAACCGGTTGGTAATAATGAAGCCGTGGTTCGAGCCGTGATGAACGGTGAGGTAGATGCTGGTTTTGTGCGTACAGGCATCCTAGAGGATGGGTTTGAGACTGGCGTACTCAAGCCTGAAGATATTCGCGTGTTAAACGCACGTCAGCTCAATAGTTTTCCCTATCTGCTTTCAACGCAACTCTATCCAGAGTGGCCAATTTATGCTTTATCTCACCTGAGTGACGACCAAATAAAAGCAATCACCATCGCTTTGTTCAGTTTAAAAGCAGATGATCCCGCTGCAAAAGCCGCAGGCATTGCCGGTTTTGTTCCCGCATTGGACTACTTACCCCTTGAAAGATTACTCAGAGAGCTTCACTTAGAGCCTTATGACGTTGAACCCGCGTTTCATTTTTGGGCATTTTGGGAGGCTTACCAAGCCATTATTTGGCTCACGATAGTTGGCGTGTTTTTGGTATTGATTTTATTGGTCATCAGTTTACGTTTGTCCTTTCGGTTAAAGCAAATTGCTCAGCAAGCCAAGCAAGAGTCCACTCGAATTCAAAGCATCATTGAATCCGGAAAATTGGGGACTTGGGAATGGTCTATGGACACGGGTTTTCTGCGCTTTAACCACTATTGGGCCGGTATGATTGGTTATGATCTCAACGAGTTGCCAAATCATGCGAATACCTTTTTTGAGCGTTTACATCCAGAGGATATTTCTCAAGTTCAAGCGAAAATAGAGGATGTTACTAAGGGTATTTTGAGCTTATATGATGTGGAATTTCGTTTACGCCATAAAGCTGGCCATTGGGTTTGGATTTTGGCTCGCGGTCAAATCATTAAGTGGGGTGATCGTCATCAACCCTTATTGATGACGGGAATTCAAAACGATATTACCGACAGTAAACAGCAACAACAGGCTTTAAAAGTGAAAGCACAGCGTGATGCCGCGTTATTAGCTTTGCCGCAATTAAGTGAAACCTATTCTGAAAAAGTTTTTTTACAATGCGTCTTAGAAATCATTGAGGATTTAACCCAAAGCCAAGTGTCTTTTATGCATGGGTATGATGACAAGACTCAAACCATCGAGTTGCTCAGTTGGTCGCGTCGCACCCTAGAAACCTATTGCCACATGGGTAACTTAGAGCCTCATTATCCGTTAAAAGACGCGGGTATTTGGGCCGAAGGAGTGCGCCATCAACAGCCCGTTTTGGTGAATGACTATGCCAATGCCGCAGATAAGCATGGATTGCCACAAGGTCATGCTCAGTTAACGCGTTTTATTTCAGTGCCGATTATGGAACAAGGGCGCGTGGTGATGTTGGTTGGTGTTGGTAACAAACAGACAGATTATGATGACGAAGAAGTTTCATCGGTCTTGTTATTGGGCAATGAAGTGTATCGCTTGTTACAGAAAAAACATAATGAACAAAAACTGCAACAGGCCGCCAGCGTTTTTAAGTATTCTCAAGAGGGCATTATTATCACGGATGCTCAGGTTAAGATTGTCGATGTTAATGCGGCCTATTTGACAATGTGTGGTTATGCTAAAGAAGAGGTCATTGGCCAAAATCCCAAAATGTTTAATTCAGGCCACCAAGATGGCGCGTTTTATGAGCAGATGTGGCAGCAAATTCTCCAAAAGGGTTTTTGGCGAGGAGAAATTTGGAATCGTCATAAAAACGGTCAAATTTACCCGCAATTTGTCAATATCAGTGTGATTACCAATGAAGAGGGCGTTGTGACCCAGTATATTGGGTTGTTTTCGGATATTTCAGTTCAAAAAGAGCAGCAACAAGCGCTAGAAAGAATGGCTCATTTTGATCCTTTAACCCACTTACCCAATCGTTCATTATTGTCAGATCGTTTAGATCAAGCCATGGCGCGTGCTCGACGCAATGGCAAACTCTTGGCGGTTGGTTTTATGGATTTAGATGGTTTTAAAGAAATTAATGATACCTACGGTCATGAAGCCGGTGATGAATTGTTAATTACCCTATCTAAACGCTTTAGCGACTTGTTACGCAGTGAAGATACCCTTTCTCGTCTAGGCGGTGATGAATTTGTGATGGTGATTGTGGATTTAAACCGTGCCGATCAAATTAAACCCTTATTAAATCGTCTATTAGTTGAAGCACAAAAACCAATCATCTTTGAAAACCTTCTTTTAAAAGTCTCCGTGAGTATTGGTGTGAGTTTTTATGCCCTAAACAATCCGGAAGTTGTGACGCCCAATATTGAAAATTTAGATGCTGATCAACTGATTCGTCAAGCAGATCAAGCCATGTATCAAGCGAAAAATTTAGGCAAAAATCAAGCGGTGATTTATCAAGCCAATCTAGCCGGTATTACGCAAGATGACCTCTTCTCCAAAGAGGTTTCTGCCGGTTTAGATGCGGATGAGTTTTGCTTATATTACCAACCGAAAGTGAATTTAAGACAGGCTAAAGTTGAGGGGTTTGAAGCCTTAATTCGCTGGCAACATCCTCAAAAAGGTTTTTTAATGCCCGGTGAGTTTTTAGACCTCATTATGAATCCTGATATTAAAATCAAAATGAGTTTATGGGTCATTAAAACGGCGTTAAAGCAAATGGCAGCTTGGAAAACCGAAGCACAAGCGGCTCAAGAAAGGGGCATGTTTGTTGAGAAACTGGCAGCTTTAGAGACGCTTAATCACGCACAAGATGAGATTGATTTTTGTGTGAGCGTTAATATTGATGCGACCACGCTAGAGTCGCCCACATTTTTAACCAGCTTAGAAACCGCGTTGGCTGCATACCCCATGTTAAATCCGAGTAGCTTAACTCTAGAGGTATTAGAGTCTTCAGCCTTACAAGACATTACCCGGGCATCTAAAGTGATTATGGATATGCGTGAATTGGGTGTGAGTTTTGCCATTGATGACTTTGGTGTGGGTTACGCCTCTTTGAACTACTTACGCGATTTACCCGTGCATCAGGTTAAAATTGACCAATCGTTTGTATTAAGTCTGTTAGACAATCCTCAAAGTTTGACGATTCTAGAAGCCATTTGGGCCATGAGTGAAGCCTTCGGACATGACGTTGTGGCCGAAGGTGTGGAAACCGAAGCCCATTGTAAGGTGTTAATGCAATTGGGCTACGAGCTGGTGCAAGGCTATGTGATTAGCCGACCCATGCCCGCCGACCAAGTTTTAAAGTGGATTTTAAACTGGCAGCCCGAACAGCAATGGCAGACCACTCAGGTTCTCACGCGTTTAGGGAAATCGTTATTAATGGCGATGATTGAACATCAACTTTGGATTGCCAATTTAGCGGCTTGTTTAGACGAACCCACTAAGTCCGTTCCACAACTCGATGAAACCCAGTGTCGTTTTGGGGTTTGGCTCAAAAAACAATCGCCCGATTTGTTAAAGCAAGCGGATGTTGGTGAGTGTCTTGACCATATTACTCAACTGCATTTAGAAGCACATACTCGGGCAAAGCAGTTTATGCAGCTACTGACCCTTAAGGATGTTGAACAGGCCAAACAGCAAATGACGCACTTATTCAGCATTAAAGATCAACTTCTGGCGGCATTGGAAAACCTTGCGCAGCAAGTTTAAGTGCTTTAAGGTAGTCTATCGATAGAATATCCCTGTTACTGGCAAAGGATTGCATTATGAAAGTTGGGTTACCAAGATTTGGGCAAATGGTTTGGTTATTATTTTGGCTATTGTGCTATTTAAGTTATGGCCGTGTCGTGAATGCAGCGGAGCAAACAAACACGTCTCAACAATATGTTTGCCCCATGCACCCGCAGGTGGTTCAGGATCATGAAGGGGTTTGCCCTATTTGCGGCATGGACCTAGTGTTGCAAGCTTTTCAACCTTCGCAAACATCATCGTCTTTAGCCGTAGATACGGTTGATGCCACGCAAGCAATTGGTTTTGGAACAAGAAGCGTCGCGGTGCAAAAAACCACGCTTTGGCAATATATTGAAACCTTTGGCCGAGTGCAGCCGGATGAAACAAAAGTGGTACATATACATCCACGCGCGGCTGGTTGGGTCAGTGATTTAGCCGTGCGTCAGGATGGCGATTTTATTGAGAAAGGCCAGTTACTCTATCGTTTGTATTCCGCAGAAATTGTCAGTGCTCAGCAAGATTATTTATTAGCCTTGCAAAACGCATCTCGCTTATCTGGCAGCACGGCTGCACACAAAACCGCGCAGTCGATTGTCAGTTCCGCCCAAACCCGTTTGAGTTTATTGGGGGTCGATAAGGCTACGCAAGCGCTGATTGCCAAACAAAATTTACCGATTCATCAAATCCCGATTTATGCACCGCAATCTGGTTTTGCTGAGCAATTGGTGGCGCAGAATGGCATGTATGTTGAGCCTAAAACCGAATTAATGAGCTTAAACAATCTCAGCGATTTATGGGTGATTGCTGAAGTGTTACCCTTGCAGCAGGCCTGGTTAAAAAAAGGCCTTACCGTCGATTTGCAGACCGATGCGTTGCCAAAAAAGCAATGGGAAAGTCGAATCGATTATATTTACCCAACCCTCGACAAAACCACACAAGCCACGCAAGTACGTATTCCATTTAATAATCGAGGTGGCGAGTTGCGCCCCAATCAATTGATGCAAGTCGTGATTTATGGTGGCCCGAAACGCAATGTATTGGCCATTCCACACAGTGCGGTGATTGATGATGGTCGAGAGCAGCGAGTGGTCAAACAGCTTGCCGCAGGTCAATATCAAGTGGCACAAATTCAAACGGGTATGCAAACCGCAGGTCTGGTTGAAATTGTGAGCGGTTTAGACGAAGGCGATCAAATTGTGGTTTCAGGTCAATTTTTACTCGATTCTGAAAGCCAAATACAGCAAAACTTAGCGCGATTAAGCGCAGCTAAAATCAAACCGAAATCGGAATTCTCGCCTTTGCCTGAGCAGGCCGAAGCTGCTCACGCCCACTGAACTTAGGCAGGTATCTTATGATTCGTTCTATTATTCATGCCAGTATTGCGCATCGCATTTTGGTGTTGTTGCTCAGTCTTGCGCTGGGCATTTGGGGCTGGAAGTCATGGCAAGCCACGCCTTTGGATGCCATTCCAGATTTGTCAGATGTACAGGTCATTATTAAAACCGCTTATCCTGGGCAAACACCACAGGTGGTTGAAGACCAGGTGACCTATCCCATCAGTAGTTTAATGATGTCTGTGCCCAAAATGAAAGCCGTACGTGGCTATTCATTGATGGGGGATTCTTTTGTTTATGTGTTGTTTGAAGAAGGCACCGACCCTTATTGGGCGCGTTCGCGCGTTTTGGAATATCTCAATCAAGTCAAAGGACAATTACCCAATAATGTTCAACCCAGCTTGGGGCCAGATGCCTCTGGTGTTGGTTGGGTGTATCAATATGCGCTGATTGATCAAACGGGTCAGCAGGATTTGGCGCAATTGCGCAGCTTGCAAGACTGGTTTTTAAAATACGAACTTCAAGCGGTTCCCGGCGTGGCTGAAGTGGCTGCCATCGGCGGTTTTGTGCGGCAATATCAAGTGGTGCTCAATCCCAATTTAATGCGTGCTTATGGCATCGCTTTGCCAGAAGTGCAATTGGCGTTACAACAAAGTAGTGCCTCGCTTGGCGCCTCGGTGATTGAAATGGGCGAGGCCGAATTTCGTGTTGCGGTGCAAGGCTATGTGACCGAGTTAGCGGATTTAGAAGCTTTGCCGCTTTATCGACTCTCGGAAAATAAAACGCCGCTATTACTCAAAGACATCGCCCAAATTCAAATGGGGGCTGAGCTGCGGCGTGGAGTGGCTGATTTGAATGGGCAGGGTGAAGTGGTCGGTGGCATTGTGATTATGCGTGCGGGCGAAAATGCCTTAAGCGTGATTGAGGCTGTGCAAGCCAAAATAGCACAAATTTTACCAGGCCTGCCTGCGGGGGTTGAATTGGTTGAGGTCTATAACCGCGCAGGATTGATTAAAAGAGCCGTTGATACCTTAAGCCACAAGTTGTTAGAAGAAATGTTGGTGGTGGGTTTGGTGTCTGTGCTGTTTTTAATGCACTTACGCTCGGCTTTAGTGGCCATTATTTCGTTACCTTTGGGGATTTTGGGCGCATTTATTGTGCTGGAAAAACTGGGGGTTACGGCCAATATTATGAGTCTGGGGGGAATCGCCATAGCCATAGGCACGATGGTGGATGCAGCCATCGTGATGATTGAAAATGCCCATAAACACTTGGACGCGTATCGTCAAAAACATGGGGTGCTTCCCCGTGGAGAAGACCATTGGCAAGTGATTCGGCAATCAGCCAGCGAAGTGGGTTTGCCGTTGTTTTTATCACTGCTGATTATTGCGTTAAGTTTTCTCCCCATATTTGCGTTGCAAGAACAAGCAGGGCGCTTGTTCAGCCCTTTAGCCTTAACCAAAACGCTGGCCATGGCGGTGGCGGCTGGTTTAGCCATCAGTTTGGTGCCGGTCTTAATGGGTTATTTGATTCGCGGCAACCTCCCCAGTGAATCACAAAACCCCATTAACAGAGGGTTACAGGCCATTTATCAACCATTGTTAAAGGGCGTGCTTAATTGGTCTAAAACCACTTTTGTGATGGCGCTTCTGTTGTTGAGCAGTGTGTTGTACCCTTGGCAACAATTGGGGAGTGAGTTTATGCCCAAATTAGATGAAGGTGATTTGCTTTATATGCCGACCACGCTCCCCGGCATTTCGATTGGTGCGGCAACCGCGCTGTTGCAACAAACCGATGCCTTAATTAAAGCCCAGCCCGAAGTTAAAACGGTGTTTGGTAAGGTGGGTCGTGCCAATAGTGCCACCGACCCAGCCCCGCTCACCATGATTGAAACCACTATTGCGCTTAAAGATAAATCCGAATGGCGTGAAGGCTTAACGCTCAATGACATCATTCAAGAATTGAATCAACGCGTTCAAATTCCGGGTTTAGCCAATGCTTGGGTTCAGCCGATTAAAACACGCATAGATATGTTGTCCACGGGCATTAAAACACCCATTGGTATTAAGGTTTCGGGCGATGACTTAGCCCAAATTGCCCGTTTAGGTCAGTCGGTCGAGGCCTTATTAAAACCTTTGCCAGAAGTGCGTTCGGTTTTTTCTGATAGAGCTGTGGGTGGACGTTATATCGACATCTCACCCAACCGCCGTGCAGCGGCACGCTATGGTCTAAGTGTTGGGCAGTTGAATCAAATCCTTGCCAGTGCGGTAGGCGGGCAAGTGATTGCCACGACCTTAGAAGGGCGAGAACGCCTCAGTATTCAAATGCGCTATCCGCAAGTTTGGCGCGATTCGGTCGAACAGTTGCGCTTATTGCCCATCGTTACTGGACAAGGGCAGCAGTTGCAATTGGGGCAGATAGCCGACATTCAGATTCGCTTAGGACCCCCGATGATTCAGTCGGAAAATGCGCGTTTAAATGCATGGGTTTTGGTGGATTTACAGGAAGGCGTTGATTTGCCAAAGTTTGTGCAAAAGGGGCAGGCGCTTTTGGCCGAGCAACTCAGTTTGCCCGCAGGCAGCAGTTTCACTTGGGCGGGGCAGTATGTTTCTTTAATCAAAGCGCAGCAAACATTAAGCGAGGTGATTCCGCTGATTTTGCTGGTGATCGTGATGTTGCTCTATTTTATTTTTAAAAACCTGTGGGATGCTTTGCTGATTTTGGCGGTTTTGCCTTTTGCATTATTAGGCTCGGTTTGGTTGGTCTGGTGGTTGGATTACGACTATTCGGTGGCGGTGGCGGTGGGCATGATTGCCCTTTTGGGGGTGGCGGCAGAATTTGGTGTCGTCATGTTGATGTATTTGCAAAATGCCATTCACAGTGCACAAGCAGCGGGTCAATTGCATAGTCGCCAAGACTTACAAAAAGCCATTATGGCGGGTGCGGTGCAACGTTTGCGTCCCAAAACCATGACGGTTAGCGTGATTGTGTTAGGGTTACTGCCCATTTTTTGGAGTGTTTTTTCCAGTAACACCACGGGCTTGGAAATGATGCAACACATTGCCGCGCCTCTGCTGGGCGGAATGCTCAGTGCGCCGCTGGTATCCCTGTTTTTATTGCCCCTGTTGACCTATTGGCGTTATGCCCAAACCTTGCCAAAGGAGCAGGTGCTATGAAGCCGTTAAAACTTTTAAGATGGGGATTTTTCAGTTTAGGGTTGTTGAGTGCAATGCCCAATTGGGCACAAGCCGAGGCCTTAAGGGTCTCGAACTTGGTTGAAAAAGCGCTTGCCTCGCATCCTGACAGCGCCCTTTGGCAAGCACAAACGCTTGAAGCCAAAGCACAGCAAGCAGGAGCAGAGTCTCAAATTCAGCCCAAATTACAACTTCAATCCGAACTCAGCTATGCTTGGATGCAAAAAAAGGACTTTGGGCGCACCGCCAACCAATTGCTGGCAACCTATCCCTTGTATGCTCCGCAATTAGAAGAAAACCTTACCTCAAGTGACTGGAAAAGTCAGGCTCAAATGGCGAATACGCTTGCCGAACAACAAACCTTAACCTTAAAAGTGATTAAGGCGTTATTGAATGTCAGAATACTGGCCGCTCAAAGGGTGTATTTACAGCAAGAAAAACAAGCCATACGCGCGTCTTTGGCGCAAGTTCAACAGCGTTTTCAAGTCGGTTATCAAGACTTAAATGATGTGGTTGAAATGCAAGCACAAGCCGACAATAATCAAGCTTTGTTGCTTGAAGCTCAACAACAGCAATTACAAGTGTTAGCCGATTTACAGGCGTGGATTGGCGAGCCATTGACTCTTGAGCAGGTGCCAAAACTTGAAGAAACCCTGTATTTTGCCAAAGATTTAACCGAAGCTTCTTGGCCGGATTTAATTGAATCCCACCCGCAAATTAAGGCGCTGGGCTTTACATGGCAAGCCAAGCAGGCAGAAGTTGCTTTCGCACAATCGCAAGATGGCCCACAGCTACAAGCTTTTGGGGCTTATGTGTATAACGACAGTCAACAGAACTTTTATGATGATATGCAAGGTTTGCGGGGTGGTTTGCAACTGACCATCCCCTTATATTTAGGCGGCAAAACCCAGGCCAAATTGGATGAAACTCGCGCCCAAAGCCAAGTGTTATTAGCCCGTCAGCAGGCGCAAATGTTGTTGCTGAAAACCACCGCACAAAAAGCGCAATTGGGGATTCAGTCTGCTCAACAACGCTTAGTGGCTTTAAAGAATGCAATTTTATCCAATCAACAAGCGGTAAAAGCTGCCGAAGAAGGTTTAAAAACAGGCGCTCGTAATGTGTTAGAAGTATTGCAGGCACAAAGTCGGCTTTACGCCGCACAAAAAGCCACCGCAACCCTTAAAGCACAAATGCAAATGGATCAAATGACATTGTTTTGGGCATTAGGCGTTTTGGATTTAGAGAGGCTGAAAATAACTGAGCAATAAGGTAGGTTTTTGTTTAAACTGACGATCAGAAAAGCTTAAAAATGTATTAAAAACAAATCATTAGAGTTTTCTAATATTAAACCTTCCACAAGGTTTTGAAGGTTTTGAAGATTTTGGTTACCTTTCGTGCAGTCATAGGAGATAAATGATGTCTAAACAATCTAGAAGAGCATTTTTAAAAATGGCCGGCATTGGCGCAGCAGCCTTGGCAACAGGGCAGGCAATGGCCTCCGACAACCCTTTCGGTTTTCAAAAAATATCGCAAGCCCCTCAAACCCTTGCTAATGCCGAAGGCAAATGTGGTGGTCAAATGAAAGAAGGCAAGTGCGGTGGTCAAATGAAAGAAGGCAAGTGCGGTGGTCAAATGAAAGAAGGCAAATGTGGCGGCCAAATGAAAGAGGGTAAATGCGGTGGTCAAATGAAAGAAGGCAAGTGCGGCGGCCAAATGAAAGAGGGTAAATGTGGCGGACAGATGAAAGAAGGTAAATGCGGTCACGGTTAATTTACAAAAATTTTGATTGAAGAGTCTTTCGGGATTAAGGCTATAGGCTCAAAAAAAGCGGGACTTGTTCCTGCTTTTTAGTTTTTGGTTTTTAAAATGAATAGTATTTGTAATTTATGTTTAAAATGATGGCTTTAAATTGATAGAGTTTTGTTAATGAATCCTGTAGCACATTACTTATCCAGTCTAAACAGCCGCCTAGCACAAGGCCACACCAGCGAACACACCTTTCGTGGCGATTTAGAAGCCCTTATTAGAGCGCTCTTGCCAAACCATCATGTGACTAACGAACCTTCCAAAATTACCGACTGCGGCAACCCCGATTATGTCATCACTAAAGACAGCGTGCCGATTGGTTACATAGAAGCCAAAGACATTGGCAAAGACCTCAATCATAAAAACTACCAAGAGCAATTTACGCGCTACCGTAATGCCTTAGATAATTTAATTATTACCGATTATGTTTGGTTTCAGTTTTACCAAAACGGTGAAAAAGTTGCCGAGATTTGGTTGGGCAAACAAAGTGAAAGCACTGGGCAAATTATCCCTCTAGAAAAAGAGTTTGAAAAATTTACCAACCTCATTTTAGAGTTCTCAACCAAAGTCACGCAGGCGATAAAATCGCCCGTTAAACTGGCCGAATTTATGGCAGGTAAAGCGCGTTTATTAGAGAACATTTTAGAAGAAGCCTTGTTGGCTGACATTCAAGCTGGCCAAAGCACCGAGCTGACCAACCAGCTAGAGAGCTTTAGGCAAATGCTCATTCACGACCTAGAACCCAAACAGTTTGCCGACCTTTACGCCCAAACCCTAGCCTACGGCATGTTTGCCGCGCGTTATCACGACCCAAGCCTACCCACCTTTGACCGAGACGAAGCCGCCAAACTCATTCCTAAAAGCAACCCATTATTACGCAATCTGTTTCAATCCATTGCGGGTTACAACATTGACGAACGCATAAAAACCACGGTAGACAACCTGGCCGAAGTGTTTAGACATGCCGATGTTAAAAGTATTTTAGAAGGGTACGGCAAAAGCACCGCGCAAACCGACCCTATTATTCATTTTTACGAAACCTTTTTGGCGAAGTACGACGCCAAACTTCGTAAAGCCCGCGGCGTTTGGTACACCCCGCAACCGGTGGTGAGTTTTATTGTGCGAGCGGTGGACGAGATTTTAAAAACCAAATTCGGTTTAAAAGACGGCCTGGCCGACAACAGCAAAACCACCATAGAGGTAGAAGCCACCGACCTACAAGCCCAAACCAGCCAACTCACCAAACGCAAAGGCAAACTTTACGGCACCAAAGAAATTCACAAGGTGCAAATTTTGGACCCAGCCACGGGTACAGGCACTTTTTTGGCCGAGGTGGTCAATTTTTTATACCAAAGCAAATTTAAAAACCTACAAGGCATTTGGCCCAGTTATGTCGAAAAAGATTTAATTCCCCGCTTAAACGGCTTTGAGTTACTGATGGCCAGCTACGCCATGGCGCACTTAAAACTCGATATGCTGTTTGGCGAAACCGGTTGTACCCAACGCGACCAAAACAACCGTTTAAGAGTGTTTTTAACCAACTCGTTAGAAGAATATCACCCCGACACCCACACCCTGTTTTCGCAATGGCTCAGTAACGAGGCCAAAGAAGCCAACACCGTTAAAAAAGACACCCCCGTCATGGTGGTGATGGGCAATCCGCCTTATTCTGGCGAAAGTGCCAACAAAGGCGACTGGATTATGTCGTTAATGGACGACTACAAAAAAGAACCGGGTGGCAAACAAAAATTACAAGAAAGAAACCCCAAATGGATTAATGATGATTACGTTAAGTTTATGCGTTTTGGTCAGCATTTTATTGAACAAAATGGCGAAGGGGTATTGGCCTTTATCAACCCACATGGTTTTCTAGATAACCCTACTTTTCGCGGAATGCGTTGGAATTTGCTCAAAACCTATGACGAAATTTACACCATTGACTTACATGGCAATGCCAAAAAGAAAGAAACCTGCCCAGACGGTTCAAAAGACGAAAACATCTTTGATATAGAACAAGGCGTTTCGATTAATATTTTGGTGAAAAACGGCTCAAAAATAACCAGGCCTGGTGATTTAGGGCAGGTTTATCACTTTGATTGTTATGGCAAACGCAAAGACAAATACGCCTTTTTAGAAAACACCGCTTTTAAGAATGTGCCCTATCAAGCGATTCCAAATATTGCACCCATGTACTTTATGGTGCCGAAGAATTTTGAGTTGCAGTCAGAATACGATACCGGTTTTTTATTAAGCAGCTTATTCCCTATTAATGGCAATGGGATGACAACCGCACACGATAGTTTTGTTATTGACGAAGATAGACAAAATCTAACAAATAAATTTGAAGCCTTCAAAAAGTCAAATCCTGATGCTGAAGAGTTACATAGACAATTCAAAGTTAAAAAGAAAAATGGCTGGGATATTTTAGGGGGATGGCAAAACCTTCAAAATCAAAATATTGCTTCTTATATACAACCTGTTTCTTACAGGCCTTTCGATGACCAGTTTATTATGTATGAAGATAAGCTTGTTTGGCGTACCGTAAAAAAAGTAATGAGTCATTATGTCAAAGGTCAAAATTTAGGTCTATTAGTGACAAAAGCATTTCAAGACAAATCATTCAATCATGCATTTATTACAGCTAAGGTTTCAGAGGCAATTTTTTTGTCAGGTACAACCGGTAGTAATGCTATGAACTTTCCCCTCTACCTTTACCCAGAAGACGGAAGCGAACGCACGCCCAATCTCAATCCTGAAGAAATCCAAGCCTTTGAAAAAGCCTTAAATTTGCCTTTTTCTGCCGAAAAAACCACCAGGCCTGGTGATTTTTCGGTGACTTTTGAGCCACAAACCGAGTTTTGCCCAATTGATATTTTGGATTATATTTATGCGGTGTTGCACAGCCCAAGTTATCGTGCAACCTACAAAGAATTTTTAAAAACCGACTTTCCGCGCGTGCCTTATCCAACGCCCGAAACCTTTTGGCCATTGGTGAGCTTGGGCGGGCAAATTCGCCAATTGCATTTAATGGAATCGCCCGCCTTAGACCAAGCCATTACCCCTTATCCCGTTGCAGGCAGTAATGTGGTAAGTCGTAAAATCAGCAAAACCAGCCCAGGGTATGAAGCGATTGATGACACGCACGGTAAGGTGTGGATTAACGACAACCAATATTTTGACCAAGTTCCTTTAACCGCTTGGGAGTTCTATATTGGCGGCTACCAACC
>JAFGUG010000088.1 GCA_016938655.1 Thiotrichales bacterium | reverse complement strand
CCGAAAAGAAACCGTTCAAAAATGTCTGTTTGCGCACCAAACTGCCCACCACTTGCCTATGGCTTTTACTAAATCTTAGTGGTTAGCAATGGAAAAACAGCGCCGTTTTTATGCTGCTGTTAGTACTGAAAAATAGCAGTTTGGAAAGGCTTTATCGAGCACGATTTCTGCCAACATAGCTTCGCCATTTTTTCACTGGTTCTACGCGATAGTAATGAGTCAGCAGAAAGCTCACCTGGACTGAAGTGGACATTATGGTGTCCATTTTAATAGCAATAAGCTCAATATGGATACTATGGTATCCAAAAGAGATAAGACTGAGTGTCGAATATCAGGTATCAAGGTCTACAGCTTATTACCTTTTAAGTCGCCTTGTGTAGACCTCTAACCGCTGCATTTATCCATTCAGCAAAATACACTGACGAGTACTCAACTTGCATTTCACATTTTTACGCGCAGAAAAGTGCGGATTTTTACATTTTTATGCGCATAAAAGTGTAATTTGATGGTCTTTGGCATTCAGGGATTCACATCATCGCCTTGGCCAACGCGCAAACTAAACCTAAAAGTAGGATATAAATCCAATTATATTGAGTAAAGTGGGAATATAGTCCTACATGTAAATTGTTGGAGTTGCTTGGGATTCAAAGTTGGACTATATTCCTATTAACGGTTAAATAGTGGGAATATAGTCCCTTTGGTTGGTGATATGGCTAAGCGTGACTTACACAATGTATTGTTTCCAAAGCAGCGCAAAATCCTGGCGCAGTTTGGTGAAGACTTGCTGTTGGCGATGAAAAGACGTGGTTTTACAAAAAAGCTGTTGTGTGAACGCACAGGCTTTGATCATAAAACCGTGAACAAAGTCTTCGCAGGTGATCCGGGCGTTGCCATAGGCACTTACTTAAAGGTGATGGCCGTTCTTGGCATGGAAAGCAACTTTGCAGAAATGGCCGCTCATGATGAAGTGGGTATCAAGCTGCAAAACATAAAATTGCTGGAAGGTTCAAGATGAGCCGTGAAATCGTCGAAGTCTATGCCGACTGGCAGCCAATTGAGGCGCCTTTGCTAATAGGACAGCTGACTTACAGCGATTCAAGCCGAGGTGGCGTGTTTAGTTTTGCCTACGATAAAGCATTTTTAACTTCAGCCTATCGTTTACAAATTGACCCCATCCTGACCCTCCACTCCGGTGAACTTTACAACGATGAAGCCAATAAAAACTTTCGTACATTTCTTGATTCATCGCCTGATAGATGGGGGCGTATTTTAATGCAGCGGCGTGCGGCCATTGAAGCGCGCAAAGGCATTCGAGCAACAAGTCGATTAAACGAGCTAGATTACCTGCTGGGCGTACACGACTCTTACCGGATGGGTGGTATTCGATTTAAGCGAACAGGCTCGGCTGCGTTCTTAGATGACAACGCTGAGTTTGCTGCACCGCCAATGGCTTCTTTGCGAGAGCTAGAGCACGCAGCAATGCAGATTGAAAAAGACGATAACATCGACAGTGACGAGTATTACCGCTGGTTGAAAATGCTGATTTCTCCAGGCTCATCATTAGGCGGTGCAAGGCCCAAGGCTTGTGTGACAGACGAACAAGGCCACTTGTGGATTGCCAAGTTTCCCAATCTAAATGACACCCAT
Source organism: Thiotrichales bacterium (assembly GCA_016938655.1). Lineage (GTDB taxonomy): Bacteria > Pseudomonadota > Gammaproteobacteria > Thiomicrospirales > Thiomicrospiraceae > Thiomicrorhabdus. The sequence goes on along the minus strand of JAFGUG010000088.1, from coordinate 898 downwards.
GACGTGGGCGCGTGGGAGATGGTCTGCTATGAATTGGCGCTGGCGGCAGGTGTTGACATGTTTCCAAGTGAGATTAGGCAATTTTCGTCACAGCATCATACCTTTTTAACCAAACGGTTTGACCGCGACGGTGAAAAGCGGCTGCATTTTTCATCGGCCATGACACAGCTTCAATACTATGATGGTGAACAATCTCAAGGTGCCAGCTACTTAGAAATTGCTGAATTTATTTCCAATTCTGGTGCACAAACCGAAGCTGATTTAGCACAGTTATGGCGACGTATCGTGTTTAATATTGCGGTGTCCAACACGGATGATCACCTGCGTAACCATGGATTTTTATTAACAACGAATGGCTGGAAGTTATCACCCGCTTATGATTTAAACCCGATAGTGGGTAAGCATGGCCTGCATCTGAATATTACCGATGCAGACAACGCTTTAGACTACCAGCTAGCCTTTGATGTGAAAGACTTCTTCCGACTTTCGCAAATCCAAGCCACGCAAATTTACGATGAAGTATTAATGGCGGTTAAGCAATGGCAAACCGTTGCTAAGCGCCTAGGGATCAGCCGAGCAGAGCAGGCCATGAAAGAATCGGCGTTTAACGTTTAATGAGTCAGTGAAACTATATTTTCATTTTTTAGCTTATAGAGAATTTATAGTTTCACTTTTATGTTTTGCCTCACTCTCCATGTGTTTTAACACACCACTTAACTCTTGGGCTTTTGGGGCAGTCTGGGCAAAGCCTTAGTTCACGCCAGTTAGCCACACACTAACCCTGCCCACAGAGCATTAATTATTTGGGGCACTATCTACAAACTGGGGCAAGTAGCTACCTGTACCATCAGAAAGCTGCACGATCTGGGCATTTATCTGCCTACTGCGTCCGTTTAGT
>JAFGUG010000087.1 GCA_016938655.1 Thiotrichales bacterium | reverse complement strand
TCAGACTCGATTGATTTTGCGCATTAAGCCGATTGGGTTTTCTAGCGCCGCCTCTTGGCTTTGGCATGGCGGGGCGATCTAGTTGAGTCTGGATTTTGTTCTTAAAATAATCACTGCCTAAAACCCAAGCCTTATTGGTTGCTTCACGAATTTCATCCAAGGTTTTATTGGGCATTTTAAAATCAAACAAAGCTCTATAAGCCTGTGTTCTTTCTGCTTGGGACGGTGCTAAACTCAAATATAGCGGATGCGGTGTGATTAAATCACACGATTCGCCCATGGCATTACACCGATAGCTGGACCAAGGATATTGAGCCGCATGTTCAACCATCTTTGCGCGGACAGGATTCAGCTCAATATAACGATAACAGCTCAGTGCATAGGATTCACTATCAATTAAAGTTGCTTTATAGCGCCCCTCCCAAAGGGTGCCCGTGCGTTGATATCGTTGATTAAAATACTGCACATAATAGCGTCCTATCATTTGCATGGCTTTTGAAATGGCATTTTCAGCATTGGGGGTAATCAGTAGATGCACATGATTGGTCATCAAAACAAAAGCGTGTAATTGACAAAGATGTTTTTGGCAAGCCTGTTGCAACTTGTCAAGATAAAACAAGTAGTCAGCCTCATCATAAAAAATGGGTTCGCGATTATTACCGCGAACAATAATATGCTGAGGTTGACCAATGACATTAAAGCGAGGGAGACGAGCCATTTTCAAATCTTGTGGAAGTAAAAGTTGCTTTAAGAGTAACAGATTTAAAAACTTAAATCAATCGAGTCTGACCCCATTGGGGTGACCCTATTGAGGTGTTGGGAAGGGTGAGTTTTGGAAAACGCTAAATATCGTTTATGATTGGCTTGATTGGTGATTTGGGAGAGTAGATTTTATGCAAAATTCAACGGTGGTTTTGGCGTCTGGTAATCGTGGAAAAATTAAGGAGTTGTCTGAACTTTTAGCCCCTTTGGGCTGGCAGGTGGTTTCTCAAAAAGAGTATTTTGAGGAGGAGGTTGAGGAAACTGGGTTGAGTTTTATTGAAAACGCCATTTTAAAAGCGCGTTTTGCGGCGCAAAAAACGGGTTTGCCTGCGATTGCGGATGATTCGGGGCTTGAGGTGGATGCGTTGCAGGGCAGGCCTGGTATTTTTTCGGCGCGTTATGCGGCGCAGGGTGATGGTAACGCCAGTGATGCGGATAACAATGCTAAATTATTGCAAGAAATGGTTGGTGTCGAAAATCGCTTGGCTTGTTATTACAGTGCAGTGGCTTTAGTTCGTTTTGCAGAGGATCCCACGCCCTTAATTGGTTTGGGAAAGTGGTGTGGTGAAGTGTTGCAAGCCCCTGAGGGCGAAGGGGGTTTTGGTTATGACCCTTTAATTTGGATGCCTGAATATGGTTGTTCTGTGGCGAATATGTCTAAATCCCAAAAAAACCAAGTGAGTCATCGTGCACAGGCCTTGCAGCAATTGATTCAGCAACTTTCAAAGTAGCAGGTTTTTTAACCCTATTTAATGTGTATAATTTGGTTCTTTTTAGAAGCTATGTGGTTATTGATTAACCTTATGGAGTCAGCATGAAACAAATTCCTTATCAGGATTTGGTTGAACATCGCCGTTATAACGCAAAAGTGATTAGTTATGACGAGCTGAATCAGTCGCCAAATGCGGCTTATTCAAAATTTAAAATCCGGCCTATCGATGCTTATCGCCTTATTCGACCTTATTTACAATCCAAAATCTCTGAGCAACTCAAGGCCGTATTGCCTTTAGCGTTGTATTTGGGGCTATTTCAAATCTTAATTTTACGTCAGTCAGTCACTGATGCTTCCATCATTACTGGCGGGTTGATGGCTGTCGTTGTTGGTTTAATGCTTTTTATGGAGGGGCTTAAACTTGGATTGATGCCTTTTGGTGAGGTGATTGGCAATAAGTTACCGCAAAAGTCGAGTTTGCCAGTGGTGTTAATCATTGCCTTTTTGTTGGGCATAGGCGTGACCTTTGCCGAACCTGCTATTGGTGCCTTAAAGGCTGCGGGGTCAAATGTGAGCATCACGCAAGCACCTTATTTATACACACTGCTGAATGATTGGTCGGGAACCTTGGTGTTGGTGGTGGGCATAGGTGTAGGATTGGCGGCTGTGTTGGGTACCCTGCGTTTTTTATATGGTTGGAGTTTAAAACCGCTGATTCTGTTGACCTTGCTTCCTTTGTTAGTTTTAACTTTTTATGCCTATCAAGATGAACATTTGCGCTTAATGATTGGCTTGGCTTGGGATAGTGGGGCGGTGACCACTGGGCCAGTAACCGTGCCGTTAGTCTTGGCTTTAGGCATTGGCATCGCTTCTGCAGCGGGCAGTGGCAATCAGTCTTTGTCTGGTTTTGGCATTGTCACTTTGGCATCCCTTTTCCCAATTTTGGGCGTTTTAATGTTATCGGTCTATTTGGTTGAAACGGTTCCGCTAGAACAGCTTGTGGCAGCAGGTCAAACCGTTGTGGTGTTGGAACCTGCTTGGTATGATGCCACGCCTTATGCTGAAGTGGTTGGTGGACTTCGCTCCATCGTGCCATTGGTTTTGTTTTTAGGTTTGGTATTGGTGTATGTACTCAAAGAAAAACTCCCCAATAAACAGACGGTCTTTTTGGGCATAGGGTTTGCTGTGATTGGCATGATTATTTTTAATATAGGATTGACCTATGGTTTGGCCAAATTGGGTGGACAATCAGGTTCTTTAATTCCTTGTGCTTTTACTGAAGTGCCAGGGATTAGTGAGTCCCCCCTTTATTGGTTTTCGTT
>JAFGUG010000086.1 GCA_016938655.1 Thiotrichales bacterium | reverse complement strand
TTCAAATTTAACTCACAAATACCGTCGTTTAAAGACTCTAAAATGCTCTTAAATTTAAACTCTTGTTCCTTTAATTGAGTTGCGCTGCTGCGTCTGATTTCGTCATGCAAACGCGTCATTTCATCTGAAGAAATTTGTAATGAACGCTCCATCAGATAACGTTCTTCATCATAACCATAGAAGGCTTCATCCACTCGCCCTAGCAATTTTTGCCATGTTGGCAAATCAGGCAAGGCTTCATCCTGAAGCTTTAAACGCTTTAACAGACGCTTTAAGGCATTATGATGATTTTGAGACTCTTCCTGACGACCCATGATTACATTTCTCGAATTGTGGTTAACGTCATGGTTTGATTATGTAAACTACAAACGCCATTGCCTAAAGGAGAGATTTCACCATAAGAATAAAAGCCTATTTGTTGAGTGTTGTCAGGCAAAGCGTCTAAGGTGGCTTCAACCTCTTCCTCAATACGCCCCTTTAAGATCAAACGACGTCCAACACAACTAATGGCAATGGAAAGCGTGGGATATTTAGGCGATAACTCCGACCAAGCCACCAATTCCGCCGCAGAATAAGCACCATCAATTAAACGGTCAAAGTTAGCTTTCATCAACTGTACGCGCGAGCCTTGTGGTACGTCGCCAGCAAAAATCAGGGCATTTTTTTCTTCGTCTACCTGCACAATGGTTCTGACCAAACGTTCGCCATCCGCACCAATCATGGAAAGGGGAAATAATAAAGCCGTTCCCGGTAAACCAGAAGATAACTCGCCCAAATAGGTTTTGTACAGTTCTAAAGCTGGGGCACCATCAAACTCATACACCACATTATCGACCGAATGGGTCACTAACCTTTCTGGCCCAAACACATCCCAACCGCCTTTAGAACCGTGGCTAAGAGATAGGTTTTTGCCATAGAACCCAACGGCAACAACCTGTTTTGAAGCCCATTGCTTGTCCGCCAAGACATAGGTTTGTTCAAATCGAGAGCCATCGCCCATCAGCCCGCCCGTAATGATGGTTTGCGGAGAACCTGCGGTAATGCCTTTGACCAAGGGCGTACCATTGACATTAATACCGTCTGATAACACAAAAATGCCCTTTAAGGGCGCAAGGGGATTTTCAAATGACTTGAGCTTACTGCCCAAAAACTCGCCTAAGGATTGGGCATCCACAAAATCATCGACCGCAGCACTCACAACCTGAAACCGTGATTTCTCAAATTGAATGAGACTGACGGCAATCGATTCGTCTTTGACTTCAGACCCCAGAATTTCGCCTGCGGTTGAACCGCCAATAAACACCGTTTGAGGGAAAGCTTGTTGAAGATACGCCAGATGGGACTCTATTTCCTCGATTTGATTATCGGCAAAGACTAGGCCAAGCGTTTGGGGAGAATCGAGTTTAGTCAGCTCTTTTAATTTAACTGACCACTCACCATCGACATATTCAAACGTTTCCAACTTCATAAGCACCCCATTAAATTTGTTAGCTAGGAGCCGATTGGACTTAAGCCCGACAGCTTCTTAGGAATTTTTAACAGACTCTAACATTCTAACGGAATTTAACAAGATAACGATCAAAAATATGCGAGGGAAAATAAGGATTTTTTGGCCTAAAAATGACCAGGCCTGGTCAATTTTAGGCCACTTTTTCGGTTGCTACGGCGTTCACACTGTGATCGATTTCAATCCATTTGAGCAGCTTCATTTTGCCTTCATCGGTTTCAACAATCGCCGTACAAGACTCCACCCAATCACCACAATTAAAATAGTCAATGCCGGAAATTTCACGCACTTCTGGGTGATGGATATGACCACAGACAACACCTTGATAGCCGTGGTTTTTGCAATCGCGTACCACCGCTTCCTCATAAGCGCAAATAAAAGACACCGCTGACTTTACCCGTTGTTTAACATAAGAAGATAACGACCAATAGTCTTTGCCCAGCAAACGACGCGCTTTGTTAAAAACGGTATTAAATTTCAGCAGAGTTTCATATCCCCAATCTCCCAACACCGCTAACCATTTCTGGGTTTGCACCACCCCATCATATTTATCACCATGCACCACAAGCAATTTATCGCCATTGACACACTGATGCGTGGTCTCATCCGTCAGCAAAATATTACCGAAATCAATACCAGAATAGCGACGCAAAAAATCGTCATGATTACCTGTAACCAAGACCACTTGCGTACCACGTTTGGCTTTAGTGAGAATGCGACGTATGACATTGGTATGGGCTTGCGGCCAATAAACTTTCTTTTTGAGTTGCCAACCATCAATGATATCGCCCACCAAATAGAGCTTTTCGCAGTGGTTGTATTTGAGAAATTCCGCTAAAAATTCTGCCTTTGCCCCTTTAGAACCTAAGTGGACGTCAGAAATAAAAATACTGCGATAGTGCTGATGTTGGTGGGTGTTTTCGGCCATGATGAGATCATCTTGGGCAATAGAAGCCATCCAATCCGGCATAAAGTGAAGCGGTAAGTCTTTCATGCAAACTCCGTATAAATTTTTATGAATTCTATGAAGTTCCTATTGCGCGAAGTTGACGTTTTAATGGCATTTAGATGACAAGCGTGTTATGTCATCTAAATGACATCTAATTGCCAGAAATCCTTCTTTTAACTGTCACAAACGTTTCAACTGAGTTCTTTAAGGTATGCAACTTACAAGAGCACTTTGCACGAGTGAATACTCGGATAAAAATACAAGGACTGTAAATTCCATGACTCAAAACACCACCGCACCAGCCACGCAAGAACTTCTCAATTCTGCCGTTAACAACACCAGCATTTTTAGCCGAAAAGGCATCTTAGATCGTTTGTTTACCAAATGGTTTGACCGTTTGGTGTATCCGCAGATTTGGGAAGATCCTGAAGTGGACATTCAAGCCTTGGGGTTAAATCATCAGTCGCGTATTTTTACCATTTCATCCGGTGGCTGCAATGCCTTGAACTATCTGAGCGTTGAGCCAACCTCGGTTACCGTCGTCGATTTAAACGAAGCGCACATTGCCTTAATTAAACTCAAACAAGCTGCCCTTGAACATCTTGACCAAGAAGCTTTTTTCGATTTTTTTGGTCGAGCCAATTTACCCAAAAACCTAGATACTTTCCGCACCCAAATCAAACCACACTTGGATGAAAAAACCTTGGCTTATTGGGAAGGGAAGCAAAATTTCTGGTCAAAACCGCGTATTCACTACTTTACCAACGGTTTTTACAAACATGGTTTATTAGGACATTTTATTGGTTTAATTCATTGGACCAGCAAACGTTTGGGCTACGATATCAGCCAAGTCATGCAAGCCCATACTCTTGCCGAACAAGCAGAACTCTTTGATAAACACGTCGCACCTGTTTTTGAAACTCGATTATTAAAGTTTTTATCTAACCGCGCCATCGTGATGTACAGTTTAGGCATTCCGCCAGCACAATTTGATGAAATGGCTAAAACCTCTAAAGATCAACATATCGGTATGCACACGCTGTTACAAGCCCGCGCACGTCGTTTAGCCTGCGACTTCCCTCTCGACACGAATTACTTCGCATGGCAAGCCTTTAAACGTGAATATGATATTAAACATCGCAAAGCCATTCCACGCTACTTAATGGCCAAGTATTTTGACACCTTAAAAAACAATACCACTAAGCTGTCGATTCATCATCAGTCTATGACAGAACGTTTAAAAGCCATGCCAGCCAACAGCTTGAATGCTTACTTATTTTTAGACGCACAAGATTGGATGAATGAGCAACAACTCACGGAGCTTTGGCAAGAAGTCAATCGCACCGCCATGCCGGGTGCTCGTGTGGTTTTTAGAACCGCAGGAGAAGTGTCTCCTCTTGAAGATAAGTTACCCGCTGAAGTGCTTTCAGGCTGGTCAACCGATATTGAGGCTAACAAAGCTTGGACGGCTCAAGACCGCTCAAGTATTTATGGGGGCGTGCATGCCTACCAACGCGCCTGACATGAATTTGACAAATGAGGCCAATCAAGCAGCCAAAACTTTCGTCCACACCTTAGAAGAGTTGAATATCTGTGGCGGCATTCGCAATGTCGATACACAATATCAACTCATTCAAATTGGTGAGCAACTTGTACCCGCAACTTTAAACTATGCTGAATATCACAATAGTTATGTCTGCTCACCTTATACCGCGTATATTTCTTACGCCAAAGATGAATTAAGCCTATTAAAACGCCCGCTACTCGAAAACCTATTAAGTGGTTTAATGATGGTGGCAGGTGTTTTTTTAAAGTTGGGCAAACTCAACCAAACCCTATCCATTAATAATTGGCTAGTATCAACCAATCTTTTACCCAGCTGGAATCCAACGGACATAGCGCAAGCCACACAGCGCCTAAGCGAACAATATCCCAAACACTCCCTCAGCATTCGCTCTTTAAATGGTAAACAACACGCCCAATTGATTGACACTTTAAAATCACAAGGCTGGTTGATGATTCCGGCTCGCCAAATTTATTGGTTTGACGCTGAAAATCGTCAATGGTGGCGGCGTAATAACACCAAAAACGACCAAGCGCTACTGCGTAAAGTAGAAGCCGGAAAACTGCCACTGCAATGGGTTAAACCCGACGAACTCTTGGATTCGGACTTTAAATCCTTAGAGATTTGTTTTAACCAATTGTTTATTGAAAAACACTCGCACTACAACCCCCAATTTAGTGAAGAATTTCTACGCCAAATGCACCATAAAAAACTGATAGAGTTTCACAGTTTTCGAGATGACTCGGGTAGAATCGTCGCCACGATTGGACTGTTTACCCAACAAAACACCATCACCACACCGATTGTCGGTTATGACACCGACCTGCCCAAAACCCTAGGCTTATATCGATTACTCATGGCGGTACTGCTGCGCCTGACTTATGAACGCCAGCAACCGATGAACCTCAGTTCAGGAGCTGGTAGCTTTAAACGGGCACGAGGTGGTGAAGCCGTCCTGGAAGTCACCGCTTTCTACACCCAGCATCTCTCGCCTTTGCGCCGTTGGATTCATATTGGTTTTGCCAAACTACTCAATCGTTTCGCACCACAAATGTTTGAAAAACACCAAATTTAATCCATAAAACCCACTTCAATCTAACTGCCTAGGTGTTTAAAGCCTGTTAAATCCAAATCCATTTAGAGACCTTTGCACGAGCCAAGGTCTCTTAAAGCCAATCGTCTGAAAAATAAAACTTGCCCCTCTGAGCTCAAAAGACTAGAATCCTGATTCTAGAACAATCATTCTAAATGACTGACCGGAGCCTTAAGGCCATGTTGTATCTTAACCCTGCTGATTTCAGTGACGCTAAAAAGAAAATTCTCAATAGTGCTCTCATTTTATTCGTTGAAAAAGGATTTTTTAATACCTCCATACCGGATTTAGTTGTCCATTCAGGCGTTAGCACAGGTTCCATTTACCATGCCTTTAAAGACAAGCAAAAAATTGCCGAAGCTCTGATGCAACAACTGTTGCTTCAAATTGAAGCGGAACAAAACGCTATTCTCGAAAAGCAGCTCGCGGCAAAGCCTCGCTTTTACGCGCTCTGCGCTTGGTTAATGCAAACAGCACAAGATTATCCGCATGTTATGCGCTTTATTCTCAATGCCCGCCACAAAGAATTTATGCCAGAGCTGGCGCCCATTTGTTCCTCTCAGCCTTTTATGACTTTACGCAACGTCATTCAACAAGGCATGGAAGAGGGATCTGTTCGAAAAATGGATTTAATGGTAGCGGCTGCAAGTAGCTATGGCGGTGTTCTAAGACTGATTCAATTGGGGCTTGACCAGATGCTTGAGCGCCCTATTATCAGTTATTTTGATGAAATTACAGAATGCTGTTGGCACAGCATTGCTGCCTCAAATTCCCAAGCGGAGACATTATGAAACCGATTTTTGCCCTCATCGCTAGGACATTGTTTTTCAAACCTATTCAAGGCAGCCTTCAATCTCAAATACTTTAAATAACAGCCATTTCAGGAGGAAATCATGCAAAAACTGTTACGTACCTTGGTTTTATCAACCTTAACGACCTACTTACCCGTTTCGATGGCCGAAGATGTCTATACCGAAAGCTTTATCCACTATGGACAAGAGCTCAAAAAGATCACCGGAGAAACCTATCTTTCACAAGCCTGGAACGGCTACACTATTTCGTACCTAGATGATTGATAGAATAATCATCCAAAGGAGAACGAAATGGCACAACAAAAATATACGGCA
>JAFGUG010000085.1 GCA_016938655.1 Thiotrichales bacterium | reverse complement strand
GGGATGCTCGATAATTTCCCTGTTCACGAACATTTTTATCAATTCACCGACTGCAAGATCTTTAAGAGCAGCCAGAGCCTTCAGATTTCTGAAGGTGGAATCATCTAGAGTTAAATTCATCCTTTTCATGTTTCCCTCCTCATATCTACAACTAAATTATGTCACAAAAACCAATAATGTGCAAATAGCACTTTTAGCACTTTAGTTCCACACACACAAAGGTGCGGTTGCAAGGGAGCAGCCAGACCGAAGCCGCCCCGAGGTTTAACAACGGAAGTGCCGCGACACCGGGGCCGGCAGAGCCACCAGCCCCCATAAAAGCAAAAGCATTAACAGCTGAAAGAAAAAGCAGAAAAACTACAAGTATAGTAATTTTGATTTGTTTGGTGTATTGCATGAACCATCTTCAATGGTTTGATTAAAAAGAAACATCAAGAAACACAACAAGTATTGTGGTCTTTATGCGAGTCTGTTGGCTTGCCTCAGATCCTCATGCCAATTTTCTTCTCTTTAAAACGGTTTTATTAAATTTAGAATAGTTTCGTCAATAAGATTTTTGACCGGTTTTTAAAACCTTGCAAGCCACGTTCAATCAAATTCTGTTGCAAACTTATGAATTTGCGCTTAAATTAGCGATAATGGTCGGCAAAAAATCACAAAAATTGCTTTCAATACTGGTCTTACCCCTGATTCTGGTTGCCGGAATCGCTATGGGCAACCCACTTCTGGTTCAGCCCGAAGATCACTATGTCTATTTTACCTCGATCGGAAGCCCTGGGCACAAATCCGGGCAGCTGATGCACCCCGAAGCCATGGCGTTTGCAAATGACGGCAGGCTTCTGGCCGTAAGTGACACGCAAAACAACCGAGTCTGCCTTTACTATGTTGACGACCGGCCCACCGCGACCCAGCCGTTGCAGTTGCGGGCAGTATATGCCGGGCTCTGGCCCTGGGATGACCGCCATGATTTTAAAGATTCAGCCGACAAATATCGTGAGCGCGACTTTCTTGAAGGGC
>JAFGUG010000084.1 GCA_016938655.1 Thiotrichales bacterium | reverse complement strand
TGAAAAAATAGATTGATATTTTTTGTATTATTGTGAACGCATTTTTTTAATTTCTTTGCGTGAATAGACCAAATCTGTTTGAAAAAAGCACAATGAAGCAATATATCTTATTCGTATTGATTGGTTTAACCTTTCTGATAACTTCATGCGATTCAAATCGCAGTGCAAAAGTTGGATTGCTGTTGCACGATGTTGAAGGGCGTTGGATCAAAGAACTGGATTACCTTAAACAGATTGCCCAAGAAGAAGGCATTCAGCTCATTGTAAAAACTGCCGGGAACGACGAAAATGTCCAAATTAATCAGGTTGAAGAGTTGATCGACGAAGGCGTTGGTGCTTTGTTGGTTGTGGCTGTTAATCAGAATACTTCTGCTGCTATTGTGCGTCGTGCGCACAAAGCGGGTCTTCCGGTTATTGGGTACGACCGTTTGGTCCGGTTTTCTGAGCTTGATTTTTTGATTACTTACGATTATGCCAAGGTGGGCGAGCTAATGGTTGACTATGCCGTTCAGCGCGTGCCCAAAGGGAATTACGTCATTTTTTGGGGCGATGGTTCCGATGCCAACGCTGTAGCTATACAGAACCGTCAAACCGAGATGCTTAAACCTTATGTCGATCGGGGTGATATCAACATTATTTATAAAACGCACGTAGAAGGTTGGAGCGATGCCTATGCTAAAATGCAGATGGCGAAAGTTCTGAACTTTTCGTTGCTCCCTGTAGATGTAATTTTGGCTAGCAACGACGTAATTGCCAATGCCACTCTTGATGTTTTTGACGAATATAAAATTTCAAGGAAAATGCTTGTTACAGGCCAAGATGCTACGCTTGAAGGCTGTCAATCGATCGCTCAGGGGCGACAAACCATGACGGTTTACAAATCAACCATAAACATGGCTCGTGCAGCCTTGGATTTAGCGAAAAAATTGGCGCTTAACCAGCGTGTTGAGGTGCCAGAAGCGACTACCTTCAACGGTCGCAAACAAGTGCCCACCGTGTTGTTGCAACCCACCGTTACCGACGCAACCAACATGATGAGCACCGTGATTTCGGACGGCGTATTTAC
>JAFGUG010000083.1 GCA_016938655.1 Thiotrichales bacterium | reverse complement strand
GCTCAAAAGCCAGTTTCTTTGATAACTTTCTAAAACTGTTTAAAGGTTCTACGTATGAGCCGTCTGACAAGGTTACAAAGCGAGTAATACCCATATCAACACCAATCATACTGACTGATGAATGACGTGGTATTTCAGCTTCGTACTCAGTCTGAATCGACACATACCAATACTTTCCCTTGCGAGAAACGGTCATGTTTTTAACATCGCCGATGACTTGTCGAGAGTTTCGATATTTGACCCAACCAATCTTTGGTAGAAAAACCTTGTTACAGGCCTGATCAACTTTTACGCCTTGAGGGTAACGAAAACTGTCACTCAAACCTTTTTTCTTGAATTTTGGAATCCGTTTTAAAGGCTGTTTTTGATCGAAACCGTCTTTGAACGCTTTTTCTAAGTTTTTGAGAGTTTGTTGTAATGGTTGAGAATGAACGGTTTTTAGAAATCCATACTCTTCTGAGGATTTCCAAAGTTTTAGCCAAAATGCTAATTCGTTATACCAAAGCAATGGTTTTTTCTGCTCTAATCGAAACAGGTTCATCGCTAAGGCTTTATTCCAAATAAAGCGATTTGCACCCGCAAACTCAACCATCTTCTGCACTTTCTCAGAACCTGGATTAAGTCGGAATTTAAAGGCTTTTCGAATCGTTTGTTCCATATGAATAATGTAACATAATTCAAAATGAACGGCTATACATAGAAGAAAAAGGCTTCGCCTGTGCGCTTATATCCCCGCCCTGAAGGACTGGGTTTTACGCACTAATGGATAAATGCTTTCTGAATTAAGGGTTGGTTAGTTTGCCGTGCCGATTGTTATAAGCGGTCTTTTATCAACACCCTTGTTTTTTCATTAACACCTCTTTTTAATCATTTACTCTCTTAATCATTTTCCAGTTTTCTTTTCTTTAAATGGGTTACGGCTTAATTTGGTCATGTCACACCCCAGACTTTGTTTGTTTACTTAAGCCTGTATTTAAATGTTAGCAGGCCTGTTCACTTTTACAATTTGCTGAGTTGTGAATCGGTTAATGGTTGTTGGGGAAAAATTGGACACAAAAAAGGGAGCGTTTAAGCTCCCTTTTAAATACCCCTGAATGGGTTGGATAGTACCTTGATTTAAGGCAACATCAAGCCACGAATCATAAAGAAGAACACGGCGGCTAACAGTGCAGAAGCGGGTACCGTAATGACCCAAGCCGCGGCAATTTTTAAGAACGCAGAACGTTTGACCAGTTCTTTTTGATAAACCTTATTTAACGACTTACGTTCTTTCTTACTTAAGTCGACTTCCGCATCTTTCTGCTTTAGCTGTGACAGCATGAACTTTTTCTGTTCAAGTGACGACGATTCAAACTGCTGGATAAACATTTCAACTTCTTGTTGGTCGGCGCCTTGATGGTGGTCACGAATCTCTTGAATGGTTTTGGCGTGCGTGCGTTTTAAGTATTCTCGTAAGAATCCAACCCCAAATACACCACCCACGGCAATGTGGGTTGAACTGACGGGTAAACCGAGTTGTGATGCAACGATGACCGTAATCGCTGCGGCCATTGCAATTGAAAAGGCACGCATTTGATCGAGTTCCGTAATTTCTTGACCAACGGTTTTAATAAGTTTAGGTCCAAATAGCAGTAAACCAATACTGATACCAATCGCCCCGATTAGCATGACCCATATCGGAATTTCCGCTTTGGTGTGCACACCTTCACTTTGTAGGGCATCATTAATCGCCGCCAAAGGTCCAACCGCATTAGCCACGTCATTTGCGCCGTGGGCAAAGCTTAATAGCGCCGCCGCAAAAATTAACGGAATGGTAAACAATGAGTTAATACTCTCTTTGTTGTTTTGTAACTTATTTGCGGCTCTTGCAATCAGCGGTCTAACGGTAATGTAAATAAAACTCGCAATGGCTAATCCAATCAGTGCTGCGGTAACAAAGTCGACCTTCCAGATCTTCTTGAGGCCTTTCATAATCAAGTAGGTTGAGAACGCCCAAGCCATAATGGCAATTAAAATAGGGACCATTTTTTTGGCATTGTGGAGCATATCGTCTTTGTAGGTAATGCTTCTTTTAATCCACATTAAGAACAGTGCGGCCACTAAACCACCAATAACCGGCGAGATGACCCAACTTGCGGCAATCGCGCCCATTTTATCCCAGTTAGCAATGTTCCAACCGGCCGCGGCAATTCCGGCTCCGAGTACACCCCCCACGATTGAGTGGGTCGTAGAAACGGGTGCGCCTAAAGCGGTGGCAATGTTAAGCCAGATAGCACCAGCAAGCAGCGCGGCCATCATTAACCAAATAAAGGTATCGGTGTCTCCCACCATCGCCGGGTCAATAATCCCGTTTTTAATGGTACTCACGACTTCACCGCCGGCAATCAATGCGCCAGCCGATTCAAAAATTGCCGCAATAATAATGGCGCCGGTCAGTGTTAAGGCTTTAGAGCCAACCGCAGGGCCAACATTGTTGGCAACGTCATTGGCTCCAATGTTTAAGGCCATATAGCCACCAATCATGGCGGCTACAACCAGTTCAATACTGACAGTACCGGTACCCACGTTTAGGTTGGCGGTAAAGAGCATAATGACAATGATAAAAAGGAGGGCTGTTCCAAAGCGGAACATCTCTTTACGGCCGCGAGTCGTCGCGTTTTCGATGTCGTTAATATTGCGGAATTCCATACTATTATCTCTTGGATGAGTCGTCTGGGCATTGTAAACAATTTTGGCATCTTATGCCTGTTTTCATGATGGTTATTTGCAATCAAAGGTTCATATTTCAATGCTTTTAAGGGGCTCTGTCACATACCTGTCATAAACCCCCATAACTTGTCATGATTCTTTCAAATTCAGCCTGTTTTCCATCTCTATAATTTGCTCTGTAAATTAAACAACCCAATTTTATCTCGGAGAGTTCTCATGTTGAAACGTAATCTATTAATCGCAATGGGTCTTGCTAGTGCAATGGCTTCACAAACCGTTATTGCAGCAGTTGATGCAGACTTACCTACTTATCAGAAAGTATCGGGTATCTCTGGTAACTTAAATTCAGTCGGTTCAGATACTTTGGCTAACCTAATGACATTATGGGCTGAAGAATTTAAACGTGCTTACCCGAATGTGAACATTCAGATTCAGGCAGCGGGTTCATCTACTGCGCCTCCAGCTTTAACCGAAGGAACCTCTAATGCTGGGCCAATGAGCCGTAAGATGAAGTCTAAAGAAGAAGACGCCTTTGAAAAGAAATGGGGTTACAAGCCAACACCGGTTGCGGTCGCGATTGATGCCCTAGCCGTGTACGTGAATAAAGATAACCCAATTACCGGGTTAACCATTCCTCAGGTGGATGCGATTTTCTCATCAACCCGTAAGTGTGGTTACAAAACCGATATCGCAACTTGGGGCGAGGCTGGTGTAGAAGGGTCTTTAGCCGATAAAACCATTCAAATTTACGGTCGTAACTCGGTATCCGGTACTTACGGTTATTACAAGAAAAAAGCACTTTGTAAAGGGGATTTCAAGTCTTCGGTAAATGAACAACCCGGTTCAGCTTCGGTGGTTCAGTCGACTTCAACCTCTTTGAACGCGATTGGTTATTCTGGGATTGGTTACAAAACAGCCGGTGTTAAATCTGTGCCTTTAGCCAAAAAAGAGGGAAAACCTTTTGTTGATGCAACTAACGAAAACGCTTTAAACGGAACTTACCCGCTTTCTCGTTTACTTTATGTTTATGTAAACAAAGCGCCTAACAAAGCAATCGAACCAGTAGTGGGTGAGTTCTTTAAGTTAGTGCTTTCTAAAAGTGGTCAAGAAGTTGTAGAAAAGGATGGTTACATCCCGTTACCGGCTAAAGTTGCGGCTAAAGAGTTAGCAAAACTTCAGTAAAAACCTGCATTTCCTAAACTAAAAAAGCGCCGCTGTTCAAATGAATAGCGGCGCTTTTTGGTTTTAGGTTTTAAAAATAAGCAGGCCTGCTCATTTTAAAAATGGGATTTTGTTAACCGATTCTAACAATAGGTTAGAACGGCTGAATTAGATTATGGAATTTCAATTTCCACATCACTCATCGGGATACAGCTACAAGTTAAAATGTAACCGTCATCGGCTTCATAAGCCGGCATTTGAATCTCTTCGACTTGACCAGATACGAGTTTCACTTCACAGGCACCACAATTTCCACCGCGGCAACTATATGGCATATCAAAACCACTTTCATCCAGTGCTTCTAGCATTGAAAA
Source organism: Thiotrichales bacterium (assembly GCA_016938655.1). GTDB lineage: Bacteria > Pseudomonadota > Gammaproteobacteria > Thiomicrospirales > Thiomicrospiraceae > Thiomicrorhabdus. Next base: position 41,878 of record JAFGUG010000083.1, on the reverse strand, counting down.
TTGTCCGTCAAACTCACACTCACCTTGTCCTACAACCTTAATTTTTGCCATGCCAAATGTCCTATAAATTTACGAGATAAAAAGTTATTTTAGCAATTTTCTTTTACAGGCATTCGGGTAGAATATATAAAAATTTTATGACCAGCCAATAATGGCTTATATGACCAAAGGGTTTGTGAAAATGACTTGGAATGATTTTCAAACAAAATTTCAGTTAATTCGAGATAACAAAGCATTTGAAATGTTCGTTATTACCATCATTATTTTTTCATCCTTAATGATCGGTATTCGTACCTACAACTTGCATCCCATGGCAGAAAATACGCTGCTGTTTTTGGATTATGCGGTCACCTTATTCTTTCTTATCGAAATTATTATTCGTATGGCCGCAGAGCGACGATTGATTGATTTCTTTAAAAAAGGCTGGAACATCTTTGACTTTGTCATTGTGGTGGTCAGCTTAATTCCGTTAGACGATTCTGAATATGCGTTGATTGCGCGTATGTTGCGTCTGTTCAGGGTGATGCGTTTAATCTCCTTTATCCCCGAGCTTCGTGTCTTGGTTAGCGCACTTATTTCTGCCTTGCCACGTATGGGTTATGTCGCCTTATTGATGTTTATTATTTTCTATCTGTATGCCGTCATTGGTAACTTACTGTTTGGTGCCTTAAATCCGGTTCTATGGGGTGATTTAGGTATCTCATTGTTAACGTTGTTTAGGGTAGCAACCTTTGAGGACTGGACAGATGTCATGTACGAGGCGATGACCCTGTACAGCATGAGTTGGATCTATTTTGTGACCTTTATCTTCTTCTCTGCGTTTGTGTTTTTAAACATGATGATTGGTATTGTGGTGGAAGTGTTAGACGAAGAGCACAAGAAAATGGAAGCGGAGAGTAATGCAGGCACTTTGGCCGAAGAGAAGGGCGCTCAAGCCAGTTACGAGCAACGTATGGAAGCCGAAATTGCCGACCTCCACGCTAAGCTTGATTTATTGTTGAAACAACAGCAGCAAATGAAAGGCGATTGAAACAGTTTAAGATGGTTTTAAGAATATAAAAAAGGCGCTAACGCGCCTTTTTTATTGCCGTGAATGAATGTTTTACTATGGCCGTTGGATTAACCTGATGCACATTAACCCGCGACACCAAAAAGCTTACCCACTAAGGTCGTGACGGCCATGGCAATGCCGCCCCAAACCATAATTCGTAATGCCCCTTGCATCATGCTAGCGCCGCCTACCCAAGCCGATAATGCCCCTAAAGCGCCAAGCAAAATAATAGAGGAGAGGGTAATCACCAATCCAAGATTTGCCATGGGTAGAAACGCCACTAATAAAACGGGAATGATGCCACCGGTGATAAATGCAGTCGCCGAAGCAAACGCGGCTTGAATTGGGCGAGCGCTGTGAACTTCTGACAGTCCAAGCTCATCTCGCAGATGCGCATCCAACGCATCGTGTTCCATGAGTTCGTGGGCAACTTGGTGAGCGGTGACTTCGGACACGCCACGCCCAATATAGATCATTGCCAGCTCGTGCTTTTCGCTCTCCCAATCGTCTTTAAGTGCCTGTTTTTCGATTTGTAAATCGGCCTCTTCGGTATCCGATTGCGAGCTAACCGAAACATACTCCCCGGCCGCCATGGCTAACGCACCTGCTGACAAAGCCGCAATCGCCACGAGCATAATATGGTCTTTATCCGCCCCAGCTGCAATCACTCCGACAATTAAACTGACAACGGAAATAATGCCATCATTCGCACCGAGTACGGCGGCGCGTAACCAGCCCATACGATGGCTGTAGTGGGTCTCTTCAAGGTGTGCTTGAACGGTGTTGGTGGTTGTCATTTATGGGGTTGCACCTATGATTGGTTATGCAGAATGTTTACAAAAATACCCGTTTGTTACCAAACGAGTGGTTTATAACCTTCTTCTTGCAGCTCCATTAAGGCCGCAGCCCCAACTTCGGCATATTCTGCAAATGGTCGCATATCTGAATCGCTCCAGTGAAGGGTATTCATGGTGTTACCGCAAGCAATCCAACGAACATTGTAGTCTTTTGAAAAACTCTCTACGCGAGCGTAGGTCAGTTCATCTACTTCACGTTTAGGCTTTTTTGCCAAAACATGCAGGCCTGGTCCGATCGCAACCACGGCAATGTCCACGTTATCACCGTAACGCTTAATCATCGCTTGGATGGAATTTAAAATCCCCAGTTGGTAATCTGGATCGGCCTTATTAAACATGTAAACCGCTTTGTGTTCGGCAGGATCACCCGGAAAACGATCACTGGGCGGATCTTGCAACTCAGCAACGGGCTTGAGTTTAAAGGTGCTTTGTTGAGCGACCGGACTTTCTGCATAACTTGGGTTGCTCATCAACACAAATGCCAAGCCTAAGCTAATTACAAAGGCGGAATGAGTGAACAGAGTGCGTGGGTTTAAAAAGCTAAGGTTTAAGGTGTGTGACTGAAACATAAGAACTCCAAATCGAGTGTGCGCTGTGAGATGTTGAAAGGTTATTATACGGTGCTTTTACATAAAGTGTTTTGCATGGGTCATAGAATAGATTTATACTGCATAGATTATTTTATTGTTTTGCAAAGAGGTAACGATGTCAACTACCATTCAGGCTCAAATTGAGCAGGCCATTCAAGCAAATTTCAGCCTCCATTTTTTTGAATTGTTAAATGAGAGTCACATGCACTCTGGGCCAGCGCCCGAATCGCATTTTAAACTGACTCTGGTTTCGGAGGACTTTAAGGATCTAAGTAAGGTAAAACGTCAGCAAGCGGTTTATCGAGTGTTAGCGGAGCAGATGCCGCAATTTCATGCCCTAGCACTTCACACTTACACACCCGAAGAGTGGCATGCTTTAGTGAGCGCGCCCGCTTCGCCACGCTGCACCGGTGGTCACTAATTTTAAGAATTGACTAACGTTAGTCAAAACAACTAGGCGAAATCTTGTTGTTGGGGCTCTGGGTTTTCCAATTGTGGGTAGGTCATATTCCAGATTTTGGTAAACTTTTCATGGTCCAGTTTGTGCTGCAATAAGACTAGGGCTTGAATGTATTGGTCGATGTAATGGTATCTCCCTTTTCTTAACGACTGCCACAAGTGACGATATTTGGTGGGTAGAAAATGTTTAAAGTGCGGTATTAAGCCAAAGTCTTGTTCGATTTTGGCAATTCGATGCGTGACTTCACGGCGTGCTTTTGCTCGGTACTGTTGCTCGTATTGATCAAGAATCCTTCCGATAAAAAACAGCAGGCCTGCTGAAATTAAAAAGCTGACAATCAGCGAATCAAACATCACCACCCCTATTAGGGTAAACAAACCTAATAAAATGGTCGCAACCGGAATCGTTAAAATCGAAATCCACTGCTTATTCCCTTTTATTTCATTCACCACAGCGTTGATGTCAAATTGATTGACATCAACGGCCTGCAAACGCGCAAGCATCTCCTCTGCAGTTGGAATGGTTTGATTGTCCGTTGATTGATCACTCATCGAAATGGCCGTTTCTCACAGTTTTATGTTTGTAGACCGTTATTGGTCAACGTATGACGTTATTTAAGCGGTTTGTCAGATTTTTGACAAGTCTCTTTGCTGGATTTATCTGTTGCTATATTTAACCCTAAAAAGACCTTAACTATATGTTTTTCTTGTTTTTTGGTTTGCAATTCTGAACACAGTCTAAGGTATGACGTTGCTTGGTTTCTATGCAATAAGCAGTAAGCTTGCCACCCCATAAACAACCGGTATCGGTTGCGTGAATTGAATAGGCGTCAATGGCCCCCAACGTTGACCAGTGCCCAAAAAAGATTTCGTGGGTTTTGTTCTTACGATTACTGTGCACAAACCAAGGCTGAAAAGGGCCGGTGGTGCTATCAGGTGCGGACTTTAGTTTGAATTCCAACTTGCCATTGCTGTCACAATAACGCATGCGGGCAAAGGCATTGACGATATAACGAATCCTTGCCCATCCGGCCAAACTCTCACACCATTCATCAGGTTCTGCGCCAAATAGGTGCTCGGTCACAAAGGTTTTCCAGTCGTCAGACTGCAAGTGGGCTTCAACCTCTTTGCCATAGGTTTGCGCCTCGCTGATTGTCCACTGTGGAGGGATGCCTGCATGCACCATAACGGCATCGAAAACCGAGTGGCTAACCATAAGTGGCTGGGTGCGTAGCCAGTTAATTAATGCCTTTACATCGTCTGCTTTCAAGATGGGTTGCAAGGTGTCGGATTTGGATTGAAATTTTTCAAGTCCTGCATACGCCGCCAACAGGTGAAAGTCGTGATTACCCAAGACCATCTGCGCTCGGCCTTTTTCATGCAATTTCTTGATGAAGCGTAAGCATTCAAGAGATTTGGGGCCGCGATTGACGATGTCGCCCACAAACCATAAATGGTCTTCTTTGGGTTGGTAATCAATTTTTTTTAGCAGGCCTTGCAGTTCATCAAAACAGCCTTGTAAATCGCCAATGACATAGGTAGCCATAACTCAAAATCCTAGTTTGCAAAAAGGGTTCATTGTGAAATTAGTTCGGGTTTAGTTGGTGATACAAATTGGCCAAGTTTACAAACTGTTCAACCGACAAGCTCTCTGCGCGCGCCGTTGGGTTAATGCCACACTGCTCTATCTGTTCAGCATCCAACAGCCCTTTTAGGGTGTTGCGTAAGGTTTTGCGTTTTTGGCTAAAGGCTTGTTTAACTAATTTGGCAAACAAGACTTCATCGTTTGCGATAAACGGTTTGGTTTGGTAGGGCACTAAACGCACAATTGCCGAATCCACTTTTGGAGGTGGGTTAAAGTTTTCTGGCCCCACGACAAATAGGTTTTCCGTTTTGCAGGCGTATTGAATCATCACACTCAGACGGCCAAAGGTGCGGCTACCGGGTTCGGCACAAATACGGTCGACCACCTCTTTTTGCAACATAAAGTGCATGTCGGAGATGTGACGTGCGTAAGTCAGCAGATGAAACATCAGTGGGCTGGAGATGTTGTAGGGCAGGTTACCGACGATGCGAAGCATTTCGTCATCGAAATCTAATAAGCTGGCGTAATCAAATGACAGTGCATCGGTGTGGTGAAGGTTAAATGCCGGGTTCTGACCAAAACGAAGGGTCAGGGGGGTAATGAGGTCGTTATCGATTTCGATAATGTCCATCTTCTTAACCACGTCCAACAAAGGGGCGGACAGAGCCGCTTCTCCGGGGCCAATTTCCACCAGATGGTCATCGGCTTTTGGACGAATGGAGGCAACAATCAGTTGAATAATTCGTGGGTTATTCAAGAAGTTTTGTCCAAATTGTTTTTTGTGCTTGTGTCCAGCCATGTTGATTGTGTTTCCGTTTTGGTGGGTGTATTCAATAATAATGGGTGCGTTTTGATGCGTTTATTGGTTGGCGTGAATCATCTCCAAGGCCACCTCTATCGCATAGCGAAAACTGCGATCGTCGGCTTTGCCTGTTCCAGCTAAATCTAATGCGGTTCCGTGGTCAACCGAGGTACGAACAAACGGGAGGCCAAGCGTAATATTCACGGCGTTACCAAAGCCCATGTGTTTTAAAACGGGGAGGCCTTGGTCGTGATACATCGCCAAAACGGCATCCGCTGTTTTTAAATATTTAGGCGTAAACAGCGTATCTGCAGGTAGCGGGCCACTTAAGTTCATGCGCTCTTTAAAGTTGGCCATGACCGGATTAATAACATCAATCTCTTCTCGTCCCATATGCCCATCTTCGCCGGCGTGTGGGTTTAAGCCCGCGACCAAAATATGTGGGTTTTCTATGCCAAATTGGTCACGTAACGAACGGTCGGTAATGGTTAAAATTTCGCTTAATAGTGACTGGGTGATCGCATCCGGAACCGCTCTGAGTGGCAGGTGCGTGGTGGCTAAAGCGACTCTTAAGCCAGGTGTGGCTAACATCATGACCACGCGATCGGTATGGCTCTCTTCGGCTAGCAGTTCGGTGTGACCACTAAATGGCAGGCCTGCTTCATTAATAATGCCTTTATGAACCGGGCCGGTGACCATACCGGCAAACTCATTTTGCATGCAACCGTGAATGGCACGCTTGAGCATGGTAATGACCGAATCGGCATTGTGCTTGTTTAGCGCACCCGGAACCACGGTTTGTGCCACACCAATGTGCTCAAGTGTTAATTGGCCTTTTTGACTGGCGGTGGCGATCTGGTTGGCATCGTAGTCTACTATTTCAACCTTAATATCAAGTTGTTGGGCGCGCGCTTCAATGACCTCACGATCACCGAGTACCACAAGCTGAACCGGCCAATCGCTTTGAGCCAACATTAATACAAGATCTGGGCCAATGCCAGCGGGTTCACCTGAGGTAATTACCAAACGTGCAGTCATAAATATTCGGGTTTCCTAAAATAGGTCAGGCCTGCTTCTTTTTTAAAGAATAAGCAGGCCTGCTGGGTTTTGTAAAGGGTCGGGTTAAAGGCGTTTAAATACGAATATCCACAAACGCTTCATCTTTTAAACGTCGTAGCCAAATTTCGAAGGTTTCATTGGCTTTACGTTGACGAATTTCTTGGATGGCTTTTTTCTCTAAATCGGCTTGATTTTCATCAAAATCACGCACACCTTCTAAGAAGAACAGCACCCAACCTTGGCTAGTGGCAGTTGGCGTTGCCACACTGTTAACCGGCATTTGATCTAGGTTATTAACCAGTTCAGGTGGCAGTTTTTTGCTGCTTAACCAGCCCATGTCGCTTTGTGCGTTCACTTCTTTAGGAATGTCTGCAAAACGGATGCTCAGGTTCTTAAAGGTATCGACGTCTTTGGTGTTGTCGACTATCTCTTGGATGGTGGCCGGAACTTGTGTCTGCTGTTCGGCATCGCTGCTTAAGATGATAAAACGGTGCAGCTTGTACTGTTTCACTAACTGGCTATTATCATCTTGACGATTAACTAATTTAATAATGTGAAAACCGCTTGGGCTGCTGATGACTGGGCTGATATCCCCCACCTCTAAATCGGCCAAAACGTCGGAGAAAAAGGTCGGGATTTGCTCTTGTTTTAACCAACCTAAATCCCCACCTTGCAGCGCTTTGCTGCCTTTAGAGTAACGAACCGCCAACTGTTGAAACGATTCACCCAATTGCAGACGTTTTGCGATGTCGTCAATTTGCCCACGGGCTTCTTCACGTTGCTGTGCGGTGGCCGATTCAGGCAGGGTAATGAGAATGTGGCGTAAACGGGTTTTGGTGTTGCTGTTATCTAAACGACTGCGTTGTAAGTAGTTTTGAATTTCATCTTCGGTCACCATGGTGCGACTAATCACCTCTTTTTGACGAAGTTTTTGAATGAGCAGTTGTTGTTTAATGGTTTCACGAAGTGCGCTAAAGCCGCCAGGTTGATCGGCATTTAAGCGATTACGCAGATCCAGCAGGCTTAAATTGTTTTTGGAAGCAATCTGCGTGAGCTGCTCATTAATCTCTTCATCGGTCACGCTCAACCCGGACTGTTCGGCACGCTGTTTTTGCAGCAATTCTAAAATCATGGAGTCTAATACTTTGCTCTGCAACTCTTTTACGCTGTTGACAGGAATGTTTTGGCTGCGCAACCCCATTGCGGTTTCTTGGGTTTTAATGTCGAGCTCACTTTGCAGAATGATCTGATCATTGACAATGGCTGCAACACGGTCGAGCAGTTGGTCAGCGACACTGTTTGTTGAGACCAACAGCAGTAACGAGGTGGTAAGAGAATAGAACAGTTTTTTTGCAATGCTTGTCATCGTAAGACCTTAAATCGCGCCGCAATCGGCGGTTATGAGTGTTCAAATGTACCTTAAGCTTTTTGTGCCATTGGGTTATGGGTTGTTGGCTAATGAGAGCACAAAAAGGCAATTAAAAATTCAGTTTACTGCCTAAGTAGTCTTGAAACGAATGACCGCCACTGCTTAAGCCTTTAAATTCAATTAAGAATTGAAAGCTGTAATTATACAGACCATTTTCCAATTGTGTTTTTTCTACTGATAATTCTCCTGCCCAACAACAGTCGTCGTAACGAATGGCGTTGGTTACCTCATTACGAACCCCATTGGTGACGTCGTAGTTCCAGTAGGTTCCCGCTTGCCAGTTACTATTAAACTGAAAGGTAGCACCCAGTGCCAGCGTCTCTTTTTCATCCGGCAGTTGGTTGTCGGTAAGGGTATGATTTAACAATAGTTTGGTAGCCGGTGTGTAATTCCAGCGAAGTCGACTATTGGCGTTGAGTAGGGCGTTATTGTCTTGCGAGAACTGACTGGTTGACGACAGGTAGAGCTGGTCGGTTGTCAGCCCCAGTTTGACAAAGTAATCAGATTTGTCGGTAATCACCGCTTCACTGTTCGTTAGGCTGACCTCCCGATCATCTAGATAGATAATTTGGCCAATCCCTGCTTCTAAAAATGGCCGACCTTCCGGGCTTAAGATTTTACTGGTTAACGCGACGGTCACTTGTTGGGTGTCGCCAATGCGATCAAAGCCACTAAAGCGGTTAAGTGCGAATAAGTTGGAAAAATCTAAGCTTTTATCACGCGTGTCGAATAGCGGTACATTGGCTTGATTCACATAAGGCACGATTAAATATTGCAGTTCCGGTTCCAGCGTTTGCAAAAAGCGTCGGTTACCTATTTTTAAATCGCGTTCAAACAACAATCCGCCACGCAGCGCGTATTGCATTACCGTGTAATTAACGTCCGATTCGCCCGTTGTATTGTTGGCATTATCGTTTATGGAGTAATGCAGGTTATTCGCAATCGCATTGGCTTTCAAGTAGCCGTAAGGTTTATTGATGCCATAGCTTAGTGCCGGCACTAGGCGGGTTCTTTGTGCTTCTGGCAAGGTCGTGTTGCTTGACGCGACTGCAAACTGGGTGGTTTCCGCCGTCATATCAAAACGAAAATTGCCGAATGTTTGGTAGTAGTTGGCGCCAATTTCAGGCTGTTTTTTGTAGTTATCAATCGCATCGCGCAGTGGTAAATAATTTAAGACCTGAGCGTAGGCGTGCCAGTTATCTTGTCGATAGTCGGCTTGGATGTAGCGTTCAATATTGGTCACGGATTTATAGCGTTGCTCAACGGGTATGTCGGTAAAAAAGCTTTCGTCCGATGTCTCATGCCAGACTACGCTGCTGGTTAAATTAGGGCTCCAAACTTGGTCGGCAATTAACTTAGCGCGCCAGCGTTGGTCAACGGTTTCATCATTTACGCCAAGGTCAGCTTGCTGGTCGTTTAAGCCGGTTAAAGTTAAGGCGGCACGATGGGTGACGGGGCCGGTTTTTTCTAGGTAACGAAACTCGTTCTCCAGAATCAGGCCACGATTTTCCATAAACAGGGTGGTTAAGGTGTCATCGTAATTGGGGGCTAAATTAAAGTAGTAGGGTTGGGCGTAATACAAACTTGATTGGCGATCGTTTAGCCCTCGGTAACTACCAAACTCGGGAAACAGCAGTCCACTGGCACGATTGTCGAGCGGAAAATCAAAATATGGGCTGTAAAAAATCGGGACGTCATGAAAACGCAATGTGGTGTTTTTACCGATAATCCGTCGTCTTTGTTGATTAATTTCAACGTCATCAAAATCAAGTTGCCACGCCACTTTTTCACCGTAAAGGGGGGCGGTGGTGTCGTCTTCATTAGCCACTTGCTTAATCGTTTGTTGAATGGGGCAGGTGGTAAAGGTAGCCTGCTCTAAGGTTGCAATATTATCGGTTTGATTGACCTCAATGCGAGTGGCTTTGCCGTGTGCACGACTCGGTTTCATCTGGTAGCGCACATTGAGCAGTTCGGCTGATTGGCGCTGATTGTTAATGTGCGCTTCATCGGCTTGCACAATTAAATCGTCACTGTGCAGGGCGATATTGCCAAACGCATCCATCTGTTCTTGCTCACGCTGATATTGAATTTTGTCAGCTAATAGCACCATGCCTGGTTGACTAATCACCACTGAGCCATTGAGCTCGTAAAGCTCGCTTTGTGGTTGGGTGAGCCTATCGGCATCCACTTGGATTTCGCCGGATTCCTCTTCGGAGTTGACTTCAAGGGGTTCGGTAATCCATTGCGGTTGGCAGGCTTCAAGGGTTTGAGTGTTTGAATGGTTTGCTGATTTAGGTTGGTTTTCTGCGTGAACTGTTGAGCTTAGGCTTATCAGACTGACCGTTGCCAAAATCAGCAGGCCTGCTGAGTTGGACACGGTTACTTTGCAACGAAAAGGCGCTTTTTTGAGTGTACTTTTTAATGAGCTGTCTGCCAAAGGTGCAGAACCCTCGTTTTTAAAAAGTCTGTTAAAAGCGGGAATCAAGTTTGACATCAAGCAGAGAATCATTAATTATTCGTAGGTTGCCTATTTTAACCGAGTATTCTGTTTATGAATGAAAGATTTCAGTGGATGTTAGCCTGGCTTGAAAGCCTGCCTTTATTGCAAGGGGCGCAAGTCTCCGAACCGGTCGCCGCATCCAGCGATGCCAGCTTTAGACGCTATTTTAGAATAAACGTCATCGGCGATCCCGACGCTACAAACCCGCTTGCAAGTAGCTACATTATTATGGATGCGCCACCTGAACAAGAAAATTGCGAACCGTTTATTACGGTCTCCAATCAATTGGTCAAGATGGGCTTACACGTCCCCCAGGTGATTGAACAAAACTTAGAACAAGGATTTTTGTTGCTCTCTGACTTAGGTACGGTGACCTATCTTTCGGAATTAGAACAGGCTGCGGAAGAGAAAGTAGATCGACTCTATCAAGATGCGTTAAGCGCCTTGGTGACCCTGCAAATGAAAGGGTTTAGTGCGGCAAAACAGTTGCCTGTTTACGATGCCGAGTTGTTAAATCGTGAAATGGATCTGTTCAGTGACTGGTTGCTGGGGACGCATTTGGAAATGCCACTTAACACCCTGCAAAAACACGATTGGCAACAGGTTAAACAAAATTTGATTGAATCGGCCTTAGCGCAGCCTAAAACCTATGTGCATCGCGATTACCACAGCCGTAATTTAATGGTTACCGAGCAGGATAATCCGGGTGTTTTAGACTTTCAAGATGCGGTTTATGGGCCACTGACCTATGATGCGGTCTCACTGTTGCGTGACTGTTATATTGCCTGGCCTATTGAACAGGTAAAAGAGTGGCAACGTCAGTACTTTCTTCAACTGTGCGAACACCAAATCATTGCCAAAGATGAGTGGCAAAAGTTTGTTAAAGCGATGGACTTAATGGGGATTCAGCGCCATTTAAAAGCGGCGGGTATTTTTGCGCGCTTGTATCATCGTGACGGCAAAGACGGGTACTTGAATGATATTCCGTTAACGTTAAATTACATTGTGCAAGTGGGAGCGAACTACCCAGAGATGGCGTGGTTAGTGGAGATTATTGAGAGCCGAGTGTTGTCACATTCAATGATGCAATCAACCCGCCACGCACTCAGTCAAACTGCAAAAGACTCTGTGTAAATGCCTGAAACGTCTTCCAAACCCATTAAAGCCATGATTTTAGCGGCCGGACGAGGCAAACGTCTGCGCCCTTTAACCGATTCGGTTCCCAAACCCTTAGTGCCGTTGTGCGGCAAACCGTTGATTGAGTATCACATTGAAAAATTGGCCACAGCGGGTGTCCAAGAGATTGTGATTAATCATGCGTGGCTTGGGCACAAAATTGAACAAACCTTGGGTAACGGTGAGCGTTGGGGGGTCTCGCTGATCTACTCACCCGAACCCGAAGGCGGTTTAGAGACCGCGGGCGGCATTATTAATGCCTTGCCTCTGTTGGGCTCGGAACCGTTTATTTTGGTGAATGGTGATGTGTATACCGATTTACCGTTTGAGCCTTTGTTATTAAAAGCACACACAATGTCGGTTGAACGCAGTATACAAGCGCACTTAATGTTGGTGCCCAGTCCGGCGCACAATCAAAAGGGGGATTTTGGCTTAACCTCAGATTGTCAGGTGACCGAGCAGGGCGAACACACTTTTGCAGGCATCAGCGTCTTAAGCCCCAATTTATTCGCAGGGATGGCCGTCGATTTTATTCCGCTTGCGCCCATATTACGCAACGCCATGCAACGTCAACAAGCCAGCGGTGCATTATATACAGGGCTGTGGTCTGATATTGGTACGCTCGAACGCTTGCGGCAAACAGAGCAGTTAATTTGCCCGTAATCGCTTTATGTAACTCAACAGGCCTGTTGGGTTTGAAACGGGCGGCTTTTAAATGCGTTCAGCGTTATGGCAGGCCTGCTCATTTTTATCTCTTTTTTGAACCGAACCGTTCATGTTGAATGCCATAAGAATCAATAAATATCTCAGTCAAGTCGGCGTCTGCTCTAAACGGGCGGCGGATCGGCTGATTTTGGCCGGGCAGGTATTGGTAAATGATCAATTGGCACAAGTCGGCCAGTTGGTCAGTGAACAAGACCAAATTCGAGTGAACGGCCAGCTGATTGGCGGCAAGCCGAAACCAATTTATCTTGTCTATCACAAACCCGTTGGTGTGGTTTGCACCAACGACCCGAGTGTGGCGGGTAACTTAGTGGCGGCTTTGGCCTACCCAGAACGGGTGTTTGCAGTGGGGCGGTTGGATAAGGCTTCGGAAGGGTTGTTGCTGTTAACCAATGATGGCGCGATTTTTAATCAAATTTTGCGGGCGGAAAATGCGCACCAAAAAACCTATCTGGTTACCGTCAACAAACCAATCACACAAGCGTTTTTAACCCAGATGGCCAAGGGTGTGCCGATTTTAGATACGGTTACCTTGCCGTGTCAGGTGACTCAAGTCGACGAACTGACATTTAAAATTGTGTTAACTCAAGGGCTCAATTTGCAGATTCGACGAATGTGTCTGGCGTTGGGCTTCCGAGTTCATCGGTTACAGCGCACTCAGATTATGAATTTATCGTTAGACGGTCTGGGTCCGAATGAATACCGAGCACTTTCACTGCAAGAAACGACGCATTTGATGCGTTTATTAAGTGATTCTAAAAGTTAAAGCGTTCGCTTGCTTACCGGTTAAGATTTGTTCTTAATCTGAAATAAGTTTTGGTTGCTTTAAGTGGCGAACAAGCGGTTTTGTTTTAAAATGAAATCAAGTAAAGAGTAAAACAAAATTCAAAGAGGAATCAAACATGAGCCACAAACATAAAGCAATTATCGAGAAAGTTTTTGCCCACCCGATTGCCACGAACATTGACTGGAAAAAACTCAAGCATACGCTTGAGCATTTTGGTGCGCAAATCGACGTGTCCAATGCCAACCGAGCGCACATTGTGATTCGTGATAAAGAGATAACCTTGGGTTTACCGCATCACGGGCATGAGTTGGCAGACAAGCCTGAAGTGACTAAGTTACGTCACTTTTTAGAAGAGATTAAACTGACGCCAGATACGATTTAACCTTACAAATCGTTTTAAAACGTATAAAGAAGCAGGCCTGAATTTCAGGCCTTTTTTGTGTCTAACGTTTTTGTTTTTACAGATTATATTGAGATAACACAAAAGCCCCACTTATCAGTGAGGCTTTGTTTTGCTTGAGGCTGAGGTTTGTTTAAAAGATTCTTACCTTAGTTAAAGGCGTAAGAGTCATACCCCGCTTCGTTATCGCGATGACGATCAATGCAAGCGTTCCATGCCCAGCAGTTCTCAACTTTTTCGGCTGAGGCTAGTACCATCATTTGTGTTTCCAGTTTGCTTTGCACCATTTCATCAATGATTTCTGTGCTTTGTGCCTGTGGCTCAGTTTTATCAGACAGTTTGTCAGCGGCTTTTTTAGTTGCGTCTTGAGTCATTTTTTCAGCGTTTGTCTCCGCTTTTTGTTCAAGCTCTTTTGCCGTTTCAGGCAGGTTCATGGTGGTTACCTTAGGGGCTTTCGCTGCGCTTTCATCTTGTGAACTCGACATTGCCATAGAAGCATTGCCGGCAAATAGCAGGCCTGTGAATAGGGTAGTAAGCAGTAAGTTTTTCATAATATAACGCCTTTTTAGAGTGAATTTTGAGTGTGTTAAGAAAGTTGCTCACTTAACTTATGGGAAAGTTTACCATTTAATTCAAGGGTGTCAATAAAATATGTAAAAATTTACCATTTAATCTCTAGGTGTCGTTATTTACTTATCCAATGCTCGGCGATGTTTGCTGGGTTAAGTGGGTTTATTCAGCGGTTTAATGTCTGTAAAAGTGAATAATCAGAAGAGAAGTTGTTAACAAGCGGAGGATATAGGTGAGGCGTCTGTTTTAAATCGATTAACGGAAAAGTGAGTGCCAGATTGCTGAAAACAGTCTGGCTTTGATAGGAGAATGGTTACTTAAAGTATTTATCGAGTTCTTCGTAAACCACTTCAATGTACATGAGTTTTGGACCACCGCCCATAACCACGGCCATCATGGCGGCTTCTAGAATCTCTTCTTTGTTGGAGCCTGCGTCGACACAGCCTTTTGTGTGAACCGCAATGCACCAAGAGCATTGAAATGCGACGCCCAAGGCCAGAAGCATTAAATGTTTGGTTTTTTCATCGAGTGCACCTGAGGCTTCTGCGCCTTTTACAAATGCCCCAAAACTTTTTAATTGATCGGGCATGTCCTTCATTAGACGTCCCATCATCGCACCGGTTTCTTGCAATCTTTCCATCTTGAATCCCTCCAAAGTTAATTAAAAAATGCGTGTCACCCCATTTATCATAATCTTCTTTCATGTGTTTTGAACAATTATTCAAGGATGAGGGTGAATATAGCCGTTTCAATTGGTTAAAATAGTTGAAATACATTAATCATAGAGAGAAGGAAAACACGATGTTAATGGTCGTCTCACCTGCCAAAGCCTTAGATGAAACTACGCCGGTGCAAACCGATTTACACACCGAATGTGCTTTTTTAGATGAAGCCGCGGCTTTAATTGAGGAGCTGCAACAGATTGGCCCAGTGGAAGTAGGGCAGTTGATGCACATCAGTGAGAAGTTGTCTGAGTTAAACTACGAGCGTTTTCAAGCCTGGCAACGTCCGTTTCCAGCCGCGCACGCCAAGCAAGCCGCTTGGTTGTTTAAAGGCGATGTGTATCAAGGGCTAGATGCCTATTCGCTTTCTGAACAAGGCGTTGCGTACATTCAAACCCATTTACGAATTTTGTCGGGCTTATATGGTCTGTTAAAACCGTGTGACGATATGTTGCCCTATCGTTTAGAGATGGGCACCAAGTTTGCCAATCAAAAAGGCAAAGATTTGTATGCGTTTTGGGGCAATCAAATCACCGATTTACTGAATGAACAGTTAGCCGAACAAGACAGCCAAACATTAGTGAATTTAGCTTCGAACGAGTATTTTAAAGCGGTTAAAAAGAAAGATTTAAACGGACGAATCGTTACCCCCATTTTTAAAGATTGGAAGGGGGGTAAATATAAGATCATCAGTTTTTACGCCAAAAAAGCACGTGGGTTAATGGCGCGTTATGCAGCCGATCACCAAGTTGAAAATGCCGAAGATCTGAAGTTTTTTGATGTGGATGGTTATAAGTTTGATCCCGAGCAGTCTTCTGAAACCGATTGGGTGTTTACCCGTAAACAAGAAGATTAAGGTTGGCTGCAATTAAAGTGAGCAGGCCTGCTAACTTTGAAGCTAGAACCGTTTTAAGTTTATTATTATGTCCACTTAATAGAGAGAGCCAAAGGGTATGTCTGAATTAGAATCGGTTGCGTTAATTGCCAGCAAAACCCCACAACCTGGTATTTTTCTGGAAGGGTTTCAGCATATCTACTTTTTGGAGTACAAGTTGACCTCAGAAGATGATTCTGCGGTTAAACGTGCGATTGCTGAAGGTTTAATGGCCGATAAAGTGGAAGTGGTGGTGAGTTTTGGTAAAACCGCTTGGCAACGATTGCAACCACGTTGGACACCCGCCACCTTAGAACCGTTTACTACCATTAATGGCGAGCAAGGCCATCGCGCGCCCTCTACACAAACCGATGTGTTTTTCTGGTTACAAGGTCACGACATTGGCGAAGTGTTTGATCAAGCCGTGCAGATTCAGACTGCCATGCAACCGGTGGCTAAACTGATGCTTGAAGAGCGTGGATTTGACTATCATCATGAGATGGATTTGATTGGTTTTGAAGACGGTTCAGCCAACCCAAAAACCGACCAGCTCAAACACGATGCGGCGGTGATTCCGAAAGGTCAGCCGGGCGAGGGTGGCAGTTTGGTGTTAAGCCAAAAATGGGTGCACAACTTGCCTAAGTGGAATCAAGTGCCGGTGCATGCCCAAGAGAAAGTGGTGGGCAGAACCAAAGACGAGAATGTTGAGTTAGAGGGCGATGCCATGCCCGATGATTCTCACATTAGTCGCACCGACTTAAAAGTGGATGGCGTGGCGATGAAAATCTATCGTCGTTCCGCACCGTTTGGTGGCGTGAAAAAGAACGGTTTGCTGTTCTTGGCGTTTGGGTGTGAGCTGATTCGCTTTAGCTCTCAGCTTGAGAGTATGTACGGCCTTACCGAAGACAAAAAAATCGACCAGCTACTGAACTTTTCAACTGCCGTATCGGGGAGCTATTGGTTTGCCCCAGCTCAAGAAGATTTAGTGGAAGTTTTGCAATAAAATGCGCCGTAAACTAAAACTAAAAGAGCCAATGGCGACGATTCGCCGTTGGCTCTGTTTTTGAACGTGTTGTTGGGAAGGGTTTATTTTTTAAATTTGTATCGTGCTAACAATCCCATTAAACCGACCATCATCAGTAAATAAGTTGGTGGCTCAGGCACTGGACTGGCGATGCTCTCTTCAAAACCTTGATAGAAAACGTTCGATTGTGAGTAGTTATAAAAACCAAACTTACCGTTGTCAAAGCTGCCCGTTTCACTAAAGATATTGTTACCGTCAATTGAAATAACGATGTTGCTTGTGGTGTAGGTTAGTTTAAAGTCATACATTGTATTGTCTGCCCAACCTTTACCTGTACCATAATCTGTGGCTAAGACCTGTATGTCTGTACCACTATGATCCCATAATTCAACATCCGAACCGGTAATTCTTGATAAGGTAAAGCCCTCTTGCCCTAAACCGCGATAATCTTGTTCTGTTTGTTTCCAGTCAAAGAGATAATAGTCATTCGTGCCATTCCAGCCAAATACAAAGCCGATAAAGTCATCGTCACTTGTTGTTTGTACTTCAAATGAACCGTCAAAATCTTTGTTGATATAATTTGTGTCACTAACAAAATAGGTGGGTTCACCGTTAATGGTTTGGTTTACGCTCGAGCCATCTGAAGAGACAACCCAGTTACCTGCGGATGAAGCGCCTTCTTGATTCCAAGTATTTAAATCAATAGCTGCGGCTTGCACGCTAGGAGCACTCAGAAGTCCCACTATAATTGGGACATAAAGTTTATTTTTCATGGTAAATATCCTCTTGTAAATTCAGTAAAACTACGTTGTTTTTCACTTATCATACTGTATCCTCTTGTTTTTTGGATTCTTTTTGCTTTTAAAATATTTATGTCGAGCAAGTTAAATTTATTTCAGTAATTGCTTATATAGCTGAATTGGTTGTAATTTTAAGCATTAGGTCTTTTGAAATGTGTAACAATATTCATATTGTCTTCTGACTGCGAGTCGGATGATTTGTTGAAGTGTTTGTTTTAGGAGGCTTATGCCGACGTTTGCGTTAATTGATGGCAACTCGTTTTATGCCTCGTGCCAGATGGTGTTTGACCCTAGTTTGCAAAATCGTCCCGTGGTGGTGCTGTCGAATAACGACGGCTGTGTGGTGGCCGCCAATAGTCAAGCCAAAGCGTTAGAAGAGGGGATGCGTCAGCAGTATGGTCAAGGCGGTTACCATGCGGCGCGTTCGGATAGCATGATGTTTCAGCCGTATTTTAAAGTGGCCGCCTTGCTTAAAAAGCACAATACCGCGGTGTTTAGTTCTAATTACGAACTGTACGCCGATATGAGTCAGCGGATGCACACCATTATTGGCCAGTTCTCACCGCATCAAGAGATTTACTCGATTGACGAAAGCTTTTTAGAGCTGAGTTCCTTGCCCATTAAAAACCTCAATGAGTATGGGCAGAGTATTAAGCAACGCGTAGGGCAGTGGATTGGGATTCCGGTGGCGGTGGGCATTGCACCGTCTAAAACCTTAGCCAAATTGGCGAATCACATTGCCAAAAAACAGACCAACTTAAATGGGGTTTTGGATTACAGTTCCTTGTCGGCAGAGACGCAAGCCGCCTTATTGAAAACCATTAAGGTCGGTAAGGTGTGGGGAATCGGTAAACGCTTAAGTGCCCAGTTAGAAGCCAAGCAGATTTTGACGGCTTACGATTTACAGCAGGCCTGCCCAAAATCGATTCGCAAACAGTTTTCGGTGAATGTGGAGCGCATTGTGCAGGAGCTAAATGGGCAGGCCTGCTTGTTTTTAGATGAAACTCACCCCAATAAACAGCAGATTGTCTCATCACGCTCGTTTGGTCAATGGGTGACCGATTACGATTTTATGAAGCAAGCGGTGGCCAGTTACACCGCCACGGCTGCGGGCAAGTTGCGCCAACAAAACAGTGTCTGCAAACGCATTACGGTATTTGTGACCACCAATCGGTTCAAATCTGACAAGCCGCAGTATCGAAATGTTTATCAAATTCCGCTCATCTATCCAACCGACAACAGTGTGTTGTTAACCAAGCTGGCGATTCGAGCACTCAAGCATATTTGGCTGGATGGTTATGAGTATCACAAGGCTTCGGTAACCCTTTCAGAACTCTCGGATAAAGGCGCGTTACAAATTGACCTATTTGCCCAAGACCCGCAGTTTTCCGGTAATCCAAAATCGGACAAGTTGATGCAGGTTATGGATAAACTCAACTTAACCATGGGCAAAGGCACCGTGCAATTGGCCAACAGTGGCTTGCAACAACAAATCAACTGGCGCATGAATCGTAATTTAATGTCACCACGTTATACGACACGTTGGCAGGATCTGTTAACCGTGCGTGCCACACTGGATAGAATTTATGCACCAAATGGCTTTCACTTTTAAAACTCAGGTAAGATACTCCGTTGAAGCTCAGTAGACGAAACCACTTGAGAACTTGCTAGAGTTATTTGTATAAGTTCCGTATAATATTTGTTTAATTCATGACACGACTGAATCCACCAACGAGGGAGCCAACCGTTGAAATATCAAAATACCACCCATTATCACCACGGTGATGAGAGCGCAATTGGCGTATTAATTACCAATTTAGGCACGCCTGATGCCCCCACCAAACAAGCGCTGAGACCGTATTTAAAAGAGTTTTTATCTGACCCACGTGTGGTAGAAGCACCACCAGCCCGTTGGCTTTGGTTGTTGATTTTAAATGGCATTATTTTGAATACCCGTCCCGCTAAGTCGGCTGAAGCTTATGCCTCGGTTTGGGATACGGAAGGGCCCGGTGCCCCCTTGTTAAACATTGCTCAGCGTCAAGTGGATGCCATCGCCGAGCGTGTGCGTCCGCACTTTAAAGGGCGTGTCGAGTTTGAATTGGCGATGCGTTACGGTAACCCATCGATTGCCAGTGGCTTACAGAAGTTAAAAGAGAAAAACTGCGAGCGCATTATTGTTTTGCCACTATACCCACAGTACGCAGCGGCGACCACGGCTTCAACCTTTGATGCGGTGAGTGCCGAACTGCAAACGTGGCGCTTGTTACCGGAGTTACGTTTTATTAATAAATACCACCGTAACCCGCTGTACATTAAAGCTCTAGCCAACTCGATTCGTGAGTATCAAGCTGAGCATGGCAAGCCCGATTTATTGGTGATGTCGTATCACGGTGTGCCACAACGTTACTTAGATAACGGTGATCCATATCACTGTGAATGTCATGTGACTTCACGTTTGGTGGCCGAAGAGTTGGGCTTAAGCAAAGACGATTACAAGGTCACGTTCCAGTCGTTGTTTGGGCGTGAAGAGTGGATTAAGCCTTACACCGATGCAACCATGAAAGCCTTGCCGGGCCAAGGCATTAAAAACATTCAAGTGATGTGCCCTGGGTTTTCGGCCGACTGTTTAGAGACTATTGAAGAGATTGACGAAGAGAACCGTGAATACTTTATGGAAGCCGGCGGTGAGAAGTTTGGTTACATTAAGTGCTTAAACGACCGTGCCGATCATGCTGACGCCTTGGCGGATGTGGTCTTACAACACACTCAAGGTTGGTATGAACGCGATGCGTTTGATGCCGATGCCGATCAAAAAGAGCGCGATACCGTGAAAGCCAACGCCAAAGCGATGGGCTGTCCTTTCTAAAACCGTTTGCGTGTCACGCTGACATCTAAACCACGAACACACAAGGCAGCCAGAGAAGGCCTTGTGATTCGTGGTTTTTTTGTGCCTGACATAACCGTTTCATTCAATAGGCTAGCGATTAACTCATCCCTTAGATGAAACGGTTCAATGGCAAGTTAACTGAGTTTTTCACCTATAATTCTTGTTCTACCCAGCCGGTATCTTTGTATAGTTCAACCGTTGCATTGGTTATAAGATAGCCGGCATTGCCAATGTCGGTGTTGGTTTTGTCTAAGGTCAGCTTGCCCGTTACCATAAAGGGTAGATAGGCCTCGTCCAGTTTTATGGCGTTGTTTGGTAATAAATCAACCAGAACCGTCTGGTTGACGGGCGGCGGCGGCACATGAATGCATGCGCCAAAGTAGGGAACCAGTAAAAAGCGGGTAATGACTGCATTTTGAGTCTCTAATGGCGCAATAAAACCGGGCAGCTTAATCCACATGTTATCCCACTTGCTGTTCGTTGGAATTTGGTCTATGTCCGCCTGAATGCGTTGGATAATTTCCAGCCCTTCTTGACTGCCATCGGGCAACGTATCAAGTTTGGCTAAATCTTTCTCGTATTTTTCGGCAAGTTTCTCGGGTTCATAACCTTCGGGGATGAGGTCATTCCAATCAATCACAAACGGGTTGGCCTGACTGCCATCTTGCAAGGCGGTGTCTTTGTTTTGCGCTTGCACCGAGAACACGGCCAACATCAAGCCTAAAAAGAGTGCTTGAGTTATCGAGCGTGTAAAAGATTGGGGTACTTGATTCATAACGTTACTTCCATTGAGAGCCGTTTAAATTTTAACCGTTAAGCCATCGGCCAGGGATTGTCGATAAGCCAACCAACCTGGCAGAAGGCTGAGTAACAGCGCGATACCAAAGGCGGCGGCCAGTAACAGTATCTGTTGGCTGTCCAAAACAGGGAGGCTTAAGTGTAAACCGTAGGTATTGGCAAGAATAGGCAAAATCATCGCCAATAGACCATAAAGACTGAGTACGCCTAAGCCAATTGCAAAGGTCATGATTAGCGCGGTCTCAATGGCAAAGAGTTTAATAATATCCCAGCTGTGCATGCCTATCGCTCTGAGCACAGCCACCTCTCTACGCCGTTCATTAAGCGTGCTTAATAGTGTGATCAGCATACCAAACAATGCACTCACAAACACCATCGCGGCAATCGCAAGCAGTACCTTTTCAAATAGACTAATCGATTGCCACAATTGAGCCAAGGTGGCTCCAGGTAGAATCGCTAACAGCGGTTCCGATTGCCATTGGTTCAGAGTTCGCTGCATTTTAAAAGTGTAGATCGGTTTTTTTAAACCAATCATAATGGCGGTAATCTCTTTAGGCTGTAATTTGATTTTTCTGGTCTGTTGCGCGGTGATTTTGAGTGGTGATTGCATGCCGCCTTGCCAGTCAATATGAATCGCTTCAATCGCTTGCAGAGAGACTTGCACACTATTATCAATGGGCGTGCCGGTTGGGGCTAAAATTCCAGTCACCACAAAGGGCTTGTTGCCATGTTTGGGGCTGCCAATCTCACTGGTTCCGTGTGAGAGCACCATTTTTTGGCCCAACTGGTAGTTGAGTTTTTTGGCCACATTCGCACCAATCACTGCATCATAGAGGTCATTAAAAGGCGCCCCTTGGTTAAATGTCAGCGATTGCGCATTGCCATAACGCAGATGTTTGTAGAAAGTGGGTTCTGTTCCAATCACTCGAAAGCCCTTGTGAGAATCCCCTAACGAGAGCGGAACCGCCCATTCAACTTCTTTGAAGTGTTGAATCGCTTGATAGCTGCTGTAGCGCATGTTGTTGGTGGCATTGCCAATGTGAAACACACTGTAAAGCAGTAAGTTGATGGGGCCACTGCGAGCGCCGACAATTAAATCGGTTTGTGAAACGGTGTTTAAAAACCGCTCTTTAGTCTGCTTGCGAACCGTATCCACACTCAAGATAAGCGTAATACTTAACGCAATCGAAACAATGGCAAGCACGAGGTTTGTTTTACGATTTAAGGCACTTTTAAAGGCGATGGTGAGTAGACCGGTTTTCATCTCTGGCGTTCCTCATCGGTATTTGAGCAGGCCTGGTTAATTTCAGCTAGGTTGATCTGTCGATGAAAGTGGTGCTTTAAGCCTTGATCATGGCTAACAAAAACAATCGTGGTCTTGCTCTGTTCAGCGGCATTAAAGAGTTGCGTCATAAATCGATCCCGGCTATCACTGTCCAGAGCAGAGGTCGGTTCATCGGCAATTAACAGTTCAGGCGAGCCAATCAAGGCACGGGCAACCGCCACCCGTTGTTGTTGCCCAATACTCAACTGGCTGGCGGCTTGCAGTGCGGTCTTAGCATTAAGACCTAATGAATCCAAAAGGGCAAAAATACGTGCCTCGACGCTCTGTTTATTGGGTGTTGCAGACTGCACGTGTTGGCGACGTTTTTTGGAGATATTTAACGCTAACTCGATATTTTGTAAGCCACTCAAGTAGGGCAGTAAATTGAATTGTTGAAACACAATGCCAATGTGATCGGCTCTAAAACGGTCTTTCTGACCACTTGAGAGCGATTTAAGATCTTGACCTAAAACCTTGATCTGACCGTCATACGGGGTAAGAACGCCTGCCATTAAATTGAGTAGCGTGCTTTTACCACTGCCGCTAGCCCCTTGAATAAACAGGTGCTCTCCATAAGCCACTTGTAAACTTGGAATGTTTAACAGTTCGTGCTTTTCAGCAGGCCAGCCAAAGCGAAGGTTTTCAATATTAATGGCAACGTCATTATGATTCATGATTGGTTTGACCGATTACTGAAAAGATAAAAGTGGCTGATCAGGGCTTAATGTTTTCGCGGATTGACGGTTGTTGTAAACCCATTCGACATTGAGTGTTTGCAAGTTAGGCCAAGCCGTAAATAACGGTTGAGTGTTAACGTCATTCAGGTTTTGTGGGCTTTCGCAGTGAAGTTGGTACTCAAAACGAAGGTTGTTATGCGTTTGTTTATAGTCGCTTGCGTGGTCGCCTTCGTGTTCATGTTCATGTTCATGATCATTGTGTGCGTGACTGTCTGCAAAGGGGTGGTCAATATCGTTAGACTCTAAACGGCACTGCGCTTCTGCGGTTAAGGTGATTAAATCGCCTTTTGAAATGGCATTAACTTGTTGCTTAAACGCCTTTTTTTGTTGGTCATTATTGGGTTTATGTTCAAAGCCCATTACGTTAAAAAGCGGGCTTGCCACTTCAATGAGGACGTCTTTTCCTGCTATGACCATTTGCATTTGAGCCACACCATGTTGGTGAGCGTGTTGTTCGTGATGGTGTGACTCTGAGTGTTGGTGTTCATCTTCACTAGCCTGTATCAATGGAGTCGTCACACTCAATGAAATTAAAGTGGTAAAAATTAAAGGCATTGAAGGTTTTAAATGTGTCCGTTTCATGTTGATTCCTAATGAAAGCGCAAGATGATAGGTATGCTTATCATCTTGTTGATGTGTTCGTGAAAGATAATAAGGTTATTTTAGCCTAATAGAACCCACTTTATACGCTGAGAATGAAAACGGCTTACGGGTATTTTAAGATTGGGTTGCTCAAAAATGGGCTGCGTTTTTTTAACGCCTTTCTGAATGGTAAATTTGGACATACTTTCGTGTAAAAGTTTAATGACTAGTCAGCGTTCAAAAAAAAGCGTAGGCTTACAGTGTCACTGTTGACCTTTGTTTGCTTGGTCTTTGTTATTTGAACAGGAGAGCGTTATGCCTTTGGAATCGCAATTTTCTAATAGTCCCTATATTCGTTTTTTCTCGCAACTTCGTATTGAAGACATTCCGCTTGTGGGCGGTAAAAATGCTTCTTTAGGGGAGATGTATCAAAGTTTGGTGCCGCAAGGCGTACCCGTTCCCAATGGGTTTGCGATTACTGCAGAGGCGTATCGAACCGTTTTGAAAGAGAACAACTTATGGGAAAAATTGCACCAGATTTTAGACCCACTTGACCCTGAAAACACCCAAGATTTACAAAGCCGTGGCGCACAAGCCCGAGAGCTGGTTTACAACGCCAAGTTACCCGAAACACTCTACCAAGAGATGGTGTTAGCCTATCAAACACTTACAGAAGAGTTTGGAAGCAACTTTTCGTTAGCGGTCAGAAGTTCGGCCACCGCTGAAGATTTACCCACTGCCAGTTTTGCCGGCCAACAAGATACCTACTTAAACATCTCTGGCTTATCCGCCTACGTCGATGCGTGCAAACACTGTTTTGCCAGCTTGTTTACCGACCGCGCCATTCACTACCGCATGGATCAGGGTTTTGACCATTTTGAGGTGGCGTTATCGGTGGGGGTGCAGCTGATGGTGCGTTCTGATTTGGCCTCTTCTGGGGTGATGTTTACCGTGGATACCGAAAGCGGTTTTGAAGATGTGGTGCTCATTACCGGGGCTTATGGTTTGGGTGAAAATGTGGTGCAAGGGGCGGTGGACCCCGATGAATTTTTTGTGCATAAACCGACTTTTAAAAAAGGCTACCGCAGTGTTTTAAAACGCCACTTGGGGACCAAAAAAATCAAAATGGTCTATGCCATGGACAGCAATTTACGGGCTCCGATTAAGAATGTTCCCACCTCGCATCATGAGCAAAAAGTGTTTTGTGTGAGTGATTCCGAAGTGTTACAGCTGGCGGAATACGCCATGAAAATTGAAGATTTTTACAGCAAAAAAGCCGATATGCACCGTCCGATGGACATTGAGTGGGCCAAAGATGGCCTGACGGGGCAGTTGTTTATTGTGCAAGCGCGACCTGAAACGGTGGTCTCGCAAAAACAGGGTAATATTTTAAAAACCTATACCTTATCCGATAACCGACCTGAACCGGTGGTAGTAGGGCGTGCCGTCGGTGGCAGAGTGGCCAGTGGTAAAGCAAGGGTGATTCACTCGGTGGAGTTTTTGCATGAGTTTCAAGCCGGAGAGGTGTTAATTTCCGATATGACCACGCCAGACTGGGAACCGGTTATGAAAAAAGCGGCGGCACTGGTTACCAATCGCGGTGGGCGAACCTGTCATGCTGCGATTATTGCTCGTGAGTTGGGGATACCTGCCGTGGTGGGAACGGGTCAGGCGACAGACCGGATTGAAACGGGTACGCACATTACGGTTTCATGTGCCGAGGGCGATGAAGGACGTGTTTACGATAAAGACATTCCGTTTACCGTGAACGATGTCGATTTAGGCGAGTTGCCGATGCCTAAAACCAAAGTCAAAATGAATTTGGGTAACCCCGAGCAGGCCTTCTTAGTGAACCAGATTCCGAATGACGGTGTGGGCTTAGCGCGGATGGAATTTATTATCAGCAACAGTATTCAAATCCATCCACAAGCCTTGTTAAACCCTGAAAAAGTTCCAGATGAAGCAGACCGTAAACAGATTGCTCAAATGACTGAAGACTTTGACAGTGGTGCAGAATTCTTTGTCCACAAATTGGCCGAAGGCATTGCCAGTATCGCAGCCGGCTTTTACCCCAAAGAGGTGATTCTGCGCCTCTCTGATTTTAAAACCAACGAATACGCTACGCTAATTGGTGGGCAAGCGTTTGAGGCACAAGAGGAGAACCCTATGATTGGTTTTCGCGGTGCTTCACGCTATAACGATCCCGAATACCGCGCCAGTTTTGCCTTAGAGTGTGAGGCTGTTAAACGGGTAAGAGAGCGGGTGGGCTTGGACAATGTGATTATTATGATTCCGTTCTGTCGTCGTGTGGAAGAGGCCAAGCTTGTGATTGAGAATTTGGCGATGAACGGACTGGTGCGCGGTCAGAATGGTTTGCAAGTGTATATGATGGTCGAGATACCTAATAATGTTCTATTGATGGACGAATTTTCAGAGTACTTTGACGGTTTTTCAATTGGTACCAATGACTTAACCCAGTTGGTCTTGGGCGTTGACCGTGACTCTCAAAAGGTGGCGTTTGAATACGATGAGCGTGATGCGGGTGTGAAAAAAATGGTATTAATGGCGATT
The DNA here is from genome assembly GCA_016938655.1 of Thiotrichales bacterium. Classification (GTDB taxonomy): domain Bacteria; phylum Pseudomonadota; class Gammaproteobacteria; order Thiomicrospirales; family Thiomicrospiraceae; genus Thiomicrorhabdus. Next base: position 15,571 of record JAFGUG010000083.1, on the reverse strand, counting down.
GAGGGCGCAAAACGCAATCACAAACCCATTGGTATTTGCGGTCAAGCACCCTCCGATTACCCAGAGTTTGCCGAATTTTTAGTGCAAGCGGGCATTGATTCCATTAGTTTAAATCCCGATTCAGTATTAACCACGTTACCTGTCATTTTAGCGATGGAACAAAAACGTGATGCCTAAAACTCAGCAGTTTTGTGAACCACGAAGACACGAAGGCACGAAGGCACGAAGAAAAGCGTTTTTTGAGGTGTAGTTTGTTATTCCACAATGCAAAGGTTTTTTATTCGTTTTAATAACAAACGCTCCTCTTAGAAACCTTCGTATTTGCCTAACTTCGTGGTAACGCTTAAATAGGGTTCTCAAACATGTCCGCGGAAAACCTGTGGATAAGTTGTTTGTAAGTGGATAAGTTTAAATTAGAAGGGTGGCTAACATTAAAGCCCAAACGCGTTATCGATGTGTTCAGGTGCGGTTTGGTTATTTAGAAACGTCAATACATCAAATTGCATGGCGTACTCTTGATATTGCGGGTTTTGTTGCAGAAAAAGTTGTGCACATCGCAAAATACGTTGTTGCTGTTGCGGCGTAATCATTTCGGCAGGGTGCCCAAAATCGCTGCTCTTACGGTATTTGACTTCAAAAAAAACCAGTCGATTTTCAGAGGTTTGCAAGGCAATCAGATCAATTTCGCCACCCCGGCGATTTTTCCCACCTTTACACAGGTAGTTCTGTTCAATGATGTGATAGCCTTGGTTTTGTAACCAAACAACGGCTTGTTGCTCTTTTTGCTGACCAATGAATTTACTCTTGAGATGGCTGAGAATGTCCATTGGTTTAGAACAAGTGGCTTGGTTAGTTTGGGGTGATGACTTGCACGCCATTCACCAATTCGCTTGGTGCTAGGCGCAGGTCGGTTGTTGAAGCGTCTGACGATTCGGCTGAGAGCTCACTGTTTAAGGCTTCTAAACGCTCTTGTTCAATTAACGCTTCAAGCTTTTCTTGTTCCGTTAGTTCAACGACTTCGTGTTGCCAAGGCATTAATGTACCGTTTGCAGAGTATTGCGCCCAGACGAGTTTTTTATCAATCTGCTGACCATCCAAGTATAAAATCCCACTCTGGCCTTGGGTTAAGCATAAGTTAGGTGCCAGATTGGTTAACTGATTAGCCAAAATAAAGCTGTCCCAACCAAAGGCCTCCAGTTCCGAGTTTAACGCATTGGCGCTGAATACCGCTGGAATCGTCGGGAAGATGACGTTACCCAAGTCTTTGTTAGTTTGAATATTTTTAAGGTCAGTTGGGGTTAAGTTTGAGGTCGCGTAAACCGGCAGTTCGAGTTGAAAAAACTCAAATTGCGGGTGAAAAACCGCCACTTGATCGGCTTTACCAATTAACACAATCGCCTGCAAATCTTTGCGTGTGCGCGGAAAAAACTCAAGTTTGGAACTCAGCAACCATCGTAGATTGTTGTAACGTTCTTGGCTCTGCTCTTCATTGATTAAGTCGCCAAGCGCTTTACGTAGATTCAGTTTTTCAAGTGAGTAAGTGCTTAAAACCGCTTGGTTCTTTTCGCCTTCAGCTAACCATTGAGTTTTAATCTCTTCAGCGGTGCTTAAGTCACGGGCTTTTTCACTGCTTAAAATACCAATGCGCTGAAAGTCATTATTGTTCAGTTGTTTGGTAATTTGCAGCGCTTCGGTTTGGGTACGGAAGTTAAACGATTTCAGAACAGGGTCATCGGTATTGTTTAGGGCAATGACATCGCTTAGGTTTTGTCCTGCTAGTTGATCAATCTCCTCTTTGGTCAGAGGACCGATCACTAAATCTGCCCCCTCTTTTTTAGCCAGCTGATACTGGGCTAAAACGCGCTCATCTTCACTGCTGTCGTAAAATCTAAGGGTCACCGACTTATCAGACACCATGTACGCTTTAAGCAGACCGTTACGGATCTGTTCACTGATGCTTTGGTATTTGCCTTTGAAAGGTAGCAAGACCGCAATTTGGCGAACCGCTTGTTGAGTTTTCAAGCGCCACTGTAATGCGTCAAGTAGGTTGGCTTGATAGAGCGCGTTCTCTTCAAATATGGCTAGGTCTTGTAACGCTTGACGTTTGAACAGGCCTGGCTGGTTCAAAGCGGTTAACAGATTGGCCCAACTTTGCAATTTAGGGTTCGTGTTGTTGGCCAGTTGGTTTATGGCAAGGGTCGTGTTGAACTGTTTGCTCAGCGTTTGCCAAACCATGTATTCAATAGACAATTGATTCTCGGTGTCTGCTAATTGCCAAAGCTGTTCGCTTAAATTCAGGTATTCTGGCCAGTTTTGGCGCATTTCAGCTTGGCGAATGGCCAACTCGAGTTTTTCAATACGCAAGGCTAAAGGAGATTTTTGCGGAACCGTTGGCAACACAATATCCGCTTGCGGCTTAACGACAGTTTTTGGCGGAGTGCTACATGAGACTAACCCTAAAAGGGTGATAACCAGCAAGCTTGGTGCTAGAAATAAAGCGGTGGGCTTTTTCATTTTTATATAGAATGTCCAAATCATTGTTAATGCTGATTATAAAGCATCTGTAACCGGGAAAATTTGAATTTTATGCAAGACCCATCTGAAAAGTCTGAATCCACTTTAACAGCCACTTCTGAAACCGTTTCAGGCACATTAAGCGCCGGCACACTTTACATTGTTGCGACACCGATTGGTAATTTAAAAGACATTACCTATCGTGCGGTGGAAACCTTAGAGAAGGTTGATTGGATTGCGGCTGAAGATACCCGCCACACTTCAAAATTATTGCAAGCCTTAGGCATGCATCGTCCGTTAATTAGTCTGCACGACCACAATGAGCAAGCTCGTATGGGGCAGTTGCTTGAAAAACTCAAGCAAGGTGAAACGGGCGCGCTCGTTTCCGATGCCGGCACGCCACTGATTAATGATCCAGGTTTTCACATGGTCAAACTGCTGCGTCAAGAGGGAATTAATGTGGTGCCGATTCCCGGGCCATCCGCAGTCATTACCGCTTTGTGTGCGGCCGGCTTACCCACCAACCGTTTTAGTTATGAAGGATTTTTGCCCGCTAAAGCGCAAAAACGCATTAACGTGTTAACCGAATTAAAAGACGATACCCGTACTTTGGTATTTTATGAATCGCCCCATCGCTTAATGGATACCTTGCCTGCTTTACTTGAAGTGTTTGGTGCAAACCGTCAAATGTCGGTGGGTCGTGAGTTAACCAAAACCTACGAGCAGTTTGTATCGGGGTCTGTGGAAGAGGTTTTGGCTTACTTTACGGCTCACTCGGACAAAGTGCGTGGCGAATTTGTATTGATGGTCATGGGAGCGGTATTGGAAGAAGATGTGGATATTACCGATTACGATGCCTTGATGCAGTCGATGTTAAAACAAGGGTTGCCTGTCAAACAAATCTCAGAAATCATCGCCGACTATACAGGCGAAAAGAAAAAACCAATTTATAACCGCGTGCAACAATTGAAAGATTTGGTTTAATAAGGCTGTAAACGATTTTGTGTAACTGCGTTTGGGTTGATAATGGCAACGTGGCGCTGTCAGATTAAGTCTTTACTTCTATGTTTTAACCAGGCCTCTAAATCATTTTGATCCATGGGTCTAGCAAACCAATACCCTTGTGCTATATCGGCTCCTGACTCGGTAAAAAATTCCGCTTGTTCTTGGGTTTCTACACCCTCAACAATGGTATCTAAGTCCAGAGCTTTGGCCATTGCTATAATGGCATGACAAACCCCGGCATCTTGCTTAGAAGTGATAACATCTTTAACAAAAGACATATCAATTTTTAATGTTTTAAGCTGTAACGTTTTCAGAATATTCAAAGAAGAATACCCCGTTCCAAAATCATCTAAAGAGATTTCAACGCCGAGTGTTTTTAACTGATCAAATACGTGCTTAACTTTTTTAGGTTCATTCATCGCCACTCGCTCAGTCAATTCTAGTTCTAAGCAACGGTTGTCTAATTCGGGGTAGTTTTTTAAGTGATTTGAAATACGTTCAATAAAGTCGGCGTGAATAAATTCGCGCGAAGAGATATTCACACTCACTCTATATTTACCCAACCCTTGGGATGCAAGTACTGCCAACACGCTTAGACTCTTATCGATAACGTAGTCAGAAAGTTCAATAATCAGATCTGAACGCTCCGCTACTGGAATGAAGGTAGCAGGCGAAATATATTCCCCAGTGCTCTCATCAAACCACCGACAAAGTGCTTCAAAGCCAATTATTTCTTGAGTTTTAAAGCAGACTTGAGGCTGAAAGACCACTTTTAATTGGTTAGCTTTAATAGCGTTGCGCAATGAGACATCAATTGAAACATAGTTTCGAGACGCATCCAGCATCCAATCTTCAAAGATAGTGTAGTTGTTTCTACCTTGTGACTTGGCTTGATACATTGCAACATCGGCGTTTTTGAGTAACGATTCAAAATCTTGGCCGTGAACAGGGTAGCTTGCAATACCCACTGAGGCAGATAAGTTCATCTGTTTTTTGTTTATAAAGAAGGGGTCAATAAGGGTGCTAACTATTTTTTGGGCAATTATTGAAGCCTGCTCACAACTGACTGTATCGAGCATTAAGACAAATTCATCCCCGCCGATTCGGCTTAATGTATCCTGTACACGAATGAGTTTTTTAATTCTTTGAGTGACTTCTTTAAGAATCTCATCCCCTAAATCATGCCCAAATACATCGTTGATCTCTTTAAAGTGGTCTAAGTCTAGAAATAAAATTGAAAACTCACCGCCAGCTCTTTGAGCTTCACGGAGTTTTTGATTCACAATTTCGCGCAATAAAAAACGGTTTGCAGTCCCGGTTAACGCATCATAAAAAGCTAACTGTTGGATTTCTTCTTCGGCCGATTTTTTAGCAGAAATATCACTAAAAACCCCTATATAGTTAGACACCTTATTCTGTTCATCATAAATAATAGATATTGTGAGGTTCTGCGGGTAAATCTCACCATCTTTTTTACGGTTCCAAATTTCACCTGTCCAGACACCCTTTGTTAAGACGCTGTCCCACATTTTTTTGTAAAAGGTTTTATCATGCTTTCCAGACGCTAAAAGTTTTGGATTTTTACCAATGACTTCCGCTTCGGAATAAGCCGTAATGGTTTCAAATGCCTTGTTTGTCGACATAATAAGCTTGTTGTTATCTGCAATAACAATCCCTTCTTGTCCTTGGGAGAAAACTTGCATGGCAATCTTAAGTCTGGATTCACTGATTCGTTCTTTAGTAATATTGGTCGCAATCCCAGCAACCGCATAAACTTCACCACTGATACTTTTTAAAGGGAACTTATTACTAATGTAATATTGTTTAGCGCCATCAACATCGATGGTTTCTTCATAGGTAATCGGTTTTTTTGAAGAGAACACAATGCCATCATTTTCATAGTGTGATTCAGCATCCTTCTGCGCCATTAACTCAGCGCGAGTCTTACCAAGCGCTTGCGAAGTATTCTCTAAATCGAGAAAATTGAGTGCCTGCTTATTCGCCAATATACATTTTCCCTGGCGATCAAAAGCATAAATAACCGAAGAACTATTATCGATAATTGACTCCAATAAGAGCCATTGTTCTTTTTGAGCAAGCTCCACACTTAAATCGACTAACAATAGGATAAAACGTGGGTTACCTTCTTGTGGCAACTGAATTAAGTTCGCACAAACAACCTTGCCTTTTTCACCGGTGTAAATTTCTAGCTGCTGTTGAACTAAAGAAACAGGCTTGTGATGCGTTATTTGGTTTGCTATCCAGCTCGCACTCTCTTGGGTGAAATAGCGATAAATGGAGTGGTCAATAATATGTCGACGCTTTGACACCTCTAAAAGCTCAGAGCCTTGCTCATTGACTTCTGAAATAACCCCCATTGAATCGATCACTAAAGCAGCCACGGGAAGGCTTTCAAATAAACTTTGATAGAGCGACTGACTTTGTTCTAATTCCATTTGCGAAAGCTGCAAGGTCTGATTTTGTATTTCAAGTTCCGCTTGATAGATACGTAACTCTTCAAATAGACTTTCAATTTCGAGTTGCTGACGCTCAGGAAAATTACCGTTTGCTCTTTGATTTTTATCTAAAGCTTGCAGTGCTTTATCACGAAGTTCGGAAAACGCAACTTGTGACATTGCGCTTTTTGTAGGATATTTTTTTTGACTCATAGACTTTTGACTACTTATTCAACCCAAGGGGAGATGTTATTGTGACTCACAACCGCACCATACTCATATAAACCCGCAATCGGTGCCACGTTAACAACAAACCATCGTTTTTCAGTTGGGCTGTGACACGGATATTTAAGGCTAAACTTGGGTAATCGGCCTTCTAAAACGCCTTTAACCCCAAGATAAGCATCTTGCGCAGATTCTTTGTCTTGCGTTTGATCTAACACTCGGCACGCCTCTAAATAATTTGCCCCCTCTCCAGAATGTAAAAGATCTGGATCGCCATTCGCTTTAGCAAAGCGTTTCCATGCGGCATTAACCATGCCTATGGTTCCGTCAGTCGTTAAAACGGCCACGTGTTCAGGCAAGGCATCCAATATTGCCTGCAAACGAACTCGGTCTTGAATAGCCGTGACATCGATCAGGGTAATCACTGCTCCCATGGCGTGCTCAGACGGAACTTGATAGGGTAAGATTCTTAATAAATAGGTTTCACCATTTTGGCTACTAATCTCTTTTTCAAACACGCGTCCTGTTTTCATTGTTTTTTCAAAGTAGCTACTTAAATCACCATCGTGCAGTGTGTGGCGTATTTCCGTTAAAGGTCTACCGATATCAGAATCTCTGAGTTTAAAGACAGTCACCGCATCCGCTGTAAAACGGGTAATCTGTAAATTCGGATCGACAAAGATAGTCGCTACTCCGACAGCTTTTGCCATGCTATCTAAGTCGGCATTTGCTTGATTTAAGCGTAATACTTTTTCTTGGAATTCGGCATTAACGGTATTCATCTCTTCGTTAACCGATTGAAGCTCTTCATTGGAGCTTTGCAACTCTTCATTAGAAGCCATTAGCTCTTCATTGGTGGCTTGTAATTCTTCGTTAGAGGTTTCTAACTCTTCAATGGTCGCTTGAAGACTTTCTCGAGTTGCAGCGAGCTCTTGCTGTAAAACATCAATTCTGGTGGTAATTTCAGCATCAATGTCCACTACATTTAAGGTTTCACTTTCTTGAATCTTTTGCTCTTCAAAAATAACCAGTGCATATCTGTTATCCGACTCAATTTTTACGGGTCTAACGCAAACCCTTAATGTGTGCTTAGTATTGTTGTTGTCGTTGAACGTAACTAAATCAGAAAACATGACCCTGCTTTCTTTAAGAGACTTATAGAGCAGAGCAGATACAACAGAGACTAAAACTTCCGGCAAGACTCGATTAACAGCTAAACTTGCAGAGCCGGGTCTAAATTTCAGTAGAGGTTGTAAATCTCCAAAAATATGAATAATTTCGTTATGTTCATTAACCACAATTGAGGGGGGGCGTATAAGCCTTGAGTAGTTCTGCTGAAGACTCATCAATCAAAGAAGCATCATTAAAGTTTCTAGGCCTAACATTGCTCTTAAACGATTTGGTAATGTTGGGCACATAGAGCTGGCTACTATCTGTGTTGGCTTCAAGTGCAAAAGGTAAGCTGACGTTATTTCTTTGGAACAGCTTGTATTTACTACTGAGGGTTTTAAACCCTTTATTCATTCCAGCAAGTGACTCACTTGAGCCTAAAAATAGATAACTGTCATAGTTAGTGGCATATTGCAGGCGATGCAACGCTTTGGCCTGCGCATCGGCTTTAAAGTAGATTAATGTATTTCGACAGGTAACCAAATTCATTCGCGTAAAAGGTGGATCCACTAATAAGTTGTGTCTTGCAAAAACGACACACTGCCTGAGCTCAGGTTTAACGGTAAAAACATTGCCGGTTTTGTGAAAGAAACGCTCTAATCGCTCTTTGGTTAATTCAGCCGCTACCGATTCTGGATACTGACCTGCAGCGGCCAATTCTAAAATGAGTGGATTCACATCGGTCGCAAAAATCTTCAAATTTGGCCAGCGCTTTTCACGCTCAAACGCCTCCATAAAGAGCATAGCTATCGAGTAAACCTCTTCACCCGTTGCCACACCGGCAGACCAGACTCGAATAGTTTCACCCGCTGCTGTTTTGTTAACAATATCGTTAATGGCAACGTTGGATAACTCTTCAAAGGCAAGGGCGTCTCTAAAAAAACTGGTAACGGGAATAAAGAGTTCACGTTTTAAACTCGCTAATTCAGCTGGATCTTGCTCAACAAGTAACGCGTAATCTTGAATATTTGCAATGCGCTTAACCTGCATTCGTCGTTCTAAACGTCTTGAGACAGTGGCCATTTTATAATCATGAAAATCCACCCCACCAGATTGAACAAGTGCCTTGAAAATCATCTCTAAAGAGGCCTCTTCGTCAAAAGGTCTTTGCGGATCGGTCAAAATCGAATCCATGACCTTTTTCTGCGGGTTCTTAATGTGTTCAACAATACGTAAGGCAAGCTTTTCAGCTATTAAGATTTCATCCACTAAACCGGTGGCAATCACACTATTTGGCATACCATCAAACTTAGCGGTTGAAGGTTTTTGAGCCAACAAAAAGCCACCTGCATCATTAATTGCATAGGCACCACGAGTGCCATCAGAACCGGTTCCTGACAAAACAACGCCAATGGATTTGGCTTTGTAACTTTCTGATAGTGACGTAAAGAAAATGTCTATCGGCAGTGTCAGAGTATGGGGAGATTTTTTGGTTAGTTGAAAACGGTGATCCGAAATCCTCATCAATGTAGCTGGCGGAATTAAGAAAACATGGTTGGGTCGAATGTACATGCCGTCTTCGACGATTTGTATAGGCATCTCGGTATAGCGAGAGAGTAGGTCAGACATCATACTCTTATGATCGGGTGACAAATGCTGTACAACCACAAAGGCCATGCCTGAATCTTTAGGACATCTTGAAAAAAACAGTTCCAACGCTTCAAGTCCACCGGCAGAGGCACCAATACAAACAACATAACTAGAAAAACTCTGACTTAGTTCAATTGAGTTTTTTGTGCGGCTGGCCATTTTTACTTCCTAAATTTAAATACTTTATACTAAGCACGGCACGTAAATGAGCGTGTTTTCAGGTTAAAACGTAACAACAGATAACGCTATTCTAATTAAGTAAATCGTCTCTTGGTTATCAATGCATTGAATCTAAAACACCAATCCGGTTTTTTAAAAAAAAACGGAAGCTTGGCTGCGTAAGAGATTTAAAGCGTTTAAATAATTGAGTTTACGAGATAGTTTAATTTCTATCGTGCGCGCTTTGTTAAGATTTTGTTCGTTTTTTTTACTTTTTTAGAACATATGTGAACATATAAGTTCTATATAGTTCTATATAGTTCTATTTTGTTAAAATTTTGGTCATTTTTTTACTTTTTAATTTATTCACAAGTTAACTTCATGAAATTTATTAAATATTCAATGGTATTAGTTTAATAAATTAGACTCGGCTTTTAGTGTTTGAAATTGAGTAAAAAATGCGTTACTGGTGTTTTTTTAAATTTCACCAGTAACGTAGGGAGGAGGGTCGTTTTTAGGCTGTTTTTGGCGTCTCTGTTTTTTTAAAAAATGCGTTAATTTGACGTGAATATTCTACCTATCCGTACGTTGTTGTACTTAAGTAAAGCTTGCATGATTTTTTCACAGGTTTCTAAACTTATTTTTTTAAGTTAAGACTGAAACTCTAACAGTCCAATCAACTCTTCATATTGAGATGCACTGAGTAAATTTTTGAGTCCGTTTGCACAGTTGATCGTCAGTTGAAAACGTTTTTGTTCAAGTTGCGCTAATTCTTGTGCCAATTTTAAACTGTGTTCGGCGTTGACATTAACATCGAGCAGTTCGTCTTTGAGTTCACTTTTTAGGTTGTGGTATTGTGCGTTGATGTATTCAACTTCGGCAAAATTCTTACGAGAGATTTGTCTAATTTCTGAGAGTTGTTCTTGAGTAACATTGAGAAGCTCAAGGTTATCAAGTAACAGTGGCATCAGCGTGACCACGTTGCTTGAGGGTTTAAAATCTTCGGCGAAGGCATGACTTGGCAGAGCCAAGCTGCCCGCTAAAAATAATCCTAATAACAGTGATTTCATAACAACATCCTTTGAAAGAAGTTAACAGCTTGAATCGGCTTCAAAGCGGTTTGGGTTAATTGCCAGCAAACCTATCAGGCCTGCTGATTTTTAATAATGCTTAAAAACGGTTGTTTTGGTAGTCGTCCATGGCTTGATTAATTTCTTCTTCGGTATTCATCACAAACGGGCCACGTTGCACAATCGGTTCTTTCAAAGGTGAACCGGCCACTAAAATAAACCGACTTGGCTGATAAGCGGTGACTTCAACTGACTCACCCGCACTCAACACAGCTAGCTGTCCGGCTTGAATTGTAAGCGAGTTGTCTGCAATTTGAACCTCACCTTCATGCAGGTAGATAAACGCCGTTTCATCGGTTTTTAAACTCTGTTTAAAGCATTGCTCAGCCGGTAAGGTCACGTCTAAATAAGTGGGGTCGACAAACTCATTCTTAATTAACCCCGTGGTGCCCAAATAGGTTGTGCCTGCAATCACTCGAATCTCTGCACCATTGTCATGACGTTCAATGGGCATCTGCTCGGGTTCGTACTCTTGGTACTTTGGCTCGGACATTTTGGCATGGCTTGGCAAGTTAACCCACAATTGAAACCCCATCAATAAGCCTTTGGTTTGTTCTGGCATTTCGGAATGGATAATGCCTCGCCCAGCGGTCATCCACTGAACGCCTCCTGTTCGAATCACGCCTTCGTTGCCCTGATTGTCTTGATGGCGCATATTGCCCGCAATTAGATAGGTGACCGTTTCAAAGCCACGATGTGGGTGCGGCGGAAAGCCGCCAATGTAGTCCATCGGTTCATCTGTACCAAACGCATCCAACATCAAAAATGGGTCTAAGTTCTTTAAGCTGGGCTGGCCGATAATACGGGTTAACTTTACATCGGCCCCATCGTGAGTTTTAAGTCCATCATGCAGGCTTTTAATTGTGCGCTGGGTCATTGCAAACTCCGTTGGTTTTATTTAATGTGGGATGGAGTTTAGCGTTTGCGTCTGATGTTAAAAAGCGGCAAAATTCTAAAACACTGTTCTGTTTTAAAGAACAAAATGACCGGTTATATGCAAATTTTGAATTAAAAAGAGAAAGCGAACGTATGGGGCAGCTCGAAGACATTCAGGTTTTTATCCGCATTGTGGAAGCGGGGGGGATTGGTAAAGCGGCTGATCAGTTGAATATGGCCAAATCGGCGGTCAGTAGACGTTTAACCGACCTTGAAAACCGTTTGGCCACCAAGCTCATTCAACGTACTACACGCACCCTTAACTTAACAGAAGCCGGTCAGGTCTATTATCAAAGTGCTATTAAGGTGGTCGATTCGTTTGAAACTTTAAATCATTCGGTGCATACCTCCGACCACACGCTAACGGGTACGTTACGTATTGCTTTGCCCTTATCGTTTGGCTTAACCCATTTATCGCCGATATTAGAAGAATTTGCAAAGTTGCATCCGCAACTCACCCTGAAACTCGACTTCTCTGACCGAGAGGTGGACTTGATCGAAGAAGGGGTGGATTTGGCGTTTCGCATTGGTGAACTTAAGGAAACAGCAATTCAGGCACGTAAAATTGTGCCGATTCGTTTTGTAGTGGCGGCTAGCCCGGATTATCTAAAACAAGCAGGCCTGCCCAATACGCCGCAAGACCTCAAACAGCACAAAATACTGCAGTACAGTGGCGATCAAAATCAAGAGTGGCCGTTTGTTGACCCTCAAGGCACGCAGCACTCAGTGGCGTTGGAGAGCCAGTTGATTGCTAACAATGGCGATTTTTTAATGCAGATGGCGATTGCTGGGCATGGCGTGCTGTTCTCGCCCACGTTTATTGTTTGGCAAGCGCTGATTTCTGGGCAATTACAACCGATTCTAACGGATTACCAACTCCGTGAATTGAACGCCTATGTGATCTATCCGCAAACGCGCTTTTTATCCCAAAAAGCCCGCGTCTTTATTGACTTTATCGTCGAGCATTTTGGAAAAAAAGCGCCTTGGGACGAGGCGTTAGATGTCATGCACGAGGCACGTTAAGATGATTCTGAACAAACATGTTAAGCGGTTGACTTTGTTAAAAGTATTAATGGTCTGGGGTTTGTGTACTTTTATGAGTAATGCGGCTTTTGCTGGCAAACCCGTAATTGAACTGCCAGCTTATGGCATGAATAATCAGAATATTGCGATTATTGTAAAACGCGGTGATGCGCTGTCGGTTAGGACGGCTGAATACTATCAGCAAAAACGCGATATTCCGGTTGAGCACATTTTTACCGTCGATTTGCCCGACACGGGGTCAATGGGAGCCGTTGCGTTTAATGCGCTGTATGAAAAGCTCAAGGCGCAATTGCCTGCTGAGATTCAGGGCATGGTGCTTACTTGGGATAAACCATATCGGGTAGGTTGTATGTCCGTAACCAGTGCCTTTACCTTTGGATTTGATACCCAATTTTGCCAAGAGTTTGGTAAAGGCTGTCAACCTACCGCAAACAGTCCTTACTTTGATAGCAAGTCGGTTAAACCTTGGCAAGATTTGGTGATTCGTCCTAGCATGTTATTAACAGGACGCAATTTAGAAGAAGTAAAGAGCTTGATCGACCGAGGCGTGCTCGCTGACGGTCGTATGCCAAAAGGCACCGCCTATGTAGTTAAAACGTCTGACCAAGAGCGCAGCTCTCGCGCAGGCTTGTTTAAAGCATTAGCAGAAAATTGGCCCTATGAAGAGGTTTTACGCGTCGAATATCTCGACCGCTCTAAGCGAGAAACACCTAATTATATTAGGGGCATGCAAGACATAATGCTCTATCAAACGGGGTTGTCTAAGGTGCCGTTTATTGAGGACAACGTCTACCTGCCTGGGGCGATTGCCGATCATTTGACCTCTTTTGGGGGAAGGGGGCTCTCAGAACAGGGGCAGATGAAAGCGTTTCGTTGGTTAGAGGCAGGCGCTACTGGCAGTTATGGAACGGTGGTTGAACCGTGTAATTTTGCCAGTAAGTTTCCAAATCCGGTGGTTTTACTGCCCCATTATTTAAATGGTGAAACCCTAATGGAAGCCTACTGGAAATCCGTTAAGCAACCGGGAGAAGGGTTGTTTATTGGTGAACCTTTGGCAAGGCCTTTTGGTGTGGATAAACTTTTCTTCACTGATCGAACGATTCTGTTCAAAACCCGAAAATTAAAACCTGGTCGCCTTTATCAGGTTCTAGAATGGAGCAGCAAAAAACAATCTTATGATCCTATCAAAGCACAAATAGCATTAGATAAAGATAAGCGTACCGTGGTTTTGAAGTTTTCTCGCACCGATGCCAATCGTTATAAGATTATTGATGTGTTAGCTGAAAAAACCGAATAGACATCGATTAACTGATTTCCTTTGGCTGTTAATGAGCAGGCCTGCTGACTTTTAAATTGGGTTTTTGTGAAGTTACTTTTAGTCGTCAATCCTAAGATTCAATGAGCGTTCAATGAGTTTTCAATGAATGCTCAATGAGTTTAAAGTCGACTTATTTCTAATCTTGGTTAGACCGCATCTTCACTTGTAATTCTTAAGCGTATGAACTAAGGTTGCCACCCCTAATTTAAAACCCGAAATTTGATTGTACCCATGACCGATTCGCCAAACTATCAAGACTCAACTGACCACGCCTTGCAGCTTTTAAAAAGCGTGTTTGGGTATGACGAGTTTCGTCCACAGCAAGCCTCAATCATTAATGATGTAGCCAGTGGCAAAGACTGTTTTGTGTTGATGCCAACCGGCGGTGGTAAATCCCTGTGTTATCAAATTCCAGCGTTGATGTGTCAAGGCACCGCTATTGTCGTGTCACCGTTGATTGCGCTGATGCAAGACCAAGTCACCGCCTTGCAGGCCAACGGGGTCAAAGCCGCGTATTACAACTCCAGTTTGGATATGGACACCGCCAATCAGGTGCGTATGCAATTGCACACGGGGCAACTCGATTTGTTGTACGTTTCGCCAGAACGTTTGTTAAAGGCTGATTTTATTAATGAACTTCAATCACTACCGATTGGCTTGTTTGCGATTGATGAAGCGCACTGTATCTCGCAATGGGGGCACGACTTTAGACCGGAATACGCACGGATGGGGCAGTTGCGTGAGTTCTTTCCGAATGTCCCGTTTATTGCCCTGACCGCCACTGCCGATCACGCCACTCGTCACGATATTTTGCAACGTTTGCATCTGCATAATCCTCAAATTCACGTCAGCAGTTTTGACCGCCCCAATATTCGTTACACAGTATTAGAAAAACGCAAACCCATGGCGCAGCTGTTGGCGTTTTTAGAGGCCCGCGAACAAGCAACTCAAAAAGAGAGCGGCATTATCTATGCGCTGAGTCGTAAACGGGTGGAAGAGGTCGCACAAAACCTGATTGATGAAGGTTACAACGCCAAAGCCTATCATGCCGGCCTGCCCAGTGAAATTCGCTCGAAAGTACACCACCAGTTTTTACGAGACGAAGTGGATATTGTGGTCGCCACGGTGGCGTTTGGAATGGGGATTGATAAATCCAATGTGCGCTTTGTGGTGCACTACGATATGCCTAAAAACATAGAAGGGTATTATCAAGAGACCGGACGTGCTGGGCGAGACGGTTTGGACTCTGAAGCTCTGTTGCTGTTTGGTATGCAAGATGTGGTCACCGCTCGTCACTTTGTTGACCAAGTCCCCGATGACGAACAAAAACGCATTGAATTGTTCAAATTAAACAGCATGGTGGCATTCTCCGAAGCGTTGAACTGTCGTCGAAATGTCTTGTTGAACTATTTTGGGGAATCTAGCCAGAAGCCTTGTGGAAACTGCGATGTCTGCTTAAACCCACCACAACTGTTTGATGCCAAAGTGGCCGCACAAAAAGTCTTGTCGTGTGTCTATCGATTGGATCAAGGTTATGGGGTGCAGTACATAGTGGATGTGTTGCGTGGCGCCAAACAAGAAAAAATCATTTCAGCAGGGCACGACCAGTTAAGCACCTATGGGGTGGGCAAAGAGTTTAGTAGCGAGGAGTGGATGAGCATTATCCGCCAACTGATTCACTCGGGTTATATCTATCAAGACATTCAAAACTACTCAATTGTGCGCTTTACCGAACGCTCGGGAGACCTGTTAAAAGGCAAGATAGAACTGCAACTGGCGCTGCCCAAAAAAGCCGGGTTAAAAGTCGGCAGGCCTGCTAACAAAGCCGGAAAAGACAGCTTGTTGGATGCCGATCGAGAAGTCTTTGAGGCCTTACGAGCCCTGCGTAAAGAAATTGCCGAAAGCGAAGAGAAACCGGCTTACGTGGTGTTTGGTGATGCCGCACTGGTGGAAATGGCCAAACTGCGTCCGCAAAATGATACCGAGTTACTGAAAGTCAGTGGCGTGGGTGAATCCAAATTGGC
>JAFGUG010000082.1 GCA_016938655.1 Thiotrichales bacterium | reverse complement strand
GAATTTTGCAAAATTTTCATAATAGCCGACTCAGTCTGACCTTGGATACAAATTAACATTAGTAAGTGTTCTAGGCAATTCTGCCTCTTTAGCTCTCTTGGCTTCAGCCTGCTTTATCGGTGAAAAAAGAGGATCTTTTAAGTAAGTCTTCAACTTTTTTGTACTTGCTTCTCTGACTCTATTTATCGGACATTTCTTTTTAATACAGGTCTGATGATATGCGCTAAGGTGCAAATTAGTCGTGCGATATATGTTCTCTAGCAGTGCAACAACATCTGCTTTTAAAACATAATTAGATTCTGAATCCTTATCCTTCGACTTCTGCTCCTCTTTATGTATAACGCCCAGCGATACGTCGATGTAACGGTCAACTGCATCCCTAAAATCGGTATAAGACATCCAATTTTCAAACATTTTCACTAGTGAGTTAGTAGATAACTCGCTAATGTTCGGGTCAAGATAAAGCCGATCTATTTCCTGCCGGTAATATTGCTTAAAGATTTCAGACAAATCATGAAAGAGCGCATTGCGCTCACTTTTTCTTTTGCGTTTTAATTCATTTTCTTTTAACAGAGGAAAGCTTGAACCTGGTTTTTTATCTGGAATTAGAACCTGATTTATGTGCTTTATAACCACTTCTCTTAAGATATCTCTTCTCAGCCTTTTTATATGCGGACCTTTAGCTCCAGACATCTTCTTATCAACATAGTTCTTAGCGACTGATCTTGCCCCCACATAACCACCCAACAACTCTCTGGACTTCATCAGAGCATTCCAAGCTATTCCAACGTGATTAAGTTTATGAGCCGTGTAAGAACAAACAGCCATCTCTAGCGATGTATCAAACAATATCCCGAGATAATCTATTAGGTTCGGCATATTCTCAAGTTGATGATACATCGGTAAATTAACGCCAATGACTCTCTCTTCAATATCTCTTAGCAAACTTCCAGCATCTAACCCCTCGTCCAACAATAGCATTTTTTGGTTTTCTGCATAATGCTGCAAAATATTTTTTAACCCATACAAAGATGGGTGCGATGAAAACACCAGATTCTCGGTGATTTCGAAATCTGGGGAAGCTGGATCGTTCCTAAAAAAATTAGTAACGTATTTATAGTCATTGATATGCGCCAAACGATAAAACTGTAAAAGCAAGTTATCTTCAAAATCGAAACTTCTATCTTCTCTCAACCCTGTACCACGACCTAGCGCCTTTCTAAGTTTTAATTCCGCATTCAACTCATCAATAGAACCCGGAACTGAACTAGCCTCATTAGCACTATCTTGCGTTACCTGACTATTGGACTTGAACAGAAGATCTAACATTAGAGCTTCTAAATTTTTTTGGTGTTCTGAGTTCATTACCTTCCTATCAAAACTTTCTCAATACGCCTTGCTCTTTACTTTCTAACAAGGCCCATTACCTGACCTATATACACATCTTTATCAGACATGAAAAAAACATGGTTTTGATGCAAACCCTGTTCACTCACGCGCCATTGAGCTTCGATCATTTCACGAGTGGTGCTTGCAGGGCTGATAATGAGACTTTCCAGTTCCACTTCGTTATTTAAACGTGCTTGAACATCTTTAATTTTGTGGGCAAACTCAATTTTGTCATCACCAATTCCTGTTCGTAGGATACCGTGAGGATCAACAAAGACGATTCGTTGCAGGGTTTGCCCTTTATCATCCCGCCATAAACGCCACAGAATAAAGTCTGGATAAAACCCACCAGCTTCAAAGAAACCAATACCTTTTCTCACTAGGTTACGAAGCAGATAGATTTCTTCGCCTGTACGATCTAACAATGCTTGATGTTTATTAAGCCAAATTTTTAAGTCTTCAACGAATTGATACTCTGAAGGCTCTAAACCAACTGGTTGGATTTTGATTCGATCAGATGTCGCACATAACAACGGATTAAACAGGTGTTGGTCAAACTTAATCCCTTTAACCGACTGACGCCCTGAATCAAACAAATTTGCAGCATTGACTTCAAATGCTTCTTTTAATTGTTGGATATCGTCTATTAATGCTGAATCACTAGCATCTACAGTGATGGTGTATTCAGAATCCACGGGTAAATTATCGTTGGCATCTTTTAGCGTCACAACTTCTAGCCTAGGCTCAAGATAGGCGCGTTTATGATGATTGTGAACCCTGTCCGCCAAGATGGACAACAGCTCCAAGGCAAGCTCCTGCCAAAGCAAAAAGTTTTGAGCCTTCATTTCCCATTTATCGGAGGGTAGATAAATCTCGTACCAATTATTTTTTAATAGCAAAGATTGCAAACGATCTTTTTGAACGATTAAGTTAGCATAACCGCGGCTTTGCACATATCGAGATAAGGCTAAATACAATTTATCATATCTGAGTAAGCTGGCACGAATACCATCAAAAGTTAATCCAACTGGCGCTTCGGCTTCTGCGATAGACTTATCATCACGCACTTCATCTGCTAGCAGGGTACGCAAAGCTGGTCGACGATCAATAACGATTTTTCGCCCTTTAATCTCAATATTTGGCGGAATATTTAATGCAGTACCTTTACCGCCCAATAAAACTAAAGGACCATCTTTGGCAAAAGAATAAACTTGTTGAGTATCTTGTCTAACCTTAGGGCGCAGCATTTTAAGCCTCTCGCCCATACCTTCTAAAACGGTCAAGTTGACTGTTTCGATATAGGTTTCCTCATTGCCAGGCAGTCCTTCTTCAGATAAATAGTCTTTAAACGCTGCAATAAAGTCAGAACCAACACCAAATACATTTAAGGTTTCCAGTAATTGCACATATTTAGGGGCCGATGTTGGTTGGTAACGGCTAGAGCGCATTAAGCTCATTTCTCGACCCTTCAGACGCACACCACGACCAAAGAGCTGAATAATTTGTGAGCCCTCTTTTTTACCCGTGTTCATTAAGCCCATTGACGATACACGCCAAGAGTTCCACCCCTCAACAAACTTCTTTGAACCAATCAATATATTGATGGGGGAATTAACATCATTCAACTGAGCAAACAAAGGATTGGCAAACTCTGTTTTAGAGATTTGGATTTCACAATCTAAAGCTTCCCTCTCTTTATCCACAGCAAGACTTGACTCTAGATGGTCGGCAAGGCCTTTAGCATCACCGACATTAATCAATCCAAATGGTTTTGTATTGTCTCCAACTTTTAAAAGCAGCTCACCTGAATCACCCGTGATACGCTCAACAATCAAAGCACCACCGCCACTAGACTGAAAGACTCGTTGACACATATCTGCAAATAATTCTTGTGCAGACAATTTCAGCTCTTTTAAATATGGAAAGCTGGAACCAAAAATATCACGGCCTTTCTCATCCAATAAGCCTGCTGTTTTGGCATTACTATTCAAAACAGAATCAATGGTCTGTACAGCTTGAGCTTGATTGGATAAAAACCAACCCAAAAACTTCAGAACTTTGGCAATATCAGAAGCACGTTCATCGTAGTTTTTAGCGTCTTCTTTTTTACCATCATCTTTCACCACGCTGGCCCCAACAAACACCCAAAGCGGCATAGTGAGATTGAAATTGGCAAATTCTAAATGACGATCCTGATACAAACGTAATTGTTGATAAAATGCTAATAAAGCCGCAGTTAAATAAGGCTTTTGATGAATAATATCTTCTTGCTTATTTGGAATATTGAAAATGCGGTAATCTTTGCCATAGCCATCTTCATAGAAATAACGGTAGGCATAATCAAAAATAACTGACTTTGCATAATCACCTTCTACCTGATCATTTTTAGCAGCAACAATCGCTTCTTTAAATGTAGCGGAATACTCAAAGGTAAAACCATTTCCAGCTAATTTACGCCGACTGGCCAACCATCCTGTTTCTCTATCCGCCGTTCCCAAACCACGGTGCCCTTCATCAACTAACAAAACATTTTGATCGCCAAAACTTGCAATATCCATGACCTTATCGCCCTGTACATCACTTAATTTGGTAATTTCTGTTACTTTAATATCCGCACTCGATTGCTGAGTGGTTTGAGTTAAACGCTCAGGATTTAATCCACTTTCGGAAAATTCAATAATATGCTGCTCGCTCAAACGCTCATTTGGGCTAATTAAAATCACCTGACTATAATCGTCTGACTTGGCAAAACGGTTAGCATAGTACTTAAACTGCAAAATATTGCAGTGCATTAACAGAGTTTTGCCGCTTCCTGTCGCATTCTGTAAGCAAAGCTTATTAAGCTCTTCAAAAGCATAGGTTGGTACAGGTGCTTCAAAACCCTCAGCTTCATAGTGCCCATTAAACACTGACACATAATGATTCAACTTATTGAGCAGACCAAAACGATTATTAAAAAACTCATACAGGTAAATTTCGACAAACAGCAGGCTCAACCATTGAAAATACTTCCATTCAATTGATCTTTCTCGCCCAACATTAATCTGATCTAAATGGGCGACCAAATTCGCATCAAACTGTTTAAGTTGCTGTTCTGAGTAAGCCCAAGTCGGTTGCCAATGTGCTAACAACTCAGCCAAATAATAGTGGTGACGGTCAGGACTTAGGCCTGGTTTGGCTTTTTTTACGGAAGCCGCAATCACATCCAAGGCACGAACTTTAACGCCCTTTTTCAGAAACTGTTTCTCTAGGGGATTAATGCCAAATTGCGTCAAAAGCCACTGATTCAGTACCAGTTTTTTATTGAAATGTTTTGCGTCTAATTTCTTTGGTTTTGCCATAAATTACCCTACCACCTCAACAGAGGCTTCAAAGCTCTGCAACCATTCATTAAACAACTGACACTCCTGACGAATTTTGTGAAGCCCTATCGCTTGAGCAATCGGTAAACTCTGTCGCACTTTTTTATATCGGCCTGCCAACGCCTCAATCCGTTTTGACGGTGCTTTCGCTGGATCCGTATTAATATGCTCTGGTGTATCGTATTCAGTAATAACGGCTTGTATTCGACTAGGCGAAATTCCCATTTTTTCAGCCAATACCTCACCATCACTAAACAGCAGGGCTTCAAATTCATGCATTTGTATATAAGGCACAAAACGACTTTCAAGATTCGCCACACCTTGTAACTTTGCCTGTACCGCCTTTAAAGTTGCTTTTTGCAGAACCTCAGCTTTTTCGGATAACGAAATGCTTTCTCCGCTATCTAAACGCTGTTTAATAGCTGCCATTCCAGGCCAGTCACTATCCAACCGAAAATAGTCAACCATGGTGCTGACAAGCGTATCTGGGCGCTGTTTCAAATAGTTTTCAATATCCGTCAAGACACGCTCAAATTTTATATTCCCACCTTTATGATCAGAATTACCAACCACAGAAGGAAGAATAAAAACACCAGAGACACCCAATTGAGGCGCAACCACAGATTGGAGAAAGTTGCGCTCACTTGGCCCTTCTACGACAATATTCACAGTGACATTACTCATAGCTCGGTGCTCCTATAACCACGTTTTTACGCCATAGCTCACCCAATGAATAATCTTCTAACCACTGACTTAAATCCTCTGAATTCAACCGTTCGAAAGTCGAAGCGCCTTGTTTACGATTAACCACCACCACTTCTTCGGGAGAAAAGTAATCCACCAGAGCAGGTGATTGAGTTGAAATAATGACTTGCGTCCGTTCAGAAGCACTGCGAATCAATTCCGCTAAAACTTCAATGGCATAGGGATGCAATCCTAACTCAGGTTCATCAATCACAATCGTAGAAGGTAATTTGGGTTGCAATAATGCTGTTGCTAAACAAATAAAACGGATGGAACCATCCGATAAATGATAAGGCTGCATAGGGTAATCAGAGCCTTTTTGCAACCAAGTTAATCGTACTTTTTCTGCTTCACCAAAGACTCTAGGCTCCAACTCAAAATCATCAAAAAACGGTGTCACGATACGAACAGTATCGACTATCTCTTGATATTCATCAGGCCAATATTCCCTAAGCTCTAATAAAAAAGGGGCAATATTCGATGCATCCGTTCTTAAGCGCTTATTGTCTTCAACAATCTCATATTTACGCATTGGCGCTGATGAACTGGTGTCATGGAAGTGATAGACCATCCAATTAGAAATTGCATCATGAACATAATAACCAACGCCTCGTTTAGTCATCCAACCTTCATGATCTTTGACCACGTTTAAACGGCTTTCAAATGCCGATTCAGAAATAGTATTCCAACCACCTTTAATATATTTTTGCTGTTCTTCAACGATTAAAAACCTTTCATCAGCCGTCGTTTGCAAAGTAAAGCGATACTCATTGTCACCGAAGGTAAAGTGCATTTTAATTTCAGGCGTGTGCTTAGGCCCATTAAAAAAGAAGCCGTCTGCCGATCCTCTCTCCAACGCAAACTTACCCAAATTTTGCTCTACCATGGCACGCAATAGGCGAAAGATTTCAATAAAGTTACTCTTTCCTGCCCCATTGCCACCAATCAAAACATTGAGATTGCTTAACTCAAACTCCTCAAGTGCTTGAATGGACTTGTAACCCTCAATAGAGAGTTTATCGAGTTTTCGAGCCATTAAACCTCCTCCCACATTTTCGCCATAAAGGTGTCTTCGAGAGACAATAGTCGGGTTTTGGCGGTGCCATGCAATTGTAGACCGTGTGGACCATTGATATAAATTTTGTCGAATTGGGTATCTGCTTGGTTGACGCCCAATTTTTCTAAATAGGCTTCTAGGAAAGCGGAATCTTTTTCAGGGTCGTCAGTGAGTTTGCGCCAGATGACTAACACTGAATCACGGAGTTCATCATTGCCTGGTACTTGGCGAGTCCAACCTTCGACAGTGCGAATTTGGTAAGGCGACGCATCTTCTGCATAAGCATCGGCCTGTTTCATACGTGTCACTTTTAAGCGGGTATGTTGGTCTTGCGGTAATTCTGGGTCGTGTTCACGCTCAAACTCACAATCAAAAGCACGCCATTTATCCAGCTTGTCCACATTGAGACCAATCAACCAGTTAAAGGTTTCAATTAGATCAACCGCTTGTGGTTTGGCTTCATCCGAATTGGGGCGTTTGATTTTCAGCTGATAATTTGCAGGATTGCTAAATTGATTCAGATTCAATAAAGACGGGCTTTCCGCCGTTTCCGCTTCTAACAGATAAGACAAAATAAAGTCTTTTGGCATATCAGCCGTGTTGTAAGTACGGTCATCAACCAGATTATTTAGCGTGTCTTCATATTGCTCTAAACGGATATATTTAAAACATTGAGACACACCGCCTGCTTTACCTTCGGAGTCAAAGACAGGTTTGCCGTCTTTCCAATCTTTGGCATACACCACTTTTTGAATACGAGGCTTGGTGACTGAATCAAAATAAGTGCCCATTTCGCACAGGATATATTTGCGATTACCTTGGTCTTCACGATTAAGGTTAATGACCGCATGACCTGTTGTGCCTGAACCAGCGAAGTAATCTAAGATTATTGGTTTTTCAGCATTGTTTGTTGAAAGAAATATGCACTCTTCTACAAGGTTAATTGATTTAGGAAAATCGAACAGTTTTTTACCCATTAAGCTTACTAACAACGTATTTCCGTATTTACCAGCATCAAATTTTCCACCTGACCAAACTGTTTTAGGTACCGTTAGTTCATGAGTTAAAAATAAATCAAAATTACCTTCATCATCTTTTCGCACTGTAATTCTGTCTATGTTGTCATTTATAGAATCAAGTCCAAAGTTCCATCTTCTTTCGACACCATCTTGATCAATAGGCCAAACCTCTATTTCACCATTATCAAGTTCTACATTCTTGCCAATAGGGTGAAAGTTATCATCTGGAACTTCACCTACTCTCACTATTTGTGAGTTTTTTATGTATATAGGATAAAACGAGAGTCTTCGCTCTGTTCTAAGCGAATTCTCTCCCCAGCGTCTCATTTTTCTAGGAGTTTTATTTTTTTCCAACTTCCTAGCTATTGCCGTCTTATTTTCCTCAGAAGTAATAAAAATTGCATACTCATGAACACGGTTAAAGTCTTTCGTAATAGAGCCTTTAGGATTGTGAACAACGGTTATTTTTGTAATTCTTTTGTCTACGAACCTTTCTTCTAAAATTTTGGATAAATTTAAAAACTCTGCATCATCAATGGCTATTGTTTTCACTGACTTTTCGTTCATAAGGTTTGAAGACAAATCCAGCCTATTAGCCATTAAAGACATCCATGAGGAATCTCTATATTCATTCTTATAAAGGATAGGAGTCGAGTTAGTGTTGTATGGTGGATCAATGTATATGTAGTTTATTGAAGCTTTGAATTTTCTCTGCAAAATATTTAAAGCCTGAAAATTATCCGAATTAATCAGCAAGCCATTACTTTGCTCATCTAAGTCTTCAATTTCAGCCAGTAGTTCATCTTTAAAAGCGGCATTAAAAAACTGGGTATCGACTACCAGATATTTAAATTTTTCATCGGCAACAACCGCTTCCATGCCTTGTGCTTTAACGGAATCCAATTCCGCTAAATCAATGGCAAAAAGCGATACCCATTCTTGGCGTTGCGCTTCGTTTTCAAGGGCAATTGCCACCAGGCCTAGTGATTTTTCCAGTCTATCCAGCGTAATGCAATATTGGGTTTCGGTAACGAATTTCTTTTTTAGCCATAGCTTTTTTTGAAAGTCTTCCAGTTGCGCTAAAAAGGCAATAATGTCTTTGGCAATGCGGCGCAATACTTTGACTTGTTGCAACCAAATTTCTACCGCGCCTGTATCTGCCTGCTCCACATCATCCAAACGCATGATTTCGTTTTTAATATAAAAATCCAATTCGCGCTGTAAAAACCCACCCAAGTCTTTATGGATAAAGTAATCCATGGTGTTTTTACTGGCGTAGTTATTGAGGTATTTGGTCAATAAAGGACGCTGAGGGATTTTATCGGTCGGGGCTAAAATTTCGGCAAAAGCTTGATAGTCTGCCGCTTCTGGCATAGTTGATAAAGCATCTTGAATCACTTGGGTGATATACAAGTTCGGTAAATCACCTTTATTGGCGGACTTACCAAAACGGGCTTTGAGCTGTTTTTCAAGCTCTGCTGAAATGGCATCGTCTTTAGTGGCGACTCGGAATTCAAAATAGACTTCTAATTCACCCGCTTCATTAAGTGCAATCGGATTTTCTTTGCGAATAAAGAATTGGCGTTTTTCGGTTTCTTTATTGTTATTCTGCGCACCTTGCTCGGCATCCACCAATTTAAAGTGAATGCGTTTATCGGCGAGTTGTGGCGCTGCTTCTAAATCGAGTGTACCTGCTTTGTTTTGCTTGTTAGCCTGTTCAGTTTGTTTAGCAGCGGCATCACGAACATTAAAGCTGTATTCATTAAAACTTTCGGTGGTCTTGATGTAATACTGGTCTTTATTGGCCCAATGCAAATAGACTTCACTGCCGTCATAAGGCACCGCATAAGCCGCCGCACGAGATTTATTTTCTGCCACATGATAGCGACGACTCATAAAATCGCCACCATCGTAATAACGGCTAAAAAAACGAATCAAATGGTCATAAATCACCGCGCGTTCACTGAGATTGCCTTTGCCCGATTTGGCTTGAGATAACGCTTTTAAATAGTCTTGCGCCGCTGGCACGGCTTTAAAATGCTCAACCAACTCACCCTGTGGATCAAATGCACCTTCACCCAATTGCCCAATCAATACCTGTTTGGCCGCTTCAATCGCTGAGTGTTGGTCCGCTTGGTCGGCATCAGCAAACACCGCATCAATCTGTTGCTCTAATTCTTTATCCAAAAAGGCATTAATACGCTCTGCTTTGGCGTGCATGATTTTATACAGACCGAAATCCAACTCAGGCTGATCAAGTTGGAACATTTGTTTAAGCAGCGTAGTGAATTTGGTTTTGAGTTCTGAGGCTTGGGACATAGATGGTTTTCTTTAAATTAGCTTCCAATAAATGCGGAATAGTTTATCAGTATGCGATTTCTGGTTTAATTGGTTTTCAATGGCTTCAATCAATCTATCACGCTGCTCTTCTATTTCATCTTCAACATCAAAAATCGATTGGCGTTGCCGACGTTGCTGCTTTTCAAGCTTTTTGATTTCTTCTTGCCATTTCTTTTGCTCATCAAGGCTCTCTGCCTGACGTGATTGTCGCTTGGCATCGCGAATTTTAAGTTTGGTATCAATAAGCGCTTCTTCAGCTGATTTGATTTGATCTTCTGCCCATTGTTCCAGCTTTTCACGGGCTTGCTGGAAGTACACATTATTTTCTTCCAACGCCCGATTTAACTGCACGTGTAACTGGCGCTCAACCTGGCTTTCAAAAACATCAGGCGCTTGCTGCTCAACCGAGCCATGCACTTTAGCAGACAATTGAAAGAGCTGTTCACACGCTTCTTGATCTAGCACTTCTCCGTTTTCTGCCATACAGCTAAAAACCAGATGATCTTCATCTTGAAAAGAATGCAAAGTGAGTTGATTAAGCTCCAACCAGCCAGATTTGCCTATATATGGTTCAAGCGCTGAAAGTTTATAGGAATGACCAGAAAGGTCAAACGAAACCGACTCCATAGGCGTATCAAGTCGCCGCCCGTGTTCGAGCACATATTGACCTACAGGGTGGCCTAAGCGATATAAATGCGCATCCTCAGGAACATCTACCCCTTTTTGTTTAAGACGATAGTGCCCTTTAGGGGATATGCCCAATGCCGTGTGCAAATCAAAGCTTAAATTGTGCGAGTTAAACGTGGCTTTATTGTCGAGAATAAACTGGGTGAGAGCCCAGAAATATCGACTAATTTTATCCAACTGGTCTTCGGCACGCTTCTTTCTGACCTTTAGCAATTCGTGAATATTTTGATCAAAATGTTCAAACAGCTTTTGCTCAGTTTCTACCATTCGTTTTTGAATAGTCTCTTCTAGCTCCTTCTGCAATTGATCAAAAGCGGCCATAATTTCCTGCGGGCTTCGGCTTTGATCATAAATTGCCGCAATACGCTTTTCAATATCAATCCCCGATTCAATTCGTCCGAGGATTTCATCGGACGCACCAAATAAACCATCAAATAACTGGAATTTATCTGTAAGAAGCTCCAGCACACGCTGATCAGCCTCATTGCGTTGATTCAAGAAGTTTACGACTACCACATCAAACTGCTGCCCATAACGATGACAACGACCAATTCGTTGTTCAACCCGCTGCGGGTTCCAAGGCAAATCATAGTTAATCACCAAATTACAGAACTGCAAGTTCACCCCTTCAGCCGCTGCTTCGGTAGCAATTAAAATCTGTGCAGACTCTCTAAAATGGTCAATAATCGCTGTGCGCTTATCAACAGCAAGCGAACCCGTTACGCGGTCCGTACCTTGATGCTCGTGTAACCAAGCCTTATAAATGTTCTTAAGCGATTGGCTGTTGTTCGTGCCACTAAAGGTAACGACTTTTCCAGCAAACCCATTGTGTTCTAAGAAACGCGCAAGATATTCTTGCGTTCGTGTTGATTCCGTAAAAACGACCGCTTTTTGGGGTGAACCTAACTCTCTCATCTTGTCGAAGCCTTGGCGTATAGCTTTGACTAACGCATGGCTTTTCTCATCAACCTGAATCGTTCTTGCTAGGGTCAGGTAACTTTCCAGCTCAGCGATTTCTCCTCTAAGCTGTGTGTTATTGATTTCTTGTTTTTCCTCAACATCTTCAAAAACTTCATCAAGATAGTCTTCATCAAGCTCCTCCTCTGCCAAGAGTTGCTCAATCCAGTTTTCGGCATTTTGAACTTCTTGCTCAAGATCACGTAACCGATTAAGCATCGCTTCTAAGGTTTGAATCACCGCGGCAGTAGATGAAGCCAGTAGCTTGCGAACGATCAACGAAACTAAGTGCTTTTGCCTTGCTGGTAAGGCGTAAGAATCCTCACGCTGGAGAAAAGCTGAAATCAGGTCGTATAGACGCACCTCATCATCAGACGGCTTAAATGGAACGGTAATTGGCATCCGTTTTGTATATCGAATATATTCCAATACCTGAGAGCGCAAGGTTCTCTTAGTAAATTCCTGCATCCGTTTCTTTAGCGCTGGCAAATCTTCACCGTTACGCATAAATTGCGCTCTAAAACTGACTTGATCACCGAACAGATGCTCATCAATAATTGTGCTAAGGCCGTAAACCTCCATTAGGTTGTTTTGTAGTGGTGTCGCAGTTAAGAGGAGCTTCTTACTGCCTGCAAATGCGCGTTTAATAGCCTGGCCTGTTTGATGCGATTCTCTATGAGCATTTCGAAGTTTATGCGCTTCATCAATAACCACCAAATCCCATGGGATCGTCTGAAACCACTTTTCATTCGCAGAAACGAAGTTATAGGACATGACACTGATCACCGCTTGATCGAGCGGGTTATACATCCCTTCTTTCTGTGCTTTTTTAAATGTGCGGCCATCAATTACTTGGGTAGGCAAATTGAACTTCTCGCTCATTTCATTGGCCCACTGCTTTCTCAAAGCGGCAGGACAGACCACAACAATACGACGTTTACGTTCTGCCCACAATTGACTCATCACCAGGGCAGCCTCAATAGTCTTACCAAGACCGACCTCATCGGCCAGAATCACGCCTTTATTCAATGGATTCTGCAGCGCAAACAATGCCGCATCGATCTGATGTGGATTCAAATCAACCGAAGAGTCAAAAAGTGATTGGGATAGCCTACTTTCATCCCCACCGCGACGACGACGGGTCAGTTCATAAGCAAAATATTTGGCTTGGTAAGGGGTCATTAACTGCATAAACTTAACAATCTTCCTAATTGAGGACATCTTTAACTGCAGAACCAAAACATTAAACTACAAAATCTCACAAAAAATAAGTAAAAAAACACCCATCTAAAACTGATTCGCTAGGAATTAATCAGGCTACTGCCAAAGCTTCTTTCGCGGCCTTTGTACACTTTTGTAACGGCCTTACACATGTAACTCGCTCTAAATATCAAATCCCCAAGAGACCCTATAAAGCCTGGCTCCCCCTGCTTAAGAACGTGAATAGGCCTGGATTCCTCTATGCCTTTGTATTTCGCTGCGCTCACTACGCCACCAGCCGTTTCTTCAAATGAAATCCCTAAAGCGCCAGCCCAGGCATGACGTAAAAAGCCAAACAAGCTTTCTCGGCTGTCGTATTTTCCTAAGCCTCTATACGCATCATAATTGAGCAATAAGAGAACATGATAATGGGGATAATCGCCGCCATCCTGCTCCTTAACCCAAAAATAATTCACCTCAGTTTCATGTTTACGTTCCGCCTTAGATTGAGCGTAATTTTTTTTAATTCGGTATTTCACGCCTTTAAAAAATTGGGTTATATGCCTATTTGACACTTCGCCCTGATAATCGCTTGGATAACAAAGCTCAAACCTTACCGCTAGTGTTCTGTTGTTACTGAAGGCATGTTGCACAATCACTTTAAACATCACTTCTATATATTGTTCAATAAATGGTACAACCCAACTCATCAGGCTATATCCCATGTAAACAGTATCCCAAAATAACTTTAGGTTAGAGTTGTCCTGATGGCGTTTCAATCCTTGAAACTCATTGCTAGTTTCTTCTTTCATTCTTTTACTCTCAGTGAATTGGTTAATACAAATCGAGTAATGAATAAATGCGTGTACTAGGAAAAGGGCTTGGCTTTATGGATTGCCAAGCCTTAAACATGGATTACTTGAAGTCTTTTTAATAGTCAGTAATTAATCTTTACTAATTTCTATCACCGACAAAGTAATTAGGCGCAACTACCGGTTCATCAATTAAATATTGCTATGAAAGTCCGGCAATTCTTCCGTCCATTTCGTCATATTTCTCAAGCAAGTTAAATCATTACTCATACCATCCACTTTTCTGTAAAAAATTACTGCCGCCAATCCTCATCGCCTCAAAATCGAATCCAAACAAAACTCAGCCACATATTACTCCTGTGAAGTCGGAAGCCCTTTTCCGGCTGATTCAAACAAAGGAGGAAATCATGGCAATTCATTGTCCAGCCTGCGGTTCATCGCAGGTCATCTCAAAAAACTATGGTAGGAAGGCCGGCGGCTTTATCGGCCTGATCGGCGGTGCGGCGGCTGGTTTTGTGGGTGCTGCCAATGGCGCTCGTACCGGCGCGGCGGTCGGCATGGCGAGTGGGCCGATTGGTTTATCGGTGTGTACGCTTGGCGGTGCGATCTTAGGCGGCCTGTTGGGTGCAGCATCCGGTGGTGTCACCGGCGCCAAGCTCGGCGAAAAACTCGACAAATCCTTTTTGGAAAACTACCGCTGTCAGTTCTGCGATCACACCTTTTCCAAACCCAAGCACTGACCCGCAAGATCACGTTCAGAAATTAATATTCAATCTGGAGACATACTATGGCGACAACCATGACGCATTCATCGACACACTCTGTCACTCAACCCGTTTCCATTCCGGCAACGGATATCAAAACCCAACGTGCCCATGGCCAAGCTAGACGCATGCTTGCCACGCGCAACCTCAGCAACGACCAGTGGTTAAAGGCAAGACTGCAAGGCATTGGCAGTTCGGATGCGGCAACGGCGGTTGGGCTTAACCCGTATAAATCGCAATTGGAATTGTGGATGGAGAAGACCGGCAGAATCACCCCTGCTCAACCCAATCCACTGGAAGACAGTCCTTTGTTATGGGGAACCGTCTTAGAACCGATTGTGGCGGAACACTATGCCAAACGCACCGGGCGAAAGGTGCGCCGCGTGAATGCCATTCTGCAACATTCGGAACACCCTTGGATGCTGGCCAACTTGGATCGTGAAGTGGTCAGTGATGATGAGGTACAGGTCTTGGAGTGCAAAACCGCCGGCCTGTTCGGTTCAAAGCTGTGGCGAGATGGCGTGCCGGAGTATGTGCAATTACAGGTTCAACATCAGCTGGCGGTGACTGGTCAGAAAGCCGCCGATGTGGCGGTTTTATTAGGCGGGCAGAAACTGCAAATCTATCGCATCGAGCGGGATGACGCACTGATTGAACGCCTGATTAAACTCGAACAGGCCTTCTGGCACCGCGTTTTAACCGACACCCCGCCACCGGCGGATGCCAGTTCATCAAGTGAAACCGCACTGCGTATTCTCTATCCCCGTGACAGCGGAGAAGTGTTGGATCTCTCTGAAGAGATAGACGCCAACCGTTCGTTTGAAGCGATGCTGGAAGTACGCGAACAACTGGAGCAATTCAAAACGCTGGAAGCTGAACTGAAACACCAACTGCAACAGCGTATGGGTGAAGCGAGTGTGGTGCGTTTTGCCAGTGGTCAGATCAGTTGGAAGCAATCGGCTGATTCAACCGCTTTTGATACACAACGCTTTAAGTCTGACCACCCGGAACTGTATGACCGTTATCTGATCACCAAATCCGGCAGCCGACGATTCCTGGTGCAAGCCAATTGAAACATATTTTATTCCACCCTTAGAACCCAGCCACGTGCTGGGTTTTTTTATGCCCTTTTGAAAGGAGAGCACCATGCTAAAAGGTTTAATGATGACCCCACCGGTGATAGGCCGTATCAGTATCGGCCAAGTGGTGGAAAAGAACGGCAAACGTCTGCCACAACGTGACGACCAATTTACCCTGACCACCCAGATTCAAACCCATGACGGTTGGATTAAACATCCTCTTGATGAAAAGCTGCGTCAGAACAGTGGGCGCAAGTTAAGAGAGATTCCGGTGCAGTTGATCTTCAATCAACCGGAACTGAACCTGCGTGCCGAATACTGCCTGTTTGACCGGCAGACCGGACGACCAGTATGTGTGGGTAATGGCGAGACCTGTCAGCGTCACACCGGGCATGGAATGGAGTGCTTACCTTGCCCAAGCCCTGAAGCCTGTAATCTAGCGCAAGGTGGTTGCAAACCTTATGGCCGATTGAATGTGCTGGTGCAATCGGATGCGCCTGAAATGGATACCGACCCCATCAGCAGTTTTATCTTCCGCACCTCCGGCTTTAACAGCATTCGCACCTTGGCGTCACGTTTGAGTTACTTCCATGCCCTATCCGGCAATCGACTGGCGTGCTTGCCGTTGGCGTTAAAGCTTCGAGGCAAATCGACACGACAGAGCTTCGGGCAACCGATCTATTACGTGGATCTGACGCTACGCACCGGCCTGAGCCTGGAAGAAACCCTTGAAACCGCGAAGCGAGTTGAGCAGGAACGGATCAATGTGGGCTTTGACCAAAAGGCGTTGGATCTAGCTGCACAACGTGGTTTTGGCAATGGACGCTTTGAAGACAGTGAGGAGGACTTTGAGGCGATTACCGATGAGTTTTATCCGGAGTTAAGCCAACCATCACAACCCCTTTCTCAAACTCAACAGGCCGGCTCTATGCCCAATGCCACGCTGACGCAAAAGCTGGAACAGCAAATGCAACAAACCCAACCACTGAATCACTAACGCTTAAACAAATTAATGACCATTTAAAGGAGATCCCAAATGGCAATGAATATTCTTACCCCAGAAAAACTGTACAAAGCCGCCCCGGCGATTTTTGCAGAAGCACCGGATAAGGCGGTGTCGGATCGTTATGGTTTTGTACCCACGATTGACGTAGTCGATGCCTTGCAACAGGAAGGCTGGTATCCGGTTCGTGCGCTGCAAACCAACGTCCGTGACCCAAAACGTCAGGAGCTGGCGCGCCACATGGTGCGCTTTCGCCAAGACCCGGATCGACAGATCAATGTCGGCGATTCGATTGCTGAACTGGTGCTAACCAATTCACATGATCGCAGTGCGGCCTATCAGTTGGATTTAGGGCTATTCCGACTGGTGTGCTCCAACGGTTTGGTGACACCCGCCGGTGAGTTAGGCGGCATTCGTGTCAAACACGGCAAACAGATTGTGGAAAACATTATCGAAGGTTCGCTCAATCTCGCAAATGAAATCCCGC
The DNA here is from genome assembly GCA_016938655.1 of Thiotrichales bacterium. Taxonomy (GTDB): domain Bacteria; phylum Pseudomonadota; class Gammaproteobacteria; order Thiomicrospirales; family Thiomicrospiraceae; genus Thiomicrorhabdus. The sequence continues at coordinate 4,719 of JAFGUG010000082.1, read as the reverse complement.
ATATCTCGGAACAGGTCGATCACTTGCGTTCCACCTTGGTATCGAGAGAAGAAGCGGAACTGTTTGCGCGTGCAGCGCTGCATATCCGCTATGGCGATGAATGGCCAGAACAAAGCCCGATTCGTTCGGTGGACTTGCTGCAAGCCCGCCGTCGGGATGATCAGGAATCCAGCCTGTGGAAAGTGTTTAACCGCGTACAGGAAAACTTGATCAAGGGCGGTGTGCAAGGCCGTTCAGCGAATGGGCGGTATGTCACCACCCGTCCTATCAAATCCGTCTCGGAGGACGTGCGCTTGAATAGAGCGCTTTGGCAACTGACCAACGAGTTCTTGCATTTAAAAGACAAGGTCACGCCGATGTTGGCGCTGCCCTACTTAGGAGAAAAACATTAAGAGAAAGCACCTGCCTAACATAGAAATATGATGGGCAGATCATGCATGAACTACCAAACCTGGCTCAATTTCGGCTATTCGTAGCGGAAATTGCCGATAAAACAACCCCCCATGATCGAATTATAAAATTTAGAGCCAGACCAATCCACCACCATAAAACCCACAAAAAGCAACAAAAAAGTAATGCAGTTACCCCAAAAACATTGGCGTGACGTTGGCCCATATTCCTATTTCGTGATTAAGCACAAAATACGTTCTGACGATGAAACAGAAATTGTTTCGTTTTTTAAAATCAATTTTGAGGCTTTAATTATGAACTACATTCAATCAGAACACTTCCCGCTGACACAAAATGGCAGCATGTTCCCATTCATTAAAAGAACAGTTTTCAATGATGCGTGTTACGAAGTTGCAAACCATGATCAGGTTCCCATTGACCTGGTCATTCCGACTGCTTTATCTTCGGCTGCAATAGCTTTCTCGCATGATGTCGAAGTGGAATATCCACTTGGTGATTCCGAACCATTAATCCTATTCTTTACTGTACTGGCTGGATCTGGCACGGGGAAAACTCGCGCCCACAAAAGATTCTTCAAGCCTATCAATAAGTTCTTAAAACATATGTCAATTCTGCAGGGCGAATATGAAAAGGAATACTACGCCGAACTGATGTGCTGGCAGGATATGCTCAATCAAATCAGAAAATCTACAGTTGATCCAGAATCTAAAAAGGTTCAACTATACCTGCACGAAATCAATAAGCCGATCCCACCTTACAACTGGGATATAGTTATAGAGGACAGCTCTCCATTAGGAGCTCTTGAAAAAGCACAGGGCATGAGATCAATCGCGATTACCAGCTCGGAGGGCATGAATTTTTTCAACGCCAAGACATTAGATTCAATCGAAAAGTTTTGTGCAGCATGGAGCAATGAACCTATTAAGGTCACTCGCAAAACCTACAACATTGAAGTTTCAGATACGGACATTCATATTTTCACCCCAGTGCAACCTCAATCCTTCCTGAAATTGCTAGAAAGCAAGGGAGATAAACTGCGCTCGTCCGGTTATTTTGCTAGAACGTTATTTGCCTTTATTGGTGAAAATCGAGGCAACGCCTATCAAGAAAACCACAAAAGACCAGAATTTCGTCATCTTGAAAAGTTTGAAGCCAGAGTTACAGTTGGACTAGATCGTCTGAAACAAAACATACAGACAGGCCAATTACAGAAACGACAACTAAGATTTTCTCCACAGGCATTGCAGAAATGGTTTCAGGTCCACAATGAAATTCAATTTCAAACAAATCCAAGTACACCCAATGGAAGGTTTCACGGATGCACTGACCATGCCGCTCGTCTAATGCAGAACATTACTCGTGTTGCTGGGGTTTTACACTGCATCAATGCAGACTCATATGAAGACGAAATTGACCTTGATACCCTACAAGAATCGATCAATATGGTCGCCTATTTTTCGGACACCTATAGATGGTTATTTGTAAAACCACCTCAAGCAATTTTGGACGCTCAACTTTTGGATGGGTGGTTGAATTTATACCGTAAAAACTGTCCGAACAGCTTCATTCGCAAAAATTTCATATTGCAAAACGGTCCCAACTCATTGCGAGGAAAAGATCGTCTTAACAATGCTCTTTACATTTTGCAGCAGAACAATTTGATAACAATGTTTTCTGAGGATAAAACAACCTGGATAAACCTTATTCCGAATATACAACCGAGCATTTTGCCCGAAGCCCTAAAGGACTCACCGAAAGCTCATACAGTTATTAGCTCATTACAAAACTAATTTTTAAAGATAACGCTGCATAGTTTTAGTACAAAATTGGAGAAAAAAACATGAACAATCAAAAAATCACATTACTGACCTTACGCCAACTGATCGAACGCATTGGCCTGTCTAAAAGTGCCATTTACCGTCGAATGGATCCTAAAGAGAAACTATACGACCCGACATTCCCACGCCCCATAAAAATGGGGGAAACCACTTCTCGTTGGATAGAATCAGAAATTGATGGTTGGCTTGAACACCTAATTGGCGAACAACGAGGAGATGCTGCATAAAAACAAAACGCCCCAATTTTGGGGCGTTTTATTGCAAAGAAGGAAAAAACGAAATTATTTTTTCAAAACAGAAAAGTCAATCTTTCTGACCTTGCCTTTGTCGGCAACAATAACATATTGCCCCAATGCCTTCTTGCGGCGCACCTCTCGGGCGACTGCGTCTTTCATGACGGAAACTGCATCAAACTTTAGTTGTAATGAATTTATTTGCGACATAATGCCTCCAGCTGCAAGAAATACTCAAAGAGACCTTCATCTTTTTCAAAGATCTGGCCCTTATAAGACTTGAAAACGCTATACGGGGACTCTTCATTGAAAATACATTCAGCGTAATCGACCACAGGTAAAAACTTGCTATAAAAATTGTTTAAGCTTTTTGGAAACCGCCTGTAAATATCGCTCTTCGGTATATCATGCCCGCCGTGAGCAACCCTCTCTTCAACACGCAAAGCAGAAATATCCGGTGACGATACCATTAAGTAGTATAGTGAAACAGACCAACCATTTTGTTGCAATCGTTTTATGCGTTTTAAATAACTCAGGCCGGACAACGTAGTCTCAAAAGCGAAGGATTCGCCTTTATTTTCAAGCTGATCTAAAATTTTTAGAAACTGCCTTGAAGCTTTTAAATTTGCAGTGGTTTGATCCAAATAACGGTATTCTTTGGCAATCTCATCTGCATTCACATAATGCTCAATCCAACCTTGGTCAATCAGATTAACTGCAAACGTCGTTTTTCCAGCTCCGTTAGGGCCTGCAATTATGAAAACTTCCTTATTCATGCTGTTACCTTATCGAAAGATTTAAATCACTCAAAAACACTGACCATGCATTCATCATATCTCGCCTAACATCCAAATATTCGGCTTTGTTATAAGTCCCACGAATCTTATTACGCTCTTCATGAGAAAGCTGCTTTTCAATGGCATCAGGAGACCAGCCTTGTTCATTTAACAAGGTACTAGCGGTATGTCTAAAACCATGTGTGGTTAACACATCCGCGCCTATATCAATTGAACGGAGTGCAACGCGCAAACTGTCCGGCGTAATTGATCGTGTTTTTGACCTTTGACTTGGAAAAACAAACGGACTATCGGTCCTCAATTCATGGCATTGCTTGAGCACCCCTTCGACATAATCACTGATGGGCACCAGATGCTCACGCTTCATCTTCATTCTTGATGCTTCAATACGAATCAGCCTTTGCGCAAAATCGACATTTTCCCATTTAATTGATACCAATTCGCTCGGTCGCAAAAAGACGTGTGGCGCCAGCTTGAGCGCCATTCTGACGGCAAAACCACCATTGTAATTTTCAATTTTTTTGAGGACGCTAGCCAACTCTTCGTTGGAAATAATATGCGCAAACGGCTTAACCACTTCTTTCTTGAAAACATCCTGCGGCAAATCACGAGTGGGATCAAATGGACAAGCTCCCATACCTACCGAATAACGAAATACCCGACTGGCATAACCACGCACCTTCTTCAGCATATTGAGCGTGCCCCTGGCTTCAATGCGCTTGAAAACCTCCAACATATCCATTGCTGTAATTTTTGAAATATCACGCGACTCCAGAAATGGCAGCAAATGATTTTGGCAACGCTCATTCAAGTCATTGGCATAATTTTCAGTCCAAGACTCAACGTTGTGTTCGTACCACTCCCGATACATCATCCCAAACGTTTTGATGACAACGTCCTGCACCACCTGTTCAGTTTGGCGTCTTGGATCAACACCGGACTTTAACTGTTCTTTGAGCTCATCACGAATTCGGCGTGCATCCGCCAGTGAAACCTGCGGATAATTTCCAATCGCCAGCATCGTCGCTTTGCCATCAATTCGGCAGCGGTAACGCCAAGACTTCACGCCATTAGGTTTGACCTCCAGCACCAAACCATGCGAATCCGTTTCACGATACAGCTTGTCTTTAGGCTTAAGATTTTTGATTTGTGTATTGTTCAGCACCTTGTACTCACTTTTGTTGTACTCACACAGATACATACTCACTTTTATACTCACAAAAAAGCGGCAAGTAAAGAAATAGATCGGTTTAAGACGGGATGACTTGTGAAAGTGAGAAAGGGCTGTAAGCCTTTATTTACGCGGATTACGGACATAAAAAAACCCGTCTGGGACGGGTTCTTTTTTCTAATATGGCGGAGAGCGGGGGATTCGAACCCCCGATAGGGATTAACCTATACACACTTTCCAGGCGTGCGCCTTCAACCGCTCAGCCAGCT
>JAFGUG010000081.1 GCA_016938655.1 Thiotrichales bacterium | reverse complement strand
TGCTGATCAAGCACAACAAAATCGACTGACTTCTCTTCAAGGAGGTTGGCAATTTGGGTCAGATGAAAAGTAGATCGAGCTAAACGGTCTAACTTAGTAATGACAAGACTATCGCCTTCACGAAGGTATTCTAGACATCGCTGAAGCTGAACGCGGTTTGCAGTTGTGCCACTGACTTTTTCTTTAAAAATTTTCTCGCAACCATATCTTTGGAGCTTTTCAATTTGAACATCTAATTTTTGTCCAACACTTGAAACGCGAGCATATCCTACAACAGCCATTATTAAAACCTCTTAGACATTCCAGTAATTTAATTATAAGATATAAAATAATAACAAGGAAGCGGTCTTCTCAAAATGTATACATTATGAGAAAACAACTAAATCAGTAGAACCCGCCCACGCCTTTAAATTTTTCAACAAAAGCGGCAATCTTTTGAAAAACCGTTTGTTTCTGTGTTCGGTATAGTGGGCTCAATGGGCTGAGCTTTGGTAATGCTTCATTGAGTGCAGTGCCATTTTCAGAGGCATATTCTCGCTTAAGTGATGAAGAAATGTAGCGTTTAGCTGCTTCCTCATTTAGCTTTTCAGCGGCAATAATGGCATCGGCTTCGCGCTTCTGTTCCGCCTGGGCGAATTTGAAGAAGGCGTCGATAATACTGGCTTTGTCATTAATCTCATCAAGGTTTGTTTGATTGATAAAATCAACCACTAAGCTCTCTTTCGCTCTATTGCCAAGGCTACCGCGAATCATACGGCGGACTTCTTCAATCAAGCCTTCTTTACTCTTGTTCTTCTTATTGTGATCAAAAATCAGTTCAAGAATGTAATCGAGGTTTATTTCTTGCGATTTGAGCAAATCAATTTCAAAGACCACATCGTCCCAATCAACAGTGGAGTTATCCTTTTCTTCCCCTTGCTTTTGGCGTCGCAACCAGTCCCGGGTATCGTTGTAGGTAGAACGATAGTCTTGAATAGCTCGCTCACTGGGCATATCAATGGCTTGCATTTTCTCGATATCGTCATCGTTCAGGTAATACTTTGCTTTAAACTCCGCAACGGCTTGTTCATTACTGGTATCTAAGCTTTGCAATGCTTTTAAACCGGCAAACTCATCGTAGTTTTGTAAGATATTTTCTGCTTTTAGGTATTCACCAAAAAGCTTGGCAAATTCTTTCTTATCTTGCTCTTTTTCAATGTTTTCGGGGTTCGGAAAGCGTTCTTGTAATTCTTTTACGATATCAACAAAACCTCGACGCGCTTGGCCAGTAGCAATATCGTTAAAGCCTTCCATGTATTCTTTGTAGCTTTTCTCCAACACCACGTTTTTGGTGTTTTTGTCACCAAACAAAGTAATGGCGTCAATGGTTGCCTGCTCTAAGTCCCGGAAGGTAACAATATTGCCAAAGGTCTTAGTCGCATCATAAATGCGATTAGTGCGAGAAAACGCCTGCATCAAGCCGTGATAGCGCAAATTCTTATCAACAAACAAGGTATTAAGCGTGGGCGCATCAAAGCCCGTCAAAAACATACCAACCACTATGAGCAGATCAATTTCTTGATTCTTCACGCGCTGGGCAAGGTCACGGTAGTAATTCTGAAAGCCATTACTGTCCACGCCATAGTTAGATTTAAACATGGCGTTGTAATCAGTGATCGCGGCGCTCAAAAACTCTTTCGCGCTGCTGTTCATCGCACTAACTTCAAAACTCTCATCTAAAATATCACCAATGGCGTCCTGCTCTTCATTGGCTGCAAATGAGAAAATAGTCGCAATGCGCAGAGGTTTACTCGTGGAGCCATTCTCAGCCTCGGCCTGCAATATTTTGAAGGTTTCATAGTACGCTTTCGCCGCATCAACACTACTGACCGCAAACATGGCGTTAAACCCTTTAGCGCCAGAATAGGCTCGATGCGTTTTCTGGTTAAAATGGCTCAGAATATACTGCGAGATTTCACGAATGCGCATTGGATGTAAGAAGGCTTTCTTATTCTCAGCGGCACTGAGCTTCTTTTCATCCTGCTCAGTCTCAATGCTCTTAAATTGCGGACGAACATCGTTATAGTCCACTTTGAACTTGAGTACTTTTTCATCACGAATGGCATCAGTGATCACATAAGTGTGCAACTGCTGGCCAAACACGCTGCCCGTGGTTTCAGCACCCAAGGCGTTTTCAGGGAAAATTGGCGTACCGGTAAAGCCAAACTGGTAGTACTTTTTGAATTTCTTCTTCAGGTTTTTCTGCGCTTCACCGAACTGGCTTCGATGACACTCATCAAAAATAAAGACAACTTGCTTGTTGTAGATAGCTAAATCGCTTTCGCTTTTGATTAAGTTGTTGAGCTTTTGGATAGTGGTAACGACAATTTTGTTATCGTCTTTATCCAGGTTACTCTTAAGCCCTGCGGTGCTATCTGAACCGTTCACACTATCAGGCGAGAAACGCTGATACTCTTTCATGGTCTGATAGTCGAGGTCTTTTCTGTCCACCACAAAAAAGACTTTATCAATACAGTCTAAATCGGTGGCCAAACGTGCAGCCTTAAAGCTGGTGAGTGTTTTACCTGACCCAGTGGTGTGCCAAATGTACCCACCGCTCTCGGTGTTGCTCCAGCTCTTAGCGTTAAAGGCACTCTTGATCTTCCATAAAATGCGCTCGGTGGCTGCAATCTGGTAAGGGCGCATTACTAGCAAGGTATTGCTGATATCAAATACTGAGTAACTCAAGATCACTTCAAGTAACGTCTCTTTCTGGAAAAAAGTCGCAGTGAAGTCTTTTAAATCCTTAATCAGCGTATTGTCTGACTTCGCCCAGTTCATCGTAAAGTCGAAGCTGTTCTTGTCGCGCTTAGTGGTATTTGCAAAATAGCGCGTGTCGGTGCCATTAGAGATCACAAACAGCTGCAAGAACTTGTACAACGAGTTCTCTGCATTAAAACTTTCTTTGCTGTAGCGATGTATTTGGTTAAACGCCTCACGGATCGCCACACCACGCTTTTTCAGTTCAATTTGCACCAAAGGCAAACCATTGACCAAAATCGTCACATCATAACGGTTAGCATGACTTCCTGTTTGTTCAAACTGCTTAATGACCTCCACTTTGTTACGAGCAATGGTCTTCTTGTCGAATAGGTAGATATTTTCTATATGGCCATCATCGAAGACAAAATCGAAGATATAGTCACTGTGCACCTTGCGGGTTTTGTCGAGAATATTGTCGCTGGGTGTGTTCAGGTATTGCTCGCAAAAGCGAGCCCACTCGCCATCAGTAAACTGGACCTTGTTGAGGGCTTGTAGCTGCTTGCGCACATTCGCCAGCATGGCGTCTGGCGTCGTTAGCGCAGGTAAATACTCATAGCCCTGGTTACTTAGGTCCTGAATCAGCTCACGTTCTAAATCACCTTCGCTCTGGTAGCCCTCAGCAATTTGCTCTTGGCGTGTGTATTTATCTAAAACAATGTAATTTTTAGACTCTGCGATTGCTTTGTATTCTGCCATATCTATTCCTAAGCCTGTGTCCCTTGTTGAGTGCGCATGCCTTTATAAATATTGTCGATCTCTTTCACTAGAAACTTAAAGACGCGCTTATGATCTTCTTCGACTTCGGCCACTTCATGGCCTGCGTGTTTTGCATGGTTATATAAATTAATTACCCGTGCATAGGGGTTTACTTGCCCCGTAGCCCTATTACCTTTGACACCGGGCAACAGCTCACCCCACTCTTCGTACCCCAAAAACGTTGAGGTTTTTTCGAGTACATTTCGCAAAAAATTAAAGTGGTATTTGTGGATATCGCCTGAGTCTGCCGCTTTCATTAGTTCATTCTTTAAATGCAGGTGATACGAGAAGGGCGAATCATTTTCTTGCTCAATAAGGTCATACTTGCCATCATCGAGCTTGCGCAAAACGAACTTTGGTGCTCGATTAAACTCGTTATGCAAAACATTATAAAAAAGCGGATTATGAGTGGTGATGATGAACTTAAGGCCAGAAATAGCGAAATCACTCGACTTAATTAAACGAGCTAAATCAACAGCCAACTCTATTAGATGGTTGTCATCTAACGAGCTCACCGGGTCATCAATAAACACATATTGTAATTGGTTAAACTGGTCAGTTTCGCGGCCAGCATCTTCAGGTACATTTAAAATGCCAATCACTTGTTCGAGCAATGAATAAAAAATACTCCAAATAAAGTTGCTTTCTTCACCCTTTGATATTTTAATTTTTCTATCCGGTTCGTCATCACCACCTTGATGTGAAAACGTCACCTCAGAAAAGGCTTTGACGGTAACATCTTTTCCGTCTTTGTCTTTAGCCGTGTATTGCGGATTAAAGCGTGGCGTTAGTTTATCGTTGGCATAGCGCTGGAACGTGCTGATCACGTTCATGTCTTGCCCTTGCTCTTGCAAAATCCAATCGGTAAACGTATTGGGTTGGATTTTTAACTTCGGCTCTGCATCAGCATCTAAATCGTTATCCCAGTAAAATAAGTCTTCCGTAAACGCGTTGTAATACAAAATCCTGTGGCGCGACAGTGGCGCTTGCTCTGCACCATCAAGATCATCAAGTCCATCTTCCTTTGGCGCGATGAGCTCTTTAAATGCACGCGACAAACGCGTCTTACCTGTGCCATTAAAGGCATAGATTAACTGCACTTTCTTATCAGTATTCTTTAATTTATGGGCAATCCCTGCAAGTGATTTTAAATACTCCCCATAAAATTCAGAAATATCACATTTCTTAACGGCCCAATGCCCCCGGTGAAACTCAAAATCATCGATATCTAATTTTTGTTGTTTCTCCTTTAGAAGCCCTCTGGTTAATGGGTAGTAGTCTTTGTCAAATCTATACTTAATGCGTAAATTATTCGAATTAACTTTAATATCGGTAATTTTCCCAATTCTTGCATCAGCAACTTCATCCTCTACCGCAAACATAGTTGGAAGATTCTTGAGCTTATTTATTGCATCCTGATCTAATGATTGAAATTGTCCTTTGATAGAGGCTTCCGTGTATTCAAGAAACCTGTCTTTCGGAATCGAGAATTCCCCTTGATCGCCTGAGTACAAGCTAGGCACGCTTGCCATGATCAGGTTGTACATTTGACCGCTCATTTACGCTGTTTCCTCCATAGGTTTGGGGAAGTTCAACAGTAAGTCGCGATAGTATTCGTATTGCTTTTGACGTAGCTCGATTTCGCGTGGGAGACCTTCTTGCAGCGAAGTTGTTAACGTGTCGAATTTATCTAATATAGCCACAATTCGCGCTTGCTCGATCAGTGATTTCTCAGGATCGTTTGGAAATGGAATTGGAACTGTGATCTTTTTTACCATTGGAACAGTGAGTTGCGGTATTCCCCCTTCAGTACCACCTATTGGAGTCATGTCTAAAACATAATTTAAATATCTTGTGGTAACTAAATTTTTATCAGCAACTAAAACAATTAAACGAATAATTGGTGTGAACTTAGCTTCCCTTACAGTGTGATAACCGACTTTTGCACCACGCGCAGAAATGGTGACTGCATCACTATCAATCTTATAGTCATCAGTGAAACCATATAGCCCTTTTTCATCTGTAGCGTTTGCATAAATTGGGTATGGATATTCAGAAGTTGGTTCGGTTTGTCCTTTAGCGCTATTTTTAGGAACATCTCCACCGGCAGAGATGGACTTACAAAGGAACTCTAATGATTTCCACTCAACGTCACCCTCTTCAAAACTTAACAACTGGTCGCGGTAGTAGTTGTATTGTTTTTTGCGTAGGTTAAGCTCGGCGGTCAGCTCGGCGGTCATGGCGGTAAATGCGTCCAGAATACGCACTATTTCAGCTTGTATTGCCAGCGATTTTTCTGGGTTATCTGGGCATGGGATGGGGATAAGCGTCTCACTTGCTCTAGCCCAATGTCGTTTGTAATTGAGTTCCTTCTGATAGAAATTTAGAAGAGAGTAATAAACATATTTTGAGTTATTCGAAATGGCTTTCAAAATCTTTAGGCCGTCTGCACCTTGGATAAAAGAAAAATCTACATACTTGATGTGCTCAGAATGATCACCGAAAATAACATACTCGCCCAAAGGCAATGCTTTAACGTCTGCGTCTGTATAGCCCGTAATGTACGTTTCACCTTGGTCGATAATTGGTGTTTTACCTGTCTCTCGATAACTTTCTCTCTTGAGCTTCGCTGGTGCTGTTACTGTTTTTACAATCTCCTTTAACACTCTCCACTCAACCTCAACCTCATCCAGCAGTTTCTCTAAATAATTCAACTGACTCATACCTCAAGCTCCTCACCTTCAATCTCCGCCACAATGGCGTCAATATCACTGCGAAGCGCATCAATTTTAGCGACGGTAGTTTTAAGTTCGGCATTAAGCTTTGCAATATCCACTAATTCGCGATTGTCTTTAGCTTCTACATAACTACTCACCGACAGGTTGTAGAGTTTGCCGGCTATGTCAACCAAATCAACGGATTTGGCAAAGTGATCCACGTCCTCTTTGCTGGCAAAGACTTTGATAATGTCTTCGATGTGCTGATTGGTGATTACGTTGGTATTGGTTTCTTTTTTAAAGTAAGCCTCGCCGCTGGCATCAATAAACTGGGTGGTAGTATCGTTTTTGTGTTTAGACAGCACTAAGATATTCACGGCAATGGTGGTGCCAAAAAACAGGTTAGGTGCCAGTGAAATCACGGTTTCAACGTAGTTGTTATCCACCAAATATTGGCGAATTTTTTGCTCAGCACCACCACGGTAAAAAATACCGGGGAAGCAAACAATGGCTGCACGACCTTTGCTTGATAGGTAACTTAGCGCATGCAGCACAAAGGCAAAGTCGGCTTTTGATTTTGGCGCAAGTACACCAGCGGGCGCAAAACGGTCGTCGTTGATTAGAGTTGGGTCGTCGCTACCAATCCATTTCACTGAATAAGGCGGGTTAGAGACAATGGCATCAAAGGGTTTGTCATCTAAAAAGTGCGGTTCAGTTAAGGTATCACCCAACTGAATATTAAACTTGTCGTAGTTAATGTTGTGCAAAAACATATTCATACGCGCCAAGTTGTAGGTGGTGTGGTTGAGCTCTTGACCAAAAAAACCATCCTCAATGATATGCGCATCGAAGTGCTTTTTAGCTTGTAACAGCAACGAGCCCGAACCTGCCGCAGGGTCATAGATTTTATTCACACTGGTTTGGCCGTGCATGGCCAGCTGCGCGATCAATTTTGATACGTGCTGAGGGGTGAAAAATTCGCCACCGGATTTACCCGCATTGGCGGCATAGTTTGAAATCAGGAACTCGTAGGCATCACCGAATAAATCAATTTGGTTGTCTTCAAAATTACCAAAGGTTAAACCTGCCACGCCTTTTAACACAGCTGCCAAGCGTTTGTTTTTTGCCTCTACCGTATTACCCAGACGATTACTGGTGGTATCAAAATCCGCAAACAAGCCTTTGATGTCTTTTTCTGAATCATAGCCATTGGCTGAGTTTTCGATTGCCGCAAAAATAGCTGCCAAATCGGTATTTAAATTTTCATTCTTGTGCGCATTGGCCGCCACATTGCTAAACAACTGGCTAGGGTAAAGAAAATAGCCTTTGGTTTTAATGGCATCTTCTTTAGCAAACTTGATGTTTTCGTCATCGTCAGACATGGCCGCATAATTAATGCTCTCATCACCGCCCGTAATGTAAGCTTCAAAGTTCTCACTTATAAAGCGATAGAACAGCGTACCCAGGACGTATTGTTTGAAATCCCAGCCATCTACTGAACCTCGTACATCGTTGGCAATTGCCCATATTTGGCGTTGAAGTTCGGCTCGTTGCTGGATACTTGTCATATTTAATTCCTGTTTTTCTGCTTGAATTTTAATTTGGCGTTTTCTTATTCTGTTCTTTCTCTGTCAATCGCAGGCAAAGGCTCATTCAACTTTGCCTCAGTCAATCCGTACTTGTAGGCATTGTACTGCCATCTTACAAACTGCTCTAGTAAAGCTGCATTTTTTTGCTTGAGCATGTCGTTTTCTGCCCGAAGGTGCGCGATACGATCTGCCGCCACATTGAGATTACTAGGCTTTGGTTTATTTTGAGCACGCTGACTAATTCCTGTTTTTCTGGATTTAAAAGCATCCCGTATATCTTGGTTTGCATATAGTGTCTGACGTGTCGGTCTAAAGCCAATTAGGGGCTCAATCGTATCAAGAACGGCATCCCATGTAAGCTTCTCTTCACCCCAACCAAGAATATGACTTACAACCGCTTCAACATCTCTTTTAGATAAGTGTTTAGCCAAGACCGCCTCCTAGCAGTGCTTTTGCTTGCTCAGCTAATTTCTGATGTTCTTGCTTTAGCCTATTCTCACCATGCTTGTTTCGCAACACACGATTTGTCTGTGAAAACGATTTGTCATTCGAAAGTTTAAGTAACGAACCATCTGGCACGGTAGGGTCTTCAAGAATTTCAACAAGTTGCCTCAAGTGGGTAAGGGTATGCTGGTGATATTCAAACCAGCGATCAGCTCCTGCTAAGCCTTCTTTGATAGCCTCTTCAGAGGCTTTAAACTGCTCTTCAACTTCGGCCAGTTGGGCTTTTATTCGGCGTAATTTTTCTTCCTCACCCTTAAGGCAGACTTGCTCGGCGCAGTTCAAACAGTCACGATACTTATCACAAGGTGAAATGGTATAGTCATGAACACAGAAACCATATTCAGTAACATGGGCAGTCCCTTTTTCTAGGGTATTGAACTCTTGAATCGTAACTGGGATATGCTTTTTAGCTTCACCAACTGGACCAAATAATGATTTTGATGGGTCGAACTGCTCCGCACGCACAACCATCTCAAACTCACTCATTTGGTTATAAACACGGTTTTGCTTTGCGTCTGCTCGACCAGCCCATTTAGCTAACTCGTCTTGCGCCATACCACCGCGCTCAGCGATTGTTGAAAGTAGGTGACGCATTTGATGTGAAGTCGCTTTTAATCTATTGCCTTGAGCATCCTTATAGCCATAGCGATCAAAAATGCTTTGGTGCTGCACTTGCTTTAATGATTCTCTAGGCGATAAATCGCTATTAAAAACATTAACATTTGCGGCCCACAGGATAACTGGCGAACTTCCTTTTTGCTCACTTAGCAAGTTTCTTGTCATGCAAAAAAGGGAATTGCTGTATTTAATGCCTTGTTCTTTCGACAGCCACGGAAAACCCTCTGGCTGGCGATACATGACATAATCATTCCAGAGTTTATCTAAGCTATAGCTGTAATCATGTGGTTTCAATTTCATTCCCGCTAGTGATTTTTGAGCAGAAGTCTTATCTCTAGCAACAAACCCTAAAGCCATTGCTGCTTCAATCGCTGTTAATTTTGTCGTTGAATCAAAATCTGGACATTCAGGGTGTCTATAGAATTTTTGAGGATTGTCTTCAACCCATTTAGCTAAATCACGAGCAGGCGCAGTCAATGATTTTATTCTTGCAATCGCTTCTTTAGCTATCGGCACCATTATTTTTGGAATCCACTTTATATCCCCTCCAAAGCCTTTTCCAGAATAAAAGCGCCAACCATATTGAATATCACCCTGACTGTCTTTTTCTTCCACCTCGCAATCCACAGGTAAAAGTAAGACTTCCGTTATTCGTGATGGCGCACACATCAGCATCGCAAAAACTGATGATATAAAAACATCTCTTGGGCTTTGAGGATTTGAAGCAAATATCTCTGCCATCGCTTCAAGCACATCGAAGGAAGGGAGTTTCTTTTCTCTATCAGCTTTGGCTTTTTGACCGGTGTTTACACGATCATTGGCACGCTTTATTGGATTTCTCCATGAGTCCAACTTTTCGGGAACTAAGTTTTTATCACTGACAAACTTAGCTAATCGCTCAATCTCCCGACCAGCGTGATAGGCGGCTGTTTTTACATAAAACTGCCGAGCAATCACCGCAGCTTCATCTAACACTGAAATCGAAATCTTAGAAACATCTGCCAAACCATGACGATTTAAAAGTGCTTTCTCCACAGATCTTAAAGCTCTCAACTCATTTTTAGCATCCGTTGGTTTATGTCCTTGCTGATAGCGAAAATAAGATTTAGCGAAATCCATAAACTCGGATGCTAGCAAATCAGAATCAGGATTTACGCCCTGCGATTTAATGCCGCCCTTAGTGAAATTTGCCGCTTTAGCCCATGCCCAATCATCCCAGTTTAGATCAGCACCGAAAACGGTTAACTGATTCTTACACAAGCTTATAAACTCATTTAGATTCCGCGCTGCATCAAGCTCTTTCTTGGGGGTAAAGTGAAATATTTCAGCCATGCTGCATGGCCTCCCGCTTTTCTTTACATAGGTTAACTACTTCTGTGACTGCAATAATTGTTCTATCATTAATTGAAGCAATAGCGAGGTCGTTTGTTTGTTGATAGACTCTTTCACGCTCATCAATTAAGTCCTGCATAACCTTTTCATGAGGCGCATCTAGCCAAGGCTGAAAGTGGTTACATGTGTAGCAGGGTATCGGAACTCTAGAACCACAAAAATCATAACTTCCGCATGTTCCCACATTTTCATGTGGATTTAACCTTATACGACTAGACGGGTCTTGACCCCTACGAGCCTGATCCTCATCAATAACAATAATTCCTCTAAATGCATTTGCATAAGGAACAAGCAAGTGGCCAATCTTATCGTTAATTCTTCTAGCGTACTCAGGAATGTTTTGCACATAAACATTGGCATTCTGCGTGTCTTCGTGATCTAGCAACTCTGCAATTATCAGCGTTCCATAACCCTCTCTAGCAGCTCTTGTTCCCACAGAATATCTAAAACGCTGTGCGTTGATGTTTATAAGCTCGCCGGTTCTTTCTGACGTAACCTCAGCTTTTTGAACAACAGCATCAGCAGCCTTAGAAAATTCAGCACGCTCACAATGCAAAATATCCAATTCTAAATCATCCACCAGTTGATTAATCGCACTGTATTTATCTAATAATTTGTAATCTGGAAAAAGAGGGAACTCCAAAACAACATTGTCCTCAACCGTTCCAAACTTATCTTCAAATTTTGAAATCACATTTGAACGCTGCAAATCAAGAATGCGCCATAAATCTTCAGTAACTTGCATCTGCTTAAACGACCCTCTAAAGCCAACGCCACGCTGCTTTGCTCTCGGGATATTTAATACATAAGCTATGCCTTGGTTTTTATTACTGCCATGCATGACATCTTTGAGCTTCATGTGCGAAAGCTGAATAGGTCGCCGACCAGTGGCACTAAGCAAACGAACCATTGCAAACTGATCGATTGTTATCTCATTTTTTTCATATAAGCTCGCTGCTGCTTCATTGATGTTTTGCAACTCAATATCCGTTAATGGTCCTTGCTCAGGATCTAACCGCTTAACCACATCGCCTTTAACATTTCCCTTTAAACGCCATGAATCCAGCAAATCCACCACTTCATCTGAAACCCCTGCATAACCAAGTTCATGCCATTTTTTGAGGAAGCCTTTTATTGTTCCTAAGTACCATTCATGCTCCCGATCTAAAGAGGATCTAAAATTTATCAAACTCTCAATAGTAATGTACTGACTTTCACTAAACCTCAAATAGTCCCTAAAACGGTCATAAATATTACTTGCATGGCTTGATGAAAAGTTTCTCACGTAAAACGCCAAAACCTTTTTCAGCGGAAGGAGCAGACTGACATCAACAAGGTTTTCAACTAAGTTAAAATTTATAGTTATGCTTTTTGAAATGACCCACTTATCAGCGGTTAATAAAAAAGAGTAACCTGACTTAGAAAAAAATTCATTTTCTCCAGCATTACTCACTGAAAGCTTTCTCAACTTATCCCCCATCTACTTTTCAATTCCTGTTTGTAATTTAAGAAACGCTTCGTTAGCTTTATTTTTGATGTAACGCTGATTGTAATGCGCCGCAGTACCTGAACCTTGCTTCCAGCCCATTAACCATGAGCGAAGCTGCTCTTGCTGAACCTCATCAGGCGATTCATCCATAGAATCCATTAACCGTGAAAACCGCTCATTCCATTTGTGACGCAAAGCATGACCAGTAAAATCAATGAGTTTAGGCGACAAAGCCTTAACAGTAGTCATTACCTTGTTATAGGTCGCTTTTGAAACAGGTTGCCCTGATGTTGGACCCGGTTTATGAACCACAAACAGGTATTCGTGTTTTCTTGCTGACAACTCTTTTCTGCGATAATTCATCACGTAGTTATGAATCTCAGCTGCAAGGCTCTCTTTAAGGGGGATTCTCCTGTCCATTGTCTTAACTAAGGGCTGATCGACCCTCGGATCTGACTTCTCATCCGCACGTCTTGCAATCACTATTTGGTTATTAGAGAAATCAATATCTTTGACCTTTATTGAAAGCAGCTCACCCATCCTGATTCCAAGATAATGCAACATCAAAAACATTAATCGATTTCTAACCTTGGTTGATTCACCCTCAAAAGGATTCAAATCTGATTCCGGTCGAAACACCTCAAACAACAAATCAACTTGTTCATCAGTCAATCCCTTTTCAACCAATGACTGATTACGCCCCTTTTTTACCGGTCGCCGTGAACGAATTTTTTTAACTAAAGCGCCCAGTTTCTTCTGATCCACAGCACTACTAACGCTCAACAAAGTCCCTAACCATTCTAAATACTTTGCAATCACTGAAAGTCTTCTATAAACAGTTTCGTTGGCAACCCTTGGTTTTCTTGCCTTTGCTAAACGTACAACCTTATTTGCCGCAACCTTACCTGAAAGATTGAACTGACAATAATCAGCTAAGGCATCAATTTCGTTCAGTTGAAAAAAAGTACTTGATCTTAACCTTTCCACTAAGTCAATCTGACGCTCATTACAAAACTTCAACAAAACAGATATGGACGACAAAGCACTCTCCATAGAAGCAAAAGACAATGAAGCGTTTCTTACTTGAGTTGTTATAAATAAATTTGGATAAAACAACGGCACACCTGTATCAGATTCAACTAACAAGCAATAACGCTCACCACTCTCCATTACAAAACTTTGAATCGAAATTACCACACCAACACCTTTAACAAATATCAACGTAATACTTACAATAATAATCGAAAAAAATACCTAACGAAATAAAAGTTAGGTATTTTTTATTTATCTCATATTTTACAACAAGTTAAAGATTTAAAACTTACAATATATCATCAGGTGTGTTTTA
>JAFGUG010000080.1 GCA_016938655.1 Thiotrichales bacterium | reverse complement strand
ACCCATCGCATAACCAACGCTTATACAGAGTCGTTAAACAGTCTTATTCGAGTTATGGATAGATTGGGGCGTGGTTACAGTTTTGAAGCCCTAAGAGCCAAGATTTTGTTTTCAGAAGGTTCTCACAAACATAAGCTTAAAAGACCAAAATTTGAGAAGCGTTTTAAGCAACAAGGTGAAGGTGTCGCCATGTATCGTATGGCATTCAATTCAAACGATACCTTAGAGGACAATTACGATTCATTAGAAAAAGAGATTATCGGAAACTATGGAGCTGATATATCTATCTTGATTCAAAAGATTTTGAAGGATGAACTCTAATCAAATCAACACAATTTAGAAGTTTTTAAAAACTTAAGATTATTGGGCTATCAACACCATAATGCGGATACCCCTAAATGAAAGCAACGTTTACCGCTCTTGAGGTGTTAACGGACTTTTGATGCTATGATAAATCGTTAAAAACCACCCTAAATCACTTGAAAAAGATTTTATGAAACTCGATTCGCTTCTTCAACTTGACCCGCTTACTCAACTGCCCAATCGTGCGGGTTGGATGCAGGCCACACAACTGGCATTTTCTGCACATCCGCAAGTTCCCTCTTCTGAGCCCTCCCAGTCCGCGCAATCACACGCTCAACATCAGGCAAATAAGGCGATTCTGTTTGTTGATTTAGATCGTTTTAAATGGGTAAACGATACCTTAGGGCATGAAGCGGGCGATGAACTGTTAATAGAAGTGGCGACTCGTTTATTGAGCGAAGTCGATTTAATGGCTGCGCAACCCGATATGGTCGGGCGTTTGGGTGGGGATGAGTTTGTTGTGCTCTTGCAATCACCAAAATCGGTGCTGCAAACTGAACGGATTGCGCAACGCATCATTGATGCGTTGTCTGAAAGTATCCCTTTAAAAGCCGGCGAAGCGGATATTGGTGGCTCCATTGGAATTGCCCGCTTTCCGCAAGATGCGGTGGAGGTCGATAAGTTGCTCAGTCTGGCGGATTTAGCCATGTATCGAGCTAAAAATTCGGGTCGCAATCAATGGGTCGCTTACCATCCAGAAATGACACGTCAAATTAAACGCCGACAAGTGCTGCAAGGTAAAATTCGTGATGCGGTGCGTAATGACACGTTTAAGCTGCAGTTTCGCCCCGTGTTTGATGCGCAAGCGCAACAGATTGTTGCTTTGCATGTCATGCTTCGAAGCCTGGATTCTAAACTAGACGAACTGGAGCCAGAAGAGTTTTATGCCATCAGTGACGAATCACAGTTGGGCGCACGATTAGGGCAGTGGATTATTCAAGCCAGCTTAGCGTGCTTAGAAGAGATGAACGCGGTCGGAGTGGAGCTGCCTTTAATGGTTGATATGCGTCCAGGCCTTTTCCAACAGCGTGATTTAGTTGATTGGTTGGAAGAGGAGATTGAATCACGGGAAGTGTCACCAGAGCAGTTAATATTAGCAATGAATGAACGTTGTTTAAATACTCAACGTTTTGCGGTGCATCAGCAGTTAAAAGCATTAAACAAACTTGGCTGTGAGTTGGCGATTCAAGATTTTGCAAGTGGTCAATGGTCCATTCAACAGCTTCATGACTGGCCGATTAGCCAGTTGCATTTAAGCGGTGTCTTTGTGCAAAGTATGATGCAAAACCGATCGATGGAGGCGCTGGGCGAAGCGGTGTTAAATTTGGGGCAGACTCTAAATAAAAAAGTGGTCGCCTATGGCGTGAGTTCAGCCGAACACCAAGCTTTTTTGACAAGTTACCACTGTACTTGGATGCACGGTAATTGGCTTGGCGAACCGTTGGATATGGAAGAGGTGATTGATGAAGTGGTGCAAAATCGCAATGGATCAACCCGCACGTATGCCGAAGCGTATTTTTTAGATGATGACCTTGATGATTAGGAACAAAGCGTAATGAAACATCTTATTTTACCAACTTGGCACTGGAGCAAACGTTTAACGATGGTTGTGATTATTATCCCAGTGTTGATTTTTTTGGGGTTTGTAGGCGCTGTTAGTTTAATTGATTTCAACCAGTACAAACCGCAGCTAGAGCAAGAGGTTTCGCAGCGAACGGGTCACGAATTTAAAATTGCCGGTGCAATAGAAGTCTCGGTTTTTCCCTTTGCTTTCAGTGCCAGTGATGTTGCGTTAAAAAATAGCCCAGCCATTGCTGAGCGTTTTCAGCGCGAAAATTTATTGTCAGTCAAACAGGTACGGGCTGAATTATCGGTATGGTCGTTGTTGGTAGACAAGCAGTTAGCCATAAAGGGGTTGGAATTAATCGAACCCAAATTAACCCTATTACAGGATGAGCAGGGGTATAACTGGCAAAAGTTGGCCAAGCTTGCGGGCTTAAATCAACCACTCAAGCAAGCCTTAAAACAGTCGTTGATGGACGACTGGCAACGCCATTCGGCGGTGGCGACCGCACAAGATTTAGCAAACTTCAAAGACGCATTACGCTTTGTGGATTCGAGCCAAACGTCTCCCCCCCAAAGCGATACTCAACCGCCTGAAACCATTTCGAATTCAACCGTTTGGCATTTTGACAGTGTCATTATTAAGCAGGGCGCATTTGAGCATCAAGATAGACGTGTCGGTCACCTTGGTGAAATCACGGAACTTAATTTATTGGCGTTTGATGTGACCTTGGGTCAGCCGTTTCAGGTGCGTAGCGACTTTTTATACAGCAACACACTAAACCAAAGACGTTACCAATTTGACGTAAGTGCCAATGTGGATGTGAGTGAAGACTTTTCAAGTTTGCACGTGACCAATTGGCAGGGCATTTTTAACCTAACCTTGCCAGAGGAAGAGAAAGTGCCGCCGATGCGTTTGGTCACGGAAGGACAGCGTTTTATGCTCGACTTTTTGAATGAGCAAGTGGCGTTTGACGGGTTAACCTTAACCGCCTTAGGGTCAAGTTTTACCAGCTCTTTTAAAGGGCGTTTCGGTATAAATCCAGAGCTGTCAGGTCGTATGCAAGCAAACAATGTTGATGCACGTAAATGGTTTTATCACCTTGGGCTACCCCTTCCAGGGTTTGTAAATGATCAGGCGCTCACGTCGATGGGTGGGACGATGAACTGGCAGTTGGCTGAACATAAGTGGTCGTTTAATGAGATTGAGGCTCAGCTAGATAACACGCGTTTGACCGGTAATATTTGGCAGGAATCAAAAGCACAGGCCGCAATTCAGAGTGCTACTCAAACCCCAACCTATTTGTTTGATTTAACCGTTGATAAGCTGAATTTAAACGACTATCTAGCACGCACAGACGATGAATTTTTTACGCTTTTAAAGGCTTTTAGCGAACCAGAGGACGCGGCTGAAAAAGTCGATCAAAAAGAGGATAAAAAAGTCAGCAGGCCTGCTGATAATCAACAAAAAAATGGAACCTATTTACCGCTTGCGGTACCGGTCTCTTTATTGCGCTCTTTACAGGCCGAAGGTCAAGTTCAAATCGGGGGCATTACCCTTGATGAGATGGCACTGGAAAACGTGCAGATTAATCTTACGGCTCAGCAGGGAAAAATACAGTTAGCACCGTTTGATGCACACCTATTTAAAGGTCGTTTGGCTTCCAAGTTCGAGTTGAATGTGAATGGCGATACGCCCGCTTATCGTTGGTATGGGCAATTAGAAAAGGTTGCTCTGGGCGCGTTTTTAAATGCAGGTTGGCAGACTAAACCTTTGGACGGTATTTTAAACGCACACTTTAATCTAAGTACCTTGGGCAGTAATCCACAACGTTTAATACAAAATTTGCAAGGGGAGTTGAACCTTAAATCTGCGGCGGGTGAATTTTACGGTGTGAATTTGCAGAAGTTATTAACCGGGCAAAATTCAAAAGCGGGCGATAAAACCCCTTATCAAAATTTAGTGATTACCGGTAAGCTTGATAAGGGTGTGGTTAAGGCAAAGACGTTTGCGGTTGAGAGCGATGGTTTGTTTGGTCGTGGATTTGGTTCGCTGGACTTAAACAAAGCCACCATGGTGAGTCAGTTGAAAGTTAGAATTGCTCAGCCACCTGCTTCTTTGTCACATTTAAAAGGGTTGATGGTTCCGGTGAGTTATGGTGGCCCGCTTGACAATTTAACTTGGAGCGTGGATTTGCAATCTTTGCTAAAAGATCCGGGCAATCAAGAGGCGCTAGTGAATAAGCTTAAGGCACTGATTGCGCCTTAGCGTTTGATTGATGCCGATTGCTTGTTACCGTGTGACGGCTGAGTGAATGGATTAGGCCTCTATTTTCTCGAAAATTAAATCCCAAACACCGTGACCTAGTCGGTGGCCACGTGCTTCAAATTTGGTGAGTGGACGGTAGTCTGGGCGAGGCGTGTACGCATTGTCTTTTTGAGTGTTTTTATAGTCCGGTGCAGCACTCATTACTTCCATCATGTGCTCGGCATAATCTTCCCAATCGGTCGCCATATGAAAATGCCCACCTGGCTTAATATGGCTGGCTAAGAACTTGGCAAATTCGGCTTGAACAATACGACGTTTGTTATGACGTTTTTTATGCCAAGGATCAGGGAAGAACAGATACACGCCTGCCAAACTATTCTTTGGAATGCGTTTTTCAAGTACCTCAATGGCGTCGTGATTAAACACTCGAATATTGGTTAACCCTTTCTCCTCTATCAGCTTTAACAGAGCGCCTACACCTGGGCGGTGAACTTCAATGCCAATGTAGTTCTGTTGCGGATTGGCTTCCGCCATGGCGGCCAAACTTGCCCCCATACCAAACCCAATCTCAACAATAGTGGGGGCGCCTTCACGACCAAATACCGCATCGAAATCTAACAGCTCCCCTTCCACGTCTAAGCCAAATTTTGGCCAGTTGTTCTCCATTGAACGCTGTTGCGACTGCGACATGCGTCCTTGGCGCAAAACAAAACTTTTAATGCGGCGTTGGTTGTCAGAGAGTGCGTTTTCCGTTTTGGTTTCAGTGTTGTCGATGTTTGCTGTGTCAGTGGTTTGTTCAGTCATGTTTAGTATCTAAGCTAGTAAAGGGTTGCATGCGATTATTCGGCTTTAGCAGACCCTTTTAAAGTGGTAAAACCCATTAAGTAAACGGGGAATATAGGGTGAAATTTTCGGTATAGTATAACGTATCTTTAATCCCACTTAAAAAAAGCCGTTAGTGTTTAAAAATGAACGAATTTTCCGATAAGTTATTGCAGTGGTTTGACCACTCTGGCCGACATGATTTGCCTTGGCAGCAGCAACAAACGCCATATCGAGTCTGGGTCTCTGAAATTATGCTTCAGCAGACACAAGTCAAAACGGTGATTCCTTACTATCAACGTTTTATGGAACGCTTTCCCGATTTGGCCACTTTAGCGCAAGCTGAACAGGAGGATGTGTTAGCGCATTGGTCGGGGCTGGGCTACTATGCACGTGGGCGTAATTTGCATAAGGCTGCACAGATTATTCAACAACAGCACCATGGCGTTTTTCCAACCGAGTTTGACGAGGTGGTGGCGTTGCCCGGAATTGGTCGTTCAACCGCAGGCGCCATTTTATCGATGGCGTTGAAGCAACGTTTTGTTATTTTAGATGGCAATGTAAAGCGAGTGCTCAGCCGATTTTTGGCGGTAGCGGGTTGGCCTGGAAATAAGCGCATTGAAAACCATCTCTGGCAAGTTGCAGAGGACTTTACCCCACATGAACGTTTTGATGATTACACGCAAGCCATTATGGATTTAGGCGCAACCTTATGTACGCGTTCAAAACCAAATTGCCAGGCCTGTCCAGTTCAGGCGAATTGTATGGCGTTTAAGTTAAATCGGGTGAAAGAGTTTCCGTTTTCTAAACCTAAAAAGGTTAAGCCGATTAAGCAAGCTAAGTTGTTAATGTTAATCAATAATCAGCAGCAAGTGTGGCTTGAGCAGCGTCCGCAAAAAGGCATTTGGGGAGGCCTGTGGAGTTTGCCGCAGTTTGAAACGGACGAGGCGTTAGTCGCGGCATTAAACCCTTCTGTTAAAACTCATTCGGAAGCCGTGAGTAGTTTGGTAAAATGGAAAGCATTTCGTCACACGTTTAGTCATTATCATCTGGATATTGAGCCGGTTAAATTAGTTCAAGAAGCGCCAGCTGATTGGCAAGGGCAGTGGCACACGTTTACACAAGCAGAGAGTTTAGGCTTGCCGGCACCGGTTAAGTTACTTTTAAGTCAATTGGAGAGTGAATATGTCAAGAATGGTTAATTGTCCCAAAATGGGTGAGTCGTTAGAAGGGTTAGACTTTTTGCCTTTTCCAGGTGAACTGGGTCAAAAAGTGTATGACAACATCTCAAAAGAGGCTTGGAAGCAGTGGTTGGCTCAGCAGACGATTTTAATTAATGAGTATCGTTTGTCGAGTTTAGACCCAAAAGCACGCAGCTTTTTACAGGAAGAGATGCAAAAATTCCTATTTAGTGGTGAAGAAATTGATATGCCTGAAGAGTTTAAAGCGATTTAGGTGCTACACTTACAAAATTAAGGTAATTCCCCTTTCTGAAATTAGTATTGTTTTGAGAGTAGTGCATGGCTGAATTAGTAGATATATTTGTTGGAAGACAACCGATTTTTAATCGAGAAGTTGAATTGTTTGCCTATGAACTTTTGTTTAGAAGTAACCAAGTGGATAACAAAGCGGTTATTTTGGGGGGCGACAGCGCTTCTGCTAATGTCATGCTCAATGCCTTTGGTGAGATTGGTTTAAGTGAGGTAGTGGGTGATAAGAAAGCTTTTATTAACTTTACTGAAGGCTTACTCACCCCAGAGTTTCAGTCTTTTTTCCCGCGCAAGCATATCGTGATTGAAGTGTTAGAAGACATTAAAGTTACGCCTTCACTGTTGCACTCTTTAAAGCTATTAAAAGACCGCGGGTTTATTATTGCCTTGGATGACTATGTGTTTAATCCAGAGTTAGAGCCGTTAGAAGCCTTTGCTGACATTATTAAGGTCGATATTTTGCAAGTCGGTGCACAAGCACTGATTCAGCACTCGGCAAAACTGCGCGCCAAAGGTATCCGGCTTTTGGCGGAAAAAGTCGAAACCCAAGATCAATTTGATTACTGTAAAAAGCTAGGGTTTGATTTTTTTCAGGGGTACTTTTTTGCCAAGCCTAAAATCATTCAAGGCAAACGTTTACCAGCTAATAAGTTAGCGATACTCGACCTATTGGCGAATGTGTATGATCCGGACGTGGATATGCGCAAACTCTCTGAAACCATTAGTAGAGATGTGGCGTTGAGTCAAAAACTGTTGAAGTTTGCTTCGCAGTCATCGGGAGGACGTTTTCAAATTACCTCGATTCATGATGCGGTCATGCGTTTTGGTCTGGAACGTTTAAAAAGTTGGTCGAGTATGCTGGCTTTATCAGGGATTGATGACAAGCCAATGGAGCTGTTTGTTAACTCATTAACCCGCGCTAAGTTTTGTGAATTAGCGGGCAGTCAATTGGGGCAGTTTTCTAAAGATACCTATTTTACAGTTGGTTTGTTCTCCAGCTTGGATGCTTTAATGGACAGTGGAATGGAGACCTTGTTGGCGAATATGAAGCTGTCAAAACCAATTGAGCTTGCCTTGTTGAAGCATGAGGGTCAGATGGGCGAAGTTTTAAATATTGTTAAAAGTTTAGAGCACGGACAAACCAACTTTACGTTGCCGGGTGACCTTACCGCAACCGAACTTTCTTCGATGTATCTGCAAGCAATGCAGTTTTCAGAAAGTGTGCTGAATAGTTAGCGCATTTCTTATTGTTCAAAAACTAAAAAAGTCCGCAATTGCGGACTTTTTTGGTTCTATTTGCTTTATGTTTAGTGCGATTACTTGTGGTATGCCGGGCTAAAGTCGACGACTGCATTGATAAATGCATCAACGTTCTCAGGATCAATACCTGGGTGAATACCATGGCCTAAGTTGAATACGTGACCTTCACCATGTCCGTAACTATCAAGTACCACTTTAACCTCTTCACGAATACGCTCAGGTGATGAGTAAAGAATGGTTGGATCCATATTACCTTGCAGTGCAACACGATCGCCAACTTGTGCACGTGCATCGCTCATATCCATCGTCCAGTCAATTCCTAAGCAATCTGCACCGGTATCTGCCATAACTTCTAGCCATTGTCCGCCGCCTTTGGTGTACAAAATACAAGGCACTTTACGACCGTCTTTCTCTTTAATTAACCCATCGACAATTTTTGCCATGTAGTTTAACGAGAAGGCTTTATAGTCACGAGGGGTCAGCAGACCACCCCAGGTATCAAAAATTTGCACCGCTTGTGCACCGGCTTCAATTTGCGCGTTAAGGTAAGCGGTAACCGAATCGGCTAACACGTCTAAGATTTGATGCATCATGTTAGGTTGATCAAACATCATGCCCTTAACTTTACCAAACTGCTTGCTTGAACCGCCTTCAACCATATAAGTGGCTAAAGTCCAAGGGCTACCAGAGAAACCAATTAACGGTACGCTGCCATTTAGGTCTTTGCGAATGGTGCTGACGGCATCCATGACGTAACCTAATTCTGTTCCCATATCTGGAACAAATAGGCGATCAACGTCGGCTTGAGTTTTGATGGGTTTGTCAAAAATTGGCCCTTCACCTTCTGCAAAACGCAGCTCAAGACCCATGGCATCTGGAATGGTTAGAATGTCTGAGAACAAGATTGCCGCATCTAACGGGTAGCGTGCTAACGGTTGTAGCGTCACTTCTGAAGCCAGTTCTTTGTTTTTACAAAGGTCCATAAACGAGCCGGCTTTGGCACGTGTTGCACGGTACTCTGGCAGGTAACGACCCGCTTGACGCATCATCCAGACCGGTGTACGGTCTACAGGTTCTTTAAGAAGTGCGCGTAAAAAACGGTCGTTTTGTAGCTCTGCCATGGAAATTCCTTCGTTCGATTTGTTCGAGATTGATTCAATCTAGATCTTGGTTAATCACACTGTTTTAAAAAATGTAATCTATCCAATACTTAAAAAAATTTTAATCGGACTATTCTAACGGAAACCACCACGCTAAGAAACCTTAAAAGTCAGCAGGCCTGTACCTTTTTGAAGTTCAAATGAATTCGTCTGAGTGAGTGTGATTGAATAGGGCAACCAAAAATGGATGCTTTGGACTAGTTTTGAGTGGGTCGGTTCAAAGGGTTGAATAGGTTAATCGCATTTGGATGGTCAATCACCATAAACATGGCACCTTTGTAAAAGTAAGTGATGCCTCGTGCTTCTATCTCTTTACCATCAAGGCTTTTAATTTGATTGTAATCAAAATTTTCCCAGTTTTGTTTAGGGACGCGAATCCCTGTCGTATCTAGGTTGATGATGTAGTTGTTGCTGGATTTATCGACCATCTCAACTTTGCCGCGCACAATACGAAAACCATCATCCTGTTTGCGAATGTCACTACTGTTAACGATAGGAAAGTGCAAGTTTGGGTTTTTAGCGGCTAAATCCCAGAGTTGATACTGATTATCACGGGCGATTTTCTCTGCTTGAAAATAACAGGTTTGATGAAGCGTGTTGCCTTCGGTGGTAAAGGCAACGGCATAACCGCTCTCGATCATTTTTTGTTGGACGTTGGTGCCGTCTTTTAAAAACAGGTGCGCCAGTTGACGGTTAAACTTATCAATTTTGGTGGTGTCGTATTCCACGCCCACTTCCATGTCATTATTGGCCAACAGTTTATTTAAAAACAGTTGCGCTTCTTTGGCCAAGGGCTGGCCTGGAGTATTGAATTTTTGAGTGCGTGGAATTTGCGGTGCATAAATTCCAATCAGCTTGAATTTACCGTCTTGAATAACCAGACTGTCGCCACTGAGAGCATAAGTGGCTTTAACCCAAGTCAGTTCATTTTGGGCGGCGCAGTCATTAGCCTGAGCAAACGAGCTCAAAGAGAAGAGAACGAGTCCCAGAGCAGCACGAGAAAAAGTTTCTAAAAACAGGTTTAAATTCATGATTAAAGTAGTACTGTCTTGTAGGTTAAAAAAGTAAAAATCGATTAATTCATTACGTTTAATAGATAAAGCAATTACGAGGCCATAGAGTTTATTTGTTGTTTTAAATGCTTTAGCCATTCAGTTTTCAATAAGTTGACTGAAAACATACTTGAAATTAAGTGTTTTATTCGAACTTTTGTGACTAAACGTGTTGTAATTTAAACATAACTTTATGTCAGGATTTGGCAATATTTAACGACACAGTGTTAGAGTTTGAATATCTCAAAAAGTGCTACTTACAAGTTTATTTTAGTCCAATGCTCTAATGACTAAATAGAGATATTGGGAGATATTAGGGTAGGCGAGTTATCTCTTGCTGGCGTTGTTGTTGGCACCAAGGTTTTACTGCCACTGGTTAAAGAGCAAGCAGGTACTTCACTTAAGGTGTTGGGTGAGGAACGTTAGCTGTGTAAAGCGTTTGACTCTTTGGGAGTAATTTTGAGCCAGTTTTTTGCGGACTTTAACGTTGCGGCTTAATTGAGCAGGCCTGCTCAATTAAGCGGGTTGCATGAATGAGCGGCTTTTATGCGGCCGTAAATGGCATCGATGTGTTGTAAGCTGATAACCTCTTTGCTTTGCATCAGCCAGATGGCGCAGAACTGGGGGCACGTCTCTTATGAGCCTGTCTTATCGGGGCTGGGTTTAGAGACGTCGTACCATTTTTTTAGATTAACAGATTGCTCGTCCACCTTTGTAAAGCAAAGTTCTTAAAACCTTAAAAAAACTTTTTTAGTATTCGCAGAAAATATAAATTTAGGTGTAGTAATTGCTGAGGATAAAAAGTCCTCCCCAAAATAGTTACTTTGCAGAACAGATTTACCAGGCTACTCAGCGAGAAGAGCCGGCGGCAGTAAAGGCTTTGACCGAGTTTGTGACAGTGTACGTTTCCTTTATTGGTGCGACCGCACTAATTTGGAACGCACCCGGAAGCATTTTCTTAGTGGGTGGAATAGTCAGTAAGATGACTGCTTGGATGGCCAAAGCGTATTTTTTAAATGCCTTTTTAAATAAGGTCGTATGGCAGCCTTTGTAAAGGCGATGCCTATTTATCTGCTGACTAATGAGGCGTTTGGGTAAAAAGGTGCGATGCATTTTAATCAGTAAAACCCAAAAAAAACAAAATCTAAAATAAACCTAACCGTTTTAACGGCTACAGAATTACAATCATATAAAAAGATTGAGGAGCGTTAATCAAGCTACCTCAATAACGATGGATAGAGCGGAGGATAAGCTTAATGAAATACTATTGTGAGACGAAGTCGTCAACAGAGTTAACTCGGTCAACGTTGGCGTTGGTATTGGCAGGTGGAGAGGGATCTCGATTAAAGGACTTAACTCGGTGGCGAGCAAAACCGGCTGTGCCGTTTGGTGGTAAATACCGAATTATTGATTTCGTTTTATCCAACTGTGTAAACTCTGGTATCCGTAAAATTGGCGTGCTCACACAGTATAAGTCGCACTCGCTGATTCGTCATATTCAACGTGCATGGAGTTTTATGCGCTATGAAGTGGGCGAGTTTGTGGAAATCTTGCCTGCACAACAACGTATTGATAAAGACTGGTACAAAGGTACCGCCGATGCGCTCTATCAAAATTTAGACATTATGCGACGCCATTCTCCAGAGTACGTGTTGGTGTTGGGTGGGGATCATATCTATTCAATGGATTACAGCAAGATGTTGGTTGAGCATGCGGCCTCTGGCGCTGATGTCACCATTGGTTGTATTGAAGTGCCGCGTATGGAAGCGACAGGGTTTGGTGTTATGTCGGTAGATACCGAGTTTAATATTACTCAGTTCACCGAAAAGCCGGCTGACCCTGACTGTGTGCCAGGTAAGCCTGATATGGCATTAGCATCTATGGGAATTTATATTTTCTCAACCGAATTTTTATATCAAAAACTCATTGAAGACCGTGATAATCCAAATTCTTCGCGTGATTTTGGTAAGGATATTATTCCTGCGGTGATTGAAGATTGGCGCGTAAAGGCTTATCCGTTTGTGGATGAAAAAACCGATTTACCGCTTTATTGGCGAGATGTCGGTACAATTGAGTCGTTCTGGAAAGCAAATTTAGATTTATGCTCCATTGAACCTGAGTTAAACCTATATGATCGTGATTGGCCAATTTGGACCTATCAGGCTCAGTCACCTCCTGCAAAATTTACCTTCGATGATGAAGGACGTCGTGGTGAAGCGATTGACTCAATGGTTGCCGGTGGATGTATCATCTCCGGTGCTCGAATCAAACGCTCGGTTGTGGGCAGCGGAAGTCGTGTTCACAGTTACTCACTCGTTAAAGACTCTGTCGTCTTATCCCGTTGTGAAATCGGCCGCAACTGCCGTATTCAAAATGCCGTAATTGATAAAGGTACAATTATTCCTGAAGGAACGATTATCGGCGAAGATCTTGAAGCCGATGCAAAGCGCTATTATGTGGAACCTGAAAGTGGCATTGTTTTAGTCACACCCGATATGTTCGGTCAGAACTTACACATGACACGTTAACCTTACTGTTCAATCTATGGCCTTATTATTCATTGATGAGGTCTTAGATTGCTTGCTAGATCGTCCTCTTTTCAATTCAAGCAGTTCTTTAACGCATCCAAACTGATTGGGAATGTCATGAAACAAGAAAAAAAAATTAAAGTCGTTCTGTGTTGGCACATGCACCAGCCGCACTACCGAGATGGTCTGGACGGTGAGTACCGTCTGCCGTGGGTGTATCTGCATGCCATTAAAGACTACACCGACATGGCTTGGCACATAGAAAACTGCCCAGAAGCCAAGGTTGTTGTTAACTTTGCGCCGGTGCTGTTGGAGCAGTTGGACGATTACGCTCAACAGATGCAAGATTGGCTAAAAACCGGGGCCGCGATGCGAGACCCTTTGTTAAATTTAGTTTCTGGGGTTACGCAGATTCCAAACGACGATAAAGGCCGTTTAGAAATTGTAGAAGCCTGTTTACGTGCGCACGCGCCGACCATGATCGATATTCTGCCCAACTTTAGAGAGTTGGTGGATATTGTTAAGTGTAAAGGCGCGTCAGACGGCATTGATAAGATCTGTTTGAGCTACTTAAACAAACAGTTTTATACCGATTTACTCATGTGGTATCACCTCTCATGGATGGGCGTGAGTTTGCGCAAACAAGATTCGCGCGTGAATCGTTTAATGGCTAAGAAGCGTTACTTTAGCTCAGAAGATCAGAAGGAGTTAATGCGTATTATGGCTGACGCCGTTATAGGCATAATCCCGCGTTATCGCAGGCTACTTGAACGTGGTCAAATTGAAATCTCAATGACCCCTTATGGTCACCCGATTGTTCCATTGCTCATTGACTTTAAGAGTATGCGTGACGCTCTGCCGCATGCCCCCGCGCCAGAAGCCAGCGGCTATCCAGATGGTTATGAACGTTCAAAATGGCATATGCAGCACGGTTTAGAGGTGTATGAACAACACTTTGGTGCTCGACCCAAAGGGGTTTGGTTATCGGAAGGTGCGGTGAGCAGTGCGGCAATTGGTTTGCTAGACGAATTTGGCATCGAGTGGAGTGCTTCGGGTGAGGGTGTTTGGCGACACTCTTGTGAGGCTTCTCGCCTTGATGAGCACGATATTTATAGTAAGAAAGCCCTCTATCAGCCGATGCAACACGCGTCGCAAAAGTGCGCGTTGTTTTTCCGAGACGATGGCTTGTCCGACATGATTGGTTTCCGTTATAAGGACTGGAACTCATTGGATGCCGCTAAAGACTTTTCGCAGCACATGAAAAACATTGCCGGCTTTGTGGCCGACGAGGTTGAAGAGCATGTTGTAAGCGTTATCCTAGATGGTGAGAACGCTTGGGAGTACTACCCGGATAATGCGTCGCATTTTTTGGCGGATTTATATAAAGAGTTGTCCTCCGCACCGCATGTTGAAATGACCACTTTTACAGAATCGTTAGCTAACGGCGCTAAAACCCGCCACTTGCCAACCTTGAAAGCGGGCAGTTGGGTGTATGGTTCGTTCTCAACGTGGATCGGTGATCACGATAAAAACCTAGGCTGGGATTTACTGGTTGATGCCAAAAAAGCCTACGACAAAATGGTGAAAGGTGGCCGCTTAACTGAGGCGCAAATTTTAGCCGCCACCGAACAGCTTGCTATATGTGAAGGCTCAGACTGGTTCTGGTGGTTTGGTGACTACAACCCATCAGGCAGCGTGCGTGACTTTGACCAATTGTATCGTCGTCATCTAACGAAGCTATATCAGTTAATTAAATTAACACCACCAGCGTCGTTAAGTCGTCCGGTTTCATTTGGCGGTGGTGATATGGAAAACTCAGGCACCATGCGACGCAACTGATTGTTCACGGATGGTTTGGTATGTATTTGTTTAAATAAGATAGGTAAAGAGTATGCAAGTGAACAAAAAACAGGCGGGTGTTTTGCTTCATCCTACCTCTTTGCCAAATTCTGCGGGTAAGCTTGGTCAGCTAAATGAGCAGGCCTGGTTGTTTTTAGAGTGGATGCAGCAAGCCAAATTATGCATTTGGCAAACGTTGCCTCTAACCCATACGCATGAAGACTTGTCGCCCTATCAAGCGCTGTCTGCCTTTGCGTTAAATCCTGCTTTACTGCCGGATAATTGGTTAGAACACTTTGATCAAGCGGCATTTGAAGCCTACTTGCTGGATCCGCCACATTGGCTTGATGACTACGCCCTGTTTGTTGCAATACGAAATCAACAAAAGCTCGCCTCTTGGGTGGATTGGCCAAACGCACTCAAAATGCACGATAAAACGGCCCTTGACGCCTTTGCCAAAACGCATCCTAGTCAAGTTACCTTTTTAAAGCAGCAGCAGTTTGTATTGCAGACGATTTGGAGCCAATTAAAACAGGATGCCAATGACAAGGGCATCAAGTTGTTTGGCGATATTCCTATTTTTGTGGCATTTGATAGCGCCGATGTTTGGGCAAACCCTGATCAGTTTAAACTCGACGAGAACCACTGCCCAACGGTGGTCACCGGGGTGCCACCAGACTACTTCTCAGAAACCGGTCAACGTTGGGGAAATCCACATTATGATTGGGATAGGATGCAACAAGATGGGTTTGCTTGGTGGCGTAAACGCATGGCGGCTTCGTTAGAACAGTTTGATATGGTACGCATTGACCACTTTAGAGGTTTGGAGTCTTCGTGGGAGATACAAGCCTCGGAAGAGACGGCGATGAATGGCACTTGGGAGAAAGTACCGGGTGAAGCACTGCTTAAGGCTTTACAACAGGACTTTCCAGACTTGCCCATTGTTGCCGAGGATTTAGGTATCATCACAGAGGAAGTGGTGGCATTAAAAAACCAATTTAATCTGCCGGGTATGTCGGTTTTACAATTTGGTTTTAATGGATTGCCCGATAATCCGCACTCGATTTATGAACAGGTTGCTAACTCCGTTACCTATACTGGAACCCATGATAACGATACGTCAGTCGGATGGTTTGAAAGTTTAGATGACGGCGCAAAAAACTGGATTATGGAACTGTTAATGCCGATTACTATTACCAAATTAAAACAAGCAGGCCTGCCCACATCGATGCCTTGGCCTTTGATTGTTGCGGGTTTAAGCAGTGCGGCAAACTCCGTTATTATCCCCATGCAAGATTGGTTGGCGCTGGGATCCGAACATCGTATGAATACCCCAGGTACACCGGAACATAATTGGCGTTGGCAGTTGAATGCCTCCCAAGTCCCAGCGGATTTGGCGGAAAAAATCGCCGTACTGATTGAGCAGTCAAAACGTTGTCAGTATTCAAAATAACCCCCTTTTTAATGTAACCCTAACAAAAAGTAGTCTTAATTTATGCAAGTTGAATGGCAAGTATTAAAACCAATAGAACAAGACGAAGCGACCCGTTTGATTGAAGGCCGCCATCATGATCCGCATATGTTTTTAGGCTGTCAGCCTATTAAATCAACCCGTGGAAAAGTGACGTCGTGGGTGCTTCGTGTTTGGTTGCCAACCGCAGAATTTGTCAAGGTACTGCTCGATGACCCAGAAGATGCCGATGCTTCTGTACCGCTGGTAAGAGTTATGGGCACCGATCTGTTTACTGCAAAAATTAATGCTCAACAAAAATCGATGTTACCTCAGCACTTTTTGGTGACTTGGATTGAACCGGATATGTCTGAACACACCGTGGTGTCTCCCTATACGTTTATGCCACAACTAGGTGAACTGGATTTGCACCTGTTTGCGGAGGGTCAGCATTGGAATCTCTACGATGTAATGGGGTCACACTCTAAAGTGGTGGATGGCATTGCGGGCGTGCAGTTTGCCGTTTGGGCGCCGGCTGCAGAACGTGTTTCGGTGGTCGGTGACTTTAATGGTTGGCATGGTTTACGTCATCCAATGCGCACCAACGGTCAATCGGGTGTGTGGGAGTTATTTATTCCGGGTTTGCAGTCGGGCGATTTATATAAGTTTGAAATTCGCAGTCATCACGGCGGTGCTATTTTTACTAAAACCGATCCTTATGCACAATCCATGCAGTACCGACCTGAAACCGGTTGCATTGTGTATGATACAAAACATGAATGGAATGACCAAAGCTGGCTCGAGTCGCTTAAAGAATTTGACTGGCAGAAGTCGCCGATAAACGTTTATGAAGTGCACTTAGGTTCTTGGCAACGTGCGGATGATAATGCCTTTTTAAATTACCGTGAAATTGCCCACCGAATGGTCGAGTATGTTAAATGGATGGGGTATACCCACATTGAACTGTTACCGGTTTCCGAGCACCCATTAGACCAGTCTTGGGGGTATCAAACCACCGGCTATTTTGCGCCAACCAGTCGTTTTGGAACGCCAGATGATTTCCGTTATTTTGTCGATTACTGCCACCAAAACGATATTGGCGTGTTTTTGGATTGGGTGCCGGCACACTTTCCAAAAGATGCCTTTGCCTTAGGGCGTTTTGACGGCAGTGCACTTTATGAACATGAAGACCCTCGCCGTGGTGAGCATCAAGATTGGGGCACCTATATCTTTAACTTTGGGCGTAACGAAGTTCGAAACTTTTTAATCAGTAACGCCCTATATTGGATTAAAGAGTTACATATTGATGGCTTGCGTGTTGATGCGGTGGCCTCTATGCTTTATTTAGATTACTCACGAGATGAGGGTCAGTGGTTACCTAATGAATATGGTGGACGCGAAAATATCGAGGCCATTAACTTCTTACGTAGCTTAAACGAGCAGGTTCATGCGCAATGTCCAGGTGTGGTGGTGATGGCAGAAGAGTCCACCTCTTGGCCAATGGTTTCCCGTCCTACTTGGATGGGCGGGCTAGGTTTCTCGATGAAGTGGAATATGGGCTGGATGAATGACACTTTAGACTACTTTGAAAAAGACACGATTTACCGTCCTTACCATCACAATCAACTGACCTTTAGCCAGATGTATGCTTACAGCGAAAACTTTGTGTTGCCTCTTTCGCACGATGAAGTGGTGCATTTAAAAGGCTCGTTAATAGAGAAAATGCCGGGTGATAATTGGCAAAAAGCGGCTAACTTACGTTTATTGCTGGGGTATCAAATTTTACACCCAGGTAAAAAATTGTTGTTTATGGGATGTGAATTTGCCCAGTGGGGCGAATGGTCAGAAGCGCGTGCTTTAGATTGGTATTTGTGTGATGCGCCACTAAACCGTGGCGTACAGCTATTGGTTAAAGAGATGAACCATCTCTATCAGGCTAGCCCAGCTTTGTATGAGCGTGACTTCGACAGTAGCGGGTTTGAATGGATTGATTGCCATGACTATCAGCAAGCGGTCTTGAGTTTTATTCGCCATTCAGAAAATGAGAAGCTGATTTGTATCTTTAACTTTACACCGGTACCGCGAAATAATTACCGTATTGGCTTGCCCGAAAGTGGACGTTATTTAGAAGTCATTAACTCCGATTCGGAACTGTTTGGCGGCGGCAATATTGGTAATGGTGGCAGTGTTCAGAGTGAGGATGTGGCATGGATGAATCAACCTTTCTCAGTTGAAGTGAACTTACCACCCCTAGCGGTATTGGTTTTAAAACTGGATAAATAATGGACAGGCCTGAAAGGTCACGTAAAACGTGCACAGGCCTGTCAAAAAGACTTAAATCCGTTTTTTAAACCTTGAAATCAAACTCATAAACAAATTCATAATCTATTTATTTAAAAATATTAACCACAGGACGGAGTATGAAAATACTTTTTGCGACCTCTGAGGCGCATCCCCTTATAAAAACCGGCGGTTTAGCTGATGTATCCGGTAGTTTGCCGAATGCACTCGCTGATTTAAAGCACAAGGTACGACTGGTTTTACCCGCCTACCAAAGTGTGATGGACAAGTTGCCTGAAAAGAAAGCCTATAAAAAAGTGGCGGAGTTTTCAGTCAGTGGCTGTGACAGGGTATATCAGGTCAAAATTCTACAAGTGAAAGTCGGGGCGGTTGCAGGAGTTGATGTGCCTGTTTGGTTAGTGGATATTCCGGAGCTGTTTGACCGCCCTGGTAACCCGTACTTAGCCGCTGATGGCAGCGATTGGTGGGATAACGGGGAACGATTTGGCGTTTTCTCCAAAGTGATCACCGAGTTGTCTATGAACCGTGTCGGCATTAAATGGCAACCCGATGTGGTGCATTTAAACGACTGGCAAACGGGATTGGTTCCTGCGCTGTTAAGCTTAGAAAAAACGCCGCCAAAGAGTATCTTTACCATTCACAACATGGCTTATCCAGGCAACTTTCCGAAGTCGTTATTTGAAGCGCTTAATTTACCGTGGTCGCTTTGGAATAAAGAGGGCGTTGAGTTTTGGGGACATTTCTCCATGCTTAAAGCTGGGTTAATAAAAGCCGATTGGGTGACAACTGTGAGTCCAACCTATGCCACTCAAATCTGTCATCCTGAATTGGCGTATGGCTTTGAAGGTGTCTTGCAAGATCGAGCGGCTGAAGGGCGTTTAAAAGGCATTTTAAATGGTATTGATAGTCAGGTTTGGAACCCGTTAACCGATGAGTTAATTGTTAAAAATTATTCGGTTAAAAAAGGCCGTCTAACTGGCAAACAAGCCAATAAAGAGGCTTTGTTGAGTGACCTGTGTTTATACCGTGGCGAGTCCGAGAAAAAATCTGACAAGCGTTTAGCTAATTGTATTGATAAGCCTTTAATTGGTTTGGTTGGGCGTTTGGTTGAGCAAAAAGGGATTGACCTTGTGTTAGAGGTTATTCCTGAGCTTATTGAGCAGTCTAACGCCAACTTTGTGATTGTTGGAACAGGCGATAAGTTTTACGAAAATCAAATTACCCAAATGGCCAAACAGTACCCAGGCAGAATCTGGGTGTTTATTGGTTATTCCGAGTCATTGGCGCATCGCGTTGAAGCGGGAGCGGATATGTTCTTAATGCCGTCCCGTTTTGAGCCATGCGGTCTAAATCAAATGTACAGTTTAGCGTATGGTACGCTTCCGATTGTTCACCATACCGGTGGATTGGCTGACACCGTTGTTAATGCCACGGAAAGTAACATTAAGAACGGTCTAGCGACCGGGTTTGTTTTTTATGATCCAAGTCGCCATGCCCTAAAATCGACCCTATTACATGCGTTGCATTTGTTTGATAAAAAACGCACCTGGCAAAAAATACAGAAAACGGGCATGGAGCAGTCCTTTGACTGGAAAGCCAGCGCACAAGAGTATGTCAGTTTATACACGGAGAAAAATTAAATGCCAAGCACACTAGATGCTAAGCGATACGAAGTCATTGCCGATATGTTGCAACATGTCGGAATGAAAAAAGAGGACATTGAAACAGATTTTTTGAAATATTTATGCCATACCTTAGGGCGAAATATCAGTTCAGAAGACTACTACCTCTTTAAAGCGTTGTCTTACGCCACACGTGATCGTCTTATGACCCACTGGAAAAAAACCTGGGAAGCCTATAACGCCACCAAAGCTAAAAAAGCCTACTATTTGTCGATGGAGTTTTTGATTGGTCGTTCCCTAACCAATAATTTGCTGAACTTAGGTATCGAGAATGAGACCGAGCAGGCGATGTACGACTTAGGCTTAAACCTAGAAGAGATTGAAGAAGCAGAGCGCGATGCCGGTTTGGGTAACGGTGGGTTAGGCCGACTAGCCGCTTGTTTTATGGACAGTTGTGCAACATTACAACTGCCGGTAATGGGCTATGGTTTGCGCTACGAATATGGCATGTTCCGCCAGTTAATTCAAAACGGATTCCAAATTGAAGAACCCGATCATTGGTTAGGTCTAGGACCTTATCCTTGGGAAGTTCAACGTGCAGAATATACTCGTGTTGTTACGTTTGGTGGTTACACCAGACAATACAAAGACCCTCACACACAACAGCTGATTGTGCACTGGGAGAATGCAGAAGAGGTCGAAGCGGTGCCGCACGATGTGCCTATTCCTGGCTTTAAAAATGAAACGGTCAATACCTTGCGTTTATGGTCTGCGGCCGCTCAAGAAGGCTTTAATCTGTCTGAATTTAATGCCGGTTCTTACCATGAAGCAGTCGCTGAAAAAGCCGAAGCCGAGAACATTACCATGGTGTTGTATCCAAACGATACCAGTGAAAACGGTAAAGTCTTGCGCTTGAAACAGCAGTACTTTTTGGTCTCTGCCAGCTTGCAAGATGTCGTTGCACAATGGAAAGAGCGCAATGGCAGTTTCGATGATTTTGCTGAGTTTAATGCGTTTCAGCTAAACGATACTCACCCAAGTTTGGCGGTTGCCGAGCTTATGCGTTTATTCATTGATCAAGAAGGTA
The DNA here is from genome assembly GCA_016938655.1 of Thiotrichales bacterium. Lineage (GTDB taxonomy): Bacteria > Pseudomonadota > Gammaproteobacteria > Thiomicrospirales > Thiomicrospiraceae > Thiomicrorhabdus. Next base: position 88,305 of record JAFGUG010000080.1, on the reverse strand, counting down.
TGGAGTGGAATAAAGCGTGGAGCATCACCACTCAAACGATGGCTTATACCAACCATACGTTGTTGCCTGAAGCACTCGAGAAGTGGTCAATTAGCCTATTTGAAAAATTGTTACCGCGTCCATTAGAGATTATCTATGAGATTAACCACCGCTTTATGTCACAAGTGTCTATGAAGTGGCCTGCCGATACGGATCGTCAACGTCGTATGTCGATTATTGATGAGCATAATAATGTTTGTATGGCGTATTTAGCGATTGTGGGTAGTCACTCGGTAAACGGGGTGGCGGCACTGCATTCACAGTTACTTAAAGATGGCTTGTTTAACGACTTCTATCAGCTTTGGCCGGAGAAGTTTAATAACAAAACCAACGGTGTGACACAGCGTCGCTGGTTAGCAGGCTGTAACCCTGGTTTACGCGCGTTACTAAAAGATAAAATTGGTGAAGGTTGGATTACGCAACTCACCGATTTAAGCAAGATAGAAAAATTTGCCGAAGACAAAGCCTTTCAAAAGCAGTGGTACGACGTTAAGCAAGCGAATAAACAGCGTTTAGCTGACTTAGTTTTTAAAGAAACAGGCGTTAAGTTTAAGACGAAATCAATGTTTGATGTACAGGTAAAACGTATTCATGAATACAAGCGCCAATTGTTAAATGTACTGCACGTTATTCACTTGTACGCACGAATTAAACGCGGCGATACCGAGAACTGGACCAACCGTAGCGTGCTATTTGGTGGTAAAGCCGCACCGGGATACTACATGGCTAAAAAGATTGTTAAGTTAATTAACAACGTAGCAGAAGTCGTCAATAACGACCCGGATGTGGGTGACAAGTTAAAAGTGGTGTTCTTCCCGAATTACCGTGTTTCTGCAATGGAAGTGATTTGCCCAGGCACCGATTTATCAGAGCAAATCTCAACGGCAGGTAAAGAAGCATCAGGTACGGGTAACATGAAGTTTATGATGAACGGCGCTTTGACCATTGGAACCTTAGATGGTGCGAACGTTGAGATTCGTGAAGCGGTGGGCGATGATAACTTCTTCTTGTTTGGTTTGCATACGCCAGAAGTGGAGGAGCTTAAGCACAATTATTCACCACACCACTACATAAACCAAAGCAGCAATCTGCAAGCCGTTATGCGTTTGTTAGAGTCAGGGCATTTTAGTCAGTTTGAAGAGGGGATCTTTAATGATGTCATCAACTCGATCAAGAGCCCGAGTGATCCTTGGATGACCTTAGCGGACTTTGATAGTTATGTGTGGGCGCAACAAGAAGCGGCAGCAGCGTATCAAGACCGTAAGCATTGGGTAAAGATGAGTATTATTAACAGTGCGCGCAGTGGTGTGTTCTCAACAGACCGTACTATGCAAGAGTACAACGATGATATTTGGCATCTAGAGCCAATTAGTATCGCTAAATAATCCTTAACTTTAGTAGCTGTTTACATTGTGAGCGGTTATGAGGTGCTTTAAAGTTAAAAGCCAAATGAGCAGGCCTGCTCATTTGGCTTTTTTTATGCACTAAGGTTGAGTAAATTAGAAGTATTTTAGACATAAAAAAAGCGTTGTTTCAAAACGGGTAATCCCCAATTTGAAAACAACGCTTTTGGTCGTTTAAGCAAGCCAATAAAAACTTGCTTATAACGAACAGGCCTAGCGGCGAGCGTACTTTTGCTTGAACTTCTCAACACGTCCTTCTGTATCCACAAGTGTTTGCTTACCTGTGTAAAAAGGGTGAGAAGCACTAGAAACTTCAACACGAATTAGAGGGTAGTCTTTACCTTCTAAAGTAATAGTGTCGCCAGAAGTTTTAGTCATAGTTGAACGAGTCAAAAAAGTTTCGCCAGTAGAAATGTCCTGGAAAACGACTTCGTTATAATCTGGGTGAATATCTGCTTTCATGATCACGGTCCGTTTGTAATGTTCTTAAAGAAAGGGGATTATAGTGATTAAAAATCAAATTGCAAATCTCTTTTCGCAATTATTTGATTTTTTTATCAAACTTCCTAAAAGTGGGTTTGAAAAAATAAAGTTTATTAAATTGTGCGCGCTTTAGAAGCGGTAAAGCCTGACCTAATTAAGGCAGCAAATAAGGCAGCAAATAAGGCAGCTTAACCGACAGGCCTTGAGCTTTAGCGTTTCATTGACTCGAAAAGTGCCGTATTGGTTTTACTGACTTTCATCTGGTCAATCAAAGTTTCAATCGCATCGACTTCGCTTAGCGTTTGTAAGAAACGACGTAAAATCCAGATGTTCTGAAGCTCATCTTTAGAGGTCAGTAACTCTTCCTTACGGGTACCTGATTTTTCTAGGTTAATCGCAGGGTAGATGCGTTTTTCAGCGATGTTACGCGATAAATGCAACTCCATGTTACCGGTACCTTTGAACTCTTCAAAGATAACCTCATCCATCTTAGAGCCAGTATCCACTAATGCTGTTGCGATGATGGTTAAAGATCCACCTTCTTCAATGTTACGTGCCGCACCAAAGAAACGCTTTGGACGGTGAAGGGCGTTGGCATCCACACCACCGGTTAAGATTTTACCGGATGACGGTACCACTGTATTGTAAGCACGCGCCAAACGAGTAATTGAGTCTAAAAGAATAATCACGTCAATCTTATGTTCGGTTAAACGTTTGGCCTTTTCGATGACCATCTCAGCCACTTGCACGTGACGAGAAGCCGGTTCATCAAACGTAGAAGAGATCACTTCGCCCTTAACGGTACGTTGCATCTCGGTGACTTCCTCAGGACGCTCATCAATCAGAAGCACAATCAGGTGTGCATCCGGGTAGTTTTCGGCAATCGACTGAGCCATTTGCTGCAATATTACGGTTTTACCCGACTTTGGCGGTGCAACAATTAAACCACGTTGACCTTTACCAAACGGGGCAGCAATGTCGATAATACGCGGGGTAATATCTTCGGTACTGCCGTTCCCCACTTCCATCTTTAAACGCTCTTGGGCGTGCAACGGCGTTAAGTTTTCAAAGGCGATTTTTTTACGCGCAACGTCTGGGTCTTCAAAGTTGATTTTCTCAACTTTTAAAAGTGCAAAGTAACGTTCACCCTCTTTAGGTGGGCGAATTTTACCTTGAATGGTGTCCCCTTTGCGCAGTCCAAAACGGCGAACTTGGCTTGGCGATACATATAGATCGTCTGGCCCAGCTAAATATGAACCGTCAGCCGTTCTTAAAAACCCAAACCCGTCAGGGAGGATTTCTAAAACGCCTTGGCCATAGATGTCTTCCCCTTTTTTAGCATGCCCTTTTAGAATGGCAAAGATAATATCCTGTTTGCGTAAACGCGCTAAGTTATTGTCTAGGCCCATGCTTTCTGCAAGGTCTAATAAAGAAGAGACGGATTGTTGTTTTAAGTCGGTTAAGTTCATAGTTCTTTGAATATTCTTGATATTGAGCCTATAAGGGTTTCAATAGATGGAAAGAGAGAGTTGGGAAAGGATTGGATTGTGTTGTTACAAGCAATATGACAAAGGGTGTCAAACTTATTTTGACACCCTGTAATCAGATTTACAGGTTACCGTTTAGGAACTCTGTTAACTGTGATTTTGATAGCGCGCCAACTTGGGTTGCATCTACTTCACCGTTTTTGAATAACATCAATGTTGGAATACCACGCACACCGTATTTTGGTGGGGTTGCTGGGTTTTCATCAATGTTTAGTTTTGCAACTTTAAGCTTACCTGCGTATTCGCCAGCAATTTCGTCTAGGATTGGAGCAATCATTTTGCAAGGTCCACACCATTCAGCCCAAAAATCTACAAGAACAGGGACGTCAGATTGAAGTACTTCAGTATCGAAATTCGAATCACTTGTTGAGATCATATTATTTTTACTCCTGGTTATATTTCTTCTACACGAATACCGAAATACACGGAGAACTGGTTTAACAATTCTGCGGTTGGTCAAAATAGATTCGTATGGAAGTATTTTACTTGGTAATTGAACACTGCGTTTTCAACAAACTTTGAAAATAGTGAACAATTTTTTAATTGAATTTTTAGAATTTAAGTCACATTACAGGTTTTTAGTGATATGTGCAAGCCAAAAGGTAAAAAATTCCGTTTTTTTAATTAAAAACCCCCTTATTAGTTAGGGCAAGCTTGATAAAATGCGCCTAAGTGGGGGAACTTAGGCTGTTTTGTGCGCCACAAATTGCTCGAATTAGCGTAGGATATATGCCAATTATTATTCATGTTTTAATGGTTTATTCAGTCTTTACGCCCAGATTCATTCCATATTGCAAGGCCGGTAAATTAAGCAGGCCTGCTGACTTCTGATAACCATTAAACACTTGCCGGAACCCAAATACAGCATGGACATCTCTTACATACTAAATGACTTAAACGATGCGCAACGTCAAGCCGTGGCGGTAGACGATCAGCACGCCTTGATATTGGCGGGCGCGGGCAGTGGCAAAACGCGCGTATTGGTGCATCGCATCGCTTGGCTCACCGAGGTCATTGGCTTGTCGGCCTATAATATTATGGCGGTGACCTTTACCAATAAAGCCTCGAATGAGATGCGTGGCCGTATCGATTCTTTGATTGGTCAGAAAGCCTTGGGTTTGACCATGGGAACCTTTCACGGCATTGCGTATCGCCTGTTACGCCAGCACTACCAAGAAGCCAAGTTGCCCCAGAATTTTCAGATTTTAGATTCGGATGACCAAAAGCGAGTAATTAAACGCCTGTTAAAAGGCATGGAGCTCGATGAGGCACAGTGGCCGCATCGCCAAGTACAGGCGTTTATAAATGGCGAAAAAGAAGAGGGCAGACGCCCGCAGCACATTGATATTGGTCACAACCCGTTTGTCGGCAAGATGGTGCAAATTTACTCTGCGTATGAAGAGCAGTGCAAGCGTTCTGGTTTAGTCGATTTTGCTGAACTGCTTTTACGTGCCCATGAACTCTGGCTCAAAAACCCGCAAGTATTGGCGCACTACCAGGCGCGTTACAAGCATATATTAGTGGACGAGTTTCAAGACACCAATAGTTTGCAGTATGCATGGTTGCGCGTGTTAGCGGGCGGCTCGGGTAAATTGTTTGTGGTCGGCGATGATGATCAATCGATTTACGGTTGGCGTGGCGCTAAGGTGGAAAACATTCGTCAATTTGGCGATGACTTTGCCAATGTGCAGATGGTCTGTTTGGAGCAAAATTACCGTTCCACCAACACCATATTAAAAGCGGCCAACGCGCTTATATCTAATAATACCAGTCGCATGGGCAAACAGTTGTGGAGCGATGGCGAAGACGGTGCGCCGATTCGGATTTACGAAGCCTTTAATGAGATGGACGAAGCCAATTACGTTTGCAATCAAATTAAAAATTGGTGTGGGCAGGGCGGCGCACGGAATGAAGTGGCGGTGTTGTATCGCTCAAACGCGCAGTCTCGAATTATGGAGCAAGCTTTATTGCAAGCGCAGATTCCGTATCGCGTATACGGTGGCCTGCGATTTTATGATCGAGCAGAAATTAAAGACGTTTTAAGTTACCTGCGTTTATTGGCCAATCGGGATGACGATGCGGCGTTTGAACGTGCTTACAACCATCCGCCACGCGGTATTGGTCAAAAAACCGCCGATGGCATTCGTATGCTTGCTCGTGAACAACAAATTTCCATGTGGCAAGCCGCGCAACAGGCGGTAGAGCACGGTTTAACGGCACGTGCGAAAACAGCGGTTGCAAGCTTTTTAGATCTGATAGAAAGCATTGCTGAAAGCGCGCAAAATCAAGATTTACAAGATCAGGTGATGCAAGTCATTTCACGTTCCGGCTTACAGGCGCACTTTGATAAAGACACCTCCGAACAAGGCCAAGGTCGGTTAGAGAACATTGACGAACTGATTAATGCGGTGAGTCAGTTTAAAGTCGCTAAGCCGCAAGAGTCGATGAGTGGGGTTGAAAGCGAAGAAAGTGCGAATCTGGAAAATCAGCAGGCCAGCTTTGAAAGCCCTGAGCAATTAAAAGACGGCACTTTAAACGAAGTAAACGAATTTGCCGATCCGTTGTCGGAGTTTTTAGCGCAGGCCGCACTTGAAGCGGGCGAGCAACAAGCCAGTGAGTGGGAGTCTTCTGTGCAACTTATGACGCTGCACGCGGCCAAAGGTTTGGAATTTCCGTTGGTGTTTATGATTGGTGTCGAAGAGGGGTTGTTTCCATCACAACGTTCGGTGGATGAAGGCGGTAAATTGGAAGAGGAACGTCGTTTGGCGTATGTGGGCATTACCCGTGCCGAGAAGCAGTTGATTATTACCTTTGCCAATCGCCGTCGTATGCATGGCTCGGAGTTCTACCCAATGCAGTCGCGTTTTATTAAAGAGATTCCGGCGGAGTATGTGGATTTTGTGCGCTTGTCGGGGTCGGTGCGACCCACCACCGAATCGTCCATGGACAGCAGTATTCAAAAAGCCTTAGCGGCGCAAAACCAAACCGGTTACCAAATTGGTGACCGTGTATTCCACGCCAAGTTTGGTGAGGGCATGGTGCTCTCAGTGCAAGGCTCGGGTGAGCACGCCAGTGTGAATATCAATTTTGATGAAGTGGGGTCTAAGTGGTTGGTGATGGCGTATGCCAAACTGGAGCAGCGTTAAGTCATGAGTACGCTGTTACAGGCCTGTCAAGTTCACTCCAAAGGCATGCCAACCGCCGTCAGTTTTGAACTGCAAGCTGAGCAAAAAGTGGTGCTGTTTGGCGAGTCGGGTACCGGAAAGTCAGTGCTATTTAGAGCCTTAGCCGACCTGATACCGCACCAAGGCCAAGTCTCGTTAAGCGGTAAGGCTCAAACTGACATTTGTCCGGAACATTGGCGCAGACAAGTGATGTATTTTTCCGCGGAAACCGCTTGGTGGAAAGAGACTGCAGACGTGCATTTTGACACCTTACCCACCGCTGAACAATTAGATGCGGTCGGTTTAACATCTGAACAAATCAAACAACCGATTAGCGGTTTGTCGAGTGGTGAAAAGCAACGTTTAGCGCTATTGCGTGGTTTGTCTTATCAACCAACCGTGCTGTTATTGGACGAAATTACCGCCAACTTAGATAAGGTCGCCACCTTAAAAGTGGAGGCAGTGGTTAAAGATTATTGCCAAGCCCACTCTGCGGCGATGCTTTGGATTAGCCATGACGAAGCACAAAAAAATCGGTTAGCCGACCCAGAAAACCAGTGGGATATTGAAGCCCTTTACCAAGATACAGCGCAAAGTGATTCAAAAAGTCAGCAGGCCTGCACCGAGAAAGACTCATGAACATGATAACCCTCACCTACCTTGACCTATTAATGCTCTCGAGTTTAGTGGTGTTAATGGGTGTTATTTTGGCGTTAAACGGCTTTACCCATTTTAAACAATATTGGTGGGCCAACGTTCGTATGGTCGTACAACTGCTATTTATGGGCGTGTGGTTAAGTTGGGTGTTCTTTGCCGAAAACTGGATTTGGGTCGCGTTGGTGGGGGTGATCATGTTGCTGGCCGCCGGCTACGAAATTGCCAAGCGACAACATTACATCTTTAAAGGCGGCTACAGCATTATCATTGGACTGTTTTCCATTTCACTGACTGCCTTAATGTTGTTAGTGGGCGTGCTGATATTTATTATCGAACCCGAACCGTGGTACCAAGCACAATACGCGATTCCGTTGTTAGGCATGTTGTTGGGTAACAGTATGACCGCGATTGGCTTGGGACTCGACAACCTTACACGCAATGCGGTGCAACTCAAACCGCAAATTGAGGCACAGTTGGCGTTAGGAAAAACTGCCAAACAATCGATGTTGTTTATTCGCCAACAAAGTTTACACACCGCCATGATGCCGGTTATTAACATGCTGGTGGCCGCCGGAATCATCTCGTTACCCGGTATGATGACTGGGCAAATCTTAGCCGGAGCCGACCCCACTGAAGCGGTTAAATATCAAATTTTAGTGATGTTTTTGGTTGCCTCTTCTACGGCCATGGGCACCTTGATTGCGGTGCATTTTGCCAGTCGTCGCCTATTTGATTCACGCCAGCGTTTATTACTGGATGGCTTAATCAAAAGCAAATAATCACACACGCTTTTTTGTGGCGTTAATGTCGAATAACCCTTTCATTTAAAAAGGATTCTTGCTAAATTGAAACCCAGTAATTTATAAAGTCAAAGGGGTGGGAAAATGGCATTACGACTAAAAGACATTGTGGCGGCAGCGAAAGCCAATATTAAAGAGGTCACAACCAAAGAGGCGCAAGACCTATTCAAATGCGGCGGTTATAAACCGTTAGACGTCCGTGAGGCAGCCGAATACTTAGACGGCACCATTCCTATGGCGGTGCATGTGCCGCGCGGTATGTTAGAGCCGATGTGCGACAAGTGTTACGAAGGGCACAGTGGGGATTTGGCCGATTTAGACCAATGTTGGGTCGTGTTTTGTCAGGCAGGTGGACGCGGCGCTTTGGCGGTGGATACCATGTTAAAAATGGGCTACACCAATGTCGTCAACTTGGCTGGCGGCTATAACGCATGGACACAATGCAGCTACCCCGTATCCGTCCCACCAACCGAAAACGGCTTAATTCGTTTAGACCACCCTTGGAATCCGGGCTTTCAAGAAGCTTCGAATGTTTGTTAAGGTGCTTATTTAATTAACGGTAAGATTAAAAGAACGCTGAAAAACAAGGTGATAAAACCCAACAGGCCTGCTTAGAGTTGAATTTAAGCAGGCCTGTTGAGTTTTATTTAACCGATTTTTAATGGCTTTAATCGTGTTTAAAACACCTTAGCGCAATTTTCGTTGTAATTGAAACGCTTTGACCGAGTTTTGCAGTTGTTCAGACGACTCTAAAAGCGTCTCTGCGGTGGCGGTGGTCTCTTCAACCAGTGCGGCGTTTTGTTGAGTGGCGCTATCAATACTGATGATGGCGCTGTTAATTTCGCTGACCCCTTGCGATTGCTCTTGCGAGGCGATGGAGACTTGGCGCACAATTTCAAGCATACGTTGCGTTTCTTGGGTGACTTGGTCGAGTGAGTTACCGACTTTATCCACTTGCGTTACCCCAACATTAATCGCGTTCGAGGTTTGCTCAATTAAGGTGCTGATCTCTTTGGCGGCATCGGCCGATTTACCGGCTAGATTTCGCACTTCACCTGCTACCACGGCAAATCCACGGCCGTGTTCGCCCGCTCTTGCTGCTTCTACGGCGGCATTCAGTGCAAGCAAGTTGGTTTGGAAGGCAATGGAATCAATCAAGCTGGTAATGTCTTTAATTTGATTCGAGGCGGTTTGAATGTTGTTCATGGAGTTTTTGGTTTCGCCCATCACGCCATTGGCCTCTTCGAGCATGTGGTTTTGCGATTCGGCAATTTGCCCTGCCATTTTGGTGTTGTCTAGGTTGTTTTGAATTTGCGAGTTGGTCTGTTCCATCGCCGCCGAGGTTTTTTCAAGCGTGGCCGCTTGGTCTTGGGTGCGTTGGTTCAAATTTTGTGCGCCATCCGCCACCGTTCTGACACCGGATTGCACTTGGTAGGCAATGTCGGTGACTTGTGACAGCGTGCCACTTAAGCCATTAATACTTTCGTTAATCGCTTGTTTGGCTTGATCAATGGTGAATTCGTATTCATGGACAATCGGTTGGGTTAAGTCGCCTTGAGCCATGCGTTGTGCGGCTTCAACGATATCTTCAAAACCGGTTTCTATGTTCTGTAAGGCTTGGTTTAAATTGGTTTGAAGTTGATGGATGTCTCCAGCGGCGAAGTTTTGGATGCGTTCATCAAACTTACCGCGAGCGGCATAGCTCATCACCTGATTAATTTCTGCAAACGCTTTAGATAGCGTGTGCATAGAGGTTAAACAGTCATTGACCACCACGGCAAAGGCGCCGTTTAAGGTGTTTTTGTGCGCTTTGTTAAAGTCGCCATTTTGTAAGTCAGTCATCACTTCACCAATCACCTCAAAAAAGGTGCTTAGCGATTGATTGGTTTCGTTGATACGATTTTTTAGAATGCCGTAATCCGACTGGAATGGGTAATCTATGTGGTAGTTTAAGCGACCCGCTAAAATCTCTTCCATGGCTGACGACACTTCGGCATTGGCGACTTGAGCCAGCATTGATTGGCGGTTATAGGCTTTGGCCATTTGTGCAATTTCGTCATTCCCGTAAGCGTGAACACGCGCAAACAGGTCGGAATTAATAACCGAGTTTTCCATAGTTTGTTGTGTATTACGAATGGGTTTAATCACCATAATCCAGAGTAAGGTTAATACCAATGCAAGCATGGTCGTTAAGGCTAAAGATAGTTGTATAAAGGCATTTTCCGCCACGTCAATTTGTTTGTTTAGCAGTGCGTTATAATCGGCAATCGGTTCGGAAACAATGTGGTAGCCCATTAACTTTTTAGAAACGTCATAAATGGGTTTGGTATAGTGAAAATAGTCACTGGTCGTTAAGTATCCTTGTTTAAAAAGGGTGTTTAAGTCAATCTGCTGAAGCGCGTCAATTTGTTTGCCTGATGCTTCTAAAGAGAATTGCTTGTTATTGCCCACCACCCAACTTGCATCTTTAGATACTGGAATGTTTTTGGCGTTCATTTGACGATATTTGTCCCCCGCCATAATGTAGTCTTTGGAGATGGTCATGAGGTACATGCGATTAGTTTTAGCAAAGTCTCTGCGTAGCGAACCTAGCCCTTGAATCAGTTCCAAAGCGCCTTCAAACTTGCCGTCTTTTTTAATGGGAATCAACGATTTAATATTAAACCCAGCCGAACCCACTGCATAGACCACCATTGGTTTACGTTCAGTGGCCATTTTTTTCATGTAACCACGATCGGAAAGGTCGACAATTTCTTGTTTTTCTAATGGCAGCCAAGACTTGTAATAAGATTGCGAGTTTTCATCGGTAAAGTGCAGTTTGACACTTTTTAAATCGGTCATTTCACTGTATTTTTGACTGATATTGGATAGCGCATCGTTGAGTGCCCGTTGGTCACCATTGGTGGCGGCAAGTTCAATCTCATTGGAGGCAGAAATTGCCACCGCATTAGTAATGCCTAAATCGGCTTTTTTTAACATTAAGCCATCGACAATTTCACCAAAATTTTGACCATGGTTAATGGCTAAATTGTGCTCTATCTTTTTTTCTTCAAGTTGCTCGTAGGCAAAGGCTAGCGCAAGTATTACGATGGACACACTGGCGGTAATAGCGATAATTTTTTGTGAAAGAGAGGCTTTGTGTAAGCCAATCATAGAACTGAATCGATGTTTAGCTGTGGCAATCCATTCGCCGCTGTAAAAGACGACCTGCTCTTTTTCTATTTTGTGGTAGAGCAATTCAGCTTGTTTAATTTTCTTTTCAGCGGTGATAAGACGTTTAACCGAGGTGTAACCGATGTATTGGCCATTTTCATGAATCGGTTGAATGCGCATATCTGTCCAGTAACGTTCGCCATTTTTTTTGACTTCCGGAACCGGAAAATTAATCGGTTCATTTTTTTGGCACTGACTCTTAATGATACCTTCAATCCTTGAGGTCGCGCCGTTCACCGAGCGAAGCGTGCTCACAGGGTGCCCAACCAGTTCTTTAGAGGGGTAGCCTGTCCAGGTGAGATACTCATTGTTTATGTATTGAATAGTGCCGTTTGCATCAACGCGGGCAATAAGACGAATGGATTCTTGCATGGTAAACCTCTGTGGATTGGGCTAGTGCGCAGGTGTTAATTTTTAAGTTGGTTTGTTATAAAGCAAAAAGTGTGCGCAGTTTTGCAAAATCACATTGTAGCGTTACTTTTTTGGTTTATTGAATCCTTAAAAGTCTTTATACAAGCGTGGTAACCGTCTCATGGTTTGTCTCGATTTTGGCAGGCCTGCTGATTTTGAATAAAGGTTAAGCCTTAATCGGATTTAGGTAGCGAGCGCGTTTTTTTGGGGTGAGTTTATCCAGCTCCACCCAAATTAAGGCATCTATGCAGTCGTTAAAGTTGGGGTCGGTGCTGAAGTCAATAAACGTGCAGCCTTTGTCGTCACAGACTTCGGCGTATTGTTTAAACAGGGTGGGCACTTTAACGCCTTCGGCATCCAGTAGGGCGTTTAGTTTTTTGTAGCTGGCTTTGTATTCGCCGTTAAAGAGATGTTGGGCGATTTTTTGATTCTCTTTGCTTAAACGGATTGGTCGTTTGGCGGTGGCGGCTTTTTCTTGTTCAGAATCGTCACCAAATTGTTTGCTGTAAAAACCAATAATGAGTTCTTTGGCGTTTTGTGGGTAAGCGGCGCTCAGTGACACGGGGCCAAACAGATACTTGATTTCTGGATGCTGCGCGACATAAGCACCAATGCCGTACCATAAATAATCTAAGCTGCGTTTGCCCCAGTAACGCGGTTGCACAAAGCTTCTTCCTAATTCGAGTGCGTTGGGTAACAAGGTTTCCATTTGTGGCTGAAGATTAAATAGGGTGCTCGTGTATAAACCGTTGATGCCATTTTGTTCAATAATCGGTTTGCATTCACCGATGCGATAAGCGCCAACAATTTCTAGATCATCCTCATCCCACAAAACCAAGTGGCGATAAAGTACATCGTATTGGTCTAAATCCATGCGGGTGCCGGTGCCCTCTTCAACGGTTCTAAAGGTGAGTTCTCGTAAACGACCAATTTCGTGCATAACGGGCGAGTCGTCTTCAAAGTCGTAAAGAAAAATCTTTTTACCATCCTGCGTTTGACCAAGCAGAGGACTCTTTTTGAGTGCCTTTTTTAAGGCTTTGCGGTCAACGGGGTGTGCAATCGTTTCTAGTGTTTCAAACAGCGGAGTTTTCTCGTTTTTAGTCCACTTGGCTTCTTTGTCTAAACGGTACAGATGTTTTCGAAAACGGTTGGCTAAAGCCTTATTGTCCATCTCCAAGTTGGCTAAGGCTTTCCAAGGAATCGGCTTGCCGATATGAAACTTAATCTCTTGGTGGCTTTTATTGAACATCTCCTGCACCAACATCAATGTGCCTAAGGGTTTGTAGAGGGTTGACAGGCTATAAAATAGCGCCGAATTACGAGCGTCTACATAAATGGGGACAATTGGCGCCTTGGCCTTTTTGGCGAGTTTTAGAAAGCCCGCTTTCCATTTACCATCACGAACGCCATTCGGGCGAATACGAGACACTTCGCCAGCGGGAAAGATTATGACCGCTTCATCGTGAGCGAGCGCATGCATAATCGCTTTAAGTTGGGCTTTGTGACTGTTTTTTTCGCTTATATTATCTACCCCTAAAAACAGCGACTGTAATGGTTCGATGTTATTCAACAGGTCGTTTGCAACAATTTTTACGTCGGAGCGGACACTGTGTACCATTTTTAAAAGTGCCAAGCCGTCCAGTGAGCCAATCGGGTGATTCGCGACAATCATTAAACGCCCTTCGGCGGGTATGCGATTGAGTGAGCGGGCACTGACTTGATAACTGAAATTGAAGTGGTTGAGAACTTGGTCTAAAAAGGCAAAACCTTTAAGGTGCTGATGGGTTTGAATAAAATCATTAATTTGGGTTTCATGAGTCAGGGTTTTAATCAGTTTGATCATCGCCTTGCCTCCAAGCCTTTTAGGGAGGTCGGGGTACTTTTCAGTCAGCGTTTTTTCTAAATTTAGCATGTTTTTTAGGCTCTCAAGAAGTGGACAAATTTCATGTCTATTATTGCGCTTGAGTATGGCTGGCAGATGACGCCAGTGTGACAAAAAGATGATATTTTTTTGGTTTTGGGAAGGCTAAGGTCTAGGCGGTGATGTGTGCTTCAAAGACGTTACGTTGCTTTTGGTCTCTGTTTAGCAGGCCTGCTGATTTTGGATAAGATTAAATCATAACTAATCTGGGGCGCAGGCTTTAGTTTGCTATGTTTGAGAGTGGGTTCCCCCGCAGGTGGGGTAAAGAGAGTGAGAGGCCTGCTTGTCTTATTGATGGGTTATTTGGTGTCGAGTCTAAATTGGTTGGTCGCGATTTTTTCTCTAAACGCCTCCGAGTCAATCGGGCGGCTAATAAAGTAGCCTTGAATTTGGTCGCAACCAAACGTTCTCAACAGGTCAAGCACTTGCTGGTTTTCAACACCTTCAGCAATGACGCGTAAATTAAGGTTGTGCCCAAGGTTAATGGTGGAGCGAACAATCTCTTTGTCGTTTTCGTCATCGATAATATCCATAATAAACGATTTATCAATTTTCAGCTCTTTCACGGGGAGGCGTTTTAAGTAGGCCAGTGAAGAGAAGCCTGTGCCGTAGTCATCAATGGAAATACCAATGCCTAAATCGCTTATTTTATTGAGCTGTTCCAGTGAGGTGGCGAGGTTTTCCATCATGACGCTTTCGGTAATTTCAACAATTAGATATGGGTAGCCAAGCTGGTTTTTATCGAGCATCGCTTGAATTTGATCGCACAGTGTTCGGTTGGTTAAATCGCGCACTGAAAGGTTGACCGAAACCGAAATGCGGTGGCCCATTGTGTGCCAATGGGCACACTCGGTAATGGCTTTTTCTAAAACATACAGCGACAGCTTTTGGATAATGCCAACCCGCTCTGCGGCTTCAATAATTTTTTCTGGGGAGATAAAACCATACAATCGGTGATTCCAACGAATTAAGGCTTCTGCCCCCACCAGCTCGTTGGTGCTCAAATTTATTTTGGGCTGGTAGTAGAGGTCAAACTGATGTTGGGTAAGGGCTTCGTTGAGGTCGTGAACCAGGGTTAAGCGTTCTTTACTGTAGATGTTTTCGCTTGAATCATACAGTGAGTAGCCACTGCGTTTGCGTTTTGCAGTGTACATCGCCATATCGGCATATTGCATTAAGGTGTCGCAGTCTTGAGCATCTTCAGGGTAACTGACAATGCCGATACTGATGCTGACACTGACTTTTTCATGGTTAATGTCAAACGTTTGATTAATCGCCTGAATAATCGCTTTGGCGGTTTTTTGCGAACTGTTTTTATCGGAATCGGGGAGTAACACGGCAAATTCATCGCCGCCTAATCGGGCTAAGGTATCCGAGTTTCGAATGAGTTTTGCCATGCGCAGAGAGGCTTCAATCAGCAGTTGATCACCTATGGCGTGGCCAAGAGTATCGTTAATCTCTTTAAAATAGTCTAAATCCATGACAAACAGTGAGAAGGATTGTTTTTGACGTTGTGCCGAAAGCAGTTGATATTCAAGACGCTGATTGAGCATGAATCGGTTAGGCAAGCCTGTTAGATAGTCGTGCATGGCTTGATGTTCAAGCGCATTTTGACGCTGCATGACTTGTTCGTCCATATGATTAAACGCGTCAATAAGACGATCCATCTCAAGCGTGTTGGTGGGCTCTATTATCGCAAGATCGGTATTGAACGCTTTTGCTTTTATGGTTTGGGTCACCTTTCGTATCGGGCCAAACAGCATCCATTCCATTGAAAGCAATAGGGCGGCAATGTAAATTAAAAACAGCGCAATAATGCCAAAGATTAACACGTTAAACGCTTGGTCACTTTTTTGAACCTCATCGTCAATGTTCGCTTTCTCTTTTTTAAGAACCTGTTCGAGTGCATTAACCTCTTCGGTAATGGTATTTAAAAGTGGAAAAATCTTGCTTTTCATTATTTGCGTATCGCTGCGCCAAGCGTCGGATTCGGAAATAGCGCGCACTTTTAAAAAGTTGATGTACCAAGCTTCGTTTATTTCTGCAACAGACTTTAGAAGGTCGGTTCCTTCAAAGCTGTCGATGCCTGAGTAGTCGGATTGTAACGTTTGAACTTGCTCAGAGAATAGGTTGTAGATGTCATTTAAACTGATTCCTTGGTCGTTCAATATGTCGGTCGAAAAAGAGGCAAGACGGTTGGCCATGTAAATGCGCGTTTGTGAAATGGCTTTGGTCCAATTTAGGTTGGCGTTAACCAGTTTAGACAAAATAGCCGCATCAAATCCTTCGCTCTCCGCCTCATTAATCAAAATTTCAAACGCTGATTTAACTTGGTCTTGCTGAGCTTCCATTTCGTTGGCAGAGAGCCCTAATCCTGGATATTGTTTATTGATGTCTAAGCGGTATTCAACTAACCGTTTTACCTCTTTGTTGAGTATGTCAAAACGCCCGCTTAGGCTTTTAACACGGTCATCTAGATTGGTGTGTGCATAGTGATTTTTTTCTAAAAGAGGGGTCAAATTTGTTTGAGCAACTTGAGTGTGAATGTCGATTTTATTTAACAGATCTTCATTTAATGGGTCGAGAATAAAGAGGTTAATGTCTTGGTTGACTTTAAGGAGGGTGCTTCTGATATCAACAATGTGCTTTTGTTCTTGGGTAATCGTGAGATAACCGGAATTGACCTTACTTTTTGTGGCCATGAGGTTCATGTAACTCACCGTTACCAAGGTTAAAACAAATAGCCCAAGAATGAAGGTAAACGAGATATATCGTGTTCTTAGGCTGGCTCGTTTTTTGAATGTTTTATTCATGTTTTATTTTGGGTTCTGGTTTGATTAAATTATGCGTGGCGGTCTAAAAAAGTTTAAAAATGTTTATAAGCAACGTCTAATGTATTGAATTTAAATACTTCTTTACCATTAACTCTATCACTAAACCCATTTTTAATAGCCTCACTTTTTGAAAAAAATCGATAAAAACCCTGTAAAACGAGTAGGTTTAATTAAAGTCTGCGTTAAATCGCTAATGAACTGAGAGTAGTAGATAAACACGTTTCGTTTTAATTTGAGCAGGCCTGCTGATTCTGGTTGAGATGAATGAATAATGGCTAATAACCACTAATAACCACTAATAATCACGATTGTTTATGGTTAACATGGTTATGTTTGGTTGTTAAGTATTTTCGGGAAAGGTATTATGAGTTTAACTTTTACAAGAATGCTTATTTCACTATGCAACCTATCGCTTCCCAAACTTTTTTTAAGTACTTTTTAAGGTACTTCTTACCCGCCTCTTTGCTGGTGCTGGTGCTCAGTTATATTGGAATGGAGCAGGCTCAAAACCAACAGTTTAATGTGCTCAAACAGCAGACACAAGAGAAAATTATTTCTGCAAAGTCCTTATCCATTCAAAATCTAGATTTAGTGGTTCGTGATGTGCAATACATCACCCAAAGTGAACTGTTGAATGCCGTTTTAAACCCCTCTGCAAACGCTTCTGAGATTGAACGCAGCGCGTCATTAGATGCCCTTGCCCGAGATTGGCAGGCGCTGATGAAGACCTCTACCGTGTATGACCAATTGCGTTGGCTAGATGAGAGCGGGCAAGAGCGCCTTAGAGTGAATTTGGCACAGCCCATGCCGGTTCGTTCTCCAGAAGAAGATTTGCAAAATAAGCGTAATCGATACTATTTCTTTAAGAGCATGTTATTGGATAAAGAGCAGTTCTATTTTTCGCCGTTTGATTTGAACATTGAACGCGACCAAATTGAAGAGCCGCGCAAGCCAATGATTCGAGTCGCTAAACCGGTCTTTGATGCGCAAGGCAACAAACGCGGGGTCATTGTTTTAAACTATTTGGGCAGTGAGATGTTGTCTCGTATCGAGGCGTTAAAGAGTTCACCTACCGATAATCTATGGCTTATGAATGCCGATGGCTATTGGCTTTTGGGTAGTAAAGCGCAAGACGAATGGGGCTTTATGTATGCGCGTCCAGACTTAACCTTAAAACATCGCTACCCAGAAGCTTGGCTAAGGATGGTTGATCAAGAGACGGGGCACTTTTTAGATAGCAGTTCAAGGCTCTGGCACTTTTCAACCGTTCGCCCTATGAAAACCACGGTTGATTTGCATTTAGCCAATATGAAGCAAATTGTCGTTAGCCCAACGAGTGTCGATGGCAAAGCCGTTCAAAATGCTGAGGGGTTTAATGAGTATTACTGGAAAGTGGTGCACTTAACCCCTAAAGACGAAGTGGTTGCGGTTTTAAGGGCGGCTCGCACACCGTATTACATTGCACTCATTTTAGGGTGGGTTTTGATTGCGGTGGCCTCAGTGTTCCTAGCGCGCGCTCGGATGGATAAAGAGCTCGCCTTAAAAGAGTTGCAAGCCAGCAACCAAGTGTTAGAGAAAACCACCCAACAATTAGCGGCGGATGTGGAAGCTAAAGAGTTAGCACAAAGCGCATTAGAAGAGAGTGTAGAGCGTTATTCAAGTGTGTTGAGTGCCTCAATGGATGGCTTTGTGTTGATGAATCACTACGGTGTTATTCTCGAGTGCAATCAGGCGCTTTATGACATTTTGCACCTTGAAAATAAAGAGATTGAGGGCAGCTTTTTAGGGGCGTTGTTTGAAGGCGAACAACGTCAAAAAGTGGCCGATAAGCTCGGCGATTTGTTTATTCAGGGCTACTGCAAAATTGAGGTCGAGTGCATTCGTGACGACAAGAAGTTTTACACCGAAATGAGTTTGATGCCGATCGCTGTGACTGAACAGATTTGTGCCTTTATGCGTGATATTACTGAAGAAAAAGAGAACGATTTTCAATTAGAGATGGCCGCTTCGGTGTTTACCCATGCTAATGAAGGCATTATCTTAACCGATGCGAACTTCTTGGTTGTGGACGTGAACGATGAGTTTGAGTTTATAACGGGCCATCTTCGTGAAGACGTGGTTGGTAAAGAACCGAGTTTGTTGGAATCAACGAAACAACCTAAAGCGTTCTATGACGACATGAAACGTTACGTCTTAATGAAGGGCCACTGGTATGGTGAGCTGTGGAGTCGCAGAAAAACCGGCGAACTGTTTTTGGTGTTTTTAAGTCTTACTCGTGTCAAACACCCGCATGATAATTCCAGTCATTTTGTTTGGATGTTTACCGACATTACCCTTGAAAAACAGTATCAAAAACGTCTGCAAAACTCTGCGCATTATGACCAGCTAACCAGCCTACCTAATCGTTTTTTACTGAACGACCGTATTCAGCAAGCCATTATGGAAGCAAAACGCAATGCCCACTTTATTGCCATTGTGTTTATTGATTTGGACGGCTTTAAAGCGATAAATGATACTTTTGGGCATGACATTGGTGACCGCTTGTTGGTCAATGTGTCTAAGCAAATGAAAGCGGCTTTGAGAGCGACGGATACCGTGGCACGTATTGGCGGCGATGAATTTGTTGCCGTCATTGGCGCATTACACAACAAAGAAGAGGCCGTTCCGGTTTTTGAAAAACTGCTTAAGGCGGTGTCTGTTCCTATGCAAAAAGCGGATCAAACCATAGCGGTGAGCGGCAGTTTAGGCGTAACCTTTTTCCCACAAGAAGAGGATTATGATGGCGAGCAGCTGATTCGTCAGGCCGATCAGGCGATGTATCAGGCTAAACAAGAGGGTAAAAATGCGTTTCATATTTTTGATATTCAACAAGATTCTGATAAGCGTGATTTGATTCGTAATTTAAACTGCATAGAGCAGGCCATTTTGAATGATGAGTTTGTGCTGCATTATCAGCCAAAAGTGTCGTTGTTCTCAGATGAGGTAGTCGGTTTAGAAGCACTGATCCGTTGGCAGCACCCGGAAAAAGGGTTGCTTTATCCAGGTGAGTTTTTGCCCTGTGTAGAGAATACCCAAATGGCGATTAAGCTTACCGAGTGCGTTGTAAAAGCGGCGATGCATCAAATGGAGACTTGGCAAAAGCAGGGCATTAAGCTTTCCGTGAGTGTCAATGTGGGGGCTTATGAATTACAAAAAGCCAACTTCATTGATTGGATTGGTGGTTTGTTAGATCAGTATCCAAGCGTGTCTCGCAGTCTGTTTGAGCTTGAAGTCTTAGAAACCTCGGCGCTTGAGGATGTTCGCTCTATACAAGAGCTGATTCAAAACTGTAAAAATCGTGGCATTGGGTTTGCCTTGGATGACTTTGGTACCGGTTTTGCCTCGTTATCGTATTTAAAGCGTCTGCCGATTGAAACCATTAAAATCGACCAGTCCTTTATTCAAAATATGTTTGAAGACCCGGAGGACATTACCTTATTAGAAGGCTTAATTGGCCTTACCAAATCACTCCATCGTATGGTAATTGCCGAAGGGGTTGAGACTGAAGAGCAAGGTAAAATGTTGATTGATCTGGGATGTCATTACGCTCAAGGCTATTTTATTGCCAAGCCGATGCCCGCAGAAAATATTCCCGCATTTTTAAAACAGTGGAAACGTCCAGACGCTTGGGTGAATGAAGCGGCTTTAATGGATAAGGGGAAAAAACCATTAAAAACTTGATATCCCCTTGGGCTCTAGGTGTGTGCCTGTTGTTTGTTAGCCCTATAACGGTGCTGGCAGACACGCAATTAGTAGAGCTGGATGAGGTGACACTGAGCGTTGAAACCGTGGCTTCCCAACACCCCTCCTCTCAACCACAAGCACGCATCTTGTGGTTGCCCTCAGAGTATGGCATTTTGCCTCAAGAGCGTCAGTTGGCTCAATCGTTGGCAGCATTTGGAATTGAGTCTTGGTTTGTGGATATTTATGAGGCGATGTTTTTATCGCCCACCGCCAGTGCGGTCGATGACGTGCCAACCAACTGGATTGTTAGCTTAGTTCAAAAAGCACAGCAACAGAGTCGGCAAGACCCAGTTCCTTTGTGGATTATTGCCCCCAATAAAGCGGCACAACTGGCGGTAAGGGGGTTGGTCGATTTTCAGCAAACGCCTCGCAATCAAATCGGTTTAATTTTACTCAACCCTAACTTGTATCTGAATACCCCTAAGCCTGGTGAAGAGGCACAGTATTGGTCACAGGTGTCTGCGCTTAATTTACCCGTTTCTATTTTACAGGCCGAACAATCGCCGTGGCGTTGGCGTGTTATGGGCTTGGCTGAGCGTTTGCAAAACAGTGGCAGTGATGTCTTTGTGCAGGTACAAAAGCAGGCAAGAGATCGTTTCTATTTTCGCCCGGATGCGTTGCCAGAAGAGCGAGAGATAGCCCATGCTTTAGCGGATAAAATTCGAGCCATGATGCGCATGCAACTGCCCTATTTACAGGAATCCAGACAAGCAGGCCTGCTAACTTTGGATAAACCGAATCAGGTTGAAACAACGCGCTCTGTTGATTTACAGGTGTTTAATGGCGAGCAAGGCCGAGAGTTACAACTGGAGAATCTGCAAGGTCAAAGTGTCGCCTTAAGTGACTATCAAGGTCAAGTGGTGTTACTGAATTTTTGGGCCAGTTGGTGTCCACCGTGTGTGCATGAAATGCCATCCATGGCGCGTTTAAAAAACCAGCTTAAAGGGCAACCATTTGAAATTTTAGCGGTGAATTTAGCGGAATCTCAGGCGGCCATTCAAGCTTTTACAGACGCGCATCCGGTGAACTTTCCAATCTTGCTTGACCCAAGCGGTTCCGCGGTTAAAACGTGGCAAGTGTTTGCCTACCCAAGCACTTATCTGATTGATAAAAATGGAAAAATTCGTTATGCCCTGTTTGGCGGTACCGAATGGGATGAAGCAAGTCACGTTGAAAAGATTGAGTCGTTGTTAACCGAGAACTAAATCTCGGTTATTTGAATAAGTAAAAAAACTCATTTACTTGAGAGGCTACGATTTGTTTAAATAGCCCTATAAATTTAATTAATAACCCTACTTAACGTATTGGTTTTGTTGGTTAATAGGCAACGTATGGCAAACAATCGTAATTTAAATCACTACAAACAAATACAGCAACGTGACCCTTCTAAAATGGTAAACCGAGGCGGCGAAAGACGAGGTTCGGACGAAAGACGAACGGACAACCGTTCGTCTGGCTGGCAAGTACGCTCTATTAAGGTATGGTTTAAATCCATTTTTAAACCTCGACTTGGATTAGATCGTCGTAAAAGTGATCGACGTGCTTCGCTTGGAAATGGCGAATACCGCAGCCCCCGTTCGTTGTTAACCCCTGAAGAGATTCATCATCTTTTAAAAAACTAATTGGCTGGTTGAGATCAGCGAATGACGCTTTCTTTCCACATCACTTTTTGTTTTTTATCTTTTATCTTCTTCTCAGCTAAGGCCGGTAGTTACCGCCCTAGTTGCTCAAAATGTCTGTTTTACCCATCTTAAGTCACCCAAAATAGAACCGTCACGAAGCTTAATCGCTCATTTTTTTAATGCACGGTGTAAGGGGGGGGCTATGAGCGGTAAACCTTGGAATCAGCTAAATCAGCTAAATGAGGTTAGGAGATAAAAGCGATTTTAATGGAAGAAAAATAAAATTTATTAATAAGTAATATTAGTAGTTACTTATTGGTATAGGATTTGTATAATGCAGGTATAGGAAAATTAAAAGCCCTTACTTAAGGGGTTGTTTTTGCAGTACATACTGATAATAGGTTGCATTATGACAAAAAACAATAATTACCATTACAAGATTCCTGATAACTTTCCACATAACTTACATCACTATAAGGGGAGTCAGCAACGTCACCCATCTGAGATGGTGAATCGTGGTGCAGATAGACGAGAGTCCACAGAGCGGCGTGCTGAGATTCGAACCTCTGGTTGGCAGTTACGATTTTTGGCTTTGTGGTTTAAATCGATATTCAAACCGCGTTTAGGGGTTGATCGCCGAAAAGGAGAGCGACGTGCATCACGCATAAAGGCTGAGCACCGAAGCGCGCGTTCTGTGTTGACCGCTGAAGAGCTTCATCACCTGTTGAAAGATTAACCCTTATCGTGGTGGTTCTATTTTTGTATAAATTTATTATGATTGAACTTATCTAAGGCAACGATTTTATAAATGTTAATGACTGAGTTGTCTTTTCAGTGCCTGCTTACGAAGCTTAATAATTAACATCATGGCGGGCGCGTAGATAAAAATCGATAAGATAATATTGCCCACCACAATTGCTTCAAACAGCGCCTTGTATTCAAAACTGGCGGGAATCATGTGCACCATTAAAATCGACAACCCCCCTTTGACCCCAGCAAAGGTGAGTATCGCCCACCAATCTAAACTCACATCTTGCATCTTAGCCGACCTATTGGATACCCAAGCAAATTGCCCCAATACCATGCCACGAATTAATGTACTGACAATAAAGACCGATAGAATCTCTTTCCAGTAGGTTTGAAGCTCGTGCCAGTTGATAATTTCAGAGATAGACACAAACAGAATCACATTCGCAAACAGGGCACTAAAGCCGATAAACCCCAAAATTTCTAAACGGTTTTTATGGGTGGCTTTTAGGTGATGCAAACTCATGTATTCTTTAACGGCATGCAATTTGCCGAGCGTGGGGGCGATTGGGTGGTGGATGTGAGTGTGTTTTTCTTCATTGGGCAGGGTTTCATAGAGTTTATCACGGGAGGTGATAAGCGCATTAGCCAGCACCATGGACACCACAATGGCAAAAATACCGGCAAAATGAAAGTGCTCTGAAATTAAGAAAGCGCTGTAGGCAATCAGGAGCAAAATGCCGGTTTCGGTGATAGGGTCGTCGGAGAGTTTGAGCAGATAGATGCCAACTAGCCCGACGATTGCCCCAGTAACAAGTGCCCCACCTGCAGAGAGCGTAAAGCTCCAAGCAATCTCGGTAAAACCAAGTGGTTCGTGCATGAGCGTGATGGCAATACTAAAAATTGCAAAGGCGGTAGCATCGTTAAAAAGCGATTCGGATTCGGCCAGAAACTTTAATTTGTGGGGCACTTGAGTGGTATTAAAGACCGATGCTACCGTGACTGGGTCAGTCGCGACCACCATGGCCATTAACGCGATCATCGCCGGTAAACCGATGGCGTAGTTTGGCAACATAATGTCTTGTAGGAGTACACCCACCAAAATTGAAAGCCCGACCGCAATTCCCGCAGTGCCCAAAACACTCAGCCAGTTTTTCTTTAATTCATCGGTTTCCAGCTGCATGACATCGCCAATCAGCATTAACGGCAACAGCAGTAACAGCAGTTGATCAAAGCGTTCCGCATTGATGTCGATTGGGTGAATATTAAAATGCGATAAGACTAATACAATGCCGATTAAGCTAATGGGCAGCGGGATTTTAACCTTTTCTTGCAGGATAAGCGCCGTGACCATCAAGGCAATAATCATGAGTCCAGCTTCGAGCATGGTGTGTCCTTTGAATGAGTGAGGGGAGCCGATTATTAAAAGATTCTCTGATAATCGTTTTGAAGATTATAGGGGAATGCAGCAAATCAACCGGATGTTTTTTGCTATTTTACAAGAGGGGAAGGAGGAACAACGTTTATAGAACATGAACGTTATCTGACGTGTACTCAATACATTGGCTTGGTACATTTACTAGTGCATTTGCTAATACACTTGCTAATACACTTGCTTGGTTCATGGTGTTTAAGAGGCTTACGTCGACAATGTATTCACTGTTTCGGTGTCAAAACAAGCAGGCCTGCTTGTTTTAAATGGATTTACGCTTTCAGCCAATCGGCAACCGCACTTGCCGGCATGGGTTTGGCAATGCCGTAGCCTTGGCCATAACGACACCCTAGCGCAATCAGCTGTTTTGCGTGTTCATCGGTCTCTACCCCTTCGGCAATGGTTTCCATCTTAAACGCTTCTGCTAGACCAATCACCGCTTTTAAAATTGCCAAATCACTCTCATCCACTAACATATCGCGTACGAACGATTGGTCAATTTTTAAGTAACTGGCGGGTAAGCTTTTTAAATATTCAAGTGACGAGTAGCCAGTTCCAAAATCATCGATGGCAATTTTGATGCCCATCGCTTCACTTTGGCGCATCAGTTGAGAGGCGTGTTGCATATCTTGCAGTGCGCTGGTCTCAAGCACTTCCAGTTCAATTAAACGGGCAGGTACATTGGGGTATTTTTTAAGCATACTTTTTAAGTAATCAATTAACTGATCGCTCTGTAAAATTTGCGCCCCAAGATTGACGCTGATGGTGTAGATTAAGTTTTGATTCATCCATTGGCTGGCCTGTTGAAAAGCGTGTTCAATCACCCATTTATCTAAATTAATTGAAACAGGCTGTTTTTCAATGGTTGGCAAAAAGTCGCCGGGTTGCAACATGCCTTTTTCAGGGTGTTGCCAGCGAATTAGCGCTTCAAAACCAAAGGTTCTGCCGGTGACCATGTCGGTTTTAGGTTGGTAGTAAAGTACCATTTCATCGTTTTTAATGGCGTTATCCACTGCCAAAATGTCTTGATGAAGGGCACGCGCCAGCAGGTCTTTTTGGTTGTCGAAGACGTGGTAGTTATTTTTGCCGAGTACTTTTGCTTGATACATCGCATTATCCGCTTGGCGAATTAGCTGGTCGGAATCAACCGGTAAATTTTGTGGGTAATAGGTGACCCCAATGCTGCAGGTGACCTGCAGTTGGTGACCTTCTATATGAACCGGTTGATTGGTAATCGCTAAGAAGCGCTCAAAAATCAAAAAGGTCTCTTCAACGCTTTTTACATCATTTAGCAGAATAATAAATTCGTCACCGCCAATGCGGGCAATGGTGTCATGTTCGCGTGCTTCTTGATGGTATCGCTTGCCTATGATTTTTAACAGCTTATCGCCAATGTGGTGACCTAGTGTGTCGTTAATCTCTTTGAAGCCGTCTAAATCTAAGAATGCCAAAGAGATGAGTTTATCTTCTAAGTTGGCTTGGGTAATCGCTTGATTAAGACGCTCGCTGAACAGCACACGATTAGGCAGGCCTGTCAAAGGATCAAAGTGTGCCATTTGTTTAAGTTTGAGTTCATTGCCCTTTTGTTGGGTAATGTCTGAGAACAGGCCCAGATAGTATTGCACCTGACCCTTGTCGTCTTTGATGACGCTGATGTTCATGAGTTCTGGAAAAATATCACCAGTTTTATTGCGGTTCCAAATTTCACCGCTCCATTTGCCTTCCACGTTAATGTGCTCCCACATCGCTTTATAAAAAGCGGGTGGATGCACACCCGAATGCAGCATTCTGGGGGTTTTGCCAATGGCCTCTTTTTTACTAAACCCAGTAATGTCCGTAAACGCTTGGTTAACATCAATAATGGTGCTGTGTTTATCGGTGACCATAATGCCTTCATTGGCGTTTTTATAAACGGTGCCGGCTAAGGTCAGTTTGTCTTCGATGCGTTTTTGCTCTGAGATGTCTTGTATGGTGCCGAACATTTCAATTGGCTGACCGTTTTCATCGTATTTAAGCGTGCCTTTACCATGCACCCACAAGGTATTTTGAGTGGTTTGATTGATGATTTTATACTGTTTATCAAACGCTGTTTTTTTGGCAATCACCCCGTTTATGAAATAGTCATGCATCTCTTGTTGATGGTCTGGATGAATTATTTTGGTCCAGCCTATTGTCGTTTTCAGGTAATCATCGGGTATGCCGAACATGGCCTGAACTTCTTCAGAACAAACCCAGCAATCATTTTTTATGTCGAGGGTATAGTGTCCCACCTTGGCGAGTTTTTGAGCCTGTTTAAGCAGGGTTTCACTTTGTTGTAATTGGTTGTTTAGCAAAGTACGTTCGGTAATATCAATGGCCGAACTTAGGGTGCCAATGACTTGGTCATTGTCATCTTTTAATAGCTTGTTGCTCCAAGTAAATATTTTACGACCCTGGTTGTGGGTAATGATTTCATGATCATAAGGCTCTTGGAGCTGTGTTCGTTCTGCTAGGAAGTCGGCATGGTCTTGCTTAATTTTTGGCAGAATTTCAGGCGGTAAAAACGGTTGTTCAAACCAGTTTTTACCCAGCACTTCGTCTTCCGTTACCCCCAAAATCTCTTGGCCTTTTTGATTGAGCATAGTGATGTTGGCGTTGGTGTCCAGCGCCAGCATAATCGCGGAGGTGTTATTGAGATAGGTGCGGGTAATTTTAATTTGTTGATTGAGCTTCTCTTGAATTTCCACAATATTAGTCAAATCAACGTGGGTGCCGATGAGATGGTTAAACTCTAATTTTGAATCGGGGTTGGGAACGCAAACTTTTTTGGCACGCGATAAGATGGGCACGTAATGGCCTTTTTTGTGGCGCATTCTAAAGCGGATTTCGTAACTTAATTGATCACTTTCTAGAAACGCTTGGTTATAGGCATTGGCGGCGTCAAGGTCATCGGGATGGAGTAAGTTTTTCCAAGTTAACTCGTCTACGGTGAGTTCCTGTTCGCTATAACCTAACATCGCCTTCCAACGCGGTGAGTAAAATACTTCGTTGGTGTCCATATTCCAATCCCAAACACCGTCACTGCTGCCCTCTAACGCGTTATTGAGTCGCTCTTTAATAAGCCTATTTTCTGCGGTTAGCGTGTTTTTAAGGTCTACATAGTCGGTTAAATTGGTATGCACGCCCACCAGTCGAAATGGTTGGCCGGCGTTGTCGTGAATCACAAAGCCGTGGCAACGAATGTAGATGGTTTCGCCCTGTTTATTGAGGTAGCGTAGCACTTGGTCAAAGGTCTGTTTGCTGTGCTCTATAAAGGTCTTTAAACAGGTCTCCATAAGCTGTAAATCGTCAGGGTGAATGACCGATGCCCAAGAACCTTGTAGGTCTGGATGTGCTTGTGGGTCATAACCTAAGAGTGTCCAAAATTTATCATTCATCCAGCGCTGATTGGTGTCGGTTAAGTCCCAATACCATAACCCATCAAACACACTCTCTTGAAAGCGATCAAGCAGCAGTGGGTCTGTTTGAAAAAGGGTGAAAAATTCGATTTCGAGTGGGTGTTTGTTGGACATATTGACTCGTTTTAACTCGTTGCTTTAGTATGAAATACTATCCTAACGTTAAAAAACTCAAACAGTAAGCGCTATTTGATTTTGTCGCTTAGTTTAGTGATTGAAATCAATAAAACAAGGTAACGTTATTACGGATTATTTTAATGTGTTTTTGAGCGGGGTGTTTTGAGAAGTGCGATGGCTGTAAATGATAGGCGGGTTTAAGACTGAACAAGTGCTTAACCCGTTTTGATTGGCAGGTGGACTTTAGGTCATGCGCGTGACATGAATTTGCCGGTCAGCGTGCTCACCTTGACAATCTCATTGGGTTCAATGAATTCGGGAACCTGAATTTCATAACCTGTGGATAACATAGCCGGTTTGGTGCGTCCTGCTCCGGTCGACTTACTGCCGGGGTTGGTTTCGGTCACTTCTAGTTCAACCGTGGTGGGCAGTTCAATGGTCAGCACTTGGTCATCTAACAACAGGGCGGTAATGCCGGTTAAGCCTTCGGTCATGAATTTCTTCTCTTCTTCCAACTCTTCGCCATTTAGCAGGTATTGGCTGTAATCTTCGTTGTTCATAAACACATAATCGTCACCATCAATATACGAGAACATGACCTGTACTTTTGAGGTCTCGACCTCTTTAATTAGGTCTTCGCCCTTGAAGGTTTCATCGACTTTTTGGCCGGTTTTTAAGTTATTGAAGCGCATTTTATACATCGTTGAAGCGCCACGCGAAGAGGGGTTGCGTACATCGTAGGTTTTAACGATATGTGGCATACCATTGAGTTCGACAACGCTGCCTTTTTTGAGTTCGTTAATTTTTGGCATGCTGACTTCCTTATTAGATTGATTAGGGATTTGGGCGGTATTTTCGAGCGTTTTAGTTGTTAAAGCAAGCGGTGTTTTTGCACGATTGGCTTTTTATGAGTATGACCAAAAAGGCACTGGGTTATTGAGCTCTGTTTTCGTCGCCCAAGGACGCTTGTGCGGTCTGGTAACCAAGCTCTATCATCTCTTTAACACGGGTAAATTCCAGCATACCGCACGCATCACGTGGAACGTTAAGGGTAATGTCGGGTGGATAGGCGGCCAGTTTTTGACGGGCAATACTGCTTTGCATGCTATCAAAGGCTTTGTTGCTAATGTCGTAAGCATCCCAGTTAAACGGCTGTTTCAGTTTGGATTTTTCTCGAGAAAAAAAGGCTTTAACACTGTCAACGATGGCTGACCATTCTATCAACCCGTCGTTTTGCTCACTGCTAGGCGCATTCTTGTTTGTGGTTTCTTCGGAACGATCGGACTCAGCCTCTTCACAAGGTTTAGTATCATGAATCGAAGGTTTAGCACCCAAGTTGACCGCAATAGTGAGTTCGGTGCTTTCTCCAAAGGTGGGGGCGATGGGCACAGGGTTAAGTACGCCGCCATCCACTAAAGTTAAGCCTTGATACTTTTGTGGGGTAAAAATCATCGGCAGTGAGTAAGAGGCACGCATGGCATTTAATAACGAACCAGATTGTAACCAAACCTCTTTTTCATGGTTAATGTCAGTGGCCACGGCAGTGAAGGGAATCGCAAGGTCTTCGATGTTGGGTTCGCCAAGCAGGTCTTTGAGCATGCTGTTGAGTTTGTCGCCTTTAATTAAGCCACTGCGATCCCATGCAATGTCCATCAGGGCTAAGATGTCGGTTTTAGAGAGGTTCGTCAGCCAGCGTTCAAATTCGTCCAATTTGCCAGCTGCATAAATTCCACCAATCAGTGCCCCAATTGAACTGCCAGAGATGACTTTGATTTGATAGTGGTGTTCTTCTAACCAGCGAATAATGCCAATGTGCGCTAAGCCACGGGCACCGCCACTGCCAAGCACGAGTGAGATGGTTTTAGTGTTTTGGGATGCGGGTTTTGGACTGGTTTTGGGCTTATTGTCTGAGGTGTGTGAGTTTGTTGAGTCATTCATGTTGTGAACCTTTAGCGTTTTTAGCAGGCCTGCTGACTTTTAAAAGGCGAAAAAAAACCCAATCAATGGATTGGGTTTAGGTTGCGCGTTTACTTTAACGCATCAGACACAATGGCTTGCGCCTCTTTGAGTATGGCATCTAAGTGTTCTTGGCCTTTAAAACTCTCGGCGTAGATTTTATAGATATCTTCGGTGCCCGATGGACGTGCCGCAAACCAACCGTTTTCGGTGGTGATTTTTAAGCCACCAATGGCCGCACCATTGCCCGGCGCGTGAGTCAGTTTGGCGGTAATCGCTTCGCCGGCTAAGGTATCGGCTTTCACCATCTCAGGTGAGAGGTTGCTTAAAATCGCTTTCTGTTCGCGGTTAGCGGGTGCATCAATTCGGGTATAGATTGGGTCACCAAATTTTTCGGTGAGTTCTTGGTACAACTGGCCTGGATCTTTGCCCATCACCGCGGTGATTTCGGCTGCGAGTAAGTTCAGAATAATGCCGTCCTTGTCGGTTGACCAAGGGCCACCGTCAAAACGTAAGAATGAGGCGCCGGCGGACTCTTCCCCACCAAAACCAAATTCACCGGTTTGCAGACCGTCTACAAACCACTTAAAGCCAACCGGCACTTCGTTGAGGTTAAGGTTAAGATCGGCCGCTACACGGTCAATCATGGAGCTGGACACTAAGGTTTTACCCACGGCAGCATTGGCAGGCCAGTGTGGACGATGGCTGAATAGATACTGAATAACCACCGCTAAGTAGTGGTTTGGGTTCATCAAACCGACCGACTTTGTGACAATACCGTGACGGTCAACGTCGGGGTCATTCCCAAAGGCCAAGTCGTAGTTGTCTTTTAAGCTAATCAGGCCGGCCATAGCATAAGGAGAGGAACAATCCATACGGATTTTGCCGTCTTTATCGACGTGCATAAATGAGAAGGTCGCGTCCACTTGTGGATTCACAATTTCTAAATCTAAGCCGTAGTAATCGGCAATCGGTTTCCAGTAATGCACCGCCGCACCGCCCATTGGGTCGATGGCCAATTTTAAGCCGGCTTTTTTAATGGCTTGCATATTCACCACCTTATCAAGGCTGGAGACATACGGCATAATTAGGTCGGTTGGGGTAACAAAGTCAGACTCCATGGCTTCGGCTAGGTTAAGACGTTTGACGTCTTTTAGGCCGTCGGCAATCATCGCATTGGCACGGTCTTGAATCCAAGAGGTGGCTTCGGTGTCAGCAGGTCCGCCAGTGGGTGGGTTGTATTTAAAGCCACCGTCTTGGGGGGGATTGTGCGATGGCGTAATAATCACACCGTCGGCCAAGCCACCTTGTCGCCCCTCGTTATAACTAAGAATGGCATGTGAGATAACCGGTGTTGGCGTGTAACGTCCGTAAGATTGAATAATGACGGTGACTTTATTAGCGGCAAACACTTGCACGGCGGTGGCGTGGGCGGCTTCTGAAAGCGCGTGCGTGTCCATACCAATAAACATCGGGCCAACGGTGCCTTGTAAGCGTCGATACTCAACAATGGCTTGGCAGATTGCGGCAATGTGATCTTCGTTAAAGGTAGTCTTGCTTGAACAGCCACGATGGCCAGAGGTTCCAAAGCTTACTTTTTGATCTGGGTTGGAAACATCCGGTTTGAGGCTGTAGTAATCGGCCATTAACAGGGGAATATTTTCTAATAGTTCAACAGGGGCTTTTTTGCCAGCGTAAGGGGAGATTGCCATAGTCTTTGTACTCGCTTTTTGAATTCACTCAGTTAAGTGATTATACAAACAAATTGTGTGGGAAAAGGACTTTGAAACTAAAAAAATTAAAACCCGCATGTAATTTGATTTTGAGCAGGCCTGCTGACTTTTATATAAGCAATTCTAGGTAAAAAGCTATACATTCACTAATCTGCTTTTATAATAACTTTCTATGACTTATAAGCGTGCTTTGGCCTCCATTTTATTCAGTGTGTTGTTTGTGTTTTCACAAACGGCGGCACTGTTGCACGCCGAAATTCATCCGTTTCATGAGCATACTGAAGAGTGTGATGTTTATGAAATGTTGGCACAACCAACCAGTTCAAGTGCTCAAGTGGTGCTTGAACCGACGACCGTTTGGCAATCGTCAACGGTTGTCTCCACTAAAATTCAAACGCCTCAAGTGGCGTTTGTGCCTGTCTATTGGGGGCGTGCCCCGCCTTTTGCCTAGTTGTTTGGCTAAATTTAAGGAAACTAAACACGTCTTGAACGTGCTTAGTGCTTTGCCTTGTTTAAAAACAATTAGGAAAAATTATGAAATTAAAAACCCTTTCTCTGGCCATGCTTAATGTGTGGGCGGCCAGTAGTTTGTTGGCGGTGCAATCGGCACACGCTGAAACACAACCAAACACCCAAACGGCTCAAGCGAATGTATTAAATGCAATCACGGTATCTGCCTCACCGATTCATGACCATGAGATTTTTGAAGTACCGTCACAAATAGACAGCTTAAATGGCACTGACAAAGCCTTAAAAGACAGCGGTTCTTTAGGTGAAATGCTGGACCATATTCCGGGTGTGAATAATATGTCTGCCGGAACCCAGTCAGGTAAACCGGTGATTCGTGGCTTAACAGGTAATCGCGTTAAGGTGTTATCGAATGGTCAAACCACCGATTATCAAGCTTACGGCACCCGTCACTTACCGAATGTGGATCCGTACTTAGCCGAACGCATAGAAGTGATTCGTGGTCCACAAAGTGTGTTGTACGGTTCTGAGGCAATGGGCGGCGTAGTGAATGTGATTCAAGCCCCGATCCCTTATGGACAAGACGCGTCGGGCGAGTTTGCCAGTGAACTGAATACCAATAATGGTGAAACCATGTTTGGGGCTAAAGTTGGCGCGGGTTCAGAAAAATTTGGGATTACCGCTGGCGTAAGCACTCGTAAAGCGGATAACTTTAGCGTACCTAATGTTGACTCTTCCGAGGGCGCAACACCAACCAGTGCCTTAAGTGATAAGCCTCTGTTTGTGGGTGAAGTACCGTTTACCAACTTTGAAAATCGTTCCGCAAATATCGGCGTGGGGTTTCAAGACGATTGGGGGAATGTTGAGTTACGTTACACTCAGTGGGTATCTAAACAGAACTATTTAGGCATTGAAGCCGACAGCCCAACCTCAGAATATGAAGCGCTTGGAACGGGGCAAAAGTTGCAAAATGATGAGATGCAATTGAAAGCGGAACTGTTTTTGGATAACGACTGGGTATTAAAGCCGAGTTGGACACGCACCAAAAACCTGCGAGAAGCTTCCCACGATTTACCCTTTGAAACCATGGCAGAGGACAAAGGAACAGAGGAGTATCTGGATTTATTGGTTGAGCGTGATGACTATAAGCTGGCCATTGAGCATCCAAAAGTGGGTGATTTTGAGGGGGAGATTGGGTTTGAAGTCACCGAAAAGCAACAGACCTTACGTTCTGGGCACTTAACGCCATCGGCCGATGTGAGTAAGCGCGCGGTGTATCTGTTTGAAGAAGCGGATTACGATAAATGGTTAATTCAATTTGGTGCACGTTACGATTGGCATTCGGTAAACGCGCCTATCAATGATGCGAATGAACACTTTATTGATGAACTTCAGCTGTTTGATGAAACCAATAACGAACGTGACTTTAAAATCGCAACCGGTTCTTTAGGGGGAACCTATCGTTTTAATTCCAACTGGAGTTTGGCGGCCAACTTAGCGACAGGGTTTAGAGCGCCAAGTATTTTTGACCTGTATGCAGGCGGAGAACATGGTGGCGTGCAAGCCTATCAAATTGGTAACCCCGATTTAAAAGAGGAAACCTCAATCAACACCGATTTGTCTTTGCGTTGGCAAACCAATAACACTCAAATGGTGGCAACGGTCTATCAAAATTGGATTGATAACTACATTTATTTAGTGAACACCGGTTTCTATCGTGCCAAAGAGGGTGCGCCAAGTGAAGGTGAACGAGTGGATGCGAGCGCACCTGGTGCAATTGTGGAGATGCAAGCTGAACAGACCAATGCGTTAATTCGTGGCTTTGAATTAAGTGTTTACCAACGTTTTAACACGCAATGGTCAGCAGATTTAGCGTTGGAGATTATTGATGGGCAAGACACCAGTAATAACCGTGATTTGCCGTTAATTCCAGCGAATAACTTAGCCATTAATGGTCATTATCAGTTTGCGGACTACCAAGAACTGCACAATCAAAAGTTGAGTTTAGGGGTGAAATTGGTGGCCAGTCAAGATGCAGCAGGCCTGTATGAACCGTTTTCACAATTTGATAACTTACCGATTGGTACCGGTTCTACCGATGGCTACGCGGTTTGGAATGCCAGCTATGTAACCGATGTGAAGTTTGATAAGCAGACGTTGCAGTTGGGTGTAAAAGTACAGAACTTATTTGATACTGCGTATGTCGATTTCTTGAATACCTACAAAGGCTTGACATTGAATCCTGGACGTAATGTACAGTTAACCGCACGTATGAAGTTTTAATATTCAAAACGTGATTTTAAACCATGCAAAAAAACCGCTTTCATAGCGGTTTTTTTATGGGCGATTGAAACCGCTTGTTGGTTGTTTAAGGTTTAGAAAAGTAAGCAGGCCTGCTCACTTTTTTAATTAGGGGGTGTAAAAGACCACTTATGGTTGATGTAAATCCCTAGTTTACAAGCCCGCGTATTTGTTGAAACTGGTCTTTGAGTTCCTGAATTTGCTGAACTTGATCAAGTTGATCTTGAATCATCGAATTTTGATCACGTTGCATTTGCATCATCTCAAGTTGCTCTTTCTGCATCGACATTCTATCGAGATCGATTTTGTCCATGCCTTCTGGCATCTTGCGGTTTTCCAACATAGGACGAAGAGTTTGCTGATTCTGCATCAAGCCGTTCACAAAGTCGTTGTAAGGTTGAATTTGTGGGTTATTGACTTCACCATTTTGCCAAACACCTTTCACAACCAAACGCGCATTGGTTTTTGCGCCCGTCGCGTTCAGCTTGGTTAACGCTTGCCATTGATTGATCTGCTGAAGGGTGGTTTCAAGCACCACCTTTTTAACCGCATCTGAAAAACCTTTGGTGGGCGTCGGCTGATACATCTCACGGTTTTGTGCGTTGGCACTGATACGCGTGGCTTGCCAAACGCCTTTGTCTGTTTGATAGCCATTAACGGCGACATACTCACCGACTTTGAGTCTTAAACTGGCATCGTAATGGGTTTTTTCGCTGGTTTGCACACGGTGTTCACCATTAATAACCACGCCATTTTCAGTGATTGACGTTATTTTACCGGCCAGTGGGTAGTACAAATGAATCGCTTTAGTGAGTGCTTTGTCATCGTTTGGCAAGGTTTCTAAAATAACTTGCTGCCCCAACTTAAGCACCGATTCACGAGTAGCGGTGGTGCGTAAGGTTTGGTTAAGATCGGACGTCACTTGGGTTTTGTCACCGTAGCCAATCTCAATGCCATTGACCCAGATGCTGCCAAACTCGGTAATGGTACCAATCACACCGGTGCCTCCAAAACCTGAAGAGGCGCGTCCGGTTCCGCCAAAACCGCTGGTAGGGTCTTCCGAGATAAAGCCCGTTCCACCCAAGCCACTGCCTAAATTGGCGGCATACAGAGGGGAGAGTGTGAATGGGCTGATCGCTAAGGCAAGCGTTAATAGGCTGTGTTTAAGCCAGTTTGCAGTTGCCTTAGAGACGTTGACCTTAAACAAGTTGAACTGTGTGGGAAATAAATTTTTCACTTAATTAACCGATTTTTGTTGGTGGTGAAAATAGGCCCCCAAGTGCATGCTGCGGTCAGCGGATTCTTCGTTGTCCGTTTCGGCATTTTGGGCATCTTGGGCTTGCAACTGGCTGGCCAGTTGGTTTATTTCGGTGAGCGCCGCCATCATTTTTTCTTTTGAGGCGGCTTCAATTGCTTGAATTGACGCTTCGGATAGCTTGTTGTAATACACCGCACGATCAAACATCGGCGGGGTTTGGTTCTCAAGGTTATGCGCGACTACGGAGAGATGGTCACCGATATTTTTACCGGCAAAAAAGAGCTTCTCTTCAAAGTCCTCTTCAGGCACATAGCCTTTTTCGGTCAGTGAGATTTGCTCTTTGTGATCGTCAGTTTCAAAGAGCTCAATTAAGCCTTGGTTCATCCACTCATCTAAAAAACAGCGCGGGTGTTTGTCTTTTGATACCGACAGCACCAACTCTTCAAACGACGGCGATCCATCATGCGCATAGCGGTAGAGCGGTTTTGGGTTGCCGCTGTCATCTAAGTACGCTTGGTGACCGGCCCAAATCGACATAACTTGTGCGCTGAGTCCGGCTTTGATCTCTTTTTCACTCGGCTGGGTTAGGCCTTCAGTGCGAATGCGTTTCACATCGCCACGATGCACACCGGTGATTAAACTGATGCGACTATCGGTTAAGCGTTTACCTTTGATTTCAAAAGACTCTTCCGCCACCTCAACATAGGTTTTTTTAAGTAAGTTTAAAAACCCGGTGTAGGTAATGTTTTGGTGAATAAGCAGACGCACCAAGGGCTTTAACATTTGCGTTAAGGCTTTGGTGAGTATGTGCTCTTTAGAGGTAGGGGCGGCGTTGTCTTGACTCATGGGATGCAAAAAATCTCAGTTTAAAATTTAGTGGTTAGGGTAATACCCGCAGTGGTGGTTTCGCTACTGTCATAGCCACCAAAAGCCGATAGGCTATAGGTTTTATTTAACGGCTTACTAACAAAAAGTGAGGCACCAGTTTGGTCGTCTAAACTTTTATAAATGGATTGGCGATAGTCTAATGACACACCGATATTGGTTTTGTTTGGGTAGAGGTAACCCATGCCCACGGAAGCAAACGTGGTATTTTGCATGTCTGCACCACTCACTTTACCAACCAGTTTATGGCCAATGCTGGCAAACACTGAGGTATTGGTTTTAATTGGGTAAAAGTAGTCGAGTTGTAGTGAGGTATCGTTTTTACCGGTGCTTAAGCCTTCGGTTTCGTCACCCGTTGCAAACTTCTCTTTTAACTTAACGGTAAACCACGGTGATTCGGTAATATCGTAACCAATCGAGAAGGTGGTATCGCCCATGCCTTCGGCGTTAAAACTGTCGCTGTCAACCATTAAATAAGCGGTTGAAACGCCCATTGAGAGCCGGTCTTTTTTGAAAGAGAGCATCAGTGGAATCGAACTGGTTGTGGCGTCAGAAGAATTAATGGTGTCACTTTGCCCACTTGAGTAGAAAAAGCCAGTGGTGAGTTTGGTGGTAAAACCACTGTTTTCGGTGGTCGAAGCCTGCGCAAACAGGGACAAGCCTGCGAGTGCCAAACCGAATAACAGTAGCCCAGTGGTTTGTATGCGTGTTTTTTTAATCATGTTTAAAAACCTTCGTTGGAATTTTGAATGGGTAACCGTGATCGGCATTTAAACGGTGTATTCGTTAATTTTATCAAGGATTTGAATTGCGTGCCGGTTAGTTGCCACTATTCTACTTATTGGTGTATCAAATAGTGACAATGCGTTGCGGTATATTATTGTACCGTGTCTGCGTTTGCGACCACTGTTTCTGATGTTTCAGGGCTTTCTGTGCTTACAGACGCATCAGTGCTGTCAGTTGCAGTGTCAGACGTCTCTTCAGTTTGTACCGTTGTTTCGGTCTCGGTCGTTGCGTCAGCGGTTGTGTCGGTTGTGCTGCTCTCTTGCGTGGTTGCAGCTTCTTCGGTTTGGGTCTCGGTTCCTGTGATGACTTGCATCGTTTCTTGAACGCGAGTTTGCACACGGTTTTGTAATTTTTCTTGAATCGCCTGCATGGTTTGGGCATTTTCATTCATCATCTGCATCTGTTCTTGCATGACTTGTGAGCGTTCCATATTGTTAGACATTTGCTGCATTTTTTCTTGCATCGCCACTACAGTTTCTTGTTGTGCTTGAATCGCACTCATATCAAATCCAGCAGACGCTGAGATTGATGCGGTTAATAGGCTAGAAGCTAATAATGTTTTAAATGCGTTTTTGATGGTTAAATTTTTCATGTTTGTGTTCTCTTTTTGATTGGTTGTTAAAATGTAATTAAATTCCATGTGCTTATATTAACGCTTTGGATTTGAGAGTCAACTAAAAATGTAAATAAATTACATTTAAGTATCGTTTAATTCACTCAATTAGCAGGCCTGCTGATTTTTAGGTTAGATTTAATTACGCTTAACGCTTGAAAAAGCCGAATGTTGTCTTTATTAATGAGTCATTAAATGAATTTATTTGAGAGTACCCATTATGAGTAAAGATTTTTACGCTGTATTAGGCGTGAGTCGTTCTGCAAGCGACGCTGAAATTAAGAAAGCGTACCGTAAGTTAGCGGCTAAATATCACCCAGATAAACCAAGCGGTGATGAAGGTAAATTTAAAGAAATTAGTGAAGCTTATGAAACCTTAAGCGACACCGAAAAACGTGCTATGTACGATCAGTTCGGTTCCGATTACAGCAATCGTCAAGGCGGCTTTGGAGGGGGCGGCTTTGGTGGCGGAGCAAACTACGAAGATATTTTTGGTTCAATGTTTGGCGGCGGTGGTTTTGGTGGTCATCACCAAGCCCGACCACAAAAGGGCGAAGATCAAGTGGTCAAGGTCATGGTGAGTTTAGTGGAAGCCATTGAAGGCACCGAGCGCACCATTAACGTGCAAACAGGTGATTCTCGTTCAGGGAGCCACGCTTATGACACTACGCCGATTAAAGTTCGCATTCCTGCTGGGGTGACCAAAGGGCAAAAGATTCGCGTTAAAGAGAAGGGCTTTAGTGGCTTTAATGGCGGGCCAAACGGCGATGTGATTATTGAGATTAACCTACAAAATGACGCACGTTTTAAAATTGAGGGCAAAGACGTGTATGTTGATTTGCCTATTACCCCTTGGGAAGCGGCGTTAGGTGCCAAGGTCGAGATTCCAACCATTAAAGGCATTATTAAAATGTCGATTGCACCGGGCACGCAGTCTGGTGCTAAATTACGCATTAAAGGGCGCGGGTTAGGCGATACCACTCGCGGAGATGTGGGGAATCAATATGTGAATATTTTCATTCAAACCCCACCGGCAGAAACCGATGAGCAAAAGGCGTTGTATGAAAAAATGGCCGAATTAATGCCATTTGATCCGCGCCATGAACATTAATTGAGCGCGTGCCTGTTTAACGAGAATCATCCCGGCTTTGTCCGGGATTTTTTTATGGTGTGCTTTGGTATTGCAGAATCAGTTTTTGAATGTCTTCTACCTGAAACGGTTTACTTAAAAAGTCGTTCATGCCTGAGCCCAATGCTTTTTGCTTGTCCTCCAAAGAGGTGTTGGCGGTTAAGGCAATAATCGGAATGTTAATATGTAGGTTACGCAGCTTTTCAGTGGCAGCAAAGCCATCTAAGTTGGGCATGTGGCAATCCATGAGCACCAAGTCAAACTCAATTTGGCCTTGCGCTCTTTGTTCGGTGAGTAGGTCAACGGCAATTTGTCCATCTTCTGCAGTAAAGACCGTGTGCCCGAGCTTTTGTAAGGTTTTTTCGCCAATCATACGGTTAACCGGATTGTCTTCAACCAGCAAAATATGACTTGCACGGCCCTTTAAGGTTTCAATATTCTCTTTTCTGTTGGATTTGGTTTTTTTAGCTTCGCAAGGCTGATAGGGAATACGTGCCCAAAAACGCGAACCTTTACCCTCTTGGCTTTCAACGCCGACCTCACCGCCCATAATTGTAATTAACTTTTTGGTAATGGCTAAACCCAGCCCGGTTCCCCCAAATTGCCGAGTGGTGG
Organism: Thiotrichales bacterium; assembly: GCA_016938655.1. Taxonomy (GTDB): domain Bacteria; phylum Pseudomonadota; class Gammaproteobacteria; order Thiomicrospirales; family Thiomicrospiraceae; genus Thiomicrorhabdus. The sequence goes on along the minus strand of JAFGUG010000080.1, from coordinate 48,951 downwards.
TTGAATCCACTTGTGTAAAGTCTGCAAACAGTTTATTTAAGCCGCTTTGTGAAATACCAATACCGGTATCGATGACCGAAAACTCAAGGCAATGATTCTGTTGAGTGATTTGCAGGGTGATCTTGCCGCGCGGGGTAAATTTGAGGGCATTGCTTAAGTAGTTGTTAATCACTTGGGTTAAGCGGAAGGGGTCACCCATAATCCAATGACTGACGTTGTCGTGCCAATCCATTGAGAGTACGATGTTTTTATCTGAACAGGCCTGTTCAAAGGTGCTTAGGGTGTTTTGACACTGTTGGTTTAGGTTGAAGGGATTATGTTCTAATTCCATTTGTCCGGCTTCAATTTTAGAGAAGTCGAGAATGTCGTTAATAACGTGCAGTAGAACATTGGCGGATTGCTCCGCAATGCCCAACAAGCGAAGTGCTTCACCGGATTTAATTTCGCTGTTTAACAGATTCAGCGCACCTAGAATACCGTTAATGGGGGTGCGAATTTCATGGCTCATAGTGGCCACAAATTCCGATTTTGCGCTGCTCAATTGCAGGGCGCGATTTTTCTCTTTTTCCACCTCTAACGTGCGTTCGATCACTTTCTGTTCTAAGTCCTCCGCCATTTGCTGTAAGGCACGATTAGAACTGTACAGTTCGAGCGATTTACTCTCAAGTAACTGTTCAGCCTGTTTTCGTGCTTGGCGTTCTCTTAAAAACCGTTTTTCGAATGCATCATCGGTCATGCTGTTTGTCCAATGTTAATCAAGGGGGTGGCTAGACTCTGTTTAATGCTTGGTTAAAGTAAAGTTTACCCGGGTAAAATCAGGGGTCGAGAGGTCTTCGAGATCAATGGTTATGTCTTCTTTGTAATAACTCGCCGAGCCTTTAATAAGGCCATAGGCAACCGCAGAAAAAGGGCGTTTTGAAGTGTAGACTAAAGTCATTTTTGAATCCGATTCAATATTCGGTTCAAAGGTGGGAAGCTCGGCATCGGGGTAAAGTTTTTTTACCTCAACATGCACCGTATCTTCGATACTGTTTAAGAAGTCAAAGCAATTATCAACGGCGTCAAAAAACTGTGGGTAGCCTTTTACAAAGGTGCCGAAGAGGTGTTCGGCAAAGACTTTAACTAAATCCTCCGCGGGAATGCCGGTGGCTTCACTTAAATGTTTGACCAATTCTAGCAGTTCGGTGTGGTCGTAGGTTCCAACTGAGGTGTAGGCGCCACCAGAGGGTAAATTGGAACTTTCGATAATGTCATCCGCCATTTTAAAGCCAAACTTATCTTCAACGAGTTCGATAAAGTTGGTGAATATCATTCCTTTCATCTTTAAGCCGTCCTTGAAATATGAGTACGCTAGAAATTTGCTTTACTTATCATGCCCCGATAGGGCTTTCTCTGTCAATGGATAGTTACAGTTATCAAGCTTCCACTTTTTGAGTTCATAATATTAAGAATCATTCAGAAAAAGAATCCCTGCAAGTGCAGGGATGATTGAATTCTTTTAGCGTTTAAAAGGTTTTTAATGCGTTTAGTTACGAGTTGGTTTTAAACCCTTCAACCACTTTTTTGAGGTCGGCGGCTTCTTTATCAACCGCGGTGGAGTGGCTGGAGAGATTCTCGACTAAGTGCGCGTTATGCTGGGTTGATTGATCCATCTCTGTAATCGCTAAGTTTACCTGACTAATGCCCTCGGCCTGCTCGCTACTGGCAATGCTGATGTCGGCCACAATGTCATTGACCTCTTGAATGGCGGTGTTAATCGAGTTTAGCGAGTCGTTTGACTGATTAACCAAAACGGTACCGTGTTTAATTTGTTCGGCTGTTGCCCCAATCAGCTGTTTAATTTCGCTTGCAGCATCCGCAGAGCGGCCTGCTAAGTTTCGAACTTCACCCGCCACAACGGCAAAACCACGCCCTGCTTCACCCGCTCGCGCCGCTTCAACGGCGGCGTTTAGGGCCAATAAATTGGTTTGGAAGGCCACGCTGTCAATTAAGCCAATAATGTCATTAATTTTGGCACTGGCATTTTCAATGTCGTGCATCGCATCAATGGTGCTGTTCATAATCTCTACACCTTGGGTGGTTTTGCTGCGCGCATTCTCAGCAAGCTGGTGTGCGCGTTGGGCGTTATCTGAGTTGCCACGAACCGATGCGGTCATCTCTTCCATCGAGGCGGCGGTTTGCTCTAGTGCCGCGGCTTGTTGTTGCGTGCGTTCGTTTAAATCCATACTGCCACTGGAGATTTGATTGGCCCCATTGGAAACCGAATTAGAGGCATCGAGCACCGATTTGACCATGTCACTTAAGTGTAAAATGGAGCTGTTAAGGGCTTGTTGTAACTCGTTCAATTCGCCTTCATGTTTGCCCACAATCAGTTTGGTTAAATTGCCCTCAGCCATCGCTTTGGCAGAGTCGGTGATTTCATCAATGGCGCTTTGAATCTCCTCTAACGATTGGTTAACCGAGTGTTTCAGTTTAATCATGTCGCCTTTAAGGTTGCCGGTAACGCGATGCGAGAACACCCCTTTAGCGGCAAACTCCATAGCATCGGTAATGGTGTGGATGGCGATGTCCATTTGAGACATCGCTTCATCCACTTGTGCTTTGAGCTGGCCTTTAATTGAGTCGTCCAGTCTTACCGAGAAATCGCCCTCGGCAATCCCAATCATGACTTTAGAGAGGGCTTGCATGGTGTAATCCACGCTGTCTGCTGAAGCATTAACCGAGGTTTTGAGATGGTCTAAATCGCCGTGCAAATCGCCTTTAACTCGTTGCTTAAAATCGCCTTGGCTAATGCTGTCCATGACCGACTGAATTTCAGAAAAGGACTGATCAATATTTTCCATCAGTTGGTTGATGGCTTGTCCCGCTTGGCTGATTTCGTTATTGCCTTTAACAGGGTGGCGGGTTTTAAAATCACTGGAACGCTGAATATGCCCTAAGGTGTTGACCAGTTCATGAATGGGATTAGAGATGCTGTGGGCAATTAAGTAAGCCAATAACATAATAATTAAGGTGGCAACGGCGGCAATAATCAAGGCGAGTTTAACCAGGTGGGATGAGGCAGAAAACGCTTCACTTGCATTGAGTTCGGCAATGAGTGCCCATTTTGCCCCTTTTACATCAATTGGCGTAAACGCCGACAGCACTTCAGCCTGGTTATAGGTGGGCATAATTTCGACCCCACTATTTCCTTGCAATGCCTGTTCCACCGAGGCGTGTTTGGCTTGGCCAGCACTTGGGTTTAAAAACGAATTTAACACGGTGTGGTCCGCACTGCGATTGGAGTCGGTACGCATTAAAAAGTCTGAACCAACAATGTAGGTGTCACCGGATTCGCCCATGCCTGATCGGTCGGTCATAATGGCGTTGAGTTGGTCGGCGTTCATTTGCACCACTAATAGACCAATGGTTTTGCCCTCAAATACCACGGGTGTTGACATAAAACTAACTGGTGTATCGCCAGCGGGTGCGTAAGCACTGAAGTCAACAAAAGCGGTTTCATTTTGCTTTAGGTTTTTGCCAGCTTCAAACGCTTTGGCTAGACCACTGTTCGCTAAAGGCGCCTGTTTTAGGTTTAGGCCAAAGTCCATGCCTTTGTCTACCGAGTATAAAACTCGAGCGGTATTCACATCAATGAGAAACAGATCCATAAAATCGGCGTTATCAATAAACTTATGAATAACCGGTTGCATAGAGGCGTGAATCGCGTGATAGGCCGAAGCACTCGTACCTTTATTGAGTTTCCAGCGTTCATTGCCGGAGTGTGGGTTGTTGGTGAGGTAGTCGTTTTGCATCATCAACGCGGTGCTGTCTAAGCTTGTCACATAGTTATTGAGGTCTAAACCCGATACAGTGTGTTGCGTTTGATAGGTTTTTAAGAGGTTGTTGCGCACTAATTCAAGGTTGGTAGATTGCGCTAAAGCATCATAGGTTTTGACTTGAACCGGCAAATAAAACATGGCCTGCAAAATAACTTGGGTGTCTGCAAGGGTAATAACTTGACTGGAAACGTTATCAAAATAGCGATTGATGGACGTTTTTTTGATGTCTCTGACCGACTCTAATTGCTGAGAGGCTAAGGTCTTTAAACCATTGTCAGCGCTGTTTATGGATAAGAATCCAAAAATAAACAGAGGAATAAGCCCAATGCTTAAAAAGCTTAAGATGAGTTTTGGGGTCAGTTTCATTTGAGGGTCCATCGCTTTTAAAAAAATAGGTTGATATTACTACAAGAAATTTACGTGCCAGAGCTTGCAAAGGGTCATCAAAATCTTCAAAAAACCTGAAAAAAGTTTATTCACACAGCGGTTTTGCATAGAATGGTCGGCATTACTAATAAACCGAAGAGAGCAATTATGAAACGTAGAGAGTTTATTGGCGCCATTGCCGGTGCAACTGCAGCGACGGCATTAACGGCATGTGGCAAAGACGAAGCACCGGTACAAGTCACCTCGGCCGCTCCGCAAAAAACCTATGAGTGGAAAATGGTCACCACTTGGCCAAAGAATTTTCCTGGTTTGGGTACCGGAGCCAATAAAATCGCTGAACTCATTACTGAGATGTCTGGCGGCCGAATTAACGTCAAGGTTTACGGAGCGGGCGAATTGGTTGGCGCATTTGAGGTGTTTGATGCGGTATCACGTGGCAATGCGCAATTGGGGCATGCCGGTGCTTACTACTGGAAAGGTAAAATTCCATCGGCCGCATTTTTTTCGTCGGTGCCATTTGGTTTAACCGCCAATGAGATGAACGCATGGTTGTATTACGGCGGTGGCATGGAACTTTGGGAAGAGGCCTATAAGCCGTTTGGTTTGATTCCTAATCCAGGTGGTAATTCAGGCACACAAATGGGCGGTTGGTTTAATAAAGAGATCAACAGTGTTGAAGACCTGAAAGGCTTGAAGATGCGCATTCCCGGTTTAGGTGGCGAAGTATTAAAACGTGCCGGCGGTATTCCGGTCACTTTGCCGGGCGGTGAACTGTTCCCTTCAATGCAATCGGGGGCGTTAGATGCGACTGAATGGGTCGGGCCTTACAATGACTTAGCGTTTGGGTTTTACAAAGTCGCGAAATATTACTACACACCGGGCTGGCATGAGCCAGGCACGACCATGGAGTGTATGATTAATGAAGCGGCCTTTAATGAACTGCCTGCTGACTTACAGAGCATTGTGCGTAATGCCATTAAGGTCGCCAATGGTGACATGTTGGCGGAATACACCGCACGCAACCAGCAAGCTTTGCAGACTTTAATTAACAAACACGGTGTTGAGCTGCGCAACTTCCCCGATTCGGTTCTGAAGGAATTAAAAACCATCTCTGAGCAAGTGGTGGAGGAAGAAGCGAAAAACGATGCGCTTTCGGCCAAAGTTTGGGCGTCGCAAAAAGCCTTCCGTGACCAAGTGGTTAAGTGGACAGAAGTCTCTGAGTTTGCTTATGTTAGGGCTCGTGGATTGTAATTTATCTTTGCTTAAACTTGCGATTTAACCCAAGATGAAACCCCTTAATTGGGGTTTTTTATTGCCTTTTTTAGCAGGCCTGTTGAATTACATATTTTCAAGTTTTCATTAAAGTGTCTTACCTTTTGCTTATATAAGTATCCTTGATTGGTATTGTGCATTTTTATCGCTATACTCAATGGCGGTTTGTTTGATTGGAATAGTATGAAAGATTGGGTAAGAAAGCTTTTAGGTAAAGACCTTTTTAATGCTGTTTCTTCTTTAGAGAATCCACGTCACGCTTTTCGCACGCTTTTATTGACCATGGTCATTGCGGTGTTGGATTTAGTGATGCTGGGATTTGCACTGCTTCACTACTTTTATACCCAAGATATGCCTTTGGCAATCGCCAGTATCGTGGCAGCATTGGTGTTAAGCGTTGCGTTTTTATATCTGAGAACCACTCAAAATATCAGCATTACTGGGCATTTTAGCAGTGTTGCGATTGTCATATTTTTCCCTATTTACGCTCATTTAAACCAAAACGATCAGTTTGGCTTGATTTGGTTGTTTGTAGTGCCATTTTTGGCCGTGGCTTTTAATGGCTATAGGATTGGCTTGGCTTATATTCTGGTTTACTCAGTTGTTATTATGAGTGAGGCGCACCTAAATATTGGTGTTTGGGAAGCCGGTAATTGGACACATCTTAGTACCTTGCGTTTGCTTGTTGGTCTATTGGTTTTTACCGCCTTAGCCACCGTTTTGGACGTTGCTAACGAGCATTTGAATAGACGCATAGAGAACCAGCGACGTAAAGAAGATGTCTACCTCTCTAAATTAAAAAAACTATCAACCATTGATGGCTTAACGTCGCTCTATAACCGCCGCCACTTTAATGATGTGCTTAATCAGAAGGTAAAAGAGCTTAAAGACAGCGACCTGTATTTAACGTTTTTTATTCTGGATATTGACCACTTTAAACACTACAACGACCATTATGGCCATCAAAAAGGCGATCAAGCCTTGCAGAGGGTTGCCGCAGTGGTACGCCAATTTATGAAACGCCATCATGATTTGGTGTTTCGAATGGGGGGGGGAAGAGTTTGCTGGTATTCTGGTTTCTGACACCCCTAACGAAACCAGTGAATGGCTTGCCCAATTGACCCACGAGGTTGAACGTTTGAAAATACCGCACTCACCTGTTGTAAAAGAGCCGTTTTTAACCATCTCAATTGGTATTTTTTCAGCTCAAGTCAATGATCTGAGTTGCATTAATACCATTTATAAAACAGCAGATAAAGCCCTTTATCAAGCCAAGTTCCAAGGCCGTAATCAAGCGGTTATTGTAAAGCCTCTGCCCAGATCTTAAATGGGTAGGCTGCAATTAAAGCGTAGGCCTAACATAAGCCGCCCAAAAGCAAATTTGGTATTTTTTCTAATTGGATGTGAGCAGGCCTGCTCATTTAGGCTTAAATCAATGGCATACAGTCTTTTGTTTCCCTCTCTTTTTTTTCAATTTTTTCATAACAATAATCACACGGTACTTTAGTGTTTTTTGGTGTTTTTATGCCTATAGGGAAGGCGTATACTGAAATTGAGAGGGCATGTTTAGACAGACTTAACGTTGGCTTTTCAAGTAAGACAAGCGTTGGATTATTGCCCTTTTGGACAATGGTTAGCGGTGGTTTAAATAGTTATACTCATCGGTTAATAAGCCACTTAAACAAAAGGAGAGGGTGTGGGCGTTAATTTACAAAATTTTAAAGCCAGTTTAAGAACCTTATTCGTAACCCCAAGTGACTTAATTGACAAGCCGTATGATGCCTTTAGGGTGTTGTTAGTGGTGGCCATTTTGGTGGTGATTACAAGCGTGTTGATTGGGTTTACAGTGTTTCACCTGTTTATAAGTAAGCTGTTTGATATCGCCATGATTAACTTGATGGGCATTATGGTGTTAGTTGGATTGGTGTATCAAGTGCACCTTACCAAACGAGTCGGTTGGGTAGGGCATGTTGCAACCGTGGCACTGTTAGTTTTTTTACCGACATTTACCGCCTTTAATCAGAACTTAGATTTTGGCTTGATTTGGTTGTTTTTTGCCCCCTTTGTAGTTGTGGCGTTTGTTGGTTGGCGAGATGCGGCTATCTATTTAACACTATTTTACAGTGTTTTACTCAGCATGGCTTTTAGTGCGATCGGTCACTGGGATTCTGGCAATTGGTCAGTACTGAGTTTTGCTCGGCTGACCGTCGGCTTGATTCTTGGAACTGCTTTAGCCATGATTGTGGATGTGGCCAATAGCAGTATGAATCGACAGATTAGATTACAAAGAGCCAGGAGTTAAGTTACAGCCAAACCTTGCGCCGGTTGTCGACCACCGACAGCTTAACCAATGTTTATAACCGTCATTATTTAAATGAGGTTTTTGAACACAAGTTTAAAGCCCTAAAAGAGACGGACAATTATTTAACGTTTTTTATACTGGATATTGACCATTTTAAGTTATACAACGACCAATTTGGGCATGTAAAAGGGAATGAGGTGTTGCAAAAAGTGGCACAAACTGTCCGTGACTATATCAAACGTCAAGAGGACTTAGTGTTTCGTCTTGGGGGGGAAGAGTTTGGTGGACTCTTGGTGACCGATAACCCAGGCGAAACCAGTCTTTGGGTTTCGAAACTCACCGAAGCGGTTGAACAGTTACAGATTACGCATGCAGACGCCTCGCCTCAAAAGGTGATTACGATTTCAATTGGGGTATTCTCTGCTAAAGTAAAGGATATTGACAGTATGACCGCTTTATACAGCGTTGCCGACAATGCGCTTTATCAAGCAAAAAACCAAGGCCGCAACCAAGCCGTGATTATTAAACCCCAAGATGCTTTATAAGGATGTCTATGAAAATAGTTGCTTACAGCAGTAAACCTTACGATAAACAAGCGTTGTGCCGAACCTTGGAGGCCGATTGGCAACCGCTGTACATTGAAGTACCTCTGGACTTAAACACGGTGGCTTATGCGCAAGGCGCGCCAGTGGTCAGCGCGTTTGTGAATGACCGATTGGATGCTGAGGTGCTGCAAATTTTAGCGAAAGGTGGCACCCAACTGATAGCGTTACGTTGTGCAGGCTTTAATAATGTGGATTTAGCTGCCGCTCAAAAACTGGGTATTAAAGTGGTGCGTGTTCCGGCTTATTCGCCTTATGCGGTTGCCGAACATACCATCGCCTTGATGTTGGGTTTAAACCGTAAACTGTACCGTGCTTATAATCGAGTGCGTGAAGGCAATTTCTCGTTAAACGGCATGCTCGGGTTTGATATGTACGGTAAAACGGTCGGGATTATTGGTGCGGGTCGTATTGGTCAGTTGGTGGGCAAAATGCTCAAAGCGTTTGGTTGCCGTGTATTGATTTACGACCCCTATACCTGCGAAGCTTGCAATGAACTGGGGATTGAACAGGTTGAACTAGAAGAGATTTGGCAGGCCTGCGATATCATCAGTTTACACTGCCCGTTAACCCCGGAAACCACCCACTTAATTAATGCAGAGACCATTGCCAAAATGAAAAAGGGCGTGATGCTGATTAACACCGGACGGGGTGCTTTAATGGATGCCAGCGCCTTAATTGAAGGGTTAAAAAACAAACAGATTGGGTATTTAGGCATGGACGTTTACGAGAACGAGGGCGCGCTGTTTTTTGAGGACCACTCCTGCGAAATCATTCAAGACGACCAGTTTGAGCGTTTGCTGACCTTTCATAATGTGTTAATTACTGGCCACCAAGCCTACTTTACGCAAGAGGCGTTGAGTCATATTGCCGAAACCACCGCACAGAATATTCATGCCTTTATTGCGGGTAAAACGTTAGAGAATGAGGTAAAAGCCGAGTGAATGTTTTTAAGTTGCAAACGCCTATTTTAAAGTTAGCAGGCCTGCTGACTTTGTTTTTAAGTCTGCTGCTCATGAGTGGTTGTGCCAATATCAATTTAGCGCCCTCGTATAACAAACCGTTTAAAGAGCAGGTGGTGCAAGACGTTGATAATGCGACTGCCAAAGTGTTGATTATTGATATTGCTGGCACCATCGATGATCAGCCCAAGGGCGGGTTTTTAAGCCAAGCGCCAAGTTTAATGGATTCGGTGTTAATGCAACTTAAAAAAGCCGAAAAAGACCCGCAAGTTAAAACCGTATTATTAAAAATTAACTCGCCAGGGGGCGGGGTGACTGCGAGCGATATTCTGTATCACGAACTGATCGCCTTTAAAGCCCGCACCCAGAAAAAAGTGTTTATTCAGATGATGGATGTGGCCGCATCCGGTGGCTATTACATTGCCATGGCGGGTGACCATATTCAGGCACACCCGACTACTGTAACGGGGTCGGTGGGCGTGATTTCGGTGAGTGCCGATTTGTCGGGGATTATGGATAAGGTCGGTGTGGGCGTGAACGTTTACAAAACCGGTGTCAGTAAAGACATGGGTGCGCCATTTCGTTCGGCGAATGATTTAGATAAACAATTGTTTCAAGAGTTAGTTGAGCAGATGGCGATGCGTTTTTACGAGATTGTTCAATCTAAACGCCAATTAAGCGATGAGGCGATGGCCGAGGTCAAGAGTGCTCGTATTTACACAGGGCTTGCCGCAAAACAAGCAGGCCTGGTCGATTCGTTAGGGTATCTGTCTCAAGCAACACAAGCGGCGTGTGAACTGGCTGGCGAGCAGCGTTGTAACGTGGTGACCTATCGTTACCAAAGTAATGAGAACGTCACCGCCTATTCACCGAGTATGGCCACGCAAATGAAAAACCCAGAGATGTCGTTATTAAATACGCCCATTTTAGACAGTGCTTTAAATTTAAAACCCGGCATGTATTATTTGATGTTGCAGTAACTTTTGCGGTCAATCTTGCGTAAACCGTCGGTCAACACATCGGGCAAGGTTACTTGCAAGGTTTGGCGTCGGCTCTATCAAACATGCGTTTAAAGGCTTGTTGGCGATAACTGGCCGATTTGTATTTTTCAGGTTGCGGTTGCAATAGATAGATATAGTCGCCAGTTTCAAATGCATCGCTTGAAAACTGCATCGGCTCACTCACCTCAACATGCACTGGACTAATGATTTTAATAGTCAGATTCGGGTCGAGTCGCTTCAACGCCCCCACCGTTCCCAAACCATTATTACTGTGAAATGCCCCATTAGTATGAATTACCTGTGCGCCCGGATTGGCTCGAATCGCTTTTAAAATGCTCTCGGCCATGGTGTTGTCACGACTCAATTGCGCCAAGTAGCTGTTATTGGCTTTGCCCTCATCAAAATGGTTAGAGCCATTTAAAAAATCCATAAAAAAGTCACGATAACCTGCCACATCTTCAAGGGGCTGTTCTGCAATTAAACTGGCCTCTTCTGTTGTTAACTTCTCTAAATATCCTTCGCCTTGTCGCCCAATACAACGCACCGTATCCGCTGGTGCATTAGCCGCGATCACTGGTAAAAAATGCTGTTTGGCAAACTCCACCAAAGGACGGTAAGAGGCGGTGTAGTTATCCCAAGCGGGCGCTTCATTAATTAAATACGCCTCACCAATTTCGCCGTCTAGATAACGATTCAAAATGGGTTGTTGGTCACGATTAAACTGCTCCATCGACAATACTTGATTGGGGTGTTGTTGGTAGAGCAGGTTTTGCAGTTGCGCTTGCAGTAGGTGCGAAGCGTGATTGCCGTGAAACTCCCCGAGAAAGACCACGTCGATGTCTTTGAGGTCTGCGGCCAGTTGCTGAACGGTAATGGGCTGTTGGGTTTGACTGTTGAGCAAAATAGAGTCGTAAGCGGTTTGAATGCTCGGCACCATGGTTGCCGTAGCCGTTTTGGTGGATGACCGCTCTTTGGATGGGTTAATGGCTTGCCCCGCACTGTTTTCGGTAATGTTTTCCGCAGGTTTGACGCTGCTGACACTGCAGCCTTGTAGGCTGATCAGCGTGATTAAACTCATCAAGCCCAATGTGCTTAAAGGGAGCCTGATTTTGAGTGTTTTAAGGGTCATATCCATCCTTATTTGAGCCATACTCTAGTCATGTTTTAGTTGGGGTTAATTTGAGTTTAAACCAGCTTATTAGGGGGTTTAAGGCGGTTATGGCGACTTAAGCAGGCCTTTATATCCCTTTGCGGCGTATTTTCATTTTGCACATTGGGCGTTTATACGCTGATTTTGCCATGAAAGCCATCCGGCTTTAAGGCCACGCCTGAGTCGATGGCGGCTTGTGACACCGCTTGTGGAATCACATTAATCAAACGGGGGTCATTGGGTTTGGGAATAATGTATTCGCGACCAAACTCTAACGAGTCTAAACCATAGCCTTCAACCACCGCTTGCGGAATCGCACTCTGAGCCAGTTTTTGCAGCGCATGCACCGCCGCTTTTTTCATGGCCATATTTATGTCGCTGGCACGCACATCCAAAGCACCACGAAAGATATACGGAAAGCCCAAGACATTATTCACTTGATTTGGAAAGTCACTGCGACCGGTCGCCATAATAACGTCTGGACGCGTTTTCAGAGCCAGTTGCGGTTGGATTTCAGGGTCAGGATTGGCCATAGCAAACACAATCGGGTTGGCCGCCATGCTGAGTAACATCTCTGGCGTTAGAATGTCTTTGCCCGATACGCCAAAAAACACATCGGCGTTGACCATGGCATCGGCCAGAGTGACGCAGTCTGTATCGTTGGCATAGGGTTGTTTGTAGCGATTCAGGTCGGTGCGCTGAGTAGAACAAACGCCTTTGCTGTCTACCAACAGAATGTTTTTTGGGGTCGCACCCAATTCAATGAGTAAGTCCATACTCGACAGGCCTGCCGCACCCGCACCCACGCAAACGATGCACGCTTGTTCGAGTGTTTTGTTTTGCAGTTGCAGGGCATTCAGCAGGCCTGCCGCAGCGACAATCGCGGTGCCGTGTTGGTCGTCGTGAAACACCGGAATATTCACTCGTTCTTTAAGTTTGCGTTCCACATCAAAACACTGCGGCGCGGCGATGTCTTCGAGGTTAATGCCGCCAAACGTTGGCGCAATATTGGCAATGGTTTGCACCAGTTCATCGGTATCGGTGCAGTCGACTTCAATATCAAACACATCAATATTAGCAAAGCGTTTAAAGAGCATCGCCTTGCCTTCCATCACCGGTTTACTGGCCAAAGCGCCAGTATTGCCAAGCCCTAATACCGCCGTGCCATTTGAGATAACCGCCACCAAATTGCCCTTGCCGGTGTAACGATACACATCGTCAGGGTTCGCTTGAATTTCACGCACCGGCTCTGCCACACCCGGACTGTACGCCAAACTTAAATCGCGTTGTGAATCACACGGTTTGGTGAGGCCAGTTTCGAGTTTTCCAGGTGTTGGACGTTCATGATAGTGCAGGGCATCTTGGCGTAAATCACTCATTTAATTCTCATTTCATGTGTTTAGATTAATTGTTAATTAATTGTATGTGCTTTAGATAACGGTTATTGGTTTTGGGTGTTGAGTTTAAACTGATTCGTATATGAATTAATCTAACATAATGGCGATTGCGAAATGTGATCGTTTAAAAACTGCATGAAATCATTTGCGTTTAACGGTTTACTAAATAGATAGCCTTGCGCAATTTGGCAGTTATGCGCTTTTAAATAATCCAATTGTTCAATCTGCTCAACGCCCTCAGCCACGTTTTCAATCTGCAACTTTTCGCTCAATAGAATAACGGATTCTATAATTGCGCGATCATCCGGGTCGGTCAAAATATCTTTGATAAACGAGCGGTCAATTTTGATGGTATGAATCGGAAAGCACTTTAAGTAAGCCAGTGATGAGTAACCGGTACCAAAATCATCCAGCGCGATTTGAACGCCATCTTGATAAATTTGATTCATGATTTCGATTGCTTTATCCACATCGTCCATCACACTGCTCTCGGTAATTTCCAATTCAAGTTGGTGAGCGGGTAAGGCACTCTCTTTGAGCGATTGCTGAATGGTGTGTAATAAGTCTTTATCTTTAAACTGTTTAGTGGAAAGGTTCACCGAAATATGCAGTGGTATATTAAATTGTTCTGACCATTGTTGGGTTTCTCTGCATGCTTTGTTCAAGACATATTGGCCAATGGGAATAATTAACCCCGACTGCTCTGAAAAAGAGATAAATTGATCAGGATAAACAAGACCCTTTGAGGGATGATTCCAGCGAATTAGGGCTTCCATTCCCATCACTTGATTGGTTTTTAAATTAATTTTAGGTTGATAGTAAACGTCAAATTCATTGTTGACGAGTGCATCTTGGAGCTCTTTTTTAAGTTTGATGTGCTCGTTTGCTCGGGTTTGCAGTTCTTTCGAGAAGAACTTAAAGGTGTTTCTTCCCGTGTCTTTAGCTTTATAAAGGGCTAAATCTGCATTTTTAAACAAGGTTTCTGCGGTATCGCCATCACTAGGGTAGATTGCAATTCCGATACTGGCACTAATATTCACCGATTGGTCATGAATCGTAAACGTTTGTTTTGCTGCACCAATAATGTTTTTAGCAATCTCGGTGGCTCTTTCGATATTTTCTAAGAAGGGGAGCAAAATAATAAATTCGTCACCGCCTAAACGGGCAACCGTATCGGTGTCTTGAATGTTTTGTAAAAAACGTTGCGACACTAATTTTAATAGTTCATCGCCCACACTGTGCCCTAATGTGTCGTTGACCATTTTAAATTCATCTAAATCGACTAAAAGAATCGCTAGATTTGATTTTTGGTTATGGCACAAAAGCAATTCTTGGTTTAGACGTTCTTTAAAGAGCGTTCGGTTAGGGAGTTTCGTTAATGGGTCAAAGTAGGCGAGCTGTTCGAGTTTGGTCTCGGTCTCCTTGATTTCACTGATGTCGTGCAAAATACCCACGTAGTTGGTTATGTTTTTGTTCTGGTCGTAAATTGTCGAGATGCTTAACCACTGTGGAAAGCGAGACCCATCTTTCTTGAAATCCCAAAACTCGCCAGACCAATGACCGGTTTCATCCAGTTTTTTCCATAAATGTTGGTAAAAGAGTTTCTCGTGAATGTCGGGTTGGAATATTCGTGGCGTTTTATTAACGAGATCTCGTAAGCTGAAACCGGTGATTTCCGAATACGCGATATTTATTTGAGTAATGTTGAGTTGGTGATCCGTAACGAGAATACCTTCATGGGTGTGGTCAATAATGTCTTGCGAAAGTTTAAGATGTTTCTCAATGGCCTTACGCTCAGTAATGTCGGTTAATATTGAACCAATTGCGTAGGCTTCATTTTGTTTATTTTTGACTGGAAAACGAGAAGCGATAAAGGTCTGTTCTTTATTAGATATATTGAGTGTAATCTCTTTTTCGACTACGTTATTGGTAGAAATGACTTGATTATCTAACTGGGTTTCGATTTCAGCTGTTTGTGTATCAAACAGTTCGACTGCGGTTAAGCCATAAATTGCTTGATTAGATTGGTTAAACTTCTCACGGAAAGGGGTATTCACCAGAATAAAATGTCCCTTTAAATCTTTTAAGCTGATTAAAGAGGGCGAGTTTTCAATAATGTCTTGGATTAAGCTTCTCTCTCTTTCCAGCTCTATCTGTTTCTCTTCTAATTGTTTGGCATTTTCTTTAATGCTTTTGACTTTGTTAAGGTAGATGCGGATAAAAAACGACAGAATAATTAGATAGGCAGCCAGTCTTAAAATATGCCAAAGCCACCAAGTGGCATCCCAAATTACCGAAAATTGGAACAATACGCCAGCGGCACCAAACAAAAGAGCATGATTAGCCAGGAGTTGTCTTTCGAGATGATCTTCAATGTTGGAACTTTTTACAAAGAAAAACCAAGCCAGAATAAAGCCGATGCCACCAATAAAGTTTAGTAGCTGCGCCATCAGTGTAAATTCATTATGTGTAATCATCATGGGAATGAGTTGCGGCATAAAGACTGAAACTAGACCAATCGTGACCGAAAATATTGCCATAGCGAATGGGGCGTGTTTAACCTTAGGGTGGCTAGAAATTCGGTCAGGCAAGGTTACTAGCGCGAAGGTGACCCCACCCACAAAGGTGGCTAAACTGTGCAACCAGACGAACTCATTACCCGGCGAAATTCCGGCATGGAATCCATCTAAAAGCCCCATGCCCATTAGGGTAGTGGCCACCCAAATGTAGCTCGATTTCAACTCGTCGCTGTTGCGCATGGTTAAGATAAAAAAGGCAAGAATTAACGCCGCAAACGAACCGACACTCTCTAATAAAGAGTGAAAGGGTTCACTGACCCAACGATACGAATCGAGAAATTGATTAAATAGAATGGCGCCCGCAATCGGAATGACGGCACTGGGGATGATGGTAGTGAGCCAAATGTTGGTCGTTACAGGACGCTTTTTTATATTTGAAACCATTCGCAATTGATTGTCTGCCTTAATTGCCGCTGTTGTATTTAGGAGTCTAAGTCAGAATAGTGAGGTTGTCAGCGTTAGTCAACGCTATTTTGAGCCGTTGTTAATATCGATGCACACCCCATTAATGTATTCGGGCGCATCGGTGGCCAGCCAGAACATTGTGTCGGCAACCTCTTGCGCGGTGGCGAATCGACCCGAGATGGTGTTTTTTAAAAACGCTTGTTGACGGTGCTCTGGAATACTGGCCAACATATCGGTTTCGGTAGGGCTGGGCGCAACCGCATTCACAATAATTTTCCCTTGAAAGGCTTTAGCAAAGGCTTTGGTCGCATTTATCAGCCCCGCTTTGCCAATGCCATACCAAATATCAGGATGGCCAATCTGCCCTGCTATTGAAGCGTTGTTCACTATACGTGGCGTATAGTCGGACGGTGTTTGGAGTTTATTGGCAAACAGTTCGATTAAGGTGACGGGGGCGATAATATTCAGTTGCAACGAATAATCACGGTGTTCGTCTGGGTAGTTGTCAAAGGTTAACGGTTGTAACAGGCCTGCGTTGTTAACTAAGACATCAATTTTCTCAATCGAATCTGCCAGGCCTGCTAAGTTTTGAATGTCGGTTAAATCAAATTGCGTGTAGGTAACCTGTGGATGGTTTTGATAATCAAAATTGGCTTTATTGCTAAAGTCACGGGCAATAATGTGCACGTGATCGCCCGCTTCCACAAATTTTTGCGTTAACGCTAGGCCAATGCCTTTATTGCCGCCGGTAATCACTACATTTCTCATGCTTTCGACTCTTTTTTATTTTGTATGTTGTTTGGTTAATCGCGTTCTATGCGGTAGATGACGTCCACCGAACTGTTGTTATCGCCACTGTTGGTTTTTAACAGCCATTTATTGGTCAACTGGTAGAAGAACTGTACGGCACTGCTTTGCTGTCCGGTTAAGTCTTTGGCATAGCGCACGTAAAGCTTATCGGTTAAGGCTCGGCCAACCAGCAAACTGCTGACTTTTTGGTCTTGCACATCCAGGTAGACATCTTGAATCCCCAGGGTGCTGGTTAAGGTGTTGAGCACGGGGGTGTTATTTTGAATGCCGAGTTTATAAAAGGCGCTTAACACTTGCGATTCGTAGTTGGGTTCTTTGGACATATCACCTGCACGACCGAATACCATCAAGTTAATAATACGACCTTGCGATAGGGCTGGGGTGGAGTAGAACACAAATTGTGGCTGTGCGGCGTTGCCAGTGATATTGAGGCGCGCGGTGGTTTGGTCGACGACGCGGAACAGGTTAACGTCCAGTGTTGGATTGGCAATTTTGCTGTTAAAAATAAAGCCCGATTCGGCAATTTGAATGCGGTTACGTTCATCCAAGTTAATGTACCCACCCACAAGTTTTACTTCGCCAAAGGCCTGCATGTCACGTGCATTAAGTTCTTGAACGACTTGCAGCTCACCGCCTAATAGCAGCTGAGAATCGCGTACTTTGACTTCGACATTGTCGCCAAATCCAATTTTTAAGTCGTAGCTCAAGTTGGAGGTGGCGTTCTCTTTGGGCACCACTTCACCTTGTTCGTTAATAATAATTTCGTCACCGCTGGTTGAGGTGGTGTCTTGAATCGGCATCTCATCAAGGTTCACCAAGCTGTCATGCAACTTTGCGCCCCCTTGAATATGCGTGAGGCCATCAGCCAAGGTCACGGTAATGTCCGAGGCGGTTTTTAAATTGGCAAACGGGGTTTTTAAGAGTTCAATCGAATCGGTTTTAAAGTTGGCCAATAACGCCGGTTTGGTTGTGAGTTGAGTCAGGTTCACGGTTAAATCGGCGCGACGTTCATCGGTTTGGCCTTCTCGTTGTTTCCAAACCCCGCTGGCTTCGATGACTTCGGGAGTGAGTTGTGCCTGTAAACGGATGGCCTGATTGCTTAACCCGAGCAGGGGCAGATTTAAGTTCAAGTCGACGTTGGCTTGGGTATCGTGTTGCAAACTGGCCAAACTTCCAGAAAGAGCGCTGTGAATGTGCAGTACGGTTTTATTGAGTTCCGCCAGTTGTAAGACTTGATCACTTAACTGCCATTCGTTAACTTCTAGGTTAACCTTGCCGTTTAAGGCGGCTTCTGACCAGGCCTGCTGTTGTTTATTTTTTAGGATAATGTCCGCATCTAAACGCCCAGTTTGATTAATGTGCGCCAAGCTTTTTAAGGTGACTTGGGTGTCGGTCATCTGCAAATCGGTCTGCCAGTCTTTAATTAATATTGGCAGTTCATAGCCTTGTTCTACCACCGTGATATCCAGTTGTGGTACTAACAACGACTGCTTGAGTTTGAGCGCGTTTTGCCAGTTAGCCGAGCCCTCGCCGGAGAGCGTGCCTTTTAAAACCAAGGCATCGCTGAGCCACGGTTTTAGCCAGTCTAAAATGGGCAGGGCTTGCATCGACCATTCGGCACGATTGGATTCGGCTTGCAGGCAGAGTTTGGCGGGAAGAGGTTGGGGCGTTTGGGCATCCACGGGTTGCTCATCAATAGCCAACTCGGTTGTCATAGATGGATTGGCGGTACTTTGGTTGCTAGGACGCAAACAAATCTGTTCGGTTTTAATCTCTGTGGGAGCCTTCCAAAAGAGGTTTTTGGGCGCGTCTAATTTCCAGAACCCAGTGGTTTCTTGCTCAATATCAAAGGCTCTTAAAACCAGCGTTTGCTTTTCAAGATTGGGTTTGTCCTCATACAGCTCGGCATGCACTTTGATTTCTGGATGGATTATATTGAGTTCGCTCGATAGCCCATTTTCGCTGGCTTGGCGTGACAGTGTAAATTGCGAAAGCAAAGTTTGCGGCTCGGCTTTATTGGCGGTTTGTTGAATGTCGGAGGCTGAGAGGTTAAAGGCGCTCCACGCCGGTTTGTGTAGAGGGATGCGACCATTCAGTGTGACGTTATTGACCGTTAATGCTTGGCCATTTACAGCATCAGGCGCTTGATAACGGACGTTTTCAGCGTTTAGAGTAACGGTTGACCAGGCCTGTTCAAATCCGGAAAAGTCTTTCAGCAAGGTTCCGTGACTATTTATGCTCGCGATGACTTGGCCATTAAGCGGCGCATACATTTGGCTGAGTTGGTTAAGTGCCGCATTCACATTGAGGTTTAAGCTTTCTGCCCACTGTCCGCTAGCATGAACGGAGTTATCGCCCAAGGTTAAATTGGCGTAGGGTACGTCAAAGCGTTTAAAGTCCGGGCTGGCAAAAATCGTCGCCAGTATTTGCCCAGAATAATCGGCGTAGCTTAATTGCCCAGATTGAATGTTGATGGCGTAATCGTTGGCGGTATTGGCTAATTTAGACGCGAGCGGTTTTGCATTTGGTGCGCTAGAACGGGTTGCCATTTCGGTTTTAAGTTGGCTGGTGATTATGCCTTTAAATGCGAAAGCTTCCGGTAACCCTGTCACCTCTAACGTTTGAATGTCGAGTTGGCTTTTCAGAGCCTTAAAATCGGTTAGTTTAAAATCAAACAAACTGCTGATTTGATAGTTTAGTGCGTTATCAACCCACTGCAAATTTAGATTTTCGGTTTGCGCTGTGGCGTTGGCAGTGAGCGCGAGAACGTTCGCCTGGCCTTGGGTTTTAAGGCTACCCATTTGGTCAAACGCAGTTTGCAGTTGATAGTTAACCGCACCATCTTTTGCATAGTCGGCTTTGTAATTAAGTGTGGCGGTGGGTTTGCCGGCTAAGTCGGTTGTAAAGTTCCCCGCAGTTTTGAGCGTTTTGTTCTCAAGATTAAAACTCAGTTGGTTGCGCCCTTGAAGTTGGTTAATCTGCCACTGTTCGTTGAGTTTTGCTTTTAACTGCTTAAACTCTGAGTCGAGTTCAATGACTGTTTTACCCATTTTTAAAACGTGTTCAGAGTGCATTGCATATGGTGCCAGCAAATCTAAGCTAAAGTTGATTTGTTCTAATCCACCCGTTGCTTGTGTACGGATTTTAAGAGGTTCAAAGCCTTCTATGCCCATGACATTTAGATTTAAACCAATCTTAAACTCAGTGGCATTTAACACCTCAAATTGGCTGTCAGCTTTCAGCTTAAATGTTTGAGTTGGACTGGTTTGGTAATCGGTGCTTAATTCGGTCACCGTGAGCGTTTGTTCTTGCCAGTGCAGGCCACTTTTAAACTCCGCCACTTGTATTGGCGGTTCATTCTCAAATTGCAGACTCGCATTTGTAATCGCTAGCTGGTCGATATCAAATCGCAATTGGTATTCGTTGAGTTGCGTCAAAATGGCAAACGGTTGGGAGTTTGGTTCCGCTGGTGGTTCAGCGGATTGGTCACTGGCAATCAGTTGAATGGTCGGTTGAGTGATGTTTAAGGTTTGAAAATGCAGGTGACGGTTGAATAACGCCGACAGATCCCACTGCCAATCCACTTGGTCAATGTTTACATTCACAGCTGAGTTGTTGAACTGAATATTTCGCAGGACTAAGCCATCAACCAACTTGCCTTCGGCAGATTCGATTTGAAGTTGTCCATCCGTGAAGTCACTTAAATAGGGCAGGCTGAGTTGTGCGGTTTTTGGGTAATACAACAAAATAGATAGGCCAACCACCAATAGAATGATTAGCGTAGACACTAAGCCGGAAGCGATAATTAAGTACCACTTTAACAACTGGCCTGAAAGTCTGAGTAAGGTCTGTTTTATAGGCGTCATAGGTCAAACCCCAATGAGAAGTGCAGTCGCCAATTGGAGGCATCTTCTTCAGAAACCGGCCAAGCAATATCGAGTTTTGCCATGCCCACCGGGGTGTAGCCACGAATCCCCAGGCCGGCACCGATTTTCCAGTCTTCGGTACGCTGGTCATCAAACACTTGGCCAAAATCCGAAAATACGCCTAAACCCAAGTATTGCGTCATGCGGTAATCGGTTTCGATGGAGCCGGAAATACTGTTGCGTGCCCCCACCACCGAACCGTCTTCGGTTTGAATCCCGATCGATTCAAACTTATACCCGCGTAAGTTTTCGCCCCCCAACAGGGTTAGGTAGGTTGCCGGTATGATTTGGTCTTGGTCGGCTAGGGTTAAGGTGGTTTGTAAGCCCGCGTGCAAACGCCAAAATTCCATAATCGAGTAGACTTTATGGGTGCTGAGTTCCAGTTGTAAAAACTGTGAGTCGGAGATGACATTATCAATACTGGCGCGGATGGTCGCGGCGTGACTAAACCCTTCGGTGGGATAGGCGTCATTATTCACCCAACGATTTTTAAGCGTGGTTCCCACTAGTAAGGTTTGCGTGGTAAAACTGGGCTCGGTGACATATTGAAAGCTTTCCGTTTCTAAAGAGATGAACGGGTTAATTAACCATTCTGGATTAATTTGGTAGTTGTACTCTGCCGATAGCCCGGTCAATGTACGCGATAAACTGTCGGATTGGGTAGCGTCATAATCAACCCCTAAATTCCAGTGTTGCACCGCAGGACGACGACCTGGAATGCGGTAGTTAAAACTGAGGTTTTGAGCACGTTCACCCAACAGACTGTCCACTTGATAGTTGTGGCCGTATTGGTTAACCAAGCGGTTTTCAAAGCCAAATAAAATACGCGCACCGGTATCGGTACCGTAGCCGCCACCGACTTCATAACGGTGTTTTAAGTTGTCTTCGAGTTCAACGTTAATAGGAATACGACGTTCTTTTTGTTGAGAATATTGAGGTGCAACACGAATTAAACCAAAGTAATTGCTGTCAATCAGGCCTTTTTGTAGGGCGTTAATATCCGATTGACGATAGGTGTCACCGGGAATAAAGCCCACAAAACGGTTTAAGAAGTCGGTGCTGACCTGCTGACTGCCACTGAAATTGACCTTGCCAAATTGGTAGGCGTTTTGGGTGTCGAGATGCAGGTGAATGTCTACGGCATTGAGATGCGGGTAGACTTTGAATTCACGCTGTGTGAACTCAGCATCCATATACCCCTCGTTAACCGCAATATTGGTTAAGGCGCTCACTGTGCTGGTGTAATCCGAGTGTTTAAAAATCGCTTTAGGGCGCAAAGCAAGCTGAAACTTTTGGAACTGTCGCCAACTGGGTAGGTCCTTGTCCTCGCCCTCAATCACAATATCAATGGTACGAATTGTAACGGGCTGGCCCAGTTGAATGTCAAAGGTGGCCTCGGTCAGGTTGGGTTTGCGTTGCAGTTGGCTGGTTATGGTCGGTTGATAGTAACCTAAAGCTTTTAAAACGGTAATCAGTTCGCCTTCGGCTCGTTGATATAAAAAGTTGGTTTGCGCTGGGTATTCATCGGTTTTTAAGTTACCAATGGCCAATTGTTGCGTGACTTTTTCGGTGAGTTCCGCAGTGGCTTCTTTGCTGAGGTTGATTTTAACCGTCAATTTTGGCGGTGCTTTGCTGGGCGACTCAGAGGGCGCATTTTTGACTGGGCTGATATTGGGTGTTTTTTGCTGAGTCAACTCGGTTGAGGTTTGCTCGTCTGTATCGAGCGATGACTCAGAGGTTTGTGACATGACGGCAGCACGCTCTGTTTGTGCTAAGGCCGCACCTGTGTAAGCACTGATCAGTGCAACCAATACAAAACTAAAAATACCTGAAACACCGCTTGTTTGAATGTATGACATCGTTAACAGAAGCTTATCGCAGTCATCAGGCCGCGATGATAAGGGGTCATGCAAATATCAAACATCCTTCACCACTCCTGTTAAGGGTTAATTTTAAATACACTCGAAGATTTTTTATTTTAACAAAACTCACTCAACCCGTGATTGTTAACTATATTATTAAACCCCGAATATAGCTTAAAGAGTTTGAAGTAAGTGTGGGGTTACCCTTTTAAAACTTAGCAGGCCTGTTCATTTTTGAAAAAGAAGCCAGTAAAAGCCAACAAAAAGCCAATTTGGATTTATTTTGAGCATGTTATTTCAAGAGAAAAGGCTTCTATCCATAAGCAAAAACTCAGTAATTCATAAATTTCATAGGTTATGTTCTATGGTTTCTATTGGTTTTTTCTATTGGGTTCTCGGATTGTTATAAGGTAGCCTTATTGCCATTCAAAAAAATTGATAGTTTGGAGAAGTTGAAAATGGGATTAGACAGTTTATTAATACCAGCCGTAATGTTCTTTGCGCTGGGTGTGATTGCAAGGCTAATTAAGTCCGACCTTAAGTTCCCAGAAGGGATGACGAAAGGGATTGGGATTTATCTATTATTAGCGATTGGTTTAAAAGGGGGGGAAGCCCTCGCCAAAGCCGATTTTCAACTGGCGGTGGAATCAATTATTTGGGCGGCCATTTTAGGGTTTATTCTGCCGATTATCGGCTATGGCTTGTTACGTTTCAGAAACAAGGTCAACGCCTTTGATGCGGCTGCCATTTCAGCTCACTATGGTTCGGTGAGTGCCGCAACGTTCTTAACGGCGGTGGCGTTTTTGGAAGTGTCGGGCGTGAGCTACGAGAGTTACCCGATTGTCATGATGGTGATCATGGAATCGCCGGCGATTATTGTCGGTCTATTAATCGCCGCGTTTGTTAGAAAGCGCATGGCTGCTGAGCAAGGCGGTGAAACCGTTAAAACTGAGTGGGGCCCCTTGTTACATGAAGCCTTTACCAACGGCAGTGTGGTGGTCTTATTAGGTGCGTTAGTGATTGGTGCGGTGGCCTCACCGGAGTCGATGGCCAAAGTCACGCCGTTCACTAAAGAGATTTTTATGGGTGTGTTGTGTCTGTTCCTATTAGACATGGGGATTGAAGCGGCCAAGAAGTTAGATGCACTTAAAAAAGCCGGCGTTACCTTAATCGCGTTTGGTGTGATTATGCCGTTAATTGGTGGAACCATTGGTGTCTTTGTGGGTGCGTCAATGCTTGAGTTCTCCTTGGGTGGCACATTCCTATTAGCCATTTTGTCAGCCAGTGCCTCCTACATTGCGGTACCGCCAGCCATGCGTTACGGCGTTCCAGAAGCGAATCCATCGTACTATCTAACGTTATCATTAGGGATTACCTTCCCATTCAACGTGGTCGTCGGCATTCCACTTTTCTATCAGATGTCAATTTGGTACATTGGGGCTTAAGGAGGAAGTTATGAAAACAAAAATGACAGAAGGCAAGTCGGTACAAATTATTATCAACTCAACCTTTGAAAACAGTTTGGTTAAGATTCTAAAAAAATTGGGTGTCACGGGCTACACGCAGCTGAATGCTCGCGGTAACGGTAACTCAGGCGTTCAAGACGGCCACTCAGATGGCGAATCGAATGTTATGTTTGTGATTTTGATGTCTAAAGGGATGGCGGATGCGTTGATAGACAGCTTGCAAGTCTATCGCAAAAAAGGCCATCACATCTTAATCTACACCTACGATGCACAAGTTTTGGACCCAGAGTTAATCGGATTTTAACGCTCAGCGTTTTAAGCTGTCTTAAAGCACAAATCAAAACTCAATCAGGCCTGTTCAAATGAATTGAACAGGCCTTTTTATTGCTGAGCGTAAAGGAAATATGAGCGTTTTGAAAGTTAGCCGGCCTGGTAAAACACACGGTTGCAGATTGGGTAAATCACTTTAATTAATCGCTTCAAAGAGGATTTGAACTTGGGCCGTGTTTAATGGCTCGGATGCACACAAGTCGGCGCTTATAATCGCCTCTTTATTTACATTATCAGCAATACGCGTTGCAATCTCACCCGTTTGGCAACCGCTCGTTTTTTGATGCAGTTCTAAACGAATCCCTTTATAGGCGGCAAAATCCGGTTTTGATTCCAGTTCGTAACGATGCCAACTTGCTTGCCCATCCTCTTTAACCCAAACCGTATTGACCTTGACCGGATAGGTGAACCCAAAGCGATGCTGATTGGTGGATGCAAAATCAAGCGTCCCTGAGGTAATTACATTGCCCACTTTGGCATTACAGATGTAGTCATTTTGATAATTTAAGTCTGCATTGGGGGATGTGAGGGCAACATTTGTTTGGGGGGTCGATGACTCTGCAAAAACCTGCAAACTCAAACTAACGAGTACAACGCAAAGTGCTGTTTTTAGGCGTGCGTGATTCATGAATGCAATCCTTTAAAATTAATAAATTATTTTTAAAGTGTACATTCAATTTAATTACCGCGTAAAAGCCCCCGTAAAAAAGGAGGGGAATCACCGGCAAAATACCATCGTTACGGTTTGAAGTAGTGCAGTAAAATCGACAAGGTAACCAAAGAGAGTACGGTCGATAACAGCACCGTTTGAGCGGTGACTAAGGCATCACGTTTATAAAATTCCGCCAGCATATAGGGGCCGGTACCGGTCGGCAGTGCCGCTAAAAAGACCGCCATCATCGCTAACTCGGTCTGCATATCAAACACATAAAAAGCCAACCACCCGACAAGCAAGGGTTGAAGCAATAGTTTTGTCATGGTTAAGGTAATGGCGGTGCTTCTGACTTCGGCCAACCGCTGCGTTTGTTGTGCGGATGCGTGCGCTAAAAACAGGCCTAAGCTAATCAACGCCGCCGGGCTAGCTGCTTGGGCGAGCAGCTTTAAGAAGGTATCTAAGCTCTCTGGAAGCGTGTAAGGCGTGGCGGCAAATACAATACCGGCCATTGGCGCAAACACCAAAGGGTTTTTAAACACGGCTTTAAAAACATTCAACGCTCGCAGATGCCAAGCCAAACCGGCGTGCAAAGCACTTTCAATGAGAATAATTGCAAATCCAAACAGCAGGGACACCACAATAATACTGGCAATGGCGGTGGGCACTTCACTGGCCGAACCAAACACCAAATACAGCAACGGAAAGCCAATGTATCCGGTGTTGGCATACGAAGCCGCCATGCTATCAATACTGGCTTCGGCTAAGCCTTTACCTTGGCGTATTCGCCAAAACAGCACCAATAGAAACACCGCAAACGAACCAATCACGTAAACCGCAATAAAATCCATCTGAAACAGCGTGTCCCAATCACTCTTAGCGGTAATTTCAAACAACAGCGCAGGCAGCGCCAACCAAATTACAAAGCGACTCAATTCTGTGGCCGAAGCAGGCCCTAAAATTTTGGTTTTATAACTGATATAACCGGTGGCGATGAGTGCAAACACCGGAAACAGAATGGAAAAGGTTGCGAGCATAAAGGCGATTCAACTCAGAGTCGATTGAGAGCACACGGCACCCAATCTGGGTAATCTAAAAATCAATATTGTACGGTACTCCATTCCAAAGATTTTAAAAATAGTCTAAATTAGAACCCAATGACTGAATTTAAGCAGGCCTGCTTACTTTTCATTACTTATCATTTAATAATGGATTAATTAGGTTAGTTTGGCTTTCCGCAAGTATTTTAAGGGGATTAGCTTTCGCTTTGTGTGGCATGTTGATTGCTTTGCTCTAAATCAAATTTAAATTGTATACAGATAGATATCGCTCTCTATGAAAGGTAGGTAAAAATGAACTGGTTTAAAAATTTAAAGGTTGGATTGAAGTTAGCCTTAGGTTTTGGGGTAATAGTCGTGCTGATCTCAACGCTTTCAGCGATTTCATATTCAAGTATCAAATCGATGATTCAAACATCCGGTTGGGTTGAGCACACACATGAAGTTATCCGAGTGGGCGAGAGCTTATCTGCCTCGATGGTTAATATGGAAACCGGCTTAAGAGGGTTTTTGGTGACCGGTGACGAAACCTATTTAGAGCCTTACTACTCCGGTAAAAAACAGTTTGCTGAATTAGTGAAGCAAGGTGCGCAGCTTACCAGTGATAACCCTACCCAAGTGGGGCGTTGGGCTAGCGTAGCAGAGAACAAAGCGCAATGGCAAGCCAAATGGGCGGAGCCTCAAATAGCCCAACGTCAGGTAATTGCGCAGGGTGAAAAAGCCCAAGCTTACTTTAAAGAAGTTTCAGCGAGAATTGTGGGTAAAACGATTTTTGATGGAATTCGAGTAAAGATTGCCAATTTGGGCAATAAGATTCCTGCCAACAACGTATTAGATAGCTTGCAACTTAATCATGTTTTATTGTCATTAGTGAATATGGAAACCGGGCAGAGAGGGTTTTTACTGAGTGGTCAAGAAGCCTCGTTAGAGCCGTATATTCAAGGTCAAAAAGAGTTATCCAAAGCCTTGGATAACCTATCAAATTCTTCAGAAACCTATTTAGAGGATATTAAAGGTATTCGTGAATCGGTTTTAGAGTGGCAAAACCAAGCCGCCGATGTTGAGATAAATGCGCGTCGCGATATGAATCAATTTCCAGTGAGCATTGAGAATGTTATTTCGGATATGGGCAAAGGCATCGGCAAACAATACATGGACGGCATCCGCGCTGAGATTGCAGAGATTGTTGCCGCCGAAGAAACGCTCATTGCCGTTAGAAATAAAAGTCAGGAAGATACAGCAAATTTTGCCAACAACTTCACCCTATTTGGGACCGTGATTGTTGTGTTACTGAGTATTTTAATTGCCTTTATTGTCACTCGATTAATTGTGAAGCCGATTCGTCAAATGCGTGATGTGGTTGACCATGTTTTACAGTCGGGTGATTTATCGAGTAATGTCGACTATCAATCAAAAGATGAGTTAGGTGAGAGTATCCATGCGTTTAATCAGTTACTGGCGTTTATGAAAAAGGCCGTGGATGAGGCCAATAGTGTGGTTGCCGATATTGCGAATGGTCAATTAAATACACGTATTCGTTCTGATTTTGAAGGGGATTTGTTGCTCCTTAAAAATGGCGTGAACCATTCGGCCGATTCTATTGAACGCGTTATTTCAGAACTCAGTGGCGTAATGGAATCCATGAAAAACGGTCAGTTTAATGTATCGGTGGATGCCAATGTCAAAGGTGAGTTTTTAAAAATTGTTAACAACACGGCTGAAACCACTCAATCGGTGAATACCAGTATTCGGGCTATTATTGACGTGATGAATGCCATGCAAAACGGGCAGTTTGACCAACGGATTCACGTTGATGCTAAAGGCGACTTACAGACCTTAAAAGATGGCATTAATACCTCTATGGACGCGCTTGAAAGTGCGGTTAAGGATCTGACTAGAGTGGTGGTTGCACTTTCAAAAGGCGATTTAACTGAGAAAATTACCAATCAGTATGAGGGTGAGTTAGATGTCTTAAAAAGTGCGGTAAATGAAACGATTAGCCGTCTTAATGAGGTGGTGTCGCGTGCAGTGACGTCAACAGAAGTGGTTAACATGGCTTCGTCTGAGGTTGCACAAGGTGCGTTAGATTTAAGCCAGCGCGTGCAAGAACAAGCGGCGGCACTTGAACAAACCTCGGCCACAATGGAAGAGATGAACTCAGCGGTTAAAAATAATTCGGATAACGCCAAAGAAGCCTCCGAGGTGGCGCAAGCGGTCAAAGTAAGCTCTTCAAAAGGCAGAGGTGTTATGCAGCAAACCATTGATGCCATGAATGCGATTCAAGATTCCAGTCACAAAATTTCTGAAATTGTGAGTCTCATTGATAGCATTGCTTTCCAAACCAATCTATTGGCACTGAATGCCGCGGTTGAAGCCGCCAGAGCGGGTGAGCATGGACGTGGTTTTGCAGTGGTTGCGGGTGAAGTGCGTAACTTGGCTCAAAAATCCGCAGATGCCGCTAAAAATATTACCGGTCTTATTAATGAAAGCGTCAGTCGTATTGATCAGGGAACCAAGTTGGCTTCCGATTCGGGCGATATGCTCAACCAAATTAATGATTCGGTTGATACTGTTTCAGACATGGTTGAACATATTTCCATTGCATCTGAAGAACAGCTTGTTGGCATTAATCAAATTTACACCGCCATCAACCAAATGGACTCTGTTACCCAGCAAAATGCGGCTCTGGTAGAGGAGACCTCGGCCGCATCAGAAAGTATGAGTGAACAAAGCTTAGGTCTCTCGAAAGACATGGCCTTTTTTAAAATTAAAAAGCGATAGATTCAAGTATTAATAAAACATAATCATGACACTTTTAAACCCGCTTGAATTCGCATCACAAGTGCAATTAACTTGTAAGAAAAAAGGCCAGCTAAAATAAAATGCGCATTTTTTTATAAGTCTAGTCAATTAAATGAATGTTAATGGCGGTTAAATATTTTAAGCACGACATTTTAAAAAAACCGCTATATACTAAATCTTCATTTGTATTCTTTGGCCAAAAAAGTAGTTGCTATGGAAAAACTGTCAAAAGTGATTGATCGTCATCTGGTAACGCTGTTTGCCGTTACCGCTTTTTTGGCACTGTCGTTTTCCCTTGCGCTGTCACTTTACTTAAGTAACACGTTTATTCAGCAAGAGATTATTAACACCACCGAAGAGAGTAATCACACCCTCACCAAAGTCTTTATTAACGAAACCTACCCTGATTTAAAACAGTATTTAGCGTTAGAAAGCAGCGATTCTGTTGACCTCAATGCGCAAGAAGCGCAAGCCAAACTTAAAATTGTCGATGATCGAATTCGTAACTTTATGCGTGAAACCGATATTTTAAAGGTTAAGATTTTTAACTCAGCGGGCATCACCATCTATTCGACTGCGCATGACCAAATGGGATTGGATTATTCTGACCGTCCGGGCTTTCAATTGGCCATGCAAGGCAAGTTGACCAGTTTACAGTCTTATCGTGGCAAATTTGCAGCCATGGAGGGGGATGTGTTTGAGCGTGATTTAATCTCATCCTATGTGCCGATTAAGATTTCACAGGGTAAGATTATTGGCGTTGCCGAGCTTTATACCGACCGTTCCGCTTCAATTAAACGTTCCGAACTGGTTTTTAATAAACTCTTGTTTAGTTTGCCGCTTATTTCATTAATTGTCTTTATTTTGTTACTGCTGATTGTTTGGTACGCTGAAAAGGCCCGTAAAAAACAGAATAAGAAGCTCGACCAAACTAACACCCAATTAATTCAAGCCAATCAGGCAAAATCTGACTTTTTAGCGATGATGAGCCATGAAATTCGTACGCCATTAAATGGCGTGATTGCCACGCTGAGTTTGGTGGAATCCAAATCCTTAACTGAAGAGAATAAAGAGCTGATAGATACGGCATTGCACTCTTCTGAACTGTTAACGTTTGTGATTAACGATATTCTGGATTACTCCAAAATAGAGGCCAATAAATTTGAACTAAATGAACAAGAGATTAATTTAGCCAACTTAGTGAATCAGGTTGCTAACAGCTTTAAAAACACGCTCGACAACAGTGACGTTGAGTTTAATGCCGAACTGATTAATTTAGACGAATTTTGTGTGGTTGCAGACCCAATCCGCATTAAGCAGATTTTGAACAACTACCTTAATAATGCCGCTAAATTCACCGAAAAAGGCTTTATCACGCTTAAAGCAGAGCGACTAGAGTCCGATGAGGTGCAGTTATCGGTGAGTGATTCGGGTATTGGTATCAGCCCAGAAGGGCAGCAAAGTTTGTTTAAAGATTTTAGTCAGGTCGACACCGGTAAAAAGCGTAACTACGGCGGCACCGGTTTAGGGTTGTTTATCTGTAAAAAGCTGGCGCTATTGATGAACGGCAGTGTTGCGGTAGAAAGTGAAGTGGGCAAAGGCTCACGCTTTATTGTGACGCTTAAGTTAGATCTGTGTGATCCGTTGAACATCACCGAACAAACAACCAAACCAGAACAGCATAAGCCCTCTAACTTTGATTATCACATTGTGATTGCCGAAGATAATATGGTAAATCAGCTGATCGCCAAAAAGATGTTAGACCTATTGGGTTATTCACACTACACCGCAGATAATGGCCAAGCGTGTTTGGACTACATTGAGCAACACCCTACCGATTTGGTGTTAATGGATTGCCATATGCCTATTCTGGACGGTTTTGAAGCCACCAAAGCTCTTAGAAAGCGTGGTTTTGATAAGCCCATTGTTGCACTTACCGCTAATGCCCAAGAGTCCGATCGTTTAGAGTGTTTAAACGCCGGAATGAACGACTTTTTGAGTAAGCCCTTTAAGAAAAATGATTTAGAACGTATTTTGCACCGCAATCTCGAAGGGCAGGATTCACCGTCTGAAAAGTAAGCAGGCCTGCTCACTTAAAATCGACCCATAATCAGAACGGCTAGTATTCGTTGAGGGTATGATTGATGCTCTTTGAAAGCATTCGAAATTTCATACACCGATTTAAAGAAAATAAATGGGTAGCATCGTCTTCGCGACTATATTCCTTCATGGGTGATTCAATCCAACGTAAAATACAGAGCATTATGTTAAAAATCAGGAAATGTTATGCCTAATGTCGTCGTGTGTGCCTTGTATAAATTTGTTACTCTGGAGAATCACCAAGAAGTAAAGGCGCCTTTGCTTGATTTTATGCTCGCTCACAATATTCGAGGTACCTTGTTACTCGCTAATGAAGGGATTAATGGCACCGTCGCGGGGGCGCGTGATGATATTGATGCCTTGTTGGCTTTTATAGAGAAAGATTCGCGCCTTGCTGGTGTCAGTTTTAAAGAGTCCTTTGTTGATGAGATGCCGTTCTTACGCACCCGAGTCAAACTTAAAAAAGAGATCGTTACCATGGGCGTGGAGGGCATTGACCCTAGACGTTCAGTGGGTACTTACGTGAAACCGAAAGATTGGAATGCGTTAATCAGTGACCCAGAGGTGACGCTGGTGGATACACGTAATGACTACGAAGTGCAGGTGGGCACCTTTAAAAATGCACTGAACCCCAATACCGATAGTTTTCGTAATTTTCCAAAATACGTAAAAGAGAACCTTGATCCTGCCAAAAATAAAAAAGTCGCCATGTTTTGTACGGGCGGTATTCGTTGTGAGAAATCCACCGCGTATTTAAAAGAGCAAGGGTTTGAAGAGGTCTATCATCTAGAAGGCGGCGTTTTAAAATACCTAGAAGAGGTGCCTGAGCAGGAGACCATGTGGGAAGGCGAGTGTTTTGTATTTGATGACCGTGTTACCGTAAACCACGCCCTAGAAAAAGGGAGTTATGAGTTATGTAATGGCTGCCGTATGCCGATTACGGAACAAGATAAATTACACCCTCAATATCAATTGGGTGTGAGTTGCCACTACTGTTTTGATAGCACTACCCCTGAACAAAAAGCGCGATTTGAAGAACGTCAAAGACAAATGACGTTGGCCGAAGAGCGCGGTGAAAATCATATTGGCGCGGACATGGCCGCAAGTATTGCTGAAAATAAAATTAAAAAACAGCAACAGCGAGAAAAACAGCGCCAAGCGTCTCTTAAAAAACAGCACCGTTAATTCGCGTGTTGTTTGTTTTTTAAGACGTTTGATTTAACATTCTGTGAATTTTGGCAGGCCTGCTAACTTTCGTGGGCTTGTTGAGAAGCCTTTTTACTGTTTGTTCATTAATTGATTGGGTGCAAAGGCTTCCCGTTACTATTTTTGCTTGCCCAAAAATAGTAACCACAAAATTGGCGCCCTGAAAGAAGTACCCTTGGGGTGCACCCCACTCCATAAATTGGCAAGTTTTAAACGAAGAACTCGGCTGAAGCGAAGCGGAGAGACGAGAAACTCATTCGCTGAAATCCCAAAACTCGCTCCGCTCAAACAAATGGGATTTTTAAACGCTCATTTCGTTAAGACCTTTGCTCAATTTATTCCAAGGGGAATTTAATGTGCAAATCTTGACTTAAATCGTTTAATTCTACTTCTGTAAATGTTGGCAGGCCTGCTTATTTTTGTGCGATTGTTGAGAAGCCTTTTTATTACTTTGTTCTTTAATTGATTAAGTGCAAAGGCTTCCTGTTACTATTTTTGCTTGCCCAAAAATAGTAACCACAAAAAGGGCACCCCGCTCCATAAATTGGCAAGTTCTAAACGAAGAACTCGCCTGAAGCGAAGCGGAGAGACGAGAAACTCATTCACTGAATATTGCGAACTCGCTTCGCTCAAAAAGCGCAATATTTTAAACGCTCATTTCGTTAAGAGCTTTGCACAATTTATTCCAAGGGGACGTTGAAGTGCAAACCTGCTCTTACAGTGTTGGATTTAACTTCTGTAAACTTGGCAGGCCTGCTGATTTTAAAATAAATTACTGCGTAAGAAGTTATTGTTGGGGAAATGTCCCTTTTGTAAGGAATCGTGATTTCTGTTAGCGTGGGAAGCGATTAAGCATTCCTGCTGTTTGATCGCAGCGAGTTCAGGAATGTCAGCGGACAAGCTTAGAGAAATAGATTACGTCAGCAGGGTGTCTTTTGTTTCTCGTCTCTCCGCTTCGCTCCAGCCGAGTTCTTCGTTTGGTTCCTTTATTTGGACAAGCAAATAAAGGAACTTGAAGCCAACTTAGAAAGTAACCTATTAAACACTGCGATTTAAAAGGCTTCGAAATCGCCTGTAAAATTTATTTGGTTCGACACTGCCCCAATGATTACTTGTTGAATTCAAGTTATTCAAGTTAATAAAAAACCCGCTAAGGAAAATCCTTGCGGGTTTTAGTTGGTCTAGTGAAAACAAGCAGGCCTGCTTGTTTTTGTTGAGCTTAAACTTCTAAGTAGTCTAAAATCCCTTCACCAGCTGAACGACCTTCGGCTATGGCTTCGACTACCAAGCTTGAACCACGCACCATGTCACCACCCGCAAAGATTTTTGGGTTAGTGGTTTGGAATGGGAACAGTGATTTGTCAGAGGCTACGACACCATCCCAGCTGTTGGTTTCAATATTGAAGTTTTTAAACCACTCTGGTGGGTTTGGCTGGAAACCAAACGCAACGATAACCGCATCACAAGGAATGATTTGCTCAGACCCTTCAACCATCTCGGCACGACGACGACCGTTTTCGTCCGGCTCACCCATACGCGTTTGAATGACCTTAATACCTTCCACTTTACCGTCACCGATTACTTCAACCGGGGCTAGGTTAAACTTGAACTCAACGCCTTCTTCTTTAGCGTTTTTAACTTCGGCACGTGAACCTGGCATGTTCTCTTCGTCACGACGATAAACACAGTAAACTTCGTCTGCACCTTGGCGAATAGACGTACGCGTACAGTCCATCGTGGTATCACCACCCCCTAGAACCACGACTTTTTTACCGGCCATGCTTACGAATGGTTCAGGCGACTGTTCCATGCCTAATTCGTTTTTAACGTTACCGATTAGGAAGTCCAGTGCTTTGTGAACACCCGGTAGGTCTTCACCTGGGAAACGTCCTGCCATTGGCTTGTAGGTTCCCATACCTAGGAAAACCGCATCATAGTCATCGACTAGGGTTTGGAACTGGATGTCTTTACCAATTTCAACACCAACATGGAACTCAATGCCCATGTCTTCTAGCATTTTACGACGACGTAGAACGATGTCTTTGTCTAGTTTGAATTGTGGAATACCGAACGTTAGCAGGCCACCAATTTCTGGTTGCTTTTCATACACAACGGGCTTAACCCCGTTACGGATTAGAATGTCTGCTGCCGCAATACCGGCAGGGCCACCACCGACGATGGCGACTTTTTTGTCGGTCATCACGACGTTTTCTAAGGTGGGTTTCCAGCCTGCGGCAAACGCAGTATCGGTAATGAACTTCTCGATTTGACCAATCGTCACCGAACCAAAGTTGGTGTCTTCTAAAGTACAGGCCTGTTCACAGAGTCTGTCTTGTGGGCAGATACGGCCACACATTTCAGGCAGTGAGTTGGTTTTGTGCGAGATTTCAGCGGCTTCCATAATGTTACCTTCTGCCACCAGCTTGAGCCAGTTTGGAATGTAGTTGTGAACCGGGCACGCGTATTCACAATATGGGTTACCGCAGTGCAAGCAACGGTCTGCTTGCGCCATCGCATCTTCTAATACAAATGGCTTGTAGATCTCTTTAAATTCGACCTTTCGTTCGTTCGCTGGCTTCTTTTCTGGAAGCTGGCGGTTTAATTCTAAAAATTGTCTTACATTTGGCATTTTTAAATTCCTTCCAGATTCACTTAGTCAGCGGCTTTTGCAAATAGGGTAAACATTTTGGCAATATCAATCGCACGAGATTTCACTAACCAGAAGTTAGCGGTGTGTACTCGGAAGTTATCAAGTACTTCTTTACCCCATGGACTGTTGGTTTTTTCCACATACTCTGTTAGCAGCGCTTTTAAGTAGCTACGGTAGGCTTGCATGTCGGCCGTATCGATGCGCACAATCTCAACCATCTCTGGGTTAATGCGATCGGGTAGGGTGCGGTTTTCATCTAAGATAAACGCCATACCACCGGACATACCGGCACCAAAGTTCACACCTACTTCGCCTAAGCTGACAACCGTTCCACCGGTCATGTATTCACAACCGTGATCGCCTAAGCCTTCAACCACTGCCGTTGCACCCGAGTTACGAACACCAAAACGTTCGCCGCCGGTACCATTGGCAAATAACTTACCGCCGGTTGCACCATATAGACAAGTGTTACCAACAATCGGGGTGGTTTTCGCTTCAAACGTGCTGCCTGCTGGTGGACGAATCACAATTTCACCACCGGCCATGCCTTTTCCAACGTAGTCGTTTGCATCACCGTCTAGGTGAAGGTTTAGACCATCAACGTTAAATACACCGAAAGATTGACCCGCAATACCGGTTAGTTTTAGCGTGATTGGCGTATCTTTCATGCCATTGTTGCCGTAGCGTTCTGCAATTTCACCCGCAACACGGGCACCAATTGAACGGCCTGTATTTACAAGGTTGAAGTTAAAGATACCCCCCATTTTTGCTTCAATAGCAGGCAAGGTTGCAGCAACCATCAATTCCGCAATGTCGCCTTTATCCCATGGGTTGTTACGCTTAACTTGAACCGTTTGAGGTTTGTCAGCAGGCACGCCAGCATCGGTAATAAAGGCACTCAAGTCGATATTTTTTTGCTTATCGGTAAGTGGCTCGTCAATCATTTTAAGCAAGTCAACACGACCCACTAATTCACCTAAGCTACGTACACCTAGTTTGGCCATCCACTCACGGGTCTCTTCCGCCACAAAGTGGAAGTAGTTCATAACCATCTCTGGCATACCAATAAAGTGCTCTTTACGCAGACGTTCGTCTTGTGTTGCCACGCCCACCGCACAGGTGTTTAAGTGACAGATACGCAGGTATTTACACCCTAGCGCAATCATTGGAACGGTACCGAAACCAAACGATTCCGCACCTAAGATAGCCGCTTTAATAACATCCAGACCGGTTTTTAAACCACCGTCGGCTTGCACCACCACTTGACCACGTAGGTCGTTGGCACGCAATACTTGGTGTGTTTCGGCTAGACCCATTTCAAACGGGTTACCGGCATATTTAACGGATGTCATCGGGCTTGCGCCTGTTCCACCGTCGTAACCCGAGATCGTGATTAGGTCAGCGTACGCTTTTGCAACACCGGCCGCAATGGTACCAACACCCGGTTCAGCAACCAGTTTTACAGAGACCAACGCATTTGGATTAATCTGTTTTAAATCGTAGATTAGCTGAGCTAAATCTTCAATTGAGTAGATGTCGTGATGCGGTGGTGGTGAAATCAAAGTGACACCCGGGACAGAGTGACGTAATTTTGCAATCGTCATATCTACTTTGTGGCCTGGTAACTGACCACCTTCACCTGGTTTAGCACCTTGCGCAACCTTAATCTGCAGGACTTCAGCATTTCGAAGGTAGTGAGCGGTTACCCCAAAACGGCCTGAAGCAATCTGTTTAATCTTAGACATGCGATCTGTGCCGTAACGTGACGGATCTTCCGCCCCTTCACCCGAGTTAGAACGTGCGCCTAAACGGTTCATAGCGGTTGCTAACGACTCGTGTGCTTCTGGTGACAATGCACCTAACGAGATACCCGCAGAGTCAAAACGTTTGAAGATGGCTTCTTTTGGCTCAACTTCACTGATGTCGATGCCTTGAATGCCGTCTTTAAAGGTGATGAGGTCACGAATCGTCATAGCAGGACGGTTGTTCACTAAATCACGGAATTCGTTGTATTTGCTTTGGTCATTTTTTTGAACCGCTTCACGGATGCTGTTAACCACTTCTGGGTTAAAGGCGTGGTATTCACCACCGTGCACGTATTTGAAAAGACCACCTTGTTGCAGAGGTTTACGTGGGTTAAATGCTTCCCATGCTAAACGGCGTTGATCGGCTTCTAAATGTTGGAAGTCGGTTCCTTGAATACGGGTTGGCGTGCCTTTGAAACATAAATCAACGATGTCGCTGGTTAAACCAACGGCTTCAAATAGCTGTGAACCACGGTAAGAGGCAATGGTTGAAATCCCCATTTTAGAGAGGATTTTATACAGACCTTTGTTGATTGCTTTACGGTAGTTTGAGATGTAATGGCTCGCCGATTTTGCGTTGTTCAATTCGTTGGTACGACGCATATCTTGAATACTTTCGTAAGCCAAATACGGGAAGATGGCCGTTGCACCGTAACCGACTAACACCGCAAAGTGATGAGGGTCGCGAGCGGTACCGGTTTGCACAACAATGTTGCACTCAGGACGTAAGCCTTCAACAATTAAACGGTGATGAACCGCACCGGTTGCCATAACCGCTGGAATGGTCGTTTTGCCGTTTTCAATGTCCATATCGTTGAGCACGAGAAGGGTTGTGCCTTTCTTAGCTGCCGCAACGGCGACATCGCACACCGCTTCAATCGCAGCCTTTAATCCCATCGCTTCGTGGTCGTAGTGCAATGAAATTAATTGGTGTTGGTAGTCTTCATCTTTTAACGTTAGTAACTGTTCCATCATCGATGGACTCAGTACCGGGGTATTCACTTCTAAACGACGAGCGTGCTCAGGGCCTTCAATAAACATGTTTTGCTCTTTACCAAAACAGGTGTTTAGAGACATAACGATGTTTTCACGAAGTGGATCGATAGGTGGGTTAGTCACCTGCGCAAACATTTGACGGAAGTAGTCGAATACCGAACGTGGTTTGTGAGAGAACACCGGTAACGGTGCATCGTCACCCATAGATACGGTTGCTTCTTGACCTTCTTCGGCTAATACGCGAATAACTGCATCACGCTCTTCAAACGTGACTTGATAATATTTTTGGTAAGTGTCAGCTGTATTGCGGTCCCAGCCCATGGTTTTGTCATCTTGAAATAGTTTCTCTTCAAGACGCATATACCCTTTGTCCATCCATTCACGGTATGGCTTGGCATTTTTAAGTTGATCATCAATTTGATCTGGCTTAATCAAGGTGCCGGTTTCTAAATCCACCGCAATCACTTGACCTGGCTTTAGACGACCTTTTTCAAGCACGTCTTCTGGCGCATAGTTATAAACCCCAATCTCAGAAGCAAAGGTAATGTGACGGTCTTTTGTAATGACATAACGTGTTGGACGTAAACCGTTACGGTCAACCCCACAAATCGCGTATTTACCAGTATTAATAACCATACCGGCTGGACCATCCCAAGGCTCCATGTGCATGGAGTTGTACTCTAGGAATGCACGTTTATCGGCATCCATGTGCGGCATATTCTGCCAAGCAGGTGGTACTAAAACACGCAATGCCTGGAAGATGTGCATGTCGCCCATCATCAACACTTCCATCATGTTGTCGAGAGAGTTTGAATCCGAACCGGTCTGCGCGACTAACGGTTTTAAGTCCGCTAAGTCTGGCAGCAGTGGTGTTGCAAATTTGCTCTGACGTGCTAACGCCCAGTTACGGTTAGCACGTACCGTGTTCAACTCACCATTGTGCGCAAGGAAGCGGAAAGGCTGAGCCAAACGCCACTGTGGAGAGGTGTTGGTTGAGAAACGCTGGTGGTAAGAGATGACCGATGATGCAAAGTTGTCGTCTTTCAGGTCTAAAAAGTACTCTGAAAGTTCTTTAGGCATGACTAAGCCTTTGTAAGATAACAACTGGCTGTTTAATGAGGCAATGTAGAAGGTACCATCAACGGGCTCAATTTCCATTTCCGTTTTACGGCGTGCAGTGAAAAGCAAACGGTTAAAGTCGGCTTCCGTCATGCCGTCTGGTGCGTTTACAAAGATTTGTTCGATTTTTGGTTCCATGCCCGCGGCTTGAGCGCCCAGAACAGCAGAATCAACAGGCACCACTCTCCAGCCCGCAACACTCAAACCTTTGTTGGTTAATTTCTCTTCAAGCACGCTGCGCGCAGTGGCGGCCATGTCAGCATCTTGGTTTAAGAAAATCATACCAGCGGCATAAATTTCAGACAGCTTAAACCCTTCTTTTTGTGCGGCAGCGGCTAAGAACCCTTGTGGTTTTTTAATTAACAAACCACAGCCATCGCCCGTGCAACAATCCGCCGCAACGCCACCACGGTGGGTCATATTCATTAAAGACTGAATAGCAGTTTGCACGACCCAGTGACTTGGCTTGTCGTCCATGTTGGCGATCAAACCAAAACCACAGTTCTCTTTTTCAAACTCTGGAGAGTAGAGGCCGCCGGTCAAGTTAAGACCTGGTTGTGTTTGTAAGGGATTCATATACGGGTTCCTGTCTGTCAAATCTTACCCAAAAATAGGAGCAACTTTGCTTTTAAGTTATTGATAAGTAAGTAATTTGTACGGTATTGACGCGTTCAAATAATGAAAATTGGTGCGAAATTATACTTTAAAGATGCATTTGAGAGCAAATTTTACCATTGTTTAGGGTTAACTTATGTGTTTTTGGGTGCGCAGAAAGTGGCGATGAGTGGGTTGTGGTCTGAGATTTTAGGGACGGCAAGTGCCTGTGCATTTTTTAAGGTCAGCTGGCGGTAAAAAATATGGTCGAGCGGTTGTCTTAATAGCGTTTTGATTGGGCGGCTATCTGGAAAGCTTACGGCTTTAAGATCGAGCAGTTCAGTCATCTTGTAGAGATAATTCATGCGTGGTTTATTGCGCGTGTTGAAGTCACCACTGATGATCATGGGGCCGGTTTGTTCGATGATAAAGCTCCATAAAAAGTTCAACTCTTTCTTAAAGGTTCGTGTGCCAACAAAATTAATGGCGTGAATGTTGACGTGGGTCAGTGTTTGTCCGTTGGCCAATGGGTGAAGGGTGATCAGAGCGGTTTTATGAGTGGTTAAGCCTATTTCACGGGTGTGTGTCAGGCACTGTTGAAAGGGTTGCATGGCAAACGACGAGGCGGTGACAACACCATAATGTTTTTTTTGGGTTTGGATGTTAGGTGCCATTACAAATGGAAAGTTGAAAAAACGCGTTTGCATTGGGTTGGTGGCCGCTTCTTGTAAAGAGAGTAGATGGGGTTCAGGTATCTCTATTAGCTCTTCAATTGGGCGAAAAAGGAAGGGTGAAAAATCAATTTTGTGTAAGTTCCAGACCAGCAGAGTAAACCTTTCAGGCAGGCCTGCTGGCTTTTCGGAATGGTTTAAACCTAGCGGAGTCAGTTTGGGTTTATACATCTTTTAACCTTACAAAATAGGCGCAATAATTCGAGTTAAATTTTCCAGTAAACGTCGTGTTTTACTCTGGGTTGGCGTGAAATGAATGCAGTTGGGTTTGAGGTCTTCAATCCATGCTTGAGTCTCTGTGATGAGGTTGCTCGAGTAGACGATATTAATGACTTCGTAATTAATATAAATTGAGCGGTAGTCTAAATTTGCCGAACCGGAAATCATGGCTTCTTGGTCAATCAGAAGTAATTTGGCGTGCAACATACTCTGTGTGTAGTAAAAAACCTCTGCACCGGCTTCTGCCAATTCGCGAGTGTACGAGCTGCGCCCTAAGTCAAAGATTAAATGGTCAGAGGTTTCAGGTGTAAAAAGTTGCACTCTCACGCCGCGTTTTAATGCAATTAACAGTGCATTGAGCACGCTGCTGTCGGGAATGAAGTAGGGGGTGACAATTTGAATGTTGTGTTTGGCCGAGTAGAGTTTGTGTAATAAAACTTCAAATAAAGGCTCGCCCTCTATGTCTGGGCCCGAAGGCACCGTTTGTAAAATTTGCTGATAGCGATGAGGGTCATCAAAATAGGCTTTTTGTGGGGGTTCAAGTGTTAATGTCTGATTGGTTGCATAGTACCAATCTTCTGAAAATATTTTCGCGTAGTGGGCGATGGCGGTTCCTGAGATTTGCAGCATAAACTCTTTCCAACGTTGTTCACCCGTTGGTTGGGCGGCGCCTAAATACTCATTGGAGATATTCATGCCGCCGGTAAGCAAGGTGTGTTCGTCAAACAAGTAAATTTTACGGTGGTTTCGGAGGTTGATTTGACCCTTAAAGAGTGAACCGAAAACGGGGTGGAAAAACGCAACCTTGCCGCCTTGTTGAATAAGTGGTTTGAACTTGGATTGGTGTTTATAAAGATTAAAAGAGCCAATACCATCCAGCAGTAAGCAGACTTTAATGCCCTGTTGCGCTTTGTGGGTTAAGGCTTGCAGTATGGCTTGCCCAGTTTGGTCGAGTTCAAAAATGTAGGTTTCGATGTAAATACTTGTTTGGGCATTTTCAATGGCGCTTAAAAAGGCATCGTACAGTTCGGTACTGTTGTGCAAAATTTCAATGTGATTGTGTTCGCTGGTGGCTGAAATGTGGTTGGCTCTTAAAATGTGGTCCGTTTGTTGAGTTAGCCAGTGGTCAGATTTTAGGGGTTGCTCGGCGTTCAGTTCAATACGGCTCTTGGTGCGTTTTACAAAGAATTTTCGGGTACCGAACACTAGATACAAGATTATCCCGAAATAGGGCAGCAGTAATAGAGTCAGCAACCAAGCCATAAGGCTTTGTGGCGAACGTTGGCGGTACAGCATGTGTAAAAGTGCAGCCAGAACAAGGCCGCTATAAGCCGTAAGGTATAGCCAGAAAAGAGGGAGGCTGAGGAATTCGGACACGGAATGTTACCCTTTAGCGTGATGTGCTAGATAGCATAGGCGTATTGAATGGTTTTTTCCAGTTTTACCCTTCTGAAAACCAAGCAGGCCTGCCTAAATGAATTAGGCAGGCCTGCTAAGTTTGCAAAGAAAGTGTGGCTTAAGCGTTAGTTTTTAACCACTAAGCTTCGACCCGTCATCTCTTCAGGTAAATCAATTTCCATTAGGTCGAGAACGGTTGGCATCACATCTGCCAAAGAGCCGCCCTCATCTAAATGAATGTCTTTTTTAGGGCCAAAATAGACACAAGGCACTGGGAAGGTGGTGTGCGAGGTTAATGGCTCACCGGTCTCAGGGTCTTGTAACATTTCCATGTTACCGTGGTCAGCGGTGACTAAGA
Source organism: Thiotrichales bacterium (assembly GCA_016938655.1). Lineage (GTDB taxonomy): Bacteria > Pseudomonadota > Gammaproteobacteria > Thiomicrospirales > Thiomicrospiraceae > Thiomicrorhabdus. Next base: position 6,991 of record JAFGUG010000080.1, on the reverse strand, counting down.
CTTGACCATTGGCTTTTTCAATGGCTGCTAAGATTCTACCTAACGCCAAGTCGACTGCTTCAACGGCTTTAATACAGGCATCAAACTTTCCGGTATGTCCCACCATGTCTGGGTTAGCAATGTTACAGATAAATGTATCAAAGCGCCCTGATTCAATCGCTTCAACTAATTTGTCCGTCAGTTCTGGCAAGCTCATCTCTGGCTGTAAGTCGTAAGTGAGTACTTTTGGAGAAGGCACTAAGATGCGTTCTTCCCCTAAATACGGCGCTTCAATACCGCCGTTTAAGAAAAACGTGACGTGTGCATATTTCTCGGTTTCCGCAATACGCAGCTGGCGCAGTTGGAGTTTAGAGATCACTTCACCAAACGTGTTTTTTAATTTAGTTGGACGGTAAGCGATGCTTGCGCCAAAACTTTCAAAGTTTTTGTGGTATTCCGTTAGGGTAACAAACTCAGAAAGAATCGGGGTTTTGCAACGATGGAATTCACCAAAGTCACTTAAGATAAAGGCGCGCGTTAATTCACGTGCTCGGTCAGAACGGTAGTTCATAAAGATAAAAGAGTCGCCGTCTTTAACTTTGTGTGCCTTGCCTTTTTTATTAAGAATAACGGTCGCTTTAATAAACTCATCGGTTTCACCACGTGCATAGGCCGATTCAACCGCTTCGGTTGCGGAGTTTTCAGTGTAAGTACCTTCAGCACAGCAAATGACTTTGTAGGTTTCTTCAATACGATCCCAACGGTTGTCGCGGTCTAATGCAAAGAAGCGACCTGTGATGGTCGCAATACGCCCACCGCCGATTTCAGCCATGTGATCTTCAAGTTCTTTAATATATTTAAGTGCGCTTTGTGGTGCCGTGTCTCGACCATCCGCAAACATGTGAATTAAGGGTTTTGAACCACGCTCAACCGCTAGTGAGATGCACGCTTTGATGTGACTGATATGAGAGTGAACACCGCCATCAGAGATTAAGCCCATAATATGAACGTTTCGATCACGTTCGGTGGCTTTGTCGATGGCATTTAAAATGGCGTTGTTGTTAAAGAAGCGGCCATCGTCAATGTCTTTTTGAATGCGCGTTAGCTCTTGGTAGACAATACGGCCCGCACCTAAATTAAGGTGGCCAACTTCAGAGTTCCCCATTTGGCCTTCAGGCAAGCCGACTTTTAACCCGGATGTGTGAATGAGTGTGTTTGGATTGTTGGCAACGAGTTTGTCCCAGTTTGGCGTATTGCCTTGTGCGATGGCATTAAACGCCGTCTCTTCGCGATGACCCCAGCCATCAAGGATAATTAATCCAGTTGGGCGGTTCTTAATTTTGATCTTAGGTTTCAGTTCTTGACTCATTTGTGCTTCACTACCATAAATTTTTAGAAAATACGATTCATTGTAGCGACTTTCACTGTTAAAATCATCAGGTTTGATTTTAAAAGCCTTTTTTACTCGGTTTAGAGGCGTGCCTTGAGTGGCATTCTTTAACAGTTGCCCTTTAAAACGTGTGAATTACGCACTATATCTATTTAAGGAAAGATAAATGATTAATGAATTTATACAAGAGCAGATGCTTTTGTTTATTGCCGCGGCCGTAATTTTAGCGATGTTAATTTATAGCTATGTTGGCGATAAGATTGCCGGTTATAACAGTGTGGGCACCGATGCGGCGACTCGCTTGTTTAATGACGATGCATTTTTATTGGATGTGCGTACTCCAGGGGAATTTAAAGAAGGGGCGATTGGTCAGGCAACGAATATTTCCGTAACTGAACTGGCGTCTAAAATTGACACCATTAAGGTCGACAAAGATACCCCTATTTTAGTGTATTGCTTAAGTGGGGCGCGTTCTGGTAAAGCCGCTGGCATGTTGGCTAAAAAAGGGTTTACGAATGTAAATAACCTTGCAGGTGGAATCAATGCTTGGAAATCAGCAGGCCTGCCAGTTGGTTCGGTGAAGTCAAAAAAAAACAGAAAAAAATAGCCAAAAAGGCTCAACCAAAAGAGGAAACTAAGATGGCTAAAGTCGTTATTTATTGCACTGCAACGTGCCCGTATTGCAATATGGCAAAGCGTTTATTGGATTCTAAAGGCGCGAGCTATGAATCGATTGATATTGGTGGAGATTCAAAGCAGTGGGCGGATTTAGAAGCCAAGACGGGTCGTAACACCGTTCCACAAATCTTTATTGGCGATCACCATGTAGGTGGGTTTGATGATCTGTCCGCAGCGGATAAACGTGGCGAAATTGATTCGTTACTTAACGCCTAATCCATCCAATTTGGTTTTCAAATAAAAAATGGCGGGGCATCAAGTTCCGCATCGACACAAAGGAAACAGCATGTCTGAAGCAGTAGAACAAAAATTTATTATTCAAAAGATTTATACAAAAAACATCTCGTTTGAAGCGCCAAATACACCGGGTATTTTTACATCAGAATTTAAGCCGAATTTAGAAATTAACCTAAACGTTGAAAGCAAAGGCTTGGAAGAAAGCATTTACCATGTTGTTCTTCGCGTAACGGCGACCACTAAAATTGAAGACCATACTGCGTTCTTGTGTGAAGTAGAGCAAGCGGGTATTTTTACTTTGCAAGGCTTTAACCAGGATGAGATTGGCTACCTGTTGGGTGCGCAATGTCCAAATACCTTGTTCCCGTATGCGCGTGAAGCGATTTCAGATTTAGTGACACGCGGTGGTTTCCCACAATTGTTGCTTGAACCGGTTAACTTTGAAGCGATGTATCAAGGGCACTTGGATCAGGCGGCACAGCAAAAGCCTGAAAACGAGACGGCTCAGTAGTCGCGGTTAATGACCTTGTCTCTATCTAAACCACTCAATTTAGCGGTCATTGGCGCAGGCGCTTGGGGAACGGCGTTGGCCATTCATCTTGCTCGCGCTGGTCATCAAGTAAAATTGTGGACACACAGCGAACAACAAGCCGCTTTGCTGAAGTTAGAGGGAGCAAATAATAAATATCTTCCGAATATCTCTTTTCCAGAAGGTTTAAGTGTTTCAAGTGAATTAACGGAAAGCTTAAAAGCTGTAGATGGTATTTTGGTCGTGGTGCCGAGCCATGTGTTTCGTGAAACGCTTACTCGAATCTGTGGGTTAATGCCCAATAACCGCATTGTACATTTTGCTTGGGCGACCAAAGGATTTGAGTCCGACACAGCTTTGATGTTGCATCAAGTCGTACAACAGGTGTTGGGCGATGCACAACCCATGGCCGCTTTAACTGGCCCAACCTTTGCCGACGAAGTCGCTAAAGGCTTGCCAACTGCGATGGTTAGCTCCTCGGAAACCGAAGCGGAAGCCAAGTTTTGGGCAGATGCCTTTCACTTTGCACATTTTAGAATGTACACCCAGCAAGATATTGTGGGGGTGGAAATTGGTGGTGCTTACAAAAACATTATGGCGATTGCCACCGGCTTAAGTGATGGTTTGCATTTGGGTGCCAATGCGCGTGCCGCTTTGGTGGCACGCGGTATGGCTGAGATGATGCGCTTAGGGCAAGCCTTGGGTGGACAGCCTGAAACCTTTATGGGGTTAGCAGGCTTGGGTGACTTAGTCTTAACCTGCACCGATGACCTGTCTCGAAATCGTCGTTTTGGTTTGCGATTGGCAGAAAGTAACGGCACCATTGATGAGGTGATTGCGTCCATTGGTCAAGTCGTCGAAGGGGTGAAAGCCGTTAAGGTGGTGAAGCAGATTGCGGATCGTCACCATTTAGATTTGCCAATTATGGAACAGGTTTACAAAATCGTGGTGGGTGAGTGTTCGCCTAAAGAAGCGGTCTCACAGTTGATGGCTCGAGACGGTCGTTCTGAAACGGAATGATTGGTCTGTCTGAGTGATTAAACTGGTATAAAAGACGCGCAATTAAAAGTTAGCAGGCCTGCTGACTTTTAATGGGTTTTAAATCGGCTAACAAAAAAGGCGATCTCACAATAACAGATCGCCTTTTTTATTGATGTTTTAGAGTAGGTTATAGCGTCATATCAAAGTTGAGTTGTCGCCAAGCTTCGTAGGCCATCACCGATACCGCGTTCGCAAGGTTCAAGCTGCGTCCGCCTGGCATCATCGGAATGGTTAAACGCTGTTCTTCCGGTAAGCTTGCAATCACTTCAGCTGGTAAGCCACGGGTTTCAGGGCCAAATAGAAAAGCATCGCCGTTTTCAAACTTAGGTTCGGTATAATAACGGGTTGTTTTAGTGGTTAATGCAAAAACACGGTTAGGCTGAATTTTTTCAAGACACGCTTCAAGGCTCTCATGCTCTTGAAGGTTGGCGAGTTCAGCGTAATCTAAACCCGCTCTACGAACCTTTTTCTCGCTTAAATCAAATGCGATTGGGTGAATAAGGTGTAAATGTGCGCCCATATTGGCGCTAAGGCGAATCAAAGCCCCGGTATTTTGAGGGATTTCAGGTTCGTATAAAATGATGTGCAACATACAGGACGCTTCTATGGTTGATTTATCAGTCGAAATTTGTGGAATAAAATTCAATTCGCCGGTGGCTATTGCCTCGGGGAATGCTGGATACGGCATAGAATACCAGTCTGTCAGTGGCTTTGCCAACCAAGATGTGGGGGCGTTGTTTTTAAAAGGCACCACCTTAGAGCCAAAGCTAGGTAATAAGCCAGATCGCGTGATGGAATCACCGAGTGGATTATTAAACTCAATTGGTTTGCAAAACCCGGGTGCACACGCCATTATTAAAGATTACCTACCAAAGTTGGATATGAGTCAAACGCGATTCATTATTAATGTATCCGGTTCGAGCATTGAAGAGTACGCCGAAGTGGTGCGTTTGTTTAACGATACCGAACTGCCCGCTATTGAAGTTAATATCTCTTGCCCGAATGTTAAAAAAGGCGGTGCGGCGTTTGGGAATGACCCAGATATGGCAGCCAGAGTAGTGGAAGCCTGTCGTGCAAACACGACCAAGCCGCTTATAGTCAAACTTTCGCCTAATCAGACCGACATTGCCGAAGGTGCGCGACGAGTCATTGATGCAGGAGCAGATGCGCTGTCTGCCATTAACACCTTAATGGGGATGCAAATTGATGCCAAAACCCGTAGACCGACCTTAGGAAATAACCAGGGTGGTTTGTCAGGGCCAGCCATTAAGCCGGTTGCTTTATTAAAGGTGCATCAGGTTTACCAAGTGGCTAAGTTGCATAATATTCCTATTATTGGTTTGGGCGGTATCGCCAGTGCTGAAGATGCGATTGAGTTTTTCTTAGCGGGTGCGTCGATGGTGGCGATTGGTACGGCGGTTGCGAAAGACCCGTTAATTGTCAAAAAAGTAAACAAAGGCATCGCCAAATATTTAAAAGCCAATGGCATGATCTCGGTTAGTCAGCTCACTGGCGCATTAGAATTAAACACCGACACCGTTTTGTGCGGTGCGGTTTAGCGTGGCTCTGCACATTTAAGCAGGCCTGCTCCTTTTTAAAACAAACATTTTTAAGATTTAAGTAAGAAGACAACATGAAATCAGTTCAAGAACAGTTAGCGATTATTAAACGTGGTGCGGAAGAGATTCTGGTCGAAAAAGAGTTAATCGAAAAATTAGAGAGCGGCAAGCCATTGCGTGTAAAAGCCGGCTTCGATCCAACCGCGGCTGATTTACACCTAGGGCATACGGTTCTAATTAATAAATTAAAGCAGTTTCAAGATTTGGGGCACGAGGTTCTATTCTTAATTGGTGATTTTACTGCGATGATTGGTGACCCAACTGGCAAGAGTGCAACGCGTCCACCGTTGACGGCAGAAGAAGTTGCGCAAAATGCTGAGACTTATAAAGAGCAGGTGTTCAAAATCTTAGATCCAGCAAAAACGACAGTCATGTTTAACTCCGAGTGGATGTCTAAAATGTCTGCGGCGGATATGATTCAGTTAGCCGGTAAACAAACGGTTGCCCGAATGTTAGAGCGAAATGACTTCGGTGATCGTTATGCTTCAAACACACCCATTGCCATTCACGAGTTTTTATATCCATTAGTTCAGGGTTATGATTCGGTGGCGATGGATGCGGACATAGAGTTGGGTGGAACGGACCAAAAGTTTAACCTCCTCATGGGTCGTACTTTGCAAGGTATTTACGGTAAGCCACAGCAATGTACGTTAACCATGCCAATTCTTGAGGGGTTGGATGGCGTTAATAAAATGTCTAAGTCTTTAAATAACTATATAGGGATTAAAGACGCGCCAAATGATATGTTTGGTAAAGTCATGTCCGTTTCAGACGAATTAATGTGGCGTTACTATGAGTTATTGAGCTTTGAAAGTATTGAAACCATCGACGGTTTGAAAGAAGCGATAGCTAAGGGTGAAAACCCGCGTAATGTAAAAGTGAAGTTAGCAATTGAGTTAATTACTCGCTTTCATTCAGAAGAAGATGCAAAGGCCGCTCTAGCTGACTTTGAAACCCGTTTTTCTAAAAATGCGATCCCAGATGAGATGCCTGAGTTTACCTTTGAAGGTGAGATGCCACTTGCTGCTTTATTAAAAGAAGCAGGCCTGGTAGGTTCAACATCCGATGCGCACCGAATGACGAAGCAGGGTGCAGTAAAAATTAATGGTGAGAAAGTAGAGGACAGTCGTATCACTGTGCAAGCTGGCTCAACGTCTGTTTATCAGGTAGGAAAACGTAAGTTTGCAAGAATCACGATTCAATAGTTAATCACTGATACAAATTGTTAGTTATATATAAGAGGGTGTATTGAATAAATACACTCTTTTTTTGTTTTATATAAAAGCATTGATAATCAAATTTAGACAAAATTAAGTCTATTTGGTTCTTATTAGCAGTCATTTGAATAAAAATTGGTTTAAATGAATAATAAATAAACGCCGTTATGCGAAGCATAATGGCGTTTTTTGGTTTGAGAGGATCGTTAATAGACAAGTGGATTGGGTTTAATATCAAATTAAGTAAGATTTGTTTGAATGTTTACTGGACTAAATTGAGAGCGTAAAACCCACAGAATGT
>JAFGUG010000006.1 GCA_016938655.1 Thiotrichales bacterium | reverse complement strand
GTAATTTGAATTCAGGAGAAAATTACAAATGAGTATTCAAGATTATCCATCTCGTCTATCTGACCCTAAGTCACGTAAGACAGAAACGTTTTCTTACCTTCCTTCGATGACGGACGAGCAGATCAAAGCGCAAGTTCAGTACATTATTAACAAAGGTTGGAACCCAGCGATTGAACACAGTGAGCCAGAGAATGCCTTCTCTTACTACTGGTACATGTGGAAGTTGCCAATGTTTGGTGAAACCAATGCAGATACGGTGTTAGCAGAAGTGCAAAACTGCATCAAAGCTAACCCAACAAACCATGTTCGTTTGATTGGTTATGATAACTTTGCACAATCTCAAGGTGCAAACATGCTTATCAAAAGAGGCGACATGTAAGTTTAAGACTTACAGCATCTTTTAAGCAAAAGTCCTGTCAATGTTAAAGTTGACAGGCACCCAAATTCTTAAAGAGAGGCGTTATTCAAAGCGTCTTTTTTAACACAAAATTTAACGGTCCAGTCTTTTCTTACCTCCTGGGCAGTTAGATCGGCCAGCTAGACCCAAAACTAGGCTGGCACTTATTTGACTTACACATTCGGTTTTTTGAGTGTTTAAATCAGATAAGCCAGATTAAGGCAACAGACGTTTCATAGGAGAAATCAGCATGTCAGAAATCACCGCATCCAATGCCATTCAATACACCATCAAAAATGAACCTTTTTATCAGCCAGTCGGCGATGAAGTGGAACTTTATGAGTCCGCTTATGCCACTAAAATGCCGGTCATGTTAAAAGGTCCAACGGGTTGTGGTAAGTCGCGCTTTGTGGAATACATGGCCTGGAAACTGGGCAAGCCTTTAATCACGGTGGCTTGTAACGAAGACATGACCGCTTCAGATTTAGTGGGTCGTTTCTTAATCGACATTAACGGTACGCGTTGGCAGGATGGCCCTTTAACGGTGGCCGCGCGTATTGGCGCAATTTGTTACCTAGATGAAGTGGTTGAAGCGCGTCAAGATACCACCATCGTCATTCACCCTTTAACAGACCACCGTCGCGTTTTACCCTTAGATAAAAAAGGGGAATTGGTAGAAGCGCATCCTGATTTCCAATTGGTCATTTCTTATAACCCGGGTTATCAGTCGATGATGAAAGACTTAAAACAATCCACCAAACAGCGTTTTGGCGGTTTTAAGTTTGACTATCCAAAAGCGGAAATCGAAGCAGAAATCATTGCCAAAGAAGCGGGGATTGATTTAAAAACGGCTGAAAAGTTAGTTCAAATTGCACAACGCTCTCGTAACCTAAAAGGTCATGGTTTGGATGAAGGGATTTCAACCCGTTTATTGGTGTACGCAGGGCAGTTAATTGCTAAAGGCGTGCCTGCTAAGCAAGCCTGTCGTGTGGCTTTGGTCACCCCTTTGACCGACGATGTGGATATTTGGGATACCTTAATGACGGCGGTGGATACTTTCTTTGAGTAATGCCCTTTAGTAGGACGCTTGTCCGTACGGTTGATCACTCAAGTGCGGACCTAAAGTCCGCATTTTTGTATTAAATTTGACTCACGCCCAGCAAAGAAGATGAAATCATGAGCTCAGAAATCGAAGAAATTAAACAAAACTTAATCGAGAGTGTCCCAGAACTGGCGGATATTTTAGAGGGTCTTATTCAAGAAGCCTCGCATTGTATGAACGAGCAAAGTCGCCATACTTGGCTGCAAAATGCCCGTGGCATTGCCTACCTAGGCAAAGGCTCGCAAGTGGTCATCAACTATCTTGAAGCCGTTCCTCAAGTGGTCGCCAAAATTGATGATGAAATCCTCGATGATATTCTTGAAACGGTCATGAAGCTGTCTTCAGTGACATCGGGTGAAGTGGTGGCCTTGTGCTTAGCCTCTTTGCCGTTAGCGGCCGAAAGAACTTTAGATGTTCAGCTCATGCGTCAATATTTGGCACTCATTTATCAATTGGGTTCTAAAACGCCGCGCGGTTTACGCCCCATGTTGTTGCACATTGATGAGTTGCTTACCAAACTCACCGTGTCTGGTCTGCGTCGTTGGGCTTTGTGGGGCGCACAAGCGCACGCCCGTGATTATGGCGAACAATTGCGTTATTTCAGCCTAGAGTCGCAAGACTCTAAAGCGGTGTTCCAACAGCAGCGCAAAGGTTCGTTATTTATTGATTATCACCGTTCTATCAATTTTTACTTGCGTGCTTTCTGGGGGCGTGATTTCTTTATTCGCCCAGCGGCTGCCGATTTTGAAGGCTTTAAACCCTACTACGAAAACCGCGCCATGCACTTGCCTGATGCGCTCGATGATTTGGGGGAAGTCAAAGGACTTGAGGTGTATCGTGCCATGGCGGCGCACATAGCCTCGCACATGGTTTACACCCAAAAAGCGATTTCGGCGGAACAACTCAATCCACAGCAAATGTTCTTTATTGAGCTGATGGAAGATGCGCGTGTCGAATATAACGCCATTCAGGCTTTCCCAGGTTTAAAAAACCTTTGGCGTAAAGTTACGCTAGAAGCCATGTCGCACCAAGATTTAGACCCTAAATCGACGGCGGCGCGTTTAGAGCAGTTAGCCTTTGCGTTAATGGATGGCAAAATCCAGCTTGAAGACACGCAAATGGCCTTTATCGCTGAAAAGTTCCATGCCGAAATTGAAGCCAATAAAGCCAATGAAGACTGGTCTTGGGACATGGGGATTTTGCTTTACAACACCCTTAACTTGGCCACCACTCGTTGGGAATCCTTAACCGAAATCCGTCGTTTGCGTTTTGCTTACCGTGACGATAACCGTTTAATTTGGGCAACCGACGAATGGGGCGATATGGATGCAGGCGGCGCAGGTCATAAAGAAACCATCCGCAAGCATGTGTCAGTGATGGAGATGATTAACGAAATCGACTCTGAATTAGTCGATGTCGATCATGACGAAGTTTGGGTGTTGGGTACGGAGTTATTCCCTTACGAAGATATGGGCCAATCGTTTAACGATATGGAAGGGGTTGAACCCATTTCTGACCCACATCATTATGCCGAATGGGATTATCGTGTACAGTTGCATCGCCCTAACTGGGTAACACTCTATGAACACCGCGCTAAAAAAGGCGATCCAACGCTTTACCAAGACATTTTGGAGGCGAATAAACCCATTGCACATCGCATCAAACAAATTGTCGATAAATTGCAATCGGTTGGTTTACAGCGTATTCGTCGTCTAGAAGATGGCGATGAATTAGACTTGAATGCTTGTGTTGAAGCCATTACGGCGATTCGTATGGGGCAAGAACCCGACCCACGTATTACGATGCGTAATGTGATTAAAACCCGCGAAGTGTCGGTATTGATTTTGTTGGATTTATCCGAATCCACCAATGAGTTAGTGCCTGGTTCGGACAAGTCGATTTTACAAGTGACGCAAGAAGCGGCCATTTTGGTTTCTCACGCCATCAATGGTATCGGTGACCAGTTTGCGGTGCACGGTTTCTCGTCTGATGGACGCCACGATGTGCAATATCGTCGCTTCAAACAGTTTGACGAACCCTTTGATGCCGATGTTCACGCTAGAATGGCGGGCATGGAAGGCGGCTTATCCACTCGTATGGGGGCTGCTATGCGTCATGCCGGTGGTTATTTAGACAGACAAAACTCGCGTCAAAAACTGATGTTGGTGATTACCGATGGTGAGCCAGCCGACATCGATGAAAAAGATGCGCAGTATTTAAAACAAGACGCTAAAAAAGCGGTTGAAGAGTTGTCGAGCAAAGGGATTTATTCTTACTGCTTAACCATCGACCAATTTGCCGACAAATATGTACAACAAATATTTGGGCAAAACCGCTTTGCGATCGTAGATGACGTGATGCGTCTACCCGAAAAATTACCAACACTCTTTGCCAACTTAACGGCATAATCCCATGCTGTAACCCAATGCTCTTTGGGGAGTATTGGGTTCCCCCCTATTATTTAAAGGTAAGAATCATGAACACCACAGAATTTAAAGCCGCATTAGAAACTTTTGCCGATGCCGATTATCAAGCCATTTTAGACGGTGCTACCTTAACCATCGTGCAAGACAAAGGATTGGGGTTGGGTAAAGCTGAAAGTGCTTTTGTGATTTACGAGTTGGGCGATGAGTCTTATGAGTCGGTTGCCGATCTCAAAGCGCATTTAATCAGCCAAGCTGAACCCATGTTAAAAGAGTATTACCAATTCAATCCGCTCAGCCGTGAGTTTTTTCAAGCACGCTTAACCGATTACATGAATGAGTTGGGCTACATGGCTTTTACCGCCATGCCCAAGGTGCCTGCTGAGTATGTCATTTTTGTAGAAGATGGCGAGGTGATTGTGGAAGACCGTAGCAGTCCGCGTTTTAAATATGGCATGTATTTAACCCTAGACCAAGATTACCAACCGACCGCGCGTGAAAACAAAGTCAAAAACTGGATACAATCTGGCACCGCCTATGGCGACTACATCAGTGTGAATGTCTGTCGCTACAGTTCAATGGAATAACCCCCAAAAAGCGTCGGCTTTTTGATGTCCTAAAATTACCCAAAAAGTGCTCAAAAACCCACTAAAAACAACCAGGCCTGGTCGTTTTTAGGGTTTTGGGGCTTGGATTTCTTGTAGTATCCAGCGTTTTAGGTGGGTTTTTAAGTCGGGCAGTTGTTTGGCGTCTAGCACGCCGATCTTGAGGAGTTGGGCTTTGTGGAGGTTAGCTCCGATGGCTTCGGTGGTTACCAGCAGGGCGTGGGCGGTTAGGCCGCCTAGCCGATTTTTTAGACTGTCTAAACGCTGTAAGTGTAGATTTAGATTGGCATTGCTACCCGTTTTGCACTCCACTAAAAAAAGTTGGTTGTTGGCTAAAAACAAAACGTCGGCTTCATCAAACGCGTGATGGCGTTGTAATTTAACATTTAAGGCGACATCTACCAGCCCTGCAATTTCGGCTTTTAAGGCAAATACCGTTTGGTAGGTTAGGTATTCTAGCCATCCGCCTTCTATAAAACCGCGCTTCCAGCTGTCGGTTTCGGGTTGGGTGATGAGGCTTTGCTGTTGGGTTTGATATTGCACGATGTTTTGGTTTTGTAGTTTTCGCAGCAGCCCAACCATTAAGTCGGTTTGTAGCCGTGAACGCGAGCCGATTTCGTTTAGGTAGTAGCGACCTTCATGTTTGACCAGTTTGATGGATTTGCCACGCGCATGATGGGTTGAGAAGTATTGGTAACTGTTGAGTGCTTTGTGCGGCAAAATGATTTTTTGAATGGCGTTGACCAAGCCTTTGGCAAAGTTGGCTTGGTTGGGGCTGAGTTCGGCGGCTTGAAAGTGTTCAATGCCGTGCGCATGTAAAAATTCGGTGAGCTGTAGATTTTTGGCAATATTAAATTCGGGCAGTCCCGGGGGTTGAATCCATTTGAGTTGGTCGTTGGGGAGAAGGTAGTACAAACCAACGCCAGTATTTTCAAAGGCTTTAAAAGCCGCGAGAGTGACCATTTTACTAGCGCAACTGAGGTTAATAGCAAGGTTTTCTGGCAACACATCCTTAACGAGGGTTTCTAAACGGCTGGTAATTTCAAACAAGTCAAACGCCAAATCCATCTCTATGAGACGGGTCTGAATGGTGTGTGCTTGATAAATACTCGCCAATCGCTGGGCGTTTTCCACACGATTGGGCGTGTAAATAACCCATACCGCTGAAACACCTAATCGGCTATCTAATATGGGTGCAATATTGGGTGTCATTTCCGCATCAGCAAAGACTAGGTGCGTACTAAATGGGCAGGGTGTTTGCATTTTTGCCATTTTGCTGTCACGCCTCATTCATGCAAAGATTTCATCTTAATGAGTATTCAAGCGGAGTGTCAACTGTTGTAGACGCCAAGGAAAATTCGCGAAACTACCCAAACGCATTACAATAGCGACTCTGGGTTAGAGATAGTTTAAGAAAAATGACGGGCAAAATAACACATTCAACGGTTGCGATTATCGGCGCTGGTCCAGCTGGCTTAATGGCTGCCGAAGTCCTTTCACAAGCGGGTTTTACGGTAACGGTTTATGATGCCATGCCCTCGGCGGGACGAAAATTATTGCAAGCTGGACGCGGTGGCTTGAACGTGACGCACAGCGAACCCTATGGCGATTTTGTTGGCCGTTATGGTGACAAGCAATCGATCATCAGTACTTGGCTAGAAGTCTTTAATGCGGATGATTTACGCCAATGGTTGTCTGAATTGGGTATAGAAACCTTTATTGGCAGTTCAGGACGTGTCTATCCCATGAATATGCAAGCGGCGCCTTTGTTGCGTTTGTGGTTGCAGCGTTTGCGCGGTTTGGGCGTGAAATTTGCCATGCGGCATCGTTGTTTGGGATGGAATGTTGCCGGCGAACTCCGCTTTTTACACGATGATGTTGAAAGCTGTATTAATAGTGATGCCATCTTGTTTGCAATGGGGGGTGCCAGTTGGGCGCGTTTGGGTTCTGACGGGGCTTGGAAAACTTGGTTTGAATCGCAAGGTTTATCCGTCTCGCCATTTTTGCCAGCAAACTGTGGATTTGATATTGCTTGGTCATCGATTTTTGTCGATAAGTTTGCTGGGCAGCCATTGAAAAATGTGGTGTTATCTTTTACCGATAGTAAGGGATTGGTTCAGTCAAAATTGGGCGAGGCAATGCTAACCCAACATGGCATTGAAGGCAGTTTGGTGTATGCCTTGTCGGCGGAAATGCGCGATGTTTTATTGAGCAAGGGACATCTCGTTGTCGTATTGGATTTAATGCCGGATGTGTCCTTGGACAAACTTCAAAAAACCTTGTCGAGGTCGCGTGCTAAGCAAAGCTTGGCATCCTTTTTTAAACGTCAAGGTTTGTCGGCGATTCAAGTCGGTTTATTGCGTGAGGTGCTTTCGATACCGCAACTCAATGATATGACTTTGGTTGCCAAAACCTTAAAACAACTTCCTTTAACGCTCTTAACAACGCGACCGCTTGATGAGGCTATCAGCACAGCAGGCGGCGTGGACTTTGCACAGTTGACGCCAACACTCATGCTTAAACAAAAACCTGGTGTGTTTTGCGCTGGCGAAATGCTGGACTGGGAAGCGCCGACGGGCGGTTATTTATTAACAGCGGTTATGGCCAGTGGCAAAATTGCCGCGCAAGGCATCATCAGTTTTTTGAGCAAATCATAAGCTTTGCACGCCTAAACAAATGCTTAAACTCATGGCACCTAGAATGACCGAAATAAGAGGTGTTTTAGCCACTTGTTTTGTGCTTTCACTTGTGCAAAGATCTCAACTTCTCAACTTTCTATAAAATAAATTTATGAATCTCTTGGTTAATATTTTTAGGTTATTTTTACGTAAGCTTTGCTGTAAGATAATACCAATGACGACTAACCAGATGAAAAACCTATGCCAACAAAATTCCCAATTGATTTAATTACCGTAGGTTGTGAGCATTGTGCAGCACATTTAAACTTTGAATTTAGCTATGCTTTCCAACCCATTGTTAATTTACGCAAGCAAACTCTCTTTGGTTATGAAGCCTTGGTGAGAGGGACAGAAGGGCAGGGTGCTTTGACGATTTTGAGTCAGGTTAATGACGAAAATCGTTATATTTTTGACCAGGCCTGCCGAGTTAAAGCCATTGCTTTAGCCGCCCAGTTAAAACTGGACAAGATGCTCAGTATCAACTTTTTGCCCAATGCGGTTTATCAGCCAGAACATTGTATTCAAAGCACCTTAAAAGCGGCAGCATTAGCAAACTTTCCCGTTGAGCAAATCATGTTTGAGATTACCGAATCGGAATATGTTGCCGATCCCAAACATCTGACCAATATCTTTAACTATTATCAAAAACAAGGTTTTGTGACCGCCATCGATGATTTTGGGGCAGGACATGCGGGTTTAAATTTATTGGCCAGTTTTATCCCCAATATTTTAAAAATTGATATGGAGTTGGTGCAAAATGTGGATAAAGATTCCGTTAAACAAGTGATTGCTAGACATCTGGTGATGATGTGTCATGAACTGAAAATAACGGTTTTAGCGGAAGGTGTTGAAACCTATGAAGAAGCGAAGTTTTATGCTGATTTAGGGGTTTATTTAATGCAAGGTTACTATTTTGCCAAGCCGGGTTTTGAGTGTTTGCCCGAGGTGAATCAGGCGCTGCTGAGTGGGTTTGACGATCACTAAGCAGCGATTGATTGAAAGGTGAGGGGCTTATTTTCGTGCATTCACTCCTCAAAAGTCTCTGTGCAAGAGCGGTTATTCAAAGCTTTGTCCTAAATCGCCACCGGTGATTTCTTTATAAATATGAGCGGCATTTTGCACATAGGTTTGCTCGTAAACCGGTCTGTGGCGATAGGCTGACTGGTCAATTTTGTTCACATCGGCCTCTGAGCCACCATTCTTAATCATCTGTTGTACTTCTTTTTGTAAAAACTCTAAATAATCTAAAGTGTCGGTTGTGACCTTGGCTAAGGTTGTCGGTTGGCCGTGTCCGGGAATCACCAAGACATCTTCTGGCATAGCGTGTTTAAAAGCTTTAAACGATTCGGCCCAAGCAAAGGTGTTGGTATAAGAAAAGAGGGCAAGCATGCGTTCGTTGTAAGCTAAGTCGCCTGGTAAAACGAGATTGCGGCTAGGCACATAAACCACGATTGAGCCAGGGGTGTGGCCTGGGCCAAAGTTCATAATTTGCACGGTTTCATTACCGCCAACATCAATGCTCAAAGGTTGGTCGAAAATGGTGAACTTGTCTGATACATCTCGGGCAGTTTGCGTGATTTCGTGTCCGACTCTGTCAGCCCAACTTTTTTTAATAAACTTAAAGCCTTTGTGAAAATCCTCATTGGCAACTGAGTGTGAATAAAAGTTTTTAACACCTTGGTCTACCCAATAACTCGCCCCTAAGTAGGCATGGCCCTGGCTATTTTCAACAGCAACCCACTTAACGGGTTTGTCGGTAACCTGTTTAATTTGTTGGTGAAAGGCATGAGCTACGGCGGGATTTGGACCTGCATTAAAGACAAATACACCGTCTTTAAAAATCATGAAAGTGAGATTGTTGTTGAGTCCGAAATTAGATGGATTATGCCAAATCATACTGCCCACAACCGTATAAACGTTCGGAGCGACTTGCTGTGGGGCAGGTAAAGTTAGTTTTTTACCGATGTAGCCAGCGCTTCTTTCAGCTTTTTCGACTTCTGCGGCATAATTCATGGCGGCTGGAGTGTCAACACTTTTTCGTACCTAGACTTTTCTCTTTAGCTTTCGCCAATTCTTTTCTCAACTGCTCAAATTTTTCTGGGGC
>JAFGUG010000079.1 GCA_016938655.1 Thiotrichales bacterium | reverse complement strand
GTTAAATTTAGCGGCTTTTAAAGGTTTTTAGAGGGGTTTTAAAAGTGTTTTAACGGGATAGATTAAACCAAATAGGTACAGCAGTAATCAGAAACAGTTTTCACCTTAATACCAAACTTAGAGTGCGCTGGCACTTCAAAGGTTTCACCGGCAGCAATGGCTTGCCACGCCGTTTGGCCGGGTAATAACACTTCGACTTCACCGGCTAACATTTCCATAATTTCAGCAGCATCCGTCCCAAACTCATATTCACCCGGCATCATAATACCCAGCGTTTTATAAGAACCATCGGCAAAAATCACCTTACGACTGGTGACTTTTCCATCAAAATACACATTGGCTTCACGCACAACGGTGACATTGTTAAATTCAGACATGATTTTTCCTTTTTGTAATTTTGCTAACTGACTGCTGGCGAATTATACCCAAACTTAAACCGACTCTGGGGTTTTTAAAGTTTTAGCCACCAAGCGTTTCACAATGGGAGCCACGACCACCACGATTGGAAAAGCAATCGCCCAAGTGGGCAACCAAGCCGTTAACCAACGCACCACAAAGTGATCAATGAAAAAGCCTAAATTAATAATCGTGATGAAAAACGACATAATAAACGACATTAAAAACGACATGTAAAAAGCAAACACCACACCTTGATATTTCGGATGAATCATAACTTTACGCTCTTCTTTGAAAACTGTTGAACCAATACAAAAAACATCGGTATAAAGAAAATTCCTAGAATGGTCGCTGACAACATGCCACCAATAACCCCATTTCCGATGGCATTGTGTGCGCCAGAACCTGCGCCACTGCTTAACGCCAAGGGCAATACGCCAAACCCAAAGGCTAAAGAGGTCATAATAATTGGGCGCAAGCGCATTTTAGCGGCATTAACAGTTGCCTCAACCAATTCAACACCTTGCTCGACTTGCTCTTTGGCAAATTCTACAATCAAGATGGCATTTTTGGTGGCTAAGCCCAAAATGGTTAACAAGCCCACTTGAAAATAAATATCGCTCGGCTTACCAGTTAACATTGCTGCCAACAAAACCCCTAAAACGCCCAAAGGCAATACCAACATCACCGAGAAAGGTAAGCTCCAACTCTCATAAAGAGCCGCCAAAACTAAAAAAATCACCAACACCGAGAGCACATATAACAACATGGCTTGCTGGCCTGATTTTTTCTCTTCATAAGACAAACCCGTCCAGTCCAACGAAACACCAGCGGGTAATTTAGCCACCAAATCTTCCATCATGGTCATAGCCTGTCCAGAACTGATAAACGGCAAAGACATACCCAAGACTTCCATGGCGGGTTCGCCGTTGTAACGCTCTAGTTTTGGTGACTCCTTGCTCCAACTTAAAGAGGCAAAAGACGAGACAGGCACGAGATCTCCCGAGCTGTTTCGTACATACCAACTTTTTAACGCCTCAGGGGTCATCCGCGAATCGGCATCGGCCTGCACAAAGACACGTTTCACTTTACCTTGATAAATAAAATCATCCACATAAGCACTCCCCCAAGCAATTGATAATGCCCGATTGACATCGGCTAATGACAAGCCTAAAGCCGCCGCTTTATCGCGATCAACCGTCAACTGTAATGCAGGGGCAGGTTCCTGACCATTCGGGCGTACACCAATCAAACCTGGGGTTTGGCTGGCCATGCCTAACAATTGGTTACGTGCATCCATCAGTTTTTCGCGCCCCATCCCCACATTATCTTTTAAGAATAAGTCAAAGCCGGCAGCATTCCCTAACTCCATGACCGCTGGCGGCGCAAAAGCAAATACCATGGCCTCGTTAATTTTGCTAAAAGCCCCCATTGCACGCCCACTAATGGCACCAACCGACTGGTCTGGGCGCTGACGCGCATCCCAGTTTTTGAGTTTAATAAAGGCCATGGCGGTATTTTGCCCTGTGCCCGAAAAGTTAAACCCTAAAATGGTAAAAAGGCCCTCAATATTTTCAGCTTCTGTTTCTAAAAAATGCGCTTCTAATTGTTTGACCACCGCCAAAGTTTGTTCTTGGGTTGCTCCCGCAGGCATCATCACCTGACTCATCATCATCCCTTGATCTTCATCTGGCAAAAAGCCTGACGGCGTTTTCAGATACAAGAAACTGACCACACCAATCACAGCCAAGTACAATACTACAAAGCCATAACGCCAATGAATCACGCCACGAACCCCAGAAGTATATCCGCGGGTAAACGCCATAAACCCACGGTTAAACCAACCATAAAACCCTTTCGCTTCTGCGGCTTTATCAACGGGTTTTAAAATAGTGGCACACAAAGCTGGCGTTAGAATAAAAGCAGTTAACACCGAAAGCACCATAGCAGAAACGATGGTCACTGAAAACTGTTGGTAAATAACTCCGGCAGACCCAGGAAAAAACGCCATGGGCAAAAATACTGCGCTGAGAACGAGTCCTATGCCAATTAAGGCTCCAGAAATTTGGTTCATGGAACGTTGCGTCGCTTCCCGAGCAGACAACCCCTCTTCATGCATAATTCGCTCAACGTTTTCCACCACCACGATGGCATCATCCACCAACAAACCAATCGCCAATACCATTGCAAACATGGTAAGCGTATTAATGGAGTATCCAAATAAAGCTAAAATCCCAAAAGTGCCCAATAAAACCACTGGCACGGCAATGGTGGGAATCAGTGTGGCCCTTAGATTACCCAAAAACAAATACATCACTAAAAACACCAAGACGATGGCCTCTAGTAAGGTTTGAATAACCGACTCAATCGAAATTTGAATAAACGGTGTGGTGTCATAAGCCACCACATAATCCATGCCCTTTGGAAAGAACTTTTTAAGTTCTTCAAGCTTGGCAATGACATTTTGTTGCGTATCCAACGCATTAGCACCGCTGGCTAATTTAACCGCTAACCCAGCAACTGGCACCCCTTTATAACGCGCAAGTCTGCTATAGCTTTCCGCACCCAACTCAACTCTGGCCACATCCTTAATGCGAATCACGCTGCCTTGTGCATCACTCTTCAGCAAAATATTGCCAAAATCTTCTGCGGTTTTTAAGCGTCCTTGCAAGTGTATTGTGGCATTCAGAGGTTGCCCCGCCAACGCAGGTACTTCCCCCAACTGACCTGCCGTGACCACCGCATTATTAGCTTGCAAAGCATTGACCACATCTATAGGCGTTAATCCAAACTGGTTCAACCCAGATTGATTTAACCAAACTCGCATGGCATATTGCGACGAAAACAGCGTAATTTCACCCACACCTTCCACACGACTCATGGGGTCAGCAATATAGGTATTAATGTAATCACCCAAATCAATAGCACTTTGACTGCCATCGGTTGAAATAAAGCCGATGACTGATAAAAAGTTTCTAACAGCTTTATTGACCTGTATCCCTTGCTTTTGGACGTCAGCAGGTAAACTGGCGGTCGCCAATTGCAATTTGTTTTGCACCTGCATCTGTGCCGTGTCAACATTCACATCGTTTTTAAAGGTGAGGGTAATGGTGGCCGTGCCCGTAGACTCACTTGCCGAACGCATATATAACAAGCCGTCCAAGCCTTTCATTTTGTTTTCAATCACTTGGGTTACGGTTTCTTCAATGGTTTTAGCAGATGCCCCGGGATAAGTTGCGACAATCGAAATCGATGGCGGCGCAATACTGGGATATTGTGCAATGGGTAAACTCATTAAGGAAAGCATACCCGCCAACATCACTAAAATGGCCAAAGACCAAGCAAACACGGGTCGTTTTACAAAAAATGTCGCAAAAGAGGCTCGATTTAAATCGGGTAAAGCTTTCATGCACCCGCTCCTGTTGAATTAACCATTTGTGCGGGTGCTATTTGAACCTGTGCACCAGGGCGAATATATTGCAAGCCTTTGGTAATCACCTGATCTCCCGGATTTAATCCTTGAGTCACACGCCACTGCCCCTGATAAAGCCCATCTTCCGTTACTGGTCTGGGAACCACTTTATGATCATCCCCTAAGGTCATCACCAGAGCATTTCCTTGGGTATCTCGACTCAAGGCTAACGCGGGAATGAGCACAACATTGGCTTGTTCACCCACCTTAAACGATCCTTTCACAAATAAGCCAGGTAACAATTGCTGCTGTGGATTTTGAAAAGCCACACGCACAATCACCGTATCACGCAGTGGATTCACTAGGTTGTCCAACATAACCACCTTGCCTTTTGTTGAATAGTCTTGACCATTCGATAAGGTCAAACGCACTTCTGGCCAAGTTTTGGTGTTGTTAAAGGTTTGTTGCAAAACCAAGGCAACTGACGACGGTACCGCATAATCCACATAAACCTCATCCAAATCCTGCACCAAAGCCAAAGCTTCAGATTGATTTGCACTCACCAAGGCCCCAGGCATCAGCAATGAGCGTCCAATGACACCCGAAATCGGTGCCCGAATTTGAGTGCGATCTAGATTAATTTGAGCATTTTTCAAAGCTGCCTGCGCCACCAAAACTTGAGCTTCTGCGGTGTTTTTTGCTGCGATAGAATTATCAACATCCTGCTCACTGATGGCATTGATTTTGACGATACGCTGATTTCTTTGAACGGTTAACTTGGCATTTTCTAAGGTAGATTTCGCTGCGGCAACTGAGGCCAGAGCACTTTCATAATCCGCACGATAACGCTCATCATCGATTTGATAAAGCAACTGGCCTTTTGCAACAAATGTTCCCTCTTCAAAATGCTTACTGAGCAGAATGCCTGTTACTTGAGGGCGAATTTCAGACAAGTTTTTTGCCGTGACCCGCCCCATCACCTCACTGATTACCGGCACCGTTTGCGGCGTTACCGAAAGCACAGACACCCTAGGCAAAGGCTTTGCAGGTTGCGCAGGTTTTGACGAGCTTTGCTCCGTGGTGTTTGCCGCCATCACCTGAGAAGAAAACCCAGCCAATAGCATCCCACTGAAAAGCAAAGTTTTGAATAGGGTTTTTCTTTGAAATAACGCGTACAGCATGAGTGAGTTCCTTTAATTGTCTGTGGCCAAAATAACTTTCTGGAAAGATAAAATTTAAAGCATTTTACCAAAAAGTATCTTTCCAGAAAGGTTTTTTATATAATTTGCGACTGATTTAAGGATGACGACATGACCAACCCAACAAACACCTCTGACGACGTTTTTCAAAACCTAACAGAAGCTTCACCAACCCAGCAAATGCTTTTAAATTTGTTCTTGTCGCAAAAAATGATCTTGCAGCAGTCAGAACACATTGTGCATCGTCATCACTTTACCACGCTGGAGTTTGATGTTTTAGCCACCTTGCAACGCCTTTATAAACAAGGCCAAACCCAAATAAAACCCAGTGATATTGTTAAAAACCTATGTGTTTCTTCAGGCGGTATTACCAAGGTATTGAAATCCTTAGAGCTGGCTCAACTCATCAGTCGTCAAGCAGATGCCAATGATAAACGCATTCATTGGGTTTTCATCACCCCCAAAGGCCAAACCGTTTGCCAAGAGATACTCAGTGAGCTGTTTGCCTTACACGATCAGCAAATTGAACCCGCCTTAACAAAGGCAGAAATACAACAAATGGCTGACAGCCTGCTTAAGCTGGTCAACCATTTAAATCAATCTTAATGAGCCCTTGCACGACTCAAAGCACGGTTAAAAATGGCTAAAAACAACCAGGCCTGGTTGTTTTTAAGCTCAATTTAGGCAAACATACTATTTCCGAATACCTTCTAGGTGCAATTCTAATAAGACTTTTGCTGAGGCAGGACCTAAATCCATTTTGACATTGTAATCTTTCAAAGCAATTTCGGTTGTGCCGCTAAAGCCAGAGCGATAGCCACCCCATGGATCTTTACCTTCACCCATTTTATGCGCTTTAATCACAACATCACGCGTCACTCCGTTTAGCGTAAACTTGCCATTGACCGTCATATCGCTGTCCGAACCCGTGACATGGGTACTTTCAAAAGTGGCTTGCGGATATTTAGACACATTCAAAAAGTCTGCGCTGCGTAAATGCTTATCACGCTCGGCGTGATTAGAGTTCACGCTAGCCGTCTCTATAGTGACTTTAATTTGGCTGTTGCTCAGCTTCTGAGCGTCATACACATAATCACCACTAAACTTTTCGAAACGCCCAGTTAACCAACTATAGCCTAAATGTTGAATTTTAAAATTGACCGAGGCATGCATCCCGCCGGTATCTATTGCATAATTAACAGGTTCAGCATAAGCCATTGCGCTCAGGCTTAAACCTAAAGCAATTCCTGTCATCGATTTTGTTAACTTATTAATTTTCACAACTTTCTCCTTTTGTTGTCCACAACATCCGTTTTAATGTCACATCTTTATCCCAAAAATGGTGCTTTAAAGCGCCAGCAATATGCAACACCAGCAAACCCATTAATCCATACGCCAGTGTTTGGTGAACCAGGCCTGCCAAATCGGCTTGCCCATCTTTTGCCATCATGACGGGAAGGCTAAACCAGTCAAATACCGCTAAGTCCTGCCCTTCTGCCGTCGAAATCAAGTAGCCACTCAGCCCAATCATCAATATCAACCCATATAAAAAAGCGTGTAGCCAATGCACAAAGCGTTGCATCAAGGGATTTGGCGTATTCAAGAGTGTGGGTTGAGGGTTCATCCATCGCCAAATTAAACGCAGTAAAATCAACCCCATTAACAAAACCCCCATTGACTTATGAATGGCTGGCGCGTCGTGACACCAACTCGAATAATAATCGAGTGTCACCATCCAAACCCCTAAGCAAAAAAGCCCAAAGACCCAAACCGCACTGATCCAATGAAGTAAGCGACTGACCAGTCCATAATCTTGATGCGTATTGCGAATATTCATACTGAAGACCGTTTTAAGTCATTGTTTTAGTTGTAAAACATCATAACTTTAAAACCATTTAAGAAAAATAAGCAAAAATTCAAATCATTATTGCCATATTTGCAACAAAAATGCCTAGGCAAATAAAAACCGGCGCAAGGCCGGTTTGTATAACACTGGTTTAAAACCCAAAAGATTTATTTTCGAATGTGATTTTCGCCAATGAATTCAATTTGATAGCCATCCGGATCTTCAGCAAACGCAATGATGGTGGTACCCGCGTTCATCGGCCCAGCTTCGCGAATAATGTTGCCGCCTGCCGCTTTAATCGCCGCAGCGGTTTCATACACATCAGGCACTTCAATGGCAATGTGGCCATAGCCTTTGCCTAAATCATAGGACTCAACGCCCCAGTTATAGGTGAGTTCTAAAACCGTGTGATGTTCCTCATCACCATAACCTAGAAAAGCTAGCGTAAATTCACCTGCGGGATAATCCTTTTGGCGCAGTAATTTCATGCCTAAAACCTGAGTATAAAAATCAATCGACTTTTGTAAATTGCCCACACGGAGCATGGTGTGTAGTAATCTCATAGAATTTCCTTATTAAAGTTAAAAACTTAAACTGCTTCTAAAGCCTGTTTTATATCCGCAATAATGTCGTCAATATGTTCAATGCCAATTGATAAGCGCACCAAATCTTCGGACACACCGGCTTTGGCAAGTTCTTCAGCATTCAACTGACGATGGGTCGTGGTGGCCGGGTGACAAGCCAAGGATTTGGCATCGCCAATATTGACCAAACGCAAAATCATTTTAAGGGCATCAATAAACTGACCGCCAGCTTCACGGCCGCCTTTTACACCAAAACTGATGATACCCGACGCTTTGCCACCAGTGGTTTTTTGGCAAAGCGCATAATAACGGTCGGTGGGCAAAGCGGCATAATTGACCCAAGACACCTTAGGATGATTCAGCAGATAATCGGCCACTTTTAAGGTATTTTCGCAATGGCGCTCCATTCTTAAGCCCAGCGTTTCTAAACCCATCATAATTAAAAACGCACTGTGTGCGGCCAAGGCTCCGCCTGTATTACGCAGCGGAATCACTCGACAACGCGCAATAAAAGCGGCGGCGCCAAAAGTCTCGGTGTAAGACACGCCGTGATAAGAAGGATCAGGTTCATTGAGCATTGGAAAACGTTTGGCATGGGCTTTCCAGTCAAACTTGCCTGAATCCACCACAATACCCCCTAGGGTGGTGCCGTGTCCGCCCATGTATTTGGTTAGCGAATGGATAACGATATCCGCACCTAAGGCTAAAGGTTTGCACAAATAAGGCGTGGCAACGGTGTTATCCACAATCACCGGAATGCCATGACGATGGGCGATTTCAGCCAATGTTGCAATATCCACAATATTGCCCGCTGGATTACCAATCGACTCGCAATAAATGGCTTTGGTGTTGTCATCAATCGCCGCTTCAAACCCCGCAAAGTCGTCCGCCGCAATCATACGCACTTCAAGCCCTTGGCGCGGAAACGTGTGCGCGAATAAATTATAAGTACCGCCATATAACTGGCTGGTGCTGACAATATTATCACCCGCCTGAGCAAGGGTTTGAATGGCATAGGTAATGGCTGTCATGCCCGAAGCCACTGCCAAAGCGGCAATACCGCCTTCCATTTCAGCCACTCGTGCTTCTAACACCGCATTGGTTGGATTCATCATGCGACTGTAAATATTACCCGCCACTTTTAAATCAAATAAATCGGCACCATGCTGGGTGTTGTCAAAGGTGTAAGAGGTTGTTTGATAGATTGGCACAGCGGCCGCTTTAGTGCTGGGGTCAGAAGTATAGCCAGAGTGTAACGCAATCGATTCTAATTTCATGAATATCTCTCCATTGAGTGTTTTATGATCGTTAGTAAATTCGCTTGTCAGTCTAGCAGCCTGTCGAACTGAAAGCCAATCGGCTGAAAGCAAAAGCTGAACTTGGTCATTTTTTGTTCACTTTTGCGCTTCGATCCTTTAAGTCCGATAGACTCCTAGGCAGGTTTTACCTTTATGTCAATTTACGATAGCTGACCCCAAGCGCAATCACAATTGCCAAAGCGTTGCCACCAAAAGCCCAAACGGCTCCGCCAAAACTCCAAGCATAACCTGCAAATAACATTCCCAAGGCACCCCCTAAGCCATGACTGCTGGCGGCAAAAATGGCTTGACCCTTACCTTGATTAGAACCTTGAAAATGCTCATCTATTAAATGGATCGCTGCGGCATGAAATAATCCAAAGCTGGCCGCATGTAAGGTCTGAGCAAACAGCAAAATGGCTAAGGAGTCTGGAAAAAGCGGAATTAAAATCCAACGTAATAAAGTTAACCATAAACTCAACAGAATTAACGATGTTGCCGACTTAGCCGACAGGATTTGCGCCATCCAATAAAAAATGGCAATCTCCGCAAGTACGCCCAGCGCCCACAACCCAGCGATTAGGGTTTTGGAATAGCCCGCATCATTCAAAAAAATACTGTAAAAACTGTAATAACTACCATGTGAAAACTGCATCAAGAATGCAACCACCAACAGACTCATTACCCAAGGTTGCTTGACAATACTCAAAAAACTGGCTGAACTGATTTGAACCTGTGCATTGACGCTATCTTTCACCCAGAGTGTGGTTACCCAAACACTCACTAATAAAACCATAATTGCCCAAGGCAATAAAGCAATTCCAAAATGCTCAATCAGCCAACCCAAACTGATTACCGCCACAATAAAACCAACCGATCCCCAAAGTCGCACTTGCCCGTAGCGATGTTTATGCGCTTTGCCCAACACACTAAACGCATAAGATTCATATTGAGGTAACGCCGCGTGCCAAAAAAAGCTGAAGCAGAAAATTGTCAACAAAAGGGCTAAAAACGGCTCAAAAATAACCAGGCCTGCCCCTGCCAACAAAGCACAAAACGATGCTATGCGCACCCATTTAATTGGTGCCGCCTGCTTGT
>JAFGUG010000078.1 GCA_016938655.1 Thiotrichales bacterium | reverse complement strand
GGGTTCACCCCAGCGCGCAACCCTGATATGTGGCAAACGGGGTTATTTACGCAAATGGCTCGTCTAAGCCATTTGCAAACCACCTTTGCCACCTTTACCGCCAATGGTGAAGTGCGCCGAGGTTTAAAGGCGGCAGGCTTTCATGTTCAAAAAGATGTCGGTTATGGCGTCAAGCGTGAAATGCTTTACGGTCAACTGCATCAGCAACGCCCCTATGCCAACAAGTTTCCTTGGTTCGCCAAACCTAAACACGCCATTGAAAAACGCCAAGCCATCGTGGTTGGCGCAGGACTGGCAGGCGCCACCACGGCCTATCAACTGGCCGAACTAGGCTTTCAAGTCACCGTTTTAGAACAACATGACACGATTGCACAAGAGGCTTCCAGCAATCTGGCAGGCACCTTGCACCCCTTGATTACCAGCGACTGGAATTTGCGTAGCCAATGGTATTTAAAAGGCTATCAAACCACCCAGGCCTGGTTAAAAAAATGGCTTTTAGACGATAAAATTCAGGGCGACTTAAACGGTTTAATCCAATTAGCCGCCACTCCAACTGCGGAACAACGCATCCAAGACAGCTTAAGACGCGTGGGTTTACCCGAAGACTTTGCACTCTGGCAAAGTGCTCCAGAATTAAGTCACCATCTGGGACAGGCGGTGAACTTTGGCGGATTATTTTTTCCACAAGGCGGTTGGATTTACCCAAAATCAGTGATTCAACAGTGTTTAAACCATGCCAATATTGAATTAAAGACCTCAAGCCCTCTGAGCGACTTTGAACGACAAGAAGATATCTGGCAAGTGACCACTCTCAATGGACAGCAGTATCATGCTGCCATTTTGGTGTTTGCCACCGCAGGTTTAAGCACCGCACTCAATACTCGCCTGAACCTGCCAGTTCGACCCGTCAAAGGCCAAGTGACACATCTCACCTCTGAAAGTGTCAGCGCACCTTTGCGCTTTCCTTTAACCCACGGCGGTTATAGTTTGAGTATCGATGCCACAACTCATATTACAGGTGCAACCTTTGAAGCACCCGATATGACAACCCAACTCTCATGGCAAGCCCAAGCAGAGAACCTTAAAACCGTCCAAGAGGCTTTACCCAATTGGATGAGTAAACCGCCAACGCAACTGGCGGGCAATATTGCCTTTCGCCCCACCTCGCCAGATCACCTGCCGATCATTGGTCCTGTAGCCAATACAGATTTTATGCAGCAAAACTATCTCAGTCAAAGCCATACCCACGCGGTTTATCGTTATCCAGAACAACACTATTTACCCGGTTTGTACGTCAATAACGGGCACGGCGCACGCGGTTTATTGTCGGTATTTTTGGCCGCAGAATTATTGGGAGACCTCATCAACCAAACCCCTCTTAATCTGCCCAGCGCACTTTATTACGCCAGTCATCCAGCGCGTTTTCAAATTCGCGCTTGGCGAAGTGGTCAAATGGCTCAAAAGCCAACTTTATCAAGGTAAAGTCATGATTTCGACAAGTTTTTATGCGACAATTTAGCAGATTCTAGCTTCTCAAGGAAACCCGCAATGACTTTTAAAAAATTCGTACAAATTTCACTGTTAGCCACACTTGGCTTAACCGGACAAGCACATGCACAAACTGCTTTAGACCTCAACCTATCCAACGACGCCCTAAGATTTGCTTTAGCTCAAGAAAATAATTACGCTGGCGAATCGCAAGTGATGGGATTAGATGTGATTCACACTGACAAAAAAGGCAATTTAATGTCTGGATTTGCCAGCGTCGCTCGCCTAGGTTTTGAAGCCGCACCCAACTTAGATGTGGGTTTAAAGGGCAAAGGCTATTACTTACAACCCAACAGCGGCAGCAATGATGGATATGGAATGATGCTCGGCGGCTTTGCGCGCTATTGGGTTCAAACAGAAGCACCCGTTGCCCTCAGCGCAGAATACTTGTTAGGCCCGAGCATTTTAAGTGCAGGTAAAATTGATTCTGCCAATGAATTTAACCTGCGTGCAGAAGTCCAAATCTTGCCAACCGCAGTTGCTTATATTGGCTATCGTAAAATTGAAATGGACTTATCTGGCGCTACTTACACTTTTGATGATGGCGCGCATCTTGGCATTAAACTGGCCTTTGATTTGTAAAAAGTTAACTTTCTGGCAAAGGCTCGTAACCGGGTATCTTTGCCATATCCACCTCATCAATTTGCTCCGGTTTGAGATAGCTTTCAGCATAACGCAGGTACACTTTCTCACGAATAAATAGATTAAACAAATCTGGGTCAATGTGACCGTCTTTTTTCATAAAGCCCAAAATTTTTAAACTTTCAGACAACTTTTTAGCCTCTTTATAGGGTCGATCCCCTGCAGATAAGGCTTCAAAAATATCGGCAATACCCATCATTCTAGCCGGAATGGATAAGTCTTCACGTTTTAAATGGTTCGGATACCCTTTGCCATCCATGCGTTCATGATGCCCTCCTGCATACTCAGATACCCGTCTTAAATCTTTAGGGAAGGGCAACATATTCAACATATGAATTGACATAGCCGCATGGTCTTGCATGATATCACGCTCTTTGTCATTCAAAGTGCCACGCTGAATCATCAAGTTATTCAACTCATCTGGCGTCAAGAGGTTTTCAACTTCACCCGTTAGATTGGTGTAATGCTTATTGGCAATAAACTTTAAAAACTCAACCCCTTCCTCATCCAAAAATTCACCCCCAGTATTGATGATTTTTAAACGCTCAAACGCTTTTAAATAGTTAGCTTGTGTTTGAGCAATTTCATCTTCTGCAATACCATGTTTGCGCACCAACTCTTGGAAAGCCTTTAAATTTAAACGCGTTTTGATCAGCTCAATACGATCAAATACGGTTTCTAACTTAGTGGACTTATCCATAATATATTCAGGCGTCGTTAATTTTCCGCAGTCGTGCAGCCAAGCCGCCGTTTGTAGCTCGTAGCGTTCGGCTTCGTTCATGGTAAAGTCTTTAAAGATGGGATCTTTCGCCTCAATGGCCGCTTCAGCCAACATCATGGTTAAAACCGGCACTCGCTCACAATGCCTGCCCGTGTAGGGCGATTTTTTATCGATGGCGTCCGCCACCATTTTAGAAAAACTTTCAAACAGTTGTTTATGTTCATTAATCAGACGGCGATTGGTCAAGGCAACCGATGCTTGTGAGGCCAAAGAACGCGCCAAGCTTTCAGACTCTAATGTAAAAGGAATCACCTTCCCATCTTCATCTTGGGCATTAATCAACTGTAATACCCCAATCACTTCATTTTCAAAATCTTTCAGTGGAATCGCCAACATCGATTGGGTGCGATAATGGGTGTTTTGGTCAAACTTTAAAGCACCACTGAAATCAAACTTGTCATCCGTATAAATATCTTCAATATTGACGGTTTCACCTCTATTGCCAACAAAAGCTGCAACGGCCGCACAGTTTTCCGTACCATCGGCTTTTTTAAGCGGAATGGCACCAAAAGGCACGCTTTTCGAGTAGGTTCCACCCATTTTGATATTGAGCGAACGATTTAAGATGACATCAAAATGCAACTGTCCCTCAATCACGCGATATAAAGTACCCCCATCTGCTGAGGTCAATTCTTGGGCGCTCTCTAAAATTTGTCCCAACAAAACGGTTGTATCACTTTGCGCCGAAAGGGCTATACCGATTTTGTTGAGGTGTTCAATTTTCTTCAAAAACGGATTTGGCATAACAGGATCCTTAAAATGATCTGATTAATTTGCAGTTTGACATATTTTGAGCATAATGTAAATTTGGTAGAGTTGATTAAAATAAAGGCGTTTTAAATGCAATTAAACATTCTAGGCTGTAGTGGAGGCATCGCGCCGGGCAAAGGCACAACTGCTTTTTTAGTCAATGACGATACTTTAATTGATGCCGGCACAGGTGTTGAGCGCTTGAGCTTCGAAACCATGCAAAAAATTCGCCGCATATTCTTGACTCACAGTCATCTCGACCACATTTCTCACCTACCATTTTTATTGAACAATTTAATTGGTCTAAAATTACCTGCCATTGATGTTTATGGTTTAGAACACACCATTAACGCACTGCAAAACCATATTTTTAACAATATTATCTGGCCAGATTTTACAGAACTACCCAGCAAAGAAACCCCTTGCGTTCGTTTGCACACGATTGAAATAGGTGAACTGAAAACCTTTGAAAACCTCTGTATACAAGCCCTGCCTGCCAACCACTCAGTTCCAACCGTTGGTTACTGGATTGGTTCGTCGCAAAAAACAGGCTGCTTTGCTTTCTCTGGCGACTGCCATCACACCCAAGGTTTTTGGAAAGCCTTAAATCATCTCCCCCCCGTTAAGCACCTGATTGTTGATAATCAATATATGCAAAAAGAGTCCGCTATCAGTGAGCTGGCTAAACATTATTATGCAGCGGCTTTAGATGAAGATTTAGAGCAACTCAACTACCACCCTGAATTACTCATCACTCATCTCCCCCCTCATAATGAGGCGGAAGTGTTTGCAGAATGCCAAACTGTCCTTAAAGATTGGCAACCCATTCAGCTGACACCGGGTAGTATTTTCTCCTATACCAATGAACAATGATGAATAACTCGATAACACACCGTTTAAAAACTTAAAAGCCATGCTAAAAACAAACCGTTACGCCCTTAATCAAAACTGGATTCCGCCTCTAGGACTTGCTTTACTGCTCGGACTTGGCTGGGTATTCTGGAACAATTTTCATCAAAACAAATTGGTTTCCGATCAAATCGCGCTCGATGACGCCAAAAACTTCACCTACTCTGTGAGTCAGTTCCGTAATTTTTACGCCAACACCATCTTACCGCCTCTTCAAAAAAAGGGCATCACCGTTACCCACGACTACCATAACTTGTCAGGTTCAGTACCTTTACCGGCGACCTTCGCTACCGACTTTGGCGAATACCTCTCATCCAATACACAGTCTTACAAAGTCAGACTCTTTAGCGACCTGCCCTTTTCTTGGCGCGAAAATGGCGGAATTCGCGACGCTTTTGAAGCCTATGCAATGGAGGAACTCCGCAAAAACCCAACAGAACCCGTTTGGCGCTTTGAAGAAAAAGATGGGCAGATTCTACTGAGATACGCCATTGCCGACACCTTGGGAGAAAATTGTGTCAGCTGCCATAACAGCTATCCGGGAACCCCAAAAACAGATTGGAAAACAGGGGATGTCAGAGGCGTTCTAGAAGTCACTCGACCCATATCAGGTTTAAATCAAACCCTAGAAAAAAGCGCTCAAAAAACCTTTGCCGTCATGATGGTCATGGCCTTAGTCACCTTCATCTTTATCAGTCTTATCTTAAAACGCCTAAGAAACACCTTAAAGGCCGCACAACAGTTAGTTGCTGAAAAAACCGAAATCAATGATCGGCTCAACAGCGAAATTTTTCAAAAAGATCAATTGGCTGTTCAACTCGAAAGTGCCAAAAACCGAGCCTTAGAGTCTTCGAAAATGAAGTCTGAATTCCTAGCTAACATGAGTCATGAAGTCCGTACGCCCATGAACGGTATTATCGGTATGACCGCATTACTCAAAGAAACCCCATTAAACGAACAACAAGCAGATTGGCTAAACACCGTTTCAAGTTCAGCAAATGCTTTGCTTGCTTTGCTGAATGACATACTCGACTTTTCTAAAATTGAAGCTGGAAAATTACAGTTGGATCCTAAAGCATTTGAACTCGAACCACTCATCCAATCCATTGTGAAAAGCATAGAACCCAAAGCGGCTGAAAAAAACCTAAGTCTGGCGGTACATATTGAAAAGCGCCTACCTGAATGGATTATCAGTGACGATATGCGCATTCGTCAAATACTCCTCAATATACTGGGCAACGCAATTAAGTTTACCCACACCGGCGCTATTCAGCTGTTTGTAACCAGTAGCGGTGAACACAACGATTATTTAAAAATCTCGGTGCAAGACACAGGGATTGGGATTCCAGAGTTTGCCAAACAAAAACTTTTTCAAGCCTTTTCACAAGTTGACGGTTCTACCACACGGCTGTATGGCGGCACAGGATTAGGACTGACCATTTCACAACAACTGGCCACCCTGTTGGGTGGCGAAATGGGCTTTGAAAGTCAAGAAGGCACCGGTTCTACCTTTTGGTTCACCCTGAAACTGACCCCCACAAGCCCAGCAGAAAACCCCATTGAGCCTCAACCACTTGCTAAACCAAGCACGTCCGATTCACTCGCGCAAACAGACCCAATTAAAATTTTATTGGTTGAAGATAACCTCGTAAACCAAAAACTGGCCATTGCCTTATTAAATAGACTTCACTACGATGCAGACATTGCTGAAAACGGAGCCATCGCTTTAGAAAAGCTGATCAATGGACACTATGATTTAGTCTTAATGGACTGCCAAATGCCCGTAAAGGACGGCTATCAAACCACGCAAGAACTGCGTAAATGGGATTCAGCTCTCAGCAAAACCCCAGTCATTGCCATGACCGCCAATGCCATGCAAGGCGATGAAGAAAAATGCTATGCAGCGGGCATGGATGACTATATTCCAAAACCCATCAACCCCAAAGTGCTTGCCGAAAAGTTGGCATTTTGGCACGCTTATATCCTCAGTCAGAAGAACTAAATGCCGATCTCTCCCCCTATTGGACTGATTATTATTGGCGATGAAATACTGTCGAGTAAGCGCCAAGATAAACACTTGGCCAACACCAATGCGCTCCTAAAACCGCGAGGTCTGCATTTAAGTTGGGTACATATTTTGGGCGATGAACCCTCCCTATTAGAACAAACGCTAAAAGAAAGCTTTGCTCGCGAACATATTGTGTTTTGTTTTGGCGGTATCGGCGCAACCCCCGATGACCGCACGCGCCAGTGTGCCGCCGCCGCGCTAGGTTTACCGATTGAACGCCATCCCGC
>JAFGUG010000077.1 GCA_016938655.1 Thiotrichales bacterium | reverse complement strand
TGTTTGATAGCATGAAAACCTTGAGTGCGTTTTTGCCACAAGGTTAAGCCACAAGATTAAGTTAAGCTGATAAGCCAAGTTAAGCCGCTAAGCCAATCTTATGGGTTATTCAATCATCAAATACATCTCTTTATCGGCCACGCCATCCCATTGGTCGGCGTCGGCCGGTGCGGCGATGACTTGAGTAATAACCGGCCAAACTTGCGCAAGATTGTGGTTGAGTTCACGATAATGTTGCATGCCTTCGGGCAGCGCATCTTCTTGAAAAATCGCTTGCGCGGAGCATTCGGCGGCGCATAAGTCGCAGTCAATGCACACGTCGGCATTAATGACTAAAAAATTGGGTCCTTCGTGAAACGCATCAACCGGACAAACCGCCACACAATCGGTGTATTTACAGTTAATGCAATTTTCGGTTACGACAAATGCCATCTTTGTAAGCCTTTTTGAGCCATTATGGGCTATGAGAGCCATTTTCTAAGCCACTTGTACAATGTTGCATGGCTGTTTCGGATAAGATTTTGAGTTTAAAATCGCCTGTATACTACTTAATATTGCGCTAATTGCAAGCCCGTATTATTGGGGGTTAATAAAGGTGCTTTTTAACGCAGACCCTGGTTTTTGAACACTTTTTGGATATTTTTTAGATATTTTTTAGATATTTTTTGGACACCCTCATGATTCGTATCACCAATGTAAAACTCCCTTTAAATCATAACCAAGCGCAACTTGAAGAGGTCGTTTTATTAACCCTTGGCATTGCAAAAGAACAGCTCATCGAGTTTACGATTTTTAGACGCGGGTTTGATGCCAGAAGCAAAAACAACATTACCTTGCTCTACACTCTTGACATAAACGTACAAAATGAAGCCGAGTTGTTGCAAGAGCACAGCCAAAATCAAAACGTTAGGGTTACTCCTGATATGAGTTATAAGTACGTGGCGCACGCCCCAGAAGATTTAGCGCAGCGCCCCGTGGTAGTAGGGTTTGGGCCTTGTGGAATCTTTGTGGCGTTGGTGTTGGCCGAAATGGGCTACAAACCCCTTGTGTTAGACCGTGGTAAAGAGGTGCGTGAACGCACTAAAGACACCTTTGGATTCTGGCGTAATCGAACCTTAAACACCGAATCGAATGTGCAGTTTGGCGAGGGCGGTGCGGGCACGTTTTCGGACGGAAAATTGTGGACGCAGGTCAACGATAAAAAGCATTATGGCCGCAAGGTCATGCATGACTTTGTGGCGGCCGGCGCACCAGAAGAGATTCTGTATGTGAGTAAACCGCACATTGGTACGTTTAAATTGGTGGGGATGGTTGAAAAGATGCGCGCAAAAATCATCGAACTGGGCGGCGAAATTCGCTTTAGCGCCCGAGTGGACGATTTGCACATTGAAAACGGTCAAGTCACCGGCGTAACCTTGGCAGACGGTCAGCAGATTAAATCAAATTACATCGCGCTTGCCACCGGGCACAGCGCGCGCGACACCTTTGAAATGCTCTATCAAAAAGGCGTGTACATCGAGGCCAAAGCGTTTTCGATTGGTTTTAGAATTGAGCATAATCAGTCGGCGATTGATGAGGTATTATTTGGCAAAAACGCCGGTAATCCTATTTTGGGTGCGGCCGACTATAAGCTGGTGCATCACTGCAAAAACGGCCGTGCGGTGTACAGTTTTTGCATGTGTCCGGGCGGTACCGTGGTGGCCGCCACGTCAGAAGAACATCGAGTGGTCACCAACGGCATGAGCCAATACTCACGAAATGAGCGCAATGCCAACAGCGCCATTGTGGTGGGCATTGATCCCAGTGATTACCCCAGTGACAGTCCGTTGGCGGGCATTGAGTTGCAACGTCAATTAGAGAGCGCGGCCTATGTTTTAGGCGGTGAAAATTACGATGCACCAGGCCAGTTAGTGGGGGATTATTTGGCCGGAAAGTCCTCGGCGCAACTGGGTTGTGTAGAGCCATCGTACAAGCCGGGGTTTAAACTCACCGATCTGACTCAGATTTTGCCCGACTACTGCCGTGAAGCGCTGCAAGAAGCGATTCCGGCATTTAATAAAAAAATCAGCGGCTTTGCCTTAAAAGAGGCGATGTTAACGGGGGTAGAAACCCGCACATCCTCACCAGTGTCGATTAAGCGCGGCGACGATTATCAGAGTGTCAACACCCAAGGCTTATACCCAGCCGGTGAAGGTGCGGGTTACGCAGGGGGCATTATGTCGGCGGCCATTGACGGCATTAAAGTGGCCGAAGCGATGGCGTTGGCTATCAATGCAGATGTACACGCGCCAGCTTGCGGGTGAAATGGCTTTGCGCCAATAAAAATATCACTACTGCCGCGAGGGAGCAAAATAATGAATAAAATCGCCCAAATCAAACAACTGGTAAGCGAAATCAATCGCTTGCATTTAACGTTTTCGAATGATTATTTTGAGACGGGAAAAATCGACAAGATTAACCTTTCTAGAACCGTAAAACAGGTGCCCGTGCCGCACATTTACACCTATCGGTTAACCTTACACGAGTGCATTAATGACTATTTAATGAATGCAGATATTGAATTAAAGTATTTTTACCGCGTTAAAACCCGTGAAAGTATTGATGATAAGATTACGCGTTTTTCGGCTCGTGAAGACCAATATCCGGTTAATAATTGGCTCCATGATGTTTTTGGCGTACGCATTATTTTGACGGCCGATGAAATCAACACCTGCATGGATTTGCTTGACGATTGGCAAGACGAGCTGAACCTTAAAAACTGGTATCTGCGCGATAAAGTAGGTTATCGTGGCTTGCACGTGTATTTCAAAAATAAAAATAACTTTTACTTTCCTTGGGAACTGCAGATTTGGGATGCACAAGATATTCAAAGCAATATTGCCAATCACGAAAAATTTAAACGCCATTTTGCGTCGTCAACCCATCAAAACCAATGAAAATATTGATGTGAATGCCTGTTTTTGGGTTAAGTAATAAAAGCCAGTTGCTGCGTTTTAAACGGTGCTTTAGCACCGTTTTTGCATCTTAAGTGTTGATTTTTTTATGTTTTTTATTTAAAAACAGCGTTTTAGTCAGTTTGTTAATCTTGATGTCATAAAGTGTTTTTATACTTTGCTCTCTAATCACCGTGGATGAAAGGCATAAGCAATGAAACGATTTAATGAATTATTGAATGGATGGTCTATTCGCGCCAGATTATTTATTAACACCTTTATTTCGGTCAGTTTATTGGCCA
The DNA here is from genome assembly GCA_016938655.1 of Thiotrichales bacterium. Lineage (GTDB taxonomy): Bacteria > Pseudomonadota > Gammaproteobacteria > Thiomicrospirales > Thiomicrospiraceae > Thiomicrorhabdus. The sequence goes on along the minus strand of JAFGUG010000077.1, from coordinate 1,421 downwards.
TGTTGGCTTATGTGGGGTACACGGCTTTGTCTGAGGTTGGGCATCAAACCACGCATTTAGCCACAGTGCAACAAGTGCAAGCCAGTCAAGTTTCGCAATTTCAGCAAGCCATTATTCAAACCACTCAGTTGTCGAGTGAATACAGTTTAACGCGCACCCAAGAAGCCAATCAGGCCTTTAATACTCAAATTGATGCGCTTGTGCTGCAGGTTGAACAACTGGCAAGCTCGTTCACTCAAACTCAACAAATCGAGTCGATGAAGACGTTAGCGTGGAGTTTGGCGCAATATAAAAATGCGACCAACTCCAGTGTGTTTTTAGAAAAAGAGATTCTGCAAACCTATAAGTATGGCATTGAACCGGCGAGCCGTCGGTTAGAGTCGGTTTTAGTAGCCTTGCAAGGTACACCTAAGGCGCAAGATAGTGCGCTTAAAGCAACGCTTGAGGCGCTTAAAAGCCGCTTAACCACTTCGCAAGTGATTCTGGGTAAGATGATGAGCTCGCGCGATACCGCCCTAATGCAAGCGTTTAATCAGGACGGTTTGGGTCTAAGCAGTAACGCACTCTTAGAATCGTTGTCTGAGTCGCTGTCAGCGGACTTGGCATTAAATGAAACGGTTGAGGAAGTTAATGCCGCCACGGAAGGTGTTCAATCGTCGTTTGCCGACATTAAAGATTACGTTACCACGGTTAATAAAAACAACCTGTCGCTGATTGAATTGGTGAATCAAGCCAATCAAATTATGGGCGCATTGTCGCAACAAACCGAGCAAGACACCGTGAATTTGTTAATGAGTTTGGAAGAGAGCGCTTGGCAGCAAAGTGCTTTGGTTACCTTAATTGGCGTGCTCGCCATTGCGTTGGTATTTAGTTTAAATGCCTTGCTGAGTTGGTCGATTATTCAGCCTTTGCGCGCCATGAAAGGCAGTTTGGCAAGTGTTGTGGCGTCGGGCGAGTTGCACGAGTGGCGATCGTTAAAAGGCAATAATGAGTTGGTTGATATGAGTCAGGCCATTCAGCAACTGATTGGTCGCTTTGAGCAGCTGGCCGGTGAATTGCAAACGGTGGGCGATGGTTTATCAAATGGCGAGTTTCATCAAACCATTTCACAGAGCTATGTGGGCGAGTTTGAACGGTTAAAAATCAGCTTTAATCACTCGGTTGGTCAGGTTGCCAGCACGATGAGCCGCATCCAAAGCATGAGCCAAGCCCTAGAGCAAGGTGATTTAAGTTTTAATGAAGACACTCATTTGTACCGTGGCGGTTATCGTCAAGTGGTTGAACGTTTGAGTTCGGCGATTACCATGCAAAAACAATCCATTGAATCGGTAAAAACGGTGATGTTGGCGATGAATAAAGGTGATTTTTCACAGCGTATTACGTTGGAATTGCCAGGGGATTTCAGTCAAATTAAAGCCTAT
>JAFGUG010000076.1 GCA_016938655.1 Thiotrichales bacterium | reverse complement strand
CGCAAAAACAAAAACGGGTTTTCTCACATTCATTAAAACTTGTGTGACCTACCTTTTAGAAGGTGTTTTGAGCCCTTAAGACAAGTAAATAATGTTAAAAAATGAGAAAAAATTTTACAAACTTTATGCAAAAAATACGCATAATGACTGGACATGGATTGGATTTTAGCCAATTTATTCGCACCTCAGTCGTGCAAAGGTTTCAAGGCAAAGAATATCATGCTAGAAAGTGCGCTCAATAAAGATCATTATGTTTTAAAAATGCGTGGCAAACACGGACTTGTTTTTAAAACTAAACATAATGACCGAAGTTACTTAGAAAAGGTTGCAACCGAAATGCTTGAACTGCCAGACAGTCATTTTTCGGAATATGAAATTCACAACAGTAATCATTCCAATGAAGAAATGACCCATCCGGAATATTTGATTCATCCAAATTTTGATTAAAGCCTTAATGAACCTTTGCAGGAGTGAAGTGTGGGGAATAAATGAAAAAATTTACCTAATTTAAGCAATTTGTAACCTTTTTTAGCATAACTTAACCCATGCAAAGGTTTCACTTAATTTAACTTAACGGAAGATCATCATGCGTAAAACCTCCTTAAAAACCGTTGTTTTGCAAGTTTCGCTGGGTGTTGCCTTAGTAATTTCGGCGGGCTTGGCTTTGTTTTTGTATTTAAGTCAAATTAAACCTTTGGAAAAACAAATCGAAAACAATCTGATCAATGAAATGCAAAGTTTTATTGATGCCAAAATCGATTTAAAAATCCAAGCGGGGATTGTTGGTGCAACACTGATTTCGGTGCAAACTGAAACCAAAAACGCTTTAATCCACCAAGATTTTGTTGGTATTCAACAAAAATATGGTCGCTTAAAAGAAGATTTTTCGGAAAAAACCAATTTCCAGGGCATTTTTAGTGAACTGATTAATGCACAAGGCCAATCCATTTTACGCTCGTGGAACCTTAAACCGGGTGGAGACCAAAGCCAAGATGGTTTAATTAAAAGCGTTTTAGCCACTAAACAAGCCAAGGGTTCACTCAGCTATGGCGAAAGAGGTGTGGTCATCACCGCAGCTTCGCCCGTGTTAGAAGGCAAAACATTGCTGGGGCTGACCACCTTTATTGGTGGCGTAGGCTCTATCTCACGTGACTTTACCAATGAACGCCAAGGTGCTTGGATTATGTTGATAGACAAAGACTATGTTCAAAAAGCCCAGGGCAACTTAAAAACCGTTGAAAAACTCAATGCCATCACCGAGCGTTATGTGCTTGCCAATAACAAATGGTTTTCACCCGAAGTGATTGAGCTCACCAAACAAGTGTATCTCCCTGTGGATGGCGCACAAAAAGCGGTTTATCTCAGTGGTAACTCGGTGGTAGTTGACTTACCCGCCTACGATCAAGACAACCGCATTTTTGCTCGTCAACTCTTTATTCAAGATAGCAGCATTTACACTCAACCGCTCACCCAAGCCACCAATCAAGCTTGGATTACCTTAATGAGCGTTATTTTTGCCATTCTTGTTCTATCATTAATTTTATTATTTTCGGTCATCAAACTGGTCATCAAGCCGCTAGAACACTTGAAAAAAACCATGCTTGACATTGAAGAAACGGGCGATTTTACCATTCGTTCCGCCATCAAAACGCAAGACGAAGTGGGGCAAACCGCGCAAGCCATCAACCATCATTTAGACAAAGTCAGCACCGCCATTAAAGAATCCAATGCGGCCATTGGGGCTTTGGCGAATGGTGATTTAACCAAACGCATTAATGGGCGTTATGTCGGTGACCTGCTCATCTTGCAAAAAGGGGTTAACGAAAGTGCTGAAAACGTCAGTTTAATGATTCATGAAATCGGTAAAGCCGTTAGTCACCTAAACCAAGGGCAATTTAATCTCACGCTCAATTCGCAAGCCAAAGGCATCTTTGCTGACATTTTGCAAGACACCTCCAATGCCATGCAAAAACTCGATTTAATCATCCAACAAACCAACCAAATCATGACTGAAGTTTCACAAGGCATTTTTCAAAAACGCGTCACCAGCGAAGCCGATGGTGAGCTGAGCATTTTAAAAAATGCCATTAATAAAAGTCTGATAAATCTCAATGAAATCATTCAAAACATCACCCAAGTCATGGACGCGCAAAGCCAAGGCGATTTGGTGCAACGTGTCACAGTTGAATGTGAAGGCGATTTACTCACGCTGAAAAGTGCCATCAATAACAACGCTAATCAACTCAGCCACATTATTGAAAAAGTGATTATTGCCTCACAAAATGTCTCTAGTGCCGCTGACGAGGTGTCTTTAGGCTCTTTAAGTTTAAGCGACTCGGTACAACAACAAGCCGCCTCTATGGAACAAACCTCTGCCACCATGTCAGGCATCAACCAAGCCATTAAACACAATGCCGAAAATGTCATCAATGTTGACCACTTAGAACATCAACTGGATCAAAACTCCAAAACCGCTGGCAAGGTCATGCACGAAACGATTGAAGCCATGAATGCCATTCAGGGTTCTAGCCATAAAATTGGCGAAATTGTCAGCCTAATTGACGGCATCGCCTTCCAAACCAATCTATTGGCTTTAAATGCTGCGGTTGAAGCGGCCAGAGCAGGTGAACATGGTCGTGGCTTTGCGGTGGTGGCGGGCGAAGTCCGTAACCTAGCAGGTAAATCAGCCGATGCGGCCAAAGATATTAGCAAACTGATTGGTGATAGCATTGAACTGATTAACCGAGGCACTGCATTGGCCAGCGAATCAGAACGCGTTTTAGAAGCCATGAACCAAACCATCAGCGAAGTGACCCGCATGATTGCCAATATTGCCTCTACCTCTGCTGAACAGGCGCGTGGAGTCAATGAGGTTAATCAGGCTTTAGGACTCATTGACCAGGTGACACAACAAAATGCTGCTTTGGTTGAAGAAACCTCTGCCGCCGCAGAAAGCTTAAAAGACCAAGCTCAACAATTGAGAGAAGACACTCAAATCTTTAAAATTGCCAACCACACTGCTCAACAATTAGCGTTCAAAAAATAAATCTTAAATAGCTTAAGATTTAACTTGAGGCCTTTGTTGCAAAGGTCTCAACTTTACTAATCTTAGCATCCTGCTAGTCCTTTACATGAGTGTTGCTCACTCGTGTAGAGGTCACCTTAAAGTCTTTTAATTTCTGTATTTAATCTAAAGTTTCATAAAAGTGTCGTTATTGAACGCCTTTATTTTGATAAGTTAAAATCAGTATAAATTTAAGTTGTCTAACAGGGAAGAACGGTTAATAACATGAAAAAAATCCAGTTAAAGTTGGGTTGGAGTGTCTGTTTTTTCTTTCCATTATTAGCTTTTGGCGAAACCATTAAATTAACCTCCTTAGAGTGGCCCCCTTATAACGGTGAATATTTAGAGCATCAAGGAAGCAACACTGCAAAATTAAGAACTCTGCTGAAACAGGCTGGCTACGATTTAGAAGTGACTTTTTTACCCTGGAAAAGAGCCGTTTCCTCAGGATTAGAAAAGTAAGCGTCCGGCCCTACCACCTAGCAAGCCCCTAACAACTATGATTAAATGCTTTTCAACGGAAGTAACGAATCAATGTCTTTGTT
>JAFGUG010000075.1 GCA_016938655.1 Thiotrichales bacterium | reverse complement strand
TGATTCATAAAAATAAACCTTGACAAATGTTGTTGCGTATGCTGGCAACGGGAATGGGGGCGTGCCCTTGGGCTAGATTCCGTTACCGCCTATTGTACCATAAAAGCAACCTTGAAAAATATTTAAATTATTTTTGTCAAACCCCTTGCAAACGGTAAAAACATCGGTTATAGTTCAGTTGTCGATTGGCAATAACGCCACGGCACAACTAAAAAGGTGAATTAAATGGCTACTAAAGACAAGGCAACCCCGGAAGCAAAAACCCAAACTGCTGTTCAGGAAACCAAGGAAGTTGAAACCGCAAAGGGTATGGCTAAGATTGTTACCGTCTATGTTGTGAAGTCGGAACTTGCTTCCGTGAATTTCCCAACTAAGGCACGTGCAAAAGCTGCATTTGACCTATTGACAATGTTTAAGGTCAGTGCTAACATTGAAACCGTGAAGAAAACGATTAATATCTAATCTTCACAAAACCAATCCCAAAACTGTTAAGGAATTAAAATCATGGCTAAGAATCAAACCATTACCGCAAAAGACAAGTTCAACGCTCTTGCCAACGCAACCCACATTTTCGCGTTCAAGGAAGAAAAAACCAAGTTCAAGATTGTGGAAATTGTCGAAAACGGCGATAGCACCAAGGTTGTTGTTCAGTACGAAAACGGCGAACTTGGCGGGCTTTTCACCGATGCCGCCAGCGCAAGCGATGCCTTGAAGGAAGTTTTTGCAGTGTTCGCGGATGAACAGCCGTTCATTACCGTGAATTTGCGGGAAACCAAGAAGGGCGCAAGCGTCTATTTCGTTGAAGTTCATTAACCAAATCTGAAAGGAAAACCCCTACTTTAAAAGGTAGGGGCTTTTTTCTATGGGGGTTTTATGTCCAATATAATCACGCTTAAAAGCGATAGCCACGGAAATTACTTACACGCTGAATTGATTTTTGACGACAAACAAGGCGTTACCGTGTTAGAATATCATTTCAATGGGGGATGCATCCATTCAAAGGAATATCCATATTGTGAAGTTCTAACAGAAATCGTAAAGGATATTAACAATGAAATTGACAAAATGCTTTAAGACAACTTTAATTATCGCCCTGATTCTGGCGGTTTATGGAATCGTTGGCAAAATGGATTATGAAGACGAATTGAAGCAACAAGAACACGCTTGCAATATGGTTGAAGATGGTTATTGGCCTAAAGAATTTTGTCGCAAATAAAACAAGCCCCCAATTAAGGGGGCTTTTTCTTGCCTGTTACTTATTCACTCCAACCGCTGTTAATCAGTTTTTGAACGGCGGCATAGTCAGCCCCAAGCCGGTAAGCGCGTTCAAGGCCGTTGCCGAATTCGCCCCTTAGCGTTCGCCTTGCCAATCCTTGCACGCGGTCAAGGTCGGTCAATTGGACTTCGCTGGCGGCTTGCTGGCGGGCGTAGGGGTTCTTTATGAATCCCGCAATAAACCGGCTTTCGCTGGAAATGGTGCGATAGCCTACGGTGTTTTTTATGTTGCCTTCCAATGCAACAATGTTTTTGCCGTAAATTTCAGCAACAAACCCAACATGTGAAAGAACGCCGTGCCCTTCCCAATCGTAAATAATCAAGTCATTTTCTTGAACAATAGAAAATTCCTTTGTGAATAGCTCCCTTTCCTTCGCAATTTGCGTTTGATAGAAAACCGATACTTCATAGGGGAATTGCTCAGCACTAGCACCGCACTTGTTCGCAATTGTGGTTACAAACATAGCGCACCAATTATCGCCAAGCCCCATTTTGTAGCGGCGTTCCTTCTTGACTTGTGGCAAGCAAAATTGATTGTAATGGTTAATCAGTTCTTGGCGGGTTGCGGTGTTTGCCCCCAAGTATTTTGCAGCTTCTTTAATCATTTGATAATCACTCCATTTCTAAGCAAGGAAAGAATTTGTTGTTTTTCATCCGCAAGGGCTTTTCCTTGTAGCTCCATATTATCAACTTCAAGATAGCCCTTGTAAAGCCCGATAGAACCGACTTTAGAAACAAGGTTATAAAACTGCCCTTCCACAAGTTCCGGCTTTGTGTGGCGAATATAGGCGGTTAAAACGTTGTTGATAACCCCATTGGTTCCGGTGATACTGTAATTGGTTTCACCGACTAGCTTTGTAGGGATATTCCGGCCTATGGTTGTTTTAGTGCTACTGAAAGGCTTTTCTTCCCCGTTGTAAAGGTTAATCGTCATATCCCCGGTGTAAAGGTCAATCACATATTCAATATGGATTGTTTTTCCAATGCACAAAGTAGGGTCAATGTCAATAGGCGATTCAACAAACGGCAAAAACAGTTCAAACGTGTTGCTTAGGTAGTCAAGGCTTGAAGTTGAAGCCGGAACTTCAATATAGCCCAAATCAACCGTAACCGAATCAGTGTTGAAAAGCGGCGTGTTAATTCCAGTGTCAAGACTTCCAAGAATGATATTGCTGTTTCCTGCAATAGCGGAGGAAGGAAGTTCAAAACCAATATTCAACAGATTGACGATATAAACGGAATAGTTAAAAACTTGGTTTCCATCAACATCGGTTTCAATCAATCGAACTTTCGCAAAATCTTCTAACGCTACACCATCCATTGAATGAAGGCGGTTAAAAGGTGTTACCACAACAGAACCGCCGATATATTTAATATCAAAGGTTGGCGAGTTTGAAACGTTGGTTATAAGAACGTTGCTAAGGAACATTCCCCGCAAACCATCGCCCCAAGGGTCGCCAATAGGGTTAAGTTCAGTAAATTCCGGGCCAGCCTTCCAAGGTTCCGAAAGGGTAATATCGCTGGTGTAACTATCAAATACGACGTCACCAATAGGCCGCAAAATGATTGCATTTGAAGTTCCAAAGTTAGAACCGCCAGTTGCAACGTATGGAGTATTTAGCGGAATATCGCCAACTTTGGTAGTCATATCATCATACCAAAGTTCAGCCGTATATTTATCAGTGTCGCCAGCAAGGGTTATTGTCATTGTCGCCATTTTAGCTAACTCCAATAGTGGAAAGAATGATTGTATTTGCGACAATTAGCGAATTATCACTTTCGTAATTCGCTATTGTATCGCGCCCGGTGTTTTCAAGGTCAATGCTTCCATAGTCGCCCGGTTCAACTTGTTTTCGGAATGCCGCATTGCTTGCCAGAATATCCGCCTTGTACGTTTCCAAATAATCACATTCACAAATCAGCTTTGAAATGCGGTTTCCCATTGCTTCAATTGAACGGATGAAGTATAACTTATTTACAACGTCCAAATGACAATAGTTGTAATCCTTGAAATCAACTCCAGCAATAGAAGCAAGCAAAATTTCAGGATTCAGCCAATTGGTATCTTTTTTAAGGTTGATAACAACCGCGTAATCATCCGTCTTAACTTTGTTAATGACGTTATCCGCGTTGGTTGTTTTGTAAAGTGTCAAATTCATTTTATTTACTCCAAAAGAAAAGGGGCTAGTTTCCTAGCCCCTTAATTTGCGGGTCAAAGGGCTTTTAAATTCGCC
>JAFGUG010000074.1 GCA_016938655.1 Thiotrichales bacterium | reverse complement strand
GAAGGTTTTGATGCCGTCATTCCCCGCATCGGTGCCTCAGTAACATTTTATGGAACTGCGGTTTTACGCCAATTTGAAATGATGGGCGTCTATCCCTTGAATGAATCGGTCGCCATTTCACGCTCACGTGATAAATTACGCAGTTTGCAACTGCTCTCACGTCGTGGTGTGGGTTTACCGGTCACAGGTTTTGCCCATTCGCCAGATGATGTCGATGATTTATTGGCTACCGTTGGGGGTGCGCCAGTGGTCATTAAATTATTAGAAGGCACCCAAGGCGTTGGAGTGGTTTTAGCTGAAACCCACTCAGCAGCCACCTCGGTTATTCAAGCGTTTAACGGTTTAAAAGCCAACATTTTGGTTCAAGAGTTTATTAAAGAAGCCAAAGGGGCTGACATACGTTGTTTTGTTGTTGGTGGAAAAGTGATTGCCTCAATGAAACGCCAAGGTCAAGAAGGTGAATTCCGCTCTAACCTGCATCAAGGGGGCAGCGCAACCCTAGTCAAAATTACCCCAGAAGAACGTGCAACGGCCATTCGAGCCGCCACCATTATGGGGTTGAATGTTTGTGGTGTTGATTTACTGCGTTCTAATCATGGCCCCGTCGTCATGGAAGTGAACTCGTCTCCGGGTATTGAAGGCATTGAAGCAGCAACAGGTAAAGACATTGCGGGGCAAATCATGACCTTTATCGAAAAAAATGCCAAACCTAATCACACCAAAACACGTGGTAAAGGGTAAATGATGCCCCAGTCAACGGCTACTATCCTTAAAGATCCACTGGCTAAAAAACCACGCATTTTGCGTAATAAAGCCATCACCATTGGTGATCAAGTTATTTTGCCAGGAGAACGTAAAACAGTTGATTTAGAAGTTGGTAAGCTCTACACCCATGGCGAACTCAATATGCCGGTGCAAGTCATTAATGGCAAACAAAAAGGCCCAGTCTTATTTGTTTGCGCGGCCATTCATGGCGATGAACTTAATGGGGTGGAAATTATCCGCCGCTTACTGAAAGTCAAGTCGCTTAGTCGATTAAAAGGCACCTTAATTGCCGTTCCCATTGCCAACCTCTATGGATTTATCAATCAAAGTCGCTATTTGCCGGATCGCCGCGACCTCAACCGCAGCTTTCCAGGTTCACCCTCGGGATCTCTAGCCAGTCGAATGGCTTATTTATTCTTAAATGAAATTGTTAAACAATGCACCCATGGCATTGATTTACATACGGGTGCAATTAATCGCACTAATTTGCCGCAAATTCGTGCCAATTTAGACGATGACGAAACCCTAGCCATGGCAACCGCTTTTGGCGCCCCTTTAATGATGAATGCCCAACTGCGTGCAGGTTCATTAAGAGCCTCGGCCGTTAAGCGCAACATTCCTATCCTGCTCTATGAAGCCGGTGAAGCCTTGCGTTTTGATGAACTGGCCATTCGTGCAGGTGTTAATGGCATTTTAAATGTCATGAAACTGCTTGAAATGCTGCCAAAAGGTCGACAAAAATCAGCACGTTTAAAACCTGCCATTGCCAAAGCAAGCTATTGGGTCAGGGCACCACACAGTGGCATTTTCCGTTCTGTCGTTAAAGATGGCGAGCGTGTCCAGAAAAACACCACGTTACTGGGAGTCGTGTCAGACCCTTTTGGCGAGGCCGAATTTGAAATTTACCCACCTTATAGCGGCATCGTCGTTGGGCAAATGGTGATGCCCTTAGTCAATGAGGGAGAAGCCCTTTTTCATATTGCCCAGTTCGCCCGAACCGATATCGCGGAAGAAAGAGTGGGCACTTTTGCAGAAGAACTTCAAATGGATGATAACTTACCCTATGACTCTGACGATATTCCTTCGGTTTAATCTGTGGTGCAACGCGGTTTTGTTAACTCAATTTGATGTGGATCGACCAGCCAATTTAATGGAATATCTGAACGACCAATCAGCACAAGATGTTTTAAATGAGCTCTATTCGTTAAGTTAAAAGCTACCTGTTGCTTCTGTTCCCCAAAACAGATATTTAGCAATACCACTGGGCGAGCAGAAGCTGCATCCGTCGGAGACTTAGGCTTAATTCGAACCATTTTTAAAACTTTTTTGACCTGAGCGTGTTGTCCTAAGAGCTGAAAATGCACCCAAAGCTGCCCGTTTTGCTCAAACAGTTTAATGTCTTGCGCGTGAATAGAAGAGTAATCTGCTCCTGTATCGACTTTGGCAATAAGTGCTAAATCATTCAACTCCGCAATTTTAATCGGCTCCAACCACCCAGACACTTTATACTGCGCTTGCGCAAACACCATAAAACTGCTGATCAGGTAATAAAAAATGATTTTTAAAAAAAGGTGAAGTGTCAAAAACATGATAAATTCCTAATAACTTACTGAATTAACAAGAGAAAGTCTATTGTGACTTTTTAAGTCAACATAAGCTCTAATAGCCTGTCGGACTTAAACGGTCGAAGCGCAAAAGTGGGCAAAAATGCCCAAACAAAGAACTCAGCAAAGAGCCGAAAAATTCAGCTTTTTTGCAACTGATTAGCTTAAGTCGAACAGGCTGCTAGTTTTAAGTCACCAATTATCAATTGAGCACTACCCTTTTAGGTAGTCGT
>JAFGUG010000073.1 GCA_016938655.1 Thiotrichales bacterium | reverse complement strand
TTTGTATAATGCCAAATTCTTAAAAAACAACTTACCCGGCTTGCCAGGCCTGGTTAAATTAAAACTGATTTAAAACCCGGTTTAACAGTCAAGGAAAACCCATGCAAGATGCGATAACACACACTAACCCGCACAACGCTCACTTAGCCGCCGATGACGAGATTGATTTATTTGAACTTTGGCAGGGATTGGTGCAAGAAAAATGGACGATTGTTGCATCCATTATCATTGTGGTGGTGTTGGCCGCTGGTTATGCGTTTAGTGTGAAGCCGGTGTTTAAATCTACAGCGTATTTACTGCCACCTGAATTAGCGTTGGTTCAAGAGTTAAATCGTTTAGACGTTCAACTGGGGCGTGTAGCAAGCTATTCGCCGCAAAGGGTGTTTGATGTTTTTACTCAAAACTTAAATTCACGCTCGGCTATGTTAAGTTTTTTTAAGGCCAATAATCTTGTCGAAGTGTATGCGCCTACCATCAACACATTGCAAGCCGCACAATATCAAGAAGCTTTTAATAAGGCTTTTGAACAATTTTTAAAAGACTTTACGGTCTCTCTTCCCAAAAAAGATACCGCCTCTGGACAAGTTTCTGTCGCACTTTCGTTAACCGTTGACGAAGCGTTATTGGCGCAACTGTTAAATAAAAACATTGCTGAAGTAGTGGCCATTTCAAAAAATCAAATTGTAAATGAAATCAATAACGACAAGAAAGTGCGCCTAGAGCAGTTGCAACAAGAAATCGCTTCTGCCAGAAAAATTGCTCTAGACCAGCGAATGGATAAAGTAGCTAGTTTAGAAGAGGCCATTGCGATTGCACGCGCTTTAAACATAGAAGAACCCACCACAATGGGCCCTACTGTTGAAATTCAGAGCGTTCAAAACCAAGGCATGCCGCTTTATTACTTGGGGTTTAAGTTACTTGAAGCTGAAAAATCAGCGCTGTTAAAACGCACGTCAGACGACCCTTACATTGCTAAATTAAGAGGACTGCAAGAAAGCTACGATTCTTTAAACGCGGTTAACATTAACCCCGAACGTTTAAGTGTTACACGCATTGACCAAGCCGCCGAGATTGGCGAAAAAGTGAAACCCAAAAAATCGCTTATTTTAGCGGTCGCGGCGGTGTTAGGTTTGATGTTGGGAGTGTTTATTGCGTTGATTCGTCGTGCGGTTAAAAACCGTGCTCTTGATAAGTCTACTTTAGATAAAACGGCCGCTGTTTAACCATTACTAACGAGGTTACTCGCGACTACTCAGCGTTACTTTTCCAATTTAGCGTTTCTTGCAGAGCGTCTTGCCAAGAGCGTATTGGCGTATTTAACAGGGTTTGCAGGGCTTGAGTGTTTAACACGCTGTACGCTGGGCGCTTAACGGGTGAGTCGTATTGGCGGGTTAAAATGGGGAGTATTGTGCAATTCAGCTGGGCTTGTTGCACCAACGCACTGGCCAATTGCGCCCAACTGGCTTGACCGGCATTGGCAAAGTGCAGTAATTGTGTGGTTAACCAGGCCTGGTTATGTGGGGTTTGAGCGCGCTGCGTTAAAAGTTGCAACACCGCACGCGCTAAATCGAGTGCCGAGGTGGGTGAACCCATTTGGTCGCTGACTATATTAAGCGTTTGTGTATGCGTTTGTTCTTGTTGCCCAACGTTAAGCAGATAAGTGACAAAATTTTTGCCAAACGGCGAAAACAACCAACTGGTGCGAATCACCAGGCCTGGTGGATTACTTTTTAACATGGCTTGCTCGCCTTTAAGCTTGCTTTGGCCATACACATTAATGGGGTGCGGTGTGTCGTGCTCGGTGTAGGGCTTGTGCGCGTTGCCGTCAAACACATAGTCGGTCGAAAAATGCACCAAAAACCCACCTTGCAATTTTAGGGTTTGCGCTAGACTTGCCACGGCAAGATGATTTAAGGCATAAGCATCTTGAGCGCTTGCAACCTTCTGCTCCGCGGCGTTTACGTCGGTAAAGGCGGCGCAGTTAATGACGGCATCGTACTGGTTTTTGGCCAACAGAGCACTGACCAGGCCTGGTTGAGTAATGTCCAACTCGCGCCCTACGCAGTGCAATGTTATCGCTACAAACTCTCCCGCCACGGCGTTAAACGCTTGCCCAAGCTGACCGTGTGCGCCCAGCACCAGTAAATTAATTGTGCTCACTTAAGGTGCCTTTTAATACATCGTGCTTAAGGTCAAGTAGCGCGGGCAAATCCGCATCAAACTTTGACACTTGCCATTGCTGGCTTGACAAACGCCAGTCAATCGCCAGCGTTGGGCAATCAAACTTAATACCGCTTTGATGCGCCGGCGCATAATACTCGTCTACCTTGTAATTTACCCGTGCGGTTTGACTTAACACCGCAAATCCATGCGCAAAGCCTTTGGGAATAAACAATTGCTGGCCGCTGTGCGCCGACAATTCAAGGGCCACATGCTGTCCGTAGGTGGCGCTTTGG
>JAFGUG010000072.1 GCA_016938655.1 Thiotrichales bacterium | reverse complement strand
CCCAGGTGGCGAAATTGGTAGACGCAGGGGACTTAAAATCCCCCGGTAGAAATACTGTGCCGGTTCGACTCCGGCCCTGGGCACCATATTCTAGAAACCCGTAAGGTTATAAAATCTTACGGGTTTTTTTATATCTGTAATTTATGCTTAATCAAAGACAGTTACCTAATTTTAAATCCCGAGCAAAATCCATTGGCTTGATGTTTTGTCGTTGATAAATCTGTACCTGAGAAGAGTCAAATAGCATATTAATGGTTTATAATTGAATGCTTATTTAACGAAAACAGTGTATTTAAGGCTCTATTATTATGTTGATCACCCTTGAAAGCATAAAAGGCAGGGTTCATAGATGCTTTCGTTAACATTACCGAAGTGATATTTTTATTGATAACCCAACAACGGATAACCTAATGATGGTTAAGCGCGCGATGATTGATGCTGGTGAACTCAAGCTTTTTAGAGCTTTGTGGGAACATTCTGAAGACACGATGTTTGTGGTGTTTAAAAATCAGGACGGAGATTTCATCACAGAAAAATCCAATCCTTCACTGATTAAGATTGCTAAGTTAACCCCAGAACAAGCTTTCGGCTGCCCCTTAAAAACGTTAATGTCCGCTGAGTCTTACCAGTTAATTGCGGATAATTATAATGCTTGTCTTAACAGTGACTCGTCTATCTCCTATGAAGAACAACATCTTATTGGCGACGATAAGGCAACGCGTTATTGGTTAACGACCCTAATACCTGTGACAGATCCCGATAGCGGTGAGCAACGTATTTTTGGTACTTCTCGTGAAGTCACCAAGTTAAAACGCTATGAAGATGCATTGGAGTTAACCAATTCTAAGCTTGAACGTTTAGTCGAAGAGCGCACGCGTGAACTTAAGCATGCTTTATCTGAAATGGAAAAAATTTCTCAATACGACAAATTAACCAATCTGTTTAATCGTCGTAAGTTAGACAGTGAGTTATTTTCACGAATTGAATTAGCCGAGCGTTATGGCGAAGATTTTGGTCTGGTTTTAATTGATATAGACAACTTTAAAACCATTAACGATACGTTGGGGCACTATATTGGTGATAAAGCCTTAGTTGAGTTTAGTCAAATACTCAAACAGTCGGTTCGCTCCACTGATGTTTTGGGTCGTTGGGGTGGCGATGAGTTTTTAATTATTGCGCCCAAGGCGACCAAGCAAGAGACCTTGGCACTTGCCAATAAGATCAAATCGACTCTGGTGCAGCAAAAGTCTGAAGCTTATGCCGCCATGACTTCAAGTATTGGCGTCACACAGTATCAAGAGTCTGATAGCCTTGAGTCCATTATTACTCGCGTGGATAAAGAGATGTATAGCTCAAAATTCAAAGGCAAAAACACCATCTCTTTTGCCTGATTTTCAAATAGCGTCATTGACTCTTTAAGTTGCCCCTTTGCTATTTGCAGTCTTTATTGATATTCATCCAAAAAACATGTTGTTGTTATTCTGTTTTTTAAAGCATCAATCTTAAAAATCTTGGAGTGATATGCAGTACTTTATTGGTTGGGACGTAGGCGGTTGGAACTGCGATAGCAATCCAAATAGTCGGGATGCGTTGGTTATTTTGGATAATCATCGGAAACTGGTTGGGGTGCCTTGGCGAGGGAATTTGCGTGCGACGATTAATCAAACCGACACCTCGCAGGCTTTTATTGAGGCTTTGTTTCAACTCTGCCAATCCGAATACGATTCTAATCAGAATCGTCCCGTTTTATTAGCGATTGATATTCCCCTTGGATTCTCACAGGCACTGATCAACTTATTGGTCAACCGTAAGCCTGTGCCGATGATTGAAGACTATGCTAGCAACCCGTATTTATATCGCTACACCGAGCAGTTTCTGTTTGCAGGTGGCTTAAAACCGTTGTCACCGATTAAAGACATGATAGGCAGTCAAGCCACTAAGGGAATGCACGTTTTGGCCAAGTTTGCGCCTGATATTTATCAATGTGGAATTTGGTCAGGTGACAATCGTTTATTTGCCCTAGAGGCTTATCCATCAGCTTGTAAGCACTCTAACTCGGTTAAAAACCTATTAAAGCCGTTTGGTTTTACAAAACCGGGCGTGACCAAATTAGCCAAAGACATTGTGGAACAGGTTGAAGCGTTTAATCATGCCGATAAATATGATGCGTTACTGTGTGCCTTGATTGGTTGGCTGCAAGTCAATGAGCCTGAAAAAATTATGCAACCTAACAAAGAGGCATTGGATATAGAAGGCTGGATATTTGTACCGAGTGATGCCTTTATTTAACGATACAAGTCTGAGTGTTGAAGATTAACCAAGTCGTTATTTGACAGGCCTGCAAGGCTCTAGTAGACTGCGTTTCATTCAAATCGCTTTCAAGAGTTTTCGCATACTATTATGAAAAAAATCATTGACCTGAAAGGGTCCATTCTATCGTTGACCGTTCTTAAAATTTACTCTGCGGATATTAAAGAAACAAAAACAGCGATTGACGAAAAAATTCAGCAAGCCCCTGATTTTTTTGTCGGCATTCCGGTGGTATTAGAACCTGAGGTGGAAACCTTAGATCCGACATTTTTAGCGTTGTTGGTGGAGTTTTTGAATCAAAAACAGATGCTCCCCATTGGTATTCGAACCAAAGATGAAGCCATTAAAGAGCAGGCTAATTACGCAGGCCTGGCGGTCTTTAGCGAAGATTCAAATTTAAAGAAACGCCCTAAAAATAGCACAGCTGAATCTAAGCCAAAAAACGAGGAAGACGCTGGTCTGAAAACCGCGATGGTTATCCAAAACTCGGTTCGTTCGGGTCAACAAGTGTACGCCAAAGACCGCGATTTAATTGTAATGGGGTCAGTAAATCCAGGGGCAGAGGTCATGGCCGATGGCAGTGTTCACGTTTATGGCACCGTTCGCGGTAAGGTATTTGCGGGTTCTCAAGGTGAAACCACGGCACAGATTTTTGCACAAAAATTAGACCCTGAATTAGTTTGCATCGCAGGCTTATACCAATTGGCCGAAGACATTGCAGAGGCCCATAAAAAAGGCTTTATGCAAGTGGCACTATTAAACGACCAACTACAGTTTAAAGCCCTATAATAAGGCAAATAAATTAAACCCAAATGAATTGTGCGTTAGCATTAGACTGCGTAATTCGATCATTGAAATAATTAAGATTAAAGGAGTCAACGTGTCTCGAGTTATTGTCGTGACCTCTGGTAAAGGAGGCGTGGGTAAAACCACCACCAGTGCGAGCTTTTCAACCGGCTTAGCGCTTAAAGGTTATAAAGTGTGCGTCATCGATTTTGATGTAGGCTTGCGTAATTTAGACCTAATTATGGGTTGCGAGCGCCGCGTGGTGTATGACTTTGTGAATGTGGTGCAGGGCGAAGCCAAACTGCAACAAGCCCTCATTAAAGACAAACGCGTTGATAACCTTTATATTTTAGCGGCTTCGCAAACGCGTGATAAAGATGCGTTAACGCAAGAAGGCGTGGGGCGTGTGATTGAGGAGCTAAAAGAAGCCGGCTTTGATTATATTGTTTGTGACTCGCCTGCCGGGATTGAAAAGGGCGCACAGTTAGCGCTTTATTTTGCCGATGAAGCGTTGATTGTAACCAACCCAGAAGTCTCTTCGGTACGTGATTCCGATCGTATCTTAGGGATTTTACAAGCTAAGTCGAAACGTTCAGAAAATGGCGAATCTTCAATTGTTGAACATCTTGTTTTAACCCGTTATAACCCAGCACGTGTTGAAGCGGGCGAAATGTTATCGGTGGATGATGTGATTGACCTACTTAACGTCAAGCTATTGGGTGTGACGCCAGAGTCGCAAGATGTGTTAAATGCTTCAAATGCCGGTTCACCGGTGATTATGGAAGCCAACTCTTTGGCGGCACAAGCCTATACCGATATTGTGAACCGTTTTCTGGGTGAAGAGGTTGAACAACGTTTTATTAATGTAGAGAAGAAAGGGCTGTTTTCTAAGCTCTTCGGTAAGTAAGGAGTGAACCATGGCATTACTCGACTATCTACTTGGACAGCGTAAGAAAAAATCGGCCAATCTAGCAAAAGATCGTCTGCAAATTTTATTAGCGCATGAACGTTCTGATCGAAACGCACCGGATTATCTCCCGCAACTTCGTGAGGAGATTCTGGCGGTGATTGCAAAGTACGTGGACATTGACCATGATAAGTTACAAATTTCTGTAGACGAAGCAAACGGCTTTGACGTGCTGGAATTGAATTTGGTGTTACCTGAAAAATAACCCATTTTTTAGATGGTTTATCATGAAAAAAGGGGCGTTAGCCCTTTTTTTGTGCCGGATAAAATGCACCATTTTTAATGGTTTATCAATGGGTTATTGATAAGTCTTTAACGCTTGTTGATATTGGTTAGCCGTTAAGACCGTCTTAACAAAATCCCGGCACTTTAACTTGGCTTTCATTAAGTCTTCACGAATTTCAAACGCTGCTTCACCCGCTTGAGTGACCTCTTTAGCTGAGGCATCTGCCAATGCCAGCTTATAGGCTTTGCTCTCTAACGCCATGAGTTCTGCAACCATCGCTTGAACCTTTGGCGAGTTTTCTTGGTTATAGCCTTTTAGGGCTTTTAATTGATCACCGTTTAATTCTAGAACCGATTTATTCATCATTAAGTGACGCATCAGGTTTGGCATAAAGCTCGCATGGTTTAAATTCTGCATAAATTCAGCCGATGGCGGCCCCATTTTGGTCATGTTACCTTGCTTTTCACCGTGATGGTCGGCAAAACTGATTGCGGGTGCGCTCAGTGCAAAAAGCCCCAAGCTGATAGCGAGTAAAGACCCTTTTAAAGTTGATTTCATGATGATTCCTTTGGTTGGTTAAGTGAAAAATTCGTCATAAATACGACGAAAAAACATTTGAATAAATGATACACGAAAATACGTAATCTATTCAAACACGCTCATTAAAAGTTAGCAGGACTGTTAACTTTTTAAAACGCAAGTGAACGAGGTTGAATGTGTTTTTACACGTTGAACTGTTTGTTTTACATTTGTTTATATGGACTGTGTGCATGGTTTTCGTGGTAGTAGTGATCCATGATTTTCTGCTCTTCTTGAATAAAGTGCGGTAACGCTTCTTCAAACGGGTTAGGGGCTAACCAATGAGCAGACTGAGTTTTAACTGGAATAAAACCACGAGCAATTTTGTGTTCACCACCAGCGCCCGGCTCAAAACGTTGTAAACCGTGTTCAATGGCGTACTCAATGCCTTGGTAGTAGCAGGCTTCAAAGTGCAAGTTTTTAATCTCCTCGGTGCAGCCCCAGTGTCGACCATACAGCACACTGTCACTGCGATACATTAAGGAGCCAGCTACACATTCCCCAGCCGCATTATCGGCCAACACCAACACCACTTGCTTGGGCATGGCTTGCGCCACCGCCTTAAAAAAGCCTTCGTTTAAGGTTGGTGTACTCCATTTATCGGTAAATGTTTTGTGGTAAAAAAATGCAAAGTCTGCCCAATCTTGATCGTTGGCAGTATGTCCATCCAGTACCCGTAAGGTCACGCCGGCGTTAATAATCGAGTTACGTTCTTGGCGAATATTTTTGCGCTTTTTACCGGTCAGTTTGGCTAAAAAGTCGTCAAATGTGGTGTAGTTCTGATTAAACCAATGAAAGTGACAGTCATTACGAATATGGAATTGGTCTTGATTGTTTAACCAGGCCTGCTCATTTTGGTTGGCGAACAGACAATGCCAACCACTAAAGCCATGGTTCAGAGCAAACTGCTGGGTTTGCTCAACCATCGCTTGCCAAATTTTTTCTTGAATCGATTCCGTTAAGTTTGGATTAATCAGGAGTCGTGGGCCAGTCACCGGGCTATAGGGAACAGAAGTCACCAGTTTGGGAAAGTAGGGCAAACCGACTCGTTGCCAAGCATCCGCCCAGCTATGGTCAAATACAAACTCGCCATACGAATTATGTTTCTCATACAGAGGCATGGCGGCGATCAATTCATCGCCGTCATAAACGGTTAAATGATGTGCAATCCAACCAAAGCGCTCACTGGCACAATTGTGGGTTTCTAGCGCCATTAGAAACTCATGGCGCATAAACGGATTGTTATCACGGTTTAAGGCGTTCCAGCTGTCTGCCGGAATGACGCTCAGTGAATCATTAAATTGGATTTTATAGTTTGTCACGTGGTTTAAACCCTAATTTAAATTTAACAGACTATGTGTATAGCGTGCGCTGTGGAATGGGGGAACTGACCCATGCAAGTATGCCCAATTAGTATGCAAATTGCTTGGTTAAAAGACAAGGGGAAATCATTTAGATAATGTGAAGTGACAGAATTAAAAGTGACCGATAAAAATGATTAAACAGAAAAGTCTTAATAAATGAGACTCTATTAGAACGTGCAAAGCCAAGATTAGGGCAGTTGAATAGGATTAACGGCCAATTAAAACGCGCTTTAACAAAGAGGCGTTAAAGCGCGTAGGGGAACCTAAAGCGTTGGTTTAATGGCAGACGTTGTCATTAAACAGGGCTTGCTGGCTCATGAGTAAATCGATTTCATCTTGGTTTAGGTATTCGGTTTCATCTTTCTGCTGACTGGCCACGGCACTTGGGAGGTCAAATTTTGTGTATTTTAAGGTGTTTTCATTCAAGTTTTTTACAAAGCCTTGAAGTGCCATAATCACTTGGCCATTTAAGTCACGGTTGGTCTGTTCTAGAATAATATCGTGTAGTTGGTTAACCCAATTAAGCTGGGTCGCACGAACCAGTTCTGAGTGCTCTTTAAGTTCGCCACGTTGCAAGGCAAGCGGGTAAGCTTGCGTGAGATTTTTGATGTCAGCGATAATCATCTCTGCAATTTGAATGGTTTGTTCAGAGGTGGTCTCTAAGCGATTGTCGATAAACTCTAGACACGTTTGTACCTTTTCCTGAGTATTCATTACGGCCATGGTATGCTCCCTTTATAAAAAAAGTGGGTTGTCATATTTTTGACAATTTTCCCGTTTTAAATTAATGCTTAGTGACTCTATATCAAGGGTTGTGCCAATTTTGATATTTTGCTTAATAAGCTTTCTAAGTTTTTGTTATGGTTGAGGTATGGCGGATTTATTAAAGGATCAAATTGATCTAGAAAATATCAAAAAATTGGCGGTTTTAATTAACCAACGGCTCGCTGATTTTAAAATTCAACCTCTCGTGGAACTGGTTAATCAGCCAAATTGGGCAGGCCTGCCATTAAAACAGCGTATTCGAACCGTTACACTTGCCATTGATTCTGGGTTTAAACAGGCCAATATGCTCGACTATCAGGCCTGTTTAACCTGTTTAGAACACGTTTCAAAAGCATTTTCGTGACTGTTTCATTTTGTATTTTCCGACTACGTTGCCTGCTTTGGCGTTCACTACTTTGAAGCATCTATGAAGGCCTTGGCATTGTTTACTCAAAAAAGCACCGCCGAATTTGCGATTCGGCCCTTCTTAAATACCGAGCCAGAGCGAACTAGGAGCCAACTGCTGAGCTGGGCAAAAAGTGATAATCACCATCTACGCCGTTTGGCCAGTGAGGGCGTAAGACCTTATTTACCTTGGGCAGAGCACTTGCCGTGGGTTGCAGAAAACCCCGATTGGGTAAAACCCATTATTCAATTACTCAAGTCCGATTCTAGTCCTTATGTTCGTAAAAGTGTCGCTAATTTATTGAATGATTTAACAAAGTCGCAACCCGATTGGGTGTTGATGTTGTTTCGTGATTGGATGGGGAATCAATCGGTGCAGGTTCTCCCGAAAGAGACGCAATGGATTATCAAACACGCATTACGTACCTTGTTAAAAGCAGGGCATCCGCAAGCCTTGGCAATAATGGGTTATTCGGGGATTGCGCATCTTACCTTACGAGATTGGCAGATAGAACAGCAAGTGGCGATGGGCCAACGCTTGACGTTTTCGTTTGGTTTGCAAGCCCATTCACAATCAAACCTTAATCCTACCCTTGGACACCTGAGATTAGAATATGCGCTGTTCTTTTTAAGAAAGCAGTCACAACCTTATCGAAAAGTCTTTAAAATAAACGAGGCAGAGTATCAGCAGGCTGAAAGGGCGTTTACAAAAACGCATAACTTCAAGTTAATCCGTACCCGAACCTATTACCCGGGTGTGCACAAAATTGAATTGCTGGTTAATGGCCAAGTCATGCATACCGCAGAATTTGATTTGATCGATTAAGTTCGGTTCATAATATAATGAAAAACAAGGCTTTATTTTGATACCGATTGTTGCTCAAAATGCGGATTTTATTGTGGTGAATAAACCTGCAGGTTTAAACTTTCACTCCGAAGAATCAGCAGGTCTGGTGGTGTTGGTGCAACAACAGTTGCAGGTTGAGCAACTTTATCCTGTGCACCGGTTAGACAAAATGACCTCTGGTTTATTGATTTTGGCCTTTAATAAAGCCACTGCACAA
Source organism: Thiotrichales bacterium (assembly GCA_016938655.1). Classification (GTDB taxonomy): domain Bacteria; phylum Pseudomonadota; class Gammaproteobacteria; order Thiomicrospirales; family Thiomicrospiraceae; genus Thiomicrorhabdus. The sequence continues at coordinate 46,305 of JAFGUG010000072.1, read as the reverse complement.
GCGTTCAATGACCTGTTTTCAAGCAGACAAATTGACAAGTTTTATTTGGCCATTGCCAATCAAAAACCCAAAAAGAAGCAGGGTTGGGTGAAAGGCGATATGGTCGCAGCGCGTCGTGGCAGTTGGATGTTAACCAAAACCCAAGAGAACCCAGCGATTACTCAGTTTATTAGCGCGCTGATTCGACCTGGTGAACGACTTTTTCTACTGAAGCCCACCACGGGTAAAACGCATCAACTGCGTGTGATGATGAAAAGTTTGTCTGCGCCGATTTGTGGCGATGTGCGTTACGCCGACAGTGAGCAAGCCAAACAAGAAGATCGTGGTTACTTACACGCCTATGCCATGCGTTTTGACTTGCAAGACAAACACTATGAATTTGTTTGCCCGCCGGACAGTGGACAACGTTATTTAGACCCGTTATGTCAAGATTCAATTAAAACCTGGGCAAACCCTTGGCAGTTTTTTAAGGGTTAACGTTTCAAAAGTTGGCAGGCCTGCTTAGTTTTCTAAGAATTGGTTAAACAATAAAAAACACTGAAAGACAATTAGATAACGATTAATAGAGATAAACATGGAACCAGAGAACAGACCCTTTTGGGAGACCAAAACCCTTGATGAGATGAGCCAAGATGAATGGGAATCCTTGTGCGATGGTTGCGCACTGTGCTGCTTAACCAAATTGCAAGACGATGAGACCGATGAGATTGTCTACACCTCGGTGGTCTGTAAATATTCAGATACCAAAACGGGTGCCTGTACCGATTACGCCAACCGCTCAGTGAATGTTCCGACCTGTGTTCAGCTAACCCGTGAAAGGGTGGCGGAGTTTGATTGGTTGCCTGATACTTGTGCCTATCGTATGATTTACCGTGGTCAACCGCTCGCCGATTGGCACCCTTTAATAACGGGTCAACGTGAGTCGGTTAAACAAGCGGGCGTGGGCATTGCCGCGATACCGGTGGTGCTTGATAACGGCAAACTCGATTACGAAGACTTTTTAATGGAAAAGCCCTAATTCACTGCTCAGTCGATTTGACGTATGAACCATCGTTACCGGCCAACCACTCGTTGAATGCGCTCTTATGATAAAAAGCGTCAAATAGATTAAAACATTTTGCGTATTTGATTACACTTAACCCATCGACACTGCTCCTCAACGACGAAGCTCAATGACGACTCCCCTCAGTCACGTTCAATCTTTACTCACCCGTTTTTAATTGGAGTTTTCCTATGCAAAACACAACCTCTTGGCTCAATTTACCCAGCCTATCGCTCTCCGTAAAAGCCTTGTTTACCGGCTATATTTTAGTGGCAGGGTTGGGGTTAATGATGGCGGGTGCGCAAATTATGCTGACCCACGGAATGGCCGATGGCAAACCGGGTTTATCAGTGGATGATATTGTTTACAGCTATTATGGCAATCGTACCGGCTCAAAACTGGAGAGCAAATTAAATGGCTCGATGAAGACCAAAGCCACGCCAGAAGAGAATTTGACCTTGATTGAATGGGCGCGCAATGATGCGCCAGAAAGTGAGTGGTTGCCGAAGATTAAGCCGATAGTGGATGCTAAGTGTGCGGCTTGTCACGCCAATATTCCCACGCTTCCGAACGTCGCTGAGTACAAGGTCATGAAAGAGATGGCTGCGGTTGATCATGGTGCGGAAATTGATGCGTTAACCCGTGTGTCACACATTCACCTGTTTGGGATTAGTTTTATCTTTTTCTTCATTGGTTTAATTTTTTCGATGGCGGTCGGGTTTAATAAGTGGATTAAAGCGTTGCTGATCTTCACGCCGTTTGCCTTTCTTATTTTAGACATAGCGGGTTGGTGGTTAACCAAGTGGTATCCGGGGTTTGCGTATTTAATTATGTTTGGCGGGTTTGGTTACAGCATGGCGTCAGCGATCATGCTATTTAGTTCGCTCTATCAGATGTGGATTATGCCGTTAAGAGGACGATTCTCAGAGGAGAATACGTGGACGGATGCCAATCGTTAATGGTTGGAGTGGTTGTCTAAAGTCACAAAAAGCAAAGAAATAAATCATAAAAAAAGGCCGTCAATTGACGGCCTTCGTGTTTTCAGCGTGAGGCGAAAAACCTAGTGGTGATGTCCACCGTCACCATGAGCGTGCTTATGCTCGATCTCTTCATCGGTTGCTGCGCGTACGCCAATAATCTCTATGTCAAAGGTCAAAGCCACGCCCGCGAGTGGGTGGTTACCATCAACGGTGACTTGACCATCTTCAACCGACGTCACTTCAACAGAGTGCATGCCGTGATCAGATTGGGCTTCAAAACGCATACCCACCTCAATATTATCCACGCCTTGGAACATGCTTGCAGGCACCGTTTGCACCAACGCATCAACGCGCTCACCATACCCTTCGGAGGCCGGAATGGTGGTGGTGAATTTATCGCCAACGGTTTTACCTGCGAGCTCTTTTTCTAAACCTGGAATTAAGTTGCCATGCCCATGAAGGTAAGCCAGAGGGTTGCCGTTTGATGCGTCTATGGTTTCACCTGTTTCATCGGTTAGCGTATATTCGATTAAACCAACTTTGTTATCTTCTAGCGTCATGATTATTTCCTAGTTTCTGAGTTCAAATTCTTTTTCAAACAGGTATGATACAGGCTGAGTAATTAAACTGCGACTATTTAAAGGAAAAGTTATGGATTTATCGGCTTGGTATAGTTGGTCAAAAATGTTCCACATTTTATTTATGATGTCTTGGATGGCGGGGATTTTTTATCTACCGCGTATTTTTGTGCATTTTGTGGAAGGTAAAGAAGCGGGGCAAGATGTCGCTCGTTTAGCGATTATGGCTAAAAAATTGTATGGTTTTATGACCATTATGATGATGTTTGCCATTGGTACCGGTATTTGGTTATGGGTTGCGTACGGCTTTAGTGGCGGTTGGTTGCACGTTAAACTGTTGTTTGTTGCGTTGTTACTTGCTTACCATATGTGGACTAAAAAACGCATGAAAGAGATGCAGGAAGGGCACTTAAACCACAGCGGTGTTTACTACCGTTGGGCAAATGAGATTCCATTAGTGTTAGCCACCGTTATTCTAATTATGGTTGTTGTTAAACCGTTTTAATGGCTTAATGGTATTCATGATTGAATACCCAGACATAGAACTCAACTTTAGACTGGCCCCGCACACTGCGGCGCCGGTTTTTTTACACCCAAACATTACCCCGCTTCAACAGACCGTTTTGGGGCCATTTGTTCACAATGCCGCCAATCAACTGGTCGCCATTCATAATAATCAAGCGCACCTTTCGGATGACTTAGGTCAAACTTGGCAGGCCTGTCCCATTTTTAACACCGATAAATTCTATATTGGCGACTCTCGTTCATTAATTTGCTTAGCCTCTGGCGTGCTTATTTTGTCGTTTGCTAATGTTGGTGACATGCACTTTAACTGGGTTCGTAAAACCAATAAACCCACTAAAAACTGTTCGTTAGCGCATTACATTGTGCGCAGTTTAGACGGTGGTCAAACTTGGCAAACCCCGCAACAAATTCAAACGGGCTATGCGGCGGCAACCTCCACATTAATTCAACTTAAAACCGGTGAGGTGGTGGTCTCTGCTCAAAACTTAGATTACGACAATGCCCGTCATTATGCGTTAAGTTTGGTCTCAGCCGATGAGGGGGAAACTTGGCAGGCCAGTAATCGTTTGGACATTGGCGGGCGAGGTCATCACGGTGGCTGTTACGAGGGCACGTTGATTGAACTCAACAACGGTCGGCTTTGGTACTGTATTCGCACTAATCAAGATTGGTTTTGGGATGCTTATTCCGAGGATAAAGGCCGGAGTTGGCTTGAAACCAAACCGGGCTTGAAGGCCTCCAGTTCCCCCGCTATGCTTAGTCGTTTAAAGTCGGGCAGAATCGCGCTGGTTTATAACCCACTATACCCAGAGGGTAAAACGGAGTTTGCACGCCGAGCAGGGCAGTTCTCTGAAGTGGCGGCGTCGTGGATGCGAGAGGAGTTAGCGATTCGCTTTTCAGATGATGACGGGATAAGTTGGAGTGAGCCCACTGTGATTGCACGCTGCGCTGGCAGTTGGTTAGCGTATCCGATGGTGTTTGAATTCGCACCTGGCACACTTTGGATTACCACCTTGCAGAGTGAATTAAAAGTCGTGTTACACGAGCAGGATTTTGTTTAGTGAGCAGGCCTGCTTAAATCGATTAAACCCGTTCAAAGCGATTTAAATTCACCTAATCGGCCTTAAAGCTTGGCCAGTGGAGCATCGTATTGCACGAGCTGATTGACTCTTATAATAGTTGCGAGCGACGCTACGTAGACTTCTTTTCGTGCTGAATAGGGTTTTAAGCCATTCACCAGCATTAGGCCGTTTATTGGTTGATTGTTCAGCCTGGCTTGTCGTCTGGCATCCCTAAGCGGTTTAAAAGCCGGGTGTGAGTTGAGCATAAGCATGTAACTTTTAACCGACTCTAACGGCGTTTTGAATGTCTTTACTTCGTGATACTCGCCTTTGGGGCGACTCAACGGCACCAACCCACAGCCTTTTTCAAAACACCATTGTCCGTAAAAATTTAACCCTTGTTTGGCAAACCGTGAGCTGCCCCATGCGGTTTCATTGGCGGCTTGGGCTAACGCCAGTGACGGCGGGATAATATCCAGCTTACGTAGCAGGTTGATCTGAGTGATAGGGGTCATGTCTGTTTGCTTTAAGCGGTAACGTTCCATAAGTGCCTGCACAGCCTCTTGGTCACTTTCCGATAATTGGTTAAAGTCCAGCGATTGAATAAAGCGACGTTGTTTTAATATCGCCGCATTGGATTGCTGAATAAACGGCAGTAAAAATTCAAAAAAAGCCGTTTTTTTCTGCTTAACGTCTTTGTACTTTGAAAAATTGGGCAGATGAACGTGTTTGGACGAATCCACACTCGCCAAGCTTACACCGCTTAGCAAGAAGCTGGCAAAGAGTAGACTGGATGCCGCTAATCTGCGAACCGTTGTAAGGTGCACCATTGAAGGTTTGAAAGATAAATGGCGGCTTCGATTGAGATAGGTGGATTTTTTCATTCCGCTATTCTAGAAGTATTCGTAATAATCTCCAAACTATAAACACATAAATAGACAGGCCTGCTAAGTTTCTAAGCCAATTTAAAAGGAAGAGTGAGTTTTGGGTTCTTTTTAAACACGCTCTAGGTTAACGAAGGGTTGGTCGGATAGTTAGGCTATTAAAGGTTAAATTCTCGCTTGTCCGTTTAAAAGGCGCAGTGAACTCGAACATTGGCTGTCAGCAACTCAGCATCCCCGTTGATGGAATCGGATTCAATAATAGGGTTTTTAAACCATTGCACCGATGGCGTGACCGACCAGTATTTACTGAGTGGTTTACGCCAGTAGAATTCGGCTGTTTGTGCGTGTTTGGGTTTACGGGTTTCTGATAGGGCGAGTTTTGACGAAAAGCCGGTGATGCTGAACCCTAGCCCTAAGTAACCGTATTTTTCAGGATTATCTGTTGTATATTGATAAGCCAGTGCCAAAAAATCACTCGCCGCCGAGACGTCTGAATTAGCGACCCCTGCGCGTGCCTCAAATTGGTGTTGCCGATTTAACAGGCCTGCTGACAAGTAACGGCCATAGTTTGATAGATCATTTTTAGAAGGGTTATCTAACGCTTCGTGTTTGCCGTTATGTAACCACGCGCCTAGGTTAATAAATGTTTTTTCGGTTGAATAGCCAAACTCAAGTCCTGAAAAAATCCCTTTTTCATCGTCATTCATTTCAAACAAATTGCTGTAATTACGGCGGTTATTATCGGCAATCCCGTGTGTGGAAGAGACAAACAATCGGCTAGAGAAGGTTGGGGTGATTTGATACTCCAATGCCGCACCCAAAACATAATCCGGGAAATCGATGACTGGGTTATTGACTAAGGACACACTAATAAAGTGTTGATTTTCATCATTCATAATATTGGCGGTATCCAGATAACCTGTGGCATCGACCAGACCCAGCGTTAACTGTAATTGTTTGCTGGCTTGAAACAGATAGTGCAACTCAGAGACTTGGATACGGCCTTGATTACGATTATTCAAAGAAGAGCCCGAATCGGCGTTACTGTCTTGAATGACCGACGCAACCCCGTTTTGTTTAGGCGAGGTTGAGGCTTCAATGTGAATATGCCAATGCCCGTTTTCAGTGGGGAAATAAAGCCCTAGATCTGCAGATAAAGAGGTGTCAGCCTGTATACTGGGATTAGAGCTGTGTTGATGAATCAAGGTGACGCCAGTTTTATAGTTGTTACTGTCACCGGCATACACGCTGCTGTTGAGTAATAGTGCGACTGAGAGCAGCACGCTGCTTAAAAAAGGCTGCTTGCAGCTGATTTGATTTAAGGTAGAAACCATCTTCTATTATCCCTTGGTTTAAATGATATTGATTCTTATTGGCGTTTAATTATATGAATCTATCCACCTTCGTCAACCTTAATGAGAATTATTTTCTTTTAATAATTAATTCTATTAAGTGCGTGAAGTGGCTAGTTTTCTGAGTGGACATTTGTCTTAAAACACTTTTTAGAGGCTATCTAGCTTTAAAACGAAGGCATTAAGTCATGTTTGAAGGTTTAGAAATTAATCATTTAGGTCTAAGATAAGCCTCATGAAATAAATTGGAAACGGCTTTTACCCAGAAGCAGTCCAGAATGCTTTTTTAAAAAGCGGAGATAGAGAAAAATTATGCTTTTCAAGACCCCCCACACATTGCCTTTTAAACCCTCCCTAGTGAGGTTTGCGATTTTACTTTTAAGTGCTTCTCCACTGGCTTTTGCGAATGCTGCAAATAACGACAATGTTAATGTGTCGCAAATAGAGACCTCGAATTCAGCTCCGAGCCAAGCACAACCCAATTTTCAGCAGTTGATGCAGGCGTTCATTCAACGCCAGCCGCAACAAGTTGTATTGAGTGGTTTGCAAACCTTGCAAAGTGCACAACAAGATCAAGCCAGAAGCTGGATTGCGGGAGATGTAAATGTCATTGTTCACCATGAAAACGACGCCTTAACCGATAACAACGACAGCCAAAACTGGCAAGTGGGGGCCGAGTTTCCTATTTGGTTACCCAGTCAAAAACAGGGTAATAACGCGCTAGCAGAAAGTTATGAGCAAACCGTTGTGGTTGAACAGGCTTACTTAAATTGGCTTGCGTCTGGCAAATTACGGGAATTAATGTGGAACTATCAAATTGCCCTAGCCGAACTGAAGAATGCCCAAGAGAGTATCAAGACCAGTCAACAGTTATTGGAGACCATTCAAAAGCAGGTGACCTTTGGCGAGAACGCTCCAATGGACGGGGTATTAGCCGAGCAAACCTACCTGAGCCACAAAGCAGATTTAATCCAACAGCAATCGAATGTGATGGTGGCAAAGCAGGCGTATCAAAAATGGACAGGTTTTAGTGAACTTCCCATTACGATCAAAGAGCCGAAATCCAAGTTAAGTCTAGACGAGCACCCTGAAATGGTGCAGATGCAGTCTGAACTTGCTCGATCTAACGTGTTGCTAAAACAGTTAGAGACCCAAAAATCTGGACAGCCTAGTTTGTATTTAGGGGCGCAGCAAGACAAGTTGCAAAATCAAACGGACACCTCTTTAGTCATGCAAGTCTCTATTCCGTTGGGCATGAATCCGCAATTTGATGTTAAGAAGGCGGAACAACAATTAGAGATTAAACGTCAGCAAGCACGCTTTGAACAGGTAAAACAAACGTTAAGCTTGCAACAGCAACAAGCGGCGGCACAGCTTGAGCAGTTGAAACAAACCATCAATTTAACCGATCAACAGTATGATTTGGCACAACAGGCACTTGATATGTCACTTAAGGCTTACAAACTCGGTGCAATTAGTGTGCAGAACTTATTGCTGATTCAACAACAAACCATCGACACCAAGCGCCGTGCTATTTTGGCTAGACTCGAATTTGGCCAGGCCACAGCCAACTATAATCAAATTTCCGGTGAACTTTTAGGAGCAACCAACCGATGAGAAACTTTTTAAAAACCAATGCTTTACTGTTAACCGGTTGCTTACTCTCTGTATCCGCTGTTTCATCCGTTTTTGCTCAAACGCAAGCCCTTAACATGACTGCAGAGCAACAACAAATTATGGGGTTAAAAACCGTTGCACTTCAGCAGGTGAATGCGTATCCCAGTGCCAACTATACCGCCAAAGCGATGACCCCCTTAAACCGAGCGCACCAAGTCTCGGCAACGGTTTCTGGTAAGGTGGTCGCTTTACACCATACGCATGGCGACATTCAAAAAGGGCAGTTAATTGCTGAAATTGAGAGTCCTGAATTTATGCAGATGCAGCAACAGTTGATTGCCGCAGTGGCGGATCTAGAGGTGGCTAAGCAAAATTTAAAACGGGCAGAATCTTTAAGTAAAAGCGGCGCGTCATCTGTTAAAAACTTAAACAGTATTCGTGCTGAAGTGACCAAGCTTGAAGCTCAGAAACTGCAAGCACGTTCGCAATTAAAGATGGCAGGCCTGCCGGATTCGTCACTGACTGCCTTGATAAAGTCGCAACGTATTCAGTCAGATTTACTTCAAGTGTTTTCTCAAGTTGATGGCCAACTCTATGATTTAGAAGTGATGTTGAATCAAGTGGTTGATAAAGGTCAAACGTTGGTAATGATCGGTGAAACCAATCCAATGGTGTTTGCTGCTTATGTCTCACAAGGGTTTTCCACACAACTTAGAGAGGGACAAATCGTTAATTTCCCCGCGTTAAATAAACAAGGTGAAATTGGTCATGTGCATTCGGATGTCGATGAAATGACGCAAACCGTGGATGTTCACATTAAGGTTGATAATGCGGATGGCAAAATCTTTAAAGGCCAATTGAGCCAAGTCCAGTTTTTATTTAATGCGACAACAGATTCCCCTGTTTATGAAGTGCCTGCGAGCGCTTTAAGTCAGATTGGTGTGGATAAGGTGGTGTTTGCTGAGACGCAAAATGGCATTGAAGTCGTGCCAATTGAGGTATTAAGTATTCTTGATGGACAGCTATTTTTTAGTCTTAAAATGCCAGCCTCAAGCAACTTGAAAAACATTTACAGCCAAGGCAGTACCGCCATTAAATCGGCGTTTGCCGCGACTGAAGAAGAGTAAGGACGTTATTGATGTTAGCTAGATTTTTACAGTTCTTCCTCATTCAACGCACGTTAGTGCTGTTGCTTGGTTTGGCCATTGTGGCCGGTGGTTGGCAAGCCTTTCAAAAAATTCCGATTGATGCCTTCCCGGATGTGTCGCCCGCTCAGGTAAAGATGATTTTCAAAGCGCCGGGTATGACCCCTTCAGAGGTGGAGCAACGGATCATTGCACCGCTTGAATTAGAGTTGTTAGGGTTACCTAATCAACAAGTGTTGCGCTCTTTGGCCAAGTACGGCATTGCCGATATTACGTTGGACTTTACCGAAGGCACCGATATCTATTGGGCACGTCAGTTAGTGTCTGAGCGCCTTAATAATATGGATTTACCCGCCAGTGTGACGGGTGGTATGGCGCCACTTTCAACCCCGTTAAGCGATGTGTTGATGTTTACCATTGAAGGCGACACCCAAGACAATATGCAAAAACGTGACCTGTTGGACTGGGTGATTCGTCCGGCCTTGCGCTCTGTGCCTGGTGTGGCGGATGTAAACGTATTGGGTGGTTATGCTCGAGCTTACGTGGTGAAACCTGATTATCAAAAGCTACTGGCGTATCAAATGCCGTTAAGTAAACTGATTGATGTCTTAGAAACCAATAACCAAAACGATGGTGCAGGGCGTTTAAATCAAGGGGAAGAGGTCTTATTGGTTAGAACTGAAGGCAACTTAACCAGCATTGATGACATTGCCAACACGGTGGTCGGCTACCAAAATGGCGTGACGATTTTTGTGAAAGACGTCGCCAAGGTGGAGATTGATGCGCTGTATCGAAACGGTGCGGTGACGCAAAACGGACAATCCGAAGCCGTTCAAGGGTTGGTCTTAGCCTTAAAAGGTGCGAATGCCCGTGACGTGGTCGCTGGGGTTGAGGAACGTCTGCAAGGTCTGCAGTCTGCTTTGCCTAAAGGCATTACGGTCAGCGTGTTTTACAATCGCGCCAAGTTAGTCGATACTGCGATTTATGGCGTATCGAAAGCCCTTTTAGAAGCCATTGTTTTAGTTGTGTTGATTTTGCTGGTGTTTTTAGGCAATGTCCGTGCAGCGATTGCAGTTGCCTTGATTTTACCGTTAGCGGCGTTGATGACCTTTATCTTAATGCGTTGGTTTGGTTTGTCGGCTAACTTAATGTCATTGGGTGGTTTAGCGATTGCGGTCGGTATTTTGGTGGATGCCGCCGTGGTGGTGGTGGAGAACATTGTGTCGCACCAAGAGAAAAACGCGCACAAGAAACAGGGTCGTCTGCCGGATATGCACATCGTATTCCGTGCCTTAAAAGAGGTTTCGGTGCCCGTTATTGCCGGTATCTTAATTATTATGACGGTGTTCTTGCCACTATTAACCCTTGAAGGTCTTGAAGGTAAGCTGTTTATTCCAGTTGCCTTAACCATTATCTTTGCGTTGGGTAGTTCGCTTATTTTAGCGTTAACGGTTATTCCAACCTTTGCGGCAATGATTTTAGGTAAGCCAGCGCATCAAGAGCCGTGGATTATCCGTAAGTTATTAGCGGTGTATAAACCGGTTTTAAACTGGAGTTTAAAGAACGATTTAAAGGTCATTTCAGCGGCGGTCATCGCGCTTTTGCTGACCGGAGTGGTGTACACACAAGTAGGTAAAACCTTTATCCCGCAAATGGATGAGGGCGATATTATTGTGCAAATTGAGAAAACACCCTCTATTAGTTTAGAAAGCTCTACGGCCATGGACATGCGTATTCAAAAAGCCATTTTAGAGCAGGTTCCAGAGGTTACGCGCATTGTGGCGCGTGTTGGTTCGGATGAATTGGGTATGGATCCAATGAGTTTGAACGATACGGATTCGTTCTTTGTTTTAAAACCCAAAGCGGAGTGGTCGGTTGACAGTAAAGAGGCGTTAACTGAAAAAATTCGTCAAGTGATTGAAAGTCAATTTCCGGGCATTAACTACGCCTTTACACAACCGATTCAGATGCGTGTGGATGAGATGTTAACCGGTGCGCGTGGTGACATTGCGATTAAGATTTTTGGGGATGACCCTGAAGAGCTGAACCAAGTGGCCAAAGCGATGGTAACGATGGTGGAAGGCATTGAAGGTGCCGAAGACGTCTTTACTGCTATGAACGATGGTTTGCAGTATCTACAGATTAAAGTCAACAAAGAGATGGCAGGCCGTTTAGGCGTGAGCGTGAATCAAGTTCAGCAGATTCTTAAAACCCAAGTGAACGGGATTGATGCCGGTATTATCTATGAAGGGATCCGTTCTATTCCGTTAATGGTACGTGGTTCAGAAGAGTATAAATCTTCGGCGTTTGAGATGTTAAAACGCCCGGTGACCATTGAAACCCCGCAAGGTGTGAAAACCGTGTTACTTGAGCAGTTAGTGGATGTTGAGTCGGTTGAAGGGCCGGTATCGATTAACCGTGAGCAAAGCAAGCGTTTTGCCGTGGTGGTGGCCAATGTCAGTGAGCGTGACCTAGTCAGCTTTGTTGAAGAGGCCAAGCTAAAAGCCCAAGACTTAACGATCCCAGCGGGTTACTATTTTGAGTGGGGCGGCGAGTTTGAGAACCAACAACGTGCCGCACAAAAACTCTCGATTGTGGTGCCGGTGGCTTTGGTGCTGATCTTCTTAATCCTGTTTAGTACCTTTAAATCGGTGCCGCAAGCGATGATGGTGATGGTTAACGTGCCATTCGCCTTAATTGGTGGGGTGTTTGCCTTGTGGATTACTGGCGAGTATCTTTCGGTACCGGCCTCGATTGGCTTTATCGCACTATTGGGTATTGCGGTATTGAATGGTTTGGTTATGTTGACCTACTTTAATCAGCTATTAGCAAAAGGCATGGAGATGAGTCAGGTGGTCGTTGAGGGCGCGTTGCGTCGTTTCCGTCCAGTATTAATGACCGCCTCGATTGCCGCCTTAGGGTTGGTGCCGCTGCTGTTTGCTGATGGCCCAGGCTCTGAGATTCAGAAACCTTTGGCGATTGTGGTGATTGGCGGTTTGATTACCTCAACGGTGTTAACGTTGTTGATTTTGCCAATTATTTTCAAACGTTTCGCTAAGTACGCTTAAGTCATTGATAAGGAATTCACTATGCAACGTTGTCTATTAAAATTCATTGTGGATGAAAATCTCAATGACGCGTTTACCGATACGCTTCTTGCGTATCCCGAACACGACTTACAACTGACCAGTTATTTGGTACAAACCCACCACCAAGGGTTGGAGTTAAATGCCGATATTAGAGAGTTAGTATCCGGTTTTAAACAAAAAGTAATGTTTGAAATTACTCTCGGTGAAGGTGAGTGTCAATCGATTCATAAGTATGTCAAAGCGGAGTTGCCACACGCTGAGTTTCAAGCTCAACTGCTACCACTACTCAGTTTAGAGGCTTAAAATTCTACGTTTGAGTCAAGGCTAATAACTTGATGAAACGTATTTTGTGAAATTTTCAAAGCAGGTTCTTGCCACGTGTTAAAAGTGAGCAGGCCTGCTTTTTTTATCATTTCAGCAATTAAATGATAACTATTTGCATTTGACATTGAGTATTGATAAAGTAACCCCACTATCATTATTCAGTCAACGGGAGCATTATTATGAAAATTGAATTGACCCCTCAACAAATGCAAACGATATTGGCGGCGGGCTTATTGCACCCAAGTGATATTGCGTGCTTGGATATTGAAACCCGAAACCAGTTAAAAACCCTTTGTTTAAAAATGTGCCAGCCTTCAAACTGTGCGCGCTGTGAGATGCATGGTTTATGTCAGCAAGCCTACTCAAGTTCAAACGCTAAAACCCTTTCACAAACACATCAAGCAATCTCTGTTAGCAGGCCTGCTGAAATGAAGGTTCTCAATTCATTAAATAACTCGTCACATTGAAGAATTACTCTTTTAAACACGGGATACGTTAAAATAGCGCATAACGTTATTTTTAACCCGTTTTAAGAGAGAATTCTGTATGTCTAAACAACAACCTACCGTCGGTGTCGTCAGTCTTGGGTGCCCTAAAGCGACCGTGGATACCGAACGTATTTTGACGCAATTGCGTACAGAAGGTTATGACCTAACCAACTCTTATGAAGACGCCGATGTGGTGATTGTCAACACCTGTGGTTTCATTGACAGTGCCGTTCAAGAGTCGTTAGACACGATTGGAGAAGCGCTTGAAGAGAATGGCAAGGTGATTGTAACCGGTTGTTTAGGGGCTAAAGAAGACCAGATTATCAAGGTTCACCCAAAGGTATTGGCGGTTTCTGGCCCGGCTGCTTACGAAGAGGTGGTGACTGCGGTGCATAATGTCATTATGCCGCCTAAGCACGATCCATTTATTGATCTAGTGCCACCACAAGGGATTAAGCTCACGCCCAAACATTACGCCTATCTCAAAATATCCGAAGGTTGTAACCACCGTTGTACTTTTTGCATTATCCCCTCTATGCGGGGTGACTTAATTAGTCGTCCGGTGGCCGATGTGATTAACGAAGCTAAACGCCTGAAAGAGGCGGGTGTAAAAGAGTTATTGGTGGTTTCGCAGGATACCGCGGCGTATGGCGTGGATGTAAAATACAAAACTGAATTTGCTGAAGGTCGTCCAACTAAAACGTCGATGGTGGGGTTGTCTGAGGCCTTGGGAGAGTTGGGCGGCGTGGATAACTTCTGGGTGCGTTTGCACTATGTGTATCCGTACCCAAACGTTGAAGAGGTCATTCCACTGATGGCGGCAGGTAAAATTCTGCCGTATTTGGATATGCCGTTACAACACGCCAATCCACGTGTGTTAAAAGCCATGAAGCGTCCTGGGAATGTTGAAAAAACTTTAGAACGCATAAAAAACTGGCGTAAACAAGTGCCAAACCTAACCATCCGTTCTACTTTTATTGTCGGTTTTCTAGGGGAAACCGAAGAAGAGTTTCAAGACTTACTGGATTTCTTAGTTGAAGCGCAATTAGATCGTGTGGGTTGTTTCCAATACTCGCCGGTTGACGGTGCGGTAGCGAATGACTTGGCCGAGGCTGTGCCTGACGAAGTCAAGCAAGACCGTTTTGAACGTTTTATGGAGCTGCAACAGCAAATCAGTGCCGACAAGATGCAAGCCAAGGTTGGTCAAGTGATGCAAGTTTTGGTCGATGAAGTCGATGAGCAGGGCGCCATTGCCCGTTCAATGGCGGATGCGCCAGAGATTGACGGGGTGGTGTTTATTGAAGATGCGGTACATTTAGTTCCTGGTCAGTTTGTTCAGGTTGAGATTGTGGCCGCCGATGAGTACGATTTATGGGCCAAGCCGGTTGAGGGCTTTGTTAACCAAGAGACCTCTTATATCGAGCTGGGATAAACATTTATCCGTTTACATTCTGTATATAGCTGTTTGCGTTTTATCCGCAAACAGCTATTTTTTTGCTCCTCTTTAACTCTATTTCTCTGTCTAGAATGACAAACGCCAATTTTAAAAGCGCTGACTGCTCGTGTGCGGTCTGATAAGTTACTTGAGTTGACTCGCCAAGTTTTGAATCTTTTATGGTAAGTTTAGCAACTCTGTGACTGGTTTTTAAAGTTCGGTTAACACTCGTGTTGGATTGTGAAAGAGAATTGTATTTGGATTAACCAGCATTGCAGCGCGATTACACACCAAGCACCCATAAAAATGCCTACTTAAAGTAGGCATTTTTTTGTTTAAGATTTAGTGTTTTACCCATTGGGCGTCAGACACCAAACACATGCCGCCGAGTTTCTTTAAAACCGGCCGAACTTTTTCAATAATTTCAATCGACTCCTCCTCGGTACAGGCGATTAAAACGTAACTGTTATCAAACGCGCCGCTAAAAATATCGCCGCCGCGTATTCCTCTATCGCCACTGCCATAGGCTTCTCGAAGCACGGTGTAGCTGTTAATGTTAATTTCGGCGAGTGATTCTAATAAGTGATCGACTTCCAGCGAATCAATAATAAACTCTACTCTTTTAACGGGTTTCATAAGTTAGTTCCTCTTTATTAATAGACACTTAATTCCAAAGCATATTGATAACGCCGTAGTAAAGCGGTATACCAATCACAATGTTAAATGGGAAGGTGAAGGCGAGTGACATACTAAAGTACACGCCGGGTTTGGCCTCTGGAATCGCATAGCGGCAAATGGCCGGTACAACAATATAAGAACCACTGGCTGCTAAGACCGCTAATAACACCGTGTCACCCATCGACATACCAAACAGATAGCCAAGACCGATCGCCACCCCCGCATTAAACATTGGCATGATTAACGCAAAGCCCATCAAGAATTTGCTGAGTTCCTGAGTTTGGCGTAATTGACGCGCAACCAACAACCCCATTTCCAGTAAAAAGAACGCTAAGATTCCCTTAAAGATTTCTGCGGTAAAAGGCGCCATCATCTCTTTACCAGCTTCACCCGTGATGTAACCAATTACCAAGCTACCAATTAACAATAGGTGCGCACCATCGGTAAAGGCTTCGTGCAGCACTTCTTTAACCGATACTTGGTTTCCTTGCGTATTGGCTGGAATGATCGTCGGGCCACTGCCATTGCCAGCCAAAGCGGCTTGTTCTTGCAGCTGTTTTTTGCGCACTAAGGTCGCCAACAATACCGCCATAATAATCGCTGGCGATTCCATCATAACCATGGCTACCGTCATGTATCCGCCAAAATCCACCTCATTTTTGGTTAAGAATTGCTGTGCTGCAATAAAGGTTACCGCACTAATTGATCCATAAGTGGCTGCAATCGCCGCCGCATTATAGGGGTTGGTTCGTTTGCGTAAAATCATAAAGCTGTAAGCGGGTACTAACACCGCCATGATTAATGCTGCACCAATACCAATCAGGGCGGTGGTGGTAAACCCACTGGCGGCTAATGCCACACCGCCTTTAAACCCGATGGCAATCAACAGGTACAATGAAAAAAACTTGGCAATCGGTGCCGGTATTTCTAAGTTGGACTTTACCCCTGCGGCAAGCAGTCCAAAAAAGAAAAATAAGATTGCCGGATCAACTAAGTTGTTTATTAATGATAAATCCATAACCATTCCCTCTTATTTTTTGATGGTTAGCTTGTCTTTTAAATGTAAATTAAATGTTCAATACACATTTCATTTGTTTCGGTAGTCATTTTATGTAGAGTGTTTAATTAAATAAAATGAATTATTTTCATATAAACTATAGCCAAAAGGCTATGATTATTGAGGAGATAAAAGATGATGCGCGTGACATTACGCCAACTGCAAACGTTTGAAGCGGTGGCCAGGTTAAATAGTTTTTCTCGGGCAGCCGAAGAGATGTGCGTGAGCCAGCCAACGGTTTCAAAGCAAATTAAAGGGTTGCAAGAGGAGGTCGGTTTGGTTCTGATTGAGCAATCGGGCAAAAAGTTGTTTTTAAGTGAAGCCGGCCAAGAGCTCTATAAAACCTGTGCCGATTGGCTAAACACGTGGGAAAAATTTGAACAAACCGCTGCCAATTTAAAAGGCTTAAAGCAAGGTAAGCTGAGCGTCGCCACCGTCACTACCGCTAAATATTTCTTACCCCGAATTTTGGGTATGTTCTGTCATGAATACCCCGGAATTGATGTCAGTTTAGAGGTATTAAACCGTGACCGACTGCTAGAACGCTTGGCCAAGAATCAAGATGATGTCTATATTATGAGCGTGCCGCCTGACGACCCCTCAATTAAAGCTGAGCCTTTTTTGGATAATGATTTGGTGATGATTGCCGGCAGTCATAATCCGTTGGTCAGCAAAAAACAACTCTCTTTAGAATCGCTGCAGCAACAACCTTTTATTATCCGAGAACAGGGTTCTGGTAACCGTCTGTTGGTTGAAAAGCTCTTTAAAGATTTAGGCCTGAACTTAAATGTCAGAATGGAATTAGGCAGTAATGAGGCAATTAAACAAGCGGTTATTGGCGGTTTGGGCATTTCATTACTCTCCAGAAGTACGCTCAGCCATGACCCCAGTCAAGAAGAGTTGGCTATTTTAGATGTTGAGGGGTTTCCTATAAAGCGTCACTGGTACTTGGTGCAACCCAAAGACAAAAAGCTTTCAGTTGTGGCGGATACTTTTTTAGAGTTCTTGTTAGCGCATATTGATGTTTTTTCAAAACAAAAGTAAGGTATGGAGTCTGTGTACCCGTGCACAATTTACCTGACAAAAATAGTGTACGGTTGTAAATAATCAGCAGGCCTGGTAAGTGATAAACTTTGCAATCAAACAGACGGTTCTGTTTTTATGTTGTGTATTGTTCATCCGATTAATCATGTCAGAGGGGTTGCTTTGTGAAACAGGTTTTTTTTATTTTGAGTGTGTTATCACTTAGTTTTCCCACTTTTACACTGGCAGAGGTTAGCCATTTTGTTCGATATGAAGTGAACAATCAGCTACATTATGGAAAGGTGATGGGCAATCAAATTCAACCCCTTTCTGGGGAGCTGTTTGGGGAACTAAAACCAAATGGGGCGCCGATTCCGTTATCCAGTGTTACGTTACGTTTACCCACCGATCCACAAAAAGTGTTTGCGGTTGGGATGAATTTTTCCAGCCACTTGGCTTCGCCCCCAAACAGTGCGCCACCGCTGTTTTTAAAGCTCCCAAGCTCTTTAATTGGTTCTGGTGAGGTGATTCACTTACCCAGTGACGCCAGCAATGTGCACTTTGAAGGCGAGTTGGTGTTGGTGATAGGCAAGCAAGCTAAGAACCTCACTGAAGCGCAAGCCGAAGAGGTGATTTTGGGCGTGACGGTCGGGAATGATTTAACCGAACGCACTTGGCAAGGGCGTGATTTACAATGGATGCGAGCCAAGGCAAGTGATGGGTTTGGGCCTTTGGGGTCGGTGATTGCGGTGGGTGTCGATTACAATAACTTATTGCTTACCACCAAGCTCAATGGGGACATTGTTCAGCAAGAGAACACCCGTAATATGATTCATAAACCGGCCAAAGTGGTCAGTTATTTGAGCCGCTATTTCACCCTAATGCCGGGCGACCTCATTTACATGGGGACACCTGGGCGAACCAAAGCCTTGAATGATGGCGATATTGTGTCGGTAGAGATTGAGCAGGTTGGCAAGGTAGAAAATACCATTCGCCAAACACACTAGAGCCATTCGGTGGCCATCGGGCTTTTATGATAGATTACATTTACATCTAAAAACAGTTAAGGTTGGAGTAAAACTTGGAGTACAACTTGATGAAAAAATTCCGCTTTCTTATATTGCCGTTTTTGTTGTTACCTTTCACCGTGGTGTTGACTGGATGCGGCTCCGAAAACGCCTTAACCAAAGAAGAGATGCTGGTTCAAAGCAGCTCGGATAGTGCGGTATCGGAAATTTTGTTTGATTTGGGTTTAGATGCGCAAGCTTCTTACAATGTCAGAAAGAACGGCCACGTTGAAATTGAATTTACCAAAGACGTGCCGATGTTTGATTACACCTTAGTGGTCGAGAAGTTACGTCAACACCCCGATATTAAGAGTGTTTATGCGGTCCAATCGGGCAGTGAAGTATGTCCGTTTAAGTAGACAGTTTATTCGGTAACGTTGTAAAGTTAGCAGGCCTGCTGACTTTCACAATGCAACATGTTTAAAGGCAGGCTGAACTTACATTATTAACCATTTCAACAGGTTACTTAATTAAGTTAAGTGTAAATTATTTAAGAAGATTAAGATGTCAAAACTTCAAAATAGATGGGCACTGATTACCGGTTCAACCCGTGGTATTGGTCAGCAGGTGGCAATAGCACTTGCCCAGCAGGGGTGTAATATTATTGTGCATGGTCGAACCTTAGACCACACTGAAACCACTCTTGAACAGTTGCAGGCTTATCCAGTCAGTACCTTAGCCGTCGCAGGCGAACTAGGTAAGGTGGCAGATGAAAATGCGTTTTTAGATAAGATTATTCAAGAAGTTGGGTACGTGGACATTCTTTACAATAATGCAGCCGTGATGTCCGAGTGGAGTGACTCCATCTTTAACATTCAGATGCCAGAGTGGCAACGGGTGTTTGAGGTCAACTTTTTCTCAATGGTGCGGGTTTGTAATCGGCTGGTTCCGATTATGACGGAGCGAGGTTGGGGCAGGGTGGTGAACCTCTCAACGGGTATGAAAGACACGCCACAACTTGCGCCTTACAGTGTCGCCAAAGCGGCGGTGGATAAATACACGCAAGACTTAGCCGCCCAACTCAAAAACACCAATGTGCTGGTCAACGGCTTGGACCCCGGTTGGTTAAAAACCGATTTGGGAGGTCAGTATGCCGATTATGACGTGTCGTCGGTTATTCCCGGCGCTTTGGTTCCGGTGTTGTTAGCCGACTTCTCGTCGAGCGGTGTTATTTACCAAGCACAAGATTATAAAACGCAAAGCGAGCACCAGCCGTAATGGGTGAAAAAGGCTGATATCAGCAACCAACAATGACGTTTAGGCTTTGTTAGGCTTTGTGCCTTGAACTCTGTTTTGAGACCTGTTTTAAGGTTGTTTATTGATTTCCTTTGCTATTTGGGCTTGGTAACTGCGTTGCACAATTTCTAATTATCGCCTTTTACACTCACCTCTTTTAAGCGTGCGTTCCACCACGCCGCTGCAAAGGCGATTAGGCTGAGTAGTAAAATGACAAAGTGAACAGAGATAATGTCTGCTAACAGACCTATCAATCCACCTGCCAGCATGGCCACACCAATCACCGTGTTGCTTAAAGCAACATAAGTGGCGCGAGTTTGTTCATTGGCTAAATCGACCAAATAAATTTTTCGACCCAAACGCACACCGCCATGAAACACCGTAACGGCAAAGAAAAATAGGGCATGGGTGAGTGGATTTTGTAACCAGTTGCTGTCGGTTTCAATGAGTGTGAATAGCGCGACCCCTAATACGCCAACCCCAATTGAGGCGATGGCCATGACCAATTTACTGGAATAGTCGCCCAATTTACCCCATAACGGCGCACTGACCATGCTGGCAATGCCGCTACTGATAATTAACATGCCTAACCCGGTGAGTTCGCCCGCACTGTATTCTTGAGCGATTAGAATATAGAACGGCGGTACTAAGGCACTGCTTAATAAGAGAATTCGCCCGATAACATAGTGGCGAAAAGGTTTGTCAGTTTTGAGTAACGAGAAACTTTCAAGTGCCGCTGTAATGGCGTTGCCACCGCCTTCAGTTGCGCCATCGTGTTCGTTAATGGTGTTAAAAAAAAGTAGAGCAATAAACCACAAGACGCCGCCTAACAGTAATAACCACGCAAGCAGTTCAATGGGGGGCGTTGCATTATAAAACTCTATGTAAATTCCCACCGCCAAGCCCGCTACACCGGCTAAACCCGCGCTGATCCCCATTAACACGCCGCGTTGGCCTTTGGAGACCGTTTTGCCTAACACGTCTTTAGCCGACACCGAGCACAACCCTCTGGCCAAACTAAACACCACCAAGGCAATCAGAATGGCCCAGCCAGCCGTGGCGCCAGTAAACGATAAGGCAGTGATGGCCATTAAAATGAGTGCAATGCCCGACAGTGCCGCCCCTAATAACCAAACCCCTTTGCGTCTTGGGCGATTACGAACTTTGGCGGCCACGAATAACTGTGGCAGTAACACGCCAGACTCTCGAATCGGCACCAAAAGCCCACTAGAGCCGATGGCGCGCCCAAAGCCCCCATTAACCACGGCAAAATCAGCTTGGCACTGGCCAGTTCATCCGCCACCTTGCCTAGGAAATTGGCAATTAAATAGCCAAAAAAGTTTCTGGGTTGATGTTGGCAGGCCTGCTCAGGTATCTCTTTGCAAACGCGGGCGTCTTCATCGCCAGTAATCAGTTGATACGCTTTGGTAACAACTGCCGGTTTTGCAGAATCCACTTGGTTATTTGATTGTGTGGTCTGGTGCTCGCTCATCGCTAACCTTTAAGATTGGGTAAATGTGAAAAGGGGTTTAGATTGTAAAGCAAATAAGGTTTGATGTTAATTTAATGGGTAGGGGCGTTACAAGCGCGACAGTCATCGTTGATCAACGTGGTTGTGAACGGTTTCTGTTAGTATTGAAGATGATGTTAATTTAACCTAATTGATAAAGGGGATAAACATGACTCATAAGATTGGATGGACAGTCACGCTATTTTTTCTCTATTTCTCGGCACAAGCTTACGCTGTTGAGGGTGTTAAAAACGACCTGAAAGTTAAGATAGACAGCAACCTACCTTCTGTGACTATTATGCACAAAGGTAAGCCATTGGTGATTCAACGTAATCAAGATACGGCCAATACCATCACCGAAGACTTTGCCTTAACCTCCAGAGAGTGCCCACCGTTTTGTGTGCAGCCCATGGTGGTCGCACCCGGCGTGAATACCATTGGCGAGTTGGAACTTTTGGCCTTTTTAAAACGCCAATCAAATGGCGACAAACATGTCTTAATCATTGATTCACGCACCCCCGATTGGGTTGCGAAAGGCACGATTCCAGGGGCGGTTAACTTGCCTTGGACAGAGCTGTTTCGTAATGCTTCGAGTTACGAACCGTTTGCGGTAGAAGGCATTTTGACCTTGCGTTTTGGTGCGGTCGTGGACCAAGGTATTTGGGATTTCAGCAACGCCAAAGAGTTAGTGATGTTTTGCAATGGTTCGTGGTGTGGCCAATCCCCAACCAACATTAAAACCCTGGTTAGCATGGGCTATCCGGCGCATAAAATTCATTGGTACCGAGGCGGCATGCAAGCTTGGCACGCACTGGGTCTGACAACGGTTAAACCTTAAAGGGTTTTAACCCATTACCTAACCACGAAACTTGTGGATGACATTAAAAGGCTCGAATTGTGATTAAAGTATTTTTTGATGATCAATGTGGCTTGTGCTCTAAGGAAATTGCCTACTACCAACGCATTACTCCAGAAGGGGCGATTGAGTGGCTAGCGATAAGCGAGCATGTGGAAACCCTAGCAAATTTGAACATCGACCTAGTGACCGCCTTAAAGCATATTCATGCCATTGATGCCGATCAGAATATTCATTTAGGTGTCGATGCGTTTGTCTTAATGTGGTCTACGCTACCACGATGGCGAGTGCTGGCAAAAGTAGCAAGCATCAAACCAATTAACTGGCTGTTAAAGGTGGGCTATGAGTGGTTCGCAAAATGGCGCTTTAATCGATCAAAGCATTGTCAGATAGCTTCGCAACAACAGTCTTAACATAGTATGAATAATCTCTACTGAAACTCAGCAGGCCTGCTGAGTTTTAACCATTTCTATTTTTTTAGCATTGTTTAGTCCATTGAAAACCCTTAGCGTGCAAAATCCGCGCTCATAATAAACTCATCAAACGCTTTGCACCAAATAGTGACCGATTGAAAGTTGGCATCACTGGGGAGTTTGTAATAACTGGCCCCAGAGCCTTTAATCAATTTTCCTAATTCAACTTGATTGGCTTTTACAAAACGGTCTTCATGGTCAATTTGGGTATCTTGAGAGATAAAAACGTGATAATCCGGTCCCGGTGTTGAGGTAAAGTTCTCGGCTAATTGAATAAACCGTCCCTCTGAATTTTCAATGATTTTTACCGACCCTGCGCCGTGATGAAGCAAGTCCTGACCTCGGTCATTGTCTCTGAATTGCGCCGTTTGCACGATGGTGCCGCCGATGAGTTGATCTTCGGTAAACCGGGATTGCAGGTCACTAATATGACCGCCCACCACGGTGGTAATGCGGTCTAACCAATTTGCTTGGGCAGTAAGTGGCAGTACCCAAATGAGCACTGAAAATAGCAGTTTATTCATTAATGCGTTTTGCATGCTGTTCTTCCTTTTAGCATTAATTGGCTAGGGGATGCGGTCAGTTAAGTCTAGAGCGTCGCCGTATTTTTGGTTAATTTTTGAGTTGAAAGGATTTGAATGCATCCTTCTATTAGACCCGCTTTGGGAGACTTTATGACAAAGGTTGGACAAAAACAGCAGGGTTTTAAAAAATGCCGGCTCATAGGGCGATTTAAAAGCATCGCCGTTATGAAAATTATCTGAATTGGCTTTGTGGTTAAATAAGGCTAATTCATTATAAAGTTAGGTCTAAAAGCGCCAATGTTAGCGTTGTTATCATTTTTATCTGATTCGGTGTTTCTGATTGCTTTAATCACTGTCCTTATTATTGGTTTTTGGTTGCTACTGCTCAGAACACAGCCAAGTGACAACCGCATGTTAATAAAGCCCGAGCAAACATCCACTCCTGATGAAAACGCCCCTGATTGGACGATTTTGTATGCCAGTCAACGTGGTCGGGCTCAAACCTTGGCTTTGCAAACTGCAGAGGCGTTTAGATTAATGGGTAAAACGGTTGAAGTCATTAAGCTTAGCACCCTTAAACCTTCCGATCTAATTGGTAAACCCCACTGTCTTTTTATTACCTCTACCTTTGGCAATGGCCAAGCTCCGGAAGCGGCGCGAGGCTTTGAGCGTAAGTTGAAGCGAGCGAAGTTAAACCTATCGGAAATGGAGTATGCCGTCCTTGCATTGGGCGATAAACAGTATGATCGGTTTTGTGGATTTGGGCGTAAATTAGACAGTTGGCTGGCTGATCAAGGTGCTCAGGCACTGCACCCAATAATTAAAGTCAGTCAAATGGATAAACAAGCGATTGAAGTGTGGCAGCAATTAATCGAGCAATTAGGTGGTGACCGCAGCGCGTTTAAAGAGTAAATTAGAGGTGCTTAAAACTTGAAAAGAGGGAAACACCATTCAAACCCTTATTAAATGAGCGCATTCTAAAAGGGTAGACAGGCCTGTTAATTTGGCCTTTTAGGGTTTGTTAAAGCGTTAAAGACGTTGGATTAATAAAAGGGGTGAGCGGTGCAACTTTGGCTTGGTTTAATCAGTCTGTTTCTGAGTATTTCAATGGCTCACGCCAGTGAACGTTTTAATTTGCCGTTAGACTCGGGCGACGAGGTAACTGTGAATGTCTATCCAGCCACCTTTGCGGATGCGGATAAACCGTTATTAATCTGGTTTACCGAAGGCTATGCCAGTCGAGCGCCCTTTAAACACCTTCTCTCGCAGTTTAATGATTTAGGCTACGACATTTGGCAAATTGATCTATTAGAGTCCTATTTTATAGAGCGCACCCCTAACAATGTGCGTGCCTTAACCGGTGAGGGGGTGGCCGCGGTTTTGCACCACGCGAACACGCAACTTAATCCACGCGCCACTGCAGCGTCTCCTCAAACAACCCATCAACCAACCCATCAACCAACCCATCAACAAAACATAGGTTTTGTGCCCATAAGTACAGGACGTATGAGCTTGGTGCTGTTGCGTGGGATTCGTTTATGGCAACTCGATACGCTTCCTAAAAATGGCATCGGAGCGCTTCAGCAAGTGGTGGCCTTCTTTCCGAATGTGTTTGATGCGCCTTTAAAAGCCGGCGATGCGCCCAGTCTGTTTCCAATCATTTCAGCAACCAGTTTGCCCATTACTCTCGTGCAACCAACCCAAGGCACCTATAAATGGAAGTTGCCAGAGGTGATTCAAGCGTTGGAAGCCAGCAACAGCCAAGTCACGGTAGCCGCCATACCCAATGCCCGAGATTGGTACTTTCTAAGACGTGAACCTTCGGCCTTAGAGAAGCAATTGGGTGAAGCCATTCCCGAACAGTTTGCGGTTTGGTTACAGGCCGGTCAAGTTTCACCGAATACCGTGTTTACGCCAGTCACAAACCTAACAACTCGCGAAGCCACGCAAAGTATTAAAGGCTTGGTTCCGATTACTGAACGAACCGCACCTAACTTTGAACTGACGGATATTGCTGGCAAAACCATTAATTTACAAGAGAAACGTGGCAAGGTGATTTTGTTGAATTTTTGGGCCAGCTGGTGTCCGCCTTGTGTGAAGGAGATTCCCTCAATGAATCGATTGGCTGAGTCATTTGATGCTAAAGACTTTGAAATTGTATCGGTCAACTTCAAAGAGAGCCCAGAAACCATCGCCGCCTTTCTAAAAAGCGTGCAGGTCGACTTTCCGGTGTTAATCGATTTAGATGGCAAAGTGTCTGCCGAATATGAGATTTTTGCATTCCCCAGTTCGTTTATGATTGATCAACAGGGGAACATGCAATACTCGGTGAACACCGCTATTGAATGGGATGAACCGGAAATTAAATCAATGGTGGAGGGGATGATTCAAAAGTAAGGTCAAAGCCAGATTAACTAACGTCTTGTTTAGATTTGGTTAGTTAGAAAAAATGGAAATTAACGTGACGATGTTTATAGAGTGAGGAAAGTTCATGCAATATTCTTTAATGGTAAATAAACAGCAAGTTCAATTAGAGGCAGAAGCCGATACGCCACTGCTTTGGGTGTTGAGAGAGCAGTTGCAATTAAACGCTGCTAAATTTAGTTGTGGAGCAGGTCTTTGTGGCGCATGCACTGTGTTAGTGGATGGCAAGCCGGTGCGAAGTTGTGTCACCCCAATAGAAACCATCAAAGGTGCAATCACAACCTTAGAAGGCATTGATCCGCAACACCCAGTTAAGCAGGCCTGGGGTTCATTAGATGTTCCGCAATGTGGTTACTGCCAATCGGGACAAATTTTGAGTGCGGTAGCGTTGTTGTCTAAAGAATCGAATCCGTCTGAAGAAGCCATCAAAAAAGCCATGGTTAATTTGTGCCGTTGTGGAACCTATCCTGAAATTAAACAAGCGGTCGATTTATCCGTTGAACTCAATAAGCAGGGGGCATAACATGCAAAATCTCAGTCAAGCCTTACAGCAAATGGCCAACGTCCAGTCAGATAAGCAAACCACGCCTAATGCCGCTCAAAATATTGAATCGTCTATTCGTGTGCTTGAACCAGAAAACCCCAGTCGTCGTGCATTTTTAAAGGCAGGCCTGTTCAGTGCCGGTGGGTTGGTATTAGCCTTTAACTTACCGGTTATCAGTAAAGCCAGAGCGGCTGAGCCGTCAGCTGGTTCTGAAAAATCATCCCCGCCTATTTTTGTTGAAGGTTGGATTCAACTGAGTACGTCTGGTGAGTTGGTTTTAATCGTGCCCGCTGCTGAAATGGGGCAAGGCTCACAAACGGCGTTAGCGATGATTTTTGCCGATGAACTCGGTGCAGATTTAAGCAAAGTTTCGGTTAAACCGCCTTTAAATAACCCAAGATACAACAACCCGATTATCGGGATTCAGGTAACGGGAGGCAGTACTGCGGTGCGAGGTTGGTGGCAACCGTTGAGTGAAGTGGCGGCAACCTTAAGAGAGATGATGCGTTTAGCTGCCGCCGAGCAATGGCAAATTAAACCAGAACTTTGCAAAGTTGGGTTGCATCAAATAGAGGCGCCAAGCTTACAAAAAAGTGTGGCCTTTGAAGCGTTAATTCCGGCGTTACAAAATATTCAACCCGTCGCCAATCCAACCTTAAAAAAGGCCAGTGAGTATCGCTATATAGGCAAACCGATGCCAAGAACCGATACTGCCGCAAAAGTGGATGGTTCAGCGGTGTTTGGCATGGACGTTGAATTGCCGGGAATGCTCGTTGCCACCCTTGCACAGTCGCCGGTGTTTGGGGGCACGGTCGACAGTTATGATGAAAAAGCGGCAATGGCGGTTAAGGGTGTTGAAGCGGTGGTTCCATTAGAGCATGCGGTTGCTGTGGTAGCCAACGGCTACTGGGCAGCTAAAAAAGGTCTTGAGGCATTAAACCCTAAGTTTACCGGCGGTAAAACCCTTGGACTGGATAATGCACAAATTAAAAAACGACTGTATGAAGGTTTGAACAAAGAAGCGCAAAGCGTAAAAGCGGGTGGGCAAGCCAAAACGTTTGCGCATCAACATCAGGTGACGTTTGAGGCCCCTTATTTAGCACACACCACTATGGAACCGATGAATGCCACCGCATGGGTGCATGATAATTTATGCGAAGTTTGGGCACCCACGCAAAACCAGTCCGCTGCTACTCAAGTGGCGGCGGATGCGAGTTTATTGCAACCTTCGCAAGTGGTGATTCACACCACCTTTTTAGGCGGTGGTTTTGGACGACGTGCCAATGTCGATTATGTTGCGCAAGCCGTGGCCATTGCCGTTGAAGTTGGCGCACCCGTTAAATTGATTTGGTCTCGAGAAGAGGATGTCCAGCACGATTTTTATCGTCCTGCGGCGGTGGCGCAGTTTGATGTGAAAACTGATGCCAAAGGGTTTCCGGTTGAGTGGAAAACCAAAGTGGTGAGTGATTCGGTTATGGCGAGTTTTTCAGGTGGTTCGGCCACCATGATTGATAATGCCATGTCGGAAGGGTTAGCCGACCAGCCTTATAAACTGCCAAATTTAACCTTAGAGGTGGTGCGAGAAAACTTTAATATTCCTCTCGGTTTTTGGCGATCGGTTGGCCACTCTTACACCGGTTTCTTTATGGAAGGTATGCTCAACGAGCTGGCTAGTAAAGCCAAGCAAGATCCAATTGAGTATCGAATGGCAATGTTACCGAAAGGCAGCCGTGCTTATAACGTATTGGATCGCTTAAAAACCTTTTCAAATTGGACGGATGCTTTACCTAAAAACCACGCAAAAGGCATGGCGAGTGTTGAGAGTTTTGGGAGTTTTGTTGGGCAAACGGTGGAAGCACACCTGGACGGTCAACGGATTGTCGTGGATAAAGTGTATTGTGTAGTCGATTGTGGAAAGATGGTTAACCCAGAGATTGTGAAAAGACAAATGCATAGCGCCATTATTTATGGATTAACGGCGGCGTTGCATGGTGACATTGAAATTCGTAATGGACAGGTGAAAACCTCGAACTTTGATAATTACCCAATGATTACCTTAGCTGAAACTCCACAGATAGAGGTGGAAATGATTGCTAGCAATGAAGCCCCTGGTGGATATGGAGAACCTGGTTTACCGCCATTGGCTCCCGCCTTAACCGCGGCTATTTCACAGTTAACAGGCAAGGCATATCATGCACTGCCGATTAAGGTCTAAAAATTAAGATTTAAGATAATAAACACGGATCATCGTTGATGAGTTGAATTTATTACGGATTGAACAGGCCATGTTTCTTATTTCTTTAGTTTGGTTAGGGGGGTATAGTAAACTGAATTGGTAGTTTCAAAGCAGGCCTGTATGTATTCAAAACTATTTCGTTCAATCAGTTTTCAAGTATTAATCATGTCGCTGATTTCATTTGGCGGCGTGATTGCCTTTGTTGTTTACACCTTCCACACCCTTGAACAAAGCTCTAAAAACAACCTCAAAGAGCGCATTAATATTGCCTTAGAGGTTGAACAATTGCGTCTAGAACATTTGTTACTTGAGTACAGTTTTTGGGATGAGGCACATGATCGACTTATCAAAACGGCCAAAGAGGACATTGATATAGAGTGGTTAAAAAGTAATATTGGCCAGTTTTTATTTGATGAATACAGTGTGGATATGATACTGGTTGGCTCTTCACCAACCCAAATCAAATTGGGTTATGCAAACGGGCGAGCCTCTGAATACGACCAAACTCAACTGTTTAACCACGGTTTAGCAAACTTAATTAATCAAAGCGCGCAGGGCATTAAGCTGCCTATGCAAATTCTTAAATACAACAATCAGTTTTATATGGTTGCCTTAAATGAATTTTGGGTCGAAGAGAGTGAACAGCCGGTGGGGGATGGTTCATTTATACTGTTTGGCAGAATGGTTTCAGAGGCTTTTTTAGAATCTCTTTCGGATTTATACAAGCTACCTTCATTACAAAAAATCGATGAGTTAGAGGGGGTAGACGCACTCGATTATTTATCCCTCAAAACATTGCACAGTGAAGATGCTTTTTACCTTAGTTGGCCGAGTTTAACGTTAATAGAGTATAAAAGAGGAATTCTCATTTTTGTTTTATTGATGGGCGTTCTACAGTTTTTGTTTGTGGTTTATATCTTTAAAAAACAGGCCAAAGACCAGTTAAATCAACAAAATGATTTAAAAGAGTTAGCGTCTAAAGATTATTTAACCGGCATTCTGAATCGTAGAGCCTTTATTGAAAAAGCGAGCGCAGAAATGGAGGCTTCACAATTCACAAAAATGGGATTCTGCTTAATGATGTTGGATTTAGATGACTTTAAAGCGATTAACGATACGTTTGGTCATCATGTTGGAGACGTGGTTTTACAACGCGTCACGCAAACCGTTGAAGAGGTCATTCGTGAGCAAGATTTGTTTGGACGTTTTGGCGGAGAAGAGTTTATTTTACTGCTACCAAATTGTTCATTGGATTATTCAAAAGAGGTGGCGGAACGCATCTTGAGACAAATTGAATCGATTGATGTTGATGACGTGACGGAAGGTTTGCAAACACTGACTGTGAGTATTGGTTTGTCGCACTTTCAAAAGAATAGTGAGTTAGATAATCTGATCGCGAAAGCCGATCAAGCGATGTATTTGGCAAAAACCAGCGGGAAAAACCAGTTTGTAATGATCTAATTACGTTAGATTGTTGATTCAAAAAAACGGGGTATTTTTTAAAACGAATTAATTTTAGAAGAGGGTCCAAAAAAAACCTACGCTTAAGAGTAGGTTTTTTATTTATCAGTGTTAAGTTAATGATAAATGGGTTCTTATTTAACCTGCCATTTAACTTCGTTACCTGCTTGAAACGGAACGATGATATCGTCGGCAAGTGGCAGTTCGGTGTCCATGGTCCACGACTCTTTTACTAACGTAATGGTGTCAGTGTTTCTTGGCAGACCGTAGAAGTCTGGTCCGTAATGGCTCGCAAACCCTTCAAGTTTCTCTAACGCACCGGCATTTTCAAAAATGTCTGCGTACCATTCAATCGCCGCAGGGGCACTGTAAACACCCGCACAACCACAGGCGTTCTCTTTGTTGTTTTTAGTGTGTGGTGCACTGTCTGTACCTAAAAAGAACTTACCGCTGTCACTAATAGCCGCTTTTACTAAAGCCTTACGGTGAATTTCACGTTTTAAAACCGGTAGGCAATAGTTATGCGGGCGAATGCCACCCACTAACATGTCGTTACGATTGAGCATTAAATGTTGAACGGTAATGGTTGCGGCGATGTTATCGCCGGCATTTCTAACAAACTCAGCCGCCTGAGCAGTGGTGATGTGTTCAAACACCACCCGTAAGTTTGGCATACGGGTCGTTAACGGTTTAAGAACGGTTTCGATAAACTCCGCTTCACGGTCGAAGATATCGATGTGTGCAGCAGTCACTTCACCATGCACTAATAAAGGCAGTCCAACTTCTTGCATCGCTTCTAAAGCCGGGTAGATATTGGCAACATCCGTCACGCCACTGTCGGAGTTTGTGGTTGCACCAGCAGGGTAAAGTTTACAAGCATACACATGGCCACTGGCTTTGGCAGCATGAATCTCTTCTGGGCGGGTGTTGTCCGTTAGGTATAGGGTCATAAGAGGCTTAAAGTCGCTGCCCTCTGGTTTTGCCGCTAGAATGCGCTCACGATAACTGAGTGCCAGTTCTGTGGTGGTCACTGGTGGAACCAGGTTGGGCATAATGATGGCACGTTCAAAATTTTGTGCTGTGGCAGGCACAGTATTGTTAAGAACAGCCCCATCACGTAAATGTAGGTGCCAATCATCTGGGCGAGTGATCGTTAATGTTTTCATAGCAACTCTTTTTATGAATTTAAAGTAGCGCTATTATGCCATTTTTTAATGGCTATCTGAACCAAGAAAGATTAATGGTGGGTGATTGAAATAATCGTTTTCAGAAGTCAGCAGGCCTGCTGAGTTTTGAGTTTTTGGAGGGCAATCAGTTCGTTCAAGTGAGCAGGTAAAAAAAAGGCGAATCAAATGATTCGCCCTTCTTAAAATTCAAACCGGCTGCCGTCTAGCTGCCGTCTAATTATATTCACCGGGATGATGCCCCTTAGTAACCGTGACTTTGCCGACCTTTTTGCCGGATATTCTTAATAATTCGTCACCAGAAAACTCATAACCCAACTTGAGTGCAATCCGGGCGACATCATCAGCCGTGGTCGCGGATAACACTTCGCTTTTAATAGCAGGGTCTGACTGCATTTTCGTTAAAAATGCTTCAAGTTGATCTAAGGCCATGCGTGATTTCCTATCATAATAATTTTGTGCGTATTCTAACAGGAAACGTGAATCAAGCGATACGTAAATTCATTATAAATTCATGCTGTTAGGCGTCATTATACGAGACAGTCTGGTTTTAGTGCTTGCTGGAGAGGGGGCAGACTGGGAGGGGAAATTGCAGTCATAAAAAAAGGAAGCCGTGGCTTCCTTTTTTATCACAACTTAGCGTTTAAATTAAAGCGCTACGATGTTCTCAGCTTGTGGGCCTTTAGGACCTTGAGTCACTGTGAAGCCAACTTGCTGACCTTCAACAAGTGTTTTGAATCCGTCACCTGTGATTGCACTAAAGTGTGCAAAGACATCTGGACCAGATTCCTGTTCTAGAAAACCAAAACCTTTTGCTTCGTTGAACCACTTAACGGTTCCTTTTACTGTATTAGACATAATCATGTACCTGTTTTATAAATAGAGTTGTGTCATAAAAAATATGACTTGCATAGCAGTGGAAATTTGACTTTATTTTAAAAACTTCAGGACGGGTAATACGAATAAAACAACGAAATGTAGGATATAAACTTTAGACTTTCTTTCTTGCTGTTGAGGACTATACCTAGATAACGTACAAATGTCGAGCTTTACTTTATTTATTTTTAGCTGTCAATAGTTTTTGATATAAAATTAGAGTCGAATCATCATTTCTAAATCAGCCAATTCCCTCTAAGGTCAATAGGTTACGAATCGTTGAGGTATCAAATGAAAACATTAAAGTTAGTGATGGTAAGTTTATTCTTCTTCTCTTGTTCGGTGAGTGCGCAGTTTACGGGGCCGTCCTCAAAAGCACCTTTAACCACCGTAGAGGCGGCACACAGTGTGGCCGTTGAGCAATATATAACTGTGACCGGGCGGATTGTTTCTCATATACGGGAGGATTATTACCTGTTTCGTGATGAGACCGATGAAATTATGATTGAAATAGAACCGCCCGTTTGGGGTAATCGGAAGATTGGACCGGATAATGACGTTCGAATAATTGCCGAAACGGGGCGAAACTCAGAAGGCACGCTCTATTTGTGGGTTGAGTCTATGTCATTTGTAAAATAATGGGTAAGTAATATAACCAATAGATTGCTTTCTTAATAAACTGTAAGTTATCAGTATAGTTTAAATTGGCTGAAAGAGCCCTTTTCTGGGAGCGTGAGTGATGCATTTAGATTCAATGGAGTTAGTGCCATTTGATGACTTTGAAAGCGCTAGTCGGGCTGTTTTGTCTTATTTGCATAATAAGCTTGGGTTTGGTTTATGGATGATGACGCGAACGCACGGTGAAGAGTGGGTTGTGCTGCAGGCAGAAGATCATGGCTACAACGTTCAAGAGGGGGCCATTTATAACTGGGCGGACTCTTTTTGTTCACAAATGGTCCAAGGGTTTGGTCCGCGCATCGCACCTTGTTCCAATGACATACCCGTTTATGCTCATGCACCGATTGGCCAGCAAGTTCCAATAGGGGCTTATATTGGTGTACCTGTTAATAATGCCGACGGCAGTTTATTTGGTACCTTGTGCGCCATTGATCCAAAGTCGCAACCGCCATCCATTGCTGAAAATTTGCCGCTTATTGAACTGTTCTCTCGTTTTTTAGCAACGATTTTAGAGTCTGAATTGGCGGCAATAGACAAAGAGCGTCAATTAGAAAAAGTCAAAAAAGAAGCCTTAACCGATGAACTAACGGATGTTTTAAATCGGAGGGGTTGGGATAGAACGGTTGAGTTAGAAGAGGAGCGCGCCAGACGATATGGTACGCCAATGTCGGTTTTTATTATTGATTTAGATGATTTGAAAACCATTAACGACAGCTTTGGTCACGCAAAAGGGGATGAAAAGATTAGGCGGGCAGCAAAGTCCATTCAAAACTCGATACGTTTAAACGATGTTGTTGCGCGAATTGGCGGTGATGAATTTGCAGTTTTAGCAATTGAGTGTGAACCTAGTGAAGCAACTTTGTTGAAAGATAAAATACAAAAAACACTTTGTGATAATGGTATCGAGGCCTCCATTGGTTGGTCTAGGCGTGGCAGTGAAATGACTCTCTCCCAGGCGATAGAACAAGCCGACTTGGCGATGTATCAAGAGAAAACTGAGCATAAAGCACACTGTAAAGCTCGTGTAATAGATGATGGAGTTTAAGGAAGTGAGTCATTGCTTTACCTATGGCAGTTTAATGTGTCAAGAAATCATGAATCAAGTTTGCGGTGCTTCTTTTGATTCCGTAAATGCCAAGGTTTTTGGATTTAGTCGTCATTGTGTTCAAGGTGAACATTATCCGGGCATGGTTGCTTGTTCAGAGGTATCTGCGGTTAGTTTGGTTGAGGGAATGCTTTATTTGAACGTATCGCCAATCGCATTAAAACGATTGGACGATTTTGAAGGTGACATGTACCATCGACAAACCGTAGAGGTTTTAATCGATGATGGTTCTAAAGTGTTTGCACAAACCTATGTGATTCGGCCTGAATTTATCCATGTTTTAGATGATAAAGCGTGGTCCTTCGAACACTTTCTAAAATATGGTAAAGCCGATTTTCAGGAGGCGTATCAAGGGTATCAATCCATAGAAAGCTAAATTTTTAAAAGCTTTTTTTTTGCTGTTTAGTTAACTGTTTTAACATTGTAATGAAACACCTTATTCTAAAATCAGCAGGCCTGCTGACTTTCAAATCCAATCTAGATCATAACTAGATCATGATTAAAACCATCAAAACTCGCACTCTTATCATTTCCATAGTCAATTTCCTAAATACTTAGTTTTGAATCCGTCTAATCTAAACATTTACTCAATAATTCTCTTTCACCCAATCAAAAATTAATGATTCGCCTAAACGCCGTTAATAAGCGCATACTGAATAGATTAGTAATTGAAAATAGTTATCTAAATGAGGGTGGGGATATGAAGTTATTAGGAATCGTTTTAGTTGTAATTGGGATTGGACTCGTCTTTTGGGGGATTCAATTGTCGGGTTCCGTCGAATCGGAATTAACCCAAGCCATAACCGGTGCCAATACCGACAAGGTCATGCAGCTTTATATTGGTGGCGCAGTCAGTGTGGTGGTTGGTTTATTTTTAAATTTTAAAAAATAAACAGATGCCATTTAGCAGGGAATCAAAATGAATATTATCAATTTAATTCTGTTTTTAGCGGTTGGCGCAGTGGTTGGATGGATTGCCGGTAATCTTCTAAAAGGCAGCGGTTTTGGGCTGATAGGTAACATGATAGTTGGCGTGGTTGGGGCGGTATTTGGTGGCTTTGTGTTTGGATTATTTGGCATAACCACCGGCGGTTTTTTTGGCTCTGTAGTTATGGCGGTATTCGGTGCAGTGATTTTGTTGTACCTCATCCGCATTCTAAAAAAAGCATAGCGTTAAACGTATCGATTTAAAAGACTGGACAGATTTCAAAACATCGCTCTTTTTAAAAAGAGTGTCTTAATAGATGGCCGTGACCCGTTTGAACTTTCAACACTTAAAGAGTAAATTTGCTTAAAAGGGCTGGATATAAACGCATCGTTCAATAGGTGTAAAATGACACTTTGTATTCAAAAAGATTGTCAGAGGAGCGACGATGAATAGCTTACAGACCACTTTACGCATGTTTACTTTATTGATGGTCATCACGCTCGTGAGTGTTGTCCTTTTCCCTGCTCAAGCCAATGATAAAACCCGTGACCAACCGTTTGTAATGACGCCCGTGGCAAAGGGCTTAGGCATTACTTGGGGCATGACCTTTTTAAACGACACTACTCTACTGTTTACCCAAAGAAGTGGCCAAGCAGGCCTGCTGACTTTTCCAATGGGCAAAATCACCTGGTTAAGTGGTTTACCTGAGGTTTATGCAGAACGACAGGGTGGTTTGTTAGATGTGAAAGCCGCACCTGATTACGCGCGAACTGGTTGGATTTATTTTACCTACAGTAAACCCACCTTTACTTCTGCCGTCACGACTTTAGCGAGAGCCAAATTATCGGCCGACAAACTGGTTGATTGGCAAGACCTCTTAGTAACGCAATCCGAGAGTTCACAAGACATTCACTTTGGTAGTCGCATTGCGTTTGATCATCAAGGCCACGTGTTTTTTAGTGTGGGTGACCGAGGAAGTCGGGGCAAGGCCCAAGAATTAAGCAATCATGCTGGCACGATTATCCGTATGAATATGGACGGTTCGATACCAAAGGATAATCCATTTGTGGGTAATACTAGCGCTCTAGATGAGATTTGGAGTTATGGACACCGAAATCCGCAAGGGTTGGTATTTGATGTCAATACTAATCGTCTGTGGGAGATGGAGCACGGCCCGCGGGGTGGCGATGAAATTAACCTGATTGAGAAAGGTTTAAATTATGGTTGGCCATTGGTTTCGCAGGGCAAAGAGTATTTTTCAGGCAGTCCAGTAGGCGAACGCTACAAAGCGGGAATGATTGAACCGGTTAAAGTTTATATCCCGTCGATTGCGCCGAGCGATTTACTGGTTTATCAAGGCGATGAATTTCCAAATTGGCAAGGCAGTCTGTTTTCTGGTGCACTCGTATTACGACACCTTAATCAGGTAACGCTTGATAAGGATGGAAAAGCCGTGACTGAACAGCGCTATTTAGAATCGCTTGACCAACGCGTTAGAAGTCTTGCTCAAGACAAACAAGGCAGGATTTATGTGGCTACCGATAACGGCGTGATTTATCGATTGAGCGAGCCTTCGTTATAAGCTTTTATTCTAAACTCAGCAGGCCTGCTTACATTTAGATTTGAATACAACCAAACTCCCGCTTTAAGCGGGTTTTTATTGACCCGAGTAGGTTGGCTCGTTATATTGGTTTAAACCCATTTTTAAGGTTAAACAAGAATGAACACAACGGTTTCAATAGAAGATTCTGAACATAGACTGATTTTACGTAATTTAGAATTGAGCGATTTCCCCGATCTTAAAGAGATGATGGCGATTGTTTACCCAGATATGGGCGGTGCTGGGCCAGAGAAGATTTTTAAAGCACAGCTGTCGACGTTTCCAGAAGGACAAATTTGTATTGAAGACCACGGCAAGGTGATTGCCGCCGCGTTCTCTTTGATTGTCGATTACGAAAAGTTTGGGGATTATCACACCTACGACGAAATAACCGGTGACGCCTATTTGAGCACGCATGACCCTAAAGGGGATGTGTTGTACGGTGCTGAGATTGTGGTGCACCCTGATTACCAAGGGATGCGGTTGGGGCGCAGATTGTATGAAGCTCGTAAAGAGCTGTGCCAGAGTTTAAACCTAAAGTCGATTGTTGCCGGTGGGCGGATACCAAACTACAAAAACTATGCGACTGAGATGTCACCGCAAAAGTACATTGAGTTGGTTAAAAAGAAAGAAATTTACGACCCAATTTTAACGTTTCAGCTTTCAAATGAGTTTGAAGTAAAGCGTGTGTTAACCAACTACCTCCCTGAAGATAAAGCCTCTAAAGGGTATGCCACACTTTTAGAATGGACGAATCTGTACTACGACAAACAGAAAACGCCGCTATTTGGAGCGGTTAAAACGGAAGCAAGAATTGGCTGTGTTCAGTGGCAAATGCGCCCCGTAAAGTCGATCGAAGAGTTGATTCAGCAAGTTGAGTTTTTTGTGGATGCCTTGGCCGACTACCAGTGCGATTTGGCTCTTGTTCCTGAGTTGTTTAACGCGCCCTTAATGGGAATAGAGGTGCATAAAACATCAATTGACGCCATTAAAGCCTTAGCCGAGTATTCTGAGCAGGTGGTAGAGGAAATTTCCAAGCTGGCAGTCAGTTATAACATCAGTATTATTGCCGGTTCGCTTCCTGTAATGGAAAACAACCTGCTGTATAACGTCTCCTATTTTTGTCGTCGCGACGGTACCATCGAGTCGCAGTATAAAATTCACCCAACCCCACATGAGAAAAAAGCTTGGATTATGGAAGGGGGCAATAAATTGAATGTGTTTGATACCGATTTTGGCAAAATTGGTATTTTAATTTGTTACGACGTGGAGTTTCCAGAGCTTGCGCGATTACAGTCCGAAAAGGGCATGCAGCTGTTGTTTGTGCCGTTTTGGACGGACACTAAAAACGCCTATTTGCGCGTGCGTTGCTGTGCACAAGCTAGGGCGATTGAGAATGAATGTTATGTGGCTATTGCCGGCAGTGTCGGTAATTTACCCAAAGTGGACGGGGCCGACATTCAGTATGCACAATCGGCGGTATTTTCGCCGTCCGACTTCTCGTTTCCGCATGACGCTATTATGGCCGAGACCACGCCCAATACTGAGATGACCTTGATTGTGGATTTGGATTTAGAAAAACTTAGCAAACTCAAAAATGAAGGCTCCGTTCGAAATTATTTAGATCGTCGTCGTGATTTGTATCGCATTAACTGGATTGGGGATGAAGACTAAAACCGCCGGGTTGCTCGCCTTTTAAAACAGCGGACGCTTTTCAATAAACGCAAAAAAGGTCTAAGCCTATTTTAGAGGCATTTATCGGGTTGATATGGGTTGTTAAATGCTTTTAATGCGCTTTTAGTCACTAACTTATATATAATACCCCAATCAAAATAGCCGGCAAATTTGCCACAGTGTTTAGGAGTTTTTTTGTGATTGAAAGTTATAACGATTTATATACAACGATTGAGACTTCGATAGAGCAGTATTCAAAAACGGACGGTGCGGTTGAGTTGACATTCACAAAGAATGACAATGGCACCTGCACAATGATGAACATGGAAAACCGTAAGAAGTTTGTTTTTATGTTTGCCAAGTTTGGTGATGAGTATAAAGTTGGGTTTGCGCTTTATATCCCTGATCAATATGGTGCGGCACCCAATCCAGAGTGGATTGAGGACATCTTTAATAATGACTTTGATAACCGTTTTGTTCAGACTCTGATTACCGAACACCTTATTGCCGATGGACAAGAAAATAACGGTTGGTAAAAATAGGGCCGTGATTGGTAAAGTGTAACAACGGCCAGCTAGCAAAGCTTTGCTAAGGCTATGAAACCCGCAAACTCTGGTGGTTTAGCGGGTTTTTTTATGACCCGTGCTCAGGGCATAGGAAGTTGCAGGCTGTCCTTAACTTGAAGGTTCCTTTGCCTCTTTTAAGGCTGTTTCAATCATTTCCAGCAGTGGGTCGGGGTGCATTAAGGTAAGCGGTTTACCATTCACAAAAAAACTGGGCGTTTTTTTCACGCCAGCCGCTTCAACATCCGCCATATCCAAAGTGATGATATTGGCAATGTTTGGGTCAAGCGCATCTTGCTTGGCTTGTTCAATATTCAACGCTGTTTTTTCAACAAACAGCCAAGGGTCAACGCCCTCTTTATGGTGAGGGGCCCAAGCGGGTTGAAACGCCAGTAATACCTCAAGCACGGTCTCAAATTGATTCTGTTTTCTAGCGGCTTCTAAAATGCGAATGGCCTCTTCGGATTGAGTGTGAAAATTGACATAGCGAATCACCAAACGTACGTCATTTGGGTGTTTTTTCATAATGGCTTTCACATACGGGTACATGGCGCGACACGCTTCACAGGCAGGGTCTATAAACTCGACCAAGGTCACCGGCGCATTGAAAGGCCCAATAATAGGAGCGTGGTTTGGCACCCAAATTTCATGGGGTTTTGGCGTTTGAGTGTGCTCAGAGCTGCTGGTGCTTTGGGTGTCTTTGATCAAATAGAGTCCCACGATAGCAGCCATGATGATTAGCCAAGATGCGGTTAATTTTTGAGGGTGAGTCATGATATTGTTCCTTGGTTAAGGGTCATGCTTAAACGGTAACGGGGTGTTTTTGCAAAAAAGTATAACAGGCTTTAGCGTGATTAAGGTTTGGTTGGCAATTCACTCAAGCATTCCTTGTAAACGGTTAAGTTGGTGGATAGTAATATGCGAGTTTAGGATGAGTGATTTAAAAATGAGCAGGCCTGCTTACTTTTAAATAAGAAGTTCGGTTGTGTTTTGTAAAATTAACCCCTTGCGTAGAATTAGGCTTTTACCTATGGGGTAAGTCCATTATGATAATCCGATGTTTTTAAAAAGTTGGATAAACAAGTTAATCCAAATTAGGGAGAAATCATGCAGGGTTTTAGTACAAAAAAACAGGTGATGGGGTTTATTGGCTGGTTACTAGTGAGCTTTACCGCATCGACAATCGGTGCCATTGCCTCCATCCAAGCTCGGTCGTTTTATAGTGGACTGATTCAACCGGATTGGGCCCCACCTGGATGGGTTTTTGGGCCGGTTTGGAGTACGTTATATTTATTCATGGCCATTGCCGCTTGGTTAGTCTGGCGAAAGGGTGGCATCAGTTTGAATCGAATTGCACTTGGGTTGTTTTTAGTGCAATTAGCGACCAACGCTATTTGGAGTTGGTTCTTTTTTGTGTGGCAATTAGGTGCGATCGCGCTTCTTAATATTGTCATTCTATGGATACTCATCTTAGCGACAATGGTCGCGTTTTGGCAAGTTCAGCGATTCGCCGCAGTGCTCTTGGTGCCCTATTTAGCATGGGTAAGTTTTGCAGGCTTTCTAAACTATGCAGTATGGCAGCTTAACCCGACTATTTTGGGGTAGGCTAAGTTTCATTTTAGCGTTGTTTTCAGATGACCTAAATTTCTTAAGTGAATGATTTTTAATAAATTTAATTTGGTTTGTATGCCAAAAGGAAACGTTAGATGACCTTGATTGAGGTGGCAAAACGCCGCTACGCGACAAAAAAATTTGATTCTGGTAAACGTATCTCAGAATCCGACTTTAAACAAATTAAAGCCCTGTTGCGTTTGAGCCCGTCAAGTGTGAACTCGCAACCGTGGCATTTTATCATTGCTGACAACTTGCAAGCGAAGCAACAGTTAGCAAAAGGAACGCAAGGCGTGTACAGTGCCAATGAATCAAAAGTATTGGATGCCTCGCATGTGATTTTGTTTTGCGCAAAAACGGATATAAGCGATGCCTATCTTGACAACCTGTTGGAAAATGAAGACAAAGACGGACGTTTTCCGAATCCAGAAAGCAAAGAGATGGTCAAAAAAGTACGAGGCTTTTATGCCGACTTGCACCGTAAAACCCTAAACGATGCCGTTGATTGGATGGAAAAACAGGTTTACCTAAACATGGGGTCGGTGTTGCTGGGTGCAGGAGTATTGGGGATTGATGCCGTGCCGATTGAGGGGATTGATATTGACGTCCTTAATCAAACCTTTGGACTCACCGACAAGGGGTATTGTGCTGTCGCCATGATTGCCTTAGGGTATCGAGATGAGGCGGATTTTAATGCCGCACTGCCAAAATCCAGATTGCCTGAAAAGTCGATTTTTACTATTTTGTGAGAAGTCATACCATTTGAATGGTTAAAAAAAGAAATCCTTAAACTTAGCAGGCCTGTTTAAAAGGCCTTTTCATTCTCAATGAATCGCCGCTGAATTCAAGCGAGTCGGTTGTTTTGGGCTTTTTTACGGAGTTTTTTTTATGGGCATGTATAATGAGAAATAAATTTATTAATCATCACTCAAAAAACGGCTTGGCACTTGATAGCTAGGCGTTTTAACTTAAGTTTGGAACAGTTATGTCTGCACACGTTTTTGCAATTGCTAACCAGAAAGGTGGTACCGGTAAAACCACGTTAAGTATGAATTTTGCAGCCGGATTATCTAAGCGTGGTCGCGTCCTACTGATTGATGCCGACCCCCAAGGTTCAGCGGTTCAATGGAGTAACATGGCACCGGAAGACAAACCTTTTCCGGTTTCGGTGATTGCCATTGGTGGTCATTTAGCACGAGAAGTGACGCGCTTTGCAGAGGATTATGACTTTGTGGTGATTGATTGTCCGCCCACTTTAGAAACAGGGGTGATGCAGCAAGCCATGCAAGTTTCAAATTCGGTGCTTATCCCTGTTCTACCTTCGCCTGTAGACTTGTGGGCCAGTATTCGAATTATCGAAGCCATTGAACAGGCTAAGATTAAGAATCGTGCATTAAAACCTTATATCGTGGTCAACCAATTAGAGCCTCGTAGTGCGTTATCTAAAGCGATGAAAGAGGCCTTGGATGAGTTTGATATCCCTTCTTTAAAAGGAGGCGTAAGACGCAGAGCCGCCTACCGTAATGCTGCGATGGATGGATTGAGCGTTTTTTGTATCGGCAAACGAGGCGAATCGGCTTCAAATGAAATTAACGAAATGATTGAGGAGATATTATGAGTAATTCAACCACAGGTTCAAAATTAGCAGAGAGTTTACGTCGCGCTAAAGAACCTAAACCAGACGAAGGGGTTCAGGCCCCCTCAACCGCAAGCGAAGCTGCAGAACCCGCTAAACCTCAAACTATGCCGGCAGCAAAACCTGCTGCAAAAGCGGCGGCAACTAAGCCGGCTGCTAAGAAACCAGCGGCGAGAAAGCCAGCGGCTAAAAAACCTGCCGCTAAACCGGCTGCAAAACCGGCTGCAAAAAAGCCAGCAACCACCAGAAAACCAGCGGCAGAGAAGCAGGAAGATAAAGTGGTTCCAATGCCGTTTTCAAGACGCACTTGGCCTGACTAGACGGTTTGCAAGCTGCTGGCCATAAGATGGCTATTTAAAAATGTCCATATAAAGTGGCTTTATAAGCGTTAAGTTGAATAACCCGTTTAACCAAATGGCTAAACGGGTTTTTTTTATGTCTAAAAATGGAAATGACATAACAAGAAGATTAGCCGAGTTTAGGGCGTTTAGGCTAACGAAACGCTGAAATGGGTGGTGCTTTACCTTAAGAATACAGTCCAAACTGTCTGATGGTAACATTCACCTCTC
Source organism: Thiotrichales bacterium (assembly GCA_016938655.1). GTDB lineage: Bacteria > Pseudomonadota > Gammaproteobacteria > Thiomicrospirales > Thiomicrospiraceae > Thiomicrorhabdus. The sequence goes on along the minus strand of JAFGUG010000072.1, from coordinate 4,272 downwards.
GTTCGTGCTCACCCGCCAGCACGGCAAACTTATTGATGGCTTGCGGTCTTAAGCGGGTTTGGGTTCGGTAAGGCTCAAACGCAGAAAAGGGAACATAGAGCGTTTGCCATTCGGTGGTTACTTCAGCAGAGCAACGGTAGGATTGCCACGGCATCCACAGCTGATCTGATTTTATTAACAGCGATAAGGTTTCATTTTGATGCGAACACCACTCAAGAAAAACACCTTGCGCATTTTGAATCTCTAAGCGATCAACCGACGCATTCATTGGCCACTGAATTTGCAAAAAACCACCGTTATTTTCAAGACTGACATGGCCTTGTAAATTAACGCCTTGCTCGGTCATCTGCATGTGACCTTGCGATACCCCGCCCATTACTTGGTCACTGACCATATGCCAATGATGTTCTGGTGTTTGCGCTGAAAAAAGTAGGTGCTGTTGCATGGTCAACTCGTTGTTTGTCATTTAAATTGACAGAGAGTATAGCGTTTTAAAGACGGTCTGTAAAAGGCGAGGCGTATTGGTATGACGTGTCTTTGTATGCTTTGTATTATGAAGGTTTAAAAAATCAGTAGGCCTGTCGAATTTAATCATTAAAACCCTTATAAAAATCGGTCTTCAAACGATTTACGAATAACGGTTTTTTTACGTTGACTGAGAAGATTGATTGTTTATAGTAAAAGCCTATTTAATACAAAACGGAAGCGGTATGACCTTATTGATAATTTACTTGGTAATCGCCATTGGTGTCTCTTTTGTCTGTTCGGTTTTAGAGGCTGTATTGCTCTCAACCACGCCTAGTTACGTTGAAGAGATTTCCCGTAAGCATCCGATTCAGGGCAAGGTACTTTTAAAAGTGCGTGACCGTTTAGATCAATCAATCTCAAGTATCTTAATCTTAAATACCTTTGCGCACACTATGGGCGCCGCCGGAGTGGGTGCGCAGGCGGCCAAAGTGTATGGTGACGAGTGGGAGGTGCTTATTGCGGTGCTGTTAACGCTCGCCATTTTGTATTTCTCTGAAATCATTCCTAAAACCATTGGTGCAACATTTTGGCGTCAATTGGCCATCCCGTCTGCACACATGATCTATTGGTTAACCAAGTTGGTGTTCCCACTGATTTGGGTGGCGACATTAATTACCAAACGTTTTCGTAAAGGCAAGCCCGATGAGATTACGCGAGATGAAATCATCGCCTTAGCCTCATTAGGTCATAAATCTGGTTCGTTAATCTCACAGGAGAATGAGTATTTAGCGAATGTTTTAAAGTTGCGTGAAATCAAAACCGACAAGATTCTGACCCCACGAACCGTCATCCACAGTTTGAGTCAAGACTTGAGTGTTTCTGAAGCCTTAGAGGTGGAGCGAACCGAGCAGTTTTCTCGAATTCCTATTTACGAACTGGGTTTAGACAGCATGACCGGAGTCGTCACCAAACTCGATTTGTTGAAAGCCGAACGCGCAGGGCACGGTCACGAAAAGATTTTGAAGTTTAGCAAGCCGATAGGGCGCGTGTCCGAGCAATTGCCGGTTCAGCAGCTCTTGGATCTGTTTATCAGAAAACGTGAACACCTATTTTTGGTTGAGGATGAATACGGTCAAACTGAGGGGATTGTGACCTTAGAAGACGCCATTGAGACGGTCTTAGGCCGTGAGATTGTCGATGAGACCGACAGTGTCGAAGATTTACAAGAGTTTGCCCGAGTTCAGTTTCGTGACCGACTCAGACAAAATAAGAAACAGGGTTAAGGGGTTTATGGGTATGGGAAAGTAGTGAAAGTAACCTAGAACCCTTAAAGGTCGTTTTATAACCGTTCTAAGAACGCTCCCGCTGCCTGCTGAGCGTTTGATTAAGATTAGTGTTAAGTTCGCTTTAAGTTAACGTTAGCTTAACTAAGCTAACTTTTAACTTAAAAACCCAGAACTAATGTCTTTTGGGGCGGTAGTTTAATATTGAAATCGGCACCGCTTTTCTAACCGGAAAGCCCTCGATCTCTTTGCGCTGAATAATGTGCCCAAGTAAACTTTCTATGGCACACAGATTTTTAAAATCGTCTTTTGAGACAAAAGAGATCGCTTCACCGGATGCGCCTGCACGACCCGTTCGGCCAATGCGATGCACATAATCTTCCGCAGGGTGTGGTAAGTCATAATTGACCACTCGGCTTAACTCTTGAATATCTATCCCGCGCGATGCAATGCCGGTAGCCACCAGAAATTGTAATTTTCCTGATTTAAAATCTGCCAACACTTTTTCTCGCGAGCCCTGACTTTTTCCACTGTGAAAGGTGTCGGCAACAATCCCACGTTTTCCAAGTTGTTCCACTAATTTGGCTGCTGAGTGTTTTTTCTCAACAAAGATGAGTGCTTGATTCCATCGTTTTTCATTAATTAAATGACTCAACAGCGCGGATTTTTTATCTTTATCAACCGTAATTAACCACTGTTTAATGCTGGGTGCCGCCTTCTTTTTTGGCGAGATTAAAATCTCAACGGCATCATCGTAAACGGTGTCCGCCAAGTAGCGAACCTCATCGGTTAAGGTTGCAGAAAACAACAAGCTTTGACGATTGCCAGGCAGACGGTCAATGATTTTATTGAGGTCATCAATAAAGCCCATATCGAGCATTCTATCGGCCTCATCAATCACGAGAATTTCTAAATCGTCAAAAAATAGGGCACGTTGGTAAGCCATGTCCAATAATCTGCCGGGTGTGGCTACTACAATATCCACGCCTTTAACCAACTGCTGTTTTTGTAGTTCGATGTCACTGCCGCCCACCAACGCCAGAGCGCTTAGATTAAGGTATTTGGCATACGCTTTTACATTGGCCTCAACTTGCAAAGCAAGCTCGCGGGTAGGCGCTAAGATAAGAGCTCTTATCGAGCGACCGCGCAATAAAAAAGGTTCCTCACCGGGATTAAGCTTTTCTAGCATGGGTAACACAAAGCTCGCCGTTTTGCCGGTTCCAGTTTGAGCAGCGGCCACCAAATCTTTACCCGATAGAATAACGGGAATGGCTTTTTGCTGAATGGCGGTTGGGGTTTGGTAACCCAGTTCAGAAACCGCTTTAAGAAGGGAATCATTTAATCCAAGTGTTGAAAATGACATAGAAACCTCAGCTATTGGGTGAAGATTATCGATTAGGCAGTTTGTCGTCGCTCTCTGCTTGAATCGTATGGCGAAATAGGCAGAGATTATAGCTTACTCGGAGGGGGGTTGGCGGACGCCAGTTCGATTTTAGGTGTTTTGTTCTCTAAGAAGTTTGTTAAACGGACTTCAAGTGCGAAAAGTAAGTTAAAAAGTCAGCAGGCCTGCCATTTGCCTTGGTAAATTTGATGTGAAAACGTGCTTGAAACTTTATGGTGCTTACTGCACCAAATAAATAGATTTAAAGTGTATTTAAAAAATAAATAGTTAGTTTATTTGCATAAAATCCACTAAATATAAGGGTTAAATAATATAGGTATAATTTATGCTTATATTAAAATTAAGTCTATGAGCTGCATAGATTTTATTTTTTAGGATTCCCTTCAAATGAGCTTAGAATTTTTTAATACCTTTTGGATTCTGTTTAGTGCCGTTTTAGTCGCATTGATGCAACCTGGGTTTACCGCTTTAGAGGCAGGGCAGACGCGGGCAAAAAATTCCATCTCTACCGCCATTAAAAATATCAGTGACTTTCTCATCTCTTTTATCATTTTTATTATCTTTGGTGCGAGCCTTCTGCTTGGTAATAGCTATCAAGGTTGGGTTGGCTGGGATTCGTTATTTTTTTATGATGAAAATGTGCAACAAATTGCGATTGTCATTTTTCAAGCGATGTTTGCCTCAACCGCCGTGACCATTATTTCCGGTTCCATTGCCGAACGAACTCGTTATACAACCTACCTTCTGATTGCCATTTGGGTCTCTTTGGTGGTTTACCCGGTTCAAGCACATTGGAGTTGGAACGAGTCGGGCTGGCTTTCACAAATGGGCTTTGTGGATTTTGCCGGTTCTACAGTGGTGCATTCTGTGGGTGGGTGGGCAGCACTGGCGGCGATTATGGTGATTGGGCCGCGCTTAGGTCGATTTGAGATGAAAGGCAGTTTTGAAAAATCGAATTTAGCGTTCAGTACCTTAGGAACCTTTTTGATTGTATTGGGTTGGATTGGGTTTAACGGCGGCAGTATGTTAACGCTGAACCACCAAACCGCTATTGTCATTCTTAATACGCTGATTGCCGCTTCAATGGGCGGTATTGCCGGGCTGGTCTTCAGTCGTTAT
>JAFGUG010000071.1 GCA_016938655.1 Thiotrichales bacterium | reverse complement strand
TCAAGAACCCGTGAGTATTCGAGAAAACGCCGAACATCATCAATGGGAAATGCAAACCCGCATGGATTTTGAGAATACCTAAAAATCTTAAAAACAGCTTAAAAAAGCCCCAAAAATAACCAGGCCTGGTTATTTTGGGGCGCTTATAAAGCTTATATAAGGCGTTTATAAAGCTTTTGAAAAACTAAAGGCGCCACGAATTTCGCCCATTTTGTAGCCTGTTGCCGTATCTTGTGGGTAAAATTTGTGGATGGCTTCTTTGACTGGTGCAACGACATCGGTACCATGACACTTTAAACACACTTCTCCGGTTGGAATGGCTTTCATGTAGCGAAAGGTTTTTTGCCCATTCAAGCTGACCACTTCAGAAAATTCAATGGTTTTGACATCTGCACCCGATGCAAGTTGGGCATTAAATTTTTCCATAACCGCTGCTTCCCAAGTATCAGGTTGAGCACTTGCGCCGCGAGGTTTCAAACTGACACGATTAATGTTCCAGCCAGTTGATTTTGTTAAGTCGTGAGCAATTTGCGGTGCTTTGCTGTGACACACGCCAATGGCGTTGACGGGGCCGCCATTTTGCATGCCTTTTTTCAATTCGGGTTGTAGTTGCCCTGCAAATTGTTTGGCGATTTCACGTGCCTCGATGTTGCTGGGTTCGTTTGCAAAGGTCGTTAGCGGGCTGAGGGCGAATACCAAAGCGAGTCCAATTTTTTTCATGGGTTTTTCCTTAATGTTTATGGGTTGATTAAAAAAATTTATAACTGGAGTTTAATGATTTGAATTCGGAAAGCAAGCGTTGCTGGATTGGATTCAATATTTGTTAAGGATTGTCTCGAAGGCGCTTATTGTAAGTTTGGTAGAATTGGGTTTTTAAATTATATGGGTATTCCTTTCATGTCTGTTGCCAAGCTAGTTGCATTTGTCAAAAACGCCGCGATACCGTTATTGATATTGGTGTTGGCGGTTACTGTGTTTATGTACTTCAAATCAACAAAACCCACGCAACCTCCAGTTGAGGTTAAGCAAAAAGTTTGGCCTGTTAAAGTTGAAACGGTTCAATTGCAGAGCTTATCTCCCGTGCAAACCCTTTTCGGTACGATTCAGTCCAATGCTATGGTCAGTGCCGCAGCGCCAGTAACAGGACAGGTTGGAAAGGTTTGGTTGAATGAGGGTGAAGAATTTAGTGCAGGCCAAGCGTTGGTATCCTTGGCGGATTCAGATTTGCAATTGCCTTATCAAATCGCGAAGGCAGATGTTGAAGATATGCAGGCTCAACTGGCTATTGAGAAATTGGCTTATCAAGCCAATCAGCAAAAGTTGTTGAATGAGCAAAAGGTGTTGGAGCTGAAAAAGACCGATGCTGAGCGTAATCGTCAACTGTTTAAAAAGAACTTAGCGTCTCAGTCAGCAGTTGATCAAAGTAAAGAGGCCTTGGTGCGCCAAGAATACGCCGTTGTGGGCGCAGAATTATCCGTACAGCAACATCAAGTGACGGCACAACAATTAGTGGCGCGTTTGGCAAAAGCGCAAGCCAATTATGAGCAGGCTAAAATTAATTTAAGCCGTGGTCATCTTGTTGCGCCTTACGCAGGGCGCTTGGCTCAGGTTAAGGTGTCGCAGGGAGATCGGGTTTCCGTTGGCAGTCCATTAGTGCAGTTTTATGCGTTTGACAGTTTAGAGCTTAAAGCAAGACTGCCAATAGATGTGATGCCCTCTGTTTATCAGAGTTTACAATCAGGACAAACCTTAAAAGCGTTATATCGTTTGAATGAGCAAATATTTGAGTTGCCTTTTTCGCGTTTGGCGGGTGAGTCAAGCACCAGTGGGGTTGATGCGTTTTTTAAAGTGCCAACAGAACTTAAATTTGCGAGACCAGGCGATTTGTGGCAAGTATCTTTAGTGTTGCCAGTACAGCAAAGCGTTTTCGCCATGCCGTATTCGGCGATTTATGGCACAGAGAACTTGTATGTTGTGAAAGAGGGCGTGATGCAGATTGAACGGGTCAAAAACTTGGGCGAAACTCGTATTGATGGCGTTTCTTATGCATTATTAAAAGCAGAAGAGGGTAAGACTTTGGAGGGCGCTCAAGTGGTTGTGACCCATTTGCCTAATGCCATCAGCGGTCTTAAAGTGTCGGTGGTGAATGGTGATGAGTAACCATACTGAAGTGATGCGCCCTGAAGCGCATGAAGCAGATTTTCCGGGTTATCATCCAAAGCATGAAAAGTTTAAAACGCATGGTTTTATTGGTTTGTTTGCCCGTCACAAGGTTGCGCCCAACTTATTGATGATTGTGATGATATTGGCTGGAATCGTTGCTTTAACCAAATTGAATGTGCAATTTTTTCCTAATTTTGAGCTGGATTATGCGTCGGTGCGTGTTGTTTGGCCAGGTGCGAATGCTGAAGATGTGGAAACCTCGATTACCTCTCCTATTGAGCGGGTGTTACGTAATTTAGATAATCTGGATGAAATGACGTCTACGTCTTCTAGCGGTGTATCAGCGGTGTCTTTAAAGTTTAAAGAAGGCACGAATATGATTGAGGCCAAGGACCAAATTAATCAGAAAATCAGCGAACTGCGAAATTTGCCGCAAGATGCTGAAAAACCAGTGATAGAGCGCATCGTGCGTTATGAGTCGATTGCTAGGGTTTTGTTGATGAGTGACAAGGGTTCTGTGCAAGAAATGCGTCATTTAGCACGTAAATATGAACGTGAATTATTGGACGCAGGTATTGATAAGGTTTCATTTAAAGGCTTGCCAACGGAAGAAATGGCGATTGAAATTTCGCAAGATAAGCTCGAACAGTA
>JAFGUG010000070.1 GCA_016938655.1 Thiotrichales bacterium | reverse complement strand
GCCCCCTTGGGGCTTTGCGACGTGCAAGATCGAAATGGATTCCATTCGGCCAATGGGTATCAGGCTGAAGGCCTGACTGAATCAGCCCTGGGCAAAGCGAGGTACGAGCGACGCCCAGGGTAACGATGATCCTCGTTTTTTCCCGGCCACGGTAAGACATTGGAAGATGGATTTGTTTTTTGGCCGGAATGCAGAAGGTTTTCAATGTTGTGTGCGTGTAAGATGCTCAAATAGTGAGGCGCTTAAGTTGAGCGTCTCTACGGAGGGACGGCAAGATGGGGGCTGATTCCCTTTGGCTGATAGGTATTGGCACTACGCCTTCGGCATGGTTTGGTGTTTGAACCACAATCGAAACAATAGGTGACAATAGAATTTTTTGTTTTGAAAGATGTAAACGGATTTTTCTTTGGCTAACGTGTATCAATTTCACCGAAAGATGGTGCATGATGCGGATTCAATAAATCATAATGCTTGCAATGCCATTGCTGACGCTATAAACACAAATAGTGGTGCTTAAAGTATAAACGTCGGTACTTAAAATACAAATGGCGGTGTTTAAAGTATAAGTGTCGGTGCTCAATAAATAAGCGGCGATGCTTAAAATACAAATGTTTGTGCTTAATAAATAAATGGCGGTGCTCAATAAATAAATGTCGATGCCTAAAACAGAAATGGTGGAGGCTATATTGCAAGTGATGATACTTATTTTATAAATGGCGGTGCTAACCTGATAAATTGTGTAGTCTTTATTAAAAATGGGAACGCTTCGTATTTAAAATTGGGACGATGTTTTAGGCTTGGAGTTATTGAATGAAAAATAACGGCCGGACAAACTTGCTGGCCGGCCGTTGATATCTTCTTGTTATTTAAACGGTTTAAACTTAATGCCACTGGTCAGTTTGTACTCGGCACCTGTTGCACCGTAAACCGATTTCAGGTACGATTTGACATCAGCGGCTACGGCGCAAAGCCCTGTTTTTTCGGTGTAAAGGACTTTGTTGCGGGCAATGCGGGCCATATCAAGCGCATTGTTGGTCGTAAGCACGTCGTTGTTTGTATTGTCGAGCAAATTGCAGTAGGCTGTAAGCGATTCGACTTTGAGTTCATCTTCATTGGGCTTATACCCAGGAACTGTTTTTAACAATGAAATAAAACTCTTAAAAGATTCAATACGGTCGTTGTATCCCGTTTGCGTTGAAGAGATCTCACGAATGGGTTGCCCCTCGGCTTCGGCGGCGGCCATTTCTTCGTCGGAGTG
>JAFGUG010000001.1 GCA_016938655.1 Thiotrichales bacterium | reverse complement strand
GAATCAGTTTATGATTCAGCATGAAGACCGCCTTAAAGGTCTGGTATAGAAAAATAGGCGTTTACACAGAATTGTTTACAGGCTCAACAAAATAACTTTTTAACCAACCTTGGAACTAATAATTTTTTTAAATGCTGCTTATCTAAGCCTTGATTGCGACCAAACTGATACCAAGCTTCCACATTTAACTTGCCTCTTTCTCTAGCACGAAGAGTTTTTTCATGTGTTTGCAAATACGCCCAGCCTTGTGGAAATTGAGTTTGCATTTGTTGCCGAGTAAACAATTTCGGCATGTCGCCACTGAGGTCATAGGGAAACAGCACATAAGTTTCGGTGATCGGTTTTTGATAACGCTTAGCTTCTGTACCGGAAATAAGTGGCTTCATTAAACCGTCTTCTATAGAAATTTCCTGTGGGCTTTGTTTGTCAGCATGGGAAATGTAACGCCCGTCTGCGACTTTGGTAAGGTGGTAAATGCTATCTGCACTTGTAATTAAACCCTGAAAAATCGCTTTGGTTAGCTTCTGATCATCTAATCTCAAACATTCCGCATTCAACCGCTCAACCAGCTTTCTTTCCGCTTCCGGCATAAACTGCCAGGCCTGGTTAGAGTCGAGTTGGTTATAAGGCAAAGGCGAGATGTCATCCCAATGCAGACCGGCTAAATCGTCCGCGCCTTGCGGGGCAAAATGCAGTTTGATGCCGTCATTCGCTTGGCCGGTAAAAAACTGCAACGCGGTGTAGGTAATGGCTTCGTCAAAGATTTGGTGGCTTTTAAAGTCGATCCAACGATCCATTTGTTGGCTTTGGTGCAAGAAGGCTCTTAGCCCAGCACCGTATTCGTTCACCGCCCACACGCTGGGCGCGATAAAACCCATACGCCCTTTTGGATTAATCAGTTGCACCGATTGTTCAAAAAACGGTAAATAAATATCGTAGTTGCCGGTTTGAGTACTGCGAAATTTCGGAACTTGCTTTTCAATAATTTGACCGTTTTCGTTAGTCACGGTTTCGGTTTTAGTGGCCTTTACCCAGTATTCGGTGGCTTCCGGCGCAACCTTTTTCATGTTTTGTAGTTTGATGTATGGCGGATTGCCGATAATCACATCAAAGCCACCGTTAGCGAATACGTCTTGAAACGCTTGGGCGTAGCTAAACGGGTTGATTTTGTCGAGTTGGTGTTCGTTAAGGTCGGGCAAGATGGTTTGAATATCCCAATCGACCAGACTATTGCCGCAAAGGATATTATTATCCAGCGACGATAAAGGTTGGCCGGGCATGACGGTATGCAACCAAAGCGCGAGCTTGGTGATTTCAACCGATTCTGGGTTGATGTCTACACCGTAAAGGTTTTTAGAGAGAATATTGCGATAGACTTGGCCAACATCAAACAGGCCACCTTGTTTAAATTCGTAGCTGATGCGGGCTTTTTCTTTGTTGATCGATTCGTGTTCTTTTAGCAGGCGTTTAAGCGCTTGTATCAAAAACGCGCCACTGCCGCAGGCGGGGTCAAGCACTTTTATTTCGCTCAGACGCACTTCATATTGTTCAAGTGCTTCAAAATAGCTTTTGACACTGGATTTTTGCGCGGCGAATTTACCATTTTTGGTGTGGGCAGCATCGATTTCTAAATCGGTTAAGTCGCTATAGGCTTCAAAGCCAAGCTCGGTTTGCAACTCGCGCAGGCGTAAACCAAGGGTTTGTTCTACCACGTATTCAGTGACCCATTCGGGGGTGTAGTAAACGCCGTCGGTCTTGCGTTTGCTGAGTTTCATCAGCGATTCTTCATTGGCGGCTTCGGCTTCCATGATTTCGAGATCGGTAATGGATTGCTCGAAAATGCGCCCAAGGGTGTAAAGGCCGATGGTGCGTTCGCCGCCGTCTTCGATGCCGAAATTGTAGTTGGCAGAAAAATACAGCAAGGTGTGTTTTTCGGTTTTCATCGCCTGTTCGGTTGCGCCCTGCATCGGGGTAAAGAAGATGTGATTAGGGATAAACAGGTTTTCTAAATCGTCATCGGCGGCGAATAATCCACCGTTGAATTTATTGATGCTGTGATTCCATAAAGTGCCGCCAAGTCGTATAGTTTTAAACAGGCGCGATACTTTTTCTTCATAAAAGTCGTTGGCTTGTGGGTTATAGCGCGTGTCTTGCGAGCCTTCGACCATTAAATCTCGCAGCAGATTTACCGGATATTCGAGGTGCGCGCCCATGTCTTCGCAGAACATGATAAACAGCAAGCGGTCGAGCAGTTTTTGGGTGAGGCGTACCAGTTTTTGCGGTTGGTAGTTTAAAGCGTTGGCTTTTAACAAGGTTTTAAATAAGGTTTCGCGATAGTCGCGGTATTCAAAATAAAACGTCTTTTCAAGCACTTTTTCTTGAATTTGCTGAGAGTTGAATAGTTTGAGCAAAGCAGATGCATTGCCGCGATTTAGGAGCATGTCGGCCTGAAACAGGGTTTTAAATAAAAAGCGTTGTTGGCGTGCGTGTTCAGTGTCGGCCAGCAAGCTGAGCGATTGCTCTTTCATTGTTTTGGGTTTGAGAATAAAACGCTGGTATTGCCCGGGCATTTTGGCTTTCCAATATAAACGGAATTCGTTCATATCGGTAACAATGCCCCAAGTTGGTTGAATTTTTTCGTGTCCGTAAGGCGCATATTGCTGGCGGGCAAAATGTAGATAATCGGCGCACTGTTGCACCTGCATATTCGCACGAACTTGAACACCGGTTCGCACCTAACTTGAACGCCTAAACTTTTAACGCATTAACCTTGGTTATTTTACCG
>JAFGUG010000069.1 GCA_016938655.1 Thiotrichales bacterium | reverse complement strand
TTTAAGCGCCTATTTAATCGGTTGATTAATCAGTTGATCTTGCCTTAAAGGAATTTGTTAAGGACGTAGTAATTGTAAGTAAGCTAAAACAACCCCATCGGGTTCCATGCCATTGGTAGCTAGGGTTTGAATACCTTGGTCGATCATTTTTTGGCTTAACCCTGTACCGAGACTTTCACTGATTAAGCATTCAATACCGTTTAATGGATGGGTGGGGAGTTTGGAAAGTGGTAGTTTTAAAGCACTTAACAGCTCTTCACTTTTTAAGCGAATATGCCGTTTGTTAATGATTTTTTGATTAAGCGTTTCATAAATTAAAAAGCTATTACAAGCGATGGCAGGGCCAGAAATTTTTTCGGTGTTTGCACTGGAGACAGCGATTTTCATGAAGATAGCCTTAGCAATTTTAGAAGAGGAGTTGGTGGTTAATGTGAGGTTGTCAGAATCTGACAGAATCATTGAGATGTATCATAACATTAATAGTGTTTATTCATAAATTAATGATATTTATAGACAAGGCTGGGGTTTTGTTTATGAAGTATTTTGACAGTATTTCTGTCATAAAAAAACCTCGCAAGCGAGGTTTTTAGGATAGGTTTTTAAAGGTCTCTTATAAAGAGACGAGTGTTAGCGTGCTGAGCCACCACATTAAAGCGATGGATCCAAAAGTGAGAAAAAGTCCCCATAAAATCGCTTTGATTCCAGTCATGTTACCTTCCTTTTATTTTTTGGCCCCTAAAGTGGCGTAATAATCTGCTAAAGCTTGGATTTCTGTGTCGGTTAAATCCTGGGTAAATTGCGACATGCCCTCGTGTACATCATTAAATCGATGTTTTTGTTTGTAGGATTGCATGGTGCGGACAAAGTATTCTGGCACTTGACCCGCTAAAGCGGGGGTAATGTCTTTTCCTTCGCCATGCGCTCCGTGGCAGGAAGCACAGGGGGTAATCATACGAGAGACATCGCCTTTACGCACCAAACGCTCAATTTTAGGGTCAAGCGGCTTGACGTTACCCCAAACACTTGGGGCTTGTTCAGCATAAAAGGCGGCAACATCCGCGATTTGTTGATCGTTCATGGCTTGAGCCAATTTCACCATAATATCAGCTTGTTTATAGTGTTCCCAGCGACGACCGGCTTGATAATCTAACATCATTTTAAGGGTGTATTGCTCCGTTTGACCATTTAATGAAGCATAATTGCGCGAGGGAGAAACGCCTGTTTCACCATGACAAGCATTACACATCATTTGCGTATGCACGGCTTGACCACGCACAGCATCGCCTTGCGGCATGGATTGAATTTTGGCTTCTAAGCTTTGATTGCTCCAAGCACTTGTTTGAGGTTTGACTTCATGCCCAGAGGCTAGGGATGTGCTACTCAACCCAATTAAAGTAGCGATTAATATCGTTTTTTTAAACATTTTGATTCTCACTAAGTTAATCAAGAAAAGACATCTTTCACAAATTCACGCTGCCAGTTTTTTTGATAAACCGCTTCAAGAATGGGTTGTGCAGGTATGTCGGTGATGGGGGAAACCCCCGCTGATTGACCTTTGGGCTGAATTAAACCGTCTTTGACTTCGTAGATAGCGGCAATGGATACCCCATAATTTTCACCCGCTAAGCTATAACAGACATTTGAATAAATGGCTTTGCCCGGATGATGTCCTTTAAGGGTGTCGGCAACGGCTTGTGCACACACTTTAGCCTGCGAGTTGGCCGAGTAACCCGACTTGGGCATGGCATCCGCAATTGAGCTATCGCCCAGTACATAAACTTCTTTGTGCAAGGCCGATTCCATGGTGTTGCGATCAATTGGGCACCATTCCGAACGGTCAGTTAACCCCAGCGTTTGAGCCAGTTTTCCAGCTCTTTGGTTAGGGATAATGTTGATTAAATCAGCATAAAAATCCTCACCATCGGTTTCTACCATGTTATTTTTGGCATCTAAACGTACCACGCGGCCACCATCAGATCCAGAAACCCAATCAATTAAGGCGTTGTCAGTTTGATAGCCATACAGTCTTTCCCAAGCTTTTTTAAAGGGCACATCTTTGGTAAAGCTGTCTTTAGGATCTAGCACGATGAGCTTAGCCGTTGGGTTATGGTGTTTGAAATACTCGGCAAAAAACGATGCGCGTTCGTAGGGGCCTGGAGGGCAACGAAATGGATTTTGTGGCGTTGCGATAATGGCCGTTCCCCCTGGGCGCATGGCTAAAAGTTGTTGTCTCAATTTTAAGGTTTGTGAGCCAGCTTTATAGGCATGTGGGAAATCGCCTTCAGCCATTTCTGCGGTATAGCCCTCATAATCTTCAAATTTAAAATCAATGCCAGGAGAGACCACTAACTTGTCATAACTGAGTAAAGTGCCTTTGGCCGTCGTGACGGTTTTTTTGTCGAAATCGGCCCCAATGACCCTATCGATGACAACATTGACATTGTATTTAGAGCGAATGGTGTCTAAATTAAAGGTCAATTCGTCTAAAGTATGCATCCCCACGATGACATCATTGCTTCTTAAGCAGGTGATATATTCTGGGTATTGTTCGATGATGGTGATTTTGACATCTGGGTCAGCAAATCTGAGATATTTGGCAAAGGTTGATCCGCCAACGCCGCCACCCACAACCACCACATGGGCAGCACTTTTGGCAAAAGCCTGTTGACTGGCACCAAAAATGCCTGTGCCTGCAACGGCTGTGGCACCAAAAATTTTGAGCAGGTCGCGGCGTGTGATTTTGTGATCAAAAGTTTTGTTTTCTAGTTGGCTCATTGTTGAACTCCTTGAGCGTCAGCTTGCGCTTTTAATGCCTCATTTAAACTGGTGTTTTCCCATTGCTTGAGCGGTTGTTTTTCAAACCAAACCGCCATGGCATCAATTTCAGCATCGGTAAAGCCGCGTGCAACGCGGTCCATAATCACCGCAGGACGAGTGCCATCCCGATAGGCCAGCATAGCACGGGTAAATTGCTCAACAGGCATGCCTGCTAAGGGGGGCATGGCTTCCAAAAACTCTTGGCCGTTAGTTCCGTGGCACGGAGCGCATTGCCATGCCATGGCGGCACCGCTTGCCATAGGATTGGCCTGTTCGGCATTGGCGGGTAAAACGCTTAAGGTGGAAGCGCAAAGCAATAGGCTCAGTAATAGTTGTTTTTTCATCGTCGTCTCCTTATTGCGCCCAAGTCCAAAAACCAATCACGAAGAATTGAATGACCCAAAGAATCATAATCCACAAGGCGATGGTTCCCATGCGATTGACCGCAGGGCTAGGGGTGTAAACACCCACGGTTTGCCCGGCTTTCCAAGCAATGGTGAGGTAGTAAGCCAAAGTGCTACCACCGACGATGGCAAAGGTTAAGAAGAATAGACCCGTTGAGTACCAATCCATCACGATTTTATAGTCCATAAAGTCGTAGTGGAAAAAGTCATTTAAAATGCCGTAACGCAACATCTCACGCGAAATAGCGACGACTAAGCCAATCACCAATGCCATGGGCAGCGCCATGTAGCTGCAAAACTTGGCTTCGCCTTGTAAACGCACCTGCGCCCAAATGGCATAGAACAGCACCATCACACCGCCCAAAATACCCCAGAAAGAAGTGGCAAAGTCTCCCGCCGTTTCTGGTAAGGTCATCATCCAAGCAATGTATAAAACGGTGGCAATCACTGAGCCGACTTTAATCCAAGTTTTGCCCAAATCAGCCGCCCAATTAAGGTAGCCCATATCAGCATCTTCACGCACCATTTTAAAACGGCGGTAGGTCACCAACATGGCACCCGTGACGGGAATGGCCATTGAAATAAAGAACGCAAAACGCCAAGGGTTATAAGCATGAAGTTGAGAACCAGAATAATCCAAAACACCGTTTTGCACATACCATTCTTTCCAAAGTTCAGGGTGCAGCATTTGGCTGGTTAAGCTGTGCATGATAAAGCCAACGACCAACATCAAAGCCAAACTTAAAATCATCGACCAACGCGCTTTAGGTTGTGCAGTTTTATCTTGGTTTTTACCATTGGTGAAGTAGTAAAAATACATCGCCCAATAAGCCAAAATTAAGATAACGATAAACCCAATTACCCAATCGGCTGACAAGACATTTGAGGTGTACCAATGCGGATCGTAAACCACCTGTACAAACAGTAAAGGGGCAACCCCGATTACGATGGCTACCGATACGGAAACTTTAGCGATTTCCAGCATAGCAGCCGCTAAACGACGCCAGTAGGGTGATTGGCTAAAACTACCAAAAATGGTAATGGCCGAGGTGCCCAGCATGATTTGCACAAACAAAATATGCAAAGCAAAGGTTAAAACGCCTAACCCCATGAAAATGATCGGGTAGGTGGGTATGCCTGCAGGGTTGCGCAGGGCATACATCATGTCAGTCACTTGTGCGACTTGAGAAGCATCCATCATTATTGAGCCTCCTGTGTAAGAGCCACTTTGTCTTGAGCCTTTTCGAGCACTAAAGCTCGGTTAGCCACTTTAAGTTCTTCTTGAATAGCGACTTGCACGGCAACATCGCCACCTTGATTATTGAGTAACAAGTAAGCTGATAAGGCTTTGACTTCAGATTCAATCATTGGCATTTTGGGCATGTATGCGATATTGCCCGTGGTTAATACGCCACGCACATAGCTTTCCATACGGGCTTGAGTAATGCCTTCTGGGAAGTAGCGATGTAAGGGGCGAATCCCGGTTTGGCTAGGTGAGTGACAGTTTGAACAATAAGTCATGGCAATGAATTCACCGGCTTGAATTTTATTGCCATCCGTAACTGTTTTTAAATGCTCAGGGGTAAAGGGATGCGCTTGTAAAATCCCCACTTTTTCAATAATCGGTAATTGAGATTGAATGTCCATACCAGGCACATCACGACCAATGACTTGGTTTGAGTAGACATATTGCCCAGCGACCCAAGGTTTACGCATGGATTCACGCGCGGTTTCTTCTGGCCAAAGACCGGCCACCAAAATCACCACCGCCATGCCTCCCGCAAAGCCTTGAACCAAGGTTTGAGGGCGCAACATGGTGATGATGAAATACGCCAAGGTACCGGCTAGCACCGCAATAATGCTAGGGCCAAAATAATCGGGCAAACGGTTTTCCATGACCAATAACGCTTGGCTGGGCACAGAGGTTAAATACAATTGGAAAAGAGCCGCACCGATTAAGGTCGCGATAATGCCTAACCAACCCAGTTTACGAGCCATTTCTTTTTTGAAGGCGACATCTTTAATTGACGCAACCACGATGCCACCGACCACAGCCGTCATGGTAAACATAAAGGCCACGCGCATCCCCATTTGAATAAAGGTATTGGTGCCGTAAAACCCATTTAAATAACCGCCTTCAGCAAACCATTGTTCTTTGCCTGGCATCATCATGAAAGACAAAATCCCAATAATGATGATCATGGTGGCAAAAGAGGCGATACCAAAAAGGATAGAAATTTTCATGTGTGTACGCTTATCCACCTTGCCAACAAGGTACACAATCATATAAACACCGACCACTTCAATGACGAAGAAAACCCATTCCGTTGCCCACTTCCACACAAACGAATGAATCAACGCACCTATGCCGTTAGGGCTGGCAACGGTGGTGGAATACCAAATTCCTGGGCCAGTAATGGAACCTGCCACATAAGTAAATACCATTAAAAATAAACCGTATTTCTTAACAAAATCCAGCAGGTCATCGCGGTCTTCGCGATAAGCTTTGTGCGACAAATAGGCAAACAACAGTGCCGCACCCACCGAAGTGTGGGATGCCAACACATGAAAGGTGGCTATTAGAGCCACCACCCAGCCAGAACCCACCGTGGGTTCGTACCAAGTGGGATAGAGCGCTATCAAATCCATGATAATTTCCTTACTATTAATAAAGTTAATCTGGCACAAAATAAATTGATGCCAATAGGTCGCATTCTATAGAGCAAGGGTTTTATTGAACAATGAAAAAATTTTATTATGGGATGATAAATAAATTTATAGTTAATTAAAGTAGGGGAATTAAGGATTAAGAAGCGCATTTTCACGGGCTTTTAAAGTCATTTTTAATCTAATTCTAACCAGGCCTGGTTAAAATTTAGGCCATTTAAGAAGTATGAAGATATTGTTACGCGGGATGAATATGCTTGAAAAGAAGCCAGCAAAGTTGCTGGCTGTTGAAGAACAATGCGATTTGTGTCGGTTAGACTAGAACTAGAATTGAAATTCTGAAACTTTGGTAGCATTCACTAAAGTAGGCATGACAGTTTCAAACAGGCTTTCAGTTTCCCATTCACCTTCCGAAATACGAGTGACTAATTGTGCAGTCATGACTTTAGCGTCGCCCAAAGTGACCACTAGACGTCCGCCAAGCGTAAGCTTTTCTTTATAAGCCTGTGGCAGCGTTGCCATAGCACCCGTAAATATAATGATGTCGTATTGTGCCCCATCATTCCAATTCTGGCTGGCATCACCCACTTGAAAGGTAATGTTGTCATAACCTTCTAAGCGAGTCTTAGCAATTTCTTGTAATTCAGGGTAAATTTCAACGGTGGTAACCTTATCTGCCAGTTTGGCTAACAAAGCAGTCATATAGCCTGAGCCGGTACCAATTTCTAAGACAGCTTCATCGCCCTGAACATCTAACGCCTGTAGTAGCTTGCCTTCAATGCGTGGATGTAGCATGGTTTGGTTGTGACCAATTGGTAATTCTATGTCTGAATAGGCCAAAGCTACTTGGCTTTCTGTCACAAACTCATGGCGAGGCGTGTCCATTAACAAATCCAAAACCTTGGGATCTAATACATCCCACGGACGAATCTGTTGTTCAACCATATTAAATCTCGCTTGATCTAAGTTCATTTGGGCAGGCCTCTTTGTTATACATGATAAATTTAATCCAAAATTATAGCGGAAAACACCTCGAAATGGCAGTCTTAAGTCTTACAGACGGCTAGTCAAATGGTAGTCGGGGCGCTAAGATGATTGTCATAGTGATGATTTAAGGTTTCATGGAAGTGCGACAACTGATAGAAGCGATGCAAAAAAACAATTTCCCCTTCATTCCTCAAGCAGTTTTTGCGCTGATAGGTAGCGTGTTGAAGACGGAAAAACTGCCCAATCTTTTTGAGGACAGCACGCATCAAATTTGGCGTTTGCAAACTGCCGAAAATTGTTATGCATTAAAAAAATGTCCTGCCAACTTAGTTCAATTAGAAACAGCGGTTTTTTGGCGTGGTGTTTTTCATTTATGGGGTTTAGATTTACCTAAACAGTTGGGTGGTTTTGCCGATGTTTATGCTTTTTTAGCCAAGTATTCAGGGTTGCAAGTTCCGCCCTTGTTAAGGGCGCAATCGAGCGATGATTTTCAGGAAGGTTGGCTTTTGAATGCTTGGATGCTAGGCTTCCAGATAAACCAGTCAACGCCTAAGCTTATTCAACAATTGGCCATTCACCTAGCAAGTTTACACAGCCAAACCCAGCAAAGTTTTGGCGGCATGATTGGCCAACAAATGCCATTGACGCAATGGGGTCCAAAAGTCTTTGATACCCTCATCTACTTGGCAGAGCAAAATCAAGTTGTTTTGCCATTGAGTGAATCGGCAATGCAAGCTCTAAGGAATTGGGTGCCACAAAATTGTGTGCCAGTGATGTTGGATTTGCGATGGGATCAGTTTTTACAATCCGAACAAGGTGATTT
>JAFGUG010000068.1 GCA_016938655.1 Thiotrichales bacterium | reverse complement strand
GCTAAACCGTCAGTGACCTGTGCCACGTCTTGCAACTGCACCACGCTGTTGCCTCGTTGCGCCACCGGCAGGGTTTTTAGGGCTTGAACTTGATGAAACTCGGCATCTAACTTAATGAGATACTCTTGCTCGCCGTGGGTTAAAAAGCCACCAGGGAGTTGAAAGTGCTCTTGCTCAATCGCACCCATCACTTCCAACACGCTCAAACCATAAGCATTCAAACGGTCGATGTCTAAATCAATACGAATGGTGCGTTTTTGTTCACCACCTAGCACGACTTGGCCGACGCCATCAATGTTCTCTAAGTGGCGTTTAATTTGATTACGGGCAATTTCGTTTAACTGTTGTAAGGTGCGATTTCCCTCCAGTGCCAACCAAATCACGGGTGCACCGCCCGCTTCTACTTTAGCTACTTGCGGCGTTTTAATATCGTCCGGCAGTTGGTTTAATACCTGATTAACCTTGGCCTGCACCTCATTGAACGCCACATCAATGTCTTTCTCTAAGCGAAAGGTCAAGTACACCTGCGACACACCCGGCGAAGACTTAGATTGAATATGCTCAACGCCGGGAATCGCGTTGACTTGCGCCTCTATCACGCGGGTAACACTGGCATCAATAATCTCCGGGTTAGCACCCAACATCACCGTACTGACCGACACCATTGGAAACTCCACCGACGGGTAACGATCCAAGCCAATGCGCTCAAAACTCATCCAGCCAAACACCACAATCAGCAAACTCATCATCCACGCAAACACCGGTCGATTTAACGACAACTTCACCAAGTTCATCGTTGAATCTCCACCTCAGCACCCGCCGATAGAAAACGTGCACCGTCGACCGCAATCATCTCACCGGCTTTTAATCCGGCTAAAATTTGCACGCCCTTGTCGCTGGCTAACCCCAGGGTAATCGGGCGCTCTTCAATGCTCGTTTCTGAGGTTTTTTCATCAACATGCACCACATACACCACTTGCCCCGCTGGACGGTCAACAACCGACTGCAACGGCACTAATAACGAATTAGGTTGTTCATTTAGAATCAACGCCGCCTTAACACTCGCCCCCGGCAACCAGGCCTGCTGATTTTCAAACGTGGCAAACACTTCAATCGCACGGCTTGCCGACTCAATTTGCGGGCGTAAATAGTCAATTTCGGCTTTAATCGGTGCGCCCGAACTGGCAGCAGAGGTTAAATAGACCGTTTGACCCTTTTTAATTTGTGAAGAGAGCCGTTCTGAAAACGGCAGACGCGCACGCAATGCTTGAACACCCACCACTTTAAACAGCGGTTTACCGGGCACGACATAACTCCCCACTGAAATCATGCGTTCATCCACCACACCCGCAATTGGGCTTAAAATCTCAGTCTGTTTCAAACGCAACTTTGCCAAGCTCAACTTAGACAGTGCGTAATCCTGTTGTGACACCACCGACTCTTTTTCAGAAACCGCTTTGTCGTAGGTGGCTTTATCGATGCCTTTTTTATTCAATAACGCCTTGTAACGCTTAACCTGTCGGTTCTGCAAAGCGACCATGGCATCTAAACGACGCACCTCAGCTTGTGCTTCAGCGACTTGCAGTTCATAGGTTGCACCATCCAGTTTGGCCAATACGGTTTCGGGGGTCACCTCATCGCCAATTTTGACCAAGACTTGCAGCACTTTTGCGGTAATTTCTGCGGCAACAACCGGGGATTGCAAACTCTCCACCTGCCCAACAGTTTCGATGCGCTCTTCTACCAAACCGTCTACAACGGGTTGCATGGTAATTGAGATAGTTTTGGCGAATACGCCAGAGGTAAAAAAGCCGGTAAGGCAGAAAGACAGTAGAATTCGAATAAGCATAATTGACCACAATAAGTAATGTTGCCTGCATTCTAGCGGCCAGTGAGCCACTTGAACAATCAAACATACTGATTAGCGGATTAGCCAAAACGTGATGAGAACATTCATTAGAGATGGGTTGAGAACATTAAAAAAAGGCGGCGAGTAGAAAGCGTTTAAAACCAAGTGCTTAGCGAAAACCAACTTGATTGAGCCGCTTGCCATACAAACTGGTGCTCAATCGAACAACCGCATTGACGCTTAATGTTAAAGATTCGGTCATGCACAAAGGCTGAGTTTAGAACTGCTAAGATTTGAGCAGGCCTGCTAAAAAACGATAGGCAAAACTAATATCGGTTAATAATCTCTAGGGCTTCATCAAAGTCAAAGCCTTCAATCATTTGCTCTAACTGCATAAAGTCCGCTGCAGAAAGTGTTTGACGAATTAATGTTTTATGAAGTTGGTAGTATTCGTTGATTTTACCGCTGTAATCCTCAAGGTACGCCGCCAACTGCTGCTTAACCGCCTGCCAATCTTCCTCGGTAAACTTACTATCCGCTTGCGCTAAAGCCGCTTGTTCGTTTTCAAGTTCTTTTAAAGCTAAATAGCGCGTTTGATAGTCGGAAACGTTGCGCCAAAGTTCAGCGTGATATTCAAGCAGTGACTGTACTTTCGGGTCGTCCATGGTCACTTTTTCACCCTGCATTAACCGAGCTTCCAAATCGCCGAGTTGTTCGGCTAATTGAGTAAAACCAAGCGTGGCGGCTAACCCCTTAAAGGTGTGGGCATAACGCGTAAAGTCTTCTGTGTTGGCCTGAGGCACAAACGCTTCAATGACCGATTTTGCAGGCGCATACTCGGCAATAAAATTCACCAGTGTTTTTTCAAAAAAACCAGACGTATCACGCAGATTCTCTTTGGCTTTAAGTAGGTCCGCCCCCTCCAGAACGGGAAGAACCAAACCATCAACGCCAGCCTCTAAAGCCCCAGAATCTGAATGATCAACGCGCCGCTCTTCAGAGATAAACTGTTCTGGCTTCAAACAATCCACCAATACTTGATAGAGTGTTTCTGGCAAAATCGGTTTCGTAACATGACCATTCATACCCACCGCCAAACAACGATCAATCTCCTCTTTAAAGGCATGAGCCGTCATCGCAAAAATCGGCAGGTTCTTAAACTCAGACAGGGCTCGAATCTGTTTGGTGGCTTCGATACCGTCCATAATTGGCATTTGAATATCCATAAACACCAAGTCAAACGATTGCCCACGCTGATTAAGCTGACAAAGAGCCTGTTCGCCATTATCCGCCAGCGTTAAATGTGCCTTAGTTTTGGCTAAAAATTCGGTGGCAATCTGCTGATTAAGGGCGTTATCTTCAACAATTAATAGGTGTTGACCGCTTAAATCTGGAATTCTCAGAGATAAGGATTTTTGTTCTAAAAGACGACTAATGCGGTCGGTTCCTGAAAACAGTTGCATCAATTGTCCGGGTAAAATTGGTTTAGGCAAACAGTAAGGAATGCCATGTTGATTGGCTGTTTCTTGCAGGTGTATCCAATCATAAAACGAAATAAGCACGGTTTGTTTGGCCAACGCTGGATAATCTTGTGAAAGGGTGTTAAACATCTCAACCCCATCCATCTCTGGCATTAACCAGTCAACAAATACCCAATCAGGCATCACCTCTGCGGACGCTAAATACGCCAGAGCCGACTCTGCGGAAGCTTGCTGAATAACGGTGACATTAAATTGGGCAAGTTGCATTGCCATTTGTTCACGTGATACTGAGTGGTCATCCACCAACAGAATAGACACATCCAATGGCAGGCAGTGCATCTGACTGCCATGATCCACTTTAACAACCAACGGCAAGTCTAAAGTAAACTGTGTGCCTTGTCCCATGACACTTTTAACCACAATGTCACCACCCATTTCTCGGGCTAAGTTGCGCGAAATCGCTAAACCAAGACCGGTTCCGCCGTGTTTTCGAGTGGTGGAAGCATCGGCTTGGGTAAAGGCTTCAAATAACTTTCCAACTTGTGAATCCGTCATCCCAATACCGGTATCCTGCACCTTAAATGCAATGCGCCAAACGTTTGTTTGTGTTTCCACAACTTTAACCGACAACAGAACGTGCCCCTGTTCGGTAAATTTAACAGCGTTGCCTAAAAGATTAACTAAAACCTGACCAATTCTGACCGGGTCACCCATTAAAGTTGGCTGCTCACAAAAACTCAGCGCCTTGTCTAACTGCACACATATTTCGAGTTGTTTTTGCATGGCCTGTGTCTGCACAGGCAATAAACTGTCTTCTAAAAGTTCTTCAATTTGAATGGAAATCGATTCTAAACTTAACTTACCCGACTCAACTTTAGAGAAGTCTAAAATGTCATTGATGATATGTAACAGCGAATTGGCGGAACGATGAATTTTATCGACGTAATCTTTTTGCTGAGCGTTTAAGTCGGTCTCCAAAGCGAGGTGTGACAACCCTAAAATGGCATTCATTGGGGTGCGAATCTCGTGACTCATATTGGCTAAAAAGTCGGATTTGAGTTCGGTTGCCGATTCTGCTTCACGCTTGGCTTCTTCTAAATTTGCCATTAATTCAAGTTGTTTATTGGCCTGTCGCATACCGGCAATCATGACACCACACGTAGCGTGGAAAGGCTCTAAGAACTCAGCGATCTCTTCAGTATAACCCGCTTTACGGTTGGCAATACCGTACACCCCAACGAGTTCACTGCCCTGAAAAATCGGCACCCCCATATAGGTTTTTAAGTAGGGGTGGCCAGGCGGGGTGTGGCCGCCACGGGCGTCTTTCATAACATCATCACTAATCAGAATTTTCTCATCGTACATAATCGAGCCAATCATGGTATTAGCAGTGCCTAAAGTCATGTCTTTGGTTTTGAGTTTTTCATACAGTGCCTGTGACGAATCGTCCCACGCAATATTAGTCAAAGCATGCAGTTTTAAGGCGCGCTCGCCACCCTCTTCAAAGATAACTTCGCCAATAAACCCGTACTCACTGTCGGTAATATTAACAATTTCGTTAAGAAGGTGATCCCAAGCCCATTCGTTCTCTTTGGAATCAATAACAAAGCCTTCCGTGGCTTTTCTGAGTGCATCAAGCAAACTATTACGCTCTTCGATAGCCTTCTTCTCACGCGCTCTCTCCGACTGATCTGTGACCACTCCAATAAAACTGATTTTGCCATTGGTGGTGGTGCGACTGATCGCCAGATGCAGAGGAAACTCAACCCCAGATTTTTTAAGCCCAGTCAACTCTCTACCCAGACCAATAATCTTATTCTCTCCGGTTTCAAGGTGATGCTTAATGAAATCATCATGATTAACCGCAAAGGACTCAGGCATCAACATTTTGACATTTTCGCCTAAAATATCACTTTCGCTATAACCAAAAATCTCCAGTGCTTTGCTGTTAACTTTTCTGACCAGGCCTGTTGAATCGATCTGAATAATTCCAGAAGCGGCATTTTCTAAAATCGCTTCATTCTGCTGCAAAGGCTCTAGGGCTTGGACGTGAATTCGTTTTGATAAGACGCGAATCATCCATAAAAACAGCACAATAGTGGTTAAACCCAGAGCAAACAAAATTAAGCTTTGTTGGTAGTAGCGGTAATAGTGCGCTTTTGCATGAAAATCAAATTCGAGAATGGTTTCATCAATATATTGCAGAGTCGGCTGGGCAAACGCACTTCTAAATGGGCGCTCAGTAAAAACCGCCATTTCGTTTTCAAAGATTTTGTTTAGGTAGGTTTGATTCAAATCGTTATAGAGCAATTCGATTTTTGATAAACGTGCCGCTAACCCCGGCAACAGTTCGGATTTAAAGTCCCCCAACATTTGAGTAAGAATAGTGTGCTCAGCAATCAGATCGTAATTAGCAGAATAAATTAACTCCAACAGCTTAGGATTGCTGGTCTCTTGAAACACATGCACCATCGCTAACACGCGATGCAAGCTGTTGCGCCATTTGACCAAGTGCGAGATAAATTGCAATTTAACCCTCTCATCACGGTCGGTTATAGGCACTTTTAAAAACAGAGTATCCATACGATTGAGCAGGTCATTACGCACCAATTCTTTGTAATACTGTAAGTCTGCGACCTCTTTTAAACAGTATTCCGAGGAATGACACTTGCTGGCACGGGTTCTGAGTTTGGTAAAGCCTAAGTAGTGTTTTTTAAGCGAATCAAAGCTTGCAGAATCATCATGGTAGGGTTCGTAATAGGCCTCAAAGGCTTGATCTGAATAAGCTTCCAAATCGGCAAGCTCTTTGTTTTGTGTTTCATTATGGGTAAACAAAACCGTATAGCGACGGGCACTCTCTTCAGAGATCGCCTGATTTAATTTAACTAACGGCTCTATCGATTGCATTGCGTGATAGTACTGCTTTTGTTGATACAGATCTTTTCCTAAAACCCAGATGGCAAATGCGCCTAATAAAACTGTAAATAGAAAAACCTTTAGCAAATCAGAACGCACTTGGCTGGTCTGCGCGCTCATGGTTTTAGTAACCGCTTTACTCATTTTTATTCCTATTCAGAAGGTGAATCATTCACGATTAATCTTCAAGTTGAACCGCTATTTCAGCAATGTGTCCGGCCTGAGAGATAAACGCATCGACCACATCTGGATCAAAATGCGTGCCTCTTCCCTCTTTAATGATGGTCATTGCTGTTTCATGACTGAAGGCTTTTTTATAAGGGCGAGCTGAGCGCAATGCATCGTATACATCGGCAATCGCCATAACGCGTCCGCTTAATGGAATACCTTCCCCTGATAACCCTCGCGGATAACCGGATCCATCCCATTTTTCGTGGTGAGTTTGAGCAATCGATTCGGCCTCCCTTAAAAAGCCACCGTACTCCCCCATTTCTGCAGCCGCAGCTCGCAGAATTTTTGCCCCTTTTTCGGCATGAGTTTTCATAACCGCAAACTCATCCGCAGTTAATTTTCCTGGCTTTAAAAGAATATCGTCTGGAATAGTGATTTTACCAATATCGTGTAAAGGGGCCGCTTGAATAATAAATTCGCATCGCTCATCAGTTAAGTCTGCATGCTCCTGTTTCAGAACATTTAATACACACTCAACATACTTTTGGGTTCTCTTAATGTGATTACCCGTGACCTCGTCCCGAAATTCAGCCAGCGAAATCATGACATTTAGGGTGGCCTGCTGCATATTAAAAATATCCGATAATCTTTTGGCTAGTTTCTTCTCTAACCGGCGGTTTTCTGAGCTTAACAGACGATGATAATCGCTGATTTCAAGGTGCGTTTTGATGCGCGACAATAAAACAGAAGGGATAATGGGTTTGGTAATAAAATCATTTCCACCAACTTCCAGTGCCTGTTTTTCATCTTCAGGTTGGTTTTTAGCCGTAATAAATAGAATCGGTAAATGGGCAGTTTCTGGCTGGCTTCTCAGTTGCTGGCACACCTCATAACCATCCATTTCGGGCATCATTACATCCAGCAGTATAAGATCAATTTCACGATGCTGCTTAGCAATTAAGTTGAGTGCTTTTTTGCCACTATTAACCAGTTTCACATAGTAATGTGGTTTTAAAACTTCGTTTAAAAGTTCTAAGTTAGTGGCGGTGTCATCCACACACAAAATGGTTTTTAAGGCTGGAGGGGTTGTATTCATAACTGTCACTTTAGATTTAAGGCAATATAGATAAGCTCGAAAGCTTCTGTTCAAGTTTGTGGGCTGTAAAAGGCTTAACCAAATAGCCTTTAGCACCCAGCTGAATCAATTGTTGAATCGAACTTGCTGAACGGTATGCAGTAATCATCACAAAAACGGCACTCTCAAACAAGCCCTTTTCTTTGGCCGTTTTTAAAACCTCTAAACCATCCATACCAGACATATTGTTATCCAGCAAAACCAAGTCAAAGGATTTTTTACCCAATAATTTAAGGGCTTTTTCACCGCTGGTAGCGACAGAAATGTCCTTAAAATCTAACCCTTCAAGCATTCCAATGATAATTCGACACATTGGCGGCGCATCATCTACGACTAAAATTTTTGCTGAACTATCCAACGTTTTTACCATCCATTGATTTAAAACTTCGTCAATTTTAAAACTATTCTTAGCAAGTTTTGAGGAATTGTAATTTGTATTAACCCTCTCCTTCAAAAAAACTATACAACAATGATTCAAATTGTTTGACAGAACCTATACAGAAAGGTAGATTAGCGAATGAGCTTAAAATCTCATTATTCGGGCAGCGTTAAAAACAGCAGAGCGTGCATTTTTGCTGGAAACACAATATATAGTTGCGTTTTCGCACCCACTTAATTTTTGTAATAACGCCAATCAAAGTCTTGTTGTTACTAATCCCTTTTAAAAGCCTAATTGAGTAACTCGAATTTATGACACGAATAGTAATGGTATGGTTAGGGCTGATGGTCTTGGTTACAAATGTGCAGGCCGCTTTCAGCACCCCTAAAATTCTTCACCCATCAGGTGAATTTTATTACCACCAAATATTACCAAACCAAACCGTCCCTTCTAAAACGTCTAAGGATGATCTTGCGGTTTTTATTTTAGGCGGTGGGCCGGGGTTTAGTAGCTGGAACTTGGAACCCATTCAACAAAAAATTGCTGACATGGGGCATACCGTTTACTTAATGGACATGCTTGGTATTGGTGAAAACCAAGCAAAAAAAACAGACCCTGTGCTCGATGCTTGGATTACTCAAATCTCACAACTTAAACAATCCGAATCTGCTGACAAACCGGTTATTTTGGTTTCACACTCGTGGGGAGCATTAATGGCAATGCTTTACACCCGAGCCAACCCTGATGACGTGGAAAGAATTATTCTACTTAATCCGGTCGACCCTCAAAAAAAGGCCATGGAAAACCTTACCGCAGAAATTCATGAACGAAACACCCAAGAAACCGATGCAAAATGGGATGATGAATCGGCCTGGGAGCACACGACAGAGTTTAATGAAGCAGACTTGCAAACCGTCACTTTGCGCCAAATCCAGCAAGTTCTGCCTACCTACTTCTTGGATTATGAACAGGGTCAAAACTATGCTGCACAGTTTACAATTCAGGATTTTAATATCGATTTAAACATCCAAGCTTGGAAAGAGTATGACGCCAAACCGGTACTCTTTTCAGAGATTAATGCCTGGAAAAAACCCCTGCATTTTATTGAGTGTAAACAAGATTACTTAATGCCCTACAACCTAAATGCCATGCAACCTAACATTCAATTGGCCTCGGTTGATGTGATCGATCAGTGCGGACATTTTCCCTGGATTGAACAACCCAAAATCTTTTACAGCACGCTCGAGCAATATCTAAAATGAATCGTTTTCAACCAAAAAAATTACTTATGTCTAAATGGACGGCGGTTGCTCCACTAGACAGACAAAAGCATTTTATTGTGACAGATTGCTTAGTGGATGAAGAGACCCAAGAAGTGATTGGTTGTACACTGGAAGCCGTGATGACAAAGAACAAATTTGAAATCACTCCCGAAAGCTTAAAAGATTCACAAAAATGGCGGCAGGGCTGGAAGTAAATTAACACCAATACCACCCGTAACACTTTTCAGGCACCACCCGATTTTAAGGAGAGGGATGATGAGCAAAACATTTCAAGATTTAGCCGATATGCGTTTAAGTTACCAAAAAGGTGGCTTAACTAAAGCATCGGTTGACGAGCATCCCGTTGTCCAGTTCAACAAATGGTTTGAAGAAGCTGAGGCAGCCGACTTAACCGAACCAAATGCAATGATTATTGCAACGGTCAGCCCTGAACTGCAACCGGTAACACGCACCGTATTACTAAAATACTTTGATGAATCGGGGTTTGTGTTTTTTACCAACTACACCAGTGAAAAAGCCCGTCACATTGAACACAACCCAAATGTGAGCTTACAATTTTTATGGCTCGATTTAGAACGCCAAGTTCGTATTGAAGGCAAAGCTGAAAAAATCTCTACGGCAGAATCCATTAAATACTTCAGCCGCCGCCCTAAAGGCAGTCAGATTGGCGCATGGGTGAGCCATCAGAGTGAAATCATTTCATCAAAATCTTTACTGAAAGCGCAGTATGAAAAACTGATGGATAAATTCAAACACGGCGAGGTACCGTTTCCAGATTTTTGGGGCGGATATCGTGTCGTGCCAAGTAAAATTGAGTTTTGGCAAGGCGGTGAAAATCGTTTACACGACCGAATTCTGTATGAAAAAACCCCTCGTGGAAGCAGTCAAATTTGGACGATTAATCGTTTAGCACCCTAATTTTAAAAAAAAACCATCCATTAACAGAACAAAGAACCAACATGAAAACAGATATTTTAGATCACTTATCCGAGGAAGATACCAGCCGAATTATTGAGATGGCTTGGGAAGACCGCACCCCTTTTGAAGCCATTGAACTTAACTTTGGGCTTTCCGAACCTATGGTCATAAAACTCATGCGCCGTAATCTCAAAGAAAAACCCTTTAAAAACTGGCGGGCACGAGTATCTGGACGTAAAACCAAACACCTACAGCTGCGCGATAAAGCGGTTAACCGGAGCCACTGTTCAACTCAGTATAAACATGCGCGACACGGCGCTTAACGTCCCCTCATGCAACAAAATCCAATCGTAATTTAATAAGGCGTCAATCCAATACGCCTAGCACACCCAAAGCATCACGCCCTCAATCCTAAATTAAATAAAAAATACTGTACTTTCGGACACTACTATTCATATTAAATTACGTTAATATTACTCTAATCTTAAAAGCACCTTAATATTTATGGAAATATCAAATGAACCCTATTCAAGAATCAGTGATTGTCGGCCAAGCAAATAATATTGAGGGCGAGGTCGTTGCCAAAGACCTTAATGGCAATGTTCGTTCAGTTAATGAAGGGGATAATCTTTACCTTAATGACACCATCACAACGAATAAATTCACAACCTTAGAAATTGTTGATACTCAATCACAAGCACCCATTTTAATGGTTTCCAAAGAGACTACCGTACATATTGATGAATCTGTTATCCCTGGGTTTACATCACTTGAATCGCTAATCGAAGATAACGTTGTTGATATTGAAGCGTTACAAAAAGCGGTTGAAGAAGGCTTGTTTGATACCCTAGAAGAGACTGCAGCAGGCAGCAGCCAAGCAACATCCTCATCGCTAACAGAAGCGCAGTTTGTCATTGAAACAGGAAATGAAGGTAGCATTTCATCTGGATTTGAGACTGCAACAACAGAAGAGACCGTCGATGAAGAACGCGAGCTTAACACCGTTGCTTTAAACAACTCAAACAATCAAACAAACACCCCGTTAGAAGCCTATCAAACGAGCGATCCAATCGTTTCGCCCGCAACCCAAGAACCAATCACACCCTCTATTGAGGAAACCGTTGCACCGGCTGAAGAAATCGTGCCACCAGTTGAAGAAGAACCTGTAACTCCACCAGCGGAAGAAACCGTTACGCCTGTCGAAAAAGAACCTACAACTCCTCCAGCAAATGAAGCTGTTCCACCGGTTGAAGAAGAGCCAACTTTACCCCAAGGAGAAGAGACCATTCCGCCTGTTGAGGAAGAACCGACTGCACCTCCAGCAGAAGAGACCCTTCCACCTATTGAAGAAACGGTGCCTCCTGTGGAAGAAATTGTTCCTCCAGTTGAGGAAGAGCCAACTTCACCTCCAGCAGAAGAGACCATTCCGCCTGTTGAGGAAGAACCAACTGCACCTCCAGCAGAAGAGACCATTCCACCTGTTGAAGAAATAGTGCCTCCCTTGGAAGAAATCATTCTTCCAGTAGAAGAAGTCGTTCCACCGGTTGAAGAAATCGTACCTCCTGTGGAAAGAGTGACGCCTCCTGTTGAGGAAATCATTCCACCGGTCGAAGAAATTGTTCCTCCAGTAGAGGAAGTCGTTCCTCCGGTTGAGGAAGAACCAACTGCACCTCCAGCAGAAGAGACCATTCCGCCTGTTGAAGAAGAACCAACTGCACCTCCAGCAGAAGAGACCATTCCACCTATTGAAGAAACCGTGCCTCCTGCGGAAGAAGTGACGCCACCGGTTGAAGAAATCATTCCACCAGTGGAAGAAGTGACGCCACCGGTTGAAGAAATCGTGCCTCCAGTAGAGGAAATCACTCCACCGGTCGAAGAAATTGTTCCGCCAGTGGAAGAAGTTACTCCACCTGCTGAGGAAGTT
>JAFGUG010000005.1 GCA_016938655.1 Thiotrichales bacterium | reverse complement strand
CTTCCCCACGCCTGTGGGGGTGTTTCTCCTGTAGGCACACCAAATGCATCTTGTTCAAGGTCTTCCCCACGCCTGTGGGGGTGTTTCCAGGTGAGTTTGAAAAGAGATTTAATGAACGGCTAAAAAGTGTCTAAGTTTTTAGTGGCGATTCAAGGTGTTCTTACGTGTTCACCTCTTTTTTATTCTTGCTTTACCTGTCTAGAAAAATCATCTAGAAATTCTACTTTTAACTTCGGTTATTTTTTTGGTGGGATTACAAAAAATGTTCTAAATAGTAACAACAAAAAAGCCGGAAAATCTCCGGCCTTACTTTCAAAAAACCTTATTTAATTAAAGGTAAGTTTTCCATAAGCTTTAGTGCATCTGCTTTCGTATGTGGAACGATTTCTGTGCCTGGTCCGATTAAAGGACGGAAGTGCATTGATACTTCATAGAAGTAATTTTTTCCTGCTTGGAAGTCAACTTCTAGCTCGGTATCGTTACCTATAATCTGATGCATATCTGTTTCAATTGTGCCTTTACCCGGCTTAACCAATGTTTTTGAAAAGCTGTTTCCATAAGTCTTAATTTCAGTGCCATTGATTATCATAGGCAACTCATGAATTTTATAAGACCCTTTTTCGCCACGTATAGTGTAAACAGTCGCTTTGTCAGTGGTGGTCATTAATTTTAGGGTGTCAGTACGTTCTTCTTGTGTTGCATGTGGAATGACAGAGCACCCAGTCATAATTGCAACACCGGTTACGGCAATGACCATTTTTATAATATTTTTCATGATGTTTCCTATAATTATTTGAATATCAATTTTGTAAGTAATAAATTGTACCAGATAAGTATCTTAGTTTATTGTATGATAGTGATTGATATTATAATTTTTTCTTAATGAGTGGATAGGTAGTGCCCGTACCTCCCTGATAAACCACACCTACTCTGGAATCGCGATCTAACGTATAGCGATACATCCAGTTGGGTAGTGCTTTATGAAACTTATCTTTTACTTGCTCGTTATGATATTCACATAACGCTCTATTTTCGGCAGCTACCTTCAGTGTTTTACATCTAAACTGCTCTTTCCAAATGTATCGGTCATAACGCCCGACCCATACGTACTCAGAGTCACCCGCAATAAAGCTTGGACGCTTAACCAGTTTGAAATCAACATCAGAAGGGGTTTCATAAGAAAACGCGTCTTTTTCCAAACCTGCCAAACAGTTCTTGTCTGAACAAACATCGGTATCAAGTCTTAAATAATCATACTTAAGCCCAAGGAGCGGGCCATGTCTAACTTTGGAAGTTTGATAACCTTCTGCAATGGACATAGTGGCCTTATAAAGTTCACTCATAACAACTTCTTGTGCTTCAGACTCGGACTTAGCCATAGATTGAGGGACAAAGTACATAGTGCGACTAACAAGCATAGGATTTGTTGGAGCGGCCATCGCCCCAAGAATACCTGCTCCAAACATACTACCAACTGAGGTTTTCCCAAAAGAGGTCGAAAGGGCAGAGCCCAATGAAGAACCTGCCGAAACCATTAACGCCGAACTTGTTGCCACGCTGATGCCCGCTGCCGTTACCCCTTGACCAACCGCATTGGTTTGAGTCACTTTTGCATAATCTTCATCAGACAGTTCAACCTCTTTAAAGACGTTCAGGCTAGGTGTGCCCGCCGCCTTTAGGATGTTCATACCAATTGAGCTATTTGGATCAAGTTGGTAGTTACTTGAGACCTTAACAGGACTTGTTATACATCCTGATAGAGCAACTAATGCGATTGCAGATAAAGCTAATTTTAATTTCATAATAAAAACCTAATTTAATGAATATCCAGAATAATTCAGCTTGTTTTTTTGCCTACCCTTAAATTCAAAAAAAATGAAAAAAGTTAACTAAAAAATAAATTTGGTCTTTTTTAGGTGGGTTTAGAAGTTGAAATTAAATTTGCCACTTAAAATTTTATGAGGAAGTTTTTTGAGTTCACACAATTCTAGAAGATTTAAAAATCACCATAATGATTAGAAGATGCTTATAGTTTTTTGGCGAATTAATCGATTTTGTAAACCCCCTGTTTTTTGATAGGGTTTTTCATGACGTTACCCTTCAAAAGAGCGCTATTATTTTTCCTTAATCTTTTAAAAAAATTGCTAAAAAAATGTAAAAAACGCGAGAACTTCATATTAATCAGTGACTGAGGTTTTTCTTTATAGATTAAAAGGGTAAATTTATGCGTATTCTTGATCACATTCCAAATGGATTTATCGTGTTCGAATGTTTGACAGTAAAAGAAGTTCCGGATGACATTGAGCTTTTTTCATCAGGGATGAGGGGCAAAGGAAAGCGACCTATCGATTTAAATAATTTCGATGGTTTTTCAGAGCAAAGTCTGATTTTTGAATTAATAATTAAGCAGATGAAGGTTTCCGACGATTATGTGGATGCTAAAAATAAATATCAAAAAGGTGAATATATCTTTTTTATTTCGAATGATAATAAAAAAATGGCAATTTTTATGGGGATTAACCTCCCCGCCCAGTGCAGCATTAAGCAGGACGAACCTTATCCAAAGATTGAAGATGATTATGTTTCAGACTATAAAGATAAAAAACGTCAGGGTATCAGTTTTATTAAAACTAGTTTAGAAAAATTTATTTCCAATACAAGTTTACCTTCAGAACAAGTTGAGGATTTTTTTAAAAATTCTATTTTAATTGAGTCTTTAACGATGCTTAAAAAATTCTTCGATTTGGCCGTAAAAGATGAAAATAGGCTTGTCCTTGTTAGCGCGATTGCTGTTGCGGCAGTGGAACAAATATTGGATAACACGCCTTTTAATAAGTGTTTAGAGCGTTATAGTGCCACAGTGATTAAATGTGATGATAAATCAGCAACGTTATTATTGATAGATGATAAATCAAATTGCTGTTTTATTAAAATTCCTTTAATAATTAAGGGTATTGATTACTCTGCAGCAATTTGGATTTTTCAAAAATCAGTAGGCTATGAAATGATTTATATTCCCTCAGAAAACTGTTCGTTGACTAAAGGTTTTGGAACAGAGGTAATAGCAGATGTTATTCCCAAAGACCTAGAATTCTCATTTTCAAAAGAAGAGGCCGTGGAGGTGTTTTCATCCATTTTTGAAAATAAGAGCTCGCCTAGTCAGCTTAACTTATCATTGAGTGATATAAATAAATAATTGAGAAAATGAGGTTTAACTCTGTATTTAAAAGCCTAGAGTTTTTCTTGTTCATAATCAAAACCCCACTTGTAGGTTTGTTTGAATGGCTAGGGCTCATTTTTCTAGGGATTGGAAAAGACGCACCTTCCTTTGAGTGGTGGTATTTAATACCAGTAATTTCTGAAGATGGTTTGTTGTCATGGGTTTTATTGCTGGTAGAGAGTTTGATTCTAGATTTAGGGATGCCAATTGCTACTAGCTTTCGAATGAACTCAATGTTCTGCTCCATTAATTCAAAGTACCATGCCTTTTTGGTAACATTGAAGTAGTCAAACCAAAGCCCCAGAATATCTGTAAGTTGATGCGTATCTGGATTCGTTAATAGATTAAATTCGTCATTTAACCTAATTGAATCTCTCGGTTCATTGCTTTCTGTATAGACCATAAAACCTGGTTTTATACCTATGGCAATATCAAAATTAAATGGATTAAAGGCCGTTTTTTCAAATAGTCGATAATAAGCTGTTTCCAGAGATTGAAGCATTTGCTCATCTATTAAATATCGAGATTTTAATATTTCAAGGTTTGAATTCTTAGTGTTTTTTAAGTAAACCAAGGCCTCATAAATAAGGTTTGGTGTCGGTTTATTATTAGGTGCTTTAAAGTTTATAAATACTTGTTTAGGAGAGGTTGTTAATCTATTTACTCGTTGTGCAAGCATTATCTCGGGCATCTGTTCCCGGACTTTTTGCTGCACAATTTTCCTACCGAGTTCCAAGGAATTTTTATTGCGTTTTCGTAAGCCCTTCAGGGCGTCAGTGGTTTTATCTGCCAGGGCTTTATAAAGGTTGTTTGAACGGTCTCCATAATCGCTAATAAAATAATAGGGCAAGACAAACTCATAGAAGTGAGCATAGTTGGTTAAGGTTGTTTTGGCTGTTGAATGTCCAAGCTGTCGACCGGTTCGGTAGGCATATCTTCTTGATGGAAGGTTGTGAGTAAAAACAACCTTTAAAAATGAGTCAAAGCCATTCGGGTAAAAACTTTCCAGCTGCATTTGTTCAACTAAGTCGTTTTCAATGTTTTCGAAATTAAGAACATGTGCACTAAAGCGCATCAGTTCTAAACTGACGGCAGAGTGTCTAAAGCTTTTATTTGAAATGCTTGAATCGCCTGTAATGCTTTTCATTAAGTCGGACGTGGTTTGACGAAAATAAGCAGGGTCATGGGTTATGTTATTTAAATCATAAATCCAAAATGCTCGGTGTGTTTGTGTTGAGTGAGCGTGGATGCTGATGCAGTCATGTAAATACTCGAATTCAGTTTTAGAGAACTTCTCTTTAAAGCTAATGTTTCTAAAGCTTTGAGGGTTCTTTATGCGGTCTAGACGATTCCAGCGAATGCTCATGCTACCTTTGAAGTTTTTTTGACTAATAACATCATTGGATTCGATATTTAATAGTTCGCTAACCCTTGGTCCAAAGCGATGATAGACAGTTGTAAGCAGTTTAAATTGAGCCGCTAAATGAGGCGACTGTTCAAGCTGTTTATTAATCGATTTAATGCTTGTTTCCAATTCCCAAGGTCCGATCAAGCTGGCATCAATGGCAGGCTCTTCTCCCTCGCCCTCATAAGTCAGGTCGGCCATGTCAATCTCTTCGATTCTGAGTTGATTGACACAAATCTGCTTGTGGAAGTGCTGAAGTTGAGAGGCTGTTAGATGCTGATTAGCTCGAGACTTTCCTGCAATGATTTGGTTGTAAACGGCTATTAATGATTCTTCAGATGCATTTCTTAAGTCGGTTTCGATTAGGTGTTCAACTAGATCGCTTGCGATTAGCCGAAAGTAGCCGTTAACCGTTTTAAAGGCAAGCTTTTCTTTGCGTTCACCTGAGGTGTTTAAGCGAATGCATAGCCAGCTTGAAACATATTTTGTGATTGGGGCGACGTCTTGGTTTTTTAAGATTACACTTTTTAATACGTTTTCTATCTTTGTAGTCATCTCTTTTCGAGAAAGCGTTGAGTATTTACGAAGAGGGGATGCAGGCACCTTAAGGACATCTATTTGCCTTTTAAAATCGTAGTTTTTTCTACATTTCCAATGCTTAGTATTATAGATGTCCATAATTCACTTTTTTCAGTTGAATCAATTGTTACTGCTTTTGGTTGTGGTTTAAGTGGCCTTTTTGAAGTGATTCTTGCAAAGCTGTCTTTGGGAACTGAAGCGATTCTGTTCTTGCCGGTTGCTACATTTGCAATGCAAGCGGGCATGTTCAGATGGGTATCGATAGTCAGTGTGCTTATAAATGCTTTCCAGGATAGACCAAACTCTTTTTCCACAACCGTGTTAAGTTGAGTAAATACCGTTTTGAAGGAGACCTCTTTAGACTCCTTTTCGAGGAGCAAAAGGAGCAGGTTCGCAGTGATAGAGTCAAATGGAATGCGCTGAATTTGCGTTTGTCTTACGACCACCTCGAAGTAACCTTGCCCCTTGTCAAAAGTAATTTCTTTTTGAGTAATGGCTTCAAAGATTTGTTCAAATCTTTTCGTGTCCGAGAAGCGAGAGTGCAGCATTAATGATAAGAAAACCATCACGCAAGTTTGGGTGTAGCTTAGGTTCTTAATGTCCGTAGTGATTAATTGTGTTTGAAATTTAGCTCGAATATCTTCAGCTTTGGACCAGAGGAAGGTGTTTTCATAGTCAAAAGGGGTGGGCTCAAGTCCAATTTTTAAAATTCTGGTAGGCGCAGAAAATTCGATTCCGATTTTTTTGGCTTGAGCGTTCATTAAGCGGCTCAATTTAAGAAGGTTTTTATGAGGTTGATAAAGTGACTTCTCGACCGTTTCCACAATGGCTTTTTTGGCTAACACTGAATACATCTCAGTGCTTATATCACTTGAAATAATTCCCTCTAAGTATTTGTTGTATACACTTCTGACAACCGATGATTCAGCTTGACTGCGTTTTTTGTATTCATTGATTCGATTGAGTGGACCAATGAGTTTTGATGCACTTTGCACGTCTTTTATTTTAATCGAGGGAAATAGGTCAACGTTAGTTAAGTCAGAGAGGTTGGTGATAAGTTTAATTTCTAGTTCTTCGCAAATCTCGTTGAGTTTTGGAACTAGGATCTTTGAAACAATTCTTGGGCTTAAAAATGACAAACTGCCATAAGGCTCTTCGCCAGTTGAAATATGACCTAATTGATAATGAATGTATTCAGGGTTGAGGCCTAGCTCTCTTAGTCGCGTTGCAAGAAAGTGACGACCAAAATTCATTGGGATGTCTTTCCATAATGAATTTACCTCTTGGAGTCTACTTTTTAGGATTGTTGAAGTGACCGAAGTGATTGAGCATGATTGCTCTTGGATATCTAAAAAGAATAAAAAGGGCGTGTTTTCTTCAGAGCTATCCAAAGCAGCTTTGATTGAGTCTGACAGTGTTGTCTGTTGGTTCACAGATAGAGTGTTTTGCAGCCATTCCAGGTGATTTTTATATTCGATTATTTGTTGAGTGACGATGTCAGGCAAAAATCCAATCCGAGTCTTATGATTATCATCAATAATTTTGTCGCAAATAAATAAAGCGTTCATTGAGTTAACTAGGTCATCAATTCGAGCCATTGGGTCATCGGTTGGACGATGGCCGTATATCAAAATCAATAGGGCTAAGTAGGTGACCAGTTTATTATGGAAATCAGCGATTGACTCAATGCCTAAGCATGAAGAGTTGCTGATAATGCTAGCTTTAGTTTCGATGACGTTTTTATATAGTTGTTTTTGTAAAGTTGACAGCTCTGTTAAGGCGATGCTTCGGTTAGAGCCAATGAACTTGTTTTCTAATTGAGAATCTTCAAAAGTGAATGCAGGTAAAGCATTCTTATAAGTTTTGATGAGGTCGGATGTTGCAAAGGTTGTGTATGTCGTTGAGCGATGAAATTTATGAACGTGCTGGCCTGTAATATACCAAGCGGCTGCCTCATCAAAACTTTGAAGCATTATGGTGTGATAAAGATGGTTTCTAACTTTGGCAAGCGATAGGTTGCGTCCCAATGAGTTGTGAGTATTAATCCACTTATCACAATCGATAGAGATTGCTTCAGAGGTTTTTTTAAACACTTGCCCTAATGTTTCAAATTTTGATGCAGATAAGGCTCTTAATCTTGTTAAGAGTTCATTAGGGATGGGTTTTACAAAAACGTTTTCAGTATTCTTAAAAATATGAAGAACGGATGCCTTCAGAGGTTTTGGTTTCTTTTCAAATTCAGTTGGTGATGACCACACGCCTTTTTTTAAATCAATCCAACAGTCATGGTCGCTTTTTTGTGTTTTCCAGGAAGACCAGCAGTTTGGTTCAGCACCAAAGCACAGGGTAATTAAAAGTTGGGTAGTCGTTTCAGAATCTTCTTTAAGCATTCCTTGAATGAGCTGATTGCCCTCGCTATCCGTTAGTCTTTCATTAGCATTATCTAGAAACTGTGCTTGTTGGGTCGTACGAAGAATTGCCGTTTTTGCATAGCCTTTTTGATAACGTGAAGACTTGTTTTTAACGTCTTTTGGTATTTTTTCAAATCGAACGTGTGGAGCATCTTCAACTAACTCCAAATCTTCTTCATAAAGGGTTTTTGCTCGATTGATTGCCCTTCTTTGGATTTCATATAAATCAACAGTTAAAGTTGAGTCTTCAAGTTCAATGGAGTCTAGTTCGATATCACTTAAATCATTAGTATTCTGATCACGGTTGTCGTTTGAATTGAATTCACTGTTCTTAGTAAAGAGATGGTCAATAAATTTGCTGAGGGTATCAAAAAGATACTGTTCGTCTTTCTTTTCACTTTTAGATTTAAATTTGAGCCGCACCTTAAATGCAATTGCGAATAGGTCCTCATTTAAATCTAAGTTCAATTCACCTATAAATTGACTGATTTCATTTGATAAGTCTTTAATGGAGTGTTCCACCATTAAAGATTTAACCAGTTTTGTCTTGGAACTAGGCTGAAAAATAAGTCCAATGCACCAATCCCAAACAAATAGCCGCGCCAAAAACTGTTGGAATAATGTGCTGCTTTTAGAGGTTTCAACAATGAGGTTAAATGAAGGGTGTGTGGTTACCCCGGGATTTTTTGAAGAGCTGTAATTATTAATTACACCAGGGTATTCGCTTGAGATATTTATAAGTTTATTTAGGCCAAGAGGGTACTGTATTAAGTCTGAATGTTCCTCAAAAGACTTTAGGATTTTACATAATTTGTTTAAGTTCGGTAGGCCGTTAGGTATTAGTTGATCTTTGCGCTGAGCTGAAATTATATTGGAAAGTTTTTTGAGGTTTTGGGACTCTACCTCCGTAAAATCAAGACCGCTAGTTTTTAGGATTTTTTCAATATCGGTGCTCATTATTAACGTTCTACTTTAAGTCCTTATGTCACTATGATGGTGTCACTTTTTTAAGTGAGTGTAAAGCAGCGTTTATAAATTTATATAAAGTGACACCAATATATTTATTAAAGACATAAAAAAAGCCCGTATTAACGGGCTTTTTATTTATTTTGTATTTTTTGGTCTACTTAGGTTTATGGTATTAAAAAGGTTTTCAATCCCTTGCTCTACCGACTGAGCTATATGGCCAAAATAGAATGGGCGTATTGTATAGATGGGCTTTGCACCTGTCAAACTTTATTTTACGATTATTTAGTTTTGTTTTTTATTGCCTATAAATATCCTAAAACTGAAAGCGCTTTTCATCTAATTCCACCTCTATTTTCTGGATCGCATCGGTTCGATTAAAGAGAGCCGTACTTTGTTGCTGGCTTAGGACTAACTCGCTATGTTGTTCCGTTGTTCCGTCGCGCCATTCAATCTTAACCGTGTTTTGCCCGTTGGTTAAGGTGTAAATAATGGGCACTTGGCAGAGTGTAAAGGCGATGGATTTTTCTGCTAGCGGCAAGGTTTTACGCTCACCAGAAATCGGTAAGTATTCAAATTCACTGGGTGTGGCATGAAATTCTTGTTTTCTTAAGAGTATCGGTGAGAAATGAATAATGCCATCGTGCACTTGGATGCCGAGTTCGCCAAAACGGGTTAACACTTCCTCTTTGACTTGCCCTGTCATGCCGGGTTGTTGCGCGCCGGAATGTTTGGGGGTGTGCGAATAGGGATCATAAGGGAAGGCGCCATATTCGACAGGCGTTTTATTAAAACCAATGCCTTCTCTGATTTTATAATACAGTTCTCCCAGTTTGCGAATGGCCTCGGGCGAGGCTTTTTTATGAATCGCTTGGTGCACGTTCTCTTGGGTGGCAAGCAACAGTTTTGAAACCATGTGCCAATAGATGCAACCTAAGCCTTCAAACCCAAACATACCATGAGAGCGACCGGTAAATTCAGCGTGATTAAACACCGCTTTGTAGAGGGTTTTCAATGCCAATTGCACCGCGTTGTATTGTTCGCCTAGTGGCGTTTTAAGTGCGGTGACTTTGTCTTCTAATGCGCCTAAACTGGTAAACTCATGGTGGAATCGATAGTGCACTTCCTGTCCGTCTTGATTGATGGCTTTAAGCAAAATGGTTTGCTCTTTAATTGCGAGTAAGGGCGATATGCCTTGCTGTTCAAGTTTGGATGCCTTGATGTGGTTTTTTTGCAAAAATGGCGTCTGTCTTTCATCAGGGTAGAGCATAAAAGTTTTTTGATCGGCTCGGAACATCTCTGAGGCAAACAGACCTTCGAGCATATTAATCACTTCGTCGGCTTCAAGTGTGCCGGAACTCAGGGCAGACACCTGGCCTTCAAGCATTTGATAAAGCGTATCAACAGACAGACTCTCTTTTTCTACACTTAAGAGGTTATAGGCGTTGTAGAGTTGGTCGTCTCTTTGGTTGTGGTGAATGCTGTCGTCCAATAAGGTGATCACGTTGTGTAACATCGCTTGCAGCTGAGGTATTTCAAGTTCACTTTGACCTGAAAAACCACCCGCTTGATACACTTTTTGGCGGTAGTCACTGCCCGATTGTCCGAGTTTTGATAACACTTCAAAGCGATAGGCGTCACTAAAATCACCGTGTTCGTTTAGATGCTCAGACGTCTCTTTTAGAATGATGGCCGTTTCTGTAAACCAGTTGAGTACTTCATTTGAACACCCAACCGCGGCATGTTGTTCGTCTAGCAGTTCGAGCATAAAGGCCACATAACGTCTTATGTAGTAAAGGGTGACCATAGATAGACCTTGCCCGACTAAGGCGTTGTTGGCATCGTTCCACTCTGGACGTTGTGTGTTCAACCATATACCGCCTCTTAAGACGTAGTTGCTGAGTTTAGAGAGCAGCGGAACCAACAGTTTTTCCAGTAAATTAACTTGGTACACCTGGCCTGATGAATCTAACACCAATTTTCCGTCGGCACCCAAGGTTTTAACGCGTTGCTGGATGGTCTCTTCTTCCTTTTCATCGTAATGCACGGTGTTTTTTGGATCGCGTAACAGGTTTTCAAAGTGGGTGATTCGATAGGGCACATTGGCATACGAATAAACGGGCTTACTGAGCAGGCCTGCTAACTTTTGTGGATGATATTTTCTGGACAACTCCAGAAGCTTAAGCAGATAAATAATTTGGTGATCGCCCCAGTAACCGATATAACTCCAGGGATCTTTTGGGTCTTCAATCTCCCAATCAATTCCTTTTTTGCTGATGCGGTAGGGGTTGTAGCCATCGATGGTGCTGGCATTCACAAATTTGGAAACGACGTTTTCAATAAACCCAGGATAACTTAACAACAGCGCTTCCCAATTTTGAAAAATATCGCGCCAGTTACCTTCATAGCCCAATATGCGATTGCCGGATTCGTCGCGAATTTTAATGGCAAACTTATTCCATGGGCGGCTCGGGTCACCATGACGGCGACCAAACGTGATCGGCAGGTAATCTGAGCCTAAACGCTCCAGTTGTGGATCGTTTTGCTCGGCAATTTTTTCACGCAGTTCAAACAACGAAATGAATTCTGGCAGGCCTGCTAAGAACTGGGCATGTTGGTCATAAACCGGTTTGTTAAAGTGTTGAATGTCTTTGTTGAAGTCGGTGGTGTTAATCCAGTATTGGTTGTCGACTACGCCACCTCGCATGGCGTTAAACAAGACGTTTGCGTAGTGATGAACATCGTCCATTTCGGTAGAGGAGTGTTGAAATCCGTCCACTTGGGCGATTAAATCTTGCAGATGATTTACGCCGTCAGCCACACTTTTATCAACGTCTTGATTTAACTGTTCAGGGCTTTGTTGCAACGTTGATACGAGCTTGGTTACTTGGGTTTGGCTTTGGTCAACATTGGCGACCAGTTTCCAAGTTTTGTGTGCGTGGGCTTTGAGCTCGATTGAGGAGGCAACCAAATAGGCACCACGAATTCCTCGGATTTGGGTCTCCGAGTGTAACCGTTTGCCAGCTCTAAATGCATTCATCTGACGAGAGCACAGTAAGATGGTTGGATTCTCTAATCCCAATTGAAAAACGCAATTGGCTTTGAGCACTTCGACCGGTTCGGGTTTATCGGTAATACCGGAGTACAGAGAGAAAATGGCCAGGCCTGTTTCATCCAGTTGTTCATTTAGTCGATAAGCGTCCACCAAGTTACTGGCATTGGTTTGCACTTCGGTTGGTGCGGCGGCGGGCAGAATGTTTTGTAATCCATCTAGTACCTCAACATGAATGTTTTCAGCGGAGTGGTTTATTAATTCGGATTCAACCACAAAGCCAAATTCATCACTCACCGCCCAAGTAAAGCGAAAGCTCAGGTTTAGTGGGGTGTTGATCTCTTCAAAGCAGAGCTTGTTACCTAAAATGTGTTTATAAAGATTACGCTGAACGCCATCCATAGCCAGGCCACTGAATGGTTCCCAATTTACCCAACCCGCATCGGTTTGCACGCGCAGAATGGTTTTATTGCCACTGTGTTCAACACTGTCCTCTATTTTATCAACCGCTTCATACGGAAACAGTGCCGAGGCCGAGGAGACTCGACCTGCGGTTAAGCCAGTATTAGAGGAGACAAATAACCAATGATCACTGTGCGAGACAATGCTCATAAAAAAAGCCGGCATTTGATCAATGTTCTCTATTTGATAGTAACGCTCGTTTTTAAACTCAACGAATTGGCCAGTGGTTTCAGTGCTCACGTTAGGATCCTCAGTTAATGGATGGCGGTTGGGTGGTGTAATTTAGAGTGGCTTGCTTCAATTTAAAAAAAGCATTGCCGTTTTTTTTAAACCGACAATGCTCAATAAG
The DNA here is from genome assembly GCA_016938655.1 of Thiotrichales bacterium. Lineage (GTDB taxonomy): Bacteria > Pseudomonadota > Gammaproteobacteria > Thiomicrospirales > Thiomicrospiraceae > Thiomicrorhabdus. The sequence goes on along the minus strand of JAFGUG010000005.1, from coordinate 5,134 downwards.
TCATCAAATGTTATTAGAAACGGTATTCAACAAACGTTTGAATTTCGTACATATCTCGGTTTAGGTAGATGTTTCCAGTGGTGGTATTTACTAAACCATTTGGCGCATATTCAGGCGAATTCTCATCCAATGTTCGGTAGAACAATTTCACACCGACTTTACTGGATTTTTCTTCTCTGACTCCTTTATCGAGCAAGTAGGTATATGAAACCTTATATTGTTCTGGGTAAACAATCCCAAATTGTCGCTGGAAGTCGTAAGGTCCCCATTTGTCTTTCGCCACATAGGCACCAAAAATATGACGGTTTTGGTAGATTAACTTGGCATCCATGCTTTTGAAGCTGGTTGCATCAACGGGACTACCCGTTGACTGTTCTTTACCAACATCCATTCTTACAACTGCACGGTAATGGTTGCTTGGGTTAAAAACCACTTTAGAGGATAGAAGCCATAATTGGTCGGACTCTAAGCCATCTGCAAAAGCCGCTTCGCCGGTAAACACGTCATCGTCAAAAAACGCTCGGTAAGCATCGGTTTTTGTGCCAAAGTCCATATAGGTCAAACCGATGTTGTAAGCGATTTTGGCATCTTCACGCATATCGTTATCCCATGCATAAAATGGGGTCGATGGCGTTGGGTCGTAGGTCAACATAAACTCTGCCGCTCTTACTTTACGGTTACCTAATACCGCAAATGGGTCGTCCTCAGTATTACGGACATCAGCGCCAGTATTTGAATCGATTAGGTTGTTACGTGCAAATACCCGTGGGAAGAGCATGTAATCACCGTAGTTCAGCTGTAAGCCTGCTTCGGCTACCGCTTTGTTACCCATTCCAGAGTAGGGAAGGTTGCTACCAAACTCGACCAGTGGCGCACCACCGTCTGCCACAATCCCCGCATATTGACCAGCAACATAAAGTTTGGCGGTATTGCTTAGTCGGTGTTCAAGTTTACCTTTGACGCCAAGGGTGTCTTTAAATTCGACCTTGTCGGTCTTTAAGTTACCACTTTCTTGGTAGTCATAGATTTCATCGATTTTGTCACGACCAGATACAATGGCACCCAGTTGAAGTTTTGTGCCAGCATTGATTTCAAATTCACCCTGTAGAGTGGTTTGAGCAAGTTTTCTTTGAGTGGCTTGGTTGCCATCATTGTTGCTTGCACGGTCAATATCTTGTGAGTGAATAACGGAATACTGCTGTTTGTCACCAAAGCGATATTTCGCAATATATTTAGGGTTAGCTCCCCAATAGACTTGAGGGCCAGCCAATAGCGTGAAGCCTTCTAAGGCATTTTTACCATTGAACTCAAACCCATAAGGCGCTTTAGCATTCCAGATGTCTTGCCCATTCAGGCCTGTCATATCGGTGGCGTCTTGCACTAAACCAAAAAAGTCACCTTTGTAACCCCAGTGATAACGGGGTACGTGGTAGAACAGATCTAAGTCAAAATCATCGGCATTGTAGGTGGCGTTAAAGCTATACAGTTCGGCTTTAGGGCCATCTTCGTCAATGATTCGGTCACCATAGCGATATTCAAACTGGCTGTCGGCTGCCGTGGCGATATAGTTAACGGTAAAACCACCACGAAACTTTGAGTTGGGTTCAAATTCAAAGTCAGCAAACCCCATAACGCCAGCATCATTGGTTGAGCCGTCACGAATCCCTTCTTCTTCAATTTTTCCACCCAGCCCTTTATTGATGGCTTCGGCACGAATTCGTGCGCCCGTCATTTTGAAGGTATCGTTGCCCACTAAGTAGTCACTGCGTTCAGCATTTGCAGCACGGTATTCAGCGAGTGCATCCATATTAATATTGCTGTAAGTGGTTTTAGCTTGACTCAGATTATAGGGATCAATCTTCCAAACTTCAGTGAGTACATCCAATGCTAGGCGAGTTTCGGCAACGGACACGCCATCACGGTTGGCTTTACCTAAACGGTTAAGTCCCCACCACTCTTCGTTCATGTTGTTTTCGCCCTCTTGGTAGTCGTACTTGTAACCACCATTTGCCCAAGAGGCATTACGATCTTGTTTATCTAGGTTTTCGGTTTGCTTGTATTTCCACCACTCGTCACGCCATTCAAAGACAAAACCACCAATGGCATTTCCCTCTTCGCCATTGCCGTAGGCTTTACGGTACATCTCTTCCCACTGAGATTTTAAATACTCGGCCTGAGAGCGTTCATCTTCACGAAACTCTTTGGCGTTAAAAGCGTCGGCACCAAATTCAAAAAATAGAACGGGTTTGCCGTATTGCTCTTTTACATCTTTCCATAGTGAAGTAAAGCCATCACCCCGGTAAACATTGGTTCCCAATAAGTCCCAGTTTTGGCCGTATTTATTAATCAGGTCGAGGTATTGAACGTCACCGTTGACAATGGTGAAGGGCAGATTGGGGGCGATTTTTTTACCTTCTGCAATGGCCTCACCAAATAGGCTATAAAGATACTCTGCTTTGGCGTGATTCTGTTCACCAACCGGTAAGTTTTCAATTTCAAAACTCGCCCAACTTAGGCCATAATTACTCTCGTTACCTAAAGCAAACATCAGAACACCAGGGGTGTCTTTAAACTGCTTAACCACCTCCACAATTTCTTGTTTAAGCGCTTTTCGAGTCTCAGGGTCAGAGTAGTCGGTGTTCTCAATCCAAGTGCCGTTAATGGTTGCGCCATAACGCCCCATTAATGGGTTAACCGCGGTCATAATGCCGTACTTTTTATAGACATACTCTACCCATTTAGGCGGAATCATCATAAAGGTTCGAATGGCATTGATGCCAGCCTGTTGCATTAAGCCAAACTCATAGTCGAGTATCGCTTTAATGTCCTCATCTGGCTGACCCCATAGATTGTAGGTGTAGTTCTCATTTCTTGGTGTGTAACCCCAAACAACCCCTTTAACAAAGAAGTCTTTGCCATCCACTTGCAATTTCCAGCCTTTTTGATCTGAGTTTAGCTGAACATCGTGCATCGCAAGTACCTGACCAGAACTTAGCAGGCCTGCTGCAAGTAACAATGAACAGGTTGTCATTTTCATTTTGTTGATTGATTTTACAGACGCCATTGCCATCTCCTAATCACTTAATTGTTGCTTCAATGACCGATTCAAAAAGGTAACTGAACGTGTTTGAGTTAATTTATTTTGTAATTCATTTATTAAGAGCCACTAAAGCCGGTATCGGTAAAGTAGAAAATAAAGGTTTCATCTGCTTGATCCCCTGGAGGTCCAATTAACCAACCGGTATGGGCGGCAATATTGTCTGCACCGTTGTTATTGAACTCACTAATTGGAATGGCGAGTTCGTACCAACCGTTGCCTAAGTCCGTGGAGCCGCCGTAGCTATTAACATTGACTTCAACAACGCTATCGGTGCCACTGCCTATCAGTTTCACTTCAATACGGCCATCCGGTGAGCCTTTGACCTTGGCATTAAAGGTGTCATAGCCCGAAGCGAATCCAGCGGTATAGCCTGTAAAAGCGGCAAACGCGACGTGAACACCGGCACCATAGCCTTCACCACTGGTCACCGAGAAGACTCGGTCAAAAGAGGCATCAGTGGTCACGCTGGCATCAAATGTTGCGCCACTACCAAAGTTATCTAAAGCCACAAAGGTTTCTGGATCGTCGTTACTGGCACTGACCGCAGAGTAAAGCACCTTATCTGGGGTGGTTGGTTGAGCTGTTTCGTTAAAGATGTTCTCCGTATTTTCAGTATCTTGATAGAGTCTGACGTAATCCACCAGCATTGTTTGTGGCGTATTGACGATTGCCTCCGGTGTTCCACCTAATGTGCCATCAATTGCGATATTCATCAGCAAGAAGAAGGGCTCTTTAAAAGCTGCATACTTCGCATCAGAGGTATCAAGCGTTAAATATTCTTCACCTTCTACAGACACGCTTATTGAGTTTGGCTTCCACTCCATCGTCCAAACACGGAAGTCATCCGCAAGTGAATCTGCAAGAACGATGCTGTCTCCTTCCAATACTCGACCACCGTCAAAATAGTGAATCGTTGAATTCGATTGGTTAAGAGTCGAACCGCCCGTTTGCCATACCTCCATAATGTCGATTTCACCCGCATTAGGCCACGGCGTGTCTGGGAAGGATGCGCCAAGCATCCAAAGTGCTGGCCAAGTTGAGGTGCCATCAGGGACTTTAATCCGTGCCTCTACTTTTCCGTAACGGAACTCCATTTTGTCTTTGGTTGTCACGCGTGCAGAGGTGATAGAGTCATCGCGTTTGCCACAGACACCGGAGACTGAAAGGTCACATCGAGCGGTAATGACCAGTGAACCGTTATCAATGGTTATGTTGGTTGCCGAGTTGGTATAGAGCTGACTTTCATCGTTGCCCCAACCATCGGTATTTGGCCCATAGCCAGTTTCGATGTTCCAATTATCCAGTGTGCCACCATTAAACTCATTTGACCAAACGAGTTGATAGTTTGCGGTATCGGCAACGACATCTTCATCCACATAACCAAACTCAACATCGGTAAAGTAGAAAACAAAGGTTTCGTCGGCTTGATCGCCAGGCGGTCCAATTAACCAGCCAGTATGTGCGGCGATGTTATCTGCACTGTTGTTATTGAACTCACTGATTGGAATAGTGATTTCAAACCAACCATTGCCTAAATCGGTTGAACCGGTATAGGTGTTGACGTTAATCTCAGCGACACTGTCCGTACCACTACCAATTAACTTCACTTCAATGCGCCCATCTGGTGAGCCCTTGACTTTGGCATTAAATGTTTTGATGCCAGTTGCAAAGCCAGCGGAATAACCCGTAAAGGCGGCAAATGCAACATGTACACCAGCGCCATAGCCTTCACCACTGGTCACTGAGAACACACGGTCAAACGAGGCGTCGGTGGTGACATTGGCATCAAACGTCGCACCACTGCCAAAGTCGGTTAAAGCAACGAAGGTTTCTGGGTCATCAGATGCAGCAGCGGTGCCTGAGTAGATGACTTTGGGTTCTTGTGTATCAGAGCCTGTTCCAGTATCGGTTCCACCGTCTTGTCCAGCATTACTGAACCCAGTATCGGTGAAGTAGAAGACAAAGGTTGCATCCGCTTGATCGCCCGGAGGCCCAATTAACCAGCCGGTGTGTGCCGCGATATTGTCAGCAGTG
>JAFGUG010000004.1 GCA_016938655.1 Thiotrichales bacterium | reverse complement strand
TACTGCTGAGCAATGGCGGGAATTAAACCATCTTTATCGTATTTAACATGCAGCTTTAAGGTTTCCCAGTCAAAAGTATCGCCCATCTGGGCTTTTTCAAGGCTTTTAAACGTGGTGGTATTCATCTTAAGTCCCTTGTTATTTACGTTTGGCTTGGGCAAAGGCAGCGGCAAAAGGATTGTTGCTGATAGTTTCTTTCACCGTTTCTGGTTTTTTGAGGGCTACTTGTGATTTACGGCCTTTTTCAAGCATGCCGTTAAACAACTCCGCCGTGGCTTGTGCATCAGCCAGTGCGTCATGTGCATCGCCTGGAAAAGGTTTGCCCAAAAGCACTTCGTAAGCATCGGTTAATTTGGGGGTTTTGTAGAACCAGTACATTTTTTCAGACTGCCAGCGTAAGGCACCGATTAAATCTTTACTGAGTTCGGCGACATCTAACCAGGTGTTGTAGTCCAATTCAAAAGTGAGGAGTTTTTTCTCGGCACTTTTTTGCAAGTAAGCAAAGTCCGATTCGGTGCTGTAAGCTAAAACCACATCGGCCTCTAATAAAATGCGATGGATGTCGGGCCAAGCATCGGCCAAAAAGGGGGCGTTTTGAACCATTTCGGTAGTGATGTTGTGTTTTTCGTTTTCAGGGATGTCGTAACCTGGATTAATGAGTTGGTTATAAAGTTCATTCCCCGCCAAGTCACACATGGATACTTGAATAATATCAGCGGATTCTTTGGTTGAAATGTCGGTCGCTTCAATATCAATGCAGACCACTTTTTTGCCTTTAAGGGCTTGGTCGTGTTCTTTGAGTTTGAATTGGGCATCGTTGCGACGTTCGGCTAATAAATTAACCACTTCAGACGAGGTAAATTCGGCGACCAGAGCCGCGAGTTTTTCACGCAGTTTTTTAACCGATTTGCTCAGCGCTTTACGCACGGCTTCCTCTTCGCTGGCGCGTTCAATAACTTGCTCAACTGTTAAGATTTCTTCGCCAAGAACCAGTTTTTCTAAGATGGCATCAATAATTTTATTGGCATTAAACTGTAGGGCTTCTAGGGGAGGGATTTTTAAAGTGGTGGTCAGTAACGCTTTTTCGCCTTTGGCGGGTGAAGCAATGATTTGTAAACCTTTGATATCAAGGCCGTCCGAGGCTGCCACGGCTACGATGTATTCTTTAATCGGTTGGTTGCGTTTATCAATTAAGATGAGTTGTGCGTTGCTCATAGAAGGGTCTGGTCTGTCGTGAAATTAAAAACGGCTATTTTAGCAGTATTCGTTAAAAGTTGGGTTAAAACGACCAGGCCTGGTTAAATTTAAACGAAAATCTGTCTATTTTAGACCTTTGCAGGAGTTGGACTCATTCGTGCAAAGGTTTCATTAAGAGGATTTGGGGATGCGAATGGCCGTCCAATAGGTTTTTTGCCAATAATCATTTTTTAGATTTGAGATGGTAATGCCTTTGCTGGATGACGCATGCATGAACTGATTGTTGCCAATATAGATGCCATTGTGGCGAGAATTGCGTCCCGTTTTGAAAAAGACGATGTCCCCTGGTTTGAGGGCTTTTTTTGGGATTTTTGCTCCTTGCTGGGCTTGTGCCAGCGTTGTTCTGGGCAGTTTATAGCCGAGTCTTTCCGCAAAAGTGCGTTGCACAAAAGCCGAACAATCAATCCCATGTCTAGAGTTTCCGCCATACAAATAAGGGGTTCCTTTCCAAATATGGTAGTGTGCCATTAAATTTTTTTTAACCATTTCGCCATTACTTAAATCGATGGTTTTTCCCATTTTGATTGGCGTGGCTGCGGCAAAGCTCTTTAGCGGTGTGTTACTACATCCGGATGTGGCCATCAAAAGCAGGCAAGCAAGGCTTGTCCAAAGGGAACGGTAGATTAAATTGTATGCGGGAATTGTCATCATCTTGACACTCTTGTTTAAGTTCTCGGTTTACAGCAAGCCTCGTTCCAATCAAGACACTTTTTTGTGCAAGTTTAAGGAAATGACTGAGTAAAACTTGATTTAAATCTAGAAAGTGCTGCGTATATTTACGGTTGAGTGCCCAGTTGTATTAGAATCATTTGATAATGCTTACGAAAAAAATGGAATTAGGATGATTCGATTAACCTGGCTAGGTTTTTTACTGGTTTTGACTTGGCAAATGGCTTGGGCGGTTCCAGAAAAGACACTTCTGTTTGCGCCTTTGCCAATGGAAAATGCCCAAGTTTCTATGGCAAAAAGTCAGCGTTTAACCCAGTTTTTGACAGACGCTTTAGGGCGTCCTGTTGAACCGAAGTTTTATTCAACCTATGAAGCGATATTGCAAGATCTGGCTTCTGGTCAGTTAGATTTTGCAGAATTGGGGCCATTTAATCTGTATAAACTGCGTATGCAAACCGAGGGGATTAAGCCGCTGGTGTTTGTTCGCCAATATCAAAATCAGCAGGCATATCATTGTGTTTTAGCTTCCGCAATGGATGGCGCGCCCAATTTAGTCTCTTTTTCACAAGCGTTAAACCCTAATGTTCTCTTAACTCAGCCCTTATCCACCTGTGGATGGTTTGCCAGTGAGTTTCTATTTCGTCGAGCGGGTCTGGATTTGAATCAATATAAACACTCATATCAAGGATCGCACGAAGGCGTTGCCCTGGCTTTATTGCGTAAAGAGGCCTTGGTGGGGTCTTTAGCTGACTTTATAGCCAAGCGCTATGAGGGATTGGGTTTGGTTACTTTAGAAATGACACCGCCATTACCTTTATTTTCAATTGTGGCAAGTCCCCAAATGGCAGAAGAAGCTCAAAACCACAACCTTGTTGAAAAATTGCTTAACTTAAGGCTTGAGCAAACTCAAGGGTGGGGATTAGGGGAATATGGATTCTTAGCGTTTGATGTGGGTTTACAAGCGCAATTTGAAGATATGATTCAAAAAATGCAACCAAGTTTAGAGATGCAGCATGAATGACCGACTACGGCAGTTTGCAAAGCCAAATTACAAAGAATCGCTCTTTGCTTTGTTGCTCATATTGGTTTTTTGGGCGGCTGGCTTGTGGTCTATCATTAATAATTACCAAATCCATCAAAAACTGTATTTAGATAAGCAAATCTCGACTCAAGCCGTAGCTTGGCAAGCTGTTGATGTGATTCATCGAACCGGCATTGAGGCTTACTTCAATGCTCTTGTTAATCAACCTGAAGTGCTTAGATTAGTGAAAGACGCGCAAGATCCCGCTAAAGCAAAAATGGCGCGGCTTGAGTTGTATCGTGAACTTTACCCTGTTTATGAAACCTTGAAAAACCGAGGTATTAGTATTTTTCATTTTCATACAGCAGATATCAAAAGTCTTTTACGGTTTCATCGCCCAGATAAATTTGGGGACGATTTGAAAAGTAAGCGCCATTCTTTAGAGCGTGTTAGGTCTATGCAAGAACCTTTGCATGGCTTTGAAGTGGGTTTTTTATATTCTGGGTATCGTCATATTTATCCTTTGCTGGAGCACAACGTATATCTTGGAAGTGTAGAGCTATCACAACCTTTTGAATCGTTACGAACAGAAATGAGCCGATTAAACCAAGAAAAAGAATATGTGTTGATTCACCAAAAAAGTGCTTTGACCGAAAAGCCCTTATTCACCTTGGGAAATTTGATGCAGGACAGCGTTTTTTCTTCGGGCGATTGGTTAGAGGAAGATCCACTTAGAACTTTGCCAGGTTCGCCACCCGTGATGACTGAACTTATGCGAACCGCAGCAGTGCAGCTTGCTGAACACCCAGATTTCCAACAACAATTGTCTCAGGGGGAGCCTTTTGCGCGTAGTGTTCGGCTAAATCGACAATTTAATGTATTTGTATTTACACCCGTTCAAGATATCAATCATCAAAATACGGCTTACGTTGTTTCCTTTGCAAAATCTGAGGAGTTGCAGTTAAGGCTTGAAGAGGCAGTGCTCTTAGCGCTAGGTTTTACCATGATTGTTTTGGTTTTAGTGGTTATTTTGTTTAATTGGATTCAAACAAAGCGGGCTCAGGAGGCCAGTTTACAATTTTTAGAAAATATCAATGACGCCATGAGTGAAGGTATGTACGTTGTGGATGCTCAAGGGTATTTAACAGAAATTAATGCTTCGGCCTTAAGGTTTTTAGGGGCTAAAGAATCTGAGGTGATTGGTGAAGTTGCTTTAGATTTATTTTTACCCAAGCTTGAGGCGTTGCAAAGACGCGATATTTCAAGCACCTACCGAACAGATTTGCAAGCCTGTCGTTTGGAGATGGAGTCCTTGTGTTCATCTGACCAATCTTTTGAAGGGGAGTATCTGTTTGTCGGTCGCCAAAATCAAGTGATTTGGGTTCACCTCTCAAGCCAACCGATTTATATGCAGCAAAAATATATTGGTAAAGTGGTCGTTTTTCATGATATTACCGTTGAGCGAAGTCATAAAGAGCAGTTGCGTGTGGCGGCAGCCGCTTTCGAAACTCAAGAGGGTATTTTGATTACAGACTCGAAAGGTAAGATTGTTCGAGTAAACCGTTCTTTCTCTGCTTTAACAGGATATCAAGCCGAAGAAATTATAGGCAAAACACCCGCGGTTTTAAGTTCTGGTAAGCAAGATAAAGCCTTTTATAAGGCGATGTGGCAGGCTTTGTTGCGCGATAAATCTTGGCAAGGAGAAATTTGGAATCGTCGAAAAAATGGTGATTTATATTTAGAGTGGTTAACCATTACGGCGGTGGTGAATGCTTTAGGAGAGGTAACAGAGTATGTTGCGATTTTTTCGGATATCACCGAGCAGAAAAAAGCCCAAGATGAAATTGTAAAGTTGGCCTTTTATGATTCTTTAACCCATTTACCGAATCGGCGACTATTAGGAGAGCGTTTAAGTCATGCCTTGGTGACCAGTGAGCGTAATAAAAATTATGGTTCAGTCATTTTTATTGATTTGGATAACTTTAAGCAGCTCAATGATACTAAAGGGCATTCTGCTGGAGATCTGTTGTTAAAGGAAGTGGCGAAGCGTTTAAAAAGCAGTGTCAGAGATGTTGATACCGTTGCCCGCTTAGGGGGTGATGAATTTGTTATTTTATTGGAGTCGATTGGTTTGACTTCAATTGAGGCGATGGAAGCTGTTGAATTGGTGGCTTATAAGGTATTAAAAACCTTTGAATTGCCTTTTTTCTTGGAGTCTGGGGAGCATCATACCACTCCAAGTTTGGGGGTTGAGGTTTTTCAGGGGGTAAAGCTAAGTGCAGAGCAAATTTTGCAACATGCCGATGTTGCCATGTATCAAGCTAAGCAAGGCGGTCGAAATACAGCCTGTTATTTTGACCCTGAAATGCAACAACATATCGAAAATGCTTTGGAAATGGAAAGTGAGCTTCATAAAGATCAATCTGAAGGATTTCAGCAATTACAACTCTACTATCAACCGCAGGTAGATAGTGATGGCAAAATTCAATCGGTAGAAGCACTGATTCGTTGGCTTCACCCTGAAAAAGGGTTGATTTCACCTGCTGATTTCATCCCTATGATCGAAAAAAATGGCCAAATTATTGCCATTGGGCTATGGGTCATTAGCAAAGCTTGTCATCAATTAGCTAAGTGGGCGCAAAATGCGTTAACGCAACATTTGGCAATTGCGGTGAACGTGAGTGCCAAACAATTAGTGGATGAAAGTTTTGCGATGCAGTTGCATAACATATTGTTGGAAACAGGTGCCAGTCCTGCCTTGTTAAAAATTGAGCTCACTGAAAGCTCTGTCGTTGAAAATGTTGAGTCAGTTATTAAAGTCATGCAAGCGCTTCAAGCCTTAGGTGTGGAGTTATCGATGGATGATTTTGGAACGGGTTATTCATCACTTTCGTATTTAAAGCGCTTACCGTTAAGTCAGCTTAAGATTGATCAAGCCTTTGTAAAGGACTTAGAGACGGATACGGATAGTTTAGCCATTGTTCAAACGATTATTGCGATGGCGAAAACTTTAAAATTAAAAGTCATTGCAGAGGGGGTTGAAACCCTTGGTCAGAAAAACTGTTTAGAGATGCAGGGCTGCGAACTTTTTCAAGGCTATTATTTTAGCCGTCCTGTTCCGCTCGCAGATTTTGAAGCCCTGATATCACGGTAAGAAGTTAAGAGGCGCTTATACAAAAAAGCCCTGTATTTGACAGGGCTATTTGGGGGTGGAAAGTTGTCTGATTATTTTGCGGCTGCGTATAACTCAGAAACTTTGTTCCAGTTAACAACATCCCACCAAGCTTGCATATAAGCAGGACGTAGGTTTTGGTAACGTAGATAATAAGCGTGTTCCCAAACGTCTAGACCTAAAATAGGCGTGCCTTTGACTTCTGCACAATCCATTAAAGGGTTGTCTTGATTTGGCGTTGAAGACACTTGCAATGAACCATCTGCGGCAACCGACAACCAAGCCCAACCAGAACCAAAACGGGTTGCGCCTGCCGTATTAAATTTCTCTTTTAGAGCGTCTAAGCTACCAAAAGTCGCATTGATGTCATCTGCCAAAGCGCCCGTTGGCGCGCCCATGCTGTCACCTGTCATGATGTTCCAAAAAAATGCATGGTTAAAATGTCCGCCGCCATTGTTACGCACCGCAGGTGGTAAAGTACCTGCAATGGCACACAATTCTTCAACGGTTTTGTCTTCAAGCTCTGTGCCTGCAATGGCATTGTTCACATTGGTAATGTAAGCTTGGTGATGTTTTGTATGGTGAATTTCCATGGTACGTGCATCGATAGAAACTTCTAAAGCATCGTAGTCATAAGGTAAATCTGGAAGTGTAAAAGCCATCTTGAATTCCTTGTAGGTTTTGGGTTTAAAAAAGTATTTCCTATTCTAATGCCTTTTTTGTATTTGTAAATGCCTGACTGTTTTAATCGGGATTTATTTTTTAACCGTGCCTTGACTCATGCAAAGGTCTTTAATAAATGTTGTCTAGGTGTTCAGGCGGTGGTGGCATGTCGCTGAGTTTTTCAATCTCGGTTGGTGGCATTTGCATATAGTAGCCTTTTGTTGCAAGCGCTTTTAAGACTTCAGTGGCATCAGCGCGTGGCATTTTGCGCGTGGGAAATAATTCAAATTCAATCACAAATTCTGGTTGCCCAAACATAACAAGGAGTTCTTTGGGTAATTTATCTAAACCATCTTCCGCAGGAACGTATAAAAAAAGTTCGTTCTTTTTGGGGCTTTTGTAAGCAAAAACTGGGCGTGTTTCCATCTCAATTATGAGTCCTTTATAAATAGTTGCCGCTATTTTAGCAAAATTAACCCTTAGTTAGGGATGTTAAAACTTGACCTATGGCATGGGAGTTTTTATGATTGTTCGGCTAAGTTAAATTTATAAGGGAATAACATGCTGGGTAAAAAAGTCGTTGTCATCGGTGGTGTTGGTTTTGTGGGGCGTGCAGTGGTTAATGAACTGTCCAAGCAAGGATACGAAACGACTGTTTGTGTGCGTCGTTTAGAACGTTACCGTGAGTTTGCGTTATTTCCGAAAACCCGTTTAGCGCATTTGCCTGAACTGTCTGACGTGGCGTTAAATAAAGTGATGGCGGGTCAAGATATTTTAATTAATCTAACGGCTGATATGACGGCAGGAACCGAAGCGCTAGAAATTGATAAATTGGTTGCGGCAACCCAAAAAATCAAGCAAGTAGCGGATCATCAGGGGATTAAACGCGTGATTCAGTTTACTCAAATTGGTGCAGATGCGAATCAGGCGTCAAACATCTTTTTGGCGGCTTTGGGCGAAGCCAATAGCATTATGGCAAATACCGTGGCGAAAATAACCACGCTCAAGGCCGGTTTGTTAATTGGTGAAAAAGATGCCAGCACTTCAAAGTTTGTCGCTCAGTTAAATCGTGCGCCCATTTTGCCGGTTGCAAATGCTCAGCGTTTGGTTCAGCCTTTAAGTGTCCAAGATTTTGCGCTGGCTTTAGTGAAAACCATTAAAAAAACGGAGCTTGCAGGCAAAAAACTGGAATTGGTCGGAGAAGAGCGTTTAAGCTTTAAAGAATTGGCAGAGTTGGTTGCGGAGATTAAAGGTCAAGAAGATGCCTTGGTTTTCAGTATGTGTGGTTTGAATGCTAAAATCATGGCCAAGTTGGGTGGACTGGCACCTATCGTTTCAGTGACGTCAGAACAGCTGTTGAATCTTTCTTGTGATTTGGTTTCGGACAGCGATTTTTCGCAGCAATTTGGATTTGAACCTAAAAGTTTGGTTGCAACTCTAGCCAAATATGTGGCTCCTCATACCTTGAGAACGCGATATAACGATCATCGTCAAGATGCGGGTCGTAATGCAGAAGAGCTTATTTAACCTTTCCATTTGTGGGTTGAAAGCCGTCTTATTGACGGCTTTTTTGTTTAAGTTTTGCCTTGAAGGAGCTGTTAATGCAAGTGTATTTGGTTGGTGGAGCTGTCAGAGATGCTTTGTTGGGAATTGCTGTTAAAGACCGTGATTGGGTTGTGGTCGGAGCGACACCACAGATCATGTTGCAACAAGGTTTTGTTCAGGTGGGTAAAGATTTTCCAGTGTTTCTGCACCCAAAAACCAAACAAGAATATGCGTTGGCACGTTTGGAGCGTAAAGTCGGGCAAGGGTATCACGGTTTTGAAATGCACTATGATTCGAACGTAACGCTAGAGGACGATTTGATTCGCCGTGACTTAACCATTAATGCCATGGCGCAAGATGAGACGGGGAAGATTATCGACCCTTATGGGGGGCAAGCGGATTTGGCATTGAGAAAGTTACGGCATGTGTCGGATGCTTTTGCAGAGGATCCCTTGCGAGTGATTCGTGTGGCGCGTTTTGCGGCCAAGTTAGCGCCGTTCGGTTTTCATATTGCCGCTGAAACCTTGGACTTAATGCGTCAGATGACTGAGTCTGGTGAGTTATCCAGTTTAACGCCAGAACGGGTTTGGCAGGAAGTGATGAAAGCCTTAGTGCTTGAACAGCCCAGTGTGTTTTTTTCGGTACTCAATCAAGTGGGGGCTTTAGCCGTATTGTTTCCTGAGTTGGAAGCGTTAAAGGGCGTTGAACAACCTTTGGAGCACCACCCCGAAGGCGATGTGTGGGTGCATACCTTAATGGTTTTAGATGCAGCAACCCTATTAAGTTCTCATTTGGATGTGCGTTTTGCTGCACTGGTACACGATTTGGGTAAAGGTTTAACGCCACCAGAACTTTGGCCAAAACATCATGGTCACGAAGCGGCAGGTGTGCCTTTGGTCAAACAGCTGTGTCAGCGTTATCGAGTGCCGAATAAAATGAGCAATTTAGCGCTTAAAGTGACAGAGTTTCACGGTGTCATTCACCAAGGATTAAATAAAGAAGGTCAGCCACATCTCAAACCAGCAACTTTTTTGAAGGTATTAAATCAGTGTATGGCCTTTAAACAGCCAGAGTTTTTTGAATCACTTTTGCTGGCTTGTGAGGCGGATGCGAAAGGTCGTTTGGGGTTTGAAAACAGAGACTATCCAGCGCGCAAATTTTGGTTGGAGTTAGCACATGCGGCTAGACAAGTCGATAACCAGGCCATTTTAGCAACGGGCGTGGTGGGCGCACAAATCAGTGTTGCTATTGAACAAGCGCGTTTAGACTTAATTAAGGCTTTTATGACTCTGTGGGAGTCGCCTAAATGAATGCTCAGAAACTCACTCGTTTGGCAACTTATCTGTCTGTTTCGGTTGCGTTAACGCTTATGCTCATTAAGGGCTTTGCTTGGTGGGAAACGGGTTCAGTTGGGGTTTTGGCCTCTTTGCTCGATTCGACGGTGGATGTAGTGGCATCTGTGATGATTTTAGTGGCCGTGCATATTGCACAAATACCCGCCGATAACGAACATCGTTTTGGGCATGGTAAAGCTGAGCCTTTAGCTTCGTTAGGGCAAAGTATTTTTATTGCGGGGTCTGCTTTGTACTTAATGATTCATGCAGTTGATCGTTTGATTGAACCTGAGGCGGTCACGCAACCGGATGTCGGAATGGTGGTTATGGTGTTGTCTATGCTGCTGAGTTTTGCGTTAATTCTTTTTCAGCGATATGTGATTGCAAGGACTGCTTCAACGGCTATTAAAGCCGATTCGTTGCATTATCTGACGGATATTTTGGCGAATTTTGCGGTGCTGTTGGGTTTGTGGTTGGCGGCTTGGTTTTGGGTGGATGCGACGCTCGGTTTGTTGATAGGCCTTTGGATCGGTTGGGAGGCTTTGAAGTTGGCTTACGGGTCAGCCAATGAATTACTCGATAAGGAATTGCCCGAAAATATGCGAGAGAGGATACGAGAAATTGTGTTGAGTCATCCTCAGGTTGAGGGCTTTAATGATTTGAGAACTTACCGTTCCGGACCTAAAATTTTTATTCAATTGGACTTGGAGTTGGATGATCATTTGAGCCTATTGGCGGCGCATGAGATTGCAGAAGAGGTTACTCGACAATTGCAAATCGCTTTTGAAGAGGCCGATATTTTGATCCATCAAGAACCCGTGAGTATTCGAGAAAACGCCGAACATCATCAATGGGAAATGCAAACCCGCATGGATTTTGAGAATACCTAAAAATC
>JAFGUG010000067.1 GCA_016938655.1 Thiotrichales bacterium | reverse complement strand
AGTTTGGATTTTGGCAACTGGCGTATGAATATTCGAGCCTCAAACACCGAGCCTTTATTAAGGCTGAATGTAGAGTCGAAGGGTGATGAGAGATTGGTTCGAGAAAAGGTTAAGGAAATAGAAAATTTAATTCAATAACAAACTACACATGGTATTTTTTTTATAAAGCATGGTATGATTTATTCTTAATAAAGTATAAGTAAAATTAATATCTAAAAATTCAGGTATTCATAATTATGAAAGTTAGTTCCGAAAGACTCACCCACCTCAAAAAGCTCGAAGCCGAATCGATCCACATTATGCGCGAAGTGATTGCCGAGTTTGAAAACCCTGTGATGCTTTACAGTGTGGGTAAAGACTCTTCTGTTATGTTACACCTCGCTCAAAAAGCCTTCTATCCAGCCCCACCACCATTCCCATTAGCCCACGTAGACACCACCTGGAAATTCAAAGAAATGATTGAATTTCGTGATCAGCGCGCCAAAGAAGTGGGTATGGAGTTAGTGGTTCATATCAACCCAAAAGGCATCGAACAAGGCATTGGTCCTTTTACGCACGGTTCAGCCATGCACACCGACATTATGAAAACCCAAGGGCTTCGTCAGCTGTTAGATGCCGGTAAATACGACGCCGTTTTTGGTGGTGCCAGACGTGATGAAGAGAAGTCGCGTGCCAAAGAACGAATTTACTCTTTCCGTGATAAAAACCACCGTTGGGATCCAAAAAACCAACGTCCAGAATTGTGGGACACCTACAACGGTCGTCACCAAAAAGGCGAATCCATTCGTATCTTCCCACTGTCTAACTGGACAGAACTCGATATCTGGCAATACATCTACCTAGAAAATGTCAAAATCCCGGATCTCTACTTCTCAAAAGAGCGCCCAGTGGTGGAATACGGCGGCACCAAAATCATGGTCGATGATGATCGCATGCCAGAAGAACTCCGTAAAACCGCCAAAATGGAAAAAGTTCGCTTTAGAACCTTAGGTTGCTACCCACTGACCGGTGCGGTAGAGTCCGAAGCCACCACCTTACCTGAAATCATCCAAGAGATGCTGCTCACCAAAGTCTCAGAAAGACAAGGTCGTATGATCGACCACGATGAAGCCGGATCCATGGAAAAGAAAAAAATTGAAGGTTACTTTTAGTGAATGTGGCGTTTAAGGGAATTTCGAGAACAGTTAAGAAAATTAAAGTTTTTTGTTCAAAGAATAATTGAATATATAAAAATAAAATTGAATATCAGCCATATGAATGGCCGGAAATTAGATTTTTTAATTATAGGTGTTCAGAAGGGTGGTACAACCTCACTGCAAAAGTATTTACAAAAAAACTCACTTATTGGCATGTCCGAAATTAAAGAATTGCATTTTTTTGACAAAGATAAATTTTTAAATAAGGGGGATTATGCAAGTTACCACTCATATTTTTTTAATAGAAAATCCCCGGTTTTAGCTGAAGCAACTCCCATATATTCGTTTTTGACTCGATGTCATAAACTTATAAAAGATTATAATCCTGACATAAAGTTAATTCTTGTATTAAGGGATCCAGTAAAAAGAGCTTACTCTCAATACAATATGGCCCTTCAGAAGGGAAAAGAAAGTCTTAGTTTTTCTGAAGCTGTAAGAGCAGAAATGGCACAAGAGCCTTTCCCTAACCAAGAGAGAATTAAATCTTATGTTTCAAGGGGGTTTTATTTTCAACAAATCTCTAAACTTTTAGAGGTTTTTGAATCTAAGCAATTAATTGTCTTATTCAGCGATGATTTGATGAATAATCACAGAATGGTTTTGTCGGAATTAAATGATTTTTTAGGGATCCCAACTTTTGATTACGGTGATTCGCTTGTTGCGCACAAAAGAATTTATCAGGACAAAATGGATAGTAAAACAGAATCTTTGTTGTATTCATTGTACAAGCAAGATATTGAACAGTTAGAGAGGCTAATGCGTAAAGACCTCTCTTCATGGAAAAAATACGATTTAAAGGGTTAGAGCAATGGCCGTAGAAAAAACAGCACTATTAGAAAACGACATCGAAGCATACCTTCACCAGCACGAAAACAAAGAACTCCTGCGTTTTATAACTTGTGGCAGTGTGGATGACGGTAAAAGTACCCTAATCGGTCGTTTACTGCACGACTCTAAAATGATTTTTGAAGATCAACTGGCCGCCATTAACAAAGACTCTAAAAAACACGGTACCACCGGTGAAGAGGTCGATCTAGCGTTGTTAGTTGACGGTCTGCAATCTGAGCGTGAACAGGGCATTACCATTGATGTCGCTTACCGTTTTTTTGCCACCGATCGTCGTAAATTCATTATTGCCGACACCCCGGGGCACGAGCAATACACCCGCAACATGGCCACTGGCGCTTCAACTGCAGATCTTGCTATTATCCTAATCGATGCCCGCTACGGTGTGCAAACCCAAACCCGTCGTCACAGCTACATCACCAGCCTATTAGGCATTAAGCACATTGTCGTGGCCGTGAACAAAATGGACTTGGTTGACTTCAGTGAAGCTCGTTTTAACGAGATAAAGGTCGAGTACACGAATTTTGCCAAAGAGCTGGGAATCGAAAACCCAATCTTCTGTCCCGTCTCTGCGTTAACAGGGGATAACGTCGTCAATCCAAGTGACAAAATGCCTTGGAATAAAGACGTGCCGCTTATGGAGCTACTGGATACCATTGCCATTGGTGACACCATTGATCACGATCACTTCCGTCTGCCAGTGCAGTACGTCAACCGTCCACATTTAGACTTCCGTGGATTTTGTGGCACCATTGCTGCCGGCTCCATTAATGTAGGGGACGCCATTACCGTTCTGCCTTCACTGAAAACCTCAACCGTCAAACAAGTCATTCAACCGGCGGTGAGTTTAGACACCATGGAAGTGGACAGTGCGTTTGCCCCGATGGCCATTACCCTAACCTTAGACGATGAGATCGACATCAGTCGTGGCGATATGATTGTTAAATCAACCGATGTCCCTGAAGTCGCGGATCACTTAGAAGTGATGGTAGTGTGGATGGACGAGCAGGGTATGAAACCCGGTAACGACTACCTCATCAAACGTGCTACCAATGTCACCACCGGTCGCTTCACCAAAATCGACTACCGTGTTGATGTTAATACGTTAGAGACCTTTGATACCGATGAGTTGGCGCTTAACGAGATTGCCAAATGTCAGTTAAGCCTGAACCAAAAAATCTCCTTTGACCCATACGATAAAATCAAAGGCACCGGTAGCTTTATCGTGATTGATAAATACACCAATGCCACCTTAGCCGCGGGGATGATTCAGTCTAAATCCAAAGACGACTATACCCATGCCGAAGGCAAAGTGTACAGCGCCTTTGAAAAAGAGATGAACGCCTTAGTCAGACAGCACTTCCCAGAGTGGCAGTGTCGTTCCATTGATGAGCTGTAACTCGACTCATAAACCCAATAAGGTAAGCGTGTGACAACCTGGTTGGTACTTGGCTCCATTGCTCTGTTATTGGCCGTGCTGATAACGGGCAGGGTGCAAGCCTTTAAAGCGTTTTTGGGGTTGGTGTTTCTCTACTATCTCACAGGGCTTCTCTCACTCGATTCGATGCTCGGTAACTTCGTCAATCCGGCACTCATCACCTTGATTGTGTTGTTGATGGTCTCTCAAGTGTTAGAGAAAACCCGCTGGGTCAATTGGGTCGGGCAAAAGCTCTTCTCCAAAGGCTTACGCACCTCAATCGCTCGCATGGGACTGTTTGTGGGTGGCGGCTCGGCGATGCTCAATAACACCGCCGTGGTGGCCACCTTAATGTCCTCCGCCGGTAAGTCAAGCCAGCATCCCCCCTCTAAACTGCTCATACCTCTGTCGTACATTGCCATCTTCGGTGGCACACTGACGCTGATTGGCACCTCAACGCACCTAATCATTAACGGGTTCGTGGTCAAAGCCGGCCTACCTGAACTCGGGATGTTTGATTTTATCTACGTCGGCGGTATCTTACTGGGTGCCGGTACGTTACTTTTAGTTCTGCTCGCCCCAAAGATTTTGCCCCTGATTAACCGAAAGAGCACCCAAACCACCGAGTACTTTATTGAAGCCAAGCTCAGTCCCGATTCCCCACTGATTGGGCAAACGGTACAAGAGGCCAATTTAAGACACTTAGAAGAGCTGTTCCTAGTGCAAGTGGTCTCCACTGAAGGCGTGTTTGCCCCGGTTGCTCCGAGTTACCGCTTTACCCCGAATGATCGATTGATGTTTGTCGGCGACATTAAAGCTGCACCAAAGTTACTGTTAATCCCCGGACTCACCTTACCTGGTGCGCAGGTGAAAGAGGAGAACAATCACTTTATTGAAGTGGTCATCTCCCACACCTCGACCCTATTAGGCTCGACCGTCAAAGCCGCCAACTTCAGAAACAAGTTCGATGCTGCGGTGGTCGCCATACGTCGTGGACACGAGACCCTAGACTGCCGATTGTCTGAAGTGGTGCTAAAAGCGGGGGATACCTTAGTGCTGATTACCGGTTCGGATTTTGAAAAAAGAGAGAACTTAGAGAAGAACTTCTACTTCTACTCTAAAGTCGACATTGGTAAACACCTCACGGATCAACAAAGTCTGTTTGTGGGGATAGGGTTTTTAAGCGTGATTGGCTTAGCCGCCCTTGAGTGGTTACCACTGATTAAAGGGCTGTTTATATTGCTTGCGCTGTTCTTGGTGTTTAAGCTCACCAGCTTTCAAGAACTCAGACGTCGTTTGCCCTTTGAACTGTTCTTTATTATCGGTTCCGCATTGGGCATTGCCAGTGTCATGTTAGACAGTGGGGCGGCGAATGTATTGGCAGAGAGTGTGCTCTGGGTGTTCAGTGCTTGGGGGATCTGGGGCAGTTTTATCGGTATCTATCTGCTTACCGTGCTGCTCACCGAATTGATTACCAACAACGCCGCCGCGGCACTGGGCTTTCCAATCGCCTTGGCCACCAGTCAGATGTTGGATGTGAATGCTTGGCCGTTTATTATGGCCGTGGCGTATGGCGCCAGTGCCAGCTTTTTAACCCCTTACGGCTATCAGACCAACTTAATGGTCTATACCCCTGGGGGCTATCGATTTACCGACTACATTAAAATGGGACTGCCGGTGACAATCGTGTATGGTGCGATTGTCCTGACGTTTGTCCCGATGTTTTTTCCGTTTTAGAATAGAGTAGTGAGTGAGCAGTGGGCAGTGAATAGTGGCTGTCTACTGTTTACTTCCCACGATAAAAAAGAGATTTTTTATGCAGCACAATGAAAACATTGTTTGGCACGATCATCACGTCACCCGTGAAGAGCGCTCCAATATGAAACAACAAACCCCCTGTATTCTCTGGTTTACTGGATTAAGTGGCAGTGGTAAATCCACCATCGCCAATGCGGTCGAGAACTTATTGTTCCAAAGACAAAAACACACCTATCTGTTGGATGGGGATAATGTGCGTCATGGACTGAACAAAGGCCTCACCTTCTCAGAAATGGATCGCATAGAAAATATCCGACGGGTTGGAGAAGTGGCCAAGCTGTTCAGTGACGCTGGGTTGATTGTCATTACCGCGTTTATCTCACCATTTGAAAGTGATCGAAATATGATTCGAGAAATGAGCAGAGCGGGTGAGTTTATTGAAGTGTTTATTGATGCCCCCTTAGCCACTTGTGAACAACGGGATCCCAAAGGTCTCTACAAAAAAGCAAGAGCGGGTGAGATCAAAGACTTCACCGGTATCAGTTCACCGTACGAAGCCCCAAGCACCGCTGAAGTGCATATTATCAATGACAACATCAGCATTGAAGATGCCGCGCAACACGTCATCGACTACTTAGAACAGAATAACTATATTTAAGGGAGTGTGCAGTGCGTAGTGAGTAGTAGGCAGTCAGTTGCTCACTACCCACTGCTTACTGCCAACTAGGTTTATGTTAGAAAAAATCAACGTACAAGACATCGTCACCCTCGCCAAACAAGCCGGTGAGGTGATTATGGACATCTACAACAAAGACTTTGAAGTTGAATTCAAAGCCGACGAATCCCCACTGACCGAAGCGGATAAAGCTGCACACAACTTAATTGTGGCAGGCCTGCTCGCTTTAGATCAACAAAACGGCACCCAAATCCCGATACTGTCGGAAGAGGGCAAAGGCATCCCGTACGCTGACAGAAAAGAGTGGGACTACTTCTGGTTAGTGGATCCGGTGGATGGCACCAAAGAGTTCGTGAAAAAGAACGGAGAGTTTACCGTTAACATCGCACTCATTCACAAAGACACACCCGTACTTGGTGTGGTCTATGCCCCCGCCTTACATGAAACCTACTGGGCGAAACAAGGTGAGGGCGCATACAAAGAGGAAACGGTAGACAACCAATTACAAACCGTTAAGTTACCGAAAGCAAAAATCAGAAAAGACGGTGAGCTGATTGTGGTGGCGAGTAAATCACACATGTCACCAGAAACGAAAGCATTTATCGATAACTACGCGGCCAACTACCCACTGCTCACTACCCACTCAATCGGCAGTTCACTTAAAATCTGTTTAGTGGCCGAGGGTGAAGCGGATATTTATCCACGTCTTGGGCCAACCATGGAGTGGGATACGGGGGCAGCCCATGCCATTGTCATTGAAGCCGGCATGCAGTTGCAGAAGTATGAAAATGAAACTTACTCCAAGCACGCTTACAATAAAGAAAACCTGCTGAATGGTTGGTTTATTGTTGGTTAGTTAAAGGTGTTTTAGGTATTATATTTAATGATGCTTGGTTAATTCTCGGGTAAGCTTAATTGTGGCAGAATATATAGAAAAACCTTTACTGAAAATGATGTTAATGAAGTTCAACTAATGGACTTTTATGGGTCCAAACGTTGACGTAACTGGCATTTTTACCATAAGAATTATCAAGAACAAGATTGGGTATATCTAGCAGACATGCCAGAATGTGACCGTGTAATCTGTTTGTGATGACAAGATTATGTTTTTTAAATAGACGAATGGATTCATCAATCAGTTCAAAACTTAATTTTAACCACCAGCTGGTTGTTAACTTAGACGTGATGATATTTAACCTGTAATGACGAAGCGTTTTCTGTAACTTTCTTTGATTTTGGACTTTAGTTTGATGTCTTTCTAAGAATATATCCCAGTCTGTTTTCGTATCAAATTTAATATTTATTGCTTCAGTTGGTGCTTCTTTGTCTAAGCGACTTATAAAGAGGGTGCGTTGCACTGTGTTGCTCAAGTCATTCTTTTTCAATGGATAAAGTTGATGTGCCATGTCTGGCATAAGATAAACGTTCTTAGTCATTTTTAAAGCTAATTCATAAGACAGCTTATCCCTTACACAAATGTGTAAATCTTTATGATCACTAAAGAGTTTACAAGTCTTCTCATAGTTGGCATCAGATTCAAAATAGATGGTCTGAGGAAGCAAAATGATACGGTTTTGTTTGAACTTAGAGATAAAATCTTCACGGTGCTTTTGGTGTAAATCATAAAGGTCTCCCAAATTTCCGCCACCGTGAAAGACAAGTACATCTTTTTTTGCAATCAATTTTTTATTAACATTGTAGACTGTAAACGTATTTTTCAATTTAATTTTATTTTTTTTAAAAAATGAAAGTGTTCCTTCCATTATCAAAAGGTCTCCAACATTTCCATGAACAGGAATATCTAGGTACTGAATGGGAGCGCTATTAATTAGAGTCAATATTGGCGAGTGCTCCTCTTTCAATTGTTCCATGATTTTTTGATGTTCAGTCGGATAATGAGTCATTTCACCACTCTTTATTAAGTATTAATATCCGTTTTACTAGTCTATTTACTGGTAAGCGGCCTTTAAAAACGGTATCTTATCATTGAAACAAAGTTGGTTTATTTTTTCGCATAGATAACGCATGCCGAGTTATTAAGATTAGAAGACCATACAATTTTTGATATGTAAATTAACGGTTAATAAAATTAATTCGATTTAGTTGTTTTAGTTGCAATGGATACTTGATGAGTACATCACATTTACCTTCCCCAGTAAAATTTAGAGAAGACATTAATGGTCTTCGAGCTTGGGCTGTCATGGCCGTGGTTCTATTTCACTTTCAAATACCTGGACTGTCTGGCGGGTTTGTCGGGGTTGATATATTTTTTGTCATTTCAGGTTATCTGATGACGGCAATTATTATTAAAGGCGTTGAAAGAGGCGATTTCTCAATTACTCAATTTTATATGGCAAGAGTAAGAAGGATTTTACCGGCTCTCTTAGTCGTTATTGCTGTTTTGTTAGCTTTGGGGTGGTTTTGGTTACCAACGATGTACTATAAATCTCTTGCGGTTGAATCTGGAACGGCAATATCTTTTACTTCTAATGTATATTATTTTTTACGTACTGGATATTTTGATTCGGCCGCTCATGAGAAATGGTTATTACATACTTGGTCTTTAGCTGTTGAGGCTCAATTTTATGTTTTATATCCATTGATAATAGTTATGCTTTGGAAGTTTAAACCATGTTTTAAATCACTGACATTAATTTTAACTATTATATTAATCATTTCATTTTCAGTTAATGTTTGGCTTGTTAATGTAAACCTTTCAGCTGCTTTTTACCTACTTCCATCAAGGGTTTGGGAGCTGGTTGCTGGTGGGTTGGTATTTTTATTGGCAAAACAACTTAATAAAAATTTAAAAATTAATAGTATTCTTAATGTTATTGGATGGGTGTTCATAGTTGCTTCAATAATATTTGTTAATCAAGAACTTCAGTGGCCAGGTTATTGGGCTTTATTGCCCGTATTAGGTGCTAGTTTTATTATTTACACACATAAAGATAATAGTACATTAAGTAATAATTTAATAGCTCAATGGACTGGTGATCGATCATATTCTATTTATTTGTGGCATTGGCCAATAGTTGTTTTATTGAATTTTACAAGTTCATATGTCCAATGGTATTGGATAGGTTTTGCAATCCTTTTGAGTTTGTTGCTAGGGCATATATCTTTCAAGCTAGTTGAGTCTCCAACACGAAAATTTTTATCTCAAAAATCTTTGAGAAAAGAAATTTTAATAATTTCTATTTTAATACTGTTTTTAATTATTTTAATTTTAACAATTAAGTTGAATAATCTTGAAAATAGATTCCCAAGTGAAATTGACCTTGCAGCGAATGAATCTAAAAATTTTCATCCTGATAGGTATAAATGCAATGGTAGTTCGGCAGGTTCACCTGAGTGCATTTATGGCAGTAAAAAGGTTGGAGCAATTCTTTTGGGGGACAGTCATGCATCATCCATCGCATCATCTTTTGGAACAGCAGCCTTACAAAAAAATATGGGTATTATCTTAGCCTCATACAATGGTTGCCCTCCAATAAATGACATGGTTGTAACAGGTATGAGCGAAGACTCTTTATGCAAAAGGTTTAATATTTGGGTGGGCAGTGAACCAAGTGTAACAAGATCTACATTACCAATTGTTTACGCCAGTCGACTCTCGTCATCTGTGCTTGGAGTTAACAATGAGAATTTTTATCCAAAATTTAATTTTAATGGAATTATTAATAATAAAAACCGTGATGCTTATTTAGAAAGTTTTCAAAATGCCTACATCTCGACTGTGTGTCAATATGCTAAGGAGCGTCCAGTTTACGTTATGCGACCAATTCCTGAAATGGATGTAAATGTACCGAAAACATTAAGTTTAAATCTTCTTTTAAAAAAAGAAGATATAGATGTAAAAATATTAAAAAGTAAATATCTTGAAGAAAATGAAGCGTATATAAATGCACAAAATATGGCGCAAAAAAAGTGCGGTATTAAAGTCCTAAACTCAACCAAGTACTTATGCGATGAAAAATATTGCTATGGCTCTAAAGATGGCCGAGCATTTTATTATGATGATGATCATTTAAGTGAATATGGAAATAAACGACTTGTTCAAATGTTTGAAAGTGTTTTCAAAGAAAAGGTATCACAATAAAACCTTTACTTTAATCGTTAATAAAAAACCTGATTTTTATCAATGCTTAATAGAGTTGGATTGTTCTAAAAGGAACCTTGAATGAAAACTACCACACACCTACCTTCCCCAGTTAAATTTAGAGAAGACATTAATGGCCTTCGAGCTTGGGCTGTCATGGCAGTGGTTTTGTTCCACTTTCAAATCTCAGGGATTACAGGCGGGTTTGTTGGAGTTGATATATTCTTTGTCATTTCAGGTTACCTTATGACTTCAATTATTGTTAAAGGTCTGGAGAAGGAGGATTTCTCACTCACTCAGTTTTACATGGCACGTGTAAGACGCATACTACCTGCTTTATTAGTGGTTATCGCCGTTTTGTTAATGTTGGGTTGGTTTTGGTTGGCAACCTTAGAATATCAATCTTTGGGGCAACAGTCTTTATACTCTTTGGGGTTTATCTCAAACTTTGGTTACTACTTTTCATCTGGTTATTTTGATTCTGGATCTCATGAGAAATGGTTATTGCACACATGGTCTTTAGCTGTTGAGGCACAGTTTTATCTTCTGTTTCCAATTTTTGTAAGTTTATTTTGGAAATTTACCCGCAGTCTAAAGTCATTAACCGTTGCTCTAGCTATCTTATTCATAATGTCCTTTGCGCTTAATATGTGGCTCGTTTACAGAGACCCATCTGCTGCTTTCTATCTTCTTCCGTCACGCGGATGGGAGCTGGCAGCGGGTGGTTTAGTATTTTTATTAGCGAAGCAATTAAAACTAGAGATCAAGTTGAGTCGAATTCTAAATGTTCTTGGATGGCTTTTGATTTTGGGTTCAATTTTTTTAATTAACGAAGAGATGCGATGGCCTGGTTATTGGGCGCTATTTCCTGTTCTTGGGACTAGTTTAGTAATCTATTCACAAAAACAAGACTTTATGCTTATTAATAGTCGAGCTGCACAGTGGCTTGGTGATCGTTCATATTCGATATATTTGTGGCACTGGCCATTAATGGTTGCTTTATACTTTGCCAATATACATGAATCTTGGTTTTGGATTCTAGCAGCAATTACATCTAGTCTATTAATCGGTCATTTGTCATTTAGATTTATTGAAACTCCAACGCGTAAATATTTGTCTAAAAAATCTTTTAAAAAAGAGTTTATTCTCATTGTATTAGGTTTAGTTTTTCTAGCAATTATCAGTTTTTCAATTCAAAATCATGAGTTTAACAATAGAGTTCCTGAAGGCGCTGAATTAGCTTTAAATGAAGCGGTCAATATAAATCCTCGACATGAAGAATGCCAAAATCATAAAAAATGGGATAAGTCACCTAGTTGTATTTATGGCGATTATCCTGTAGGCGTGTTATTGCTTGGAGATAGTCATGCTGGCGCAAGTGTTACGGCTTTAGCTGCGGCTTCACAGAACCATGCCAAGAGCACAGTTCAATGGACGTTAACCACATGTGCGCCTATTTTTAATCTTCACTATTCTCCATTTCACCAATTTTTTCCTGATTACCCTAATCGATGTAAAAACTTTACCCATAAGGCTTTCCTGAATTCTTTGTCTTATGAAAAAAATATCCCTATTGTTTTGTTAGGACGTCAGACCCCGGCTGTTATGGGTCAGAAAGCTTCATTAGATGATGACATCGTTTACAAGCCTAGAATATTTTTTAACAGACAATATGAAAGTAATTTAAATCCAGGCTTTCAGCAAGAGTTGAGAGACGCGATGATTAATACGGCGTGTTCATTTAAAAAATATAGGGAAGTTTTTTTAGTTAGACCCATTCCTGAAATGAAAGTAAATGTTCCGTCTCAAGCTAGCAGAAATATAATGTTTGGTCTGAATTCAAGCGAAATTAAAATTACTTTAAAGGAGTATAAAGATCGTCATAGATTAATATGGTGGGCTCAAGATGAAGCGGTTAAGGCTTGTGGTGTAAAGATATTAAACCCTCTTCCTTATTTGTGCGATGAAAGTTATTGTTACGGAACAAGAAATGGGCTGCCGCTTTATTCTGATGATGATCATTTAAGTGAATACGGAAACAAATTGTTGATTCCAATGTTTGAGAAAATTTTCAAGTAAGTGGACATGAAATAAAACTTATAGAGGTTGGCCTAGATAACTAGGTCAATGCCTTTATTGTGGTCAAGTAAAAGTGACCACACCTTTAGAGTAATTTAGCCTGTAAATTAGCTCTGTGTTATAAACTTAATACATTCAAGATGTGTAGTTATGCGTCAGCAAGCACTTACTGAAACGCTATTAAAATAGTATCTCTGCATGAGCTGGAACAGGAGTTTTGCCCGACTTTTGTATTTATAACTCTAATAATAAATAGTGTGGTCGCCCCTTTATTAGGTAACTGTTTAATTAATTAAATTCGAAGTGAGTAGGTAAATTATCTCTTGTCATAGTGAATCTTTAAAAGGGTTCTAAGAACTAACTTTAAGCGAATGTATCCTTTTCTTAAAACAAATAACTTGGCATAACTACTGCTTGTTAATATTATGTGGTTTTTTTATCTGAAAATAAAGACTTATTACAAAAGAGGGATAGATTGTCTCATTTATAGGGTTGATATTGACCAGATAGTTTGTCAGAGTTTTGACGTTGTTCTTAACTTTGAGTGTGGTCTCTTATCTCGTTCGTGTAAAAGAAAAAAGGGTGTGTGATAGTTAAACTATTGTTGGAGGTTGGTGATTTCTAGGTGGCGATATAGCTGTTATTATTCAAGTATTAGTAAAACAAACACTTATCACAAGACTTTTCCGCTAAAGGATGCTTAGGCTTTGCCGATAAACTAATTAGATTAATTTATGCGGAAAGATTTAAACATGGATACAGATTCGGTTAAAAAAAAGTGCCGCGACTTAAGGAAGGTTTTTAAACTCTCTTCAAAATCAGGCAAGCAGGCCTGCCAAAATAAATACTATTGAGTTCAATCAAACACATAGATGTCTTTATTTAAGACGTCTAAAACCTTAAAAATGCAGGCGTTAAATAATACATAAGTCTGTGTTTTACCAGAATAAGGAATTAAATTATGGCTGATATGTTAACGATTGGTTCTACGGCCGCCAATACCTTCAAAACTGCCTTGGATGTCACGAGTCATAACGTGGCCAATGTCAGTACGGATGGTTACAGCCGTCAGCGTGCAGAGATATCCAGTAATACCCCAAATATCGTCGGCACTGCATTTTTAGGCGGTGGTTCAGCAGTGGACTTAATTCAGCGTATTCAAGCCGATTATGTTCAAACACAGTTATACACTACCAACTCTGGCGTTGAGCGATTTAGTAACCAGTTACAAATGTCCACCCAAGTGGAAGGCATTGTGGCTAGTAATGACGAAGGGATTCAAGAGTTTTTACAACGTTTTTACGATTCACTACAAAACTTAGCGGATAACCCCACATCGAGCACCAGTCGCCAATTGGTTTTGGATGAAGCGGGTAATTTAGAGAGTCATATTAATAACCTTTCAACCATTCTGAATGATACTCAGCAGCAAGTGAATACTCAAATAGAGGATTTGACTAACGAGGTTAATACCCGTTTGGAAGTGGTTCAAACCATCAATAACCAAGTGTCTCGTGCGTTGGCGAGCGGCACACAGCCGCCCAACGATCTGCTTGATCAGCGCGATCAAGCGATTTTAGAACTGAGTTCTTATGTGGATATCAAAACCTACCCCCAACAAGATGGGCGTATTGATATTCATACTGCCAACGGTCGCCTACCCTTATTAAGTGACAATACGCTAACGCGTTTAGAGGCGGGTCTTGGTGAGTATCGAGATGAAAACCGCACCGAAGTGTATATGAGTATTGGTGACCAGCGTGAAATTATTACCGACTACCTAACCGGCGGAGCGTTAGGAGGTGTAATCGATTTTAGAAGCAATATGCTTGATAAAACTCAAAATGATTTGGGCGTCACGCTCAATGCCTTAACCGCCTCAACCAACTGGCAACACTACCAAGGTTGGGATTTGAATGGGGAGGCGGGACAAGAGTTTTTTGCGCCGTTGAATACGAATGTTATTGGGCATGTCGATAATAAAGGAACGGAAGATGGTTCAAGCTTTATTGTCTCGTTTCGCCCTTATTTTGATCCGGCTATTTACCCAACCGCAAATGGGATTTATCGGGGACAAGGTGAGAACCCACCTTATGATAGCGATAACATAGGAACCACCGCCAGTGATCAGCCTGTTGATATGGCGGCTAAAGAGGGTTTTCTGAAAGGAGCCTTAGATTCTATTGGAAATATGCGGCCTGAAGAGTACGAGATTACAGCGATTGATACTAATGGAGATGGAACCGTTGACGGTTTTAATATGCGGATAAGAGGTGAAAAAGAATTTTTAACTTTTGAGCAAGAGACCGTTATTGGTGTTGATCCGAATCTGCTAGAGCCTAGATTTGCTACTTCTCAAGGTATTACTTTTGAACTCGATCCAGCAGTACTGGCTAATATTGAGGTTGGAGATCAGTATTTAGTGCAGCCACACAAAGACATTCTTGCTGATTTTGAAAAAGTGATTGAAGATCCTACTGCCATTGCTGCGCGAGGACAGAGTCAATTAGATACGGATGGTGATGGGGACTTAGGAAATGAAGTTCCTGCCCCTGCGGCCTATGGTGATAACGTTAATATGGCGAACATGGCCAGTTTGTATAATAAGAAATTGATGTTTTCAGATGGCGGCGGTACTGCAACCGAAACGATTATGGGGGGGTATTCAACCATGGCTACCAATGTCGGCATGTATGTACGTGGTTCAGATATTCAGCTAACGGCACAAGAAAATGTGCACCAGCAAATCTTGATGCAGAGAGAGTCAATTTCGGGTGTGAGTTTGGATGAAGAGGCGGCGAACTTAATGCGTTATCAGCAGGCCTATGAAGCGGCTGCACAAATTATCGCCACATCACAGTCAATTTTTCAAACGTTGTTGGGCGCAGTAAGAGGGTAAACTGATATATACTGAAATCCATTTTGAGGGTCGTAAGTCCATTAAATGGATAGTTTTAATTTGTTTGCCGTAACTTTTATTAAATGTTAGTTTTAAATAAATTGACCTTTTAGCAGGCCTGCCGCTTTTCCCATGCCCAAGCGTGTTCAACAATGGTTTCTAAATTGTTGAAAGTCGGTTTCCAATTTAGGTCCTGAGTTGCCTTAGTTGCATCGGCCACTAAAATGGCCGGGTCACCTGCTCGGCGTTCGCCTTCTTTTACGGTTAAACTGTTTCCATCTTTAGCAACGACCTTTTTGACTACCTCAATCACTTCTTGGACTGAAAACCCATTCCCATTTCCTAAGTTATACATCAGTGCTTCGCCACTATTTTCAGCTAGAATTTTTTCTAGTCCTAGGGCGTGAGCTGAACATAAATCATTAATATGAATGTAATCACGAATACAGGTTCCGTCTTGGGTCGCATAGTCACGACCAAATACAGTTATCGCATCACGTCTGCCGGATGCGGCTTGAAGAATAAGCGGAATTAAGTGGGTTTCTGGATCATGGCATTCGCCAATTTCACCCTCTGGATCCGCACCACACGCGTTGAAATAGCGCAGTGAAACCGAATTTAAGTCATAGGCATCGGCATAATCTTTCAATATGCGTTCAATCATCAGTTTAGAGGAGCCGTAAGGATTGATTGGGTTTTGTGGGTGCGCTTCATCGATTGGGCTATATTCGGGTTCACCAAAGGTTGCAGCGGTCGATGAGAAAATAAAGTGTTTAACATTATTGCGCACCATAACATCAAGTAGGTTTAAAGTGTTGCCAACATTGTTACGGTAATATTTGGCTGGATTGGTCATGGACTCGCCGACTAAGCTATTTGCTGCAAAGTGCATGACGCCATCAAATTGATAGGTTTGAAATAAATTTTCCAGTAGATTCATATCGGCTAAGTCACCGATGATGAGCTTGCCATATTTAACCGAATCTCTAAAGCCAGTGCTCAGGTTGTCCAAAACAATCACATCATGCCCAGACTTAGAGAGCATTTTAACCATGTGGGAACCAATATAACCTGCACCACCTACAATAAGAATTTGACTCATTTTCTGCTCTTTAATTAATTTTAATATTACGAAATATCATACTTAAGAATGAGTAGTTATGCGACAGTAAATCCAGACTTTAAGAGCATTTAAATACTTATTCTGTGTGGTAAACTGTGACGATTATCGAATTAGGGATTGGCTTTGTGAAACAGTATTTAGAGTTACTTAATCATATTATTGAAAACGGTACCGATAAGGGTGACCGCACTGGAACGGGAACACGTTCGGTATTTGGTTACCAAATGCGGTTTAATTTGCAGGATGGATTTCCGCTTGTGACCACCAAAAAATTGCATATCCGTTCGATTGTGCATGAGTTGTTGTGGTTTTTGAAAGGTGATACCAATATTCAATACCTGAAAGAGAATGGCGTGCGTATCTGGGATGAGTGGGCAACCGAAGCGGGCGATTTAGGTCCGTTATACGGTAAGCAGTGGGTTGCTTGGGAAAAGCCGAATGGGGAAACCATCAACCAGATTGCTGATGTGGTTGAAACCTTAAAAAATAACCCAAATAGCCGTCGTATGATTGTCTCCGCTTGGAATCCAGCCGATTTGCCAGATGAGTCTATTAGCCCGCAAGAAAACGTTAAACAAGGCCGAATGGCTTTAGCGACTTGTCATGCATTTTTTCAGTTTTATGTTGCTAATGGTAAGCTCTCTTGTCAGTTGTACCAGCGTTCAGCAGACACATTTTTAGGGGTACCGTTTAACATTGCTTCTTATGCCTTGTTAGTGCATATGATTGCGCAACAAACGAATCTTGAAGTAGGAGATTTTGTCTGGACCGGTGGTGATGTTCATCTTTATAACAACACCATTGAACAAGCCACTACGCAATTACAACGTGAGCCTTTTCCTCTGCCTAAGTTGGTTATAAAGCGTCAACCCGAAAGTATCTTTGATTATCAGTTCGATGATTTTGAAATTGTCGATTATGAATCGCATCCGCATATAAAAGCTCAGGTTTCCGTATGAGAATTGCGCTCATTGCCGCTATGGCAAAAAACAATGTAATTGGTAAAGACAATGATATGCCTTGGCATTTGCCCGACGATTTAAAGTTTTTTAAATCTAAAACCGTGGGTAAACCTGTGATTATGGGTCGTAAAACGTTTGAATCGATTGGTTCGCGTCCTTTGCCTAACCGTCCTAATTTTGTTATCTCTCGAAATCCTGATTTAGTTTGTGCAGGCGCAACGGTTTTTGCCTCGGTTGATGAAGCTCTAGCGAGCTTACCAGAGACTGAAGAAGTCATTATTATGGGCGGGGGGCAGTTGTATGAGCAAATGTTACCGCGAGCTGATCGTCTTTATGTCACCATGATTGACGCCGAGATCGAAGGCGATACTTTTTTCCCTAATTGGCAAGCGTTGGCATGGAAAACGCTTGAGGCAGTTCATCATGCAATCGATGAGCGTCATGCGTACTCATTCGATTTCATAACCTTGGATAGGGCCTGAACTAAAATAATGGATAATTTTTGACCTCAGCGCCCTTTAAAATCTCTTAAATTTTAGAGGTTTCTTTTGCAACATAAGAACCAGCGCAACGAGGCAAGCAATGACAATTAAAATGCGAATGATCATCGGGATTGTAGGTGCAATCTTTTTTCTTTTGGTCAGCAACCTTGTTACCCAATTCTTAATTAATCAAACCAATCAAACCATTCATGAAATCATTCATGTCAATGGTGTCAAACTTTCCCTTCTCTCTGAATTAAAAAGTGTCTCTGATGAGCGTGCGATTATGCAGCGTAATTTGGTGTTGGTAACTGAACCTGAAAAGGTTGAAGTAATTAAGGGGCAGCTAAAAGAGAGTGCCAGCCAAATATTTGATATTTTTGAAAAGTTAAATACCATCAAGTTAGACCCTCAAGAGTCTGCGTTTTACGAATCGTTAAAGGTCAATGTAAGCGGGGCTAATGCCGTTTTTGGTAGCTTTATGTTGGCCGTGGAAGAGGAGTTTCTAGAGGAGGCGGTAGACATCTTAATCAATGCCTTTGCCGAGCGTTATGGCGAATTTACGGCAATTATTGCCCAGTGGCACGAGTATGAAATTAATCAAAATGAGCAGGCGATTGCCACCTTAGCGCATGAACAACTCCAAGCCGAGTACCTGATTTGGTCTTGGTTAGCGATCAGTATCTTCCTATTTTCAATTTTTGGTTATTTTGTTGCCAGAAGCTTCTTACGGCCCATTGATGCAATGGTAAAAACAGCCTTTACCATTGCTCATACGGGGGATCTCAGTCACCGAATTCCGGTTTCATCTAAAGATGAGTTAGGGCAAGTTTCGGTTGAATTAAACAGTTTGTTCTCACGAATGAACAATGCTATTAGTGATGTGATCAGCGTTATGAATAAGGTGGCAAATGGTCAGTTCGATAAACGCGTTGAAGTTGGTAAGAAAGGCCAGTTTTTAGAGTTAAAAGAGGGTGTTAATCAATCTATTGAGCAGATTAATTCTGTGGTCAAGGTTATGCAAAAAACCGCCTCTAACTTCCGAGCTGGGAAGTTAGAAGTATCAAAGGATGAGTCGATTGCCTTACAAGGAGCCTTTTCTGACATGATGTACGACCTAGATAGGTCTTCCGTGCAGATGAAGGCCACGGTGGAATCTATTTCGAGCACCTTAAAATCGCTTGCACTGGGTGATTTTTCAGTACGTTCAGAAGTGGACGCTCGTGGTGATTTTATTGCCTTAAAAGAATCCATTAACCAGACATTGAATGATTTAGAAAAGTTCGTGAATGAAGTGGCGAATGTTCAATCTAAAGTAAGTGAAGGGGATTTAACCGATACCGTTAAGGGTATTTACCGTGGCAAGATGGCGGTGTTAAAAGATGCAATTAACAGCTCGGTGAGTAATACCTCGGTTATGGTTAGTAAAGTGGGAGCGATTGCCGGTTATGTTGCTGAAGGTTCGGAAGGTTTGGCACAAGGTAACGAGACCATTTCTGAACGCATCTTACAGCAAGCGGCAGCCTTAGAGGAGACCTCTGCGACCATGGAAGAGATGACCTCAACCGTTCGCCAGAATGCCGACAATGCGATGCACGCCAACCAAATGACCCAAGAGGCGCAAGGACAGTTATCAAATGGTTTGCAGACCATGCAAGAGGCTTTAGGATCAATGGATCAGATGGCGTCTGCCAACCAAAAAATTCACGATATCATCTCAATTATTGACAGTATCGCTTTCCAAACAAACTTGTTGGCCTTGAATGCGGCAGTAGAGGCCGCACGTGCCGGTGAGCATGGGCGCGGTTTTGCAGTTGTCGCAGGCGAAGTTCGAAACTTAGCGGGTAAATCGGCTGAAGCGGCAGGTGAAATTAAAGGCTTAATTGAGAACAGTGTCAAAATAAGTGAAAACAGTGGGCAGTTCGTGAAGCAAACAGGTGAGGTGATGAGTGCCTTAAGTACCACGATGACGACGGTTGGTGGAATGGTGTCAGAAATCAGTCAGGCCAGCAGTCAACAAGCGAAAGGCATTGATCAGATTAATGAAGCAATCGCGTCCATGGATAGCATGACTCAGAAAAATGCCCAAGTTGTAAGGCAAGCCGCCGAAAGCAGTGAAGAGTTATTGAATGATGCACACCTTTTAACCAAAGAAATTTCACACTTTAAGGTTGATGATGTCACCCTTAATCGTATGCATAAACTGATTCGTTCAGAACAGGGTTCTCAGTTCGAGAAAATGATTGAGGCGCATATTGCTTGGAAGTCGAAAATTAGAGCCTTTGTGGAGGGTATGGATATTGGTGTCAGCTACGAAGCTGCTACCGATCATACAGCCTGTGTTTTAGGTAAATGGTATTACGGTGATGGCCAACAATACATGAACTTACCGCTCATGAAAACCTTAGGTGATGAACATAGGGAGATGCATCAGGCGATTAAGCGTGTGATGGACTCACAAGCACTTGATGATGGTGAGATGGTCGCCAAAGAGTTAGAGAAGGTAGACCATCAAAGCGCGAAAGTGGTTGAGATTCTGTATCAAATGATTGACCAAATTTAATCGCTTTCTTCAAGTGCGATAAAAGGACTTTTGACATCCTCCTAACCCTGAAGGACGGGGTTTTACGCACTAATGGATAAAGCTCTCCAAGTTCTGAAATAAAGCCTTCAGTGTTGATCTGGTACAGAGGGTGGGAGTGGCCTGGTTGTACTAAGGCAAAGCGTGAAGAGCGTCCGCCACCTATTTTAATCACGGGCATGTTTTGTAAGGCAAGACTGACCGTTGGCTGACTTAACCCACTTTTGTTAGCAATGGCAGAGGCACTTAAATTCTCGTACTGCAATGCTTGGGAGATGATTTTTTCGTTTTTTGTCATGTGGCCTTTTTTGTAACTTTTGTATAGATTTTTGAATAGATTAGTTAATTGAAACACCATAACAATTTACCCATTTAAACAACAGGTTAATATTTTAAGTGTGTTTTTTTTGAATAGAAAGAAGCGTTTAAATGAATGCTTTTAATCTGTAAAGAATAAGTTGCCAGAGTTTAAGAAAGTGATGGAAGAATAAAAGTTGAATCAAATGAGTGATTGTCTGCGGCTTGAGGTTTGACCATCGTTCTATGAAAGTCTGGAATCTGTATCTCAGTATCTGTGTAAAGGGCTTTAAATTGAACGCTAATTAGGCGCTTTTTTCATTAATAACAAACTAAAAATAAGCGTGGCCACTAAGACAATGGCGGGGCCCGCCGGAATGTCCCAGTTAAGAGAGGTGAGTAACCCTAACACTACCGATAAGCTCCCTAAGACAATACTGTAACCCAACATTGCTTCTGGTGTTCTGGAGAGTCTGCGAGCTGCGGCAGCAGGAATAATCAATAGTGAAGTCACCAGTAACACACCGACCATTTTCATAGATAAGGCAATCATCAATGCTAGTAGCATCACGTACATTAATTGCACCTGTTTAACTTTGGTGCCTTCTACTTGTGCCAGTTGGGCGTTGAGCGTTAAGTTCAGTAAATCATTCCAATACTTTAGATAAAACACTAAGGTCAATAAGCCCACTAAGCCAATCAATAACAGGTCGGTGGCGTTGATGCTTAGAATGTCGCCAAACAGATACCCCATAATGTCAATTTGTACTGAGTCTTGTAAACTTAACAGTGCTAACCCTAAGGCTAAACTGCTATGCGCCAAGATACCTAGTAAGGTATCGGATGAAAGGTCGGATTTTCGTGAGAGTAGATGAATGGCCACCGCAATCACCAACGAAAAGACAATGACACTCAATGTTAAGTCAATTTGAAAAAAAAGTCCTAAACTCACGCCCAATAAAGCCGAGTGAGCCAAGGTTGCGCCAAAGTATGATTGTCTTTGCCACACCATAAACACCCCAAGTGGGGCGGCAATGATGGCAATACCTAAACCACCAACCAGTGCCAAAAGCATAAAGTTTGCAAGCCAATCCATCAGTGATGCTCCTTGTGTTCGGCATCGCCTAAGTGGTTGTGGTGACCATGTGCGATTTCACAATTGTGATCATCGTGATGATGCTCATAAATCGCAAGTTCTTCGGCACTGTCGCCAAAGATGGCAATAAATTCAGGCGATTTACTCACCGATTGCGGCGTGCCCGAACAACAGACATGTTGGTTTAAGCACAACACTTTATTGGTGTTTTTCATTACAATGTGCAAGTCGTGGCTGACCATTAAAATGCCTAAATTATAGCGTTCACGCAGTTCGTTAATGTAGTGATACAGTTCGGTTTGACCCTGCAAGTCAACCCCCTGAACTGGTTCGTCCAAGACCAACAGTTCGGGTTCACGCATCAGGGCACGCGCCAACAAAATACGCTGCATTTCGCCACCCGAAACATTTTGAATGGGTTGCTCTAACAGGTGGCTAATATTAAGCTCTTCAATAAAAATCGATTGGGTGCTTGTGGTATTATCTGCGCTGAAATTGAATAGACGTTTCCACAGTGGAATCGGCTTAAACAGTCCGAGTTCCAAGAAGTGTTTAACGGTCATCGGCAACGTTGGATCAATTTGAATTTTTTGTGGCATAAAGCCAATTTTCAAATTTGGTTTCTGTTTGACGTGGCCTTTGGTCGGTTTGATCAATTGCAAAATAATTTTTAACAGAGTGGACTTTCCAGCTCCGTTTGGGCCGATTAAGGTGACGATTTCGCCAGCATGAATCTCTAGAGAAACGGCTCTTAAGACTTCGTTTTGAGCAAAGGTTTGCGAAATGTGATCCGCTTTAATCAGTAATGACATTGAGGTCGCCAAATTTGGAATTGTCCATATTTTATAGCTTATGCGCCCACTTTGCATGATTCTTCATTAATCAATGCAAAAGGATTTATGAAAGTGCGTTTTTTAGAAAAGGGGGCGTAAGAGATGACGCTTGGGTTACCGATGAACATTCAAACTTCAATTAAGTTTATCGCGATGGTTGGCGTGCTTTTTAGCAGCACGGCTCAAGCCATTCAAGTGACGGTCAGTGTGCCGCCGTTAGCAGGCCTGCTCAAACCGTTACTGGATGAGCATGATGAGATGGTAGTGCTGTTAAAGCCGGGTGTTTCACCACACGGGTTTCAGTTGAAGCCTTCGCATTTAAAGGCCATCCAGAACAGTGATGCACTCTTTTCAATTGGTACGCCAGTTGATGGCTGGCTTGAAAAAACACTAGAAAGGGTCGAACAGCCTGTTTTAAAAATGAGTGATTTGCACGGACTGTATACCTTGCCGATTCGTAATGGTGGCTTATGGATCAAGTCCAATGAGTCTGCTGAAGTTGAATCGCAAGATGCGCATCATGAAGATAGTCATGCAGATGGACATGATGCGCACGAACACCCCGCACATGAGCAAGCTGAGCAGAAAAAACCAAAATGGCATTACGATGGCCATATCTGGTTGTCTATGCAAAATGCTCGCCTGTTTGTCGAGTCGGCAGCAGAAATCATTAAAGCCTTAAAGCCTGAGCAAGCTGACTCGGTGGAACAAAAGAAGCAGGCCTGGTTATTGCAATTAGCGCAACTCGATGAAGATTTAAAAACCAAATTAGACCCGGTAAAAGATAAACCGTTTGTGGTCTTGCACGATGCTTACCAATACTTTGAAAAGCACTACCAATTAAGTGGCGTGGGATCGGTGCGTTTAAACCCAGAGATTGCACCGAGTTTGAAGCGTGTTCAACAACTACGCGAGAGTATTGTTGAGAGCAAAATTGCCTGTGTTTTTAAAGAACCACAGTTTCCAGCAAAGCGAGTTTTAGCCGTGGTAAGAGGCTTGGATGTGAACATTGGCAGTTTGGATCCAATGGGCAGTTTTATGGTAGGCAGTGATGTTAAGACCGTTAAAGAGGGGTACTTGCCTTACGACCAGTTTCTAACTGGATTGGCCGACTCTATTGCCAGTTGTTTGGTTAAAACCCCCAAGGATTAAAGTATGCTTGAAGAGGTGACGGTGTGTCTAACAGGCCTGCCAGGTTCTGGAAAACATCGGTTAAAGGCTGCTTTATGTCATCAACTGAGTGTTGATGATTCGCAAGTGCGGGTAGATGGCGAATTAGAAAACTCAACCGTTTGCCACCAGATTTGGTGTGTAATTGATATTCGTTCAACTTTGCAAGGGCTGCCAGATATGACCGTTGAAGCGCATCTTGAAAAGTTGGTTAAAAAGGCGGATGGCGTGCTGTTTAATTTTGCTGAAGCCGCAGAATTAGATGCTCAGTCATATTGGAGTAAGTGGGTTCGGAAGCAATCGAAAGAGATTCCGATTGTCCGAATTCTGAATCAACGCTTTCCAGAAAATTCAACCGGATTTGATTTAACAAAAGTCAGCAGGCCTGCTGACTTTCAACAAGCCGATTTAATTCCAAAAGCCTTAGAAACCTTCCTGTTTGAAGTTGGCACCATTCACTTAGAGCATTTGTTGATGGGGTTAGACAGTTCAAAGCAGAATTTAGGCATGAAAATCTGGCGTGTTCAAGCTGTCGTTGACACCTTTGAATATGAGAACTTAGTGGCGATAGAGGGCACACCTAATCGATGGGATACCTACGCCGCCGATCCAAAGCAACCGTCAGGCTGGATTAAAATTCAAGGCTTTGAATTACAGCAGGCCTGGTTGAATGAGATTATTCAAGCGAGTTCTTGTCGAACGTAATCCTTAACGCCCTAAAACACGGACGATTGTCTTAGTAAAAATGCATAAATCAGCTTAATTATATATTTCATTTATGGCCCCACTGTGGACATTTATAGAATAACCAACTAAAATACTCTGAAATTAAATTAAGTGAAGAAATTCCATGTCCGAAGCACAACTAACTCAGTATGAAGAAATTAATGACCTTCTGAGTAAACACACAGGTTATAAAGAAGGATTTGTGACCACAACCTCCGTTGAAACCTTTGCCAAAGGGTTGAACGAGGACGTGGTACGTGCCATTTCAGCCAAGAAAAACGAACCCGAGTGGATGCTCGATTTTCGTTTAAAAGCGTTTGAATATTGGCAGAAGCAAGAAGAGCCGCATTGGGCCAAAGCCGATTACACCCCTTTAGACTATCAAGACTATAGCTACTACTCTGCCCCCGAGTGTGGTTCTTGTGCTGGATCGTGTGATGCGGATGGTAATGAAGTGGCGGATGGGATCGATCCTGAAGTAGCGAAAGCGTTTGCAGCACTGGGTGTGCCGATTTCGGGAGACGACTCAACCGTGGCAGTCGATGCTATTTTTGACTCGATATCCGTTTCGACTACCAAGCGTGAAGAGCTTGAGAAATTTGGCATTATTTTCTGTTCGTTCTCAGAGGCCGTGCATGACTACCCAGAATTGGTTCAAAAGTACATTGGTAGCGTAGTGCCGTATCACGATAACTACTTTGCGGCGTTAAATTCAGCGGTGGCATCAGACGGAACCTTTGTTTACATTCCTGAAAACGTCCGTTGCCCGATTGATTTATCAACGTACTTTCGAATTAACGAAGCCAAAACAGGACAATTTGAACGTACCATCTTAATTGCTGAAAAGGGCAGTTATGTAAGCTATCTTGAAGGGTGCTCGGCTCCGGTGCGTGACACCTATCAATTACACGCGGCGGTCGTAGAAGTTATCGTGCACGAAGATGCCGAGGTTAAGTACTCAACCGTTCAAAACTGGTATGCCGGTGACGAAGAGAGTCAAGGCGGTATTTTAAATTTCGTAACCAAGCGTGGGATTTGTGAAGGTAAAAATTCGAAACTCTCTTGGACACAAGCCGAAACCGGTTCAGCGATTACTTGGAAGT
Organism: Thiotrichales bacterium; assembly: GCA_016938655.1. Lineage (GTDB taxonomy): Bacteria > Pseudomonadota > Gammaproteobacteria > Thiomicrospirales > Thiomicrospiraceae > Thiomicrorhabdus. The sequence goes on along the minus strand of JAFGUG010000067.1, from coordinate 90,529 downwards.
ACCCAAGTTGTATCCTAAAGGGCGACAACTCTATTGGTGAGTTCTATTCGGTCGCCTTAACCAACCACCGTCAGCAAGCGGATACCGGAACCAAGATGATTCACTTGGGTAAAAATACCCGAAGCACCATTATCTCTAAAGGGTTGTCTGCTGGACGAAGTGATAACACCTATCGTGGTCAAGTTAAGATTGCCGCCTCAGCAGAAGGCGCTCGAAACTTCACGCAGTGTGATTCGATGCTGATTGGCGACAAGTGTGGTGCGCATACATTCCCATACATTGAGGTGGAAAACCCAACCGCCCAGTTGGAGCACGAAGCCACCACCTCGCGTATTGGTGAAGACCAACTGTTCTATTGCAAACAGCGCGGAATCAGCGAGCAAGATGCCATCTCTATGATTGTGAATGGTTTCTGTAAAGAGGTCTTTAGTGAGTTGCCATTAGAGTTTGCCCAAGAAGCCGAAGAGCTGTTAGCGATCAGTCTAGAAGGCTCAGTGGGGTAAGAATTTAGCCCCCTGCGAGATACGCAAACAGTATTCAATATCTGAACTTAAACATTTAAGAAAGTATAAAAACCATGTTATTAAAAGTCGAAAATCTAGAAGCACAAGTCGAAGAGAAACAGATTCTAAAAGGTCTGAATATTGATGTGAAACCAGGTGAAGTTCACGCCATTATGGGACCAAATGGTTCGGGTAAAAGTACCTTTGCTAATGTCTTAGCAGGTCGTGAAGATTATGAAGTGACCAATGGTTCAGTGCTATTTGACGGAGAAGACCTTTTGGATATGGATGCTTCTGACCGTGCTCGCAAAGGCTTGTTTTTAGCGTTTCAATACCCGGTCGAAATCCCTGGCGTGAGCAACAAAGTCTTTATGCAAACCGCAGTGAATGCGATTCGTGATGAGCAGGGTAAGCCCGCTTTAGATATGTTTGATTTTGACGAATACGCAAAAGCCAAAATTGACCTATTAGGAATGCGTGCCGACCTGCTAGAGCGTTCCGTGAATGTCGGATTTTCTGGGGGTGAAAAGAAACGTAATGACATTTTTCAGATGGCGTTATTAGAGCCGAAACTTTGCATTTTGGATGAAACAGATTCAGGGCTGGATATTGATGCGTTACGTGTGGTAGCCAATGGCGTGAATGCATTACGTTCACCAGAGAGAAGTTTTATTGTGGTGACGCACTATCAGCGTCTTTTAGACTACATCAAGCCGGATCATGTGCACGTTTTATATAACGGACGCATTGTAAAATCGGGCGGGTTTGAACTGGTTCACGAGCTTGAAGAGAACGGTTACGACGATATCATTCAGCAGCATCAGGGAGAGTAGAGCATTGGCTAAGAAGTTCTCACCTGCCATTCAGTCGGCGATGCAGCATTATGCTCAGTTATCCGACGACTTGAATAAGGCCAGCGATAACCCAACAATGGTTGCATTACGTCAGCAAGCGCAACAGCAGTTTATGCAGGTTGGCTTTCCTACACGACGTGATGAAAACTGGGGTTACACCAATTTAACCGGTTTTATGCAAACCCACTTTAAGCTTGAAGGGTTAAGTCATGTTGCCATGAGTGATATCGCCGGGTTTTTACCCGACTATGCAGCGATTCGTATTGTGATGTTAGACGGTTGGTTTAGTGAAGCGTTGTCCGATGACCTTTCGAACTTACCGAATGGTTTAAGTCTTGAGCCTACGGGTGACTTAATTGAACTCCCTGAGTATGTTGATAGTTTAATGAGTCTGCAAGGGGATATCACAACTGAGCCGTTTGCTTTACTGAATACGGCTTTAATGAATGACGGTTTCAGTTTGCAAGTGTCAAAAAATGCGGTCATTGAAACGCCTGTTTTTGTGTTACATGTGCAAACTCAAAATCAACATATCTCTAATCTACGTAACCGTGTGGTGGTGGAAGAGAATGCAGAAGTCACGTTGGTTCAGTCGTTCGTTAGCTTAAATTCTGATGCCAATTTTAGCTCGACCAGTAACGTGGTTACTGAGATGGATATTGCCAAGCATGCGCGCTTTAAACAAGTGATCATGCAGAAGCAGGCCAGCCAATGTTACTACTTTAATAACCAGTTTGTTAAACAGGCTGAAAGCAGCACGTTTAATACCTTCTATACGGGTGTGGGCAGTGTCACGTCGCGTCATCAAAACTATGTTGAGATGAATGGCGATCATATTGAAACCAGTCAAAACAGTGCATGTTATGCCACTGATAATGAAACGGTCGATTCAAGAACCTACACAGGGCATAACCAGTTACACGGTTTGAGTCAGCAGTTACATAAGTATGTGTTAGACGGTAAAGCCGTTGGTGTCTTTAACGGTATGATTAAAGTGGCTCGTGGCGCACAAAAAACCGATGGCCAAATGGATAACAAGAATTTATTGTTGTCTAAAACCGCACAAATGGATTGTAAGCCTCAGCTTGAGATTTATGCAGACGATGTGAAATGTTCGCATGGTTCGGCAACGGGGCAAATTGCCGCTGACCAGATATTTTATTTGCAAGCACGTGGTATTAAAAAGCCGCAAGCCATTCAGATGATTACCGAAGCGTTTTTACTTGAACCGGTCGAAACGATTAACAATGCGGAAATTCGTGATTGGGTTGCCGCCACACTTTCATCAAAACTCACACAAGATAACGGATAAGTTATGGACGGCAGTCAATTAGATTTTGCACAGATTCGAGCTCAATTTCCAATTTTGCAACAGACTGAAAATGGTCAACCTCTCGTTTATCTAGACGGCGGTGCAACCTCTCAAAAACCGTTGCAAGTGATTGAGGCGTTGGACCGTTATTACCGAGAGCAAAATGCCAATGTGCATCGTGGTGTTTATGGGCTAAGTGAGCGCGCGACAGAACTTTACGAGGGCGCGCGTGAAACTTCACGTCAGTTTTTGAATGCCAAATCCATTAAAGAGATTGTGTTTGTTCGTGGTACCACTGAAGCGGTCAACTTAGTTGCCCACAGTTGGGGGTTGGCCAATCTAAAAGCCGGTGACGAAGTAATCGTGACTGAAATGGAACATCACTCAAATATTGTTCCGTGGCAGTTATTGCGTGATCAGTTAGGGATTCGTTTAAACGTTCTGCGAATGAATGACCGTGGTGAAATTTGTTTGAATGCCTTAAAAAGTCAGATGTCTGAAAAAACCAAGTTATTGGCGGTCACACACATGTCTAACGCTTTGGGTACGATTAACCCGGTTAAAGAGATGACTGAAATTGCCCATTCGTTTGGAGCTAAAGTGTTAGTGGATGGCGCACAAGCCACGCCCCACATGACGGTAGATGTGCAAGATATTGGCTGTGATTTTTATGCGCTCTCAGGGCACAAAATGTACGGCCCAACCGGTATTGGTGTTTTGTACGGTAAAGAAGAACTGCTCGATGTGATGCCGCCTTATCAAGGGGGCGGAGACATGATCTATTCGGTGACATTTGAGAAGACCGAATACAACGTGTTGCCGTATAAATTTGAAGCCGGTACGCCGCATATTTCAGGGGCGATTGGTTTAGCCGAAGCGATGAAGTTTATGCAGTCGATTGGCTTAGATCGCATTGCCGCTTATGAAGCCAGCTTATTAAAGTACGCAACAGAACAGCTTAAAACCATTGAAGGTTTACGAGTGATTGGTGAAGCGGAGCACAAAGGCGGCGTAATCTCTTTTATCATAGAAGGCGTTCATCCGCATGATATGGCAACGCTAATGGACCAAGATGGGATCGCGGTTCGAGCCAGTCATCACTGTGCCATGCCGGTCATGCAGCATTTCAATGTGCCAGCGACCATTCGAGCCTCGTTGGGTGTTTACAATAATAAATCCGATATTGATCGTTTAGTCGCTTCAATTCTCGAAGCCAAAGAGATGTTATTGTAAAAGGTTAGTTTTTACAAAAATTCACCTGCCCCCATCAAGGGCAGAAGTCTTTGTAATACGGATTGCAAAACCCCTTCTTCCGCCTTAACAATAAATTTTGCCTTTCTGTCTTTCCAAGAGAGTGTTTGCACCAAGCTAGCTGCAACGACCGACTCTTTTTCTAAATTTGTTAAAGGTACTTCGGTCAAGTTGTCTCTAATGCTGGTGCTGATTGGACAACAGATTAGTAACCCCGTCTGTTTGTTGTAGCTGCTACTTGAAAGTACCAATGTGGGACGATATTTTCCAATTTCTTTTCCTCTGGTTGGCTCAAAGTCTAACCAGATGATATCTTCTCTTTCTGGAATATATTGCTTCATTCAATAATTTCACTTTTTAAAGGCTGAGCTAAAAGTTCACTGTGAGCCGTATTTTCATCTAACCCCTTGAGTAGTTCGTCTTCTGAAAATGGGAGGTTATGGTTTGAAGGTTGCGTTTTTTTTACAATAAAGCCATCTTCAAGCACTTCTACTGTGACCTGGGTGTCTACTAAGAATTGTGGTATGTCTCTCATAACGCCAGATACTCTTAACCCAAGACCGTTTCCCCATTTTTGGATTTTTGATTCTATCAGTAAGCCCATATCATCTTTCCTATAATAAAATGTGTATACATAGTATAAATCTTTTTATTGTTTTTGGGGGTTTCAATCAATGTAAATAGTTATCTAGTTTTCTTGCTAATTTGCTAAAAAAATCCATTTCTTGTTAAGAATCGCACTAAAGTCCCTTAAAAGCACGGTATCATATTGTCAAAATTAAACACAATTTAAAGATGAGTCGACATGAAAGATAAAGTTAAGCAGATACATTTTGTGGGTATTGGTGGTGTAGGAATGGCCGGTATCGCGGAGGTTTGCTTAAACTTGGGGTACATTGTGAGTGGGTCAGACTTACGACACAATGCCACCGTGGCACGATTAGAAAAATTAGGGGCGTTGATTCAACTGGGTCATGATGCGGGTCATGTTAAAGAGGCCGATGTTGTGGTGGTTTCAACCGCGATTCCAAAAGACAACCAAGAAGTCGCTTGGGCAAAACAAGCACGAATCCCTATCATTCCGCGTGCTGAAATGCTGGCAGAATTGATGCGTATGCGTTTTGGTATTGCCATTGCCGGTACCCATGGTAAAACCACGACCACGAGTTTAACCGCCGCAATTTTAACTCAGGCTGGTTTGGATCCGACCTTTGTCATTGGTGGTCAGCTAAATCAGGTGGGCGCCAATGCGCGTTTAGGATCGAGTAAATATTTGGTTGCGGAAGCGGATGAATCGGATGCCTCTTTCTTGCACTTGTCGCCGATGATTTCTGTGATTACCAATGTAGAAGAAGATCACATGGAAACTTACCAAGGCGATTATCAAGTATTAGAGAAGACCTTCTTGGAGTTTGTTCATCGTTTGCCTTTTTATGGCCTCGCAATTGTTTGTATTGATGACGCTAATGTGCGTCAAATGTTGCCAAAATTAACACGTAAAGCGTTGACCTATGGATTTGATGAACAGGCGGATATCCGTGCGATTAATGTTCAAAACGAGGGGTTAGTGATGCGCTTCCAGGTCTTGGTGGGGCGCGAGCAGAGCTTTGAGGTTCAACTCAATATTCCCGGTTTACACAATGTGCAAAATGCCTTGGCAGCGATTGCGGTTGCACTTGAGTTAAATGTTTCAGTGGCGGCGATTCAAACGGCACTGTTAGAGTTTGGCGGCGTGGGGCGTCGTTTTGAAGTGTATCCAAACCGTTTAATTGGCAGCAATTCGGTCACTTTGGTCGATGATTATGGTCACCACCCAACTGAGCTAAATGCCACCATTAGTACCGCCAAAAAAGCCTTTCAAGATAAACGATTAGTCTTAGTGTTTCAACCGCATCGTTATTCACGAACCCGTGATTTGTTTGATGATTTTGTACAAGCGTTATTAGAAGCGGATGTGGTTATTTTGTTAGAAGTTTACGCCGCGGGTGAATCCGTTATTCCATCATTTGATTCGAAATCGTTATTGCAAGCGATGCGTCTGCGTGGCGGTCACCAAGGTATTTATGCAGAGAACTTTGAGCTGCTCGATGATATTGCACATGAAGTTTTGCACGACGACGATGTGGTGCTTGTGATGGGCGCAGGCAGTGTTGGGCAAGTGGCGCTTAAGTGGAAAGAGAATGCAGGAGAGTCAGCCTAATGCAGTTTGGTAAGGTCGCAGTATTAATGGGCGGTAAAGCCGCAGAACGTGACATTTCATTGCGCAGTGGTCAAGCTGTCACGGAAGCGTTAGTGCGTCAAGGGATTGATGCGGTCGCGTGTGATGTGAGCACAATTGACGAATTAAACAACATCGCTAAAAACTATGACCGCGCCTTTATTGCCCTTCATGGTCGTTGGGGAGAGGATGGCACCGTTCAAGCCATTTTGGACGACTTAGGGTTGCCTTATACCGGTAGTGGTATGACGGCTTCCGCGATTGCTATGGATAAGTTACGAACAAAATGGTTATGGCAGGGGGCGGGTTTGCCAACACCACAGTTTTTGTGGGTGAGTGAGACTCAGCCTTTTGATGCCACCCAGTTTTCCATTCCCTTTCCGGTGATTGTTAAACCTTCGCATGAAGGTTCTAGTATTGGCATGCGCAAGGTGAATGCGTTAGAAGAACTGGCTGAGGCCGTTGAGTTTGCCCAACAATTTGACTCAGAAGTTTTAATTGAGCAGTGGATTACTGGCTCTGAATACACCGCTGCGGTGTTAAATGGTCAGGCATTACCCCTAATTGAATTAAAGACCAGTCATGAGTTCTATGATTTTGACGCCAAATACAAATCTAACGATACACAATATATTTGTCCTTGCCATTTGCCACCAGAGCTTGAGCAGCAAATTCAAAACTTGATATTGCGTGCGTTTGATGTGGTCGGTGCCAAAACATGGGGCAGAGTAGATGTGATGTTGGATGAGGCTAATCAACCTTGGTTAATTGAACTGAATTCGGTACCGGGAATGACTGACCATAGTTTGGTGCCGATGGCGGCCAAGGTTTCGGGGCGTTCTTTTGAGCAGTTGGTGGCTGATATTCTTAAGAGCACCTTGTAGCCTGTGAACTGGAAAAGCAAAAAAGGCTTTTGGACAGGCCTGCTGATTTTAATCGTCATCGGTCTTTTGACTTGGTTTATTCTGAAGCAAGAGATGACCAGTCAACGCCCGATTCAGCACGTTAAAATAACGACTCAGTTACAGCAGCTCAGTGAGCAAGACATTGATCAAGTTTTAATGCCCTACATTGGTAGCTCTTTTTGGGAAGTGGAATTGAATAAGATTCAATCGGACTTAACACGGTTAGATTGGGTCAGTCAGGCCGTTGTCAAGCGCAGTTGGCCGGACCAGTTAATTATTTCAATTGAAGAGCAAATCCCGGTTGCTCGCTGGGACGACGATGGTTTAATCAACCATAAAGGTGAAGTCTTTTTCCCTAATAGTATCCATGGTTTTGAGAACTTTGTTCGCTTGGACGGACGCTTAGAAACCTCTGCTCAAATTTTAGCTAAACTAGCGGAATTTCAAGCGATTTTGGATGGATTAAGTTGGTCGATCGCTCAAATGAGTGAGCAAGTGGATGGCGGGTGGCAACTCTATATTTTGGATGGCCCGAGATTATTACTGGCTAAAAATGGCGATAAAGAACAATTAATTCGTTTTGTTCGTGCCTATGGACAGTTAAAGAATGAGTTGAGAAACTCAGCACAAGTTTATGATTTACGATATAGTAATGGTTTTTCAGTTAAGCGAATTGTCGCGCAATAATGCTTTGAAAAATTCTCGTAATTTCGCTTTTTATACAAAAATTAAACATTTGGAAGGATAAGGACAAACATGGCTCGTAAACAGCAAGCTTCAAACACTGTTGTAGGGTTAGATATCGGTACTTCAAAAATTGCCGCCATCATTGGTAAGATCAAAGCCGATGGTGAAATCGAAGTCGTTGGTATGGGAACTTATCCATCTAGAGGTCTAAAAAAAGGCGTCGTGGTGAACATCGATGCAACGGTTGAATCGATTCAACGTGCCATTGATGAAGCTGAACGTATGTCGGGTGTTACCGCCGAAGCGGTGTATGTTGGGATTGCTGGTAGTCATATTAAGAGTTTTAACTCGAACGGTATGGTGGCGATTAAAAACCAAGACGTGCAACTCGATGATATTGAACGTGTCATGGATGCCGCGCAAACCATCGCCATTCCCGGCGACCAGCGTGTGTTACACATCTTAGCGCAAGAGTATATTATTGACAGTCAAGGCGGTATTCGTGAACCGGTTGGTATGTCAGGTGTGCGTCTAGAAGCTAAGGTTCACATGGTGACAGGTTCGGTCAGTGCCGCGCAGAACATTACCAAATGCGTTGAACGTTGTGGCTTAGAAGTGGCCGACATTATTCTTGAGCAACTTGCGTCCAGTGAAGCGGTCTTGTCTGAAGACGAGAAAGAGCTCGGGGTTTGTTTGGTGGATATTGGGGGTGGAACTACCGATATTGCTATCTTCCACAACGGCGCAATTCGTCATACTGCGGTTATTTCTGTGGCGGGTGACCAAGTCACCAATGACATAGCCGTTGCGCTAAGAACCCCGACCCAAGCCGCTGAAAACATCAAGCGCAAATACGCTTGTGCCTTACCGCAACTGATTGACCAAGATGATGAAATCGAAGTGGCCAGTGTGGGTGATAGACCTTCGCGCTGCCTATCACGCAGAACCTTAGTGGAAGTTATTGAACCTCGTTACGAAGAGTTGTTTCAACTGATTCAAGCGGAACTAAGACGTTCTGGTTTTGAAGATATGCTAGCCGCAGGTGTTGTCTTAACCGGTGGTAGTTCATTGGTAGAAGGTGCCGTTGAGTTAGCTGAAGAGGTCTTCCATATGCCAGTTCGTTTGGGCTACCCGCAAGACGTCAAAGGTCTAACTGAAGAGGTGAATAACCCTTCGTATGCGACCACCTACGGTTTGTTGGTCTATGCTAAAGAGCATGTTGATGGCTCTGCATTTGAACAACCTGTGCAAAAATCGCACATGGCGGCAGGTGATGTTTTCGCTAAGATGAAAAACTGGTTTAGCAAAAGTTTTTAAGTCCCTTTTAATGGCCGTATTTGCATACGGTTTACCTATTAAGTTTGTGAATTCGACAAAATAGGCAGGCCTGCTTGGTTTGCCGAACTTCCTTGTTATCCTCTCTTTTAACGTCGTCTATTTTTCACCTATGGTTTCGCTTTATATATGGTAGAATTCAGCCATTCTTAAAATAGATGCCTTAAGCGGTTAAAACCCCTGTTTTTATTGCAGTTTTAGCCCTTTTAAGGTGTAAAAAGTACGAGTATTCCGTGAATCAAAGAACCCTAGCAAACACCATTAAAGCCAAAGGTATCGGACTGCATACTGGGCATGAATCCATTATGACGTTGCGACCTGCACCGGTTGATACGGGCATCGTTTTTCGACGTATTGACCTGGATCCTGTTGTTGAGTTTGCTGTGAATCCTGAGATTGTGGGTGAAACCATGTTGTGCACCACCATTGTCAAAGACAAGCCGCAGGGGCGCATTAAGATTGCCACGATTGAGCATTTAATGTCCTCTCTTGCGGGTATTGGTATTGATAATGTCTATATTGACATCACCACAGATGAAGTGCCGATTATGGACGGAAGTTCATCGCACTTTATCTTTTTGATTCAATCTGCAGGCATTGAACTTCAGGATGCACCCAAGAAATTCATTCGAATTTTAAAGCCAGTAGAGGTTGAAAATACCCAAGGTGGAACGGCCTCTTTTTCACCCTATGAAGGCTATCGTCTAAATTTTTCAATCGATTTTGATCACCCCGCCTTTAACTCAACCGCAGAGAAAATGACGCTTGAGTTTTCGTCGACTTCTTACTTTAAAGAAGTGAGTCGAGCACGGACGTTTGGTTTCTTTAAAGACATGGAAATGCTGCGTGAACGTAATTTGGCGCTAGGTGCAAGCTTGGAAAATGCCATTGGCTTAGATGATCAAGGCGTCATGAATAAAGAAGGTTTACGTAACAAAGATGAATTTGTACGTCATAAAATTTTAGATGCAGTCGGCGATTTATACATGATTGGTCACCCAATTATTGGTGAATTTACGGCACATAAATCGGGTCACGCTTTAAACAATCAGTTGCTACGTGCCTTATTGGCGCAACCTGATGCCTATGAGATTGTCACGTTTGAAGACAGCTCGCCGATTAAGTATGGCAGCAGTAAAATAGTCGCGTAATAAGATTCGTTTAGTTTTACATTTTCTAAACCCCGTTTTCGGGTTTTTTTGCTATTAAAGCCTCAACGTTGATGGTCAAAAGGTTTTGCTTTTAACGCTTATCTCTCTTCGCTATCGTCTTCATTTGCTCTTAAGCTTAGCTTGAGTAGGGCTGCTTGTAAGCCTTTAGACTCAACTTGACCGGCTAAGGTTTGCATCTCCAGTGCATCTTCCTGCGAAGGGTGGGTTTTGACTTTGCGTTTTACTCTCGGTGCTTCTCCAATTGGTAACACCTTTATGTGCGTTCGATTCAGTTCCAGATGCGGGAAATTCTCTTGATAAACTGTCAGAATGGTCGGTTCAAAAAAACGCAATTGAGTGGCCCAAATATTGTTGTCGATTTGTAAAATCAACACATTCTTTTCAAAGCCTACGCCGACTAAGTGGGCTTTAAGTTCCGAGGGTAAACACTGCTGTCCAACCTCTAAAAGCGCTTGATAAAGTTCCGCTTCTCTCATTAAATTTTTTAAAAGGCTGCTTTGTCTGTTTAATAAGGGTTTCATAATGTTATCGTCAGCAACTGTGTTAAAATAAGCCCCATTTTACAGTATTCAAAAATTAGCGAACTTTGTTCTGTTCTATTTTTGTTAATAAAGATTAATACTTACCTCAAAAGTCAAATTGGAACCCCGTTTACATGGCCTTAAATATCTTTCAAAAATTGTTCGGTAGTCGTAACGATCGCATCTTAAAGCAGTACAACAAAAACCTAGCTAAAATTAATTCTTATGAGTCTGAATTTGAAGGGTTGTCAGACGATGACCTTAAACTTAAAACTGAGACATTTAAGGCTGCGTTGGCCAATGGTCAATCCTTAGATGATATTTTGCCAGAAGCGTTTGCGGTGGTGCGTGAAGCCGGTAAACGTGTGTTTGGTATGCGTCACTATGATGTGCAGATGATTGGTGGAATGGCCTTACATGAAGGCAAAATTCCAGAGATGCGAACCGGTGAAGGTAAAACCTTAGTAGCAACCCTGCCGGTTTACTTGAATGCGTTGAGTGGCCTAGGGGTTCATGTTATTACCGTGAACGATTACCTAGCCAAGCGTGACTCGGAGTGGATGGGGCAGTTGTTTGAGTTCTTGGGTTTAACCACCGGTGTGATTTTGAGTGGTCAATCTCAACAAGAGAAGCAACTGGCTTACTCAATGGATGTGACTTACGGCACCAATAATGAATTTGGTTTTGACTACCTACGTGACAATATGGCGATTTATTCGGCAGAAAAAGTCATGCGTGGTCAGAACTATGCGGTGATCGATGAGGTCGATTCGATCTTGATTGACGAAGCGCGTACTCCATTAATTATCTCTGGGCCAGCCGAAGATAAGTCAGAACTTTATCGTCAAATAAACCCATTAATTGCCCAATTAGAGCAAGGGGAAGAGGACGAAGAGACCAAAACAGCCAGTGGTGACTTCACCATTGATGAAAAAGCCAAACAGGTTTATTTAACGGATCAAGGTCACGGTAAAGTTGAAGAGATGTTAGCGGGAATCGGCTTAATTGGTGAAGATGAAAGCTTGTACGATGCTGCACACATTGGTTTGATGATTCATATTAGCGCTGCCTTACGTGCCAATTTGTTATTTGAAAAAGACAAAGATTACATTGTTCAAGATGATCAAGTGGTCATCATTGATGAGTTTACGGGTCGTAAAATGGAAGGTCGTCGTTGGGGTGAAGGTTTGCACCAAGCGGTTGAGGCCAAAGAGGGCGTGAAGATTCAGCAAGAGAGTCAAACCTTTGCTTCGATTACGTTCCAGAACTACTTCCGTCAGTACAAAAAATTGTCAGGTATGACCGGAACGGCGGATACCGAAGCGGGTGAGTTCTTATCGACCTATAAGCTAGAAGTTGTGGTGGTTCCACCAAACAGAGAGCCACAACGTCAAGATTTACCGGATTTGATTTTCTTAGAGATGGAAGGCAAGTTTGCTGCGATCGTTGAAGATATTCGTGAAACTCAAAAACGTCAGCAACCAGTATTAGTGGGAACCGCTTCCATTGAGATGTCCGAGCTGTTATCACGTTTCTTAACCAAAGAGAAAATTGAGCATAGCGTTTTGAATGCTAAGCAGCATGAAAAAGAAGCCTCGATTATTGCCAATGCCGGTTTGCCAGGTGCAGTGACCATTGCGACTAACATGGCGGGTCGTGGTACCGATATTGTGTTGGGTGGTAATTTAGAGTCTGAGTTGCATGAACTGGGTGAGCAGACCGAGGAGCAAGTTGCTGCGGTTAAAAAAGCATGGCAAGCGCGCCATGATTTTGTGTTGAGTGTGGGCGGTTTGAAAGTGATTGGTTCAGAACGTCACGAATCACGCCGTATTGATAACCAGTTACGTGGTCGTTCGGGTCGTCAAGGTGATGTGGGTGTGACGCGTTTTTATCTGTCGTTAGATGATGACTTGATGCGTCGTTTTGCTTCCGAAAAAGTGAAGTCGATGATGAAACGTCTGGGTATGAAAGACGACGAGGCGATTGAGCATAAGATGGTCACTAAGTCGATTGAACGCGCTCAGAAACAAGTTGAACGTATGCATCAAGACGAACGTGCGAACTTGCTGAAGTTTGATGATATTTCGAATGAACAACGTAAAGTGGTATACGAACAGCGTAATGAGTTAATGGAATCGGATGATGTGACTGAAACCATTGATAATTTACGTGATGGTGTGGTGAATCAAATTACCGATATGTATGTGCCACAAGGTTCATTAGACGAGCAGTGGGATATTCCAGGATTGGAAAAAGCCATTCAAGAAGAATTTGGTGCTGAGCTTCCGATTCAAGAGTGGTTAGACAACGATAAAGACCTGTATGAAGAGAAGCTGCGTGAAAAATTAGTGGCCGAGCTGAAGCTAAAATACCAAGAGAAGATGGCGGCCGTAAATCCACAAACTCTGCATCACTTTGAGAAAGAGGTGTTGTTGCGTACCATTGATAAACAGTGGCGAGAACACCTTTCGGAGATGGACTATTTACGTCGTGGTATTCACTTGCGTGGTTACGCACAGAAAGACCCTTTCCAAGAGTACCGTCGTGAATCCGGTTTAATGTTTAATGCATTTCTTGATTCGGTGATGACGGAAACGATCAAGGTGTTATCGCTCGTTCAGATTGAAGGTGCGCAAGATGTCGCCGACTACGAACAGCAAGACGATCAAAACCGTCCAAAACAACTAGATGCAACGCACCCAGCTTCAGCTGGCATAGCGGATGCCATGCAACGTGGGGCGCAACAAGAAGCCACGGTTGAGATGGGCAGCGCTGAGTCTGAAGAGGGTACCTTCCGACGTGAAACCCCAAAAGTGGGTCGAAATGACCCTTGTCCTTGTGGTTCGGGTAAAAAGTACAAGCAGTGTTGCGGAAAAATCAGTTAAGCTAGAACGCATAACTGGTTTGATTTAAACCCACCTTTTGGTGGGTTTTCTGTTTTAAGAAATGCGTTTGTGCGATATGATTCGCAAAACGACTTTACAAGGAATACGTCGATGACTCAAAACACCTCAATTCGCCCTGAAATGCACCCAGTAAGTGGTTTTTATTTAGGTGCAACGGCCGCTAAAATTAAGAAAAATGGTAAAACCGATTTAGTGGTTGCCGAGTTAGCAGAGGGATCCATTACGGCAGCCACCTTTACGCTGAATGCCTTCTGTGCCGCCCCCGTTACCTTGGCTAAACAGCATTTGGCGACTACGCAACCTCGCGCCTTACTGATTAATGCCGGTAATGCCAATGCAGGAACAGGTAAGCAGGGTATGCAAGATGCCATTCAAACCTGCGCTTGGTTAGCCGAAGAGATGGGGTTAAACGTTGAACAGGTTCTGCCTTTTTCAACCGGTGTCATTGGGCAGAATTTACCCATGGAAAAGTTTCAGCTTGGAATTCCACAGGCCTGCTCAAACTTGAGTGTGACAGCTTGGAATGAGGCCAGTGATGGCATCATGACCACGGACTTAGTGCCCAAGCAGGTGAGCCGTCAGTTTGCGGTGGGCGGCAACACTGTGACCATAACCGGTATCTCTAAAGGGTCTGGGATGATTCATCCAAACATGGCGACCATGTTAGGCTTCGTGGCGACGGATGCTAAAATCACACAGGCCTGCTTACAGAAGTGCCTTTCTGATGCAACCAATGTGTCGTTCAATCGTATTACGGTTGATGGTGATACCTCAACCAATGATGCGTGCACGCTAACGGCAACCCAACAGGCCGATATGCCGGTGATTGATTCTGTTGATTCTGCCGAGTATCAGCAGTTTGCAACCGTTGTTACCGAAGTGATGGTCGAATTAGCGCAGATGATTGTGCGTGATGGAGAGGGCGCGACCAAGTTTGTTTCAGTGGTCGTTGAAGGTGCGTTGGATACGGATGAGTGTTTAAAGGTGGCACACGCGGTTGCCTTGTCACCGCTGGTTAAGACGGCGTTATTTGCCTCTGATGCTAACTGGGGGCGTATTTTAGCCGCGGTAGGGCGTTCTGGTTTACCTGATTTTGATATTGATAAAATCGAAATCTTCCTAGATGATGTATGCATCGTCAATAACGGTGGCCGAGCTGACAGTTACACTGAAGAAGCCGGTTCTGCGGTGATGGCACAGAGTGATATTACGATTCTCATTAAGTTACATCGAGGTGAAGTGTCCGATACCGTTTGGACAACCGACTTCTCGTATGACTACGTTAAAATTAATGCCGAGTATCGTTCTTAACTCGATTCTCCAGCCTTTTTAATCTTTTTAAGGTAGGTCTAAATAAAAAAGGGATTCAATTGAATCCCTTTTTTGTCTGTGCAGTTTTAAACGTGAGCAGGCCTGCTCACTTTTAAATAGTGGTTATTAAACGTTATTTAGAACGATGGACAATCTTAGTCAGCTCTTCACATAGTCGATTGTTTTCGTAGTCATTACCAATGGTAATGCGCAAAAATTGATTGATTCTTGGCTTGTTAAAATAGCGCACAATAATCGCCTCGTCTCGAAGTTGCTGCACGATGTCAGCGGCGTCTAAGGTTGCGTGTGTTGCAAAGATAAAGTTGGCTGCCGACGGAAGCACATTAAACCCCAAGGCTTCCATAGTGGCGGTAACGTGATTACGCGAATCGATAATTTTTTGGCAAGTCTCTTCAAAATACGATTGATCTTCAAAGGCCGCAATCGCTGCCGGCATCGCTAAACTATCGATGGGGTAGGAGTTAAAGCTATTTTTAACGCGTTCTAGCGCTTCAATTAAATGCGCTTGACCCAGCGCGAACCCAACCCGAATCCCCGCTAATGAGCGTGATTTTGAAAGGGTTTGTGTCACCAATAAGTTGGGGTATTGATTTATTAATACACAAGCCGATTGGCCACCAAAATCAATGTACGCTTCATCCACCAACACCACCGTATCAGGGTGCATTTTTAGTAGGGCTTCAACCGACTCCAAGGCTAATAAACGTCCGGTTGGTGCATTTGGATTTGGGAAGATAATCGCACCACACGGCTGTTGATAATCATCGATGTTAATTTCGAAGGTATCGGTTAATGGGATTAACTGATAATCGATGTCATAAAGTCCACAATACACTGGGTAGAAACTGTAACTGATGTCTGGAAACAGCAAAGGTTTGTCATGCTTTAGTAAGGCTTGAAAGGCGTGCGCTAGGACTTCGTCTGAACCATTACCAACAAACACTTGGTCTGCGGTTAAGTGATGGTAGTTGGCTAGGGTCTGTTTAAGCTTATCGGAACTCGGGTCAGGATACAGCTTTAATCTGTCGTTATTGGCCGCCGCAATCGCCTCTAACGCCTTTGGCGAAGGCGGATAAGGGTTTTCATTGGTGTTCAGCTTGATTAGATTGGCCACTTTTGGCTGCTCGCCCGGCACGTAAGGGGTCAAGGTGTGAACAATCGGGCTCCAAAACTGGCTCATATCCAAAGTCTCATTAAAATGCAAAACACTATTTTACAATATGCTCTGGGCAATCGATAAAATAATCCGTAGCAATTTTAAAAGTCAGCAGGCCTGCTAACTATCAAAAGGTGGATCGAAATCATGTCAGAGTTGAAGAGTCCAAAATGGGTGGAGGTCGCGATTGGTCTGTTAAGACGCAACAACACTATATGTTTGAGTTTGCGTCAATCGCATCAGCACTTAGCCAACCATTGGGAGTTTCCGGGCGGTAAAATTGAGCAGGATGAGACCCCGCAGCAAGCTTTAACCCGTGAGTTTAAAGAAGAGTTAGGTGTCAAAACCCTTGAATGGCAACCGTTGATTGTGGTGCCGTGGCACTATGAAAAAGTATCGGTACGCTTGCATGTCTTTCAAACCGACCAATTTGAGGGCGAACCACGGGGTCTGGAAGGTCAGCTGGTAGAGTGGTGTGCGATTGAAGACTTAGCAGATAAACACTTTCCAGAGGCCAATAAGGGCATCTTACAGGCTTTGAATCTACCGAATATCTATATGAGTATTGGTTCATTTAAAAGTCAGCAGGCCTGCTTAACTCAATTTCAACAGGCTTTATTAAGGGGGGTGCGGTTAGCACAGTTTAAATCTAAAGGGCTAGAGGATAGGGCGTTTGTAACATTAGCCAATTCGTTAGCCGAGTTGGCGAGTGCCAAAGGCGCTAAGTTGATGTTAAATACGACGCCCGATGTTTTGGCGCGTGTTCCGAATGCAGCTGGGATTCAGTTATCTTCTGGGCAGGCGCAAACTTATACTGAGCGCCCAATCAGTCAAGATAAGCTGTTAGCCATTTCAGTCCATACGCCTCAACAAATTGAGCATGCCTTGCAGCTTGGGGCAGAGTTGATTGTTATTTCCCCGGTTAAATACACCTCTGCACATCCCGATATGACCCCTTTAGGCTGGCAAGGTTTAAAGGAATGGATTGCGGACATTCCAGTACCTGTTTATGGGTTAGGGGGAATGCAATTAAACGATGTGGATGAAGCGGTTAAATGCGGCGCACAAGGAATTATGGTGACCAAGGGTGTTTGGCCAGAAGCGGAGAAATAGTTTTTAAAAAAGAGGGGGGTAAATTTCAGCAGGCCTGTTGAGTTTTTTAAGTTGGGATTAATATTAAGTTTTAAGCTGTGTGCTGTGGGTTAAACGTGATGAGAATTTGTTTAATCTGCTGCTCAAGTTCTGGCAGGCCTGCTTGGTTTGAAATGACCCTGTCTGCCCAATGCAAACGTTCTTCACGAGTGGCTTGTTGGCGAATGATGGCTTCAATTTGTTCCCGTTTTTGTTGGTCACGTGATGCAGCCCGTTCTAATTGTTGATCTTGTGAACAATCGACCACCCAGATTTCATCCAAATAATCCGGCTTTTGGTTGTCTTTGATGCCTTCAACAAGAAGGGGAATGGCAACAACGATAAAGGCAAAGCTTGGATTAGGGGACTGTTTTAAAACGGTAATCTGTTGCAGCATCGATTGGCGAATCAAGGGGTGGAGAATCGATTCTAACGTCTGTTTTTTTATCGGATCGGTAAAGATGGCTTGGCGCAGTGCACTGCGATTGAGCTCGCCGGAATCGGTAATGAATTCGCAACCAAGTTGCTTGGCAATGGCTTGCAATCCCAAGGAGTTGGGTTGCACCACCTCACGCGCAATCTGGTCAGTGTCAATGATAGGGATGCCATGCTCAGCAAACAACTTGCAAACCAAGCTCTTACCAGAGCCGATTCCACCGGTCAATCCAACCGTTTTTATACGGTTTAAGGGCTGAACTTTGGCGATGTTCATAGAGCGTTTATTGGTAACCACAGCAACCGCTGGTGGGTGGTTTAATCTCTGCGTTGGGTTTGCCCAATAGATACCCCTGAAGGTGGGTGGCACCTGCGGCTTTGGCCTGTTCAAACATCTCAGCAGTTTCAATGCCTTCCATAACCAAATCAAACCCTGCCGTACGAACCATTTGAGCGGTGGTGAGAATAATTTGTTGGGTTTTTTCGTCTGCGTTTAAGGCTTTTGTCATCGTGATATCAAATTTAATAATGTCGACTGGCATGTGCGCTAAATAACGAATTGACGAGTAGCCGCTGCCAAAGTCATCTAACGCAATTAAAAAGCCTTTACTGCGCAGTTGATTGAGTGTTTTTTGCGCGTAATCAATGTGGTCAATCAAGATATTTTCGGTGACTTCGATAACGATTTTGTATTTACCTAACCAATCTACGAACGGGTCAAATAGCTCAATGAGTCCTAGTTGAATTAAGGTTTTACCTGAAATGTTAATGGACAGTCCGGTGTTTTCAGGCAACACATTCGCCTGAATGGTTTTTAAGGTGGCTTTGATGACTTGTTGATCCAGCTCTACCTCAAGTCGACGTCGCTCAACCAATGAAAATATTTCACCGGGATAAATGAGACCGTGCTCACCCTGTATGCGAATGAGCGCCTCAAAATAGCAACGGTCGTTATCAATTGAGACAATAGGCTGGTAGTGCATCTGAATATTTTCGCCGGTATGAATGCTATTGACGACAGTATTGATAACCTCATTTGAAACAAGCACACTGGATTGGTCTTCAAGCAATTGGTTGTAGGCCTGGATTTTGGTGTGATGAGATTGTTTCGCTTTGTACATCGCAATATCCGCTTGCCGCGGCAGACGGGTTATACAGTCCTCTTTGGTCATGGCAATGCTGCTGATACCAACACTAAAAGAGAGGTTTTCTTTAACACCAAGGCTGATAAAAGAGACCTTTTTTAGCTCCTCTAGGGTATGTTCACAAATTTTATATATCTCAGGCATCGAGTGGTGTTGAATGATGACCGCAAACTCATCGCCACCAATGCGGTAGGGTGGGCACTCCATCGGTAAGGATTGTTGGATGCTTTTGGCCGATAAACGAATCACCTCATCCCCCACCTCATGGCCATAAGTGTCGTTCAACGCTTTGAAGAAATCGCAGTCAAACAGAATAAAGGCGGTGGGAATGCTGTTCTCTTTAAAAGAGCGGATGACATCTGACCAAGTCTCATCAAACGCTCGTCGGTTATAAACATTCGTTAATGCGTCGCGTCTGGCTTGCTCCCAAACCATAATGTTTTGTTGATCTAACTCAATGTGTGCCAGCTGTAACTTTGAGTTGTATTGATGGATAGCGCTCTTTAACTCTTCGTACTCTTTGATTAAAAAGGCTTGTTTTGGCGGTTCTGGTTGATTGTGTGGTGAGGCTTTTAACGTTTGCAGGTAGTTTGAAAGTACCAATAAGGGTTGGCGTATCAGTTGGTTAAAAATAAATAATAAAACCAGTGAAACCAAGCCAAGAATAATGATCATCTCAACAATAAAACGCTCTATTAGCTCCCACAAGTATGGGTTAATTGGGTTTGAAATGGGTTTAAATTTGGCAAAAGACATCAGTTCTTCGATGCTTACAAGTTGGTTGCCTGAGAAATCGATGCTAGTTTTATCTAGGTAGTAGAATTGATTTTGTTTGAGAAGCGCGGTTTTAAGGTCAAGAGAGACACCGACGTAGCCTAAGTGCTCATTCGAACCGCGCTCAATGATTGCTTGATACGCAATCAAATGAGGATGATTATCCGGTGTCATGGCCACATGCGGATCTATTCGATTGATGGTGTTTGCCATGGTTTCATGACTAAACGCTCGTTGTTTATTTGGCGACGAGGGAGTAAGAAGCGTTTGGTTTTTCTTATAGAGCTCGAGTGCGTCGTAATAGTCTCGGTAATAACTGCTCTCTTTAAGGCGTTCGTCGTGCCAGTAAAAGTAGTAACTTGGATCATGGAATTGCTGGTGAACTTCATCCCAGTCACTAATGGCAAGCAGTTCACTTTGAGTGACTTCTAGCGTATGTTTAATGGCATCTGCCAGTTCTTGTTTTGCGGTTTGGTAGGCCTGCTGTTCAACCGTCTCTTGTATGTGGCGACCTTCACTGTAAAAAGACCACGTCATTATAGTGAGTGAAGTAATCCCCAAGCTTAAAAACAGCCCAAAATAAAATTGGATTGGTTGGGTGAACTTTATATTTTTTAGCACATAAATACCGATTTAGTTTGAGGCGTATTTTTGAAGAATTTTTAATAGGGTTTCTTGCATATCAAATTCATACTCACTTGAAAAGAAGTGGTTTGCACCTTCAATAACGACAAGATTTGTGCCTGTTTCTTTAAGTTCGTCGAGCCAGTTTAAACCGACGCTTTGGTAACGTTTATCCGCTTGCCCCATAATGGTGTAGTGCGGTATGGATAACTTTTTAAGTTCTTGCAATACATATTCACGGGTTAGCTTGTGATAAGACAAGAAGCTTTGAGGCGTAGCGTAGTAATCATTTTTGCAAAATAAAAAACTGTATTTATGTGGTCGAAGATTGTTGTTCGCTAAGGCTTCTTTAGCATAATCTAAGTCTTTTTGAATGGTACCCAGTTCTGGTCCATTCAGATAAAAGAGGCTGGTAAAAATAGCCAGTTTCACACTGGGTTGTGGTTTGTTATGCAGCATAGAAAGTATTTCTTGGCTTCCGCTAGAGTGACCAACAACGACGATCTCTTTTTTTCCCTGCATCTCAAGCCATTTAATCCACTCTTCAATTTCAGTGATGTCATCTTCAAGGGTATGGGTATGGATGGAGTTACACTTAACCGACTGCTTTCTGGCGTTGATGCCTAGGGTCAAGGTTGGGGTTAAGACCGAGTACCCTTCCTCTTGAAAACCTTGAGCCATTGAGGCAACGGTATGAAATTGATTGGTGGTTAAAAACCCATGAACAATCAATATAGCAGGCTTGTTAGGATCGCCTTCAACATATTGCGCTTGTGCGGTCAAATTGAGAGGTTCAATTTTATGGGTAACGGTTTCAGCAAAAACTGGGTTAAGAAGTAAGCTTAAAAGTGTTAAGCCAACCCCGTAAGAAAGGGCTTTAATTGCTTTTTTAAGCTGACGCATTATGATTAACTCCGTTGAATTTTTTAGTGCTGTTTAAGGTTATCAAATGTGTGTCTGGGCAACAATAAAAAATAACCCTTTTTACCCTAGAATTTTGTTAGGTATCATAAGTAATCGTCAATATTTGCATAAGTTAAATTACCATACTTAGCCGAGGACGGTAAAGTCAGTGACACTTTAACGAATGGATTCTTGATACAATGTGGCAAATTGAACGATGGATGTTAAACGATTATGTGCGGAATTTGCGGTGAAATTTATTGGGATGGTCAACTGGCCAGTGAAACCCGACTTAAACCCATGTTGGCTGAGTTAGAGAAGCGTGGACCGGACGATGGCGGTACTTGGGTACAAGACCATATTGGCTTGGGGCATCGTCGCTTGTCTATTATTGACTTAACCGATGGCGGTCATCAGCCGATGCGCGACCACGAGTTAAGTTTGGTTTTTAATGGCTGTATCTATAACTATCAAGCTTTAAAGTTAGAACTGGAAGCCTTGGGGCAAGTGTTTGTTTCGCACTCGGATACCGAGGTCATTTTAAAAGCGTACCGTCAATGGGGCATGGAGTGCGTTAATCGTTTTGAAGGTATGTTTGCCTTTGCCATTTGGGATGATGATACGCAGCAACTGTTAATGGCACGTGATCGTATGGGCATAAAGCCACTTTATTACTCACCTGTAAACGGCGGCGTGCGTTTTGCCTCCAACACCCAAGCGTTGTTAACGGGCGATGATATTGACACCTCGATTGATCCAGTGGGTTTGCATCATCAATTGACCTTGCATGCCGTGATTCCTGCCCCCCACACTATTCTTAAAGGGGTTCGTAAACTTGAACCTGGGCACTGGATGATTGTGAACCCAGATGGGCAAATGTTTAAAAAGCGTTTTTGGTTTTTAGAGGCAAAACGTCCTGATTTAAAGGTCGAAAAAAACGCGCCACAAACTGAGCAGGCCTGGTTAGATGCGATTCACGAATCCCTTAAATCTGCCGTACATAAACGCTTAACGGCGGCCGATGTGCCCGTTGGTGTGCTGTTGTCGGGTGGGTTGGACTCGAGTTTAATTGTCGGCTTATTACATGAAGCGGGTGTTGAAAACATCAAAACGTTCTCAATTGGTTTTGAAGATGCGCCAGAAGAGAAAGGCAGTGAGTTTGAGTTTTCAGATTTGGTGGCAGAGCGATTTAATACCGATCATAAACAGTATTTAATTTCAAATGACGATGTGCTGCCAAGATTGCACGAATCGGTGGCGGCGATGGCTGAACCAATGGTTGGGCAGGATGCGATTGCCTTTTACTTGCTTTCGGAGCAAGTGGCACAGGATGTCAAAGTCGTGATGTCTGGGCAAGGTGCAGATGAGGTATTTGCAGGTTACTCTTGGTATTCCAAAATGGCCGAGGCGGGCAAAGAGATTGATTTAACCAATCATCAAGCAGCGCTTGATTCGTTTAGACCCTTCTACTTTGACCGAACGCATGCGGAATGGTTAGAAGTAATTAACCCAAAATATCATGTGAGAGATGTCACATCGGATTACATTGGTGACCGTTTAACCGAGCCGGGAGCCGATACCTTTTTAGACCAAGTTTTGCGTTTGGATGTGACAACCTTGATTGTGGATGATCCCGTTAAACGGGTGGACAATATGACCATGGCTTGGGGATTGGAAGCGCGTGTGCCGTTTTTGGATCATGATTTGGTTGAATTGACCATGTCTGCACCGACTGAGTTAAAGCTTAAAGATGATGGTAAATACATTCTTAAAAAGATAGCGCGTGGTTTGGTGCCAGATGCCATTATTGATCGCCCTAAAGTTGCCTTTCCGATGCCCGCTTTAAAGTATGTACGCGGTAGTTTTTTTGAGTTTATGAAAGAAATTTTAACGTCCCCTGAAGCAAAAGCACGCGGTATTTTTAATGAACAAGCGTTAGAACGTTTGTTGGCTAACCCTGAAGCGCCAGAGGCTTTTACGGCGATTCAAGGCAGCAAATTATGGCACGCGGCATTGTTGGAATTTTGGTTGCAGATGCACGTTGATAAAACCATCGCTCGGGTATAAAGCTTTGCTTAGTCGGGATTAATAGAATCTATGCTTGCAAAATAAAATCTATACATTTATTCTTTAACCAAGTAAAATAGTCGGAAATTAATTTTAAGATTTAAACAAGGATTAACGATGTCGGATTCAGTTGAACAAGAAACATTAGCACGTATTAATGACCAAGTAACCAATAACCCAGTTGTGTTGTACATGAAAGGAACGCCTCAGATGCCATCTTGTGGTTTTTCTAGTCGTGCGGCGCAAGCACTAGCAGAAACCGGTGAGAAGTTTGCGTTTGTAAATATACTTGCAGATGCGACCATTTTTGAGCATCTTCCAAAGTATCAAGACTGGCCGACGTTCCCGCAATTGTACATTGATGGTGAACTACAAGGTGGCTGTGATATTACGTTAGAACTTGCCGAGTCGGGTGAGTTAAAAACCATGATGGCAGCGGCAAACGCTAAGAAAGAAGCCCAATAGGCGTTCAATAAAACAGGACTTAATCGCTTCGATTTAATGTCTGTTTTATAACGAATAACCTCGGATTTGATTCCTTCATCCGAGGTTTTTTTATGTCTCGAGAAACGTGCTTAAAGGTTGAATTTAATAAAAAAGTCAGCAGGCCTGCTAACTTTTATTTGAGTTTTGAGCTTACGATTCGCTGTATTCAATTGGCCATTGATTGACAATTTTGCAAAACAGCTCGGCGGTCTTTTCAGTATCATAAGCGGCCGAATGCGCACGTTCGCTATCCCAGTGCATGCCCGCTTTGACTGCGGCTTTGGCTAGTACGGTTTGTCCATATGCTAAGCCGGCTAAAGAGACTGTGTCGAAGGTGCTGAATTCGTGAAAGGGGGATTTTACTTTACAACGTTCCGCCGCGGCTTTTACAAACCCTAAATCAAAAAAAGCGTTATGCCCAACTAAAATGGCACGCGTGCAACCCGTGGCCTTAATTTGTTGGTTGATTGGAGCAAATAACTGTTCCAATGCCGAACGCTCTTTGATGGCGCCACGAAAAGGGTGAAAGGGGTCTTCGATGCCAATAAATTTTAAGGCACTGGGTTCTAGGTTGGCGCCTTCAAATGGCAGAATGTTTTTTTCAAAGGTCTGGTCGCGTTCAAGTTCGCCATCTTCGTTCATTTTTAGGGTGACAACGGCCATTTCGATGAGTGCATCCTTGTCGGCGTTGAACCCGGCGGTTTCAACATCCACAACAACGGGAAGAAATCCACGGAATCGGTCTTTAATTTCAGTTACTTTTGACATGTTCTTCTTTAGCCAACTAGATGTCAGCGTTTGGGCTGTTAAGCCAGTTTTTGGTTGGGTGAGTGAAAATCGTTTTAGGCTATAAACTGTTTGCGGTAATAGCCGGCTTAGATCGCTTTTATCAGCACTTTTGAATTTCGTTGAAAATTATACATGGCTTGTTTGGCTTCTGGGAGTTCATTCAGTTGACTGACATGAAATCCGTGTTCAATAAACCAATGGTGCGTGTGCGTGGTGAGTAAAAACAGTTTGTTAATGTGGGTATGCACAGCCGTCGTTTCAATGGCATCAAGTAACTCATGCCCTAACTCTTGGCCCTGGTAATCCGCATGAACCGCTAGACAGGCCAACTCGCCAAAACCACCATCATGCGGATAGAGTGCGGCGCAACCGATTATGTGTTGGTCACGTTCTAATATAATGAAGTTTTCAATTTCTAGCTCCAGCCTTTCTCTAGACCGTTTAACGAGTACAGCTTGTTCTTCAAGTGGTGAAATGAGATCAATAATTCCACCTACATCTTCAATTTTAGCCTGACGAACTTGGTGGTATCGATCACTGAAAATGAGCGTGCCACTGCCGTCACGAGTAAACAGTTCAACCAATATGGCGCTGGTTTCATGTTTATCCATTAAGTGAATGCGTTTGACGTGGCCGCTGGTACTCAATATTTGTGCTAAAAATCGTTTTTGCTCTATGGATTGGCTGTTTTCTAGGGCAACTTTGAGTTTAGGTATGCTCAGTTGTTTTGGTAAACCTACGGTCTCTTCTTCACTGGTAAAGACCATTAATTTATCTGCCTGAATAGCAGAAGCAACTTCGCAGGCCTGTTCAAACGTATTTAGGTTGAAAAGTTCACCCGTTAACGAATAGGCTATGGGGGTGAGTAGACAAATCTGTCCGGCATTAAGATTGTCGGATATTGCACGGTGATTGACTTTTCTGAGTTTGCCGGTGTGTTGAAAGTCTACGCCCTCAACCACGCCTTTAGGTTGCGCAATAATCCAGTTGCCAGAGGTAATGGTAATCGGTTTTGATTGGGTGCAGGTTGCTTTACTAAAGTTAGCCTCTAACTGGTTACGAACAAGTGCAATGGTTTGTTGAAATACAGGCAGTATTTCCGGTGTCGTAACGCGAATTTGGAGATGCATTTGCCAGGTTAATTGATTGGCTTCTAAGGCGGCTTCAAGTTGGGGACCTGCGCCCATAACGAGCACAATTTTGATACCCATGTTATGCAATAAGCCAATGTCTTCTGTTAACTGTTTACGGGTGTCATCACGCTGAAGCGTTTCACCTGGAACATAGATAACAAAGGTTTTGCCACGATGCTGTTCGATGTATCGAGAAGATTGTCTCAAGCTATTAATAAATTCGAGTTCTGGTTGCTGCATTTAGGCGCCAATCTAATAGAAATTGTCAGTGAATTTTAGGTATTGCACGGTTTCGCATTTCATACGCTTTAAAGCCAGAGGTAACCCCTTAATTAGGCGTTGCTCTTTTAAATAAAAAAATCGGTGGTTTCTATCCTAAAAGCCGTATATATGCGAAAATAAAGCAAATAATTTTTTGTAAGTATAACAGCCAAACAATGAATGTAGAATCATTGCTGGCTTTTAAGGAGTTTTTTAATGCCTCAGTATCGTTCAAGAACCAGCACACATGGCCGTAACATGGCAGGTGCGCGCGCATTATGGCGCGCAACCGGAATGGAAACACAAGATTTTGGTAAGCCAATTATTGCGATCGCTAACTCGTTTACCCAATTTGTACCTGGCCACGTGCATTTAAAAGATATGGGACAACTGGTTGCCGGCGTTATTGAGAAAAGTGGTGGGGTTGCTAAAGAATTTAATACGATTGCCGTCGATGATGGAATTGCGATGGGCCACGATGGCATGTTGTACTCATTGCCGTCTCGTGATCTGATTGCAGATTCGGTTGAGTACATGGTTAATGCCCATTGTGCGGATGCCTTAGTTTGTATCTCTAACTGTGACAAGATCACTCCCGGGATGATGATGGCCGCTATGCGTCTTAATATCCCGACCATTTTTGTAACCGGTGGTCCAATGGAATCGGGTAAAACGGTTTTAGGGGGGGTGAATATTAAGTTGGACTTGGTCGATGCGATGGTTATGGCGGCCGACGATGCAAGAACCGATCAAGAAGTTGATGACGTAGAAATATCCGCTTGTCCTACTTGCGGTTCTTGTTCGGGGATGTTCACGGCAAACTCAATGAACTGTTTGGCTGAAGCATTGGGTATGGCGCTTCCAGGAAACGGAACAACCTTAGCAACCCACGCAGACCGTAAGAACTTGTTTGAAGAAGCGGGACGTAGAATTGTAGAAATTACCAAGCAGTATTACGAGCAAGATGATGAACGCGTTTTACCACGCTCAATAGCAACTTACGAAGCGTTTCAGAATGCCATGGCTTTAGATGTGGCTATGGGGGGGTCAACGAATACGGTTTTGCATTTACTTGCGATTGCCCATGAAGCAAAAGTCGAATTTAACATGCAGGACATGGATGAGATATCTCGTAAAGTGCCTTGTTTGGTTAAGGTTGCACCGAACTCTAAAATTTTCCACATGGAAGATGTTCACCGTGCAGGCGGAATTTTTAGAATTTTAGGTGAGCTTCAAAGAGGGGGTTTAATAAACTCGGAAGCGCATACGGTTCATGCCTCATCTATTGGTGCGGCGATTGATCTTTGGGATATTAGTCGTAATGATGATGAAGCGGTTGCTACTTTCTTCAGAGCGGCACCTGGGAATGTTAGAACAACACAAGCATTCAGTCAGTCCAAGCGCTGGAAGGACGTTGATATTGATGCTGAGAAGGGGTGTATTCGTTCAATTGAGCACGCATATACCCAAGATGGTGGGCTTGCAGTTCTTAAAGGTAACATTGCCCAGGATGGCTGTATTGTTAAAACAGCGGGTATTGATGAAAGCATGATGGAGCTCAATACGCTTGAGTATACAACCAGCATCCCAACGTCAACGATTCGAGTTTTTAGCGGACCTGCAAGAATTTACGAGAGCCAAGATGCCGCTGTTGAGGCAATTTTAGGCGATAAGATCAATAAGGGCGACGTGGTCTTGATTCGTTATGAAGGGCCTAAAGGCGGTCCGGGAATGCAAGAGATGTTGTATCCAACCAGCTACCTTAAGTCAAAAGGGTTGGGTAAGTATTGTGCGCTCCTAACAGATGGTCGATTTTCAGGTGGAACATCTGGACTTTCTATTGGTCATGCTTCACCAGAAGCCGCAGAAGGCGGAAATATTGGACTGGTCAATGAAGGCGATATCATTGAAATTGATATTCCAAATAGAACGATTAATGCGCTTGTCTCAGATGCAGAGTTTCTACTCCGAAGAGAAGCTATGGAAGCAAAAGGTAAATCGCATGCTTGGAAGCCTGAGCTACCAAGAGAGCGCAAGATTTCACCTGCTTTAAGAGCCTATGCAGCGATGACAACCAGTGCCGCTTATGGTGCAGTCAGAAACGTTGATCAAATTGAACATAAATAAAAGTTAGGGGATATAAGAATGTTTTCAGATCGATTAAGTCAAAAGCAACGTGAAGTTGTTTTCGATCTAGCTGCGCATATCGCTGCAGCGGATAATGATGTTTCAGAAGAAGAAGTTCAGTACCTTAAAGACTTTAGTGATGCATATGGTATTGAATTTGATTTAGATAAAACGGATATTAGTATAAGTGATTTAATAGCGGATTTAGACACTAAGGCGTCACGTATTATCACGCTTCAGGAGCTCATTAAAATTTCATACAAAGATGGTCACTTTGGAAAAGAAGAGCAAGATAAGGTCTTTATGATTGCTCAAAAGATGGGTTTGAATGATCCAGAGCTATTAATGCGCATTGAGAAATGGGTTAGAGATGGGTTTGATTGGATCTATGAAGGCGAGCAAATGATTGATTTAGATTAATCATCAATCTTGTTTGATTTTAAAGCCGGCTTCAATGCCGGTTTTTTTGTGTTTTAATTTTGTAGATTAAAAGTTTCAGATATAAAAAAACCCGGAATTTCCGGGTTTTTTTAAAGCATCAACAAATCAAATTATTTTCTGTAACCTGGTCCGTTGATTTCCATTCCGTTAGAAATGTACGCTTGGAAGAACTCTAGGTTACGATATTCTTCACTCTGCGCTTTAAATGGTGTTGCACGCATGTTTTGGTTACATCCGCCATATCGACGGTGTAATGTACCAAGCTCTTGCCATTTAGCACGGAACACTGGGAAGTGAGACGTGTGGCCTAGCTGAGGTGACAACATATCAGCACGGGCTAAACGACCTGAGTTGTATGTGTGACATTTAGCACAAGAAAGTCCAAGCTGTCCACGAGGAGTCAGATAAAAGTCACGACCTTCGTTGTAAGCTTTTTTAGCACCTTCACTTAATGCAACAACATTAATCTTTTCACCACGACTGCTATAGGCTAAGAAACCACTAACTTGAGCAATAGTTCCTTTTTTCCACTTGTAAGCTTCCAAGCCCGCATCAGTGCGACACTTGTTGATTGCACCTTCAAGCGTTACTACTTGTTGAGTAGCTTCGTCGAAAAGTGGGTATTTTGGTCTAATCTTAGTTAGGTCTGAACCAAAGCATTTTTCAAATACCGCTTTGTCCTTGTTCCAAGCGGCTTCACCCGCGTCAATTGAATCTAAATAGGGAGGGAATTCTTCGGCTGATTCCCATTGAGCCATAAGTTCATCTGAATAGATGTATGCACCATTTGCATACGCTTCAAATGATATTTTTGGATTTTTTGCTTTGAAAAAATCAACCAATTGTTGGCGATCTGTTTCAGGATCCACAGTTGATGCCATTGCTGAGGTGGCAGCTACTGATACACCTAATGATAAGGCGATTAGCAGTTTCATGTTCATTCCAATCCTCCGTCCGAGAGCTCTGATATTTCTTATATTATTATATTATTTGGGGTGTACTCACTGATAAACAGTGAGTACGAACAAGCTTAAATTATTTTAATTTAAGTACTTCTTCACCAGTAGCACCAGAGTTATCAGTCAAAACTAGTTTAACTTCGTCTCCAGCGTTAGCTTTTACTTGAATAGCCATGTAAGGGTTTGCAGAAACCGCACCAGACCATTGTGAATCTACTGCAGCAGCACCGTTAACAGTTACTGTTACTGTGTCGATGAATAGAGCTGGAAATGGCTTTCCAGTTTTTTTGTTCATGCGAACACCAGATTCCATAGGGTGTTTGATTAGCGCCTTAATTTCTGCAACGCCACCTACTGATTTACCACGCATTCTAATTTTGATAGACATGTTATTTCCTTTTAATAATTATTCAGTGTCAATGTTTTTAAACAAAATTTAAGGGGCGATTAACCGCCACATCCACCGATAGTTACTTTAACTTCTTGTTCTGCTTTGTATAGTTTGCCACCAGCTTTAACAACGGCAATAACATTCATTGTCTCACCCATTTTGATACGGGTAGAAGCAAAACCAAGTCCAGCACCAGAGAATGCGTAAGTAGCAACTAGAGGGATTGGGTTTTTGCTTGCTAAGATAGCGATAGATTCAACACCAGCCATTCCAGTAGCGTCAACAGTAACCGGAGTTACAGCACCGTTTTCAGCGATAGCAGGAGCTTTTAATTGGATGTCTCCAGAAGCTGCAGTAGCAGAAGAACCGTAAACACCAGTTAATGCTGCGTCTGTGCTCTTAGCAGTGAATGCTTCTTTGTTCCAAGCAGCTAATACAGTGCTTGGTGTTAATAGACCAGCGTTTACAGCTACAGCTGCTGCACCAGTTGCTAGTGTACCTTTAAGGAAAGATCTACGTTTCATAAGGTTTTAAACTCCCGATTTGAGGTTTAGTTAAAATAAAATTTACAGAGTTAACAAATAATCGACGATCTTATCGATTTCTTCATCTGTAAGAATACCATGTGCCCCAAATGCTGGCATCATGCTATTAGGGACATTACGTGTTTCAGGTGTGCCCCAAAGTTTGTCAAACAGTTTTTGTCTGTCAGGGTAACGTAGTTTCATTGCAATTAATGTAGGACCAATGTTACCTGCCATCGCACCCTCACCAGCAGCGTGACAAGCAAGGCAGTTGCCTTTTGCACGACTGTAAGCGAGTTTTTTGCCTTCTTCAACGGAATTGGCACCTGCGTCTGCAGCATTTGATGCTACAGGCGCTACCATTACAGCTGATGAGATCGCTAAAGCTGTTAACAATTTCTTCATGTTTACCATTCTGTCTCCTCCTAAAGAGTCATTCATTTCCCATTTTATTATATGTTTGGGATTTTGATACTGAACAAGTTATGCTCTTGGTGACTTAGCTTACTTCTTAAAAAATTAAACGCAAGTTTTTTGAAGTATTTCGCTATAGTAATATTTAATTGGTTCTTTATAAAATCTTATGGCAAAAGTCATGCTTTATCCATCATTAAGATTTTTCAATGTTTTGTCCAGTTCATCTTCCAGTTTTTCTACTTTTCCTTTTAGTATATTCTCCTCCGTTGTAAGGGCTGATTTTGCCTTCTGGGTAAAGATTGCGGCCCTTCTAAAGTCCCCTGTATTTAGTTGTGCAAGCGCTAAATGGAAGTATGAATACGCCGTTTTGTCCATCTCCATGTAGGTCTTGCTTATTAAAGATTCTGCTTTGCTTTTGTATATGGTTGAATCTGAGAATTTTTCCAATAATCTAACGGCTTGGTCTCTCTTTTTTTGCTTGATTAATAACTCAGCGTAGCGAATGGCAATGCTTTCATTTGTAGGAAAAAGTTCGTATGAAAAAAGAGGATCTTTTTTCATTTTATAGTCGGTATTTAGTGGGTCTAATTGAGTTAGTAGTTCTAAGTAGATGGAGTGGTAAAGTGGGTTTTTGACTTCGTTAGTCATCATGTTTTCAAGACAGGTTATGTTTTCAATTTTTACCTTTTTATTATTTAGGTCGTCAAGTGCGGCAGAGTAGCATTTTTTTTCATAGCTATTGTTGTCAATTAATGTGGGTGTGTATAGCCCATAGATTTTACCAAGCCGCATTTGTATTAGTGTAAGTGTATCGTTCCCTTGATTTATATCATTGTTGTTACCAAGTGACGCTGCTCTGGCTTGTGCTTTGGCCAGTCTATTTTCAGTTAGCGGGTGTGTTCTTAGAATTTCTGGTGCATTCATTCCTTGGTGTTGGTAACTTTTTGCAAGTTTTTCAAAAAAATCTGGCATGGCATGGGGGTCATAACCACTTAGGCTTAAATAGTTTATGCCTGCAAAATCTGCTTCATATTCATGTAGTCTGGAGTATTTTAGCTGTTGTTCTATTTGATAAGCGTTGGAGCTCAGTAAGGTGGCCATACCAGCATTTGTGTCATGCATGCCAATTAGTATGGCCGCGATCATTGAGGCTATCTGTGGCAATGTAGATTCGGATTGCATGACCATTCTTCTGTACAAATGCTCTTGCGTCACATGAGCAATCTCATGTGCAATAACAGATGCTAGTTCATCCTCGTTGGCCACTGAGGTGATTAAACCAGTATGGATTCCAATGACGCCATCTGGACCAGCAAACGCATTAATACTTGGGTTGTTTATGACGTAGAAACGAAAGTTTTTTTGGCTGTTGGTTTGTTGGACTATTTTGTTGCCGATGTTGCGAATGTAAGTGTTGATCTCTGGGTCTTGAATGATGTCATAACGTTGATGAAGGTGATTAATGAAGGCTTGTCCAAGTGCTTCTTGGGTATCACTTGTATAGTTATTTATTTTATTGTTTGCTTGGACGTTTGAAAAGCAAAGAAAGATTGCGAGCAATAACATGGGCATCGCTTTTCTGATGCGTTCTGAATGGGAAAAAAAATGGTTTATTTGATTGACAGTCATTGGGTTTTTAAGTGATTTTGAGTATCATGCCTTATAACATTTCCACGATGCAGTGGAGTCACGCAGTAAATGCAATTAATTTAAAAATGAACTCTCATCAAATTAAATCAGAGAGGTTCATTATTAATTTTAACTTAATTTGTTTTAAATTGTATTTATCACCCAGTATGTATGTTTTCTAAAGAGAGATAGTATGTCTTACAAGCCCCTAACAAAAGCAATTTTACCCGTAGCCGGTTTAGGTACTCGTTTTTTACCTGCAACGAAAGCCATTCCTAAAGAGATGCTGACAGTGGTTGATAAGCCACTTATTCAATATATTATTCATGAAGCAGCTGAAGCGGGAATTACCGACATTATCCTTGTAACCCACTCAAGTAAAGGTGCTATCGAAAATCATTTTGACAAGCATTATGAGCTTGAAAAAGAACTTGAGTTAAGAGGTAAGATGGATCGAATGGTGCCGCTTAATGAAATTACACCTAAGGGCGTTAGAATCGTAAGCGTACGTCAGCCTGAAGCGCTTGGTTTAGGTCATGCAATTTTGTGTGCGGCGCCAATTATTGCTGAAAATGAGCCTTTTGCGGTTCTTCTGCCTGATGTGTTGATGCACCATCCTGTTAAAGGTTGTTTAGCACAAATGGCTGAAACTTATGAAAAGGTTCATACTAGTGTGGTTGCCCTTGAAGAAGTTCCACAAGATCAGGTTGAAAAATATGGTATTGCTGATGTTAAAGGGCCAGATTTAAGGATTACTGAATTAGTTGAAAAACCTTCTATAGAAGAGGCGCCATCGAATTTGTCAGTTGTAGGCCGTTATATTTTTACCCCACGTGTGATGGAGCTTTTGAAACACACTAAACCAGGTGCCGGTGGTGAAATACAGTTAACGGATGCTATGGATGATTTATTGAAAGAAGAAGTTATGTTCGGTTTTGAGTTTAAGGGCGGTAAAAGTTACGATTGTGGTGATAAGCTTGGTTATTTACAGGCAAACGTTGAATATGCTTTGCGCGATGCAAAATTGGGTGAGGACTTTAAGGCTTATCTTGATGCTCTTGAAACTAAAGAGATCTAGGTTCGTTTGTACATAGTTAATTGATTGAAAGGATTGTTTATGGGTGTTGAAAAGTCAAGTGCTTGGAAGGCGTTATTGGAGCATAGTAATGCAGGGGCATCTTCGCAAAAGTTAATGGATTTGTTTAAAGATGAGTCTAGAAGTGAACGTTTTTCAATTGATCTTGAGGAGATGTTCTTAGATTATTCAAAGAATAGAATAACGGATCAAACGCTTGAATTGTTACTTGATTTAGCCACTCAGCAACAGCTTCCAAACTGGATAGAAAAGCTATTAAGTGGTGAGGAAGTTAACGATACCGAACACCGTTCTGCAATGCATGCAGCCCTCAGAGCAGGGGGAGCTAACGTCAAAGGTAAGGCTAAAGACGTTCAAGTTCAAATTGAAACTGAATTTAAAAAAATGTCCTTAATTGTTGAAAAAATACGTTCGGGACATTGGCGAGGCTTTAGTGGAAAACCGATTACTGATGTTGTTAATATTGGCGTAGGGGGGTCAGATTTAGGGCCTCTAATGATGACCAATGCCCTGCAGACCATTAAGTCGCCTATCAATTTGCATTTTATTTCGTCAATTGATGGAACTCAAACTTCAAATATTTTAAAAAACCTTAATCAAGAAACGACCCTTTTTCTTTTAGCTTCGAAGTCGTTTACAACCATTGATACACTTTCAAACGCAGAAACAGCAAAGGATTGGTTGGCTGAGGTTGTAGACGATGCGGATACGTTACTATCCCAACACTTTATTGGCGTTTCAACCAAGCCGGATATGATGAGCGAATGGGGGATTCCGAAGGATAATCAACTCGTGTTTTGGGATTGGGTTGGAGGGCGCTACTCGATGTGGTCAACGATTGGTTTGCCAATAGCCCTCCAGATTGGTATGTCAGGTTTTAGAGAGATGCTCGAGGGTGCGTCTGTTATGGATAAGCATTTCGGAGAAGCACCTCTTTCAAGAAATATTCCAGTGCTTATGGGGCTGATTGATGTTTGGAATATCAACTTTCTGGGTATTCATGCCAAGGCAATCTTGCCTTACGATGCTCGCCTAAAATATTTGCCCTCTTATTTTGAACAGTTGGTTATGGAAAGTAACGGCAAGTCTGTGAACCGTTCAGGCGAAAAGGTTGCATATAAAACGTGTCCGATTTTATGGGGTGAAGTGGGGCCTAATGCACAACACGCTTTCTATCAACTTCTTCATCAGGGTACACAACCTGTAATGTGTGATTTTATTGCCCCTGTTGAGCGTGATGACTTCGATGCCCATGGGTTAACTGAAAAAGAAGGGAGTTTGCGTTACCAGCACGAATTAGCGTTGGCCAATTGTTTTGCGCAATCTCGTGTGTTAATGCTTGGTGACGCAGCCATCCCGGATGCAATCAAAGCACAGTTTGATTCTCCATTTAAGCATTATCCAGGTAACCAGCCCTCGAATACTATTCTCTTGAAGAGTATTTCAGCAAAAACAATGGGCATGCTTGTGGCGCTTTATGAGCACAAAACATTTGTGGAATCGGTTATTTGGGAGATTAACCCTTTTGATCAGTGGGGGGTTGAGCTCGGTAAGTTGATTGCTAAAGAGACGCATGCTGCGATAAAAGATACAAAGAAGGCTGAGGAGTTTGATGCTTCCACTCAAGGCCTTATTAAGAGGGTGATATAAATGAATGTATCAGTATTTGGTTGTGAGTTAAGTGGTTTGGTAACCGCAGGTGCATTGGCGCAAACGGGTAATCAAGTCATTGCCTTGCCAATTGGTAATGCAAAAGTAGAAGAGTTGTCCAAAGGCAAGATGCCCAGAAATGAGCCAGGATTAAAGCGCTTAATAAAAAATCAACTAGAGCATAAGAGTCTGTGTTTTCAAGAGGATTGGCGAAAAGGAGTTGAGCACAGTCAGGTGCTTATTTTAAGCGTGCCTTCTTGGCGTTTAAGTCGAGCAGAAGAGGTGATTGAGAAAATAGGCCGTTACGCCAGTGGCGAAATATTGATCATTAATCAGAGCTCCTTTCCTATTGGTACCGCAGACCGTTTTGAGGCAAAACTGAAGTTGGCCTTTGCTGAACGTGGTTTAGTTGCCAAGGTCTCGGTTGTTGCCATGCCAGAATTTATAAGTGAAGGGTCGGCAATTAATGACTTTACTCAGCCAGATAGAATTGTTCTGGGAAGTCATGATCTAGAGAGTATTAAGCGAGTAAAAGATCTAATGCGACCTTTTAATCGCATTACGGATCAGTTCAAAGTGATGAGCACACGCGCTGCAGAATATACAAAATATGCGGTCAACGCTCTGCTGGCTACTCGAATCAGTCTGGTTAATGAGTTGGCGAATAATGCAGAACATTTTGATATCGACATGGAAGAGGTTCGTCAAGGACTGGGGTCGGACAGTCGAATTGGTTTTAATTATCTTTACCCTGGTTGTGGCTTTGGTGGGCCAAGCTTTGCCTCAGACGTCAAGAACTTGGTGGGTACTCTCGAGAGTAAAGGGTATGACGCTGATCTTTTAAAAACGGTACTCAGTAACAATGAAACTCAAAAAGAGGTGCTTTTTCGCAAGGCTTGGCGTTTTTTCAATACCGATTTAAAGGGGAAAACCATTGCTATTTGGGGCTTGTCTTTTAAACCCAATACGTCAACGGTACAAAATGCACCCAGCTTAAAGACGATTGAGGCTTTAGTGGCTCAAGGCGCCAAAGTAAAAGTGTATGACCCTAAAGCGATGCCAGATTTTGCGTTACATTGGCAAGGCGGTGGTGTTGAATTGGTTGAGAATATGTATGATGCGCTTGAGGATGCAGATGCACTGTTTATGATGACTGAGTGGAAAATGTTCTGGAGTCCAGATTACGCTTTAATGAAGTCAAAGATGAAGTCTCCTGTTTTGTTTGATGGACGTAATATCTATGATAAAGATGTGTTGATGGAGCATGGGTTTAGATACTTTGGTGTTGGCCGTGGTGAGCGCATTTGATTGTGAGTGTGCTTTTAGGTCGCCTAAAGTAGTCACGGCTTCAGCAGGCCTGCTGATAATTTGTTAGCAGCTTTCTAATATGTTGATAGAATATATTCCCTATTCAACTAACAACAAGACCCTATTTATATGAAACCATTTGAACGAGGCATTTATTTACTGCCTAACCTAATGACCACTATTGCCCTCTTCGCAGGGTTTTATGCGGTTATTGCCGGTATGCAAGGGCAGTTTGAAGCGGGTGCCATTGCGATCTTTGTTGCCATGATTTTTGATGGTTTAGATGGTCGGGTAGCGCGTATGACTAATTCAAGTAGTGCGTTTGGTGCTGAATATGACAGTTTGGCAGATATGGTCTCTTTTGGTCTTGCACCAGCACTGCTTTTGTATCAATGGGCGTTGCAAGACTTTGACAAGTTAGGTTGGGTTGTTGCATTTGTGTACACGGCGGCGGCGGCTTTAAGACTGGCTCGCTTCAATACGCAAGTTGGTATTGCGGATAAGCGTTATTTTCAAGGGTTGCCGAGTCCCGCCGCCGCCGCATTGTTAGCAGGCCTGGTTTGGATGGCTGAAAGTAATAATCTTAATACTGGATTAGAGCCTTTAGTTGCGCTTGTGCTAACCTTTTTTGCCGGCATTATGATGGTGAGTAATGTGCGTTTTAGCTCCTTTAAGGAGTTAAATTTAAAAGGCAAAGTGCCGTTCGTTACACTTTTAATTGTCGTGTTAGTGTTGGTTATCATCACAATTAAACCTGCGCTATTTCTTTTCTTAATTTTCATTGCTTATGCTATTTCAGGACCTGTTATGACGTTGTTAGGTCTAAAGAAATCGCGTAGTTTGCGTAGAAAGAATAAACGGGCAGAAGCCGAAGATTCAATAAAGCCAAAAACCAGCGTTGAAACAGAAGCCAACGTTGACCCAGAAACGAAAGATAAGGTTTAAGCCACGCTATGAAAGATCATTTAGTTATTTTTGATACGACCTTACGAGATGGTGAGCAAAGTCCAGGGGCTTCAATGACCAAGGATGAAAAAGTTCGAATCGCTAAGCAGTTAGAGAAGCTTCAGGTTGATGTCATTGAGGCGGGCTTTCCTGCCGCAAGTCAAGGAGACTTTGATTCAGTTCATGCCGTGGCTTCGGTTGTAAAGGACAGTACGGTTTGTGCATTAGCAAGAGCGGTTGAGCATGATATTGTTCGTGCCGGTGAAGCAATTAAAGTTGCTAATTCAGGTCGCATCCATACGTTTATTGCAACATCGCCAATTCATATGGAAAAGAAGTTACGCATGTCGCCTGATGAAGTGGTCGAACGTGCCGTTTGGGCGGTAAAAAGAGCAAGAGATTTTACCGATAATGTGGAGTTTTCACCCGAAGATGCGGGTCGTTCAGAACTTGATTTTCTATGCCGTGTCATAGAGGCCGCCATTGATGCGGGGGCAACGACCATTAACATTCCCGATACGGTCGGTTACAACATGCCACATCAGTTCGGGTTATTGTTTAAAAACTTAATTGAGCGTATTCCGAATTCAGATAAAGCCATTTTTTCTGCGCATTGTC
This sequence comes from Thiotrichales bacterium, assembly GCA_016938655.1. Classification (GTDB taxonomy): domain Bacteria; phylum Pseudomonadota; class Gammaproteobacteria; order Thiomicrospirales; family Thiomicrospiraceae; genus Thiomicrorhabdus. Next base: position 52,524 of record JAFGUG010000067.1, on the reverse strand, counting down.
ATAACGATTTGGGCTTGGCAGCGGCGAACTCTTTGGCCGCCGTTCGTAACGGTGCCCGTCAAGTTGAGTGCACCATTAATGGTCTGGGTGAGCGTGCTGGTAATACTGCACTTGAAGAAGTGGTAATGGCAGTTAAGACTCGCCAAGATATCTTTAATGTTGATACGCGTATTAACACCCGAGAAATATTGCCGGCATCTCGCTTAGTCTCTAGTATTACGGGGTTTGCTGTTCAGCCTAACAAAGCAATTGTCGGGGCAAATGCCTTTTCACATGAGTCGGGTATTCATCAGGATGGAGTCCTAAAACATCGTGAAACCTATGAAATTATGCGTGCAGAAGATGTGGGTTGGACCACCAATAAAATGGTGCTGGGGAAGCATTCAGGACGGAATGCCTTTAGAACGCGTCTTGAAGAGCTGGGCATCACATTTGATGCAGAGCAAGACTTGAATGATGCCTTCGCCCGTTTTAAAGAGTTAGCGGACCGTAAGCACGAAATTTATGATGAAGATTTACAGTCTTTGGTGACCGATAACGCGATACAAAGAGTTGAGAATGAAACTTACCGTTTAGTCTCGCTAAAAGCAGCGTCTGAAACAGGTGAGAAACCGCATGCCGAAGTGACTTTGTGGATTGCAGGAGAGGAGTCCTCGGCTTCGGCAGAGGGGAGTGGGTTGGTTGATGCAACCTTCAAAGCCATTGAGAAGTTAGTTGCTTCAGGCTCAACGCTGGAGTTATATTCGGTCAGTAACGTCACTAACGGAACGGATTCGATGGGTGAGACGTCAGTACGTTTAGAGTTGGCCGGTCGTATCGTGAATGGTCAAGGTTCTGACACTGATATTGTGACTGCTTCTGCAAAAGCTTACATTAACGCTTTGAATAAACTTAAAGCTAAAAATGAAAAGGCGCATCCGCAGGCGCATGTGTAAGTGATTTTTTTGTGAAAAAAACCCAACTCTCAACCAGTCTGTTTCAACAAGTTGGTGGCACAACGTATGTTAGCAGGCCTGCTTACTTTCAACGGAATGACTTTGCCTCTTTAGCTTCTACTGAAACGCCAAATGTTGAAGTGGTTGTTGAGACAAAGGGATTTGAGTTAGCCGCTGCTGAGGTTCTCTCTGAGCCAACAATGATCACTTCTATTTCTGATGAAGTTGCGAATTCAACAGGCCTGTCCTTAGATAAGATTGGATTTGTACTTTTGGGTTCCGGGTTAAACTCGATTTGGGAGGATGAGACCAAGTCTGAATGGTTGTTACTGCAAAACATCTGCCAAGCATTTGGTCTGTCTGAAGAACAATTAAGTTACTTTGATACAGACCCTCTTATTTCAGAAGAGGCAATTTTTACAACCATGGAAGAGATTATCGACTTAGGTGTTGAGTGGGTTTTTTCAATGGAGTCTGAGCATGCCATTTCAGAGCAGCTGTCTGAAGGTGTGCAAGTTATTCATATTCCGTCTTTGGAGCAAATGTTGTTTGACCCTTACGCTAAACAGTCCTTTTACCAGTCAGCTTTACCTCTTTTAAGTCCCGCTTAAATTTTTATGTCTAATACACTTTTCAGTTATCTTCGCCCTATGGAGGAGATAGATCTTCCTTGGGTGTTAAGTACTGAAGACCGTGCTTATCAGTTTCCTTGGACGCTTCAGGGGTTTGAAAATAGCCTAAATCAGGGTTTGAACTATATATTTTGTTCAGAGCAGGGAAGCCCATTGGGTTATGTTTGCTTATTGCCTGTTTTGGATGAAGCGCACATTTTAAATTTTTGTGTGTCGCCAGATTTTCAAAAAAGAGGGGTGGGTAAGGCAGCACTCTTAAAGTTAAAAGAGAAGTTGATAGCAAGTAACTTTAATATTATCTTTTTAGAAGTTCGCGAATCAAACGAAGCGGCGCAGCGTTTGTATGCACAAAATGCATTTAGTAAGGATGGGGTTAGAAAGAATTACTATCGAAGTTTAGAGTGGAACGAGGAGCTGTTTACTCAAGAAGAGGTAAGGGAGGATGCAGTTCTGATGTCCTGCACCCTTTAAACTTTGAGGAATTTGAATTAATTTCTTAATTCTTCAGGGATGGTTTTAGTGATAGTTTGCACCATATGCTTATAAAGTTTTGGGTTGGCAACTAAAATGTTACCGCTCAACAGGTAGTTGTTACCGCCTTTAAAGTCGGTTGCAAATGCACCAGCTTCTTGCGCGATTAAAGCGCCCGCTGCAATATCCCATGGCTTTAGGTTAAATTCCCAAAAACCATCAATGCGTCCACACGCTACATACGCCAAATCCAGAGCAGCTGAACCCGCTCTACGAATGCCAGCCGTAGATTGCATGAAACTTTTCAAGCTACTCATGTAGCTGTCAATATAGCTAAAGTCGTGATACGGAAAACCCGTACCCAGTAAGGCGTGTTCTAAGGTTTTCTGCTCACTAACGCGAATTCGGTAATTGTTTAATCTTGCACCGTCTCCACGTGTGGCAGAAAACATTTCATCACGAATTGGATCATAAACCACGCCGTGCATTAATTTACCTTTCTCTTTAATGGCAATAGACACTGAGAACTGTGGGTATTTATGTAAAAAGTTTGTTGTGCCATCAAGTGGGTCAATTATCCATTCAAAGTCCGATTTTTTTGAACCACTTACGCCGCTTTCTTCAGCCATGATGGCGTGATCAGGGTAGTATTTTTGAATGGTTTGTATGATGATTTGTTCTGCTTCTTTGTCTACCTCGCTTACAAAGTCATTCATCCCTTTTTGTTCGATATTTAATCGCTCAATGTTTTCAAGGTGTTGCATAATTTGGTTGCCAGCGCTTCGAGCAGCAATAGTGGCGACATTTAATAGAGGGTGCATGGCATTTTCCTGTTTTGGTATAGACAAAGAGATAAGTTGATCATATAACCAATAAAATGATCAGCAAACCGCTAAAATAGAGCGGAATAGAATTATAACGGAAAATAAGAATGATTGAAGATTATGCTTTGCATGAAGGCCTATCAAAAATTCGAATTGTATTAATTGAGACCTCTCATCCCGGTAATATAGGTGGGGTTGCTCGTGCAATGAAAAATATGGGTTTAAGTAATTTAGTGTTAGTAAATCCAAAAGAGTTTCCAAGTATTGTGGCTTCTCAGCGTGCATCAAGTGCAGGTGATGTGCTTGATGGTGCAAGGGTGGTTGCAACGTTGGATGAAGCGGTAGCGGGTGCAAAAGTGGTCATTGGTGCCAGTGCCCGTTTACGCAAGGTCGCTTGGCCACAATTAAATGTTAGAGAAACAGCGGAGCTTGCCTTAACAACAGTTGACGATGGAGAGGTTGCTTTGGTTTTTGGCCGTGAAGACTCGGGTTTGAGTAATGCAGAGATGGATAAATGTCACTATCTAGCACACATTCCGACCAACCCAGTTTACAGTTCTCTGAATTTAAGTGCCGCCGTTCAGGTCTTTGCCTATGAATGTTTAATGGCAACCGAAATTCAATCGGTGCACAGCAAAGGCTATACAAGTGACCTTGCAACCGCAGATCAGTTGGAAGGGTTTTATGAGCACCTATTTCAGGCGTTGCAAGACATAAAGTTTCTAGATCCAGCAAAGAATGCTCGTTTTATGAGAAGGATGCGCAGGCTGTTTAACCGAACTCGCTTGGATGTGAAAGAGGTTGATATCTTGCGTGGCATTCTAACGGCCGCTCAAAAACAAGCTAATAGAGACCAATAAGAGGGACAAAGATAAGTGTTTAAGCGATTAAGGTCTGATATTAACTGTGTATTTGAACGTGATCCTGCCGCCAGAAATACCTTTGAAGTACTCACAACTTACCCTGGGTTACATGCCATTATTTGGTACCGTGCAGCCCATTGGTTTTGGGGTAAAAACTTGAAGTGGATTGCACGACTCATTTCAACGTTGGCACGATGGTTAACGGGGATTGAGATTCATCCAGCTTGTAAAATCGGCGAGCGATTTTTTATCGATCACGGAATGGGTGTTGTCATTGGAGAAACCGCTGAGATTGGTGATGATTGCACACTTTATCATGGTGTAACATTGGGTGGGACAACTTGGCAAAAAGGTAAGCGCCACCCCACTTTGGGCAACCGCGTTGTCGTTGGTGCGGGTGCTAAAGTGCTGGGTCCTATATTGATTGGTGATGATGCCAGAATAGGCTCCAATGCCGTAGTTATTAAAGAAGTCCCTGAAGGTCGAACGGTGGTAGGGATTCCTGGTCGTGTGGTTGAGCAGAAGAAACCAGAAGAGAGTGAACTAAGAGCTAAAATAGCGGAAAAAATTGGTTTTGATGCTTACGGCGTTCAGCAGGATGCCGCTGATCCAGTAGAGAAAGCTATTTACAGCTTGTTAGATCATATACAAGCGCAAGATGAAAAGCTTGAGAGTCTTGCAAAAGAGATCAAAAGAATAGGCGGTGAAAATATTGACATGCATCTGCCTAAATTGGATGATGCGGTTTTAGAGCCTGGAGATCCTGAGCAAGCGGCGCACTTGAAAGTTAGGTCTGAGAGTTGATGAAATTAATGATTCTATAGGTGTGATAAGTTTTGTTTATTGAAATACTTGAGTAATTAAGTTGGTTATTATATACTTCTTGGTAATTTATTTTGTCAGTAGGAAGTGTAGGTATGAAGTTAACATCTAAAGGGCGCTATGCAGTGACCGCCATGATTGATATAGCGCTCAACCAAAACAAAGGTCCCATCACATTGTCCCTAATTTCAGAGCGTCAAGGGATTTCGCTTTCATATCTTGAGCAGCTTTTTGCAAAGCTAAAGCGTGCGGAATTGGTTTCAAGTGCTCGTGGACCAGGTGGTGGTTATCGCTTGAGTCGTCCTGCAAATGAAGTAACGGTCAGTCAGATTATTCATGCTGTGGATGAAGTGATTGATGCTAGAAAATGCGGCGGCAAAGCGAACTGTCACAAAGGAGATGAGTGCTTATCCCACGAACTTTGGACAGACTTAAGTGATTTAATTGATACTTTTTTGAAAAGTATTACACTTCAAACATTGATTGATCAAAAGCACGCTAATCTCAAAGAAATTTCTTTTGGCTAAACGTGTAAATTAGGAGTATTTGAATGGCCGTAACATTAACTGAATCAGCAGCAAGTCGCGTTAATACGATGATTGCAAAGCGAGGTTCTGGGTTAGGTTTGAGAGTGTCGACTAAGGTCAGCGGTTGCGCAGGGTTTTCTTACGTCGTTGACTACGCCGATGAAATTGAAGCGGAGGATAGTGTTTTCGAATCCCACGGCGTGAAAGTCGTGGTTGACGCTTCAAGCTTAAGTAACATTGATGGCATGGAAATAGACTACGTAAAAGAGAGTTTATTGAATGAAGGGTTTGATTTTAAAAATCCTAAGGTTAAAGATAGCTGTGGATGTGGGGAGTCGTTCACGGTTTAATCAAAAGTAGTTAAATTAGGCATTAATTAACCTTCGAAGATTGTCAATTACCCCGGCTTAGCTCCGGGGTTTTGTTTTTCTGCAGTTTGGTTGAATAATTGATAGAATATGACAACTGTTTTTTAAGGGGATTCGGCTATGGAACGTACATTTTCAATAATTAAACCAGATGCAATTGAAAGAAATTTAATTGGCGCGATTACTCAGCGTTTCGAAGATAATGGTTTACGCATTGTTGCTTCTAAAATGAAGCGTTTAAATCAGTCGGAAGTAGAGGGTTTTTATGCTGAGCATAAAGGTCGCGATTTTTATGAACCCCTAATTACATACATGATGTCAGCCCCCGTTATTCTTCAGGTTTTAGAGGGTGAGAATGCAATTCTTAAAAATCGTGAAATCATGGGCGCCACGGATCCTTCTAAAGCCGCTCCAGGGACAATTCGTGCAGACTTTGCTCGTTCAGTTCGTGAAAATTCAGCGCACGGCTCTGATTCACCTGAAAGTGCCGCACGTGAAATAAGTTACTTTTTTAGTCAAACTGAACTTTGCGACCGAGCATAAGTTTTATAAAGTAGAGTAGCTGCAGTGAGTATGGTATTGGATAGCAAAGTTGATTTATTAGGCATGGATCGTAAGTCCATGGAAGCCTATTTTACTGAGATTGGTGAAAAACCTTTTCGTGCTTCACAGGTTATGAAGTGGATTCATCAACATGGTGTAAGTGACTTTGATGAAATGACTAATTTAAGTAAGGCTCTGAGAGAGCACTTAAAAGCCGTTGCTCAAGTTAGAACGCCAAAAATTGTGGCAGAACAATTCTCAGATGATGGCACCATAAAATGGTTGCTTGAAGTTGATAATCACAACAGTGTAGAGGCCGTTTACATTCCCGAAAAGAATCGTGGAACCTTGTGTATCTCTTCTCAAGTCGGATGTGCCCTTGAGTGTACTTTTTGCTCAACAGGTCAGCAGGGTTTCAACCGTAATCTCGAGAGCTGGGAAATCATTGCTCAGATGTGGGTTGCCAACAAGGCGTTAGGCTGTAAGCCAAAAGAAGAACGTCGAATTACCAACGTTGTCTTTATGGGTATGGGGGAGCCATTACTCAATGTGGCGCATGTTTTTCCAACCGCACGCATATTGATGGATGATTATGCTTACGGCCTTTCTAAGAGACGTGTCACTATCAGTACGTCTGGTATTGTGCCAGCGATTGATAAAATTAAAGAAGAACTCGATGTCAGTCTGGCAATTTCTTTGCATGCACCAAACAATGCATTAAGAGATGTTTTGGTACCCATTAATATTAAATATCCACTGGAAGAGTTAATGCCTTCTTTACACCGCTTTGTTGAAGGTGGGCACAGTAAAAAACATGTAACAGTTGAATACGTGATGTTGGATAAGGTTAATGATCATGTTGAGCATGCTCATGAGTTGGTCAAGTTACTTGGCGATTTACCCTGCAAAATCAACTTGATTCCGTTTAACCCGTTTCCGAATACGGACTATATTCGTTCTTCTAATAATGCCATTCATCGTTTTAAAGATATTGTCAGTGCGGCAGGTCTTAATTGCACAATACGGAAAACGCGTGGTGAAGACATTGATGCAGCCTGTGGTCAGTTGGCTGGCAAGGTTAACGATAGAACTAAGCGAACTCAGCATCGAGTTCAATTCGATTTGGCTAAACAACTCTAGGTTAAGGCATTCTTATGAATGAGATAGAAATTGACACAAATGACCAGCCTTTAAATGAAAAATTTATTTTGGCCCGTGAGCAAAAAAACCTTACGTTAGAAGAGGTCGCGGATAGCTTAAATTTACGTATGTCTCAACTTAATAAATTAGAGAACGAGTTGTTGGATCTTGAAAATATGACCCCATTTGAAAGGGGGTATGTTCGCAACTATGCTCAATTTTTAGAGGTTGACATACACTCTTATGAAGAAGCTTTTCCAGAGAGCGATAGCGTAGGTTCTGAGCTAAAGTCAATGAGTCGATATAACTACCCCGCACCCTTGCCTTTTTTTAAAAGAGGCGCAGTAAAATTTATACTGGTTTTAATTGTAGTTGTTATTTTGGCTAGCCTACTGTTAATGAATTTCGATTTAAATTCTTAGTCATAAATTGTCTGGTGATATTGATTAAGCAGCACATTTTTATAAAACGTTCACTAAATAAGAGTTAGAACAATAATATGGCAAAACAAATTTCAGCCATTCGAGGAATGAATGATCTTTATGGTGCGGATGTAGAAGCATTTGATTTTCTTTTACATACGGCCCAAAAAACATTAAAACAATATGGGTTTCAATCAATACGTTTACCGATTGTTGAAAAGACAGAACTGTTTGCCCGATCTATCGGTGAAGTGACCGATATTGTTGAAAAAGAGATGTATACCTTTGACGACAGAAACGGCGAAAGTATGACCCTGCGGCCAGAAGGAACAGCGGGATGTGTTAGAGCGATGATTCAAAATGGCTTAACGCATAACCAAATTCAGAAAGTTTATTACAATGGCCCAATGTTCCGTTACGAGCGTCCACAACGTGGTCGCTACCGTCAGTTTAACCAATTTGGTGTAGAGGTTTTTGGATTAAGCAGTGCGGATATTGATGCTGAGTTGATTGCGTTATCTGCCAGACTCTGGGAAACGCTTGGGCTTGATAAGCTTGAGTTACAGATTAACTCTTTAGGCAGTAAAGACGCCAGAGCAGCGTACCGCGAGGTATTGATCGCCTATTTTAATCAGCATAAAGAGCAGCTTGATGAGGACAGTTTACGTCGGTTAGAAAGCAATCCTTTGCGTATTCTGGATACAAAGAATCCAGCAATGCAAACGGTGGTTGAGGCGGCTCCCAAATTAATTGATCACTTAGATTCAGAGTCGATTGAACATTTTGAAATGTTAAAAACACATCTTGATGACTTAGGGATTGAGTATGTCATTAATCCAAACTTAGTGAGAGGGTTAGATTACTACAATCGAACGGTATTCGAATGGGTCACGACTGAACTGGGGGCTCAAGGTACCGTTTGTGCTGGCGGGCGTTATGATGGTTTAGTTGAGCAAATTGGCGGCAAATCTACTCCAGCAGTAGGTTTTGCTATGGGCATGGAACGATTAATGGCCTTGTTGATGGATAAGCAACTCGTGCCAGCTCATTCATCGCCAGATATTTATATGGTCATGGTTGGTGAAAATGTTCAGCGAACAGGTATGGTCTTAGCTGAGAAAATTCGAGATGAGATAACAGATGTTAATGTTCAGATGAATTGTGGTGGCGGTAGCTTCAAGAGCCAGTTCAAAAAAGCCGATAAATCAGGCGCGGATTTTGCCATCGTAATTGGAGAGGAAGAGGTAAATCAACAAATGGTTTCCGTCAAATCTTTACGAGTCGAAGGTGAACAGAAAATGGTTGAATGGGATCAGTTAACTGCTTACCTTAAAGCCGTCTTGAATTAAATAATTATTTAAATGTTAGTGAGTAGGAATTCATTGTTATGAGTCGTTATGAAACAGAAGAAGAACAAGTAGAAGCGATCAAAGCTTGGTGGAAAAAAAATGGCACGTCTTTATTAGCTTCAGTGCTTGTTTTTGTTATCGCTTTTACCGGTTGGCGTTATTGGACTAACCATAATCAAATTCAAGCCATTAATGCATCTTCTATGTTTGAAGTTATGCAGTTGAATATGCAACAAGGCACGTTCGGAGAGGTATCGCGAGAAGCCTTAAAGTTAATGCAAGAGCAGCCAGAGAGTCCCTACGCTTCTGCCGCTGCAATGTTGCTTACTAAATACAGTTTTTCTAAGGGTGAGTTTGAAGAAGCAAAACAACACCTTGAGTGGGTGAATACGCATTCGACAGATAAAACTTTAAAAGATACCGCAATGATGCGTTTGGCTAGAATTTTAGCCGATGAAAAACAATTTGATGAAGCACAAAGCGTTATGAGTAAAATCAATACGAGTCAGTTGAATTCAGCTGCGAAGAGTCAGTTTGATTATGTGCTTGGTGTTATCGCTCTAGAGAAATCGGATATTACAGCAGCCATAGAGGCGTTTAAGAACGTTATTGAAAATGAAGCAACTTCTAAAACCCTGAAGGGGCTTGCGCAGATTCAATTAGACGATTTGCCTAAATAACGAAGTCTTAACAGAATAGGAAACACCCCAGTGAATGTAATACGCACTGCAATAGTCACCACCTTGGTTCTTGGAATCACTGCTTGTTCATCACCTAAAGTGGTGCGCGTTCCTGCACCCTTAGAGCCCATTGACTCTCCACTACAAATCAATCATAACTGGCAGGTTAAGTTGCATGCGATGCCTGTCTTTGATGGAGAGGGGTTGAATATTGCTCATAATGAGACGGCTGTTTTTACGGCAGATCAAAAGGGAATGGTTGCTGCTTTTAAAATAGAGAACCAGAGCCGTTGGACAGATCAGGTTTTATGGCAAAGCCAATTATCCGAGAAAGTTCTATCTGGTCCAGCTTTAGACGGACGTTATGTCATAGTTGGAACCTCAAAAGGTAAAGTGGTTGCATTTGATCAAGCTTCAGGTGAGGTTCTTTGGCAAACTCAGCTTTCGAGTGAAGTGGTCAGTAAAGCAGCGATTGCCGATAATAAAGTGTTCACTAGAACGGTTGACGGTCATTTGTATGCACTGAGTTTGTCTTCAGGAAAAGTAATTTGGGTTAATGAACGACAAATGCCTAGTTTATCTTTACGTGGTTCAAGCCCTGTTCTTTATAACGAAGGCATATTGTATGTCGGTTGGGAGACTGGCAAGGTTGAAGCAATTAAAGCTGACTCAGGAAAAAGTCTTTGGGAGAGTGATGTTGCTATTCCAAGAGGTCGAACAGACTTGGAGAGAATGGTCGATATTCAAGCGTCTCTCATGATAAGAGATAACCGTTTGGTTGCCTTAGGTTATCAAGGAAAGTTAGCTGCTATGAGCTTGGAAACGGGTTACCTATTTTATGCCGAAGATTTATCTGGATATCGTGATTTTGTTGTTGATGAAAAAGCAATCTATGCTATTGATGAAGACGATTATATAAATGCTTATGATGTTTCGAACGGTACCAAATTGTGGGTAAATAAAACCTTACAGAATCGATCATTAGGCGATTTGAAAACGCACCAAAACTCATTGTTGGCAATTGATGGACTTGGCTATATTCATTGGCTAGATAAATTGCACGGCACGGTTGAAGCGCGTGTTAAACACAGTAATGATTACGGCGATGAGAACACCGTTTTACAGGCATTGGTTAATGGCGATGATATCTACTTGTTAGATCAGCAAGGTACCCTGAATAGTTACCACATAGAAAAATCAGACTTGGCTAAATTTAAAGCACAACATCAGATGGTTAAACAGGATAAAAAAGTAAATCATGAGTAAACCCGTCATCGCGTTAGTAGGGCGTCCAAACGTTGGAAAATCTACTTTGTTTAACCGTTTGACGCGCACGCGAGATGCGATTGTGGCTGACTTTCCTGGATTAACTCGAGACCGACAATATGGTACGGGTCGCTTAGGGCATTCAGAGTACATTGTTGTTGATACCGGCGGTTTAAGTGGAGAAGAGGATGGGGTTGACCCATTAATGGCAGGCCAGGTGCAAACCGCACTGGAAGAGGCCGATGCTGTGCTTTTCTTGGTAGATGGTCGACAAGGTATTACGCATGGTGATGAAGTCATCGCCAATTACGTGCGTCAGTTTGACAAGATTGTTCAGTTGGTTGTAAACAAGACAGAAGGTTATGATCATGAAGTTGCTAAGTCAGAATTTTACCATCTTGGTCTAGGTGAGCCTATGCCGATTTCATCAGCACACGGTGATGGTGTTGCTGTTTGTGTAAACCATGTGCTTGATCAAATTCCATCTAAGATGGATGAAACGACCCTTGAACTTGATGATCATCCTGGAATTCGAGTAGCCGTTATTGGTCGCCCTAATGTAGGTAAATCAACCTTAATTAATCGCATGATAGGTGAAGATCGAGTCGTTGCCTTTGATATGCCTGGCACAACTCGAGACAGTATTTATGTGCCGTTCGAACGAGATGGGCAGTCTTATACCTTGATTGATACAGCTGGGGTTCGTCGACGTAAAAATATTAACCAAAAAGTTGAAAAGTTCAGCATTGTTAAAGCTATTGAAGCAATGGGTGATTCACATGTTGTTATTTTGGTTATTGATGGGTCTGAAGGGTTAACGGATCAAGATTTAACCTTGTTGGGCCTCGCTATTGAATCCGGACGAGGGCTGGTCTTGGCCATTAACAAGTGGGATAACTTAAGCGCTGATCAGCGTAAAAAAGTTAAACACGAACTCAGTTTTAGGTTGTCGTTTGCGGAATACGCTACCCAGCATTTGATTTCTGCACTACATGGAACTGGCGTTGGTGATCTGTTTAAAACAGTCAACCAAGTCTATCAAGCTGCAATGAAGCGTGTGTCTACCTCCGATCTGAACCGCGTACTTGAACAAGCCGTTTTAGAACATCAGCCACCGCTTATTAGTGGTCGTCGGGTCAAGTTACGTTATGCACATTTAGGGGGCTTGAACCCACCTAGAGTGATTGTTCATGGAACACAAGTGGATAAGTTGCCCGCGTCTTATACGAAGTATTTAATGAATGTATTTCGTAAGGCTTTTAAATGGGTGGGTACACCAGTAAGTATTGATTACAAAGTAACCGTTAACCCATTTGAAGGGCGTAAAAATAATTTATCAGATCGTCGTGGACGTAAAGATGGCGATGAACAGTTTAAAAAGAAGAAAAAACGCGTTAAAAAGCGCCGAACTTAAATTACTTGGTGTTGTTCAGTAAGAGTGACGTCATAGTTTAAGATGTCACTTACGTTTACAATTTGCAATTCAAATCTAACATTCTTAGTTTCATCGTCTCTCCAAGACGGTTGAATTTTAACTTGATTTAATACAGAGTTCTAAAAGTACTATGCCTCACAATCCAGCGAAACGCATTCGCGAAATTCCATACAACTATACCTCCTTTTCTGACAGAGAGATTGTCCTGAGATTTTTGGGCGAGTCTGGTTGGAAAACCATAGAGTCGCTTAGAGATTCGCGTGGAACGGGACGTTCAGCAAAAATGCTGTTTGAGGTGTTGGGAGATATGTGGGTAGTCACAAGAAATCCATATATTCAGGATGATTTACTGGAAAATGCTAAACGCCGACAAGCGTTGATTGATGCTCTGAATCATCGCTTAAAGCAGGTTGAAAAACGACTTAACGGTAATGAATTGGCGGCTGATTTATTGCTATCCATTCGTAACGCCGTTCAAGTTTTTGCCGATTGGTTTCCAAATCAAATTCAATTACGAACCAAAGTTCGCCGTAAATTATCTAAGCTTACTCGCAATGACAATGTTGATTTTGGTGGTTTAGCTCGTGTTTCACATGCTACGGATGCTACTGACTGGCGTGTTGAGCTTCCTTTGGTTGTGGTTTCGCCAGATACTGAGGAAGAGGTTGGTTATATTGTAAAAGCTTGTATTGAGCTTGGATTAACGATGATTCCTCGTGGTGGAGGAACCGGTTATACCGGTGGTGCCATTCCATTACACCCCGACTCGGTTGTGATTAACACTGAAAAGCTTGAATACTTGAGTTTGGTTGAACATGTTGAATTACCAGGTATTGGTAAGGTGCCAACGATTCAAACTGGAGCAGGGGTTGTCACTCGTCGAGTTTCTGACCAAGCAGAAGCCTTTGGTTATGTGTTTGCTGTCGACCCAACATCACAAGATGCGTCGTGTATTGGTGGAAACATTTCAATGAATGCGGGCGGTAAAAAAGCCGTTCTGTGGGGAACTACACTGGATAACCTTGCTTCATGGAAAATGGTGATGCCAGATGCAACTTGGTTAGAAATTAAGCGAATCAATCATAACTTAGGCAAGCTTCACGACCAAAAAACGGTCAGCTTTGAAATTCAACGTTATCAAACCGATGGAATAACCAAAGTTGGTGAGATTAGGCGTTTGGATATGCCAGGGTCAGCTTTCCGTAAAGTGGGCTTAGGTAAAGACGTAACTGATAAGTTCCTAAGTGGCTTACCGGGAATTCAAAAAGAGGGGTGTGACGGCATTATTACCTCTGCACGCTTTGTGGTGCATCGTATGCCAACGCATACTCGTACGGTCTGTTTGGAGTTTTTTGGAACGGATTTAAGTCTAGCAGTGCCTGCCATTGTTGAAATCACTGAGTTTATTGAGCAGAAAAAACAGCAAGGTATTTTGTTAGCTGGGCTTGAACATTTAGATGACCGTTACATTAAAGCGGTTAAGTACAACACCAAAGCGAACCGTAAAGAACTGCCTAAAATGATTTTACTCGCCGATGTTTGTGGTGAGAATGGCTTTGAGGTTGCGCAAACCTGTAATGAAATTGTTGCGTTAGCTAACAAACGAAATGCTGAAGGCTTTATTGCTGTGAGCGCAGAAGCGCGTAAACGTTTTTGGTTAGATCGTTCCAGAACAGCCGCCATTTCCTCGCATACCAATGCGTTTAAAATCAACGAAGACGTTGTTATTCCGTTGGAGCGTTTGAACGAGTACAACATCGAGATTGAACGCATCAATATTGAGATGTCGATTAAGAACAAACTTGAAATTCTAGACTCAATTTGTACTTATTTCTCAGAAACCATTAAAGAGTTTAAACAGGCGGATGACTTTGAAGACAGTAAAGGGCCTGCGAGCTTCTTTGGTGGTAAAGTTGACGCAACACGTGCACACTTAAATCAGGTTCGTGATCGTTGGACTAAGGTGCTCGCCAACTTGGATTCGCCTGCGATTGAGCATGATGACTTGTATCCTGAAACGACCAAAGCGTTTATTCAAGATCACGATAAAATCCTGAATTTAATCTTGCGTCGAGACTTAGTCATTTCTTATAAAACGGAAGTGTTAGCGTTTTTTAAAGAGACGTTCCTTGGGCATGATTTTGAACCCTTAATGGCGAAACTTAAATCGTTACACTTTGAGTTACGTAATGCTCGTTTGTTTGTTGCTTTGCATATGCACGCAGGAGATGGGAATATTCACACGAACATCCCTGTGCACTCTAGTAACTATAAAATGTTGCACGAAGCAGACCAGTTGGTTCATCGCATTATGCAAGTTGCGCACCGTTTAGGTGGGGTGATTTCAGGTGAGCATGGTATTGGATTGACCAAGTTTGAGTTCTTAGAAAAAGATAAAATTGAAGCCTTCGTTAGCTATAAAAACGAAGTGGATCCTGAAGGGTTCTTTAACAAAGGCAAGCTATTACCAGGTTCGGGTTTGCAAAACGCCTACACCCCTTCTTTGAGTTTGGTGCAAGAGGAAGCTTTGATCCTTGAAGCCAGTGAGTTGGATGAGCTTAATAATGACATTAAAGACTGCCTGCGTTGCGGTAAGTGTAAGCCGGTTTGTCAAACGCATATCCCGGCGGCAAATTTACTCTACTCTCCTCGAAATAAGATTTTAGCCACCGGGCAAGTCATTGAAGCTTTCTTATACGAAGAGCAGACTCGTCGCGGAATATCATTGAATCACTTTGATGCAATGAACGATGTAGCAGACCATTGTACAACTTGTCATAAGTGTGCAAATCCGTGCCCTGTTGATATCGATTTTGGTGATGTGTCGATTCGTATGCGAACCATTTTGACCAATATGGGGCAGAAGAAGACCAGTTGGATGGTTAAGGCCGCTATTTTCTTTTTAAATACTAAAAATCCGTTAACCATTGAAATTTTGCGTAAAACCATGATTGGTTGGGGGTCGATTGCGGTCACAACGGGTCACAAACTTGCAAAGTGGACAGGCCTGCTAAGTCGTAAACCAGTATTGCCAACCAGTACCAGTGCGCCTGCACCTGTTCAACAACAAGTCATTAACTTTGTTCGTAAGCCGCTTAATACCGGCCCTAACAAAAGTAGTTACCGTCGTGTGTTTGGTATTGAAGATAATACTCAGGTACCCATTGTGCGTGACCCTAATAAAACTACGGAAGATTCTGAAGCGGTCTTTTATTTCCCGGGTTGTGGTTCTGAGCGTTTGTTCAGTGATATCGGTTTAGCGACCATTTCATCGCTGTATGATGCAGGTGTTCAGACTATATTACCACCGGGTTATTTATGTTGTGGTTATCCACAGGCTGCGGCTGGTTTAGCGCAAAAGAGTTCGCAGATTACCACTGAAAACCGTGCACTGTTCCACCGAGTAGCCAATACTTTGAACTATCTCGACATTACTACGGTCATTGTCTCTTGTGGTACCTGTTATGACCAGTTAACGAAGTACGAGTTCCAACGTATTTTCCCTGGTTGTCGTTTAATGGATATTCACGAGTTCTTGACTGAAAAGGGTCAAGGGTTAGAAAATGCCACTGGTAAGCAGTATCTCTATCATGCACCGTGTCACGATCCTATGAAAGAGATGGATGGTACAACCGTGGCTAAAGACTTGTTGCAAGCTGAGGTCCTGTTTTCGGATCGTTGTTGCAGTGAGGCAGGAACCTTAGCCACAGCGCGTCCAGATATTGCTAATCAGTTACGTTATCGTAAAGAAGCCGAGCTTAAGAAAGGTTTGATTGAGTTAACCGGCAAAGATAAGGTGAAAGACGGCAGTGTTAAAGTGCTTACATCTTGTCCTGCTTGTCAGCAAGGTTTGAATCGTTACGAAGACAATACAGGTTTGGAGACAGATTACATTGTCGTTGAGTTAATGAAGAGTCGTTACGGTGAAAACTGGAGCAAAGCGTTTGCGAAAAAGTTAGAAGCTGGTGGAATTGAGAAGGTTCTACTTTAACTTTTTAACTTTAAACGTTCTCCTGACCACAAAAAAGGCACTCTGTTGAGTGCCTTTTTTGCATTTGGCTAATTAAAAAGCTAGCAGGCCTGCTAGCTTTTGTAAAAAGTTTTAAGACTGAACCTATTTAGGTGTTTGCGCAGCATAATACGCGGCTAAGTCTTTAATTTCTTGATCTGTTAAGCCTTTTGCAAACGTAGCCATCGTCGCGTCTTGACGGAAACCATCACGAAAATCTTTCAGTGCTTTTTCTAAATAGTTGGCGTGTTGTCCTGCTAACTTTGGAAAGTTAGGAACCATGCTGTTACCATCTGCACCGTGACAACCTACGCAAGTGTTAGATTTAGCTGGCGCATCCATAGCAGCCTGAGCGGTAGCAGAGAAGAACAAACCAGTGCTAAGAGTTGCAATCAATAATTTTTTCATTTTTATATTCCCGTTATTATTTCACTACTTGATTATTAAAAGCGAAGTTTGCAGTTGGGTCAAGTAGAGAGTCTTAATACATGCTGTGGATAAAAATTCAGGCATAAAAAAACCGCCTGAGGCAGAACCTCTAGGCGGTTTCTTTACAAAGTTTCTATCAAATTACATAGAAGCAGTGTAAGCAGCGATGTTGTCGATGTCTGCGTCAGAAAGACCAGCAGCCATTGGAGCCATCATAGAAGTCATTGGACCTACTTGCTCGCCTTTTTTGTAAGCGTGAAGCTTAGCCGCAACGTCAGCAGCAGCTTGACCAGCTAGCTTAGGACCAACACCACCTTCACCAGCAGCACCGTGACAACCAATACAAGTTGCGTATGCAGCTTGACCAGCAGTAGCGTCACCAGCTTGTGCAGCTGAACCAAAAGAAATTAAACCAACAGTTGCTAAAGCAATCATAGTGTTTTTCATAATGTACTCTCCTAATAAGCACTAAAAAAATAGACGGGTTTTACCCTGGTGGCTATTACAAGCTAATTGCCACTGGTAGTCAAGTTGCAAACCTTGAGTAATGGTTAAAAAGGGGTAAAAACATGAATAAAACCATAAGTTTCAGTGATAATCTTTGATAAAGTTAGCTTAAACCAGTAAAACAGTATTTTTTAAATAAATGTTATGCTTAATTGCTTAGCGCTTGTCTGTTTTTTTAGTGGCGAATAATTACTTATAAAAGGGTGGTAGTGTGTTGTTCATTCGACTGTGGATTATTGTTTTAGTTTTGACGGGGATAAGTTGGTTGATCTTAAAAGTGATTAACCGACCTCAGCATTTGGGTCTGGTTTTTCTATTTTGGGTAGCTGCGATTTGGGGAACGACTTTACTTCTTTATGGTGTTTCGGTTTGGTTTAGTTCCCAGCCCTATGAGGGGTAGCGAGTTAAGCATTGGTGCTGAGTTCGCTGGCTTTAAACTCTTCACGTAAACGTTGAAAACTTTGAAAACGTGAATAACTGATTTCACCACCTTCAACCGCGTCTTTGATAGCACAGGCGGGTTCAATGGTGTGAGTACAGTTATTAAAGCGACATTGACCTAAAAAGTTTTCAAAATCAGGATACATACTTTCGAGCTCAGAGAGCGAGCAGGGCATTGGGCTAAACTGTCTGATTCCAGGGGAGTCAATTAGGTTTCCGCCGTCATTTAAGTTAGGCTGCGATTCAGGTAGGTGATACAGAATGCTATTGGTTGTGGTGTGTTTACCTAAACCAGAAGCTTCTGAAAGTTTACCCACTCGAATATCTAAATCTGGAATTAAAGCATTAATTAAAGAGGATTTACCTGCTCCAGAGGGGCCAACAAAAACTGAATTCTTATTCGACATGAATGATCTGAGTTCAGCAAGCCCTTCATTAGAAATGGTGGATGCTGGAATGAGCGGGATGCCCATTTCATCGTAAGGTTCGAGTAATTCGGCAATCGCCTCCCACTGTTCATCAGATTCAATGAGGTCCACTTTGTTGATGATGATGACAACAGGGATGTCCAGTTGTTTCGCGCCCACAAGATAACGATCAATCATATCTGGGTGGATGCCAGGCACCACCGGCGTGACAACACCTATAAAATCGACGTTAGCCGCAACCATGCGTGTTTGCCCTCTAAAACCAGGCCTGCTAAGTTCATGGGTTCTTGGGTGAACACTGACGACCACACCACTATTGTCTTCCATGTCTGTCTGCCAAATGACTTCGTCCCCAGCAACCAGCTTGCCCAGATGCTGACGAATTGCACATTTGTAAGTTTCGCCCGTGTCCGACTCTACCAGTACACGTTTACCAAAGCTGGTAATCACTAACCCATGCTGTTCTGGACCAAGCAGGCTTTTATCGTCATTGACGCGTGGTTGATTATGATCAGACAGTTCTGTTTTACTGCGTTTACCACTAACACGACGTTTTTGTTGGGTACTCAGTTTGCGTTTGGCCATGGGAGGTTAGATACCTTTAGTCAAGGAGAGCGTTAATTTTGGCGGCCATTATCATGTCATTCATTGTTAACCCTTTTGCACTGTGTGTGGTTAAGCGCACTTTACACTGGTTGTAGCCAAAACAAATTTCAGGATGATGGTCTTCACGGTTTGCAAGCCAGGTAATGGCATTGACAAAAGCGATGGTCTGTTGATAGTTTTTAAAGCTAAATGTTTTATTTATTTCGGCATAGTTAAGTGGGGCATCCCAACCTTCAAGTTGGCTTAGATTACTCTCTATTGCTGGGATGATTAACGATTTACTGCCTTTGGTTATCTCTTCGCAATGTTGGTTTGCAAGTTCAGCCGCTGTTTGTTGCGTCAAGCTCATGGTTGTTTTACCTCCAAAGAATTGTCTTTTGCCATCGGGGGCAAAGAGTTTAAATGATCAATGCGAATTTTAGCAGGCGGATGACTATCGTGATAAGCGGAATAGCCTGGGTCTGGCGTTAAGGTGCTGGCATTGTCACGGTACATTTTTAAAAGTGCGGATACGAGATGCTGCGAACCCACATGCTGTGCTGCAAAAGCATCGGCTTCAAATTCATGTTTGCGACTTTTAAGTGCACTTAAGGGCCCCATAAAAAAGAACAGAGTAGGAACCGCTGTCATAAATAGGAGCAGGGCGGCAACAGGGGTTTGAGAGGTCATGCCAAGACCAGAATAAAATTCTGGAAGCTGAACCAGCCAGCCTAATAGTGCTAAGCCTGCTAATGTTAGAACGGTGCTTTCAATTAGGCGTTTTTTAATATGACCGTGTTTAAAGTGTCCGAGTTCGTGCGCTAGGACTGCTTCGACCTCTTCAGGGCTTAACTTTTCTAATAACGTGTCAAAAAACACAATACGTTTGTTTTTTCCCATGCCTGTAAAGTAGGCATTACCGTGTCCAGAACGAGAAGAACCATCCATAACAAAAATGCCATTGGATTCAAAGCCAGTTCTTTCTAAAAGCGCTTCAATACGTTGTTTCATTTCCCCATCTTCAAGCGGGCTGAACTTGTTGAAGATGGGCGCAATCCATTTTGGATAAGCCCAGAGCAGTAAGAACTGAAAGCCCATCCAAACTACCCACGTATATAACCACCAAGCATCATCAATAAAAGCGGTCATAATCGACAGTACAACCCAAATAAGCGGTAGGCCTAACACAATCATTAATGCCCACTGTTTTAAAAGATCAGTGATAAAGTTCATTGGGGTGGTTTTGTTAAACCCAAACTGTTCTTCAATTCGAAAGGTGCTGATAATCGAAAATGGCAGGTGCAATAAAGAGAGTAACCACAATGTTGATAGTAAGAAAGCAATATCCCGCCAAAGGGCGTCCAGTTGCATACCAAGCCAGAAGTTGTAAATTTCTTGAAAGCCACCGCCAACCGTCATGAAACCTAAAATGGCAGCATCAAAAAACAGTGACATACGCCCCAACTTAAGTTTTGCCCGACTGTAATCAGCGGCTTTTTGGTGCGCTTCCAAGGTCACCACGTCGCTGAACTCTTCAGGCACTTTTGCACGATTTAAGCCGATATGAAATTGGTTTTTGATGTTTAACCAGACTTCAATCATGAGATTCAGTATTAAAGCGGTAAGAAAAAGTTGGGTGATCCAGTTCATATGTTTATCTACTGTTTATGGGTTCTAAGTTAATTGCGTTAAGATAGCCGTATATTGTAAGTGAAATTTTTTGGAAATGAGAATGCATTATGAAATCAGATAAAAATTTAATCTGGATTGATCTTGAAATGACCGGTTTGGATCCTAAACGTCATCGGATTATTGAAATTGCAACGGTTGTTACTGACAGTCAATTAAACATATTAGCTGAAGGACCGGTGATTGCGATTCAAACTGAGCAGGCCTGCTTAGATTTGATGGATGATTGGTGCACCACCCATCATGGAAAGTCGGGATTGACGAAACGTGTTCAAGAGAGTCAGGTAAGTATTAAAGAGGCCGAACATGTGACGCTTGAGTTTTTGAAGCAATATGTGCCCAATGGCAAATCACCAATGTGTGGCAATAGCATCTGTCAAGATCGCCGATTTATGGTCGAACAGATGCCCCTTTTAGAATCGTTTTTTCACTACCGAAATTTAGATGTTAGTACGCTTAAAGAGTTGGCACGTAGGTGGTCGCCAAAAGTTTACCAATCTCATCAAAAAAGTGGCGCACACTTAGCATTGGAGGACATTTTGGAGTCTATCGATGAGTTGAAACACTATCGAAAATATCTTTTTAAAGCTGAGGAGTAGTACTTAAGTAGTTGCTAATATGTACTAAAGTACAGTATGCGTATGGGTTTTATTTTGTATAATAACTTACGTAATTTAAGAAACTGACCTCAGCGCGAGCTGAGCGAAGTGGGTATCACATCTCAGGTTTACAATTTTAATCTGAGATGCTGTGCGGCAATCTTAATGGTCTAACAAATAAATATTATTTAGAAGGTTTCCATTATTATGAAAGCGGCAATGTTTAAGAGTCTGTTAATTGCAGTTATGCTTACAGCAACATCAGTTCATGCAAATACTCAGAAGGTTTCATCAGAATTAGATTTTCAATTGGATTCTAGTTGTGTTCAGCAAGGTGAGTCCGGTTCTATTGCACTTCATACGTGCGATATGACCGTTGCCTCACTTGAGCAATCAGACCAAAAAGAAATTACAAAAACCTATGCCGAATCTCCTGAGTCGATAGAAAGCATCGCTTCTCCTGTCTCGGAGCCCAATACGGCAGCCTTGATGGTGTTGGGGTTTGGTGTTCTAAGCATGGTGGCTGGGGCTCGACTAAAAAGCAAATAAGCTAGACTCATTTAGCTTAAAAAAATGCATAACTGTTTGTTTTGAGGTATTCGCTCTACCTCTCCAAAAAACGCTCAATGATTTTTCATTGGGCGTTTTGTCATTTCTGGACAGGAAAAAAGTTTTCTTAATCAAAATCTGGTCGTATTGTCCTCTTATTTGACCTTAAAAAAGAGCAAGGTAGTCATCTTGTTTCAACTCTTTATTCTGTTTTTTTGCTGATTGTTTTATCACTTCCCTCTCTTTTTGATTTAGTTGAACTTTCTCGGTTTTAATGGTTTATAAAAGGTTCAAAATTTTATATAATTCTACCTTTTCCCGCCTAAAAAAAATAGGCGGATATTTGAAAGTTTGACCTTAATAGTTGAAATTGCTTACTTCTTGTTTTTTAAATAGAATTTTGCAGCAATTATTGAGATTTAAATGGAGGACCGTGGTTGTGGAAATGACTGGTGCCCAAATCTTCGTAAATTACCTTGAAGATGAGGGAGTAGAGCATATATGGGGTTATCCAGGTGGGGCAGTATTGCCAATTTACGATGCCTTGGATACAGACGGCAAAAATTTAAATCATATTTTGGTGCGTCACGAACAAGCTGCAGTGCATGCTGCAGATGGATATGCGCGTTCTACAGGTAAACCAGGAGTGGTATTAGTAACTTCTGGACCGGGTGCAACCAATGCCGTTACAGGCATTGCGACCGCTTATATGGATTCAATTCCTATGGTTTGCATTACCGGCCAGGTGCCTACGTCAATGATCGGCTTGGATGCGTTCCAAGAGATTGATACAGTAGGGGTTACTCGTCCAATCGTAAAACACAACTTCTTGGTCAAGGATGTTAATGATCTAGCAATTACGCTCAAAAAAGCGTTTCACCTTGCTACAACCGGCCGACCAGGCCCAGTTGTCGTTGATATCCCGAAAGATGTACAAAACGCCAAAAGCAACTATGAATATCCACAAGAAGTTGAAATACGCTCCTATCAACCTGTGACGAAAGGTCACAGTGGACAGATTAAGAAAGCTGTGGAAATGATGCTTGCTGCGAAGCGTCCAATTTTATACACCGGTGGTGGTGTCATTTTGGGCGATGCGTCTGCAGAATTAACAAAAATGACTCATAAATTAGGGTTTCCAATTGTGCAAACTTTGATGGGGCTAGGGGCTTTCCCTGCTTCTGATAAGCAAGCATTGGGCATGCTGGGTATGCATGGAACCTATGAGGCAAACTTATCGATGCACCACAGTGATTTAATTATCGCTATTGGGGCACGTTTTGATGACCGTGTGACTGGTAACTTAGAGAAGTTTTGTCCGGATGCTAAAATTATCCATGTGGATATCGATCCGGCTTCAATCTCTAAAAATGTCATTGTTGATATTCCAATCGTGGGACCGGTTAAACAAGTGTTAGCTGAGATGAACGTTGTGCTAGATGCGACTGATAGTAAATCGGATGCAGCTGCGCTTGAACAATGGTGGACTCAAATTGAGGAGTGGCGAGCAACGGATTGCTTACGTTACGATACGTTAGGCTCTAAAATTAAGCCACAAGCCGCTGTTCAAGCGATTTGGGAGATCACCAAGGGGGATGCTTACGTAACCTCTGATGTGGGTCAGCACCAAATGTATGCGGCTCAGTACTACCCGTTTGATAAGCCACGTCGTTGGATTAACTCAGGTGGTTTAGGCACGATGGGCTTTGGTCTGCCTTCTGCAATGGGTGTGCAAATGGCATTTCCAGATGCAACGGTAATTTGTGTAACAGGTGAAGGGTCTATTCAAATGAATATCCAAGAACTTTCTACCTGTTTACAGTATGGTTTACCGGTCAAAATCATCTGCTTAAACAACGGTTTCTTAGGTATGGTTCGTCAGTGGCAAGAGTTCTTCTATGAGCGTCGTTACTCGATGTCTTATATGGATTCGCTACCTGATTTTGTAAAATTAGCCGAATCTTATTATCACGTTGGTGTGCGCATTGATGACCCTAAAACCATGTATGCGCAGTTGGAAGAGGTGTTTTCGGAAAAGTATAAAGATCGTTTGGTCTTTGTTGATATTATTACTGATCAGCAAGAAAACGTTTACCCAATGATTCCAGCGGGAGCTGGATTAAATGAAATGATTTTGGTGTAGGGGTGACTTGATGAAACATGTAATTTCAATGTTGATGGAAAACGAATCGGGTGCTTTGTCTAGAGTATCCGGCCTGTTTTCAGCGCGTGGTTATAACATTCACGCATTAACGGTAGCACCAACTGAAGACGAGAGTTTATCGCGCTTAACTTTAGTGACCAGTGGAACCGAACAGCAAATCGAACAGATTGTAAAACATCTAAACCGTCTAATCGACGTAGTTAAGGTGCTTGATTTAACAGAGGGGTCACATATTGAACGTGAGCTCATGTTAATCAAACTCTCTGCAACCGGTGAAATGCGCGAAGAGTTCAGTCGCCTAACGGAAATTTTCCGTGGTGACATTATTGACGTAACAGGCACTACTTACACCGTGCAAATGGTGGGTCAAAGTCAGAAACTCGATGCCTTTATCAATGCTATTGATCCAGGGTTAATTCTTGAAACAGTGCGTTCAGGAACGGTCGGTGTGTTGCGCGGAGAAAAGTGTCTACATATCTAAGTGTTGACTTAAATTTGCTCGCTATTAAAATAGCGGGCACACAGAATTCAAATACAAATTATAATTAACTAAGAGTGCAATTAACATTGTATTCAACAACTTAAAGGTTTTTAACATGAACGTTTATTACGATAAAGATTGTGATCTTTCTATCATCCAGGGCAAAAAAGTTGCCATTATTGGTTTTGGTTCTCAAGGGCATGCACACGCGGCTAACCTAAAAGACTCTGGTGTAGATGTAACAGTCGGTCTTCGTGCTGGTTCTTCTTCGATTGTAAAAGCAGAAGGTTACGGCCTTAAAACAGCTGACGTTGCAACAGCTGTTTCTGGTGCAGATGTGGTTATGATTTTGACTCCTGATGAGTTTCAGTCCGTTCTTTACAAGCAAGAAATTGAGCCAAACATCAAGCAAGGTGCGGTTTTAGCATTTGCTCACGGTTTTGCAATTATCTATAACCAAATCGTTCCTCGTAAAGACCTTGACGTTATCATGATCGCGCCTAAGGCACCTGGTCACACAGTACGTTCTGAGTTTGTTCGTGGTGGGGGTGTTCCTGACCTTATTGCTGTTCAGCAGGATGCTTCTGGTAATGCAAAAGAGATCGCTAAATCTTACGCTTCTGGTGTAGGTGGTGGTCGTACTGCAATTATCGAAACAACGTTCCGTGATGAGTGTGAAACGGATCTGTTTGGTGAACAAGCCGTTCTTTGTGGTGGAGCGGTTGAGCTTGTTAAAGCTGGTTTCGACACGTTGGTTGAAGCAGGTTATGCACCTGAGATGGCTTACTTTGAATGTCTACACGAACTTAAGTTGATTGTTGACTTAATGTTTGAAGGTGGAATTGCAGACATGAACTACTCAATTTCAAACAACGCAGAGTACGGTGAGTATGTGACGGGTCCTCAAGTTATTAACGCTGAGTCTCGTGAAGCGATGCGTCAAGCGCTTAAAAACATCCAGTCTGGTGAGTACGCTAAGCAGTTTATCCTTGAAGGACAAGCGGGTTACCCATCAATGACGGCTGCACGTCGTAACAACGCTGAGCACGGTATTGAAGTGGTGGGTGGTAAGTTACGTGCGATGATGCCTTGGATTGCGGCTAATAAGATCGTAGACCAAGAAAAGAACTAATTTTTTAGCGGCTTGTTTTACGAATCTCTGCGTTGCTGATCAACTTATTTAGTTCACTAAACTTCGCTGAACAGCGCCTTGAACTTCGCAAAAACGCTCGCTAAAAATGTGTTTTTAGAGCCCTGTAAATCATTTTGATTTGCGGGGCTTTTTATTGTCTTGAGTTTAAGAATTGAAAAGTTGGCAGGCCTGCTTGTTTTGCCAATCTCTACGCTGCTTTAAGCGTCGCTTAGTTAATATCTAAGCTTCCCCTTAAGGCGCTGACCTTCGCAAAAACGCTCGCTAAAAATGTGTTTTTAGAGCCCTGTAAATCTTTTTGGTTTGCGGGTTTTTTTATTGTCTTGAGTTTGAGAATTGAAAAGTTGGCAGACCTGCTTGTTTTGCCAATCTCTACGTTGCTTTAAGCGTCGCTTAGTTAATCTAAGCTTCCCCTTAAAGCGCCTTGACCTTCGCAAAAACGCTCGCTAAAAATGTGTTTTTAAACCCTGTAAGTCTCTTTGGTTTGCAGGGTTTTTTATTGTCTTGAGTTTAAGAATTGAAAAGTTGGCAGGCCTGCTTGTTTTGCCAATCTCTGCGTTGCTGTTCAACTCGTTTAGTACACTAAACTTCGCTGCACAGCGCCTTGACCTTGAAAAAACGATCGCTAAAAAGGTTGTTTTTAAACCCTGTAAGTCTCTTAGGTTTACAGGGTTTTTTATTGTCTTGAATTTAAGGATTTAAGAATTTAAAAGTTAACAGGCCTGTCAATTTCTTAGAAGACATTCATAAGCAAAGCAATAACTTTAATTGATAGGTAGATAAGAATAATGAAGTTTAACGTTTGGGTTTAATTAATTGGTTCAATGAATAGGGAACCCTGATGGATAGGGTAAAAATACTTAAGCAAACACTGATATAGAGAAAAACTATCAAATTATTCATTTCAATTGATTAGACAGAAATAATTTGTCAACGCATGATGAAATACCACTCTCAGAAGAGTTACATACAACAAAGGAGTTCGTCATGTCTCAAGGTAAATGTCCAGTAATGCATGGTGCCAATACGGAAACCCAATCGTCAGTTATGAATTGGTGGCCGAATGCGCTTAACTTAGATATCTTGCATCAACATGATTCTAAAACCAATCCAATGGATTCGGGATTTAACTATCGGGAAGCTTTTAAAACATTGGATTTAGAGGCGTTAAAGCACGACTTAAAAGTGTTGATGACCGATAGTCAAAGTTGGTGGCCTGCTGATTGGGGTCACTATGGCGGATTGATGATTCGGATGGCTTGGCACTCAGCAGGGTCTTATAGAGTGGCCGATGGCCGGGGTGGTGCAGGAACGGGTAACCAACGTTTTGCACCGCTAAATAGTTGGCCTGACAACGTGAACCTTGATAAAGCACGTCGACTTTTATGGCCAATCAAAAAGAAATACGGCAATAAAATCTCTTGGGCGGACCTGATGATTCTGGCTGGAAATATGGCGTATGAATCAATGGGCTTTAAAACGTTTGGTTTTGCAGGGGGACGTGAGGACATTTGGCACCCAGAAAAAGACATCTATTGGGGCTCAGAGAAAAACTGGCTAGCGCCCAGTGGCAGTCCAGGCAGTCGATATTCTGGGGAGCGTGATCTTGAGAATCCGTTGGCCGCCGTCATGATGGGTTTGATATATGTGAATCCAGAAGGCGTGGATGGTCAGCCTGATCCGTTAAGAACCGCTCAAGATGTTCGTGAAACCTTTAAACGAATGGCCATGGATGACGAAGAGACGGTTGCGCTAACCGCTGGTGGACACACAGTTGGGAAATGTCATGGTAATGGCCGTGCCGAAAACTTAGGCCCAGAGCCCGAAGCTGCTGGTCTGGAAGAACAAGGCTTAGGTTGGAACAATCATACCTCTCGTGGCATAGGACGAGATACGGTTTCAAGTGGGATTGAGGGCGCGTGGACCACCAACCCAACCCAGTGGGATAACGGTTACTTTTATCTGTTGTTTAATTACGATTGGGAGCTTAAAAAATCCCCAGCTGGTGCGCATCAGTGGGAACCCATTAATATTAAGGAAGAGGATAAACCGGTTGATGTGGAAGATCCGAGCTTGCGTTATAACCCCATAATGACCGATGCCGATATGGCGATGATTAAAGACCCCATCTACCGTGAAATCTCTAAAAAATTCTATGAGAATCCAGATTACTTTGCAGACGTATTTGCGCGTGCCTGGTTTAAGTTAACACACCGTGATTTAGGCCCAAAAGCTCGTTACTTAGGTACCGATGTGCCGGCTGAAGATTTGATCTGGCAAGACCCGATACCCAAACCAGATTGTTCATTGAATGCGTCTGATATTGAAACCCTTAAAGAAGCTATTGCCAACAGTGACTTAAGTGTCTCTGAATTGGTTGCAACTGCTTGGGACAGTGCTCGAACCTTTAGAGGGTCGGATATGCGTGGTGGGGCCAATGGTGCACGCATTCGACTTGCACCCCAAAAAGATTGGCAGGGCAATGAACCGGAACGCTTACAGCGCGTCTTATCGGCTTTAGACATGCTTCAATGTACGCTAGATAAACCAGTTAGTCTGGCTGATATGGTTGTATTGGGGGGTTCAGTGGCCATTGAAAAAGCCGCTAAAGCGGCAGGGGTAGATGTAACAGTGCCATTTACCCCAGGTCGTGGTGATGCTACCCAAGCGATGACCGATATCGAGTCGTTTGAGTATTTAGAGCCATTACACGACGGATTCCGGAATTGGTTAAAAGCGGACTATGCCGTATCCGCCGAAGAGATGCTGTTGGATCGGGCTCAGTTAATGGGTTTGACAGCAGCTGAAATGACGGTGCTAATTGGTGGTATGCGTGTGTTGGGGGCGAACTACGGAGGCAGTCAAGACGGTGTATTTACAGATCGAAAAGGTGTGTTGAGTACTGACTTTTTTGTGACCTTAACGGATATGGCTAACACTTGGCACCCTGTTAAGGAAAATAAGTACGAAGTTCGTGACCGTCAGTCGGGAGCAGTTAAGTGGACGGCCACTCGAGTGGATTTGGTGTTTGGTTCTAACTCAGTGTTACGTGCGTATGCAGAAGTGTATGCGCAAGATGATGGTCAGGTTAAGTTTGTAAACGACTTTATTAATGCGTGGGTAAAAGTCATGAATGCCGATCGATTTGATTTGGTTTCGTCTTAATTAAACCAGACTCTAAACGCCTATATAACCAAAGCCAGCCAGTAATATTCATTGGCTGGCTTTTTTATGCAAGTGAGAAGGCCTGCTTACTTTGATTTGACAGGATGGAATTAAGCAGAGAGTTTAAGGGTAAGTTTAATCCGTACTCTGTTCAAGTTTTAACCACTGGATGATTTTTTCTTTTAATATCGCGGGATTAATTGGTTTTGTCATGTAGTCATCCATGCCAGCGGCAAAACATTTTTCGTCATCACCTTTAATCGCATTCGCTGTCATGGCGACAACAGGAATCTCAGCCAAGGGTGAAGGCATTTTTCTGAGTTGACGAGTCGCTTCATAGCCGTCCATTACCGGCATTTGGCAGTCCATTAAGACTAGATCAAAAGCCCCTTCTTTGAGCTTTTGCAGTGCGTCCTCACCATTTTGCGCTAGTTCAGAATCAACCCCCATCTTTTTCAGGAGTGCTAACGCTAAAATCTGATTAACGGTGTTATCTTCAACCAGTAATATTTTTTTGCCTTTTGCATCAATTGCAGAGGGTTTTGTTTTAACAGAACGGGGTTGGGCAGTCTTATCTTGAATGTACTTGAACGACTGAGCAATAGAAGAGTAGGACATCGGTTTTTTAATGCCGATTACGTTGTTTTCGGTCAGCCATTGATGAATTTTCTCTTGATGAACTTGGGGAGGTGTACACAATAAAATAACTTTGTAGTCATTGTCGATGAGGGTCTTTTTAAGGTTGTTGAGTGTTAGGTTGTGGCTTAATAAGCTGTTGTAATCAATAATGACGATGGCATCCGGTTGGCGTTTTTGAAAAGCCAAAACGGCCTCTAAGGAGTCATGTCTTATAAGCTCAATATTTAGTTTTTTAAACTGTTTGACCACCATTTCTAATGCGACGCTGTCATTACTTAATGCGTTGATGATTTTGGGCTCAGGGAATGGGCTTAAGCATGGTTCGTGTTGTTCGCCAAAATGCTTGAAGGTAAACCAGAATGTTGAGCCCACACCTTTTTCGCTCACAAAGCCAATGTCACCACCAAGCAACTCTGCAAGCTGCTTGGAGATGGATAGTCCAAGACCGGTTCCACCATAGTTGCGGGTGGTAGACCCATCTTCTTGCGTAAAGGCTTTGAAGAGTTTCTTTTGTGCGGACTCGGATATGCCAATGCCACTATCGGTTACTTGAAATTTAATGAGTCCTTTCGACGCTTTAGCCCAAGTAAGTTCAATTTGGATTGACCCTTTTTCAGTAAACTTAAAGGCGTTACTCATCAGATTGAGTATGATTTGGCGAATACGAGTTTCGTCACTTAAAACCATTTTAGGTAAGCTAGGGTCTACGTAATAAGAGAACATTAACCCTTTTTTATAGAGTCTATCTGATACCATCGCAATGGCACTTTCAATCATTTGAATAAAGTCAAATGCCTCTTTGTGAATTGCCAGCTTACCGGCTTCAATTTTAGAGAAATCTAAAATGTCATTAATGATATCCAATAGAGCGTGGGCACTGATTGATACATTATCTAACGCCTCTCTCTGTGCGGTGTTTAAGTCAGAGTCTTTTAAAAGGTCAGCCATGCCGATAATGCCATTCATTGGCGTGCGAATTTCATGGCTCATATTGGCCAAAAATTCTGACTTCATTTGAGTCGATGTTTCAGCTTTTTCTTTGGCATGTGCCAAACTAATGTTCATCTCCTTCATGGTATCGACTAATGACTCTGACTTATTCAGTGTTCGCTTCATGCGTTTCATAATCAGTGTTAGAACCAGAAAGGTCAGGATGGTAATGCCTAAAATTAACAAAAAGGATTGCCAAGCATTTTGTTTAATTTCAACCGTTAAGTGGCTTATTGGTCGAGAGATGGAGAATACGCCTCGAACATCCCCAACTTTCCAGTCTGTTTTAGGTGTGCCTGGATAGCTGTTATGACAAGCGACACAGCTTTGTTTCAGTTTGTCTGCAATGGCATAACGTAATATCGGGGTGCCTGATAGGTCATTTTCAATTCGCCAATAAGGCACATCTGGATTTTCACGAAGGAAACTCATCGCACTCTTCTCAAAGCCATCGAGCGTTTGTTGGCGCCAAGTGAAGGGCATATCGCTGTACATTTTGACGCGGTATTGAGCGTGATTCGAAGACATAAATTTACCAAAGTCTTTGGCAAACGTAGCAGGGAGTGGAAAGAAGCCAGGATTGGCTTCAAATTCATGCGTGACAACCGCTTTGTTCTCTTTGATGATGGGTAGAAGGCGACTGGTGTAATAGTCTCGAGCTTTTACAACCGCAGTGGTCAAATTCTTAGCTTCATCTAAGGCAATTTGTTCGGCAATATGCTTGTTATTTTCGTAGTTGTGCCAAAAGATCGCAGTAATCGCACTAAGAAGAAAGGTCATTAAGATGAATAGCAGATATTCAGAAAAGAATTTTAAAATTTTTGCCACTGCGACACCTTTGTGTTGAATCTATTCAACGAATTAAATCTAAGGACAGTATTGCATATTATGCTAAAAAAATAAAAGAATTAGAAAGACACTTTGATGACCTAAATGTGTCTTTTAAACACCGCTTAAACTAAGCATGAGCTCTTTAACTGAGTAGATTTTTAAGCGGAGTATTTCGTAGTGGTTTTTTATTATTGCCAACCGTCACAACCATGGTTTTAGCGTGGGCAAGTAACGCATTGGTTTGCGTGTTATAAATTTTTTGGATAAATTGATAACGAATTTTAGATTCAGCGGCCACTTCTACGGTGACATAAAACTGGTCATGAGCGACAATCGAGCCTAGGTATTCAATCTCTATTTTAGAAACCATTAGATTAATGCCTTGTTGAGCAAGCTCGGCAAAGTCGATATTGTTATCTAATAAAAAACGGTGACGAGCGTGCTCAAAGTAGTGCTGGTAATTGGCATTATTGACCACACCTTGAATGTCACACTCATGGTCACGGGCATCCATGTTTAGGGAAAAAGGCAGGCCTGCTGCATTTGAAATGTTAGTCTTCATATTGCTTCAATATTTTGGCTTTAAATATAAAGCTTCCAAATGGTAAAAGTGATGCGATAAATCCAATTACAGCGTGTTTTACTTTTAAGCCATGCTTGATCACTGCCCAGATTAGAATGAGGTTGAACAGAACAAACAGTCCACCGTGAATGGGGCCAATAATGCTCACGGCTTCTGGCATGTCCATTAAACGCTTTAACGGTACAGCAATAAAGAGCAGTAAGATGAGCGATGTTCCCTCTAAAATAGAGAAGATTTTTAAGGTTTTCATGGCGTGTTGTCCTTGGTGTTTTATTGATGACAGTGTCTTATATAAAAAATACTAATGCATGGTAACTTAAAATGAATGGTTAAGTAACCAGGGATTAATATTTTCTGATTTAGCTAATAAAAAACC
Source organism: Thiotrichales bacterium (assembly GCA_016938655.1). Taxonomy (GTDB): domain Bacteria; phylum Pseudomonadota; class Gammaproteobacteria; order Thiomicrospirales; family Thiomicrospiraceae; genus Thiomicrorhabdus. The sequence goes on along the minus strand of JAFGUG010000067.1, from coordinate 20,632 downwards.
TCCCAAAGCGGTGCTTTGAGAGGTGGACTTAGGAGAGTCTTTTTTTAATGCGTTTAGGCCAGCTTTACACAGCAACAACCGTCATGGTGCTTAACCACCACATGAGCGCAATTGATCCAAACGTTAAAATAAGGCCCCAAAGAATAGCTTTTTTTCCACTCATAACTGTCTCCTTATTTTGCATTTAGTGATGCATAGTAATCCGCTAACGCTTGGATTTCTGCATCCGTTAGGTCGTGCGTAAATTGTGCCATTCCTTCATTGATGTCGTTGGTACGGTGCTTGTGCTTATAAGCTTGCATGGTACGAACGAAATAATGTGCAGTTTGACCGGCTAGCGCAGGCGTGATCGCATTGCCTTCACCGTGTGCCCCGTGACATGAGGCGCAAGGTACGATCATGCGACTGGCATCGCCTTTGCGAACCAAGCGGTCAATCGCAGGATCAACCTGTTCAATCGCTGGTTGTGAAATCATCGCAAACTGAGCGTAATAGGCGGCTAAATCTGCCATATCTTGCTTGGTTAGGTTATGAGTCGCCGCAGCCATAACAGCGGATTTACCATCGCCTTCGTTACGTAAACCGGATTGATAATCCATTAAGGTTTTATAGTTATACTCAATTGTATTGCCTGCTAGGCTTGGTACATTGCGTGATGGCGCTTGGCCTTTATCGCCATGACAAGTCATGCACATGGCTTCACGGTGTAAATCGGCACCTTTGATGGCATCGCCTTGAGGCATGTCGCTAACTGTCTGGTTCCATGTGCTCATAGACCAAGCTTCGGCCTTTGGCATATGATGTCCTGTTTCAGCTAAAGCAACCCCGCTTAACGCGGCGGCCAGTGTCCCTAATGCTAGGGCACGGAGTAATAGTGTTTTCTTCATTGTCGTATCCCTTAGCTAAACATGTCTTTACGGAAAGTACGCTGCCAGTTTTTAGCAACTTCGGCTCTTACACGGTTGGTGTAAGGGTTATCCGTTACGGCTGAACGACGCTCTTGCACTGAATACCCTTTGCCTTCACCGGTATATCGGAAGGTGGCGGTAATGGTCATACCAAAATCTTCACCTGCCATGGCGACACAGTTGTTGGTAATGAACGGTGTTCCCGGTTCACGACCGGCTAGGATGTCATGAATCGCGGTTGCAATAACTTTACCTTGGTTGCTGGCAACGTAACCCGTTTTAGGCATGTTAGCATCCACCATATCACCCATTACATAGACATCTGGATGAACTAGGGATGCGAATGTTTTCGGTTCAAAAGGTACCCAGCCTGATTTATCGGTTAGACCGTTTGCACTGGCAAAGCGTCCTGCTTTTTCTTCGGTAATGATGTTAATCACGTCCGCTTTTATTTTGTCGCCATTAGCGGTTACAACCGTTTTATTAGCGGCATCCAATTTGGCAATCGTTCCACCTTGGTTGGAAGGTACCCACTCAATACGAGCGTTGTCGGTACCAAAGCCATATTTATCTTTCCAATAGTGTTCAAAATGTTCTTTGAAAACATAATTGTCTTTAGAGTCCATGATTAAAATCTTTGCAGTTGGATTAATTTTTTCCAATGCTGCGGCCATAAACGAAGCTCGTTCATAAGGTGCTGGAGGACAGCGGTAGGGCATGCGTGGTGAACTGATTAAAATTGTTCCCCCTTGGCGCATACTTTCCATTTGCTGTTTTAGCTTCATAGTCTGTGGGCCGGTTTTCCAAGCGTGCGGAAAATCACCCGCAGCGAGTTCTGCATTGTAGCCATCTACAAAGTCGTAAACGAACTCTGGGCCAGGAGAAACAACGAGTTTGTCATAGGCAACTTTGCCATTTTTTGACGTTGAGATTTCGTGTTTTTCATAGTTAATCTCGGTCGCGATGTCTTGGATAACATCAATTTTAAAACGGTTTTTAAGGGTTTTATAGTTGACCGTTAAGTTCTCTAAGGTTTCGTGACCAGAGAAGATTTCGTTACTGCCTGGGCAGAAAATATATTCCGCTTTTGGTTCAATAATGGTGATTTTGACATCCGCATTGATTAAGCGCATGTACTTGGCAAATGAAGCGCCACCAATTCCGCCACCAACGACTACAATGTGTGCAGCGTTATTGGCGTATGCCGCTTTTGATGCCCCAAATAGTCCGGTGCTGGCAACCGCACTGGCACCAAAGATTTTAATGAGATCACGTCGTGTAATTTGGCTCATTAGTGTGCTCCCTTAAAGTCTGGCTGAGTCCACTCGACCGCTTCTTGAGCAGCAAAGTACTCCGCCATCGCTTGAATTTCAGCATCCGTGAAAACATACGCTACATCGTGCATTACGATGCTCGGAAACGCATTTTCACGGTAGTCTTTCATTAATTTGATAAAGTTTTCTGGCTTCATTCCCGCCAGAGGTGGCATCGCTTCATTAAACTCTGCCCCAAGGGTACCGTGGCAAGCTGAACAATTGTCCGCAAGCATTTTGCCGGTTGGCATTGGAAACGCCGCAATAATTTCTTTCTCTTTTTGAGCGCTTAATACGTGCTCGGTAGGCACTGGCGTCGATTTGTATTCAGCTGCTAAAGAGAGGCTTGATACAGAAAGAATCGCTAAGGCAACGCCTTTTAATAACATTGTTTTTTTCATATCTCTTTCCTATTTAGCCCAGATGTAGATGCCGATGATGAAGAACTGAAGCGTCCATAGTCCAATCACCCATAGAGCAATGGTTCCCATACGGTTAACCATTGGGCTAGGTGTATAAACCCCTACGGTTTGTCCGGCCTGCCATGCAACGGTTAGGAAGTAAGCGAGTACGGAACCACCGACCAAAGCAAAGGTTAGGAAGAACAGGCCTGTTGAATACCAATCCATCACCACTTTATAGTCCATAAAGTTGTAACCGAAGAAACCATCAAGAATGCCGTAACGTAACATCTCACGAGAAGTTGCCACAATTAAGCCAATCACTAATGCAACTGGAAGCGCCATATAACTGCAGAATCTAGCCTCACCGTTTAAGCGGAACTGAGCCCAAAGTGCATAGGATAGAACCATCACGCCACCGATAATGCCCCAGAAAGAGGTTGCAAAATCACCCGCTGTTTCAGGAATGGTCATCATCCATGCAACATACAGAGCCGCAGAGATAACAGAACCGACTTTCATCCATGTTTTACCAATAGAGGCTGCCCAGTTTAGGTAGTCCTGATCGGCGTCTTCACGAACCGACTTGAAACGACGGTAAGTCACTAATAACCCACCTGTTACTGGAATTGCCATGCTGATAAAGAAGGCAAAGCGCCATAGGTTATAAGCGTGCAGTTGAGAACCAGAGTAATCTAAGGTTCCATTCTGTAAGTACCACTCTTTCCAAAGTTCAGGGTGTAGGATTTGTGAGGTTAAGCTGTGCATGATGAAACCAACCACCAGCATTAAAGCTAAACTCACCAACATTGCCCAACGAGATTTTGGCTGAACGGTTTTGTCTTTGTTTTTGCTGTTCTGGAAGTAGTAGAAGTACATCGCCCAGTAAGCAAAGATTAAGATGATAATAAAACCAATAACCCAGTTTGCAGACAGCACGTTTGATGTATACCAGTGTGGGTCATAAACCACTTGCACAAATAACAGCGGTGCAACACCGACAACAATTGCAACCGAAACCGAAATCTTCGCGACTTCGAGCATGGCGGCCGCCAAACGACGCCAGTAAGGGTTGGTATTAAATGCACCAAAAATGGTGATAACCGATGTACCCAACATCATCTGTACAAATAAGATGTGTAGGGCAAAGGTTAGAACCCCTAGCCCAACAAAAATAATTGGGTAGGTTGGAACGCCTGCCGGGTTGCGCAAGGCGTACATCATCTCAGTAACCTGAGCGATTTGAGAAGCATCCATTATTTGGCCTCCTGTGAAATTTCGAGTGAAGCAACGGTGTCTTTAGCCGCTTTTTCGACTAGTGCACGGTTACGGTCATTCACTTCTTGAGTAATTGCAGCCGTAATTGCCGCTTGTCCACCATCGTTGTTCATTACTAAGTAAGCTGAAATAGCTCTTACTTCAGAATCCAACATTGGCATTTTTGGCATATAAGCGATGTTACCGGTCGTTAAAACACCTTTAACGTATTTTTCCATTCGCGCTTGGTCAACCCCATCAGGAAAGTAGCGGTGCAGTGGACGAATCCCGGTTTCACTTGGTGAGTGACAGTTTGAACAATAAACCATCGTGATGTATTCACCCGCTTGGATTAAGTTACCGTTGTTTACCGTTTGAAGGTGTTCAGGTGTAAATGGATGGGCTTTCAAAATACCGACTTTTTCAATAGTAGGCAGTTGAGATTTGATATCCATACCTGGAACGTCACGACCAATGACTTGGTTAGAGTAAACATATTGACCTGCAACATACGGTTTACGCATGGATTCACGCGCGGTCTCTTCAGGCCATAAACCTGCTACTAAGATGATGACGGTCATTGCGCCCGCAAAGCTTTCAACAATCAATTTTGGTTTAACCATGGTTAAAATGAAATAACTTAATGTACCGGCTAAAACAATCATGATGCTTGGCCCAAAGTAGGCAGGTAGGCGGTTTTCCATGACCAATAATGCTTGATCTGGAACAGAGGTTAAATACCACTGGAACAATAATGCACCAGAAATGGTAGAGATAATCCCTAACCAACCCAATTTACGTGCCATCTCTTTTTTGAATGCTGGGTCTTTAATGCCTGCGATAACAATTCCACCCACAACCGCAGTCATGGTGAACATAAATGCAATACGCATGAAGGTTTGAATAAAGGTGTTTGTGCCATAGAAACCGTTTAAGTAACCACCTTCTTCAAACCAAACTTCTTTACCTGGTAACATCATGAAAGACAAGATACCAACGATAATGAGTAGGGTTGCAAATGACGCGATACCGAATATAAGTGAAATTTTCATGTGTGTGCGCTTATCCACTTTACCAACAAGGTACACAATCATGTAAACACCGACTACTTCGATTACGAAGAAGACCCATTCCGTTGCCCACTTCCATACAAATGAGTGGATTAACGCGCCAATTCCGTTTGGACTGGCAACCGTGGTTGAGTACCAAATACCTGGGCCAGTAATGGAACCAGCTACATAGGTAAAGACCATTAAGAACAGTCCGTATTTCTTAATAAAATCAAGAAGGTCGTCGCGATCTTCTCGGTAGGCTTTGTGTGAAAGATACGCAAATAACATGGCTGCACCCACTGAGGTGTGAGATGCCAGAACATGGAAGGTTGCAATTAACGCAACAACCCAGCCGGAACCGACCATCGGTTCGTACCAAGTTGGATAGAGGCTAATTAAGTCCATATGTATTTCCTTACTATTAGTGTTGTTTATGCCGCACAAGTGAAACTTATGATGTGGGTATTCTAGTTATGTTGCATTCAAATTAGAATTCAAAAGATTTTATTGATAAGGGTATAAAAAAACTTATAAGCAATCTGAATACGTTAAATTAATTATATAGTGGGTGAAAGAGGGCGGTAGGCGTATTTAGGCGTGTTTGAACTAAAGTTTTCTATTGCTGAAATAAGTTCTGTTAATGATTTTTATTTCTTTATTTTCAATAGCTTAAGTTGTTATCTTTGTGTAACTTATGTATTGTTTTTTGTATATGGTGTGTATAAAAAAACCGACTAAAAAGTCGGTTTTAAAGGTGGGTTTGAATCTTGTTTAGATGGTCACAGAGAAAACACCGGCTTTGCTTCTGCATTCGTCAGCGCCTTTAAGTCGGTTTCAAATAGGGTTTCAGTTTCCCATTCGGACTCACTGATACGAGTTAACACTTGAGCGGTCATGGCAGGTGAATGTCCAACCACCAGTGCTAAGCGACCACCAAGGTTCAATTTGGTTTTATAGGCTTCCGGCATTGTCGCAACCGAACCCGTTAACACAATCACATCATAGCTGCGAGCATCATTCCAATTCTGGCTTGCATCCCCAACCTGAAATTCAATGTTGTCAAAGTCCGTTAGTCTCGCTTTTGCCTGCTCTTGAAGGTCGGCATGAATTTCTACCGTGGTAACCGACTCCGCTTGATTGGCCATAATGGCCGTTAAAAAGCCACTGCCTGTCCCTACTTCTAGCACGCTCTCACTTTCGTCAATATCTACTGCTTGCAGTAAACGCGCTTCAATCTTAGGTGCCATCATCGTTTCATTATGGCCAATGGGGAGTTCAATATCCGCATAGGCTAAAGCTTGTTGGCTTTCGGCGACAAACTCATGACGTGGAATGTCCATAAATTGATCAAGTATTTTGGGGTCCAGAACATCCCACGGACGAATTTGTTGTTCTACCATGAAAAACCGAGCTTGATCTAAATTCATATTTCCTGTCCTTTAATTGTTGGGTTCGACTCTATCGTGTGAGCTGCGCGCAATTTTTAGCCGAGTGATTATAGCTAAAATAACTGGGTTTATAAATGTTTGATTGACTTTGTTGATGTCTATATAGAATTTTTTTCTTGGAAGAGTGCTAAAATCTGCGGTTATGAATACTTCCAACTTTCTCAATCAGCGTAAATTTAATCTTGACGAGATTAACCCTCAGAAGCAGGGTTTGTTTGCTTCCTTAGCTGTTTCGGCCTTTATGCCCCCCGCTTTTGATGATAGTACGAATCAATTATTTGAATTAACGATGGACAATGGTGAACAGGGTGTTATTAAACAGTGTCATGCTAAGGGGGTTGAGCATTCTGATTTTTGGATAGGTATGAAAAGTCTTTTCTCATTTGATTACCCTCAGAGCATGGGTGACTATCCTGCGGTCTATAAGTTGCTTGAGCGCAAGGGGGCGGTCGCTGTTCCAAAGTTATTGGCTTGCGACTCTGCCACGGCCGATTTTGTAGGCTTTTTGTATTGCTCAAAACTGCCGAATCAAGCGCTTTTGAGTCAAGATGTATCTCTTATGATGGTTGAGCAGTTAGCGCAGCATTTAGCTCAGTTACATCAAGTTAAACGCGCTGTATTTGGAAGCGCATTTAATCCTGTTTGCACGGCACAAGATTGGTGGCCAGCGGTGTTAAGAACCCTGCGCTTAATGGCTGAAAAAAAGGGAGTTGTTCTTTCGTTAGACGACTTTGAAAGTCAGCAGGCCTGTCCAGAGTGTTTTGTACCTATTATGGTTGATTTGCGATGGGATCAGTTTTTAACCGATTCACACGCATTAACAGGCCTGGTGGATTTGGATGCGTTTGCATTTGGGGCGGTAGAGTTGGAGTTTGTTTTATTGGAGTATCTCTTGTCTGAACAGCAGATTAAAGTGTTCAAGCAGGTTTATACTCAATACAACCCCATTCCCGATTTAACGAATTGCAGAAAGCCATATCGTTACTTGCTGTTTTTTATGAATGTGTTGGGAGAAAAATCGCTAGATGCCTGGATGCAGGCACCAAAACGATTTTAAGAGATTGTGTTTATTAGGACGTTTTACGCGCTATCAGCGGGCTGAGTTCTTGATAGTTTTTTCCAGTTCAAATAACCAAAAATGGCCAAAAAGAAATACAGGCTAAACATTACAATGGTCACGTAATAACCGGTTTGCCAATACAGTACAATCGCCGCTGAGTTAATCACTAACCAGTACAGCCAATTTTCAATCACTTTACGCGCCATTAATACGGTGGTCATCACTGAAAATACCATCACAAATGCATCTAAATAAGGCAGTCTTGAGCCAAGCGCTAGGTCAAGGTAGACGGCGGTTATCAAACTTAAACCGATTCCAGTTGCAATAAACATTAAGTGAAAACCCGCAGGCCTGCTTGAAATGAGTACGCCGTCGTCTTGATGTGCTTGTTTACGCCATAAGGTCCAGCCATAGATCGCCATGCCCATATAGTAAATATTCAGTAGGGCTTGCATAGGAAGTTGCCCCTCCCAAAATAGCACGGTGTAAATTAAGGTGCTGATAAATGCCGCAGGCCAGCACCAAATGGATTCACGAGCGGCCAAAATAACATAGGCAATCCCCAATATCGTGGCTAACACCTCCCAGCCGGGAAGCGCTAGAAAACTATCAACAATCACCGTTAGTAAAGGCGTTTCTGGATTATTCACAGCTGCGAATTCTCGCGGTCGAGCGGTCTGTGCCGATGAGTTTTAACACAAAGACCGTGGTAGGGAGCCTTTCAAGTGCGATCAGCATCTCATCGGTCATCTCTGCCATTACGGTTTTGTATTCACCAAACACTTGCGTGCTCATGCTATTACGCTCTACTTTTAAATTTGGATTGGCATCTAAACGATCAATGAATTCAATAATAGAAGGGCAGTAATCCTCTTCAAGTGGGTACATGCTAATGTCAATGGAAACATCCATAAGTGACTCCTTAGTAAATAGTGTTTTAAGTGGTTTGTTGGGTCTTGTAAGTTTTAAGAAACTTTATCGGCTTTAATGACAACAAAAGCACCTTGTTCATGACCGTCTAAAACATCGGTGTTGGCGTGTTTTGAGCTTTCAGGTAGCACGGTTTGCACGCTAGTAAAATCGCTAAAACCAGCCTGACTTAAAAACTCGGTAATCTGTTGGTAGCTATAAAACGTCGCATCGCAATAAAACGGGCTTTCGTGTTTATGCGCTTCATACATTTTGCCCAGCTCAGAGTTTTTTTCTAAAAAGGCGATAAGGATCGAACCATTGTCTTTTAAAACACGATTCGCCTCTTGGTAAGCAATTTGCGGATTATCTAAAAAACAGCTCGAGGTAATAAAGGCTGCAAAGTCATAGCTTTTATCTTCAATGGGTAACGATTCCGCCACTCCCTCAATAAAGTTTAAACCACGTTTAGTTGCGATATCACGCATCGCTTTAGCCGGTTCAATACCGGTATCAATCACCAGTGGTGCGTTAAACAAACCGCTACCGGCACCAATTTCAATGCCTTTACCATTCGGTAAAAGTTGCTTGATGGCCTTGATTTCAGCTTGATAGATTTCTGGGTTGTCCTCAAACCATTGTTCATATTCATTGGCGTGAGATTCGTATCCTTGAGTATTGGGCATTTTTCTTCCTAATGGCGTTAGTGGCAACCACCAGAGAGTTTAATGATAAAAACACTCTCAGGCAGTGTGCGCAAACTCGTGTGAATTTCTTGGTTGAGAATGGGCATGATGTCCATAAAATCGCCCACAATGCTGGTACTCATTGCGCTAAACGTTAGTTTAAGTTGCGGGTGCTTTCCTAAACTTTCAATAAAGGCTTGAATGGGGGCTTTGTAGTCGTCTTTTAACGCATACATGCTAATTTCAACTGAAATAATCATCGTGTTTGTTCCATAAAAAAGGACTCGCTTGAGTCCCTTTTGCTTACTTAGAAGTTATAACGCGTAGTAAATCCAATGGTTCTTGGTTCACCTTTTTGCGTGTAATTGGTGGTTGTGTAACCATCAGCAGGGTTGTTTCCAAATAGGAAACCACGCACATCGTATTCACGATCTAGTAGGTTTCTTGCCCAAAAGGTGATGGTTAGGTTTTTATCACTGAACTCGGCACTAGCATTTAAAAGAGCATAGGCAGATGATTTGGCGTTGTGACTATCTGAGTAGTAAAAACCATCCTTGCCTTCAACGTTTGCAGAAATCACCCAGTTATTATTTACGTAATGCTCTGCGCCCATCATAAACTGATAGTTTGGTGCATGCGCTTGGTCGCGTCCGTCTTCAATCGTGTATATGGTTGATGTGTATTCACTCAAGCCAGATTGTAAAAGTCCTATGTTTCCGTATAGGCGCCAGTCGCTGTTAACAGACCAATCGGCTTCCGCTTCTAGACCATAGTTGTAACCTTGATCAACGTTATCAGTATAAATTCTAAATTTTCTTTTATTGTCTTCAACGTACTCTTCAGAAGTTGAAACTTGTGGGTTGATGCGTTTTGAGTAGAAAAGTGCTAGTCTTGTTTTTAAATCGCCATTTAGGAATGTAGATTTAAGCCCCGTTTCCAAGTTCCAAAGATATTCGGTTTCAAAATTTCTTTTATCTTCGGTAAGCTCTGGGTCATTATTGATGCCACCTGTTTTAAAGCTTCGTGCAATTGATCCATAAACTTTTTGAGACGGATTGTAAGAATAAGCGACGCCTAACTTACCGCCATATAACGTTTCATTGAACTCATTTTCTTGACCGTTTGAATCACTGTAGTCAGACTCATATTTTTCTGCACGAAGACCTATTGTGTAAGTTAGCTTTTCTGATGCGTGTACGTCTAGCTGAGAGTAAAGGGCTCTGTTGCGCGTTGAAAACTCCGATGTTGTCGGATATATGTCGTCGTAATCTAGGTCGATATAGTTTTGTATCGAACTTTCATTTTGATTGTTTTGGTAAATTCCGACAACCCAATCCGTGGTGTTGTTAAAGATGCGACCGTTTTCCGCAGAGAGTAAGCGAATATCAATAGTGTCATTGTTACGCTCTCTTAAAAACTGTTCAGCACCGTTGTAAGGGCAGGCACCAATAGGTTCATCTGTGTCGCACTTATTTGCTATTGCTAGGTCGGAAAACTTATCAATATTAACCCAGTCCAAATCATAGTTGTAATCAATGTCTGATGATGATTTAGAGGCAGAGGCTTCCATTCTGACTTTGCTGTTCACATCCCATTTTGCATTAATTCCGTAGGCGGTTGATTTAAGAACGTCTTCACCTGGGGTGTCGGATTCGGTATTAAAACTGTTATCCAACGTGAACGCGTCATAACCATTGTCTTTATCAATATGAATAGCGGTAAAGTCTAAGGTCAAATCATCGGAGGCCAGCCATCTAAGTTTGGCTTTACCAGTGATTTCATCAAGGTTGTTAGTGTCGTCACGGTTTAAGTAAGTGTTATTCATGTAGCCATCGGTGACATGCTTTTGCAAAGCCAAGCGCCCTAATAACTTATCTTCTACTAGCGTTCCACTCACAACCCCAGTGGTTGTATAAGTATTTCTTGAGCCTGCAGTCTGCTCAATGTAAGCCTCGGTCTCTTTGGTTGGCTCGTTACTTTCAATTAAAATCATGCCGGCTAGCGCATTGGCGCCAAAGCGTGTGCCTTGTGGGCCTCTAAGGATTTCAACTTGTTTGGTATCTAAAAGAGAGGCCGCTGCACCTGTTCGACTGTAATCAATGCCATCTATCGTTAAGCCAACAGAGGGGTTGATAGGTGTTTGAAATTGACTGCGCTCGCCGATTCCACGAATCTGAAAGTATTGCCCTCGAGAAGCACCAGCCGAAAAGTTTACATTGGGTGCTAAATTGAGTACTTTTTCAACGTGTTGTGCGCTGCGTTTGTTGATTTCAACGTTATCAATAACGGTCACGCTTGAGGTGGTCTCTTCGATTGAAGTGGCTCTGAAGTCACCATTAACCATAACCGTATCGAGTTCGTCGGCTGCATAGCTGGAGGCAGCAATGATGGAAGTAATAGCAAAGGCTAAAGGTCGAAGTTTCATTTTGATTCCTTTTAAAATTTTAAAAGGACAGGTGCGTACCGAATGCCTATTTTAAAAGGTTCGGTTTTTTGAATTGCTTGGCCTGTCCCTACGCCAGTATGATCTGGATCAGGTTCTAAGGGTTTCTTCGCTGTGAAGATCTCAGGCATTGCTGCCACCCCTAGGCTAGTAAAATAAGATTATTTATCTAGGTTGTTTTTTAACTCAGCTAATTGTACCGTATTTTATGAGCAAATTTAGTGATATATTGCTCAGACATAAATTTTAAACCTACTCTTTTCAAGGACATGTGATGACAGAAGAAGCTAATAAACCGAATGTGAGTAAGGCGATTATTGATCGTTTAAAAGCGCTAGATGATTTACCGCATTTCCCTGAAGCGTTGATGCAGCTTGAGAAGTTGCTTGCAAGCGGAGAACCGGTGCATATGGATCAGATTGTGCAAGTCATTGCCAAAGATCCACGTTTGGCAGCGGGTTTGATAGGTGTCGTGAATACAGCCAAGTATTCAATGGGTTCCAAGATCACCGATTTACCCGATGCGATGATGCGTATAGGCTTGCAGGATGTGCGTTTAATGGCACACGCAATCAACTATAAATCCTCCTTTAAGAGTAAGCCACCGTTTAGTGAAAAGCATTTTTTGAAGCATTCATTGTTAGCTGCGTTTTTAGCTCAAGCACTGGCAAAGTCTTTGCATGTAAATACCGGTGAAGCCTTTTTGTGTGGCTTAATGCACGATATTGGCATTTATCTGCTGGCTATTGAAGATCGTGATAAATACCTAGAAGTTATGAAGTTAATCGACTATGACATTGCTAAATTACCGAGTAAAGAAGTAGAGGTTTTTGGAACCCAACACGCAATGATGAGTGCGCGCCTATTACAGCAGTGGAAATTTCCCAAAGAGATCATTATGGGGGTAGCGAATCACCATTCACCTGAAAAAGCGGATGAACAGACCAAAGCCTATGCCTACATCACATTTCTGGCTGAACAAGGTTGTTTTTTGTTGGGGATTGGTAATGGAGTGGCAGACCTTAATGACGATGATCGACTAACGCCTTCTGAGCAGATGGAAACGGCACTTGAATACTTTGCGATAAGTTATGAGGCTTATGTCGAACTAATTGACCATACCTTTGAAGCCGTTCAAGCAAACGGTATGATTTAAGCCTTTCTTATAAACAAAATTATTATGGGGTTTAACCATTTAAACCCTTAAAGTTTTTCATCTAAAATCAATAAGCCTGCAGATTTATTCACGCATCTCTTTGTTAGAGAGTAAAGTCATCAAAAAAAACAATAAATCTTTGTAATCTCTGGTGTTGTATACATAAGAAAATGCTAAAATGCACAGCTAATTTTTTAATACATGTACATCTGAGAGAAGACATCGATGCCTATCATTACTCTACCTGACGGTTCTACTAAAACTTTTGATGAAGCTGTTACAGTCATGCAAGTGGCTGAGAGCATTGGTACGGGATTAGCGAAAGCAACGATTGCTGGTCGTGTTAATGGTCAGTTAAAAGATGCAAGCGATCTTATTACTGCAGACGCTTCTCTAGAAATCGTTACGATGAAAGACGAAGACGGTGTTCATATTATGCGTCACACTTGTGCGCACCTGCTTGGACATGCCCTAAAGCAAATGTACCCAGACGTGAAGATGGCGATTGGTCCTGTGATTGATAACGGCTTTTATTACGATATCGATATGGAGACTAAGATTGGTCCTGAAGACTTAAAAGTCATTGAAAAACGTATGATGGCGTTGGCTAAGACAAAATACCCGGTTATTAAAAAAATGACACCGCGTGAAGAAGCGATTCAGACATTTGAAAATCGCGGTGAAGATTATAAACTTGAGTTAATCGCCGCCTTAGAAGGCGAAACAGAGTTTGGTTTTTATCATCATGAAGAGTACATCGACATGTGTGTTGGGCCACATCTGCCTAATATGGGCTTTATCAAAGCCCTTAAATTAACCCATGTGGCTGGGGCTTATTGGCGCGGTAACTCAGATAATAAAATGTTACAGCGTATTTACGGTGTGGCATTCCCAAGTAAAGATGAATTAAAAGATTACCTGCACATGATGGAAGAGGCAGAGAAGCGCGACCACCGTAAATTAGGTAAAACGCTAGACTTATTCCACGTAGAAGATATCTCACCAGGTATGGCTTTTTGGCACCCTAAAGGAACGGTATTGTTCCGCATGGTGGAAGAGTACATGCGTGGCCAGTTAATTGCACATGACTATGAAGAGATCCGTACCCCCTTAATTATGGACCGCTCCTTGTGGGAGAAATCAGGGCACTGGGATAAATTTAAAGACAACATGTTTACGACAGAAACCGATAACCGCGATTACGCCGTTAAACCGATGAACTGTCCTGGGCACATTCAAGTGTTTAATCGACAGCTAACCAGTTACCGTGATTTGCCAATTCGTATTGCCGAATTTGGCTTAGTTCATCGTAATGAACCGTCAGGAACGTTGCACGGTTTAATGCGTGTTCGCTCGTTTACTCAAGATGACGCTCATATTTTCTGTACTGAAGATCAAATTCAAGAAGAGGTACAAGCGTGTATCGACTTGGTTTATCAAACTTATGCTGATTTTGGTTTTGAAAACATTGCCGTTAAATTCTCAACACGCCCTGAACAGCGTGTTGGATCGGACGATGTTTGGGATTTAGCGGAGAGCGCATTAGAGAATACGTTAAAGAATGCTGGCCTAGATTATAAATTGCAACCGGGTGAAGGGGCGTTCTATGGTCCTAAGATTGAATTTCAACTAAAAGACTGTATTGGACGTGTTTGGCAGTGTGGAACCATCCAGTTAGATTTCTCTATGACGCAGGCAGAACGATTAAATGCGGTTTATGTTGGTACCGACAACGAGAAACATCACCCAGTCATGATTCACCGAGCCATTTTAGGTTCGCTTGAGCGTTTTGTAGGTATTTTAGTAGAGCATTACGAAGGTAAGTTCCCAACTTGGTTAGCGCCGACTCAAGCCGTAATCGCTTCGATTTCTGATGTTCATAACGATTATGTGGCTAATTTCACTAAAAATATGAAAAAACATGGATTTAGAGTCGAATCAGACTTGAGAAATGAGAAGGTAGGGTTTAAAATTCGCGAACACACTTTACAGCGCGTTCCGTATATTTTGGTCGTAGGTGATCAAGAGATGGAAAATGGAACCGTAAACGTTCGTGCAAGAGGGGGTCAAAACCTCGGCAGTTTCACATTAGAAGAACTTGTCGATCTATTTACCCGCGATATCGCTAACCTTGGCAGAACTGTAGAACAGTAAAGTTGTAACTTTTTTCGTAACTTGGAGGATATTGCCATCGCAATCAGAAGAGGTCGAGGTCGACCACAGCAACCGGAAGCACCAAAAGATAATATTAATAGAGCCATTAAAGCAAAAGAAGTTCGCTTAATTGGTGCCGATGGAGAACAGGCTGGAGTTGTTACAATCCAAGAAGCCTTGGATGCCGCTGTAGAAGCAGGCATGGATCTTGTTGAAATTTCTGGTAAAACCGTACCACCAGTTTGTCGTGTTATGGACTATGGTAAATATTTATACCAGCAACAGAAGAAGAAGCACGAAGCTAAGAAAAACCAGAAGCAAGTGCAAGTAAAAGAAGTCAAATTTCGCCCAGGAACTGAGGAGGGAGATTATCAGGTCAAACTACGCAACCTGATGAAATTCCTAGATAACGGTGATCGCGTCAAGGTAACTATTTGGTTCCGTGGCCGTGAAATCACTCATAAGGAACTGGGATTGAAAATGTTGGAGCGCATTAAGGTAGATATTCAAGAGGTTGCGACCGTTGAACAGATGCCGAAAATGGAAGGCCGTCAGATGCAAATGATGGTGGCTCCTTCAAAAAAAGGTAGATAGTTCATTAAGTAACTGTCACCAACACAACAACTGGGACGACATTATTTTAATGCGTTACCGGTGCAGCTCCCTCAGTGCTGTTCGTTGTTCCGAAGGATAAGATTTTTATCCATGTTAAAACTGAAGTGGCTCAAATTTATTTGAGTAACGCTTAAATGCGGAGTTTCATTCAATGCCAAAGATGAAAACAAATAGTGGCGCTGCAAAGCGCTTCAAGAAAACTGGCTCAGGTCGTTTCAAATGCAAACAGTCTAACTTACGTCACATTTTGACTAAGAAGACAACTAAGCGTAAACGTCAGCTTCGTGCTGCAAGCATGATTCATGATCACGATGTGGCGATGGTTCGCCGTATGTTACCGTACGCTTAAGGAGTATTGAGAAATGGCAAGAGTTAAAAGAGGTGTCATCGCACGCCGTAGACACAACAAAGTTTTAAAAGCAGCAAAAGGTTATTACGGCGCACGTCGTAAAGTTTTTCGTGTTGCTAAGCAAGCGGTTATCAAAGCGGGTCAATACGCTTACCGTGACCGTCGTAACAAGAAACGTACTTTCCGTCGTTTATGGATTGCGCGTATCAACGCAGCAGCTCGTATGAATGGTATGACATATAGCCGTCTTATCGACGGTATGAATAAAGCGCAAATCGCAGTAGACCGTAAGGTTCTGTCTGATATCGCTATTCATGATGCAGCCGCATTCACTGCTATTGCAGAGAAAGCAAAAGCAGCTTTAGCTTAATCGCTTTTGTTGTTTACCTTCCAAGCCCCAGTGGCTTGGAAGGTAAGACCCATAGAGATAGGGGGCATGAGTTAGAAACTTAACTTTTGTCCCCTATTTTTTTACCTATTGGTTATAAAAGAATGTTTTTAAAGTGGGTTTTTTTATCCAGATTTTAATCGTAAAATATTGTTTTATAACCAGTTTCTATGAGACCTGCGCAATTTGTGTTGAGTCTCAACTCTCTTTTTAGAAAATTCGTTTTAAGGCATTCCAAACCATGCAAGAACAACTTCAATCTATTATTTCTAAAGCACAGGCCGCCGTTGACGATGTCAATGAGTTAGCCCAACTTGATGAACTTCGTGTTCAGTTCCTTGGTAAAAAAGGGCTGTTAACCGACATTATGAAAACCTTAGGCAAATTATCGCCTGAAGAGAGACCTAAAGCAGGTCAGTTAATCAATGAGGCTAAGCAAACGGTTCAAAGCCTTCTCAATGCCAAAAAGAAACAGTTGGACGATGCTGTTTTAGCTAAGCAACTTGCTGAGGAGACAATTGACGTAACGTTACCCGGACGTGAAGTTGACTTAGGCAGCCTGCATCCTGTGACCCGCACTTTACACCGTATTGAAACCCTGTTTTCAAAAGCCGGTTTTGATGTTGAAACAGGGCCAGAAATTGAAGATGATTGGCATAATTTTGAAGCTTTAAATATTCCAGAAACGCACCCAGCTCGTGCAATGCATGACACGTTTTATATTAATGAGAATACGGTTTTAAGAACCCATACCTCAGGTGTACAGATTCGCACCATGGAAAATAAGAATCCACCCATGCGTATTATTGCACCGGGCCGTGTATATCGTTGCGACTCGGATCAAACACACACGCCTATGTTTCATCAGGTAGAGGGTTTAATTATCGAGAAAAATGCGAGTTTTGCTCAGCTGCGTGCATTGATTATTGAATTTTTACGTCAATTCTTTGAAGACAAAGACTTAAAAGTCCGTTTTAGACCCTCTTATTTTCCATTTACAGAACCCTCTGCAGAGGTAGATATAGCCACCAATTTATTTGGTGATGGTCGTTGGATTGAGGTATTAGGCTGTGGAATGGTGCATCCAAATGTTTTAAAGAACGTGGGTGTTGATCCAGAAGAGTACACAGGCTTAGCCTTTGGTTTAGGGGTAGAACGTTTAGCTATGCTTCGTTACAACGTCAAAGACTTACGTCAGTTCTTTGAAAACGATCTACGCTTTTTGAAGCAGTTTAAATAGACCACCAAACTTAATAGAGAATAAAGATGAAATTTAGTGAAAATTGGTTAAGAGAGTGGACAAACCCAGACTGGGACACTCGTATGTTATCTGAAGCCTTAAGTTTGGCTGGTCTAGAAGTAGATGGTGCAGAGCCTGTAGCGGGCACGTTTACAAATGTCGTTGTTGGCCACGTGCTTTCAGTAGAGAAGCACCCTGATGCAGATAAGTTAAATGTCACGCAAGTGGATGTTGGCGAAGATGAACCGGTTCAAATTGTATGTGGCGCTAAGAATGTGGTCGCCGGTATGAAAGCCTGTTGCGCTAAAGTGGGTGCGGTTCTGCCTGGCGATTTTAAAATTAAAAAAGCCAAACTGCGTGGCGTACCGTCAAACGGTATGTTGTGCGGTGCAACCGAAATTGGTCTGCCTGACGATGGCGTTGACGGTTTGTTTGTGTTGCCTTCAGATGCACCAATTGGAATGGATGTTCGTGATTATCTAGATTTGAATGATCAGATGATTGAGGTTGATTTAACTCCTAACCGTGCGGATTGCTTTAGCATTCTTGGCCTTGCACGCGATGTGCACGCAGTGAGCGGCGCCCCTTTTACGCAGCCTTTTGAAGATCGTGAGATGGCAGGTTCAACCGCGTGTTCACAGTCAATTAAAGTTTTAGAGTCAGAGTCTTGCCCTAAATATTTGGGATGTGTGGTATCGGATTTTGATACGAGTGCAACAACGCCTTTATGGATGGTGCAAAAACTGCAACGTGGTGGTGTGCGTTCGTTGAGTTTGGTGGTTGATATTACTAACTACGTCTTATTAGAACTGGGGCAGCCTATGCACGCATTTGATTTGGCCAAGTTACAAGGTCCAATTCAAGTTCGCAAAGCACAGGCTGGTGAAAAGTTAGTCACCTTGGACGAAAAAGAAGTGACATTAAGTGACGACACCTTAGTGATTGCCGATGACAGTGGTGCCATTGCGTTAGCCGGCATTATGGGAGGCCTGTCAACTTCTGTGACTGAGTCAACCAATGCAATTTTCTTTGAGAGTGCACATTTTTCACGTTTAGCCATTACCGGTAAAGCTCGTAAATACGGGTTGCACACGGACTCATCTATGCGTTTTGAACGTGGTGTGGATCCTATGTTGCCAGAGCGTGCTCTGAACCGTGCATTAGATTTATTTACTCAAATTGCTGGCGGCACGGTTAGCATGATTGAATCGGTTACTTCGGAAGCGTTTTTGCCAAAACCAGCGGTTATTGAGCTTCGTCGTGCCACCATCGGAAGCCGTTTAGGGGTGGACGTGGTCGATGCGAGTGTTGAAGCCATCTTTGCGGGTTTAGGGTTTACTACTGAAAGCACTGAATCGGGTTGGTTAGTCACGGCACCTTCATTCCGTTTTGATATGGCCATTGAGATGGACTTAATTGAAGAGATTGGTCGTATTTACGGTTATAACAATCTTCCTGAAACCCCAGTTATGGCACCGATGACCCTGAATGAATTGCCTGAATCCGTTCAAGAGTTGTACGCTCTTAAAACCGCTTTAGTTCAACGTGGCTTTAATGAGGTGGTGACCTACAGTTTTGTTGAGGAAGACAAACAGAAATTGTTGGCGCCTGATTTGCCTTATGTCTTGCTGCAAAATCCTATTTCAGACGATATGAAAGCCATGCGTACCACTTTGTTTTCTGGGTTGTTACAGAGCATTGCTTATAACCAGAATCGTCAGCAGTCACGCGTTCGTTTATTTGAAAGTGGTTTGGTATTTTATAAAAACGATACCGATCCAACGGGTGCGACTCAAGTGCCAATGATGGCGGGCGCCATTGTGGGAAGTGTTGCCGATTCAGGTTGGGATGAAAATGAACGCAAAGCGGACTTTTTTGACTTGAAAGGGGACGTTGAAACCCTATTAAGAATGAGTCACCAATTAGGCAAAATTCGATTTGAGTCTTGCAATCATCCTGCGCTACACCCAGGTCAATCTGCTGCCTTGATTAAAGACGGTAAAGAGGTTGGGGTAATGGGTAAATTACATCCTCAGTTGGTTAAGCCAATGGGAGTAAGTGGTGACGTGTTCTTATTCCAAATCCGCCAAGATGCGATTTTGACTAAGGATGTACCTGAGGCAAAAGCGATCTCTAAGTTTCCAGAAGTGGCACGTGATTTAGCTTTTGTCGTCAGTGAATCGACAACGGTTCAAGCACTTTTGGATTCGGTTATGCAGGTTAACTCAGACATTTTACAATCGGTAGACCTGTTTGATATTTATCGTGGTCAAGGGATTGAACCAGATCAGAAAAGTGTCGCAATTACACTCAAAATTCAACACCATGAGCGTACGCTTCAAGACGAAGAAGTCGACTCACTGGTTGAACAAATACTGGCTTCTGCTAAACAAGCAGTTAACGCTGTATTACGTTAAAGTTTAAGGAAAATAATAAGATGGCAACAAGTACTCTAACCAAAGCGGATATTGCTCAAAACCTATCAGATACATTTGGATTCAATAAGCGTGAGTCTAAAGAGATCGTCGAACAGTTTTACGATCAGATCAGTGAAATTCTAATTTCAGGTGAACAAATCAAGCTATCAGGATTCGGTAACTTTGAACTTAGAGATAAGTCTTCACGTCCAGGACGTAATCCAAGAACCGGTGAAGATGTTCCCATTTCGGCGAGAAGAGTGGTAACATTTAAGCCTGGTCAAAAACTACGTGCACAAATTGATAATTATGGCGAAGTCTAAAATAGAGTCCCATCCTCAACTCGAAATTGAGTTACCCGACAAGAAGTACTTTACGATTGGTGAAGTCTCTGAGTTGTGTGACTTAAAATCGCATGTACTGCGATATTGGGAGCAGGTTTTCCCTCAGCTTGAACCCAGTAAACGCAGTGGACGTCGTTATTATCAACGTACTGACGTAGAACTTATTTTTGAAATTAAAAGCTTGTTGCACGATCAAGGATATACCATTGATGGTGCAAAAGCGCGATTAGCCAGTAACAAAGTGAGTGTTGCCACGGCCGATGCCCCTATTGAAAAACAGGGTGCTTTGGAGCAACTCCACTTGATTAAAAACGAACTCCAAGAGTTTCGTACTTATCTAAGCAGTCGTTTCTAAAAAAGGGTTTCAAAACCAGCAGGCCTGGTTGTATAATGCCCTCCTCAAATACATCGGAATGTAGCGCAGCTTGGTAGCGCACTTGTCTGGGGGACAAGTGGTCGCAGGTTCAAATCCTGTCATTCCGACCATTTTCT
>JAFGUG010000066.1 GCA_016938655.1 Thiotrichales bacterium | reverse complement strand
GATTTTGGCAACTGGCGAATGAATATACGTTCCTCTAACACTGAACCGCTATTAAGATTAAATGTTGAAACACGTGCTGATGAACAGCTTGTTTGGGATAAGGTTAAAGAAATAAAATCACTTATTACATAGAATTGTATTTCTTTGCAATTAAGGCTTCTTTTTGAGTAGTCTTATCATACTTATATTGTTTCTCACTAACCTATTCATATATTAAATCTTGAAAAGCTTTTTTAAGACTATGAATTAGCTAACAACCGAAGACTCCCCAATAAAAAGGTACAAGTATAAACTAGAGATTTCTGCCATAATATACATAAGTTGAGGTCGAAATAAATCTGGTTTTAAAGCGGTCAAAGTAATTGACGCTAGGTAGAGGTTATTTTTTGTTATTAGAAGACGGTTTTATTCGCTCTTTAGGCCTTGGTGTTAATGGTTCACCCGTATTTTCTATCGTTGAAGACGATGTTGGTATTTATTACGATGCAACAGTCGTCTCTAAATTAGAAAACTTATTAAACAGTGATGAAGTATTTGCTGATGCTGCTTTATTAAAACAAGCAAGCTCGGCGATTGAGTTTATACAAACGCACAACCTTTCTAAATATAATCAGGCCTGGTTATATGATTCATTAGAACTCCATCAAGATGAAAATCGAGTGTTGGTCGTTGCTCAAACCGCTGGTGATTCTTCGCTTGCCTATGGGTTAGGTAATCAATTTACAACGGATCAGATGATTAATGCCGCTATTTCTGAAAACCCCGATGCTGCTATTTATTTAAAAGTCCATCCGGATGTTCTATCTGGTAAGAAACAATCAGACATTCAACTTTCTACGCTACCAAAATCTATTCAAGTTTTAACCGAGGATGTTAACCCCGTTTCTCTTTTAAAACAGTTTGTTAAGGTGTATACAAAAACATCGCAAATGGGCTTTGAGGCTCTAATGTTGGGCAAACCTGTGGTCTGTTTTGGTATGCCGTTTTATGCAGGATGGGGTTTGACGGATGATAGGGTAAGTTGTTCCCGCAGAGTTAAGAAAAGAACGGTTGAAGAAGTCTTTGCCGCTGCTTATATTTTATATTCACGCTACGCAAATCCTTTTACCTTTGAGCCTTCTTCATTAGAAGAGACGATGCGGTTTATGGCCGATACCCGTGATAAATTGTTATTAAATGCGGGTAACTGGTCTATCTATGGTGTTTCAAAATGGAAGCGTGGCTTTATTGATGATTTTTTAGGATTTAAATCGAGCGTTAAATACATAAACTCTTTACCAGAATTACTGTCAATTTCTTTAAATGAAAGCTTTTCTGAACATCATCAATCTTCAAATAAAATTAAAAATAAAATACTTATTTGGGCAGCAAGCTATAACTCAGAAATCGAGAATCATTTTGCCACACAGAACGAAAAGGTATATCTGCTAGAAGATGGGTTTTTACGATCAGTGGGGCTCGGTATTAATCATGCTCGTCCTTTGTCTTTGGTGATTGATTCTAGAGGAATGTACTACGACTGTTCTAAAGAGAGCGATTTAGAGCATATTTTAAATTTTGATGAATTTGATCAATATAGTCTTGATCGAGCTCAGGTTTTAATTAAACAATTGGTTGCGTTAAAGCTCACTAAATACAATTTAAAGTCAAAAAAACAAACTCGGCAGGCCTGCTTAGATTCAATTCTAAATGCGAAAACTCAAGATAAAACCATCGTTTTGGTGCCAGGGCAAGTAGAGAGTGATGCATCTATTAAAAAAGGCTCGCCCAATATCAAGACCAATTTAGATTTGTTGCACTCTGTCGCTAGCAAAGTTAAAAATGCCTTTGTTATTTATAAACCCCATCCTGATGTACTCACACAATTAAGACCGGGTGAATTGCTGTCCGCTGAAGCCTTTTACGATCTACAAATAACCGATATGGATATGGCTGATTTATTAGAGCTGGTTGATGAAGTGCATACAATGACGTCTTTAACTGGCTTTGAAGCTTTGTTAAGAGGTAAAAAGGTCGTTTGTTATGGTTTGCCTTTTTATGCGGGCTGGGGATTAACTCAAGATGTTTTAAGCTGTGAAAGAAGACAGCGTAGACTCTCTTTAGAAGAACTCGTGATTGGTGCACTCATTAAATACCCGACTTACTGTGATACTAAAACAGGGCATTTAATTGACGTTGAAACTGCAGTTGAACTGCTTGCTCAACAAAAAGAAAAAGGCGAACAGCTTTTACCTTGGCGCAAAAGAATAGTTAGGTGGCTTAGAGTGAATCTTTTGAAGAAAATAGGATTAATCAAGAAAAAATAACTGATTGGATTTATTTAAGAAATAAGTTTATTGGGTGTTTTTGAAAAAATATAAATAGAGTTTATATAATTTTTAGAAAATTGGTACGACCGAGTGGATTCGAACCACCGACCCCTACCATGTCAAGGTAGTGCTCTAACCAACTGAGCTACGGTCGTACAATATTGAGATCATTTAAACAGGCGTTTAAATGGTACCAGTGGGCGGACTCGAACCGCCACGCTATCACTAGCAACGGATTTTGAATCCGTCATGTCTACCAATTCCATCACACTGGCATGTAACGTGGGCAGGATTTTAGGCCTGTTTGTTGTTTATGTCAAGTGAATCTCGGAAATCGCACGTTATTTTTTAGTGGGTAGGAATGCTTACATAAGAAAATGCTTATATAACAAGTTAGTGCTGCTATAAAAAAATGTGTTTTGACCCTATAGCCGTTACAGCGAATAATCCACGCCGTATAAATTTTTCCCTTTTTTTAGTCGTCATTAAGGATGTGTAAATGGCGTTAGCCCACCATGTCACCAGCAACAAAGAAAAATTGTTTGTCTATTTTAGGGCCGTTTTGATTGGTTTTTCATTGGTGATGCCTTTTGCTTATGTTCAGTTCTCGTATTTTGAACTGGAAATGAAACCAATATTTTTTTTGATTCCTGGATTGGTTGCCGTTTTGGTGAGCGTGCTGTTGGCTAAATTTGTCTTGTTACAGTCGGATATGGAGCGAGAGCACGCTTTGTTTAAGGCCATTGCGGACTTTTCATTGGAATTTAAATATATTCGCTCGGTAAAGGGCGATTATCAATACGTTTCGCCAGCCGTATTTTCTATGACCGGATACACGCAAGAGGCGTTTTATAGCCAGCCTAATTTTATGGATCAAATCATTCATCCAGACGATAGAGATAAGTGGTGTGGGCATGTTCAAGATATTAATCAGCATAGTCGGTCGGTTAATTTAGAATTCAGAATTCTGACCAAGTCTGGCCAAGAGCGCTGGCTGGCGCATCTTTGTGGCACGGTTAAAGACCAAAAAGGTCAAATTGTTGGCGTTCGAGCTACCAATATCGACATCACCGATCGTCGGAAAGCCGATGTTGAGTTTAAAAAAATGGGGTTCTATGATCCACTTACCAATTTGCCTAATCGACGTTATATTGCGGAATATATGTCTAATTTAATCTCTCACGAACGTTTGGATGAGCCCGATAATCGGTTTGCCGTGCTGTTTTTAGATTTAAACCGCTTTAAGTACGTTAACGATGCGTACGGTCATACGGTAGGTGATGAGCTGTTACGCAAGGTGGCAAACCGCTTCCAAAATAGCTGTTTGGATTCTTCAAAAGGGGTGATCAGTCGTTTTGGTGGTGATGAATTTGTCATAGTCAAAAAAGAGAACGTCTCTGATGAAGAGATTGTTCATTGTGTTACAACGCTTAGAGCCATACTTGAGAAACCGTTTGTGGTGCATGCTCACAGCGTTAATATCTCTGCCAGTGTTGGTGTGGCGCGCTATCCACACGATGGATTGCACTCGGAAACGTTAATCAAAAATGCCGATGCCGCGATGTTTCAGGCTAAAAATCAAGGCTTGCCGGTTAAGTTTTTTACCCAAGAGATGGCTGAGCACGCCTCAAATATGGTTGGCTTACAATCGCGTTTAAAAACGGCGATCAACGATGGCATGATTCAACCTTACTATCAGCCTTTAATTGACATGAAAACCGGTCACATGATGGGGGTAGAGGTGTTGGCGCGTTGGATTAACTTAGATGCCGAGCGGTCTCCATCCCCCGCCATGTTTATTCCTATTGCTGAAGAGACTGGCTTAATTTGGCCGCTGAGTGAATCCATTATTTCTCAGGCCGGGCAACAAATTGTGCGTTGGCAATCTTTGAATTTGGGGCTTAAATACTCGATTAATGTCTCTGCTCGCCAGTTTGCCGATGATGATTTCTGCGACCAAGCGATTAACCAGTTTAAAGGCATGGGCATCGAGCCCCAAACCGTGCAAATTGAGCTAACGGAAAGTGTGCTGTTGGATAACATTGAGCGCAGTATCGAGAAAATTCAGCACTTAAAATCACAGGGCTTTTCCATTGCGTTGGATGACTTTGGCACCGGGTTTGCCTCGTTGCACTATTTAACGATGTTTCCATTGGATACCATTAAGGTCGATAAAGCCTTTGTTGAAAACATTATTGAAGACCCAAGACAGTACGCCATTGCGCGCTCGATTATTAATTTAGCGCACGATCTTGATTTAGTTGTGGTGGCTGAAGGGATTGAAACCGAAGCGCAATACCAACTTTTAAAAGAGTTGGGTTGTGATATTGCCCAAGGATTTCTGTTTAGCAGGCCGGTTAGTTCAAACGACTTACAACTCGAAAAAGGCGTGCCTTACCCAATGTGCGCTTAACCTCGTTACGCCATTAATTGTCAGGTTTGTTTTAAATATAAATACTTGAAACAACGGGGTATTTAGTGGAGAATGTTGCCTTTTATTTTATAGGCGCTATCTTGGTTTACGTTTAGTAAATGGAAGCGATGTTTACCGTTGAAAAGACAAGACTTTTTCTTTCATCTTCCCGATGAGCTCATCGCCCAACAGCCCGCAGCCGAACGATCGGGCAGCCGTTTGTTGGTGCTCGACCCGAATGCCCCTGTTGAAAGTTCCGTCACCGATGCACAATTTCCCAACCTTTTAGATAATCTCCAGCCGAATGATTTATTGGTGTTTAACAATACCAAAGTGATTCCAGCGCGTTTGTTTGGGAAAAAATCGTCGGGCGGTAAAGTTGAACTTTTGATTGAGCGAGTGGTGAATGAAACCACCATTCTGAGTCATGTGCGCTCTAGCAACTCGCCTAAAACTGGTGCTATCTTAACCATTGAAAATGCGTTTGACGTTGAAGTCACTGGCCGAGAAGGCGCACTCTTTGTGTTAAACGTGTTGTCTGAAAGCAGTGCTTTAGACTTGATTGAAGCTCACGGTCATATGCCGTTGCCACCTTACATTGAGCGTGCGCAAGACGTAGAAGAAGATAAAGAACGTTACCAAACCGTGTATTCGGCTAAGCCGGGTGCGGTTGCCGCGCCTACTGCGGGCTTGCACTTTGATGAAGCGTTCTTAGAAAAAATCCAAGCCAAAGGTGTGACATTAGGGTTTGTTACCTTGCACGTCGGGGCTGGTACCTTTAAGCCGGTTCAAGTGGATAACATTGCTGAACACGTAATGCATTCTGAGTATTTAGAAGTCGATGAGACGCTCGTAGCACAAGTCAAAGAAGCCCGCGCCAAGGGTGGACGCGTAATTGCCGTGGGTACAACCAGTGTGCGCTGTTTAGAGAGCGCGACCTCGTTTAGTCCTACAGGTGAAATTGCGCCGTATCAGGGGAATACCGATATCTTTATCACCCCCGGTTACAAGTTTAAGCAGATTGATGGGTTGTTAACCAATTTCCATCTACCCGAATCCACGTTGATTATGTTGGTGTCGGCCTTGGCCGGGTATGAGCACACTATGCACGCATACCAACATGCGGTTGAGCAGAAATACCGCTTTTTCAGTTATGGCGATGCGATGTTTATTCTGCCTAAAAAGGTTTAAAAACCACACTATAAATCAAGGACAAAATGAGCAGGCCTGCTTGTTTTGTTAAACCCAATTTAGAATGAGCAGGCCTGCTTAAACGTTTGGTTAAGCGGGCACACAAGGAAACACAGCACGATGGAATTTGAATTAGACAATACCGATGGTCGCGCCCGTCGTGGTCGCTTAAAGTTTGCGCGTGGCACAGTTGAAACCCCGGCCTTTATGCCCGTGGGCACATACGGCACGGTAAAAGGCATGACGCCCGAAGAGCTTGAAGACACCGGCGCACAAATTATTCTCGGTAACACCTTTCATTTAGCCTTACGCCCAGGTACCGACATCATTGAAATGCACGGTGATTTGCACGACTTTATGCACTGGAAAGGCCCGATTCTGACCGATTCAGGCGGGTTTCAGGTGTTCAGTTTGGGTAAGATGCGCAAAATCAAAGAAGAGGGCGTGACCTTTAACAGCCCTGTAAACGGCTCTAAAATCTTTATGGGCCCTGAAGAGTCGATGGAAGTGCAGCGCAAGTTGGGCTCGGACATTGTGATGATTTTTGACGAATGTACGCCGTATCCTGCGTCGCACGAGGTGGCAAAAGTGTCGATGGAATTGTCCATGCGTTGGGCACAACGTTCTAAAGACGCGCACGGTGACAGTCCGGCGGCGTTGTTTGGCATTGTGCAGGGTGGCATGTATGAAGACTTACGCAAAATCTCAATTGATGGGCTTAAAGCCATTGGGTTTGACGGTTATGCGATTGGCGGTTTGTCAGTCGGTGAGCCCAAAGAGGAGATGATGGCGACGTTGGATTTTACCGAACCACACATGCCAAAAGACAAGCCCCGTTACTTAATGGGCGTAGGCAAGCCAGAAGATATTGTGGAAGCGGTGCGTCGCGGAATTGATATGTTTGACTGTGTGATTCCAACCCGTAATGCCCGTAATGGATTTTTGTTTACCTCAGAAGGGGTAGTGAAGTTGCGCAATGCGGTCAATAAAACCAGCTTGCTACCACTGGATCCAAAGTGCGACTGTTACACCTGTAAAAACTACAGCCGTGCGTATCTGCATCATTTGGATAAGTGTCGTGAAATTCAAGGCGCACGTTTAAACACCATTCACAATTTGCACTATTACCAAACGTTAATGGCTGGCTTGCGTGCCGCGATTGCCGAAAATCAATTGGATGCGTTTGTGGAAACCTTTTACGCCGGTATTGGTCAGCCTGTTCCGGTATTAGAGGATTTATAAGCACCCGCAAAGATGAGCTTTGTTTGGCCAGTTGAAAAGTCAGCAGGCCTGCTGGTTTTATGCCGATTTTAATCGGATTTATACGTGCAAAGCACACCTAGCTATGCCACAATATAGCGGTTTAAATATTTATAATTTTAGGAGTCAAGAATGAGCTTTTTTATCAGTGATGCAATGGCAGAAGGCGCAGCAGCAACCGGCAGCGGTTGGGAAGGATTAATTCCGTTAGTGTTATTGTTTGCGGTCTTTTACTTTTTATTAATTCGTCCACAACAGAAAAAAGTAAAAGAGCATAAAGCGTTAGTCAGCGATCTTAAAAAAGGCGATGAAGTGGTGACTTACGGTGGGTTAGGTGGAAAAATCCGCGATCTTAGCGAAACATTTTGTGACGTTGAGATTTCGGATAATGTGATTGTTAAAATCGACCGTCAAAACATTGCACGTTTGCTGCCAAAAGGCACATTAAAAGGCGAGTAATCGTTTTTAGTTAATCAAAAGGGGCTTTCGCCCCTTTTGTTGTTTCATCCTCCTGCAAAATAGTCCCTCAATAACGGATTTAAACTTATGTTTCAAGCACAACAAAAAGTGATCGCAAATCGCTACCCAGCATGGAAGTACCTGCTGTTGGTGGTGGTAACGGTTATCGGAATCCTCTTCGCCATGCCCAATATTTTTGGGGATGATCCTGCGGTGCAGATTTCCCCCGCTAAGTCGGTGACCTTTACCGCGGAAACGCAGCAACAGGTCAGTCAAATTTTAGCCGATGCCAAATTAGACGTTAAAGAGTCGGTGTTTGAAAACGGCACTTTTCTGATTCGTTTTAATGACACAGAAGATCAACTGAAAGCCAAAGGGTTGCTTAAAGATGCCTTAGGCCGCACCGCAGTGGTTGCCTTGAACTTGGCGCCCGCTACACCAGACTTTTTAAGCGCCATCGGTGCGCAACCGATGTATTTAGGGTTGGATTTACGCGGTGGGGTGCACTTTTTAATGGATGTGGACATGGAAGCGGCGGTTGAAAAAGCCTACCTGCGCTATGTTGACGAAATTAAAGGGGCGTTACGTGCACAAAAAGTGCGTTATGTGAATGCCGACTTTGAGAACGAGAAGCTGTTGGTTAAGTTCAGAGACGTTGAGTCTATGCAAGCAGGCCTGTTGGTTTTTAAAACCGAGTTTGGTGATGAGTTTAAAGCCACTCCTAATGAAGCCACCGCTTCACCGATGGTTGAGTTAACGCTTTCGGATAACACCATTGCAGAGATTAAAAAGTTTGCGCTACAGCAAAATATTACCACCTTGCGTAATCGTATTAACGAGTTGGGTGTGGCAGAACCGGTGATTCAGCAACAAGGCGATCGCCGAATTGTTGTGCAGCTGCCGGGTGTGCAAGATACGGCGCGCGCTAAAGAGATTTTGGGTGCGACTGCAACGCTTGAATTCCGTTTGGTAGAAGAGCGTGGGGATGCAGACCGAGCCAAACAGACTGGCTATGCACCGCATGGCGCTTTGTTATATCAGTTCCGTGATGGGCGTCCAATCTTATTGAAACGCAGTGTGATTGTGAGTGGCGAGAACGTCACCAATGCACAGTCGGGTATCGATCCTCAGCAGGGCTCCTCTATGGTGAGTGTGACCTTAGATGGCGCAGGTGGTCGTAAGATGTTGGCGACCACTAAAGAGAACGTCGGTAACCGTATGGCGGTGGTGTTCATTGAAAACCGCGTTGAAACCATAGAGGTAAATGGCGAGAAAGTTAAAAAACGTATCACCACAAAAGATGTCATTAACGCCGCGGTGATTCGTGGTCAGTTTGCCGACCGTTTCCAGATTACCGGTTTAGATTCGCCGCAAGAAGCCCAAGATTTAGCGTTGCTTCTGCGTGCGGGTGCCTTGGCAGCACCGATGGAAATTGTTGAAGAGCGAACCGTTGGGCCAAGTTTAGGACAAGACAACATCAACCAAGGCTTTATGTCGGTGATTGTAGGTTTCATCTTAGTGTTGGTGGTCATGGTTTGGCGTTATAAAACGTTTGGTATGGTGGCAAACATTGCACTGACCTTAAACCTTGTGATTATTATCGCTGTGCTTTCGATGCTCCAAGCAACGTTAACGCTTCCAGGGATTGCGGGTATCGTCTTAACGGTCGGTATGGCGGTGGATGCTAATGTGCTCATCTTTGAGCGTATCCGTGAAGAGTTGCGTAACAGCTCGATTCAAACCGCGATTTATTCGGGTTACGAAAAAGCCTTTGTTACCATTGCCGATGCCAACATTACCACCTTGTTAGCCGCGGTGGTGCTGTTTAGCTTTGGTACTGGGCCAATCAAAGGGTTTGCGATTACCTTGTCGATTGGTATTTTAACTTCTATGTTCACCGCCATCTTAGGCACACGCGCCATCATCAACTTGATGTACGGAAACAAGCGCGTTGAAAAACTGTCAATTTAGGGGGCGAACATGAGTGAAGTAACAATGAAAGATGAAATTGAAACCAAAGAAATTGATTTTATGCGCAAGCGTTTTATTGCGCTGGCGTTTTCAATTGTCCTTATTTTAGGTTCGTTCGCCGGTTTGTGGATGAAAGGGCTGAACTTTGGTATCGACTTTACTGGCGGTACCTTAATTGAGCTGTCTTATCCAGAAGCGATTGATTTGAATGTCGTGCGAACCGAGTTGGTCGATGCCGGTTACAGTCAGGCAGTCGCACAGCATTTTGGTTCGGCAACCGATGTGTTAATTCGTATTGCACCGCGTGAAGGGTTGAACTCAGCGCAGTTGAGCAACCAAGTAATGGAAGCGCTGGGTGCCACGGCAGATAATGGCATTCAGCTGCGTCGTGTTGAGTTTGTTGGGCCTCAAGTGGGCGATGAGTTAACCGAAGACGGTGCCTTAGCGGTATTGTATGCCTTAATCGGTGTGTTGATTTATGTGGCACTGCGTTTTGAGTGGCGTTTCTCGGTGGGGTCAGTTGCGGCCTTGATTCACGATGTGATTATTACATTGGGTGTGTTTGCTTGGACGCAGGTACAGTTTGATTTAACTGTTCTCGCGGCGATTCTCGCGGTTATTGGTTACTCCTTAAACGATACCATTGTTGTGTTCGACCGTGTGCGTGAGAACTTCCGTACCATGCGCGATGGCTCGCCGGTTCACGTGACCAATGTTGCGGTGAATCAAATGCTGGCGCGTACCATTATGACCTCGGTCACCACCTTAATTGTATTGTTAGCACTTTACTTTTTGGGCGGTGAAATCATTAACGGCTTTGCGTTAGCGTTGATTATTGGTGTGGTGGTGGGTACTTACTCGTCAACCTATGTCGCCAGTGCGGTTGCGCTAATGTTAGGTGTCTCGAAAGAGGACTTAATGAAAGCACCGAAAGAGGGGCCGGATACTGAACAAGAAGAAGCCGAATTGCAACGTCTGTTCTTAGAGCAAGAGATGAAGCGTGAAGCACGTGAGGCAAAAGCTGCTGCTAAGCAAGGTAAAAAGTACATTCCACAAGATGAGCTAGACGAGCTTGATTTAGTGGACGATAAGAAAAAGTAACGCATTTAAAAGTGAGCAGGCCTGCTCATTGTTTTGCAATTAAACAGGTCGATCACCGTAAATAATTAAAGCCAAGTGACGGTTTGTTCACTTGGCTTTTTTATTGTGTTTTTATTGGCTTTTTATCGCTTTGTCTTTATCTGGCGTTACTTGGCGTTGTAGTGTTTGATAAATGCAGAGGCTTCGGGCGCTGGTAGGGGTTTTGATATGTAGTATCCTTGTACTTCGTCACAGCCCATAGTCTGCAGTAGCGCATACTCTTCAGCCTGTTCAACCCCCTCGGCGATGACTTTTAAATCAAGGCTGTTGGCAATCGCGATAATCGCTTTAACGATGCTCTGGTCGGCTTTATTGGTCAACATGTCTTTAATGAAGGCACGGTCAATCTTAACGAAGTCGACCGGAAAACGTTGTAAGTATTCCAAAGATGAATATCCCGTTCCAAAGTCATCAATGGCTAAAGTCATGCCCAGTTCTTTAAATTGATTGAGCGTATTCAGTGCCGCTTCCGGATTTTGCATCGCCATACTTTCGGTAATTTCTAAGTCAAAGTATTCAGCAGGCAGTCCAGACTCACGCAAAGCGCGGTGCAGGTTGGCGACTAATTCAGGTTTGATGAATTGTTTGGCCGAGAGGTTGATGCCAACTCGGATATTCATCGATTCATCAAACCACGCCTTTGCTTGGTTAAGAGCTTCTTGATAAATCCAGTCGCCCACATCATGAATCAATTCCATCTCTTCGACTAAGGGGATGAACTTAATCGGTGGCACCAAGCCCATATCAGGATGTTGCCAACGAATTAGGGCTTCTACGCCAATAATTTTGTCTGTTTTGAGGTCGATTTGTGGTTGGTAAAAGAGAACGAACTGATCAAGCTTCAAGGCATTACGTAACTCATTTTCCAGATAGAAACGCTGTGAATGGTCGGTTTCTTTGCTGGAGTCGTAAAATGCGAAACGGTTACTAGATAAGGCTTTTGAGGTGAATCGGGCGCGTTTGGCCGCATTGATAAGTGTTTCCGCATCTTGTCCATCTTGCGGGGCAAGGGCGATACCGGCACTGGTTTCAATATGAATGTCCTGCTCTTTAATTTGGCAAGGTTTGTTTAACGTTTGCTGAATACTTCGAACAAAGGATGAAATTGCACCGTAGTCCATTTCAGCGGTCAGTAAAATGCAAAATTCGTCGGAGGCCATTCTGGCAACTAAACCTTGGCCTTCCATGGCACCATTGATTCTTGAAGCAGCGATTTGTAAAATTTTGTCGCCTTCAACCGACCCAAAGGTATCGTTAATGAGGTGAAACCGGTCAATATCAATGGAGATGACGGTAGCAGCGCTATTTTTAACCGTTTTGGTCAACTGTTCGGTGAACATACGTCGATTAGGCAGGGTGGTAAGTAGGTCATGATAGTGTTGATACTCTAACTGCGCCTCGGCTTCATGAATCTCGGTGATGTCCTGCATAACCCCTAATACAAGATTGTCCTCATTTTTACTGGCGTAGACTCTCACCATATAGGTTTGGTTGGGCATCACGATTTGGTGTTGTAATGAAACCGTTTGTTTATTAGTTTGAGGATTAACGGATGACAGCATGTTAAAAATGTCTTGTCTTTCATAGTCAGGTATTAAGGCCAAGTAATCTTCAATGGTACCTTGATTGGGTGTGAGAGGTAAGCCGAATAAGGCTAATAATTCTGGCGACCAAGTCAGCAGATTAGCCTCTTTATTCCACTCCCAGAAACCCAATTTGGCAATGGTTTGTGCTTGAGATTGTCGCAAGTTTGCGGTGTGTAATTTTTTAGTCATCTCACTGGCTCGAAGTGCATAGCGAACACGGCGAACCAATAAGGGCCAATTGATTGGCTTGGTAATGAAGTCGGTCGCCCCTTCTGAGAAGGCTCGGTCAATCGCGTTAACATCATCAAGACCGGTTAACATGAGAACGGGTAATTGATTGTTTTTGGGAAGGGAGCGAATGGCCTTACAGGTATCATAACCATCCATTTCTGGCATAACCACATCTAACAAGACCAAATCGGGATCAAATTTCGCGATGCAATTAAGCCCCGCTTTGCCACTCTCGGCTTGTTCAACAATATAGCCGGCTTTGGTCAAAATTTTACTTAACGTCAGACGAATTGAAATTTCATCATCAATGACGAGTATCTTAGTCAAGCTGTCTAAATTTTCAGGTGCCGTGTTATCTGTGTTTAGTGCCATAAACTTAAAAAGACCATTTTGATTAGAGTGCTTCTAGGTAGCGATTTAATTCAACGGTAAGTGCATCACAAGCACTGCTCAATTGTGAACTTAGAGCTGGAAGCGAGGCCATTTCATTGGCATTGGCTAAGCGTTCAATGTGTTTGGCAATGTCCGACACTTGCATGCCACCTAAATTAGCCGAACTGCTTTTTAGCGTATGTGCCGCATGAAATACTTTGTTTGAATCGCCGTCTTCTATCCCTGACTGAATATCATAAAGCAGGTCAGGTAATTGGTCATTAAACGGTTCGATGATGACTCCAATCTCCCCATCTAAAAGCTCATTTAAGTCATCGAGGGTCGATTTTACTAGTACGGACATATTTGCTCCTATGCGTTGAGTTTGATTAATTTGAGCAGGTTTTTGAATTAAATAATTGCTTAAAAGAGCAATTAAACTATCTCGTGTAAATGGTTTGCCCAGATGGCCATTCATACCTGCATTTAAACATCTATCGATGTCCTCTTTGGTCACAAAAGCGGTAAGGGCGATAATCGGAGTGGGGTCTAATTTGTTTTCAGCTTCGTATTCACGAATATGTTTGGTCGCGGTAGAACCATCCATAACCGGCATTTGGCAGTCCATTAAGATTAGGTCAAATTGCCCCTCTTTGTATATATCATAAGCTTCTTGTCCGTTTTCTGCACTGGTTGAAATAATATTAAGCTTATTGAGGTTGGCTATTAAGACTTGACGATTAACTTGGTTGTCTTCCGCAATTAAAACTTTAAAGCCTTTAAGATCCGTTGGCAATTCTGATGTTTGTTTTTTGCTCTTTGTGGTCTCTTTGGCTTCCAGCACTTCAACCAGATTATCATGTAAATCGTGCATACCAATGGGTTTTGACATAATTAAATCAACGTTGACGTTGTCTGTTCTCTCTTTCAGGTCTTTACTCGATGATGAACTGAGTAATATGGTTTTTAGATGCTTGAGTGAGGCGTCGCCTTTAATGGTTTTAATGAGTTCAATTCCGCTGGTACCATTCATATTTATGTCAGTGATGACAATTTTAAACGGGTGCTGTGAATGCGCCGAAAAATGCAATGTTTCCAGTGCTTTTTCCGCGGTATCGGCGGTTTGGTGGCGAATACCCCACATTTCACAAAAACGTTCCAGTATGAGCTGATTGGTCGGATTATGATCCACAATGAGGATTCTAATGTCCTTTAAGAGAGGGTTGATCTGAAAAACGTCATGCGCCTCTTTAGCGTGATTTAATTCGATGTCAAACCAAAATGAGCTTCCTTCACCATAGGTCGATTCCACACCAATGCTACCGCCCATTGATTCAATAATTTGTTTGCTTAACGATAAACCCAAGCCTGTGCCACCAAACTGTCGAGTTGTTGATCCATCAGCTTGGCTAAAGGTTTCAAAAATTTTGAACTGTGCTTCTTCAGGTATACCGATTCCGGTGTCGGCTACGGCAAGAGAGAGGTTCCAACTGTCTAGTTTTTCTAGAAGAGCGGCATGAATCACAATTTCACCTTCTGAGGTAAACTTGATGGCATTACCGATAAGGTTGGTGATAACTTGGCGTAAACGTGTTGGATCCCCATTGACGTATTCGGGGGTGTCGGTATCCATGAGTAAGCTGAGCTCTAAGTTTTTATTTTGAGCTTGTGAGGCAAACAGTTTTAGGCTGTCTTCTAAGAGTGTTCTAAGATTAAAGTCAATTTGTTCGAGTTCGACTTTGTTGGATTCGTATTTTGCTAAATCCAGAATACTGTTCAACAAATGGAGTAGTGCCGTCCCTGAATTGTGCGCAACACGTAGATACTCTTTTTGATTGGGTTTTAAGTCGGTATCCAATGTCAGTTCAAGCATTCCCAGTACGCCGTTCATGGGGGTTCGAATTTCATGGCTCATATTTGCCAAAAACTCAGACTTTGATTGGGCATTTTGTAACGCCTCTTTTTGGGCGCTCTTAAGTTCCAGCTCATACAGCTTTCGTTGTGTAATATCGCGAAACACCGTGACAGAACCTGCCGGTAAGTCATCAATTTTGAGCGGTGCGCTCGTCACTTGTACGGGGATTAGCAGACCATCAAAACGTCTGAAAAGGGTGTCTTCACTAAAATAGGTTTCGCCTCTTTGGGTGGTTAACCGAATTGGGCAGGCCTCTTGGCTAGTTTGTTGGTTATTTTCATCAAAGTCGGCATGGATAAGCGTGTGAGCAGATTTGCCAAGCGCATAATTAGTGGGGTGTTTTAGTAGGGTTTCTGCGGCTTTATTAATAAAGGTAATTTTTCCATCGTCATTTTGTACAAATAACCCCTCTGCCATGGTTTCAGTTATGGATTTTAACTTTTGACGTTCACGTTGTGTTTCTCGACTATTGAGTTGCCACTTATAGAGGCTCAGAAACACCGCACCCAGCACCAACAGTGCAATGATTTGAAACAGCGCTTTGTTGTCAACTAATGAGTTGAGAAGTTCATCTTTGCCATAGGCAATGATATAAGCCTCTTGTTCGCCCATCACATTTTTAATCGGTAAAAAGAGCACCGAATGCATGTTGCCATCGATAGATTGACCCAGACCAAAAGCTTGGTGCGAGGCCATTTTAGAGCGGATTGTATTTTTTTCAGCTTGCAACTTAGCATTGATTTTTTGCTGAATCACCGGTGGGGAGGGTTCGATTCTATAATCAGAGTTGATTGTTTCAGTGACATAGTTCTCATTGAGAGCAAAATCACTGTAAATGCCTTGTTCACTGGTAAAGAGTTTTGAAAAAACCGCTTGTTTGTCGAGAACAAATACAAAGCTTTGATTTTTTATGAGTTTAGTCAGGCTTTGTTCAATGGTTTTAAACATGACACTGGTTTCAACGCTTCCTATGTGCGCATCGTTATAAAAAAGCGGGTAGACAAATCGAAAGCCGTGAAAAATTCGTCCTGATTCGTAACCTTGCACGGGGCGCAGTTCGGTATTCGCTATTTTTATAGAAGGGCGTGCCTCAAATAATGAATCGCCTTGCTTGGTTGGGCTATGAAATCGTAAAAAACTATGCCCGTCCGCAGTATGAAAATGCAGTTGTCTTATGCCTTTTCTTAGTAGGGCTTGATAAGATGGGTAGAGCTCTCGGAATAGTAAGCCACGGGCAATATCTTGTGCATCGCCGGTTTGTGATATGCCATCGTAAAATAGAGCTAAGATGTTAGGTTTGGTCAGGGTTTCTTCGTAGAGTGTTTGGGTGACCAGCTGTAAACCTTCGTTGATGGCATTATAGGCCACCTGCTGTTGGCTGAGTCTTGATTCAAGGTGTTCTTCTATTTCATAGTTGATGGCAATGTTAATTAGCCACACTGTAACACTGCTGATGGCGATAAATCCAATCAGACTTAAAAACAGTGTTTGACTCTTTTTTATTGCGTCATGAGGTCGATTTTTGTTTGTTTCCATTTCTCTCTCACGCTGTTGTATAGACTGTCATTAGCAGGAATAGCACCATACTTTATTTTATCTCCCCACAGTTTCGTTGTTTCAAAATCATTTGCATTTTCGATGGGTTTTATTGACAAGATAAGCGACGTTATTTGTTTAATTTTCTCTGCACTCAGTGTATCGGCATTGGCGACTAATAAAAAACCAGGCATTGGGTCGGTTTCTTGAATAATTCTTAGACCAAGATGGTGGTATCTTTTACCAATCTGAGTTTTGAGCCCGCCCAATTGCTGTTTATCTAGAATGACGTTTTCAGCCACCTTGGTGTGATTTCCAATGTACTCATAATGCACATTAGGCTGTTCAAGCGATAAACCATGTTTGTTTAACAAGGATTCAGTTGCTAGGTAACCACAGGTGGAAAGAGGTTGGGTAAGTGCAATGTCCAACGGGACTTTGTTGGTTAATTGGACTTGGTTCCCAGCAAATTTGACTAAGGAGCAGGTGTAAGTGGATTTTCCTTCGGCATCTAAAAACTGAACCATTGCAACCGCTTTAGGGAACTGCTCTTTTAAAACAACATAAGGCAAAGGACCCAGATAGGCAATATCAATTTCGTTGTTTTTAAAACTGGCAATCAAATCTTGATAAGATTTTTTATATATGAGTTCGATGGATGTGCTTTTAAGATTGTTCTCTAAGAAACTCATAAATGGTAGGTATTCACGATTCATTGCCGTGTCATTTTCCATCGGCAAAGGCGCAAATCGAATGGTTTCATGAGTAACCGCATAGCTAGGCGAAAACCCTATTGCTAAGAGTAAAAAAATGCCTATGTGTTTGACGTTCATTTCAATCAGGCCTGCTGAGTTTTGGTCTACTTTTGACTGGTTCTTAATCTGAATGAATCTGCTTATTTATAAGCAGGTTTTTCAATATAGTTAATGTACTACACTCCAAACCTCTGCATTAAGATAATTTCTTATCGATGCGTGATGGCGTTCACTTAAACGTGCCATAATTTTTGTGAGTCCTACTTTGTTAACGTTATCGTTTTTTGGCTTTAAGGTTTTATTAAGTGCAGTAGTGATTCCTGATTTGAAAAAAATCTATTGTTTTTTAAAAGCATCACTCAATTGATTTTGTTGCTTTTGTGCAGTCTAAGGCTCAATTCGTTGTCAGACATCCGTCCTACGGCGGTCTTGATTATAAGAATTAACCCCTAAATTCCTAGACTTTACGTAGGTCACTCACGATAATACTTGGTTTTCGGGATTGCTTAAAAAACGTTTTTTTGGCAAAAAAGATTTGAGCCGCTTCTAAGTCATCCAAATTGCATTCACCGCCATAAGACACCATAAGTTCGGCGGACAAAAGGTATTTATTTTTATGAAACCAGGGTATACAGGAATAAAACGTCTATTCTATGCCACGCAGTATTCCATGATGGGGCTGCGAGCCGCGTGGAAGCATGAAGCGGCCTTTAGGCAAGAGACGGTTTTATCACTGCCTTTAATTGTCTT
The DNA here is from genome assembly GCA_016938655.1 of Thiotrichales bacterium. Lineage (GTDB taxonomy): Bacteria > Pseudomonadota > Gammaproteobacteria > Thiomicrospirales > Thiomicrospiraceae > Thiomicrorhabdus. The sequence continues at coordinate 61,181 of JAFGUG010000066.1, read as the reverse complement.
AACGTTTTTTTTACCCGTCAGCATTATCGAACAAATACTGTTGGTGGGTAGCTTGGTGTTGATGATCATTGTTGAGCTAGTTAATTCGGCAATAGAAGCGGTGGTTGATCGTATAGGAAGTGAATGGCATGAGTTAAGTGGTCGTGCAAAAGATATTGGTTCGGCGGCGGTGTTAATCTCCCTGCTTTTTGCTGTGTTTACATGGCTTTTAATTTTGATTAATTTGCTGTAATTTGGGTATCAAACAATGAAATTTCCTTTAAAGTTCACGTTCTGCTCATACACGTGTATCACCTTTTTGATTGCCCTTTATTTTGTGGTCGTCGTCAATCTGCCGGTTTATTCGGCTTTTTATGATATTTTTAGCGAATTAGAGCACGTCAAGATTGGGTTTATTATCTCGATTCCTATCTTTTTTCTAGCCGCCTTTAACTTTCTGTTTAACTTGTTTAGTTGGCCGTGGTTGACCAAACCTTTTTTTGCCATCCTTATTCTCGTGTCTGCTGCGGTGAGTTATGCCAGTTTTAACTATGGGATTTTGTTAGATTCTGACATGATTGCGAACATTGTGGAAACGGATAGCAGTGAAGCCAGTTCTTATTTGAGCTTGTATTCGGTTGCATGGATTGTGGGTATGGGGGTATTGCCTACTTTAATTCTTTTGTTTGCGCCAATCTCAAAACCGACCACATGGGTGAATTTGATTCTTAAAAAAATGGTGTCCATGGTGGCCTCGGTGGTGGTGATTGGATTGGTTATTTTGCTCTTCTATCAAGATTACGCTTCGGTCGGGCGTAATAACGCCTATTTAAAACAGCTGATTATTCCAACCCAGTTACTGTATAGCATTGGTAAATATACCAACAAAACGTACCTCGCGACCCCGCTTGTTTATAAAGAGTTAGGCTTAGATGCCAAGCAAACGCCTGAAAGTTTAGCCGCCGCGGAGACAAAGCCGACGTTAATGGTGTTTGTCTTAGGTGAGACCGCCCGTGCTGAAAACTATGAACTAGATGGTTATGCCCGTCCAACCAATCAATACACTAAGCCACTCGATATGATCGCTTTTCAAGATGTCAGTTCTTGTGGAACGGCTACCGCGGTCTCTGTTCCCTGTATGTTCTCTTCGTTAACACGTTCTAACTTTGACCGACAAGTAGCGGACAACCAAGATAACTTCTTGGATATTCTGAAGCGTGCAGAGGTGGATTTGCTGTGGATAGAAAATGATGGCGGCGATAAAAAAGTGGCTAAAAACATTAATAAAATTGACGTCGATCGCAATCGGGTTGATGATGTGTGTGATGGACAAACCTGTTTTGATGCTGTGATGTTAGAGGACTTTGAGCAACGCATCGACAGTATGTCTGGCAACCGTATGCTTATTGCGCACATTATTGGCAGTCATGGGCCGACTTACTACAAACGCTATCCAAAAGAGATGGGACAGTTTCAGCCAGACTGTCAACGTGCCGATATTGAGAATTGCAGTGTTGAGCAAATCGTAAATACTTATGACAATACTATTTTGTATACCGATTACATCATGGCGCAGATGATTGAACGGCTTGAAAAGCTAAAAGATAAATACAATACGGCGCTTTTCTATATTTCAGACCACGGTGAGTCTTTAGGTGAAAATGGTATGTTCCTTCATGGTTTCCCTTATAGTTTAGCCCCAAGTGGACAAACGCATGTGCCAATGATGCTGTGGATGTCGGAAGGGTTTGAAGAAGCGAAATCTCTAGATCGAAATTGTATGCAGGATCATGCTCAAACAAAAACTTATTCACAGGACAATTTATTCCACTCAATGCTCGGAATTATGGATGTTCAAACCCAAGACTACGATGCTGACTTAGACCTCTTTAAACAGTGCAGAACCTTGGCGGCCTCTCAGTAGACTTGGGTTAGTGCGTGTTATTGAATTAATTTAATCCAAGGCTTTAATCCGAGGCTTTAATCTTAAGGTCTTGGATTTTGTTATTTAGACCTTGGTAGACGCGGGGCACAATGCTTTGTTAATTTGCGCATAAACCGATAAGGCGTTGTTTAACCGCTCAATATCTGCGAAAATAGCCGGCTATTTAATTCATGTTTTTAAGCCTTCGGATACCCAATGTCAAATCCTCTTCTGCAACAAGAAGTGACCAAACGAAGAACGTTTGCGATCATCTCTCACCCCGATGCGGGTAAAACCACCGTCACTGAAAAATTGTTGTTATACGGCGGTGCCATTCAGTTAGCAGGGGCGGTCAAAAGCCGTAAAACCGATCGTGCTGCTACTTCTGACTGGATGAAGATGGAGCAAGAGCGGGGTATTTCGGTGGCCTCATCGGTGATGCAGTTTCCCTATAAAGACGTCATGATTAACTTACTGGATACCCCAGGGCATGAAGACTTCTCTGAAGATACCTATCGTACCTTAACGGCAGTGGATTCGGCGTTGATGGTTATTGACGTGGCGAAAGGGGTTGAAGATCGTACCATTAAACTCATGGAAGTGTGTCGTCTGCGTGACACGCCAATTTTGACGTTTATTAATAAGTTAGACCGTGAAGGCCAAGATCCGATCGATTTGATGGACGAAGTCGAAGACGTGCTTAAAATCAACTGCGCACCGATGACTTGGCCAATTGGCATGGGGAAACGCTTTAAGGGTATTTATCACCTTTACAACGATACCATTCGTTTGTTTGCTAAGGCAGACGGCCAGAGCGCTGGTGCCGGTGAGCTTATTGAAGGCTTGAATAATCGGCGTTTAGACGAACTGATTGGTGGTCAAGCCGAAGAGTTACGAGAAGAGATTGAGCTGGTTCGTGGCGCGAGTCATGAGTTTGAGTTAGACGCCTTTTTAAAAGGCGAGTTAACACCGGTGTTTTTTGGTTCTGCGGTCAATAATTTTGGCTTGCAAGAGTTGTTGGATGGCTTTGCGGATTACGCACCTGCTCCAATGGGACGTGCCACAGAGACACGAGATGTTAAAGCGGATGAGAACAAGGTAACGGGCTTTATCTTTAAAATTCAGGCCAATATGGACCCTCAGCACCGTGACCGTGTGGCGTTTATGCGCATTGTGTCTGGTAAATATGAAAAGGGCATGAAGATGAAGCATGTGCGCATTGGCAAGGACGTTAAGATTGCCAAAGCCATTACTTTCCTAGCCAATAAGCGTGAGCAAGCCGAAGAGGCTTATGCGGGCGATATCATCGGGTTGCATAACCACGGAACCATTAAAATTGGTGACACTTTTACTCAAGGTGAAGAGTTGAAGTTCACGGGCATTCCCAACTTTGCACCGGAATTGTTTCGTCGCGCACGTTTAAAAGACCCTATGAAAATGAAAGCCTTACAAAAAGGCTTAACTCAGCTTTCTGAAGAGGGGGCCACGCAGTTATTCCGCCCTGTAGCAAATAACGATTTAATCTTGGGTGCGGTGGGGATACTGCAATTTGAAGTGGTTGCGCAACGTTTAATGGATGAGTACAACGTAACCTGTCTGTTCGAGCCGGTAAATGTAACCACCGCACGCTGGGTGGAAGGGAGCAAAACCGAAATTGAGAAGTTCTTGGCTAAGGTGCGTGATAACGTGGCTTACGATGGCGCGGATGAACTTGTTTATATTGCCCCAACCCGTGTGAACTTGTCGTTAATTGAAGAGCGTTGGCCAAACCTAAAGTTTGTGGCCACACGCGAACATTAAGTTAAAACTTAGCAGGCCTGCTTACTTTACGAAAATAGCGTAACGTTAAGTAAGGTTCATTGGTTTCGTTTGGAAATTAAAAAACCCGCTTTAAGTATTATTCTTAAGCGGGTTTTTTATTGTCTGTGTTTTTATGTCAGCTTGCTGTTTTGAGTTTAGATTTCGCTAATCAAGAAAGTCACACGACGGTTCTGGCGTTTGCCTTCTGGTGTTGTATTGCTTGCAATAGGGCGTTCTTCACCGTAACCATAAGTTTGAATACGTGTGCTTGAGATGCCGTTATTCATTAAGTGCAATGCAACGCCTTTGGCGCGGTTCTCAGAGAGTTGCTGGTTATAAGCGTTTGACCCATCCGAGTCGGTGTGACCTTCTACATAAACGCGGGTGTTTAAATGACGGTTCATGGTGTCGATGACCGGTGCAAGGCGACTTAACTCATAAGGCTCAAGGTCGGCTGAACCCGAACGGAAATTAACATTTTGCACGTTCACCTGGATAAACTCTTGTCCACCAATTTCAACCGCTTCAACCGTTGTGTTGGGGTCGTTGCGGGTGCCTTGGTTTACCTCTTCATACACCTTACGCGCCGTAACCCCGGTGATGACACCGACTACGGCTTTACCAGCGTTACTGTCCATACCTAAGGCATTTGCGGCTAAAGCACCACCAACCGCCGCCACCACGGTTAACACGTTCTTCTCTGTCTCTCGCTCAGAATCGGTCATATTGGGATTGCTTGAACAACCGGTTAATACGCTCAAAGCCGTGACCGTTGCAAGTGTCGCTAATAATTTTTTATTCATGTTTTTTCTCCTAGGCAACCGTGCCAAGCTTTACAAAATGTAGTTGTTAATAATGTGTTTCATTTATAGCGTTTTTATAGGATTATTCAAGCCTAAACCATGGTTTTCAAGCTTATAGACAGGGTTTAGAAAGGGTTTTATGGCTTGACGTTGATTCTCATTTTTAGGTGGAAGATTCAAAAGTCAGCAGGCCTGCATGAAGGTCATTTTTGGGCGACCAACTTTACAGCAGAACGAGCGTTGCTAACCCTAAAAACACAAAGAAGCCAAGCGAGTCGGTGACGGTGGTAAGCATTAAGCCCGATGCCAGAGCAGGGTCAATGCGCATGCGTTTTAACACCAGTGGAATGCTGGCACCTGCTAAGGCCGCAGCCACTAAATTGATTAACAAAGCCGCGGCAAAAATGAGGCTTAATGCAAGGTCTTGGAACCAAGCATAAACCGCAATACCGGTTAAAAACGCCCAAATTAGGCCATTAAAAAGTCCAACTGTCGTCTCTTTAATTAACAGTGAGCGACTGTTTTGGCTGGCGAGTTTTCCGGTTGCTAAAGCACGAATTACAATGGTTGCGGTTTGTGTACCTGCAATGCCGCCCATACTGGCAATAATGGGCATTAGTACCGCAAGGGCAACAATTTTTTCAATGGAGGCGTCAAACAGGCCGATGACCATAGAAGCAAAGATAGCGGTCAGTAGGTTGATGCCCAGCCAAAAGGTACGACGTTTTGCAGAACGTGTGGCGGGGGCAAAAATATCTTCGTCTTCATTCAGACCGGCACTGACCATCTGGGCATGCTCACCCTCTTCACGAATAATGTCGACCACGTCATCAATGGTGACACGACCGAGAATTTTATGGTCGTCACTCACTACGGCAATGGAGATTAAATCGTGTTTTTCAAACACGTGTGCCACCTCTTTTTCCGGCGTAAAGGGGCGAATGGTGGGTTTTTGGGTGCTAACCAGTTCCGATACAAAACGATCCGGGTCATTGGTAAGTAAGGCGTTAATGCTTAAGGTGCCCACATACGTTTCGTCACGATCACGCACAAACAAGTCGATGGTGGTTGGGGGCAATTCACCAAGTTTGCGCAGGTACCGTAACACTACGTCTAAGGTGACATCGGCACGCACGGCAATAAAGTCAGTACTCATTAAACCACCGGCGGTGTCATCAGGAAAGGTCAAAGACATTTCAACGGCAGAGCGGTCTTGTTGGGTTAGGGAGTCTAACAGGCTTTTTTGATCGACAACACTGAGTGATTGCGCGATGTCGGTAATGTCATCGGTTTCAAGGTTTTCAGCGATGCTGCGGATTTGATGCGGTTCTAACTGATCCAGTAAGCTGGCACGAACTTCATCGTTGGTATGAGCAAGTATTTCACCTTGAATGTCGTGGTTGAGAAGATCCCATAAAAAATGGCGATCTTTAGGCGGCATCGATTCAAGTAGCTCAGCGAGGTCTTCAGCAACTAACAGTGTGGTAAGGGCGTGGATTTGCTCTAGGTTTTGGTCTTGAATAGCCGCAAGGAGTTGACCAGCAATAATGGCTTTGTCTTTTACGTTGTTGGTTTGTGCCATTTTGCTTCCTCCACGCTTGAATTTAGGGTGTTTCCATTGTATCAGGGCGACAGTGGCAGGTTAATTAAAAAATGCACTTAAGAATAAAGTCTTGGGTTTTGAGGGGGAGGAAACAAAAACGCCCAGACTAAGCTGGGCGTTTTGAACATAAGTTTTAAAACAAGTTACGCAGTTGGTTCGCTCTGCGTCATGTTTTTAACACCACCTGATTTTTTGTTGTGATCGGTGATTTTCTCTTTATGTTTAAGGATTTGACGATCTAGTTTGTCGACTAATCCATCAATTGAAGCGTACATATCTTCAGTGTCGTGTTGCGCAAATAAATCGGCGCCAGATGCGTGAACGGTGGCTTCTGCTTTTTGCTGTTTGCCTTCAACCGTTAAGATAACGTGAACGTTGGTTACGTGATCAAAATGGCGTTTTAGTTTGCCAATTTTTTCTGAAACGAATTCACGTAATGCATCGGTAACTTCTACGTGGTGGCCTGTGATATTAATTTGCATGATCGCTCCTTTCTCTTTTGTTATGCGATGTCAAAGTCCGTTTATGACCCCATTTAAAGGGTTTTTTAATGGTCGAAAACCGAACTTTCGCTTTAAGTATACCATTCGGAAATTAGAAAAACCGCAGTTATTTATGACAATGCAGGTAAACTTTTTAAGTTTAACTGCTTACTCGTATTAACCGCTTGATTTGCTTGTTTAAATGAAGTCTTCGCCTAAATATACCCGCTTAACGTCAGGGTGATTTAACACGTCTCGCGGGGTGCCCGAGGCGAGAATCGTGCCGGCGTGCAGAATGTAGGCTTGGTCACAGACGCCCAAGGTTTCACGCACGTTATGATCGGTAATTAGAACCCCGATCCCTTTCTCTTTAAGGTGGCGAATGATGTTTTGAATGTCTTTCACTGAAATGGGGTCAACGCCAGCAAAGGGTTCATCTAACAGAATGTACGCAGGTTCCATGGCTAAAGCACGAGCGATTTCAACGCGACGTCGCTCGCCACCAGACAGCGCTTGACCAGGCTGCTCTAAGATATGACCGATTTGTAGGTCATCAATTAGGTGTTCAAAAATTAGGTTACGTTGGTCGGTGTTTAATTCTGGGCGCATTTCTAAGATGGCGCGAATATTTTCCTCAACCGTCAGTTTACGAAACACCGACGCTTCTTGCGGTAAGTAACCAATACCGCGTTTTGCACGTTCATGAATTGGCAGCTTGCTGATCTCTTCACCGTTTAGATAAATCTCTCCACCATCGTTTTCGACCAATCCGGTCATCATATAGAAGGTGGTGGTTTTACCTGCGCCATTTGGGCCTAATAAACCAACGACTTGGCCTGGGTGTACATCAATATCCACTGAGGTCACGACTTGACGTTTTTTATAACTTTTTGCTAGGTTGCGAGCGTAAAAATGGAACACGAAATAATCCTAACGTAATGCGTTTGATGGGCTCGAGTACACAGTGCTTACTCTGTTTGATCTGTTTGATCTTGTTGGCGCTTAGCATCAGGCATAAGGGTGACTGAAATACGTTCTTTTTGTTGCGCCGTGCTTTGTGCTTTTAAGGTTTTATTGAGCATGTCATAGGTTAACTCTGGCCCAGTAATAAGATGTTTACCCGGTTGTTCGACCTTTGCACTCCCGACTAAAAGCAGAGTTTTGTCTTTGGCGTTATAAATGATGTTGTCGGCTTGGCCACTCACCCAAGACTGGCTATCTGTATCAAAGCGTTTGAAAACCGCTTGTTGTCCGATAGCATTTATCGATTGCAAATCACGGTCGGGGTGTTGGATGGTGATTTTGTCGCCCTTTAAACTCAAGCTGCCTTGAGTGATTTCAACATTGCCTAAGTAAACACTGGTGCCGGTTTGGTCTTGAATGTCTAGCGAGTCTGCAGAGATTTGCACCGCTTGCTGGTCATCTGGAAGCGGGTTTTGCTTGGTTTCGTTGGCGTTGGCAGACAAGGTTAATCCGCTCAATAGCAGGCTAATAAATAGTGTCTTTAACCGATTTGTATTCATTGGGTCAATCTCGTTGCTGCGGTTAATTGGCGGTGATAAAGCTGCATTAGGGCGTGTTGAAAGCGCATTTAATCGGCATCCATTTGGGGATGGTATTCGCCCTTAACATCGGAAAGCAGTTGAAAATGACGAGTAGTAAGGTCAACGTCGAGTCCAATACCAGTAAAGTGCGAATTAGGCTGGGTAATGCTCACGGCTTGATCACTGCTGATTTTTTTTGTTATAGAATTATAAGTGATATGTTCGGTTTTTAAGGTTTTATTTTGCGAAGCGCTGTCCGTTTGCGGTTTGTCTAAGGGGTGTTCAAGTTGAGTCATGATTACTTTGCCACTGAGCTCAAAGATTTGATTGTCCGACGATCTCCCCGCCTGACTTTCGATAAATAGGGTTTGATTGGGTTCGATTAATGTAAGTTGTGGGAGGGTGAAGTCGCTGGTTTTGGCCGCTTCATCGTAAAAGAGTGTCTCGGATTGGATTATGGCGCTGTTTAGATTGTTGTCTTTATTAAACTGCCACGTGGTGCTGTTAAAAAGCTGCCAGCTGTAGTCGGTAGTTTGTAAGGTCGATGGGGTTAGCGCATCGTCTTGATCCTCTTGTTGGACGTTAAACCATAAGGCAAAAGCTGACAATACTAAAATAAGTAAAATTAGTCTGCTGTTTAACATCTCACACTCCGTTCATGTTTGAGTGATGGGCTTAAAAAGGCTGAGGCTACAAGGTTTCTCGAAGGTAGAAGTCCATCTGCGTTTGCCAAGTGCCTTGAGACTTCATGAGCAGTTCACACATCTCGCGAACACAACCGCGACCGCCTTCAAACTCTGATACGTAGTCGACTCGAGATTTTACTTCAGCATCGCCATCCGCCGGTGTGGCGGCTAAGCCAACTCGAGTTAGGATTGGCAGGTCTAGAATGTCATCACCAATATAGGCAATCTCTTGAAGATTTATACCCAGGTCTGCGACCAGTTTTAGAAAGGTAGGGAGTTTGTCGGGCACACCTTGGTATACGTGCTTTACTTTTAAATCAGTCATACGCTTGGTGACAAGCGGTGATTTGCGTCCAGTAATGATACCAATATCGACATTGGATTTTTGCAACATAACCATGCCGTGACCATCACGAGTGTAAAAAGATTTCATTTCATAACCATCATCACTGTAGTGCAGTTGGTTGTTGGTCATAACACCATCGACGTCGAGTAATAACAGTTTGATTTTTTGGGCTTTGCGGATGATGTCGTCTGAAAAGGTCATGGTCTTTACCTGTTATTACGGGGTTTGATTTGGTCTGTTTTGTCATGCGATTTGCAAACTTAGCAGGCCTGCTGAGTTTTAAACGTTACAGGCCTGAGTGCAAAGGCGGCGAGTTAAGCGGCGGTGGTTCGGAAGTATAAGGTCACTAAATATGCCACAAATCCGCCAGTAAGTAAAAGCCCTTTAAAGGTGCCAATGGAGGCTTTGCCCTTTCGAGGTAGCGCCAGCAGAAGCATGGCTATGGTAAAGCCAATCATAACTGGCATATCTAAATAGAGTACATCTTTATCAAGCATTGACGGCGCTAAGATAGCAGGCACGGCGAGTACCGCCAAAATATTAAATAAGTTAGAGCCCACAATGTTACCAATCATCAAGTCGGCTTCGTTTTTACGAGCAGCGGCAATGGCCGCAGCCAATTCTGGCAAACTGGTTCCAATCGCAATAATGGTTAAACCAATGACCACTTCGGATACACCAAAGAAAACCGCAATTTCAACCGCACCCCAAACCATCATTTTTGCGCTAATCATTAAAATAATTAACCCGCCAACCAACAAAATCAAGCCTTTCTTAAGAGTGTGTTCGGCATGGCTTTCAATGGCGTGTGTCGTTTCATCATGGATAGGGTCAGTAACGGAGACCTCTTTATTAACTTTAATCATCCAGAACATCACTAAGACAAGCGCGACCACTAAGATGACGCCATCCATTAGGCTTAAATGGCCATCTAACACCAAAAGATAAGCGCCAATGGTAATGGCCAATAGAACAGGAAGTTCGCGTTTGATTAGGCTTGATTTAACAACGATAGGTGCAATTAAAGCGGTAATACCCAATACCAAACCAATGTTGGCAATATTGGAGCCAACGGCGTTACCTATGGCTAGGCCGGGGCTGTTATCAATAGAGGCAAGAACGGCGACAACCACTTCAGGCATAGACGTTCCAAAACCTAATACGACAACCCCTATGATTAAGGGAGAGATGGAGAGGTGAATCGCGGTACTGGCAGCGCCATCAATGAAAATATCTGAACTCCAAACAAGCAGCGCTAGGCCAACAAGAAGTGCAAGAGTCGGTAATATTAGTGTTGTTGTCATAAGCCCTGTTCTTTAATTTAACTAAATTAACTGGATATTATAACGAAAGTTATCATGGACTATAAAATTAATTTATGCACGAGCGGCCAGCGAAACCAAAATTATTCAAGTAAACTGTGTCTCCCTAAAAACAGCTAGAGATACATCAGGAGGTTAGTTTGGATAATTTACAGATTGGCACGTTCGGTTGGCAGGTGCCAGAGGGGCAAGGCGATTTTTATCCAGATGATATGCCACCAGAATGGCAGTTGGATTACTACAGTAATTTGTTTCGAGTGGTGCTTGTTCCAGAAGAGCAGTGGCTGCAATGGGATAAAGAGGCGATAGAAGCGTGCATTGATGCGGTGGAGGGTGAATTTGGGTTTTATTTGGGCGTTAATCATCTTTTAAGCAAAGCCAAGGAAGCGCAACTGCTTGTCATTAAAGACGCGTTCGGCTCATTATTAAAGGGAGTTGTGATTTTTTCTGACGCACCCATTGCTGACTTACCTCAAACCGCTGTTCAGAATGTTCCGGTGACGTTAGTCTCTAAGGTTGAGGCGCTCGCTGGTTGGCAAATTGAAATTAATGGTCTGAAAATCTCAGGTCAACCCATGGGGTTTTGTGCGGATTTACCTGCCGATGGAAAGCAGCAGGCTGCCATGCTCAAAAACTTTATGCAGTCAATGCCCGATAATAGTGCGGGTGCGGCCTTTTTTATTGGCGGCGATTCCATTAACATGAAGCTAGTTTCAAATTTAAAAGTGGTGGGTGAGTTTTTAGGGTATTAAGTTACCTTCAATCACACACCCATTTTTTCTTATTTTAAACTCAGCAGGCCTGTTTGTTTTTAGGTCTGTTTTATTTAAGTAACTTACTTTATCTCTACAAGCGACGATATGACTCAATCAGACATCTTAATCGACATTAAAGGGCTCAGTTTTTCTAGGGGCGCGCGTCTTATTTTTGACGACCTAAACCTGTCGATTCCAAAAGGTAAAATAACCGCTATTATGGGGCCAAGTGGTACCGGTAAAACCACACTGCTTAAGCTCATAGCGGGACAATTAAAACCGGATTCAGGTGAGATTTTTGTTGAGGGCCTGAATGTTCATAAACTCAAGCGTTCTAAGCTATACGAACTCCGCCAAAAGATGGGCATGTTATTTCAAAGCGGCGCCTTATTAACCGATTTGAATGTCTTTGATAATGTTGCCTTCCCACTGAGAGAACACACCAAGCTTCCAGAATCCGTAATTGAGCCTTTGGTGTTGATGAAGTTGCAGGCGGTTGGGTTAATGGGGGCACGTGATTTAAAACCTTCTGAATTGTCGGGCGGAATGTCTCGACGTGTGGCTTTGGCTCGCGGAATTGTGCTTGACCCTGAGATGATTTTTTATGATGAGCCGTTTGTAGGGCAAGATCCGATTACGATGGCGGTACTGGTAACCTTGATTCAAAAGCTCAATGATAGTTTAGGGTTAACCAGTGTGGTGGTGTCTCATGATGTGGATGAGGTGCTCTCCATTGCGGATTATGTCTGTGTATTGTCAGGCGGTAAAATTATTGCACAAGGCGCTCCCAAAGAACTTTTAGAGAGTAATTCGGATTACGTGAATCAATTTGTAAAAGGGTTACCGGATGGTCCTGTGCCTTTTCATTACTCTGATGAGAGTTATCAGCAGGCCTTGCAACAAGGAAAAAGCAGAGCGTGAGTATGCAATCAATCATAAATTGGGTTGCCGGTATCGGTGCCAGCGTTTTAAACCTGTTAGCCAGCTTAGGCCGAATGGCCATGTTTGTTGTTTCACTCGTGCCAGCTATTCCGTATTCGATTTACCGAGTTGAGCTGTTGGTTAAACAGGTTTATGTGGCAGGGGTGTTATCGCTGCCGATTATTTTAACAGCGGGACTCTTTGTGGGGATGGTGTTAACCCTTCAAGGCTACTATGTTCTGGTGGACTACAACTCCGAAGAGGCGGTGGGAACCATGACCGCACTCTCTTTGTTAAGAGAGTTGGGGCCAGTGGTCACCGCCTTGCTGTTTGCTGGGCGTGCGGGTTCTGCGTTAACCGCTGAAATTGGCCTAATGCGATCGACGGAACAGCTTTCTGCGCTGGAGATGATGGCCGTTGATCCATTGAAATTTATTTTTGCACCGCGTTTTACCGCTGCGTTTATCACCTTGCCGATGTTGACCTTGCTGTTTATTGCGATGGCCATCTTAGGTGGTTATTTGGTTGCGGTTGGCTGGTTAGGCGTTGATGAAGGCTCTTTCTGGTCACAAATGCAGGCTTCGGTCGATTGGCGTGAGGATGTCATTAACGGCGTGATTAAATCCATTGCATTTGCCGCCTTAATTGCCATTATCGCCCTTTATCAAGGGTTTGATGCGATTCCAACGTCAGAGGGGGTGAGTAATGCCACGACCCGAACGGTGGTGCACTCGTCACTGGGTGTGTTAGGGCTTGATTTCATTCTAACTACGATGATGTTCAGCTAAAGACTGGATGGTGTGGGTCAGGGTTACAAAAAAAGATTAACAAAACATTATAAAATAGAGCGTAAGCTCTTTTAGACAGATAAAAATCGATAAAAGGTAGACAGATGAAGCGTCAATTAATGGTTGAAATTTGGGTTGGAGCGTTTGTTTTGATGACGTTGGTTTCGCTGACGGTCATTGCACTGCAGGTGAGTAATTTCAATAGTTGGAAAGCGCAGTCGAGTTATCAAGTGAGTGCGTTGTTTGACAATATTGGCGGGCTTAAAGTAAGAGCCCCAATTAAAATTAGCGGTGTTGTGGTTGGTCGTGTTAGTAGTATTGGGGTTGACCCGGTTAGTTATAAGGCGAAAGTCACGATGGATATTTTCTCGCAGTATAATGATCTACCGATCGACACATCAGGTTCCATATTAACGTCTGGTCTGTTGGGAGATCAATACATTGGTCTGGTCATTGGGGGCGATGAAGAAGTATTGGCAAATGGCGATCAGCTGGACCTTACCCAATCGGCGATTGTGTTAGAGGACTTAATTGGACAGTTCCTAGTTAAGTTCAGTGATAGCAAGTAGTCATAATTGTAACGAAACGTAAAATCAGAATAGTAATTATAGAAATGGTGAGCATGATGAGTGCAGTGAGAGTGAAAATGAAAGAACAAGCCAATGGGCTAAAACAGTTGTTGGTTGTTTGTCTTCTGTTGGTGGGCTTTTCTGTGCAGGCGCAAGGATTGAACGTTCCGCAAGATAATGCAGAAAAAATGATTTCGGCACTGTCGGAGACGCTGATTGAACAACTCAATACCCAGCGAGAAGCCTTAGAGGGCAATCCTGAAAAAATTAAAGCCTTTTCTAAAACCTATGTTCTACCTTATGTGGATACCCCAAAAATGGCTCGTTATGTTATGGGTCGCTACTGGAGAACAACAACCCAAGCGCAGCAAGAAGCCTTTCAAAAAGAGTTTACTACCATGTTGATGCGTTCTTATTCTCAGAGTTTATTGAAGCTAGCGATAACGTCGGTGGTGGTAAAGCCAGAAGTGGTTGAAAAGCCAGGACGTGTGACGGTGGCATCCGAAGTTACCCAAGCGGATGGCAATAAGACCGATGTCATCTATCGTGCGTATTTAGATAAGGATACCGGTTTGTGGATGGTGTACGACGTTTCGGTTGAGGGGATTAGTATGTTACTGAATTACCGTACAACCTATAATTCTGAATTTAGTAAACGCAGTGTCGATGAAGTGATTCAAGAGATGCGTGAACAAAACCAAGCGTTTAACAACGCCTCTTAAGAGCGAAAGGTGGATTGCAAGTGAGTTCAGTGATCGAATGGGCAGATGAAGGTGTGTTAATGCTGCCCGGTGCAGTCAATGTCGAGACCGTTCCAGCTATTTTGGATGCGGTTGAAAAATCTAATCAATCTTTAATAACCGTCGATTTTCAGCAGGTTGAACAAGCCGATAGCGTGGCCTTAGCGATGTTACTCTGTTGGCAAAACTCAGCAGGCCTGCCTTTAAAGGTGATTAACCTATCTGCTCAGTTAGAAACGCTTGTTCAGCTCTATGATTTGGAATCTGTTTTTGATGTCTCAAGTGGCCAATCGCAACAGTAGGGTAGCATTTACACATTCGTTTTTCTGGTTAACTTTGTCTATGGGTACTCAACCCATCGCCTAACGTCTGTTTGATACGTCTGTTTAGGCACTTCCATTTGTATGCATTTTCGCTGAGCTCTCCTTAAGAGTCAGTTTTGATATTGGTTGCCTCAATAAAAAGAGGTCTGTTTTTTTAAAAAAGGGTTTTGCATGTCAGCAGCGGTCAAGTTTGATCAAGTCGTTAAGCATTATGGAGATTTTGAGGCCTTAAAAGGCATCTCTTTTGAAGTAGAAGAGGGATCTTTTTTTGGTCTGTTGGGTCCTAATGGTGCCGGTAAATCAACCTTAATTAATGCTATGTCTGGTTTGTTGACGCCTACATCGGGTTCTATTCAGGTGCAGGGGTTTGACGTGATTGACGATTATCGTGAAACACGGCGTCGTTTAGGCTTGGTGCCACAAGAGTTGATCTCTGATCCGTTTTTCTCAATTAGAGAGTTGCTTGAGTTGCAGTCTGGGTACTATGGGATTCGTGGTAAAGAGCAAAAACAGTGGATTGATGAACTGTTAGAACGTTTGGCGTTGACGGATAAAACGCATGCCATTACCAATCAACTGTCTGGCGGTATGAAGCGTCGAGTATTGATTGCGATGGCATTGGTACATAAGCCACGTGTTCTTGTGTTGGACGAGCCGACCGCAGGGGTGGATGTGGATTTACGCCACACTCTATGGGAGTTTACCAAAGAGCTGCATCAAAAGGGCCACACTATTATTTTGACAACCCACTACCTAGAAGAAGCCGAAGCGTTATGCGAAAAAGTTGCGATTATGCAGGGTGGCGAGGTTAAGGCGTTAGATCGAACAGCGGATTTATTAGCAACGCATCCGTTTCGTTATATTCGTGTGTCTTTTGAAGAGAAAAATGCGGTGTTAAGTGAGGCTCTAGCTTCACGCTTGGTTGAGACGGATGCGTCTGGGCATCTATTCAAAATGGAAAATGAGTTGAGTATGTCCGATATGTTGGGAATGATTCATCAAAGCGGTTTGCATGTTAAAGATGTACGCAGTCGCGATGCCACCTTAGAAGAGGTCTTTATGGACTTAACGGGGGCGCAGGCATGATGGCGTTTAATTATCTGGGATGTTGGGCATTTTTTGTTAAAGAGGTAAAACGTTTTTATTCGGTGGTAGTGCAAACCGTGTTTGCTCCGATAGTGTCCACTCTGCTCTATCTTTTAGTGTTTGGTCATGTGATTGATACTCAGCTAGAGGTGTTTACTGGTTTGAATTACAGCCAGTTTTTGATTCCTGGGTTGGTGATGATGGCCATTTTGCAAAATGCCTTTTCAAACACTTCGTCAAGTTTAATTCAGTCTAAAATGCACGGAAACCTTACCTTTGTGTTGCTCAGTCCCATTTCGCCTTTTGAGCTGTATGTTGCCTTTATAGCGGCATCGGTAGTTCGTGGTTTAGCAGTGGGTGTGGGCATTTTGGCCATTGGTATGGTTGGCTTTGACTTAACCGTGCAATCGCCTTTTTGGGTGTTGTTATTTGCCGTATTGAGTGCAGCAATGATGGGTGGTTTAGGCATGCTAGCAGGCATTTTGTCGGATAAGTACGATCAGTTAGCCGCGTTCCAAAACTTTATTATTATGCCTCTGACATTTTTGAGTGGTGTTTTTTACTCGATTCATGCACTGCCTGATATGTGGCAAACGATTTCGCACTTTAATCCATTCTTTTATATGGTGGATGGTTTTCGTTATGGTTTCTTTGAGCAATCTGACGTATCGGTTTACATTAGCTTGATCGTTACGACCGTGTTCTTAGTAATGATCACTGCGATAAATCTGATTTTATTGAACAAAGGCGTTAAAATACGCAAATAAAATTTTTTGGATAGAGCAAATGTCACCTGAAAAAATCAAACAAATGATACTGGAAGCGATTCCAGATAGCCAAGTTGAAGCGCAGGGCGCTGACTGTTCTTCTGGCGTGATTGTAACCAGCCCGGTTTTTCAAGGGATGCCGCTTATTAAGCAGCACCGCCTAGTTAAAGATGTTTTCAAGGCTGAGTTTCAAAGCGGTGAATTACATGCCTTGTCTATTAAGACAAAAATCGCTTAATCATTATCAAGTTGGATAGTTAATAGACGCATGGATAAATTAGTAATCGATAGCCGTGGCCATGTTCACGGAGACGTAGAAATCT
Organism: Thiotrichales bacterium; assembly: GCA_016938655.1. Taxonomy (GTDB): domain Bacteria; phylum Pseudomonadota; class Gammaproteobacteria; order Thiomicrospirales; family Thiomicrospiraceae; genus Thiomicrorhabdus. The sequence continues at coordinate 44,420 of JAFGUG010000066.1, read as the reverse complement.
CAGGTTCAAAAAATGCCGCTCTGCCCATTCTGATGGCTTGTCTGTTGGCTGAAACGCCAGTGACCTTATCAAATGTTCCGCACTTAAAGGATGTCACTACTTCAATTCAGGTATTGGCCTCAATGGGAGTGCAAGTTATGTTTGACGAGCACTTAAACATTGAAATTGATGCCTCAAACATCACAGTCAAAGAAGCGGCGTATGAACTCGTTAAAACCATGCGTGCTTCTATTCTTGTTTTAGGCCCTCTGCTAGCTCGTTTTGGTGAAGCTAAAGTTTCCCTACCGGGTGGGTGTGCAATTGGATCACGCCCGGTGAATATGCACATTGAAGGGATGCAGAAGATGGGGGCTAAAATTGACGTTGAGCAGGGCTATATTATTGCTACTGCGGGACGTTTAAAAGGGGCTGATATCACGATGGAGCCCGTCACGGTTACTGGAACGGAAAACCTTTTGATGGCAGCCGTTCTGGCGGAAGGGACAACCTATTTAAGAAATGCAGCGCGTGAACCTGAAGTGGTTGACTTGGCTGAGTTTTTGAATGCGATGGGTGCAAAAATTTCCGGTATTGGCACCAGTACACTGGTGGTTGACGGCGTTGAATCTTTAAAAGGTGTGCCTTATCGCGTTATTCCTGACCGAATTGAGGCGGGTACCTACTTGGCGGCTGCGGTGGTGACCCAAAGTAAAGTGACGGTAACCAAAGTGGATCCAAGTCACTTAACGGCCGTGCTAGAGAAGTTCGAAGAGGTAGGTGCGTTGGTGACTACCACAGCCGATACGATTACTGTTGATATGCGTGATCGTGAACTTAAGCCCGTAAACTTGATTACGGATCCGTATCCATTGTTCCCAACAGATATGCAAGCACAGTTCTTAGTCATTAATGCTTTGGCGGACGGTGAATCAACCATTCAAGAAACGATTTTTGAAAACCGCTTTATGCATGTTTCCGAATTGATTCGTATGGGTGCGGATATTCGTGTTGAAGGCAATACGGCGCACATCAAAGGGGTTAAAGGATTAAAAGGTGCGCCGGTTATGGCGACCGATTTACGTGCCTCAGCAAGTTTAATCTTGGCAGGCCTGGTTGCGGAGGGTGAAACGGTTGTAAACCGTGTTTATCATATCGACCGAGGCTACGAGCTAATAGAAGAAAAATTCCATAAAATTGGTGCCCATGTTTACCGTTTAACGGGCTAAGACATGACCGATTTTCGACCTGAAATTTAAAATTTAAGACTGATCTCAAAATGAAACAACAACTAACGATTGCTCTATCTAAAGGGCGTATATATAAAGACACAGTTCCACTTTTAGAAGCCGCGGGTATTGTTCCGTTGGAAGACCCGAGCAAGTGTCGTAAGCTGATTATTCCTACTAACCACGACAATGTACGCTTGTTAATTGTGCGTGCCACCGATGCGCCAACCTATGTTGCGCATGGTGCCGCTGATATTGGTGTGGCTGGTAAAGATGTGCTCATGGAAGCACCAGCAGATAATCTCTATGAGTTACTAGACTTGCAAATTGCAAAGTGTAAGTTAATGGTTGCAGGCCCAGAAGTTGAAAAACCACATGGCCATCGTCTTAAAATTGCTACGAAATACCTTAAATCTGCGCAGGCCTACTATGCAGAAAAAGGTGAGCAAGTTGATTTAATTAAGCTTTACGGTTCAATGGAAATTGCGCCTTTAATTGATTTGGCGGATCGTATTGTTGACTTAGTTGACACGGGCAACACCTTAAAAGCCAACGGTCTTATACCCATGGAGCACATTGCTGAAATTAGCTCGCGCTTAATTGTGAATCAACATGCTTATAAAACAAAATTTGAACAGATTAATGAAATTGTTACCCAATTCCAAAAAGTAATAGAGAGTCAAAATGCTTAATATTCGTCGTTTATCTGCTAACCAAGCAGGCTTTAGAAAAGAATTAGATACCCTTTTAGCATGGGAAACCGTTTCTAATGAGTCGGTTAATGACATTGTTAAAGAGGTGGTGAATAACGTCCGTACGCAAGGTGATGCGGCACTGATTGATTACACTGCACGTTTTGACCGTATGCAGGTTGCTAAAGGTGCGGATTTACAGATTCCAAAAGAAGAACTGTTTGCCGCCTTAGAACGTATTCCACAAGATCAGCGCGATGCATTAGAGTTGTCGGCTGAGCGTGTGCGTTCGTACCATAAAAAACAAATTCAAGAATCTTGGTCATACACTGAAGCAGATGGCACGATGCTGGGTCAACAGGTTACCCCCCTAGACAGCGTTGGGTTGTATGTGCCAGGCGGAAAAGCGGCGTATCCTTCATCGGTCATTATGAACGCGATTCCCGCTAAAGTGGCCGGGGTTGAAACCTTGATTATGGTTGTGCCTACGCCAGATGGCGAAGTTAACGATATGGTTTTGGCAGCAGCAGCCATTTGTGATGTGGATGCAGTGTTTACCTTAGGGGGTGCGCAAGCGGTTGCAGCCTTGGCTTATGGAACAGAAACGGTGCCTGCAGTTGATAAGATTGTTGGGCCGGGTAATATCTACGTTGCCACGGCTAAGCGTATGGTGTTTGGTACGGTTGGTATCGATATGATTGCTGGCCCTTCTGAAATCTTGGTTTATTGTGATGGTAAAACCAATCCAGATTGGATTGCGGTTGACCTGTTCTCACAGGCTGAGCATGACGAAGATGCACAGTCAATTTTAGTGACGCCTGATGCGGATTTCGCTGCAAAAGTTTACGAAAGCATGAATCGTTTACTTCCAACCATGCCACGTCACGAAATCATCCGTAAGGCGCTTGATGATCGCGGTGCGATTATCGTCGTGGATGATGAATCCCAAGCCTTAGAGATGATTAACATCATTGCGCCAGAGCACTTGGAGTTATCGGTTGAAGATCCAAAAGCGTTGTTGCCTAAAATACGTCATGCAGGTGCCATCTTTATGGGGCGCTACACGGCTGAAGCCTTAGGGGATTACTGTGCAGGACCTAACCACGTCCTGCCGACGTCTCGTACGGCACGTTTTTCGTCACCGTTAGGTGTGTATGACTTTCAGAAGCGTTCAAGTTTGATTATGTGCTCGCCTGAAGGTGCAAACGTTTTAGGTAAAGTTGCGGGTGTGCTTGCAGACGGTGAAGGCCTGACTGCTCATGCCATGTCTGCCCGTTATCGCGTTCAAGATTAAACGCGTTACATGTAAAAGAACCACCAGAAATGGTGGTTTTTTTTGCCCTAAATTTTAGGAAGTTCAATCGAAAAGACGCACTACCCTTTTAAAAGTGAGGCTTGAATGATTACAAGAGATGAATTAACAGCACATTTAGCGGAATTTTTAAAGCTATCGGATTACCAAGATTATGCCCCAAACGGCTTACAGGTAGAGGGTAAGCAAGAGATCAAGACCATTGTGACCGGAGTGACCGCTTCTCAAGCATTGATTGATGCAGCAATTACACTGAATGCGGATGCGATATTGGTGCATCACGGTTATTTCTGGAAGAGTGAGCCGCAAGAGATTGTTGGATTTAAACAGAGGCGAATTAAATCCTTATTAATGCATGATATTAATTTGATGGGGTATCACTTGCCGCTTGACGGTCATCTTGAATTAGGTAATAACGCCATGCTTGGTAAGCTTTGGCAGCTTGAAGATATCACACCCAAGCCAGGATTGGTTCGTTTGGGGCGGTTAGCCAAGCCTGTGAATATTGAAGACTTTATTGAGGTGGTTTCAAGTAGTTTAAACCGTCGCGCGCTTCATCTTCCAGGTGGTCCAGACCAAGTTCAAACCATTGCTTGGTGCAGTGGTGGTGCGCAAGGTTATATTGATCAAGCGTTGGCTTGGAAAGCGGATGTTTACATCAGTGGCGAGGTTTCTGAACAAACCACGCATTTAGCCATGGAGGGGGGGATTCATTACTTAGCCGCCGGTCACCATGCAACCGAGCGTTTAGGCATTAAAGCCTTGGGTGAATATCTAACCAAGCAGTTTGATTTAAACTGTCATTTCATAGATATCAATAATCCAGTTTAAATGTTTTAAGTGATTAATCAGGGTTATGGTTTCTTATAGATTAAATTTATTTAATGCCATATAATCTCATTCTAATTTGAGTTTCGTCTGTGCTTAGGTAGAATAGAGGGAATTTGCTTGTGAACAATAGGGAAGACAAGATATGTCCGCAGAACATAAGAATATAAGCGTTGATTTAAAACGCCGAAAAATCCTTACTGGGGTAACGGGTGTGGTCGGTGCAGTGGGTGCAACATTTGCAGCTGTGCCTTTTGTGAGTTCTTGGCAACCAAGTGAAAAAGCTAAGGCAGCGGGTGCACCTGTTGATGTTGACATCTCTAAGATGCAACCTGGCCAAATGGTAACCGTTGCGTGGCGAGGAAAGCCGGTTTGGGTTGTTCGTCGTACGCCAGAAATGTTGGCTAGATTGCCTGAGTCAGATGGTCAACTACGTGACCCCGCTTCTGAACAGTCTTTGCAACCTGTGTATTGTCAAAACCCAAGTCGTGCAGTGAATGACGAATACCTTGTTGTGGTTGGAATATGCACGCACTTAGGTTGTGCACCACTCTACCGTCCTGCAATAGGCTCGCCTGATGTAGGTGAAGATTGGCAGGGTGGTTTCTTTTGCCCATGTCATGGTTCTCGATTTGATATGGCTGGTCGTGTATTCCAGTCTGTTCCAGCGCCAACAAACTTAGAGATTCCTCCGTATTTTTACAAGACGGCCATGTTAATCCGTGTTGGTGAAGATCCACAGAATGAAGGAGCCGCTTAATGTCAGTTAAAAATACAGATGAACAAACTCCACAACAAGGTGGGTCACTGTTAGGTTGGATTGACCGTCGTTATCCATTAATTAGTACTTGGAACGAACACGTTGCAGAGTACTACGCCCCTAAAAACTTCAACTTTTTTTACTTTTTTGGTTCATTAGCACTACTCGTATTAGTCATCCAAATTGTATCTGGAATCTGGTTAACCATGAGCTACAAGCCGAGTGCGGCTGAAGCGTTTAATTCGGTTGAGTACATCATGCGTGATGTCCAATGGGGTTGGTTAATTCGATATTTGCACTCCACCGGTGCGTCGGCCTTCTTTTTAGTCGTTTATCTTCACATGACACGTGCCTTGTTGTACGGCTCCTATAAAGAACCACGCGAGTTGGTTTGGATTATAGGTATGTTGTTGTTCTTAGTCTTAATGGCTGAAGCATTCATGGGTTACATGTTGCCATGGGGTCAGATGTCATACTGGGGTGCGCAGGTAATTATCTCGTTATTTGGTGCCATTCCTGTGATTGGGCCAGACTTAGCGATGTGGGTTCGTGGTGACTTTATTATCTCGGATGCCACACTGAACCGTTTCTTTGCACTGCACGTGATTGCTTTGCCACTGGTGCTCATTATCTTAGTGTTTATGCACATTGTTGCGTTACACAAAGTCGGCTCTAACAACCCAGACGGTGTTGAGATTAAAAAGTACAAAAATGAGAAAGGGTTACCGCTTGACGGTATCCCATTCCACCCTTATTACTCAGTAAAAGATTCGATGGGTGCGGTGTTCTTCTTGATTCTGTTCTCATTGATTGTGTTCTACTGGCCAGAAGGGGGCGGTTACTTTATTGAAGCGCCAAACTTTGAGCCTGCAAACCCACTGAAAACACCGGATCATATTGCACCTGTTTGGTATTTCACACCGTTCTATGCGATCTTGCGTGCGGTGCCTGATAAGTTCTTAGGGGTTGTTGCAATGGGTGCGGCCATTGCGGTGTTGTTCGCCATGCCTTGGTTAGACCGCTGTAAGGTTAAGTCGATCCGCTACCGTGGTCTGTCATATAAGCTGTTGTTAACGATGTTAATTATTAGTTTTATTGTTTTAGGTTGGTTAGGAACGCAGCCATCAACACCATTGTTAACAAAAATGGCACAAATATTCACCACATTGTATTTTGCATTCTTCCTTGTTCTTCCATTCACATCGAAGTATGAGAAGACGAAACCTGTTCCAGAGAGGGTAACCTAATGAAAAAACTTATATTACTATTTAGTTTCTTATTAGCGGTGCCGTTTACGGTTCAATCAGCCGGTGGTCCGTCCATTGAGCTTGAAGAGGCTGGCAATAATCTCCGTGACAAGGATTCCTTGCAACGTGGTGCTGAGTTGTTCACAAATTATTGTATGGCTTGTCACTCAGTCAAGTATATGCGCTACAACCGCATCGCACGTGATATTGGTTGGACAGACGAAGAAGTGATCGCTAAGATGTCTTTTGGCATGAATAAAGTGGTGGATCATGTCATGACTCGTATGCCAGAAGGTGTGGCTATGGAATCTATGGGCGTTGAGCCACCTGATCTATCTTTGATGTCGCGTTTAAAAGGCACGGATTACATCTACACATTCTTGAGAGCTTACTACCAAGATGAAAATGGCAATTGGAATAACAAGGCTCTAGTCGGGACGTCAATGCCGAACGTATTAGAAGGCATGCAACGTCACGCATCTGAAGAAGATTACGCGCAAGCTGTACGTGATCTCTCAAACTTCTTAGAGTACGTTGGCGAACCTTCAAAAGTTCAGCGTTACGACTTAGGTTGGAAAGTCATTGCTTTCTTGTTGGTTCTGTTGCTGTTGACCTACTTACTCAAGAGAGAGTACTGGAGAGATATTAAGCACTAAGCTTAACTCTTTTATTAAGCCCGCTTGATTGCGGGCTTTTTTGTTTTTACAGAAACTAAGCAGGCCTGCTTGGTTTGGAAATAGTGAAGTAAACGGTATGATCGAAAGGTTTATTAAATCTCGTCGTATTCAATTAAGGAATAACCATGGCCAAAGTTAAAAGCGCTTATGTGTGTACAGATTGCGGAGCAGAATACGGTCAGTGGCAAGGTCAGTGTCAAGCTTGTAAGGCCTGGAACACCCTTAAAGAAATTAAGCTGAGTTCAGCGGCGGCAAGCAAAGCCAAAAGCGCCAAAAGTTCTGCCGGGTACAGTGGCGCTAATGACAATCAAGTTAAGGCGATTCATCAAGTTAATTTGGATGAAGTACCGCGGCTCTCTTCAACCATGTCCGAACTGGATCGTGTACTGGGTGGCGGCATTGTTCCAGGTTCCGTGGTGCTTATTGGCGGCGATCCGGGTGTGGGTAAATCCTCTATTTTGTTACAGGTTATGTGTCAACTCAGTACGCAAATGAAGGTGCTCTATGTCACCGGTGAAGAGTCCTTACAGCAAGTGGCCATGCGCGCTAAACGCATGCAACTCCCTGATGAGCAATTACGACTATTAACCGAAACCGATGTTGAACTGATTTGTCATGCGGCACAAACAGAATCCCCTAAAGTGATGGTCGTGGACTCGATTCAAACTATGCAATTAGCAGAGGTAAGCAGTGCCGCTGGTGGGGTGTCTCAAGTGCGTGAGACCGCGGCTTATTTAACTCGGTACGCTAAACAGAATAATGTGGCCATCTTTTTGGTAGGGCACGTGACTAAGTCAGGAGAGGTTGCAGGCCCTCGCGTACTCGAGCACATTGTGGATACGGTGGTGTTTTTAGAAGGGCAATCTGATAGCCGTTTTAGAACCTTGCGTGCGATCAAGAACCGGTTTGGTGCAGTGAACGAGTTGGGTGTGTTTGCCATGACCGAGCGTGGTATGAAGCAAGTTAAAAACCCGTCAGCCATCTTTTTATCCCGAGGTGATGAAGCGTCACCGGGGTCGGTGGTGATGGTGGTTTGGGAAGGGTCACGTCCCTTATTGGTAGAAATTCAAGCCTTAGTGGATGAATCACCGTATGGGGCGCCTCGCCGAGTCACGGTGGGTCTTGACCAAAATAGAATGGCCATGTTACTGGCTGTTATGCATCGACATGGCGGCGTGCAAGCGAGTGATCAAGATGTGTATGTGAATGTGGTGGGCGGGGTAAAAGTGTCAGAGACCAGTGCCGATTTAGCGGTGCTGTGCTCTATTTTATCCAGTATGCGCAATAAGCCATTACCCCAAGATTTAATTGTGTTTGGTGAAGTCGGGTTGGCAGGCGAGATTCGCCCGGTTCCCAGTGGCCAAGAGCGCATCATTGAAGCGGCCAAACACGGTTTTAAACGGGCCATAGTGCCGATTGCCAATGTGCCAAAAAGTGGTGTGCCGGGTATGGAGATTGTCGGTGTCAAAAGTTTACAGCAGGCATTAAATGCTTTGTAGTTAAGTTATGTGTCGGAATTTTTGAAAGTCAGCAGGCCTGTCAGTTTGAATAAAGGTTTAGCATTATTAATTTTGTTGTGTACCGATAATATTTATTGAATAACCTAGCAAAAATGCGGTGTTAAAATACCGTCTACTTTATTTCCCATCTATCCTCTAATAGGGAGTCCTTACATGAAGAGAGCAACGCTCACAGCGGCCATTTTGATGGCGTTATCTAGTCAGTCAGTTTACGCAGCAGGCTTTGGTTTAATTGAACAAAGTGCAAGCGGTCAAGGCTTATCTTATGCCGGAGCGGCTGTTAACACAGAAGACGCGAGTGTCATGTGGTTCAACCCAGCCGGATTAAGTGATATTGAAGGCAACCAGATTGTAGGTGCTCTGCATATAATTTTACCCAATGCGCCTTTCAAAAATGACGGTTCTTACATAGATGGGGTTGGCCCCTTATTCGGTGCAGAAGATGATGGCGCACAAAATGCTCTGGTGCCCAATTTTTATTGGAAAGGCCAATATCAAGATTATGATATCGGTTTGGGGATTAATGTGCCATATGGCTCTGTTGTGGATTACGATCAAGATTGGGTCGGCCGCTATCACGCGGTATACACCGAGACTAAAACCGTCAATATTAACCCAGCCATTTCCCGTAAAGTGAATGATCAACTTTCCCTAGGAGCAGGGTTAAACGCACAATATATTCGTGTTAATTTAACGCAAAAAATTGACTTTGGTTTGGGTTCTCAGCAAGAAGATGGCTATGCAGACTTACAAGCCTCTGGTTGGGGGTTTGGGTTCAATTTAGGCATGTTATACAAGTTTGAAAATCAGTCAAAACTGGGTCTGAGTTATCGTTCAAAAATTCGTTATGACGCCAAAGGGGATGCCGATTTTACTAATGCGCCTTATGCTGACCAAGCTATAAAGGCCAGTGTAGATCTGCCAGAAACGGTCTCAATGAGTTATGAGTGGCCAGTGAGCGAAAAAACCAAGTTGTTAGCGGATGCCACTTGGACCGGTTGGAGTGTGTTTGACGAGTTGCGTATCGAATTTGCTGACAAAGACGATTCTGTTCAGCCTGAAGAGTGGAATGATGTCATGCGTTATTCGGTTGGTATGATTCATCAATACAACTCTAAATGGACCGCTCGAGCAGGAGTTGCCTATGACGAAACCCCGATTGAAAACGCTTCTTTAAGAACCCCGCGTATTGCAGACAGCAATCGAACTTGGCTTTCAGTGGGTGCGGGTTATCAGTTGAATGATGCCATGCGCCTTGATGTCGCTTATAGTCACTTATGGGGCGGAAACCCAAAAATAAATGCTACAGACGCCGATCCTGATGGCGTTGATCACGTGTTAGTGGGTGAGTTTGATATTAATGTCGATATTATCAGCGCGCAACTGGTTTGGAACTACTAAGGAGTTAGAGCATGAAATTATTACAGATTAAAAAACTCGCACTGGTCTCTTTGGTTGCCTTATTGGCCGGTTGTGGTGGCAGTGAAGAAAAGATTACTTTAGATCCAGTCGAAGGCACTGCGGAGCAAGTTGCTGATACCCGTGGCAGTGTGGTGATGAACTTTGTCACCAGCAATATCCCGTTTCCGCACGATGCACTTTTTTCAGGTTCAACGGATGGAACTTTAAATATTCCCGTTGACGATGAAACTAACTACGCTGACCCGACGGTTGCATTGAATGCACTCGATGGATTTTCAACGACATCACCTATTACGTTTAGTTTAACGAAGGCGGTTGATACAAGTGGAAGTCTTGCTACCGGAGTTAAAATTTATCCTGCCGATGTTGCCATAGTAGAAGGAACGCGCGTTGTGACCGCTGTAGGTGAGCCTTTGAGCTTTGGTCAGGACTATTTTATTACGCCAACAGATGCTGAGTTGAAGACGGTTGCCATCATACCACTTAAACCTCTTGAAGCTAAAAAGACCTATTTAGTGGTGGTGAATGACCAGCTTTTGGATATTGATGGTGAGCCAATGATTCGCGGGGTAATCTTTAATAGATTAGCAGGAACCGAGTCGTTGGTTGGCTCGAGCTTGGAAGCCTTAGAGCCATTACGTCAACTCACCAATGCTCAATTAGCCGCTTTAGCTTCAGCCAGTGTCGATGTTGCAACGGTGGTCGCTTCATGGTCTTTTACAACGCAATCGACATCTGATGTGCTTGAAACGGTTAAGAGTAGCATTACCAGTAATGCAAATACCAGTTTAGCCTTGGTAGATAGTGGTCTTGATACTTCCGATGTTGGTGGGCTAGGTGCGGCAAAAATATACGCTGGAACCATTGACGTACCATATTATTTAACCGCTCCAACGGATAGCAACCCACTGCCGGTTGTGAGTTCATTTTGGCAGGCCGCCAATGAACAGTTTTTAACTCAGTTTAATTCAACGCCGGTCGCAACTTCAACGGTGACTATTCCGGTCGTAATGACAAAGCCTCAGATTGGAACTAAGCCGGCAGAAGGTTGGCCTGTGGTGATTTTTCAGCATGGCGTTACCCAAAACCGTGGTAATGTGTTGGCGGTCGCGGATGCGTTAGCGAATGCAGGTTATGCTGCCATTGCCATTGATATGCCTTTGCATGGTATTACACCAGACAATATGAGGTTTGCGGCTTTGCGCATGGCAGAAGTAGAACGAACCTTTGATGTGGATTTAGTGACTCAAGATGAAAATGGTTCAGTGACCATTGCCGCTCCGGATGGTGTGGTCGATAGTTCAGGTCGTCACTTTATTAACTTGAGTAGTTTACTTACGACTCGCGACAACCTCCGCCAAGCAGTGGCCGATTTGATGCAGTTAAAGAGTGCGCTATCTTCGGCAACTTTATTGGATTCAGCGATGAATTTCGAAGGAGTAACGGAATTAGACAGCTCTAAAGTTGCATTTGTTGGCCACTCTTTGGGGGGTATTGTGGGTGGAATGTTTACCGACTTACTCGACGATGAGCTTCAAAGCGCGGTGTTCGCCATGGCGGGTACACAAGCCTCTTATCTGTTGGCCGGTTCACCCGCGTTTGGGCCTGAAATTGTGGCTGGTCTAGCGGCGCAAGGTGTGGAAGCTGGAACCGCTGAATTTAATCAATTTTTGTTGGCAGCACAGACAGTGATTGACTCTGCTGATCCAGTGAATTACGTGGCAAACATCGCTTCACCTAGTTTGATGATAGAGGTCGTTGGTGATGGTGTTGATGACTCTACAAAAGACCAAGTCGTGCCAAACAGTGTTCCAACGGCGCCATTGGCTGGAACAGAGCCTTGGATTATTTTGCAAGAAATGGCTACGTTGACTGGAACAGGACTGGTACCTAATGGAAAAGGTGCGTTGCGTTTTAATTCGGGAGATCACAGTTCTATTCTGCTTCCAGATACCGATTTAACGGCAACAGTGACCATGCAAGAGGCAATGGCCTCGTTTGTTAAAACTGAAGGGGCGGCTGTTTCCGTGTCAGATAACAGTACCATTCAACAATAAGCATTACCTGTATTAAAAAACAAAAAAACCGAGCAGGCCTGCTCGGTTTTTTTATGCCTAAATTTATTAGGGAACCCTTATTTAAACCTTCGCCATAAAGCGTAGTCTAATCCAATAATCAATACTTATATAACGCCCACCGCCTAGAAAGAATAGGGCAAACAGCATAATTAAATAAGTGACCGCCCACTCAACCCCATTATTACTAATAATAAAGTTGCCGTGCTCGGTTAACCAATCGTAATTGCCGTGTGTTTGTAAAATTTCTTTGGCTCTGTCCAGCCTATCAATAGCACCAGCAGCATGTTCACTTGCCCAAGGTGACATGAGATCGTGAACAGCTTGCCAGCCATTGTGCCAATGCACCGTTGTCGCTGCAACCAGCATGGTAAACATCAGTGGAATCACCGCCCAACGCACCGCAAACCCTAATAGAAGTGCGACAGCGCCCAGCATTTCGGCTCCAGTTGCTAAGGTGGCCATGATCGTTGGAAAAGGCAGGCCAAGCCCCTAGTCAGGGTTGCCAAACCAAAGTACGATATCTGGAAAAGTAGTCACCTTATTCATACCGGCTATAAAAAATACCGGCGCTAAATACAGTCTTAAACTGAGTGATGCCAGTGCGGATAAAAGGGTACAAGAATGAAGACGGTCCATTAATAATTGGAGTGAAATTAAGGGGGTCATGAGCGTGGCCTCGGTGGTTTATAAAGAAGAGTGCTTAGTTATATGACCAAGGGATGCATTAAAACTTCCCAATAAACTATAAAGGGATTAAACAGGTTGTATTGAAAGATCGGTATAAAGGGGGAGTTGTTTAATAAGCGACATTTGAATTGCGTCGCTTATAACGCGATGAGATAAGGTATTTTTCCAACAGCAAGAGAAGGTCAGGTTTGAACTTCTAAAAGATTAAGAGTGGGTACGCAAATAGGTTTGCCACTCTTTGAACAGCTCAGCACTGGTTGCCGCCACTGCGGAGCGTTTAACCACCTCTGGATAAAGCACGACTTCTTCATCCAGTGTGCTGCTAAACCCGCCCGCTTCATCTAGAATAATCCAACCTGCAGCATAGTCCCAAATGTGCTGAGAACCGTGCAGATAAATTTGACCACGACCTGCGGCAATCCAACACCAATCCAAGGCGACAGAGCCAAAACTGCGTTGCGATGAATACGGTGCTTTTTTAGCCATATTGGTGGCTAAGGTTGGTTGTAATCGTTTAAAGTCAATAATCCCGCTGCACTGTTTGAGTTCGGTTTTAGCCGTTTGCGCAATTAACGGTTGGCCGTTTAACTCAGCTCCTTGACCTTGACGTGCACTGAACAGTTCATCACGTGCAGGGTCATAAATCAGGCCTGCAACAATTTGACTATCAATCATTAACGCTAAGGAAACCGCAAAAAATGGGATGCCGCTGGCAAAGTTGCTGGTGCCATCTACTGGGTCTAAAATCCAACAACCTTGTTGACTTTGCATGGCTGCATTTTGCTCTTCGGCAGATGACTCTTCACCCAAAAAGGCAAACGCTGGCCAGTGCTTCTCAAGAAATGCTTGAGTCTGAATTTGCATTTGGGTGTCCGCTTCTGTCAGTAAAGAACCATCGGCTTTGGTTTCAAACCCTACCTTTTCAAAGCGACTTAACACCTCTTGTTTGGCAAGCTTGACAATCCCTTGCTGTAAATTAGCCCAAGCGTCATTGTTGGAAAAAGGGTGGGTCATAGTCAATTACTCTTTATCTTCTGGCGTGGCGGAAAGATCAATCAGTTTTACGGTTTCGATTGAGTTGGCAGAGGTTTCTAAGACTTCCAGAATATAGTAGCCAACACGAATGCACGTCCCTGCATTAGGAAGTGCCTCAAGCTCTTCTTGGATTAAACCATTTAAGGTTTTCGGTCCGTCGGTCGGCAAATTAAAGTTGTGTTCTTTGTTTAGGTCTCGAATAAACTCACCAGCTTCAAAGGTCATAGAGCCATCTTCGTTAACCTTTACTTCCTCTTGAGTATGCGATTTTGAGTCGGTAGAGAGTTTACCAACAATCTCTTCCAAAAGGTCTTCCATGGTCAATAGACCTTGGATGTCACCGTACTCATCGACAATCATCGCCATACGGCGTTTTTTATCGTTGAACTTACCAAGCTGAATGTTCAATGAGGTGGTTTCAGGTACAAAGTAAGCTGGACGAATAAGCTTAACAATATCTCGCAAGGTAACCTCTTCACCACGCATAAGGGTTGGCAGTGCGCGGCGCAGATTTAAAATACCAATTAAGTCATCATCGATGGTACCGCGGTAGATCGGAATGCGAGTATAGCGAGACATTTGAATGTCTTTTAAGATACCTTCAATCGGTTGATCAATATTAACGCCATAGATCTCTTGTTTTGGAATCATCACATCTTCAACGGTGACGGCTTCTAATTGTAAGATGCTCGAAAGCATCGACCGATAGGTGTCAGGCAGTTGACCGGTGGCATGATCAATTAAGGTTTGCAGCTCTTCTTGTGTTAGGTGATGGTCGTGTTCATGGTTGACCTTAACGCGAAACAGCTTTAAGAAACCGTTCGCAAAAAAGTTTACGAACCAGACAATGGGCGACAGTATTTTAAGTAAAGGTTCCAGAACGAAGGCCGCAGGATAAGCGATCTTTTCTGGGTGCAAAGCGGCTAAGGTTTTGGGTGCAACTTCGGCAAAAATTAATACAATCAAAGTTAGCAGGCCTGCTGCTAATGCAATACCGGCTTCCCCCATTAAACGCATCGCAATAATGGTTGCGATGGATGAGGCAAAAATATTAACAAAGTTATTACCCAGTAAAATCACGCCAAGCAAGCGGTCGGGGCTTTTTAGAAGTTTTTGAGCTTTTAATGCACCTTTGTGGCCAGACTTTGCTTTGTGCTTTAGGCGATACTTGTTGAGCGCCATCATGCTAGTTTCAGAGCTTGAGAAGAGTGCAGATAAAATGATAAGTAAGGCTAAAATGCCAAATAGGACGGAAATGTCTAGAGAGTTCAATGGGGTTCAATGTCGTTGTTAATTGGAAGCTGATTATAACGGCTTATGACTCGATAAAAAAGACTTGAATGCGATTTTATCGAGTAATTTAATTCGCCTGTTATTCGGTAAGTCTCTATTTTTAAAGATAAATATTAGACTATGGGTTTAAGAAATACAGGATGCTCTGAGTTCCGACATAACTTAAAATCAATAAAGCATAGGCCATAATGCTGTATTTGGCGGCTTTTTGACCGCGCCAACCTCGTTTGACTCTGCCTACTAAAAACACCGCATAGACCAGCCAAGCCATAATGGCAAAGAAGGTTTTATGAATCAGTTGTTGGTCAAACATATCCTCAATAAAAAACACACCACTTAGTAAGGCAAAACTTAAAAAGATAAAGCCAATAATGACCATTTGAATTAAGGTTTTTTCCATCACCTGTAATGGGGGTAACGCTTTAAGAACCGTTGACAGTTGCTTAGTGCGGAAACGTCGTTCTTGTACACTGTATAAAATGGCTTGTGCGGTGGCTAAGCCCATAATGCTGTAGGCCGAAATTGAAATCAAAACATGGCTCCCTAGTTCATAGGGCAGCGGATGCGAATCGTCTAGGCCAATCGGCAGTAAGGTGCTTAAGGCGGCCAGTGGGAAGATAAAAATCCCCAATGTTTCGGTGTTTTTGTTGATGTTGGTGAGCAAAAGAATCGAACTGCCAAGCAAGGCAATTAAAGACAGACTGTTGCCAAAGCCAAATAAAATTTGGGTGCCATCATGTAAGGTTGCACTCAGCGCAAACAGATGCAGTAATACGGCTACAAGGGAGACATTTAGAACACGCTGACGAATCGCCGATGTCGGTTGCGTTTTAATGCGTTGCCAAAGTAGGTAGCTGGCATAAAGGTAGAAAGCGCTGGCTAATAGTGCGCTGAAACCAGTAAGAATCATAAGGTGACCTTAAATAACCTGAATTGAAATGAGTAAATCCCTCTAATTAAGGTCTTAAACCCAATTAGATATGCCCAACTATTGAGCAAATTATTCCGTTATAATAGCGGAATTACAGTTTGAATAGAAGACTGTCGCCAAGCAGATTAAGTATAAATCGCTATTTAAAAGGTCGGCAGTCTATTTTGGAGAGAAATAGATGTTTGATAATCTATCAGAACGTTTAACGAAAACCTTTAAAGCCATTAAAGGCCAAGGTCGTTTAACCGAGAGCAATATTAAAGACGCCTTGCGTGATGTGCGCCGTGCGTTGTTAGAAGCCGACGTCGCTTTGCCGGTTGTTAAAAGCTTTATTGCCAAGGTTCAAGAGCGTGCAGTTGGACAAGAAGTGTCAACCAGCTTAAATCCTGGGCAAGCTTTTATTAAAGTGGTTCGTGACCAATTAACCGAAGTCATGGGTCAAGAAGCGGAGCCGCTTAACTTTAATGTTGAGCCGCCTGCGGTCATTATGGTGGCCGGTTTACAAGGGGCGGGTAAAACCACCTCGGTTGGTAAGTTGGCCAAGATGCTTAAAGAGCGTCAAAAGAAAAAGGTCATGGTGGTTTCTGCCGATGTGTATCGTCCTGCAGCGATCAAACAGCTAGAAACGTTGGCAGAGCAAGTTGATGTTCTATTCTTCCCTTCCTCTGCCGATCAAGATCCAGTTGACATTGCACAAGCTGCGCATCAAGCTGCTAAACGCCAGTTTGTGGACGTGCTTATTTTGGATACAGCCGGGCGTTTAGCGATTGACGAAGACATGATGCAGGAGATTAAACACCTGCACAGCAACATCAATCCATGTGAAACTTTGTTCGTTGTCGATTCTATGACTGGACAAGATGCGGCCAATACCGCTAAAGCCTTTAATGATGCGTTACCACTGACCGGTGTTATCTTAACCAAAACGGATGGTGATGCTCGTGGCGGTGCGGCGTTATCGATTCGTGAAATCACTGGCAAACCGATTAAGTTTATTGGTTCTGGTGAAAAAACAGATGCGTTAGAGACGTTCCACCCTGACCGAATGGCGGGTCGCATTTTAGGGATGGGCGACGTACTGAGCTTAATCGATGAAGCGGAAGCCAAAATTGATAAAGTGAAAGCGGAGAAGTTTGCTAAAAAGATTCAGAAATCGGGCCAGTTTGATTTAGAAGACTTTTTAGAACAGCTTCAGCAAATTCAAAATATGGGTGGTGTTGGCGGCTTATTAGGCAAAATGCCCGGTATGGGCGCGTTGAAAGGTCAGGTTAATGGCGATCAAGCTGAAAAAGACTTCCGTCGTTTAGAAGCCATTATTAAATCAATGACCCGTCAAGAGCGTGCTTTCCCAACGGTTATCAAAGGCTCACGAAAGCGTCGAATAGCAATGGGATCGGGAACCTCGGTTCAAGATGTTAACAAGTTGTTGAAGCAGTTTACCCAGATGCAGAAGATGATGAAGAAAATGAAAGGCGGCGGAATGAAGAATATGATGCGCGGTCTTGCCGGTAAGTTACCACCGGGCATGGGCGGTATGGGAGGCATGCCGCCTGGTATGCATTAAATAAACGCTTAAGTTCGGTGAAGCCGACATAAATTTAAGTCTAAAAGAGCCACTTGGTCAAACAAGTGGTTTTTTTATGTCGAATGGTTTCACTACGGGCATTTAAAAGTGTGCAGGCCTGCTTACTTTTCGAGATTGAATTTTTAACTAAAATAGTCGGTTAACTAATTGAATAAGTTGTTTATTGTCTGTATAATTTCGCTTTTCGCCTAGATGTAGGCTGAATTAATAAGAAATCGGATCGATTTCTAATAGAAGACATTGTTGAAGAGAGTTCTCTTCATCGCCTGATTTAAATTATTGGAGAATAAAATGGTAGTAGTCCGTTTAGCCCGTGGTGGTTCAAAAAAGCGTCCTTTTTACAAGTTAGTGGTTGCTGATCAGCGTAACAGCACAACCGGTCGTTTCATTGAACAAGTTGGTTTCTTTAACCCTGTTGCTCGTGGAAATGAAGAGAAGCTTCGTTTAGATCAGGCGCGTCTTGATTACTGGGTTGCGCAAGGTGCTCAAATGAGTCCTCGTGTTAAAAGCCTAGTTAAGAAAGCTTAATTAAAGCCGTCACTCAAGTTAGGTCAATAATCGATGTCTGAAAGTCAAACAGCAGAAAAACTCATTGTTGGCCAAATAAATGGCATTTTCGGGGTACAAGGTTGGGTAAAAATTTTTTCTCATACCGAACCTCGAGCCAATATCTTGAGCTACTCACCTTGGTGGATTCGTTGCCAAGGCGAGTGGAAACAAATTAAAGTCGTGGATAGTAAAGTGCAGTCGGGTGGTAAAACCTTGGTTGCCTTGCTTGAAAACGTCAACGATCGTGATGTCGCCCGTGAATACATGGGATGTGAAATCGCGATTGATCGCACTCAGCTCGTTAACCCGAGCGATGAGTTGTACTGGGTAGACTTAATTGGCTGCCAAGTCAGCACTCAAGAGGGTGTGTTATTAGGAGAGGTCACTGGCATGCTGGAAACAGGCGCACATGATGTGATGCGTGTTGAAGGCGAGCATGGTGATTTGATTCCATTTGTCATGGAAGAATTTATCCTATCTGTAGACAGAGAAAACAAAAAGATTGTAGTCGATTGGATTGTGGAAGCTGACGAGGCGGACACAGACCAGTGAGATTTGATGTCATTACCTTGTTTCCGGAAATGTTTAGTGCATTAACGGAGTCAGGCGTGAGTCGTCGAGCACTGCAGTCTGAGTTATACCAAATAAAAACCTGGAATCCTCGTCAGTTTACAACCGATAAACATAAGACGGTGGATGATCGCCCTTACGGCGGTGGGCCGGGTATGTTGATGATGTATCAACCCCTAAAAGATACTATAACGGCCATAAAATCTGAGCAAGCGGTAAAGCCACACGTGGTGTATTTATCCCCCCAAGGTCAGCCGCTTACTCAGGAAAAAGCAGAGCAATTGGCTCAATTAGAGTCGGTAACGTTGCTTTGTGGTCGTTATGAAGGGGTGGATGAACGCTTGCTGATTTCGGAAGTTGATGAAGAGATCAGTATCGGTGATTTTGTGGTGAGCGGTGGTGAACTGCCGGCCATGATGTTAATGGATGCGGCAATTCGCTTGCTTCCAGGCGCACTCGGTCACAATCAATCAGCAGAACAAGACTCTTTTTCAGATGGCTTGTTGGATTGTCCACACTACACACGACCTGAGGTTGTGGATGGCATGGCGGTTCCAAACCTACTGATGGAAGGGAATCATGCAAAAATTGATGCTTGGCGACAAGCACAAAAGTTAGAACGAACGCAGCAGCGTCGTCCTGACTTATTAAAAAAATAGTTATCCGTAATTATTAAAAATTTGGGTTCAACCTCTGATTAGCAATGCTAGTTTATGTTGGACAGATTCTAAGAAAATGTAAGAAACATTTTCAGGCTTTAAAGAATAAAGCCACAGATTGGAGAGCTTAAAAATGAGCGATATCATTAAGCGTATTGAAGCAGAACAGATGACTAAAGAATTACCGACTTTTAACCCAGGTGATACTATCATCGTTAAGGTTAAAGTTGTTGAAGGTAAAAACGAGCGTTTACAGGCTTTTGAAGGCGTTGTAATTGCTAAGAAAAACCGTGGTCTAAACTCTAACTTCATCGTTCGTAAAATCTCACACGGTGTGGGTGTAGAGCGTACTTTCCAGACTTACAGCCCATTAGTTGACAGCGTAGAAGTTAAGCGTCGTGGTGCAGTTCGTCGTGCGAAACTATACTACCTACGTGAACTATCTGGTCGTGCTGCACGTATCAGAGAAAAAGTATAATCGTTTTCAGAGAATTCTCTTAAGCCGATTCAAGTACTTTTTCTTGTACACAAAACGCCTCGTAATTCTTTGAGTTACGGGGCGTTTTTGTTAGCTTAAATTTTGTTTGCTAAAATGCGCCCTGCAAAGTAAATGAAAGTTATATCGACTTATTCATAATCCGCAATCGACAAAGACGGTATTAAAACAACGTTAACAGAACAAAGGGTTGAAATGATTGAAAATATTTTTTGCGTTAACCAAGAGCTACATGATGAAACCATTGCCAAAGTCCTGCAGCAGCAACACTTAACGGGTCTAGCAGAGGGCGCTTTGGGTCGTTTGGATGAGTTGGTGCTAAAACTGGCTAGCCATCAACAGACCGACTGTCCGAGTATCAACTCGGTTTGGGTGGCCCTGTTTGCCGCCGATCATGGTGTCGCAGTAGAAGAGGTTTCGGAATTTGAAGCCACTCAAAGCAGTCAATGGGTGGTTGATTTGTGTTCTGGTCGCGCGGTCAGTAATGTCTTAATTAAAGAGGCCAACGCAGCCTACGAAATCATTGACGTCGGTTTGAATGATACGTTGTCTAAGAATGAGCATTTTGTGGATGCAAAAATTGCCAACGGCACGCAAAACTTTGTTACTGAAGCCGCCATGACACAAGCACAATTAATCGACGCTTTAGAAGTAGGGATTGCCGCTGCCGAGCGTGCCAAAGAAGCGGGTGCCGACCTGTTTGTGAGTGGTGAACTGGGTGTGGCCAATACCACCTCTGCGTTAGCCATGACCGCTGTGTTGTCTGGTAAGCCGGTGATGGAATTACTCGAGATTGGTAAAAAAAGGGTGATGCGCAGTGAGCGCCATAAGGCCGAAGTCATTGAGAAGGCTTTGGCTTTGCATCAAGAACATCTGACCTCCCCGCTAAAAATCCTGCAACATTTAGGGGGCTTCGAAACTGCTGCACTGTGTGGTGCTTACATTCGCTGTGCACAATTGGGTATCACCATTGTCGTTGATGGTTTGATGTCGACCGTGGCGGCTTGGATAGCTGACCTAGTGAGTCGAAACGACCAATTAATGCACTGTAAGTCGGTGGAAATGCTGATGGATTTAGGTAAATACTCGGTACCAGAAACCCTGTTTTGTATCTGCGGTAACTGCCCTCGACTGGTTGAGTGGTGCTTCTTTTCACATCAGTCTGCCGAGAAGTTTCATGCCATGCTGCTAGAAATTTTAGCGGTCGATCCCATATTGCAATTTGATATGAAATTGGGTCAAGCCAGCGGTGCCTTAATGGTTTTGCCGCTACTTAAGCAGGCCTGCTCAATTCACGCACATTTAGTTGCACAACAGCCAGAACTTAAAGCGATTCCAGTTGATTCTGAGTGTCCGTTTGACCAACCTCTAGCGTTTTAAGATCAAATCCCTTAAAACTCGAGAATGCGCCCTTAATTGGGCGTTTTTTATTTGCTATTGAATATTCTTCCCGTTTATGGTCTGTGCTAGACTTTGCTTATGAGTAAATCCCAATATCCCCGTGAACTTCCCACACTCTTTACCGACTTTTTAACCGTGCTTGCCGTGAATGATGGCTTAAGTACCAATACCCTTGCAGCGTACCGTAAAGATTTACAAATTTACCAATCTTGGTGGTTAACGGAAAAGACCGGTTTTGATTTTAAGCAGGCCTCTAAATCCGATTTAGAAGATTTTTTGTTTTTTTTGCAACAACAAGGTCGCCAAGATAAAAGCAATGCACGTTTGTTATCCACCTTAAAACGTTTTTATCAATGGGGCAGTAGTTTTGACTACTTGAATGCTGACCCTACCGCGTTGCTTAAATCCCCGAAACTGCCGAAACCGATTCCGACTGTTATCAGTGAACAGCAAGTGGTTGATCTGATTTGTGCGCCAGACACTACCACCCCATTGGGCTTGCGAGATAGAGCGATTTTAGAATTGATGTACGCATCAGGCCTGCGTGTGTCAGAGGTGGTGGAACTGCCTTTTGGGCAAATCAATTTATCAGCAGGCCTGGTACAAGTAACCGGTAAAGGCAGTAAAGAGCGGATTGTGCCGATTGGTGAAGTGGCGATTGAATGGATTGAGAAATACTTAACATCGTCACGCCCCGTTTTGGTTAAACAGAAGTGGGTTGAGACGCTTTTTGTGTCGCGAATTGGTCGGAGTATGACACGACAGACGTTGTGGCATCGAGTTAAAAACTTGGCGTTTGCCGCCGGGATTCCGGGCAAACTGTCCCCGCATACCCTGCGGCACGCCTTTGCGACCCATTTATTAAACCACGGCGCCGATTTAAGAACGGTGCAACTGCTCTTGGGGCACAGTGATTTATCAACCACACAAATCTATACCCACGTTGCCAAAGAACGTCTTCATAAGATTCATCAACAGCATCATCCGCGCGGCTAAAACCTTATGAAATCCAAGGCAGAATTGCTTGGTTTTATGTGGTATCGTACTAACTTTAAAAATTTCGACTAGGTTTAAAAGAATGAACGGTTTACATAAATCAATATTAGGATTGGCTTTAACAGGCTTGTTCTCAGGCGCTGTGATGGCTGAAACAGCTGCATCAACAAAGCAGGCGGTGACACCCGAGGTTAAGCAGGTTATTCAAGCACAGCTTCTAAAAATTATCCCCAATGCACCGCAAGCAAATATTGAGTCGAGTGTGATTCCAGGCATGTTTGAAGTGGCGGTTGGTCCTTTGGTTATCTATATGTCTGCGGATGGCAAGTATGCGTTTAACGGCAGTTTGATTGATTTGGAAACGCGTGAAAACTTAACCGATATGGCCAAGGCGAAGGCGCGAAATGAAGCGATGGCCAAAGTGCCTGAATCGTCGATGATTCTATACCCTGCAAAAGGTCAGCAGAAGCATGTTGTGACGGTGTTCTCGGATATTGATTGCCCGTATTGCCATAAGTTGCATAAAGAAATTCCAGCCATGAATGAGGCCGGTATTACCGTGCGTTATATGGCTTACCCTCGTTCAGGTGTGAATACACCATCCTATTTTAAAGCGGTCTCAGCTTGGTGCTCGGATAATCCGGCTAAGGCTATGGATGATGCCATGGCCGGTAAAATGCTGCCTAAAAAAGAGTGTGAAAACCCAGTCAGCATGCATATGGAGCAAGCGCAGTATTTTGGCGTAAATGGTACACCGAACTTAATTTTGGATAATGGCGATATGATTCCAGGCTATGTGCCGGCAAAAGAGTTGATTCAGCTGTTGAATCGTTAAGTTTTTTCTTTTTATCAGACATAAAAAAGCCTCGCATTGCGAGGCTTGTGTCGTTAAGGGGAGAGGTTTTTTATAAGACCTACAACTCGCCCCATTTTTTACGCTTTCCGGGTACACGGAAAAAGCGACCCAGTAGTAATCCAAGAAGCAGGACGCCCCCACCAGTTAAGAACCATTGGCGTTTGACCACGTCTTCAGCTTGATCAATCTGTTCACGCATAATGGCATTTTCGTCTTCTAGGTTGGATAGACGTGCCTTCATCGCTTGGTTTTGTTCGTCCAGCTGAACGGCGTTGCTTGATACGTCTTTGAGTCGGTTCAACTCCTGAGTGATTTCAAACTTCTCTTGCTTGATGTTTTTTAACTCAGTGCTGGTCTCATCAAAACGGGTTTGCAGGGTGCTTAATTCAAGCTTTAAGTCGTTAAACTTCGCTTCAACCGATGAGGTTTTCTGAATCTGGGTGGCTAAGCGGTCTTTGGCAACCGGTTGGTTCTCAAGTAGGTTGGCAGGTAACCAGCCTTCCGATCCTTTATAGAGGATTTTTGCCCAACCAGCCTGATCCACTTCCAGGATTTTAACTTCGGTGCCAGAAGGCACCATTCGTTTGATTCGGTATTTAAGCGATGCACCACTACGTAATGGAATCTCGATGGAATCGGTAATGTAGCGTGTGCTACCCGCGGCTGAATCCTCTGCATAAGCAGGCTGCACGGCAAGCCCAACGGCAAGCACTAGAGCAGGAGCCAATGCAATAGATTTAAAGCTGTTGAATTTTTTCATGCTGTTCCTTTAAGTTGTTTAGGGCAGTTTCGTAGCCAGCCAATTTTTCACGCTCCATGGCAACCACCGCTTCTGGTGCTTTAGCGACAAAGCCCGCATTGCTTAACTTGCCACCAAGGCGTTTAATTTCACCTTGTAATTTGCTCATCTCTTTATCCAGACGAGCCAGTTCGGCATCTTTGTCGATGAGGCCTGCCATTGGGATAAGTACTTTCATTTCACTGACCAAACTTACCGCAGAATCGGGTGCGTCGTCTTCGTTGTCTAGTACCGTCACGCTCTCTAATTTTGCCAAGGTTTGCAAGAATACTCGGTTGTTATTTAACCAGGCCTGGTCGTTTTCGTTTAAGCCTGCAAGCAGAACGGGTAGGGCTTTGCTTGGTGCTATGTCCATTTCAGAACGAATTTTACGCACGCCAACAATCACCTGTTTAACCCACTCAAGTTCGGCAACGGCGTCTGCATCAATTTTTGATTCGTCAGCCAGTGGGTAAGGTTCAAGCATAATAGTGTCGTTGGTTTTGCCAGCCAATGGCGCAACCGCTTGCCACGCTTCTTCGGTAATAAAGGGGATAATTGGGTGCAGTAAACGCAGTAAGGTCTCGAGTACGCGAACCAACGTTTTACGTGTACCACGTTTGGCGTTATCGCTGCTTTGTTCGCTGTTTAGAATCGGTTTAGCAAGTTCTAAATACCAGTCACAATACTCATTCCAGGTGAACTCATACAGTGCCGTTGCGGCTAAGTCAAAGCGGTAACTGTCGAAATGTTTAGCGACCTCGATTTCAACGGCTTGCAGGCGAGAGGTAATCCAACGATCAGCTAACGATAACTCCGCTACAGCGGATTCATCTACGCCGGTGTCAAAGCCTTCAGTGTTCATAAGAACATAGCGGGTGGCATTCCACAACTTGTTGCAGAAGTTACGGTAACCTTCAGCACGGTTGAGGTCAAAGCGAATATCACGACCCGTTGAGGCCAGCGAGGCAAAGGTAAAGCGCATCGCATCGGTACCAAATGCCGGAATCCCATCCGCAAATTGCTTACGAGTCGATTTTTCAATCTTGGCGGCTTTTTCTGGTTGCATCATGCCGTAAGTGCGTTTTTTAACCAGGTCTTCTAAATCGATGCCGTCAATCAAGTCAATTGGGTCTAATACATTCCCTTTTGATTTGGACATTTTTTGACCTTCACCATCACGCACCAAGCCATGAACATAGACTTGTTTGAAAGGCACTTCGCCGGTAAATTTAAGGGTCATCATAATCATTCTGGCAACCCAGAAGAAGATGATGTCAAAACCGGTGACTAGCACTGAAGTGGGGTGGAACTTTTCTAATTCAGGTGTCTTTTCAGGCCAGCCAAGGGTAGAGAACGTCCATAAAGCAGAGCTGAACCAAGTGTCGAGTACGTCTTCATCTTGGCGCAGTTTGGTGTCGGCAGAAAGGTTGTTTTCGGCACGCACTTCATTTTCGCTACGACCAACATAAATATTGCCGTCTTCATCGTACCAAGCCGGAATACGGTGTCCCCACCAAATTTGACGAGAGATACACCAGTCTTGGATATTGTTCATCCATTCAAAATAGGTGTTTTCCCAGTTTTTAGGCACAAATTCGATGTCGCCATTTTTAACTGCGTCAATGGCTGGTTGAGCCAGTTTTTCAACGGCGACATACCATTGGTCGGTTAGTAGCGGTTCGATTACTGCATGCGTTCGGTCACCGCGTGGCACCATGAGCGTATGTGGTTTAATGTCATCCATTAAACCTAAGGCATCAAGGTCGGCAATAATCTGTTTACGCGCTTCAAAACGGTCTAGGCCTTGGTATTTTTCAGGGGCTTCATCATTAATGGCCGCGTCGATGGTTAAAATGTTTAACATTGGTAAGTTATGACGTTTACCCATCTCGTAGTCGTTAAAGTCGTGTGCCGGTGTGATTTTGACACAACCCGTTCCAAACTCTAAATCGACGTAGTCATCCGCGATAATTGGAATTTCTCGACCAACCAACGGTAGGGTGATGGTTTTACCAATAAGGTGCTTGTAACGCTCATCTTCTGGATGCACGGCAACTGCTTGGTCACCTAACATGGTTTCAGGACGGGTTGTCGCAACCACTAAGTGGCCAGAACCATCCGTGAGTGGATAGCGCATATGCCACATGTTGCCTTGTTCTTCTTCTGAGATAACTTCAAGGTCAGAAACCGCGGTGTGTAGAACCGGATCCCAGTTAACCAAACGTTTACCACGGTAGATCAAGCCTTCTTGGTGTAACTGAACAAAGACTTCTTTAACCGCATCCGATAAACCGTCATCCATGGTAAAGCGTTCGCGAGACCAGTCCGGAGAGGCACCTAAGCGACGAAGCTGTTTGGTAATCGTACCGCCGGACTCCTCTTTCCACTCCCAGATTTTTTTAATAAAATCTTCACGACCGACGTCATGACGGCTTAATCCTTGTGCCGCTAATTGGCGTTCTACCACCATTTGCGTTGCAATACCGGCGTGGTCGGTGCCTGGTTGCCAAAGCGTGTCGTGACCCTTCATACGGTGATAACGGATAAGGGTATCCATAATAGTATCTTGAAAGGCGTGCCCCATGTGCAGGCTACCGGTAACATTGGGTGGCGGAATCATAATCGTATAAGGATCGGATTCGTCGTATTTAGGCTTAAAGTAACCTTTGTTTTCCCAGGTTTGATACCACTTAGTTTCAATTGTATTCGGGTCGAAATGCTTTTCCATTTGATCTCTTGATTTTTAAAGTGTAATAAGCCCAAAATTATAGCAAAGAGACAGCAGGCCTGCTGATTTCTTAGAGCGGTTTTTTGAATTTTAGGCAAAAAAAACCAGCCCTATTAGGCCGGTTATTATTCGTTATGATAAAGCGATCATCTTATCCGCTGAGCAGCTGTAAAACATTATCCCGAGATTGATTGTTTTGAACTTGCATCGCCATTGAGCTTTCATTCAAAATGCTTTGGCGAACCTGTTCGCTTACCGCACGTGCATAATCGGTATCGCTGATTTGGCTACGTGTGCTCAGGGTATTGAGATTTTGGTTTGACATATTCTCGATGCTTGCTTGTAGCCCATTTTGCTGCGCACCAAATTGACTTTGACTGTTGAGTAGCTGTTCACTGGCTAATTGCAGTCCTTGTAAAGCATTGCCAGCATTGGCTGGATCGCTAATGTTTAAACCATTCAGTCCAAGTGCATCGGTACTTAAATTAGCTAAATCGAGCGTATTGCTTGAATCGCCTAGTGAAATATTGACAGAACTTGATTCACCATTTAACAGGTTCAAACCATTAAAGCTGGTGTTGTTTGCCAGACCATTTATACTCTGCAGGTTTTGTTGAAATTCTAAATTAAGAATGTTTCGTTGTTGGGTGTTGAGCGTGCCATTCTGTGCTTGAACGGCAAGTTCATTCATTCTTAAAATGCTTTCGGTAATGTTTTGAGCACCAGCCGTCGCAGTTTGCAATAAATTAATGCCACTGTTTGCATTTTGTACGGCCATGTCTTGGGTATTAACTTGTGAGGTTAAAAGACTGACAATCGCCTGACCTGCCGGATTATCCGCAGCTTGATTCATTTTGGAGCCGGATGCTAAGCTAGTGTTAATTGACTGCATGCTTGAAACATAGCTGCTTGATGAAATAGGGCTGTAAGATTCTATTGCCATGATGTCATCTCCCGTTAAAATTGGTTTTGTAATTTAATATAGTAAGCTTACGCCACATCAGAAAATAAGGAAAGTGAAAAATGTCTTGTTGTTCAGGAGGTTACTGTCAGTTTAAGTTCCCAGAGGGCGCACCCCTCCCCGACAATCCGGTGAGCAGTTTAAACGCAACGTATCAGTTTTTACCTTATGGCACTTTGTTGCAAGAGGGCGAGTTTGTGCGTATTTGGATGGAGTCGGGTAAATTAAAAACCGTGGTGATTGACGAAAAAATTCCATTGGACATTACCGTTAATGGGCCTCAAGCACAAGAAGAGGGACGAGTACTGCCTTGGCAGTTAATTGCGTTAGATTCAGGTTTTGACTATGAAGATTTAATGCATTGGCAATCGCATCCGCTCTATAACCCGAATGAAACCTCTGTGGTTTTGAAATATAAGCATCCGATTGATGTTAAGCCGAGTTTAAAGGCTCGGTGGTTAGGGTTGCTATATAAGTTTCGAAACTTGTAGTGAAATACGTAAAACGTTGAATAAAAAAATCCCGCTTCATAGAGCGGGATTTTTGTTTTTAAGAGGGGGTTATTGAATAACAAATTTGTCTAAGTAGACATCTTCGAGTAGGTCAGGATAAAGTTTATGCTTTTCTAGAATGTCTCGCGCCACCTTTAAAATATCCGCACGTAAAATATCCGGGCCATCTGGCGTACTTAGGGTTTCATAGGATTGGTTACGCAATAGGCGGTCGATGTCATTTTTTAGGATAGGGCGCAGCTGCTCCATTTCCACTTCAACGAGCTGCGGGTAATAAGACATAAATTTAAAATCCACCGCTAAGAATTTGGCCTTTTTGGTGTTGCGTAAATTAACCACATTTTTATCCATTGAAAAATACTTTGGAATACGTTCCGCTGGTGGTTCAAACTGTTTGTATTTAGGTGAGTAGCCTTCGTGCCCTGCGTCATCCGACGCGAAGCTCGTAGACAAGGGGGCAATAAGCAAGGCACTTAAAAGGAGTGATAGGGTAAGGCTTTTCATCATATGGGGTCTCGAATATCGCTAACGATGTTAGGTGTGTAAATTATTAGTTTATTTTAGCGTGAAATGGTCGGCCATAAGTAAGGTTTTTAAGAAAATTAGCCATAAAAAAACCCCGCTAGTGCGGGGTTCAAACAATTACTGAGGAGTAATTCTTTAGTAATAAGGAGGACCCTTACTTGTTTGTAAACTCTGGGTAGGCTTCCATTCCACATTCAGATTGGTCAACACCTTCGTACTCTTCCTCTTCAGAAACTCGTACACCCATGACTGCTTTGATGATGCTCCACACAATCAAGCTGGCAATGAATACCCATGCAAAGATTGCTACGATACCAATTAGCTGAGCCGTGATTGTTGCATCAGCGTTGTTGAATGTAACCGCGATAAGACCCCAGATACCCACGATACCGTGAACTGAGATAGCACCAACTGGATCATCAATTTTCATTTTGTTATCCATGAATAGGATAGCGAATACTACAAGCATTCCACCAACAAAACCGATAAGCGTTGCTGATAAAGGAGCTGGCGATAACGGATCTGCTGTGATTGCAACTAGACCTGCTAAAGCACCGTTTAAAATCATTGTTAAGTCAACTTTACCGAACAAGATTTTAGAGATAATCATTGCTCCGATCACACCACCAGCCGCAGCCATGTTTGTGTTTACGAAGATCATAGCCACTGCGTTTGCGTTTTCAATGGTTGAAAGCTGAAGCTGTGAACCACCGTTGAAACCAAACCAACCTAGCCATAGGATAAAGGTACCTAAAGCTGCTAGAGGCATGTTCGCACCAGTAATCGCACGTACTTCACCGTTTGGTCCGTATTTACCTTTACGAGCGCCTAGGATAATAACACCTGCTAATGCAGCCGCCGCACCGGTCATGTGAACGATACCAGAACCTGCGAAATCGCTGAAGCCAAGCTCACTTAGGAAACCACCACCCCAAGTCCACATACCTTGTACTGGGTAGATGAAACCAGTCAAGATGATTGCGAATACGAAGAAAGACATCAATTTCATACGCTCAGCAACCGCACCCGATACAACCGACATAGCCGTTGCTACGAATACCACTTGGAAGAAGAAATCAGACATTGAAGAGTAATAGACATCGCCACCACTAGCCAATACCGCTGCAACTTCGTTATCAGCACCTAGTAGGAAGCTAATACCCGGAATATAAGCGTTAATCGCGTCACCGTACATAACGTTATAACCCACTAACATGTACATAATTGAAGCAATCGCGAAAAGACCAACGTTTTTAGCTAAAATTTCTGTGGTGTTCTTAGAGCGCACCAAACCCGCTTCAAGCATAGTAAAACCAGCGGCCATCCACATAACAAGCGCACCAGACATCAAGAAGTAAAATGTGTCTAGGGCGTAACTGACTTGAGTAATTTGTTCCATAATCATTTCCCTTTGTTCTTACAGCGCAACATCGCCGGTTTCTTCGGTTCGAATTCGAATCGCTTCTTCAACGGGCATTACAAAGATTTTTCCATCTCCAATTTTGCCTGTGCGAGCGGCCGAGCCAATTGCTTCAACAACGGTTTCGACTTTATCGTCTGATACCGCAATTTCTAAGCGGATTTTAGGTAAAAATTCAATCGCGTACTCTGCACCACGATAAATTTCTGTGTGACCTTTTTGACGGCCAAAACCTTTAGACTCTGTGACGGTCATTCCGTGAACATCTACGTCATGTAGTGCTTCACGAACGTCATCAAGTTTAAAAGGTTTGATAATTGCAACAATCAGTTTCATACTAACCCTCTCTAATTTTTAATAGTAAAAACGTTCAACCAAACATAACAAGTGCTGTGCCACTATTTAAAATATTCCTTTTATAACAAGTTGTTAGCTGTTTTTTGACGTTGTTTGGGGCATTTTTTGTCCGCTTTACATATCGTAAGGTTTTATTTTGGTGCATCATGCTTCAAATGTGGTGCGACTTCATTTAAGGGAATTCATTTATGTCAAAGGTGTTAAGAGCCTTTGTTATTCAATTAGGCGTGTTTGCGGTTTTAGCCAGTGGTGTGTATCTCATGCCGTATTGGGTGAGTCCGCCTTACCCTATCTGGGTTTTGGTGCTGATTCAGGCGAGCGTTGCGGCATTGATAAGCTGTAAACTTGGGCTGCCTTGTTGGTGGCGCTGGATTCAGTTTTTAATGCCTTGGGGATTGTTCGTTGCTTTTGAATTACAGATTAACCCTTGGTTTGGTTTGGCCGGGTTTGTGGTTTTATGGCTGGTCTTTGCGAATGCCAGCAAAGAGCGAGTGCCACTTTATCTAACCAACAATACCACTCGGCAAGCGTTCAGAGCTCTAATTGAGCAGCACTTTGTTCAAAATGAGGCAGTAGAGAACGCTTCTTCAGAGGGGTCTGATCACCAAGCCAAGCCAGTTCAGCCAGTGCACTTTATGGATTTAGGTTGTGGACTCGGGGGGAATGTGGTGTTCATGGCGCAGCAACCGGAAGTGAAAACCTCGATTGGCGTAGAAACGGCGCCTGTTCCTTATTTGTTAGCCCGTTTTTTTAGTGGTCTAAGAGGGGGGCAAGTGTTGGCGCAAGACATATGGAAAACCCCTTTGCAGGACTGCAACTTTGTGTATGCCTTTTTATCGACCGAGCCGATGCCGCGCTTATGGCAAAAGGTTCAACTTGAAATGAAACCGGGTGCGGTTTTTGTGAGTAACAGTTTCGCCGTTCCGGATGTTGATCCCTCTGAAATTTGGGAGCTGTCAGACGCTCGCCAAACCCGTCTGTTTATTTACTACCTGTAACGCAACAAACTTTACAGGCGCAACGCCCGTCAAAGGTTGCTTGAAGAAACAGTTGTGTGGGTTCATCAATTTGCTCTAATGTTTTAAATTTCTTTAAAAATACACATAAAAAAAGTGAGCAGGCCTGCTCACTTTTATTTTGCTTGTTTTCAATCAATTCCCTCTCTATTAATGCCTTTACAGCCATGGTTTAATGGTAAATTGACTGAATAATTTTGAAATGTAATAAGGAACCTGTTTGCATGAAATACCCCTTAGAAAATGTCATCGAGTGGAGCCGCTTTGTTGAAGGTGTGGCGCGTCGTTATCCAGAGGTAATGGAGGAAGCGCATTGGCAATCTGCTTTATCGCAAGGGGCGTTGTATCAAACGGTCTATGACTTAGTGCAATCATCTGCGGATGAAGCTGCTCTAAACCGACATTTGCGTCAACAACGCAACCAGCAGATGGCACGTATTGCGATTCGCGATTTAACCGGTTTAGCGCCACTCGAAGAGGTCATGCGGGATGTCTCAGATTTGGCAGATGCGTTAGTAAATGGCGCTTTAGATTGGCATTATCAACAATTTTGTGTGCGTTATGGCACGCCGATTGGCGCCGAGTCCGGTGAAGCACAAAAACTCATTGTGCTGGGTATGGGGAAATTAGGCGGTCAAGAGTTAAACTTTTCATCGGATATTGATCTGATTTTTGTCTATCCAGAGCAGGGTAAAACCGAGGGGGCGGCGCGCAGCATTCCCAATGACCAATTTTTTGTTCGTTTGGGGCAGGCGGTGAATAAGTCTTTGGTTGATTACACTGAAGATGGCTTTGTTTACCGAGTGGATATGCGCTTACGTCCATTTGGCGATGCTGGGCCACTGGCGATTAGTTTTTCTGGCATTGAGCATTATTATGAACTTCATGGCCGAGCGTGGGAGCGTTATGCCTTGGTTAAAGCACGTGCTATGGCCGGCGATAAAGCGCAGGCGGACTATTTGTTCAGCATTCTAAAGCCGTTTGTTTACCGTCGTTATGTCGACTTTAGTGCGATGCAATCACTGCGTGAACTCAAGCAGATGATTATGGCGGAAGTGAATAAAAAAGGCATGCAGCAAAATATCAAGCTGGGGCCGGGTGGTATTCGTGAGGTGGAATTTATTGCGCAAGCTTTTCAGTTGGTGCATGGTGGCCGAAATCGTGGATTACAAGGTCGCCGTCTCATGCCAACATTGGATTATTTACTGGAGAGTGGGCACTTAGAGCAAGCCGAGCGGGATGGCTTGATGGCGGCGTATGTTTTTTTACGTCGTGCAGAAAATCGTTTGCAAATTTGGAACGACCAACAAACTCATGACTTACCAAAAGAACCGCATCAACAAGCGGCATTAGCCCAATCCTTAGGGTTTGAAGATTACACTGCGTTTTTAGAGCAACTGGATGCGCATCGAGAATTTGTCAGTGCGCAATTTAAGTCGGTTTTTGCACTGGATGAAGAGAGTGATGAAACCTCCAGCATGGCCAAAGTGTGGATGAGCAAATTTGAGTCAGAAGAAGATCTTAATGGGTTAGAGATTGAACAGTCTGAAGGCTTTATTAAACAGATGCACGATTTTAAATCGAGCAGAGCCGTTGCACGTTTGAGCAATGATGGTGTGGAGCGGTTAAACACTTTGATGCCACTTTTGCTGTCGGAATTGATTCAGCAGGGTTACAGCGAGGCCGCTTTAGGTCGAGTTTTAAAAATTATAGAAAGTGTTTTGCAGCGCAGTGTGTATTTGGTCTTGCTAAAAGAGAATCCGCAAGCCCTAAAAAACCTGGTTAAGTTGGTGCAGATCAGCCCTTGGTTAACCGATATGTTGGCGAAGTATCCAGCATTAATGGACCAACTGTTAGATGAGCGTGCTTTGTATGCGCCTTTAGAGCTTGAATCATTGAATCAGGAGGTGCAAGAGCTGTTGCTTGAAGCGGGGGACGATGAGGAGCGGTTTATGGAGCAAATTCGTCAATGGCGTCATGCACAAGTCTTTAGAGTTGCGGCTGCCGATATTACTGGACAGCTTCCCATTATGAAGGTCAGTGATTACCTAACTTGGATTGCCGAGGCGGTGCTTAATGGTGTGGTTGAATTTGCTTGGAAGCTGACCATTAACAAGCAGGGCTTACCCGGTGGGCTGTCTGCTGAAAACCCTCGCAATCCGTTCTTGGTTTTGGGTTACGGAAAAGTGGGGGGGATTGAGCTTGGTTACGGTTCGGATTTAGATATTGTATTGCTCTATCAAGGCCTAAGTCCCAGTGATTCGGCAGTGAATGAGCGTGGCCGAGAAACCGGTAATTCTGTGCTGTTTGTGAGAATGGGCCAGAAAATTATCTCCTTGATGACCACAATGATGCCAGCCGGTGTGCTCTATGAAGTGGATACACGTTTGCGTCCTAATGGCGCATCAGGGATGATTGTGACCGACTTTGAAAGTTATAAGTCTTACATTGAAAATAAAGCTTGGAACTGGGAGCATCAAGCGTTTACCCGTGTACGAGCGGTGGTGGGCGATGCGCAAAGTCGTCAAGCGTTTGAAGAGTTTAAACAGACGTTTTTACAGCAAGAGCGCGATATTGAAACCGTGAAAGCCGATGTGGTGGAGATGCGTCAGAAGATGGCCGATTCACTCGATAAATCGAACGATACTCAGTTTGATTTAAAGCAGGGGGCGGGTGGAATTGTGGATATCGAATTTATGGTTCAATATCTGGTTTTAGCATTTGCGCACCAGTATCCATCATTAGTGGAATACTCAGATAATATTCGAATTTTGGAGGCGGTAAAACAAGCAGGCCTGCTCACTTCTGAACAAGCGGATTCGTTGACGCACGCTTATAAAACTTATCGTTCTAAATATCACCGTGTGGCTTTACAAAACGAAAAGGCGATTGTTGAGCCAAGCTGTTACTTGGAAGAGCGAGCATCAGTAAAGGCCATCTGGAAACAGCTGATGGGTTGATTTCTTAATAATCCTTTTTGAATCTGAGTGTTGAAACTCAATTTAGAATGGAACGATTAATCAAACCTAGCAGGCCTGTTGGGTTTGGAAGTTACTTTTTGAAAGGCATAAAAAAACCCGCGTTAAAGCGGGTTTTTTGTCTCAATTTAATCTTTAAAAGATTAAGCAGAGTAGTACATATCAAACTCAATTGGGTGAGTCGTTGCACGTAAACGTGTCACTTCTTCCATTTTTAGTTTGATGTATGAGTCAATCATCACATCGGTCATAACGCCACCGGCTTTCAAGAACTCACGATCTTTATCAAGTGCGTCTAGTGCTTCTTCTAAAGAGGCACAAACGGTGTTGTAAGTCGCTTCTTCTTCTGGTGGTAGGTCATATAAATCTTTCTCAGACGGCGCGCCTGGATCGATTTTGTTAATAATACCGTCAAGACCCGCCATTAACGAAGCCGTGAATGCTAGGTATGGGTTAGCCGTTGGATCTGGGAAACGTAGCTCAACACGACGTGAACGCTCAGAAGGTGCATACGGGATACGAATTGACGCTGAACGGTTAGAGCCAGAGTAAGCAAGCAGGATTGGCGCTTCAAAACCAGGAACCAAACGCTTATAAGAGTTCGTACCTGGGTTAGTGAATGCATTCAATGCACGAGCGTGCTTCATCAAACCACCGATGTAGTAAAGCGCTTCCTGAGAAAGACCTGAGTAAACATCACCAGCAAACATATTTTTACCGTCTTTAGATAAAGACATGTTGATGTGCATACCAGAACCGTTATCACCCACAATTGGCTTAGCCATAAACGTTGCTGTTTTGCCTAAAGCGTGTGCTGTGTTGTGTACACAATACTTAAGGATTTGAACTTCATCCGCTTTAGCGGTTAGTGTGTTACCAGCAACAGCCAATTCACACTGACCAGCAGTGGCAACTTCGTGGTGATGCGCTTCAATTTTTAAGCCCATCTCTTCTGCCATCGCACAGATGTCAGCACGTAGTTCATGTAGTTGGTCGACAGGTGGTACTGGGAAGTAACCCCCTTTAATACCTGGACGGTGTCCAACGTTTCCATCTGTAAATGCTTTTTCAGAGTTCCAAGCCGCTTCGTCAGCATCAATCTTAACGAAACAGCCAGACATGTCTGCGCCCCAACGTACATCATCAAACACGAAGAACTCTGGCTCTGGGCCAAAGAAAGCCGCGTCCGCGATACCCGTTGATTTTAGATAAGCTTCCGCTTTCTTAGCAATCGCGCGAGGATCTTTTTCGTAGCCTTCCATGGTTGCAGGTTCAATAATCATACAACGCAAGATGATCGTAGGATCGTTTGTGAATGGGTCTAAAACATAAGCGTCTGTTTGTGGCATTAGAATCATGTCAGAGTTATTAATGCCCTTCCAGCCTTCGATTGATGAACCATCAAATGTTTCACCGTCTACGAAGAAATCTTCGTCAATTGCACTGGCAGGGATGGTTACGTGCTGTTCTTTACCATGGGTATCTGTAAAACGCAGATCCGCCCATTTAACATCATTCTCTTTGATCAAATCGAAAATAGCTTGTGGCATGTATATGTCCTTTTTCGCTTAGTTATAGTATTCAAATTAACACTGAAGATATTAGCGTGAACCGTGCCAAATAGCGAATATTTTTTAATACCTGTATAAGATCATGAATTCAATAGGTTTTTGGTGTTTTCCTCATGTTAATACAATTTCTCTACTTTGTAATATTTGTTCATTTTGGTGCTTATTTCTAGTTTTTATGGTGCATTTTTTGAAGGGTCGTTGTTTAGTCTGTTTCGATGGTATGTTTTTTAAACAAGATAATCGAATATGACATCTGTTTGTAATATTTGATATGTATGATTGAGCCAATTTTTAAATAGCTTCTATTTTAGGGTTTGTGTGCTTGTCCAAAGCATTCCCAAACTCTTAAGAGCGTTAATTAGGTTTAATCACTTATGAATACTTATTCCGAACAAGCATTAGACAAGGCCTTAAAAGGGCCTGCGTTTGCAAAACGAGTAAAACGTCGTAATGCCAAAGATTCCGTGGTTAAGTGGGGAATCAGTGTGGGTGGTGTCAGTATTATATTGGCTGTATTGCTCATAATGTTTTTCTTGCTGTATGTGGTATTACCACTGTTTGTGCCTGCCACGGTTGAGAAACATAATGCCTATGCGATTCCGGGTTCAGCTAATGAAACCACTCTATATTATGGCGTCGACGAGTATCAGGAGACGGCGCTGCGTTTTACCGATACAGGTAAGTTAATTGGCTTTGATGTCAACAGTGGTCAGATTCTAAATGAAGCGAGATTGCCCCTAAATGGTGAGCAGATTACCAGTTTTAGTATTGTCTCTGATATCGACAATGTTCTGGCGTTTGGTTTAAGTGATGGATCGGTGCTGATTGCCAAATACAGCTATGACGTAAGCTACCCTAATGACAAGCGCACCATTACTCCAAAAGTTGAATTCCCGTATGGCGAAGAGCCGGTTGAGGTTGCTGATTCTGCGATTGTAAAGCTAAGTGCAAAAGCCGAAGAGTCGGATTTAGTGATGACTTATTTAGTAGCGGGTTCTAAAGAGGTCGTTATCAAGCAGTTTGAAAAAGTAGAATCGATGCTTAGCGACACCATTAGTTTAGAAGCAGGGTATGAAGGCTCTTTTGTCACGAACATCCCCGCGGATTGGTTGTTGCTTGATGGCAGTATGCGTAATTTGTATGTGGTGTCCAAATCAGGGACGACCGAATACTACAATATTGCGGACATTGAAAACCCCTTAAAAGTTCAGCACGTTAATATGTTGTCTGCCGATGAGTCGTTGACCACCGTGCGTTTTTTATTGGGTAACTACTCGCTTATGCTAGGAACCAATAAGGGGAATATCATTCAGTGGTTCCCAGTGCGTGATAAACAAAACGAATTTGCTTTGCATGAGATTCGTAAGTTCAGTTCAGGCACGGCGCCTATTAATATGATTGCTATTGAAAAAGCGCGTAAAGGCTTTGCAACCACCGATAGCAATGGGCAATTCAATCTTTATCATTCAACAGCAGAAAGCCACCTAAACACCACTCAAGTGACCGATGGTGAAGTGGGGTTTGTGGTCTTATCCAATCGTGCTAACGGTGCCTTAGTGGAAACCCAAAGTGGTCAGCTTGTTCACTACTTAATTGATAACCAACACCCAGACGTGTCGTTTTCAAGTTTATGGGGTAAGGTTTGGTATGAAGGCTATGAAGAGCCGGATTATGTGTGGCAATCTTCCTCTGCCAGTGCGGATTTTGAACCGAAGTTTTCTATGACGCCTCTAACCTTTGGCACCATTAAGGCCGCTTTATATTCGATGTTGTTTGCGGTGCCAATTGCGGTGCTAGCGGCTATCTTTACCGCCTTCTTTATGGACAAGCAAACGCGTCAATGGATTAAGCCTTCGGTTGAGTTAATTGAAGCCCTACCAACGGTTATTCTAGGATTCTTAGCAGGCCTGTGGTTGGCGCCTCATATGGAAGCGAACCTACCTGGTTTCTTTGCCTTTTTGGTGGTGATTCCATTAGGGATTGTTCTGTTTGGGTTTGCTTGGTCACGTTTGCCGGAACGCCTGCGTTTGGCGGTGCCGGTTGGCAAACGTGCGGTCTTGATGATTCCCGTGGTGTTCTTTTTGGCTTGGTTCGCCATGTTCTTAAGCGATCCGATTCAAAACACCTTTTTTGATGGCGATATGCGTCACTGGCTAACGTTTAGTGCCGGCATCGATTTTGACCAACGTAACGCGATGGTTATCGGTTTTGCAATGGGCTTTGCTTTGATTCCCACCATTTTCTCGGTAACGGAAGACGCAATTTATAACGTTCCAGCCTACTTAGTAAACGGTTCTTTGGCGCTCGGAGCGAGCGGTTGGCAGACCCTTATTGGCGTAGTATTGCCAACGGCCAGCCCGGGAATCTTCTCGGCGATTATGTTGGGCTTTGGTCGTGGCGTGGGCGAGACCATGATTGTGTTAATGGCCTCGGGTAATACGCCTTTAATGGAAACCAATATTTTTGAAGGGATGCGTACTTTGGCAGCCAACTTGGCGGTTGAAATGCCAGAAGCTGCGGTTGACAGTTCACACTACAGAGTGCTGTTCTTGTCTGGGTTAGTCCTATTTATTTTCACCTTTGCGTTCAATACATTAGCCGAAGTGGTTCGTCAACGTATGCGCCGTAGATACGGTAATCTTTAGGAGTTTATGGCATGAAGAGTTGGTTTAATAAAGGCGAACACTGGATTTGGTTAAGTGCGTCCACCGTCAGTATCAGTTTGATTTTGGTGTTTGGTCTATTGGGGATGATTGGCTATAAAGGGCTCAGTCACTTTTGGCCCCACGCGGTCTATCAGGTCGAAGTTCAACATACCGATGGTACAACAGAGTCGATTGTGGGAGAACTACACGACTCCAAAATGAAAGATGTCGAAGAGGTGAGTGCGCCAAATGGTCATGTGGAAGTGCCACAATACCTGTTTAAAGTCGGCAACCGCGATGTTTACGGCATTGATTTTAGATGGGTCAGCAGTACGGATATTGTTGGTGGCATCAAAAACTTAGAAGACAACGTTGTCGTCATTGAGCGTTATGAGTATGGCAATGTCTATGGGCATCTTGCCAAGATCACAGTAAACGGTCAAACCGAAACCGATGCCCAGAAAGCGATGGCGCTTTTAGAGCAACAGGTGGCGCTGGGTAATCAACTAATTAGCGATATTCGTTACATTGAAAAAATCGAAATTGGCGCAATTAATTACAAAATTGAGGGCTTACGTTTAGAAGAGAAAAAGCTGCGATCTGAAAATCTTTTTACCCCAGACGAGGCGCTAAGACTTGAGCGTGAACGTGCAGAGTATCAAAAGCAGTTCGAGGTTTTCCAAACGCAAACCGATGCGCTTTATAAACAAACTCGCACCTTGGGTGAAGTCACCATGCAGATTGCGGGTGGTAAGCAGTTAAATGTGCCGGTCAAAAATATTGTGCATTTTTGGCAACCTAACAATATGAGTTTGCCGCAAGAGATAGGCTTCTTTTTTAATGCCATGGGCAACTTCTTGATGGATGACCCGCGTGAAGCCAATACCGAAGGGGGCGTGTTCCCAGCGATTATTGGTACGGTGACCATGGTGATGTTGATGGCATTGTTTGTTACGCCAATGGGTGTGATTGCCGCGATCTACATGAGTGAGTATGCCAAAGAAGGTGCTGTACTGAAAATGGTGCGTATCTCCATTAACAACTTGGCGGGGGTGCCTTCGATTGTCTTTGGTATTTTCGGTTTGGGCTTCTTTGTCTATATTCTCGGTTCGTCGATTGATGAACTGTTTTACAGTTATGCCTTACCGAGCCCGACCTTTGGAACGCCCGGACTGTTGTGGGCATCGTTAACCATGGCGTTGTTAACCTTGCCGGTGGTGATTGTCTCCACACAAGAGGGGTTGTCGCGTGTGCCGCGTGCTTTGCGAGAAGGGGGCTTAGCCTTAGGGGCAACCAAGTCAGAAACCATTATGCGCATTGTTTTGCCGATGACCACACCCGCAATTATGACCGGTTTGATATTAGCCATCGCGCGCGCCGCAGGCGAAGTCGCGCCCTTGATGTTGGTCGGGGTGGTGAAATTAGCACCGGAATTACCGGTGGATATGGTGTCGCCATTTGTGCACTTAGATCGTAAATTTATGCACTTAGGGTTCCACATCTACGATGTCGGTTTCCAAAGTCCAAACGTAGAAGCCTCGCAACCCTTAGTATTCGCCACCTCGTTGTTGTTGGTGTTGATTATTCTAAGCTTAAATTTAGGTGCGATTATGATTCGTAACCGACTCCGTGAGAAGTATAAGTCGTTAGAGCATTAATCGTCTTTAACTCTGAATTACAGCGTTTTTAAAAGTTAGCAGGCCTGCCTAAATACAAAGTCAGTGCCAACCAAGTGTGAAGGAAGTGTCATGAGTGAACAAGCCCAAACAGTAAGCGTAAACTTAGATCGAGATGATCGAGGAATGAGCTTAGAAGATGAAAAGATCGCCATTGAGGTTAAGGACTGGAACCTTTTTTACGGTAAGAAACAAGCCTTGAAGAGTGTGAACATGATGGTACCAGAGAACCGAGTCACCTCGTTCATTGGGCCGTCTGGTTGTGGTAAATCGACCTTGTTACGTTGTTTTAATCGTATGAATGACTTGATTGATATTGTCAGTGTAGAGGGGGAAATGACTCTGCATGGTGATGACATGTACAGCAAGCAGATGGATGTGGCAGCACTTCGCCGTCGCGTGGGAATGGTGTTTCAAAAGCCAAACCCGTTTCCAAAGTCGATTTATGAAAACGTGGCTTATGGTCTTCGCTTGCAAGGCATCAGCGACAAAGCGGTGTTAGATGACACGGTCGAATGGGCTCTAAAGGGCGCGGGTCTATGGGAAGAAGCCAAAGACCGTTTGAATGAAAATGCGTTAGGTATGTCCGGTGGTCAGCAGCAGCGTTTGTGCATTGCCCGTGCCATTGCGATTAAGCCAGAAGTGTTATTGCTGGATGAACCGA
Organism: Thiotrichales bacterium; assembly: GCA_016938655.1. GTDB lineage: Bacteria > Pseudomonadota > Gammaproteobacteria > Thiomicrospirales > Thiomicrospiraceae > Thiomicrorhabdus. Next base: position 3,787 of record JAFGUG010000066.1, on the reverse strand, counting down.
CATCGGCTTTAGACCCGATTTCCACCCTTGCGATTGAAGAGTTGATTTTTGAGCTGAAAAAAGACTTTACCATTTTAATTGTGACCCACAATATGCAACAAGCTGCGCGTGTCTCTGACTACACGGCCTTTATGTATATGGGTGAACTGATTGAGTACACCGATACGGATAGTCTGTTTACCAATCCGCAGAAAAAAAGAACCGAAGATTACATTACCGGACGATACGGTTAATGGACAGAAAATACATAGAGAGTCTATTGGGAGAGAGTCACATGGAACGTCAAGCCTTTAAAAACCATATTTCAGGCCAGTTGAATCAAAGCCTTGAAGGGTTGTTTAACAAGATTTTAGAGATGGGCGGGTTGGTTGAACGACAGCTAGAGCACCTTCTCACTGCTGTACAAAATGGGGATTTAGCACTGGCTAAAGAGGTGCTCCAGTTGGATAAGGTCATCAATCGAGAAGAGATTGAAATTGACCGTTTGTGTGCCAGTGTTCTGGCTCGTCAGCAGCCCGCCGCATCTGACTTACGTTTGATTATTATGGGCATTCGTATTGCCATAGATCTAGAGCGTATGGGCGACGAAGCGGTTAAGGTCGCCAAATTAGTCATTAAAATGCACGCCGCAGACATGCGTTGCAATGTATTACCTGGTTATAATGGCTTGATCGAGTTAGTAACAGGTGGGCACACCATGTTGCAAAAAGTACTGGATGCCTTTGCTCGACTTGATTTGTCAGGTGTGCGCTCAGTATTTGCCGATGAAGAGAGTATGGATAAGGTCTTTAAAAACGCCATTTTAGAGTTGAATAGCAGCTTTAAAGTGAGCGACATTGACGTTGAATTACTGCTTGAAATGGTCAATGCACTGCGAGCCAGTGAGCGTGTAACGGATCACTCTGAAAACATTGCTGAGAGCATTGTCTATCTGGTGCGTGGACGCGATATTAGACAAATGGATTCAGAGAAGTTGAGTGAGTTTTTACAGCAAGTGGAAACCGAAGATTAATAAACCATGATTCGAATACGATTGAGTTGTGATTAGGGTGACGACATGAGTCAGCATAAAATTTTACTAATTGAAGATGAAGCCGCGATTCGTGACATGCTTAAGTTCACCCTGTCGGCGGCTGAGTTTGATGTGTCCGAAGCGGCCAATGCCGAGCAGGGGTGGTCGATGATTCTGGAAAATCCACCCGAACTCATTTTGCTCGATTGGATGTTGCCCGGTGTGAGTGGTGTTTCTTTGGCGCAACGCATTCGCCAGAATGACAAAACCCGCACCATTCCCATTATTATGCTCACCGCCAGAGGCGAGGAGGATGATCAGGTGCAAGGTTTTGAAGCGGGGGCGGATGACTATGTGGTTAAGCCGTTTTCACCGCGCGCATTGATGGCTCGTATTAAAGCTTTACTGCGTCGTCAAGACAGTGAGCTTTTGACAGGCGACGTGCTCAAGGCTGGACGTATGCGTTTAGATTTAGGTAGCCACCGTTTTAGTATTGATGATCAGGAAGTTAAATTAGGGCCAACCGAGTTTAAGTTAGTGCACTACTTTATGACTCATGCCAATCGAGTTTTTACACGCGCACAGCTGCTTGACCATGTTTGGGGTGAAAACATCATTGTTGAAGAACGCACGGTGGATGTGCACATTCGTCGTTTACGCAAGTTGCTTGAGCCGCTGGGTGTAGAGAGCTACATCCAGACCATTCGTGGTTCGGGTTACCGTTTTGCAGCGACTGAGGCTTAACTTTGTTCTCTAACGGTGTCATGCGTGAACTCACTTGGGTGATTGTCACTCTTTGGGCGCTGTTTTTTTTCTGTTGGGTGACCAATCTTTGGGTTGAAGGGGTCATTGCTTATCTGCTTTTTTATATTGGGCGTAATCTTTGGAGTATGCGTAAATTTGAAACGTGGATGGCAAAGGGAACTCGAGGGTCTTTTCCACCCAGCACCGGTTTTTGGAGTGAGTTGACCTATTTGGTTTCTAAAAAACAGCGCGCCTTAGAAACCCACGCTGATATTCAGCTTTATAAATCTGAGCAGTTTAAAGCCGCCTCCATGTTGATTCCCGATGCGATTGTCTCGCTTGATCAAAAAAACCGTATTGAGTGGTTCAATGCCTCATCCGAAGTAACCCTCAAATTCCGCCGTCAAGATATTGGGAGTTCAATTGAAACGTTACTGCGTTTTCCGGAGTTTATTCAATATTTAAAGCAGTCCAATACCCAAGATTCCATTATCAGTCATTCGCTTCCTAACCCCCAGCGTATCTATAATTTACAAATACTTGAGTATTTTCAAAGCCATAAACTCTTAATCGTTAAAGACATCACAGACCTTTACAATTTGGCACAAATTCGTCGCGATTTTATTGCCAATGCTTCCCATGAGTTGCGCACGCCGTTGACGGTGTTAAAGGGGTATCTTGAAGCGATGGTAGATACGCCCGGTCCGCACCAAACCACGTGGCTACCCGCCTTACAAAATATGGAGGCGCAATCCAATCGTATGCAGTTGATTATTGAGGACTTATTAACGTTGTCAAAAATGGAGTCTGAGACCATTACGATGCGTGAAGAGGTGGTTAATGTGCCCAAAATGCTCAGCAAGTTGAAGCACGATGTTGAGCAACTGAGTCAAGGAAACCATCGATTTGAATTTTCGGTCGAAGACAATCTTTGCATAATGGGCTTCAATGAACCTCTAAAAAGTGTCTTTACCAACTTGTTGACGAATGCGGTGCGTTATACACCGGACGGTGGCTTGATTAAGGTCGCTTGGTTTAACGATACGAATAGAGGTGCCTGCTTTAAAGTAGAGGACAGTGGTATTGGGATTGCGCCTGAACACCTTCCTCGTTTAACAGAGCGTTTTTATCGTGTGGATAGTGCACGTTCTCGCGCAACAGGTGGCACGGGCTTGGGTTTAGCCATTGTTAAACACATTCTAGAGCGACACAGTGCAGAGCTAAAAGTCGAGAGTCAAGTGGGTAAAGGCTCAACCTTTTGTTGCTGTTTCCCCGCTCGTAAAGTTGCCTGTCATTGACATCCTCCCCGCCCTAAAGGACGAGGATTCCTAACAGCACTAAGCTGTTAAGAGTTGGCGTGTATCACTACTACCAACTGGTTCCTGCTTCACAGACGAAACTAACGTTTCAACTCCACAGGCTTTTATACCCTCTTGCGGGGTAAACAAGCGATGTCCTCGCTTTTATGCTAAGGCCTTTTGGCCTAGTGCAAGTACATTCAAAGCCCCCACCAAGTCGGCATTGGCTTTAAATCGACATTCTGTACACTCAAAAGCACGTTGGCTTTTTCGGTTTTCACGACCTACATGATGACAGCTAGGGCAGGTTTGTGAGGTGTATTGAGGGTTTACCCTCAAAACATCCCCGCCTGACCAGGCCTGTTTATACGCCAAAAACGAAACGAACATTCCCCATCCTTGGTCAAGGATAGATTTGTTTAGACCCGATTTCGCTTTGACGTTTTTACCAGGTCTGGTCATATCACCTTTAGCTGATCTAGACATGTTTCTTACCTTTAAATCCTCAACGACAATCATTGCGTGGTTTTTGCTGATGTTGGTTGAGGTTTTGTGTAAGAAGTCTAAACGCGCATTGGCAATATGCTCATGCAGTCGTGTAATGGTTTGTTTCTGCTTTTTCCAGTTAGCAGAGAAACGGACTTTTTTAGACAGCTTGCGCTGCTCAAAAGCCAGTTTCTTTGATAACTTTCTAAAACTGTTTAAAGGTTCTACGTATGAGCCGTCTGACAAG
>JAFGUG010000065.1 GCA_016938655.1 Thiotrichales bacterium | reverse complement strand
GGTTCAACAAAACCTTGCTCGCGAAGCTACGCAAGAAGGACCGTCGTTATGAGCGAGTCATTTCTGGCTAACGCCGCCCAACGCCCGACAGCCGTACTGGTTTTTTTAAGTTTATTACTGTTGGGGGTGGCCTTAATTTCAATTTCGTTGGGCCGCTACGATTTTGCACCGGGATCAAGTTTGGTGGCGTTACTGCAACATTTCGGTTGGTTAGACGGTCAAGCAGACCCGGTCATTATCAGTTTATTGCTGGATGTGCGTTTGCCCAGAGTGATGGCTGCCATTGCGATTGGCGCGGCACTCGCGGTGGGGGGCACGGCATTTCAAGCCTTGTTTATGAATCCGCTGGTCTCGCCGGGGATTCTTGGAGTTTTGTCGGGCGCGGCATTTGGTGCTTCGCTTGGTATTTTGTTGTCTGAAAGTCTGTGGGTGATGCAGTTGCTGACGTTTGTGTTTGGCCTGCTGGCCGTCATGATCGCACTGCTATTGGCCAAAGGGGAACTACGCAACAATATGATTGTGTTGGTGCTGGGCGGCATGATTGCCGGCGCCTTGTTCACCGCTTTTTTGTCCATTATTAAATACGTGGCCGACCCCTATAGCAAATTGCCCACCATCACCTATTGGCTGATGGGATCGTTGGCGAATATTCAAACCGAGTTACTCTATTGGGTGTTGCCGTTTGTGGTATTGGGCATCCTGCTATTAAGTGTGCAAGGCCATGCGCTGAATGTACTCAGTTTAGGTGACGATGAAGCGCGTACCTTAGGAGTTCATGTGGGGCGAAAGCGCTTTTTGATTATCACGTTGGCGACTTTTCTCGGGGCAATGACTGTCACCTTAGGGGGCATGATCGGTTGGGTCGGGTTGGTGATTCCGCATTTGGCGCGGCTTGTTTTAGGGGCGGATAACCGTTTGCTATTACCTGCGTCAGCCTTGTTGGGGGGACTTTATTTACTGTTAGTCGATAACGTGGCGCGACTCGCAATCAGCATTGAAATTCCGCTGGGGATTTTAACGGCGTTGATTGGTTTGCCGGTGTTTGCTTGGGCATTGAAAAATGCCAGGCGTTCTTGGCAAGGTTGAAGAGTGCGGCCTTTGCATGTGTCTAGCGGTTGCCTCGTGCAATGTCTTAAGGTGAAAGTTGATGTTAAATTTTGTATTCAAGGAGTTTTGAATGTGTGTTCAAGCCATAGCTGAAAGTGCGTGTCATCGTAGCGGTTTTCCCGATGCGCCGTTTCCCGACCCCAGTATTTATGAGGCGCTCGGGTCAGAGAAAATTAGAGATTTGGTGCGCTATCATCACCAACTGATGTGGCAAAGTGATATCCAACCCGTGTTTGGTTCAGATTTCGGCCACTTTGCCAAAACAGTCGAACATACCGCGAATTATTTTATTGAAATGCTCGGTGGCCCTAAACTCTTTACGGTCGTGAGAGGTGAACCGAAATTGGGTAGGCGTCATAAACCGTTTAATCTAACGCCGTATCACCGGGTCATATGGCTGGATTGTTTTCGGTTAGCCTTAAAAGAAAAACAGATTCCAATATCGATCGCGCAAGAAATTTGGAATTGGGTCGAACCGCTGTCGATGCGTTTTTTAACGCCCAGAATCGAAGCAGAACACTTGGCAAGAGAATACTTGATGGCGGCCAAAGACTATGATTGACGTCGTTAACTTGTCGGCTAAGCAGGGAAATATCACGGTTTTTAGCGAGCTAGACCTGCATTTAGGGCAAGGTGAAGTCATTAGTTTGCTGGGACCGAATGGCTGTGGTAAAACCACGCTGTTACGTACCATGATGGGATTGCACCCCAATACCTCTGGCATGATTCAAATCGAGGGCGCAAATATCGTTGATTTGCCCCCCAAGGTTTTGGCGAGAAAGATAAGTTATGTGCCGCAGTATCATCGTTTGGCATTTGGCTACAGCGTGCTTGATATGGTATTGATGGGCGTGATGGCGGGCTACTCCGAATGGGCAAGACCCACCAATGCACAGAAAGCGATGGCCGAAGCGGCACTGGTTGAACTGAATATCGCGCATTTAAGCCAACGCCCTTATACGGAACTGTCGGGCGGACAGCGACAACTGGTGCTGATTGCGCGCGCCTTGGCACAAAATACCCCGTATGTGTTTTTAGATGAGCCCACCAATGGGTTGGATTACGGAAACCAACTCAAGTTGCTTGATAAAATTAAAAACTTATCGACGGAGCATCGCTGCATTTTAATGACGACCCATCACCCTGAGCATGCCATGATGATTGCCAACCGAGTGATTACTATGCAGCAAGGGCGTTTAACTCAGGATGGCGCGCCGGCATCGGTGTTGACGTCGCAAACACTGACCGAACTGTACGACTTGGCACCCGAACAGGCGCAGGATTTATGGTTGCAAAAATTAACGCCGTCATCCTTTAAGGTTGTTAAAACAGCTTAAAGAATGACGCGGTTCACGTTTTGTGAGGGTTAGGGCATCAACAGTTTAAAGTTGTGCTGTTTGATGACTTGGCCATTCGCCAAAATTTTCAGGACATGTTTTCCGGCATAGTATTGGCGCGTGGTGCGCGGGACAAAGGCGAAGTATTTGTCGATAGATTTTTTACGCCCCGTTTCTTCGGTTTGACTAATTTGAAAGCGTTTACTGGCTAGTTTGCCATTGGCTTTCATAAAGTCGATTTCAAACTCCAAACGCAATTTCCCCAAGCTTTCTTTGGCAAACACATTAAACGCAAAATGCAGTTGCTCACCAAACACCACTTGTTTGTCGGCTTTAAAACTTCTAATGGACAGGTCGTCACGCGCTTCGAAGCCCATCTGTTTGAGTGTGTGAGCATCGCTTTTCTTCAATAGGGTGCGATTGGCATGCCTTAAAATCCATGCGGTATGCGGATTGAGTTGCGTCTCTTTTTTGCGTTTTGGGAGGGTTTGCCATTTTTGCGTCAGGGCTTTGATAAGATCGGGATGGTCTTTGCTGATGTCGTTCAGACAATTCGCCACGCTTTTACGCACATACAACGATTCATCGGTTTTTAGCATTTCCAAAATCGGAAGCACCAAACGCGGGTTTTCCCGAAATAACCCTAAGTGACTTGCCCAAGGTAGCCGTGGACGAAAGCCCTCCGAAGCCAAACGACGATGGTGTTCATTTTCAGATTTTGCCCAAATCATAGCTTGCGCTAACAGGCGCGCGGGGTCTTGTTCAATAAACGGGCGCACCGCAAATTCAGCGGTTGAAAACTCGGTGAAATGCGCCAGTGCCAACATATTCAACTCAAAATCTTCTTGTAAACCAAACAAGGCCACAAATTCTGGAAAACACGCATAAGTTAACCCTTGAAACTTGGGCGCTACCTGAATTAACACCGTTAAAGCCAAAGCATAATCTGCCGGTAAATGTGTTTTAAGGCAGCAAGCCACATGGGTTAAACGCTGTTTTAAGCTTAAATTTGACCAGGCCTGGTTAAAAATGGCGGCTTTAAAGGCATTTTTATCGAATTGCGGCGCGTGAGTTTCAATCTCATCTGCCAAGGCTTGAATCATGGCGGGCGAGAAAAGTTCTTTCAAAGCTTGACTCATTGTGAAGCCCCGCAACCTTGCACGGCTATCCAGTCTGCTTGTTTGATTCCAATGTCTTGCGCCTTGGCAAAATAGGCCTGGCACTGCTCAGCACTGGGGTTGGGATTGCGCGCTAAAATCCAAGCGTAATCCAAACTGGGGCCAATAATGAGCGCCATGGAATAATCTGGGTCTAATTTGGCGATGTTATAACCGCCATAAAATGGTCCAAAGAAAGAGACTTTTAAACGCCCAATATTGGCATCTTCCACAAAATAGGCTTTGCCTATAGCTTCTTTGGCCTCACCGGTTTTCACATTCACGCCACGGTTAACCACTTTAACACCGCCATCTTCGCGCATCGAATAGGTGGCGGTAACTTGCATAAGGTCTTTTTCAAAACTGTGATCTAGACGGGCGATTTCTGTCCAAGTACCCAAATAGCGCGAGAGCTCAAAAGGCGTCACAGGCGTGACTTTATCGGGAACCGCAGTACAGCCGCTTAACCAAAACGAAGACAAACCTAGAAGAACAAAGAGAAATCTCATGAACACGACCTTTATGAAAACTGAGGACGCATTGTAACGGCAAAAGCCGACTCTGAAAACGGTAAAGGATCAAAGTTTAGGTTGATTGTTGAAGGGTTTGCGTTTGCTCTATAAATTCTTCAAGACTGATGAGCCAAGTTTGTTGGCTTGGCAGATATGTGCTTTGTAAAGGCTTGGGAATAACCAACTGTAAACCACTACTTTGCATTTCAATGGTCTGATTTTGACTGATAGCGGGTTCTAGAGTAATGAGGTGTTTATTTGAAATGCGCGCAGCTTCTGAAAGAACCTGACGCCAACGATCTTTACAACTGGTTTTTGCACCGAGAATTCTCAAATGATTTGAAGGAAAGTTGATGTCGTGATAACTGTTGAAGTCAGGGAAAATAAAGTCAGGCTTTTTCTGATTTTCGGTCGTTTTGGAATGAGATCCTTGTTCGAATCTTAAATTGTTTTTCTCAAAAATAAAGGATAGATGTCTTTCAAATGCATGCCCGGCACGCGCTTTTCTGCGGTTTTGAATTCCGAGTGAATATTGTATAAAGTCGTCAACATCGTCGCCCTCTTCTCCAAATCCCTCTTTTAGTTTTTGTTTAACATAATATTTTTCTAAAATGCGAAAAAGCATTTCTTCATGCATCATCCATTCGATAAGAGTTTGGTCAGGTGACTCTATGGGGTTTCTAGTTTGGCTGGTTTTACGAGTGAAGTTTGCAAAATCCTGTGTGTTTGGAAAACCTTTATCCCCGAACTCTGAGAGAATTTTTTCAAGCCAATGATCTTGATCAGGGGTATTTAATTGAATGCCTAGAGTTTCTAATAAATATTGCATTCCATAAGATAGGTTTTCATCGGTGATAGTAGCCTGTGAGAAGCCTTCAGAAAGCTGATTTAAACCGAATAAGTAGCGCAACTGAGCTTCATGAGTTGAGCCATCTTCGGCAAAAGCCAGCAATAACTCACCATTGGTCAGTTTGGCAATTAAAAAGAAATTGGATGGTGCAATTTGTTGAGTGATTGTGTTGTCTTTGTAATAAAGGCGATATTCAGCGCTTCGATTAGTTTGATTGGCTCGTGTGTCGTACCATGTAACGGTATCTTCAAGATATTCTGGTGCTTGATCATCTTTAAAGTAAAAAAACTTGGCCTTAAAGCTCAGGCTTTCGCCATTCAATGGTTCTCCAAGAAAGCGTTTAAAACCTGCTCGCGATAAGCCTCCAATTTCATGCTGATTAGATTTCGAAGGGTTTGCATCGACTTGTGACAATTTTTTAGCAACAGCACCCTGAATGTAATGTTTTAAGGAGTCATGAGACATAGTTAAGGTTTCCTTTGGGCGCGTCGATGGCTGAGTTGACGAGGTAGGGGCGCATGATTTCTGCAACCGCTTTAAAAACCGGCATTACAACCGAATTGCCAAATTGTTGATAGGCTTGGGTATCAGAAACGGGTATTTTAAAGTCGTCAGGATACCCCATTAAACGCGCGCATTCTCTAGGTGTTAATCTGCGCGGGTTTTTATCTTCTCCTTGATAGACTAAAATTTCTGAACCATCTTTATGATAACGAGCGGAAAGCGTTCGTGAAACGCTATGGGGATAAACTAGACCATAACCAAAGCCATTGCCTTTTTCACGATGTTTTTGGGCATAAGCTTGCAAGTATGCCCAGAGTTTGTTGCTAAGTGTATATTTTGTATGCACTTGGTTTTGATGATGGTCAAAAAAGCGGTTATGGTCTTGCTCTAAAAAAGGTTCAGTCCCGTCAGTTCTGTGCAAGATATCTTGCATAATTGGAGAGTTCTTGTCTGGTTTAACGAGATCTGCCCAGTCAAAATCATTGGTATCTTTAAAACCTACAATAACAATTCGTTCTCGGTGTTGCGGCGTCCATGCTTGTGCATCCAGAATTTTAGTGTGAATGTTATAACCCAATTCTTCTGTTAAAGTGCGTTGAATAACATCAAAGGTTCGACCCTTATCATGTGATTTGAGATTTTTTACATTTTCTAACAAAAAAGCTTTGGGTTGTTTTTCAGCCAAAATGCGAGCGACATCAAAAAATAAAGTCCCTTGCGTCTCATCAGCAAATCCATGTGCGCGCCCTAAGGAGTTTTTTTTGGAAACGCCCGCTAAAGAAAAGGGTTGGCAAGGAAATCCAGCTAAAAGCAAGTCGTGATTAGGGATGTCTGAGGCATTAATTTTTGTAATATCGCCCACCAAAGCATGGTCACTGGGATAGTTACTGGCATAAGTTTTTTGTGAGTAGGTGTTCCATTCGCTGGTAAATACACAGTGTCCACCATGATGTTCAAAGGCTTGTCGGATGCCTCCAATACCGGCAAAGAGGTCGATGAAGCTAAAATCACCAGCTGATTTTTTGGGTTCAAAGCTTAATAAAAGCTGTTCTAAACCTTTTGAAATATAAGCCTTTGGGGAGCTTTCACGGGTCAGCCAGCGTTGAACGGTGCTGGGAGCGACTTCAAAGTGCCTTGCAATTTCTGAAGTGCTTAAATATTGGTGTGTTTGGTCAAGGAGTTTGTGTAAATTTTCTATGGTCATAAGATTTCTCTGGGAGTTTTTTTTGCATTTTAGGATTAAAGTTCCTAGAAATCTAGCTTTTGTATTGTATTTTGAATTTTTATTTATAAGGTCTCTAATAGTTAAGCAGAATGAAATAGTGGGGTTAAACTTTGATATGGGAACGCTCGAAGATTGGTAAGCGTCGAGTTTATGGCTCTAGAAACGAAAACTGACGCATACACTTTAATTTTAATTTTTTCTTACTAAAAAAGATGCCGTTGCACGAATCAATGTACTGCAAAAAATATTTAAAATTCAAATAGTTTTTCTCGATTCTTCAGTGCACTTTGTACCACATTCGTGCAAAGTTATTCTATTAATTCTTTCGTGAATCTATTTTTAATCCCCTCTAAAAGTCCTTTCTAAAACCGATACTTAATAACCACGCGTTTGCTTTGTGGCGATGCTCTGTGGAGTGTTTTGGGGTATTCGTGGCTAAAAATACCGAAAAAAGTCATTTTAAGAAATAAAAGTTCTTGTAAAGAAAAAAGCATCTTGCTATTATTTGAAACAAAAGTTCTTAAGAGGAAATAAAAGTGGCTCATCAGTCTTATGTGTTAAAAGTTTCATGCCCAGATCGAATTGGAATTGTGTCGCGTGTTTCGACCTTTTTAGCGAGTAAGCAATGCATGATTAAGGAAGCGAATCATCATGCAGACGCGATTTTGGGTAAGTTTTTTATGCGTAATGAGATTTCCGACATGCAAATGAGTCCTGAAGAGTTTGAAACGGAATTTAAAACCATTGCCGATGAGTTTGAAATGCAGTGGAGCTTGTCGCCACGCATTCAGAAAAAGCGCGTCATCATTATGGTTAGCAAACAAGACCATTGTTTGTATGACCTGTTATATCGTTGGAAATCGGGTGAAATGGATTACGAAATTCCATGCGTGATTTCAAATCATCTGGATTTGAAAAGCTTGGTTGAGTGGCACGGTATTCCTTATGTGCACATTCCTGTGACCCCAGATAACAAGCCGCAAGCCTTTGCCGAAGTGGTGAAGTGGGTGGAGCATTATGAGGCCGATACGATTGTGTTAGCGCGTTATATGCAAATTATTCCACCTGAATTGTGCGAAAAATATCCGGGTCAAATTATCAATATCCACCACAGTTTCTTGCCTTCTTTTATCGGTGCCAAGCCTTATCACCAAGCGTTTGAGCGCGGAGTGAAACTCATCGGTGCTACCTGTCATTATGTCACGCAGGATTTAGATGCGGGGCCGATTATTGAGCAGGAGGTGCGTCGTGTCACCCATAGCGAATCCGCTGAGGAAATGGTGGTGCTTGGAAAAGATGTCGAAAAAAATGCCCTTGCAAGAGGGCTGAAATTCCACCTAGAAGACCGTGTGCTTTTAAGTGGCAATAAAACGATTGTATTTGCTTAGGAGAGGCACATGCCATTACGACTGCTGAAATATGCTTGGAAGAACCCTCAAGACGAGTTGCGATTTTTTCCGGAAGAAAAGCCTCTTAAAAAAGACTATGACGTAGTCATTATTGGTGGTGGTGGTCACGGCATGGCCTGTGCCTATTACTTGGCGAAAGAACATGGCATTACCAATGTTGCTGTTTTGGAACAGGGGTATATCGGTGGCGGTAATACTGGGCGCAATACCACGATTGTGCGCTCGAATTACCTGACCTCGGAAGGGGTTAAATTTTACGATGCCAGTATCAAGTTATTTGAAGACCTGAGTGACGATTTTGATTTGAATATTTTTTATTCGACACGCGGTCACTTTACCTTGGCGCATACCGACAGTGCGATGCGCACTATGCGTTGGCGTGCTGAAGTCAACAAGCATCACGGCATCGACAGTGAAGTGGTGGATGTGGAAACCATTCAGAAAGACGTGCCTTATATGGACGTGGAATGTAACGGACAACATCCGGTGATGGGGGCGTTATATCACGCGCCGGGTTCGGTGGCGCGTCATGATGCGGTGGCCTGGGGTTATGCGCGCGGGGCGCAGCAGCGTGGTGTGGAAATTCACCAGAAAACCCAAGTCACCGATGTGAAAACGCTGGGCGGCAAAGTGGTGGGTGTGGAAACCAATCGAGGGTTTGTCGGCGCGAAAAAGGTGATTTCGATGGTGGCGGGTTCGTCACCACGTATCACCAATATGCTCGACATCAAAACACCGATTGAAGTTTTTCCATTACAAGCCTGTGTGACCGAACCGGTGAAGCCGTTTATGGACACGATTGTGGTATCCGGCAGTTTGCATGTGTATGTCAGCCAGTCGTCACGCGGTGAGTTGGTCATGGGGGCATCGGTTGATCCGTCGGAATTGCACTCTACGCGCTCCACCTTGGATTTTGTGGAAGGCTTGACCGACCAGATGATGGACTTGTTCCCGTTTACCAGCCGCTTGAAGATTATGCGTCAATGGGCGGGGATGGCGGACATTACGCCGGACTTTGCGCCGATTATGGGTAAAACCAATGTGGAAGGTTTTTATCTCGACAGCGGTTGGGGAACCTGGGGCTTTAAAGCCACGCCGGTTAGTGGAAAAACCATGGCGTATACGGTCGCAACCGACCGTGTGCATGATTTGATTAAGCCTTTTAGTCTTGACCGTTTTGAAAATTTCAAACTGGTGGGTGAGAAAGGTGCGGCTTCGGTTGGGCATTAAGGAGAAGTTATGAAATTTGTGAATTGTCCTAATCTCGGTAGAAGAGCCTTAAGTGAGTTCACCTACGGCGGCATAGTGGAGCACGAACCCGATTTTGATACGGTTACCGAAACCGAGTGGACTGACCATGTGTTTTATCGCCATAGCCATCCACAAGACCAAAAGGAATGGTGGTATCACCGCGCGACAGGCATGTGGTTTTTCTTTCAACGAAATACGCTGACCGATGTGATTTCAAACGTCACGATTGCAAGTAAAGGAGCTTTAAATGACGCTTAG
>JAFGUG010000064.1 GCA_016938655.1 Thiotrichales bacterium | reverse complement strand
GGGCGCAACCGCAACCCTAGAGTTTCGTCTAGTTGAAGAAAAAGGGGATCCTTACAAAGCACAAAAAACGGGTTATGCACCGAATGGTTCAGAGGTTTATCAGTTCCGTGATGGCCGTCCGATTTTATTGCAGCGTCGCATAATCATTTCCGGTGAGAACGTGATTAATGCTCAGTCTGGCATAGAGTCGCAGTCAGGTACACCGGAGGTGAGCATTACCCTAGATGGTGTCGGCGGTCGCAAAATGATGGCAGTGACCAAAGAAAATATTGGTAATCGTATGGCGGTGGTGTTTATTGAAAACCGCACTGAAACCACCGAGATCAATGGCGAAAAAGTTAAAAAACGTATCACCACTCAAGACGTTATTAACGCAGCAACGATTCGTGGCCAATTTTCGACACGTTTCCAAATTACTGGTTTAGACAGTCCGCAAGAAGCGCAAGATTTAGCTTTATTATTACGCGCAGGTGCTTTAGCGGCGCCGATGGAAATTGTGGAAGAACGCACCATTGGACCGAGCTTGGGTAAAGATAATATTGAGCAAGGTTTTATGTCGGTTGTGGTCGGCTTTATTTTAGTGTTGATTTTGATGGTTTGGCGTTATAAAACCTTTGGCATGATTGCCAACTTGGCTTTAACGTTGAATTTGGTGCTAATTTTTGCGGTCTTGTCGTTATTGCAAGCGACCCTGACCATGCCTGGAATTGCCGGTATTGTGTTAACGGTGGGGATGGCGGTGGATGCCAATGTGTTGATTTTTGAACGTATTCGTGAAGAGCTACGCACCTCTTCAATCCAATCGGCCATTTATGCGGGCTACGAAAAAGCCTTTGTAACCATTGCCGACGCCAATATCACCACGCTCTTAGCGGCAATTGTGTTGTTTAGTTTTGGAACTGGCCCCATTAAAGGGTTTGCCATTACCTTGTCCATTGGGATTATCACCTCAATGTTCACGGCCATTTTAGGCACGCGAGCCATTGTCAACCATTTGTACGGCAATAAACCCGTCAAAAAGTTATCGATTTAGGTCTCTCACAATTTAAAGAAGAGTGAACATGGAAGCACAAAATTTAAATACAGCAACGCCAGAAGTGATGGCGCAAGAAAAACAAATCAACTTTATGAAACATCGCGGTTTAGCCGTGGTGTTCTCCGTGGTGATGATCTTGGCCTCTATTGCAGGCCTAGCGATGAAAGGGCTTAATTTCGGGATCGACTTTACTGGCGGAACTTTAATTGAATTGGCCTATCAAGAACCAGCCAATATTGAGCAGATTCGGACAACCTTGCGCGGCAATGGTTTTGACGATGCCGTGGTGCAAAACTTTGGTTCGGTAGAGGATGTTTTGATTCGTATTGCGCCCAGAGAGGGCATCAATGCGGCAACCATCAGTAATCAATTGATGGATGTTCTTAAAGCAGAAGGCACGGGTTTTGAAATGCGTCGTGTGGAGTTTGTGGGGCCTCAAGTGGGAGATGAGTTAACCGAAGATGGTGCTTTGGCGGTGATTTATGCGTTATTGGGCATTTTGATTTATGTGGCTCTGCGTTTTGAGTTTCGTTTTTCAGTTGGGGCGGTTGCTGCTTTAATTCATGATGTGGTCATCACTTTGGGCGTATTTTCATGGACACAGGCGCAATTTGACTTAACGGTTTTAGCGGCCATTTTAGCGGTCATCGGTTATTCGCTGAACGATACCATAGTCGTATTTGACCGTGTGCGTGAAAACTTTAGAACCGTGCGCGAAGGCTCCCCCATTGAAGTGACCAATTTAGCGATTAACCAAATGTTATCCAGAACGATTATGACGTCTTTAACCACTTTGTTGGTATTGATTGCGCTGTTTTTCTTGGGGGGTGAAATTATTCACAATTTTGCCATGGCTTTAATCGTGGGGATTGTGGTGGGAACCTATTCCTCAACCTACGTTGCCAGTGCCATTGCTCTGGCAATGGGGGTTTCTAAAGAAGATTTGATGAAAGCACCGAAAGACAAAGCTGGCAAAGAAGAGCGCGAAGCGGAGTTAAATCGTTTGTTCTTAGAAGAAGAAGCTAAGCGTGAAGCCAGAGAAGCCGCACGTGAAGCCACCAAAGCAGCAAAATAATTCTGCTTAAAACGGGTCAAAAGTTGCTAAAAATGACCAGGCCTGGTCATTTTTAGTTTTAAAAACAGTATTTATTGAGCACCTGAAAAGGTCTCATTTATTAACTTTAAAGTATTCAACCATGTCATTAATTTTAGAAAAAAATAAACGCCGCACCTTTGCGATTATTTCGCACCCAGATGCGGGTAAAACCACCGTTACTGAGAAACTCTTGCTTTATGGGGGAGCCATTCAAATGGCAGGTGCGGTGAAAAGCCGTAAGACCGACCGTGCAGCAACCTCGGATTGGATGAAGATTGAGCAAGAGCGTGGGATTTCGGTGGCCTCATCGGTGATGCAGTTTCCTTATCAAGATGTCATGATTAACCTGTTGGATACCCCCGGACACGAGGACTTCTCAGAAGATACTTACCGTACTTTAACCGCAGTGGACTCGGCTTTAATGGTGATCGATGTGGCGAAAGGGGTTGAAGACAGAACCATTAAATTGATGGAAGTGTGTCGTTTACGCGATACGCCGATTTTGACTTTTATTAATAAACTCGACCGTGAAGGTAAAGAGCCGATTGAGTTATTGGATGAAGTGGAAGATATTTTAAACATTAAATGTGCCCCGATTATTTGGCCAATTGGCATGGGCAAACGCTTTAAGGGTATTTATCACTTGTATAACGATACGGTGCGTTTGTTTGAAACGGCACAGGGCTTGGTCGCCAGCCAAGGTGAATTGATTCAGGGCTTGGATAATCCGCGCTTGGATGAGTTAATTGGTAGTCAAGCGCAAGAATTGCGCGATGAAATTGAGCTGGTGCAGGGCGCAAGTCACGAGTTTGAGTTAGAGGCCTTTTTGAAAGGGGAGTTAACCCCTGTATATTTCGGTTCGGCAGTGAATAACTTTGGTTTGCAAGAACTGCTTGATGGTTTTGCACAGTATGCACCTTCTCCAGTGGGTCGTGCTGCTGAAAGCCGTATGGTGAAAGCGGATGAAGAAAAGTTGACGGGTTTTATCTTTAAAATTCAAGCCAATATGGACCCTAAGCACCGTGACCGTGTGGCCTTTATGCGTGTGGTCTCGGGGCAGTATGAAAAGGGCATGAGTCTGCGTCATGTTCGCCTTGGCAAGGATGTCAAAATTGCGAAAGCCATTACGTTTTTAGCCAATCGCCGAGACCAAGCTGAAGAAGCTTATCCGGGTGATATTATTGGATTGCACAATCATGGCACGATTAAAATTGGGGATACGTTTACGCAAGGGGAAGATTTGAAATTCACTGGTATTCCTAATTTTGCGCCAGAATTATTCAGACGTGCCCAATTGAAAGATCCGATGAAAATGAAGGCGTTGCAAAAGGGTTTAACGCAGTTATCGGAGGAGGGCGCTACTCAGTTGTTTAGACCTATCGCCAATAATGATTTGATTTTAGGGGCCGTTGGGATTTTGCAGTTTGAAGTGGTCGCGCAAAGACTGCAAGATGAATATAACGTGTCTTGTTTTTTTGAACCCGTGAATGTTTCCACCGCGCGTTGGGTGATTGGCGATAAAGTAGAAATTGAGAAATTCCTCGCAAAAGTACGTGATAATGTGGCCTATGACGCAGCGGATCAATTGGTGTACATCGCACCAACCCGTGTCAATTTAAGCTTAATTGAAGAGCGTTGGCCAAAATTGCAATTTGTGGCCACGCGGGAACACTGATTAGAATAAG
>JAFGUG010000063.1 GCA_016938655.1 Thiotrichales bacterium | reverse complement strand
TTTAAGTCACTTTAAAAATTTATGTATGAGAAAAAAAATGAATTTAACTGTTGTGGAACGTGCCATAGTTGCCGTTCCCGGTTTTAAGATGGTTTTAAAAAAGTTGGAACAGCAGGTTACTTTGCGCGGACAAAGCAAGAGTACCCTTAGCAATTACATCCGTAGGATTGCTCTCATATCGCTTCATTTTGGACAACTGCCTGACCAAATTGACGATGAGGAAATAAACGAATACCTGGCGGCTCTGGCACGCGACCCCAAATCACCCTCTCGCAGCAGCTTTAAGCATATGGTTTATGGGCTCCGTTATTATTACCGCTTGCTGGGAATGAACAAACGCGCCATTGCCCTGCCATCGCTAAAGCAGGATACAAAACTGCCAGTCATTCTAAACCAGTTGGAGCTGAAAGAGCTTTTTGCTGCGCCTGCACTTCTCAAACATCGGGTGGTGTTAACGCTCATTTATTCGGCCGGACTGCGCGGTCAGGAAGTCATCAACCTGAAGGTATCCGATATCGACTTTGAACGCAAAACAATCCATATCCGACAAAGCAAATATAAAAAAGACCGTATCGTTCCCCTGGCTGAAAGTATGGCTGTTGGCCTGAAAAAGTATCTCAAAGCTGAGAACCCACACATATGGCTGTTTAACGGGAAAGAACCCGATGGACGTTACAGTGTACGTGGACTCTCGTGGGTAATGCGTGAAAACCTGAAGAAAACTTCTATAACCAAACAGGTTAACCTGCACTCGCTGCGACACAGCTATGCCACTCACTTATTGGAGGACGGGTTAAATATTGTTACCCTGAAAGAACTCCTGGGACATGCTGAAATAACCACAACTATGATATACCTTCACGTGGCTCAATGCACGCTGATTAAGCCCCACAGTCCGCTCGACACTTTATACAATTACCATGAAAACAAAGTATGAGTTGGCTGATGTGGTGCGAAGGTTTGGTAAAGAGCTGTTGCAAAAAGAAAGTTTATCGCCCGTGCAAACAAAAACCTTGTTTGATATAATGCAATGCCGCACCGCCTGGTTAGGCGGACATGAAGAAGCTTGCGATTACTGCGGAACGGTGCGCTACAGCTACAACAGCTGCGGAAACCGGCACTGTCCCAAATGTCAGGCGGCCAAACAGCTTAAATGGATCGATAAACTCATTGACCGCACTTTGCCTATTAGGCACTACCATGTGGTTTTTACTGTACCCCACTGTTTAAACAAGGTATGTTTATGGAACGATAAACT
>JAFGUG010000062.1 GCA_016938655.1 Thiotrichales bacterium | reverse complement strand
TGGGTAAACCCTGGCATAATGGTGTCAAATTCACGCTCGGCAACGCTTAAAATCCCCTGTTGTAAACGCTTGAGTTCGGGCAAAATGGCATCAATTTCATCGCGTAAATAGAGGCGAATATCGGTGGCCACTTGGTCGTTTCGTGAGCGACCCGTGTGCAATTTTTTACCGGTAATGCCAATCAAGCCTGTCAGTAAAGACTCGATATTCATGTGAATGTCTTCTTGCTTAATTGACCATTGCACTTCACCCGCCTCGATTTGTTGCAGAATTTTGGCCAGCCCCATTTCAATGTCTGCCAATTCTTGTGCATTTAAAATTCCGGCTTCGGTGAGCATTTTGGCATGGGCAATCGAGCCTTCAATATCTTGACGGTACATACGGTGGTCAAACTGAATTGAAGCGGTAAACTCCTCAACAAACGCATCGGTCGATTCGCTAAAACGTGCGCTGGATAATTTTTCTTGGTTGTGTTGGTTGCTCATAATCAAGTTGCTCAATAAAGGTAGATGTTTGAAGGTTGCATATTATAGAGTTTTTTGACATAAAACCCTAACTTAGTGCAAAGCTCTCGCCAAGAAGGCTTATTTTCTCAAAAGAAAAAAGCCCGATAAATCGGGCTTAAGCGTAGGAGGAATTATTTTTGAATGAAGGATTAGCCAAAAGTGTCGACTGTGATGTTTTTAAACCAAGAGTGTGCATACAAAACTTCGCGTTTACGCAGTTCGGCATCAAAGGCTCCCGTTAACCCACCTGAACCATCAACTTTAACGATTTTGCCGTCTTTGTAAGCATACACCATGGCTACCGAAATACCGTCGCCAGAAGTGATGCCATCTCCAGGTTTAATAACTGAGTAGCAAGTGTTGACCCAAGAAGGCTCAATCATAGGTTGATTGTTCAGTGAAGTGACAACGGCCACAGCACAAATTTTAGCCTCGGAGTTAGCGGCATAGCCTGATTTTGGCAAAGGGCCTGCAATGGAGGCGTCGCCAATCACATAAATGTTTTTATGAAGGGTCGATTCAAACGTTTTTTGATCGACAGGACACCAACCCTTGTCATCGGCCAATCCTGCTTTAATGGCAATCGAGCCTGCTTGTTGAGGAGGGATGATATTGAGCACATCGGCTTTAAGGGTTTTGCCATCGCCGTAGGTAACGGTTTTAGATGCGGCATCAATTTTGGTAACCTTACCACCGTCTTTGGCAGGGATCCAAGAAATCATACTTTGCTCAGTGCCATAACCATAGTAGCGTTTCCAACCATCCATGAACAAACCTTGTTTAGAAAACTTGTCCTTAGGGTCAAGAATGACGATTTTAGAATTAGGTTTGTGCTCTTGAAGGTAAGCGGCTATTTGCGATACACGCTCATAAGGGCCAGGTGGGCAACGGAAAGGATTTGGTGGTGCAATCATCACGACTGTTCCACCGTCTTTCATGTCAACCAATTGTTTGCGTAATAGTTCAGTTTGTGGACCTGCTTTCCAAGCGTGTGGAATGCTTTTTGAGGCTTCTTTGGAGTAGCCGGGAATGGCTTCATATTTTAGTTGAACGCCTGGCGATACAATGCAGCGATCATAGGCAAATGCTTTGCCAGAAGCGGTTTTAACCGATTGGCCTTTTGCATCAATATCACTCACGGTGTCAAACACCACTTTAATACCACGGGCTTTCAATTTTTCGTAGGTAAAATGAATAGATTCCATTGAACGATTGCCACCAATCACTTCATTTGACATAAAGCAGGTGTAGTAATCAGGATTTTTTTCAATAATGGTAATATCTGCGGCAGAGTCGTATTTTTGGATATATTTCGCAGCCGTTGCGCCACCAATGCCGCCACCGACGATCACAACTTTTTTGTTGCTGGCGTAAGCATGATTGGCAAAGCCAAAGCTGGCACCTGATGCAAAGGTTGCTGCGATGGCACTTTTTAGGAGGTTTCTTCTATTTAACATCATTATTTTGTCTCCTGGGCTGAGTAGAATTCAATCAACTGTTGTACGCCTTTATCACCGTATTTAGCGTGCATTTCTTCGAGCTTTTTAGCCATTTTTTTAGGGGCTTCGCGTCCGCCTGCAATAAAGTCATGCAGGTTGTACTGAAGATATGGGCGCCATTGACCGGCTAAGATTCCAGAATCATCTTCTTTCAAGCTACCGTTTTCAGAGTGGCATTTTTCACAGTATTTGGTGTGAATTTTTTGACCCATGCTGACCATTTTGGCATCGGTTTTTTGGGGAGCACTTTCAAACTTTTGGGCAGAAAAATAGGTGGCCATTTGTGCAATTTCTGCTTCGCTATAGCCTTTCGCAATACGCATCATAATGGTAGATGGGCGAGTGCCTTCTTTGTAAGCGAGCATAGATTCTTTGAAGTAGTCAGCAGACATGCCTGCAATAGAGGGGGTTGCTGGACCATGGCTAACGCCGTTAGGGCCGTGGCAACCTGCACAAGTGTTGGCCATGAGTTCTCCACGGTCTAGGGCGTAGACATTACTACTTAAAGTGACACACCCCACTAAGGCTAGCCCAGTAAAAAGGCGTTTTGCCAGCGATTTTTTCTTCATAAGTTCTCCTCCACAGAGATTATTTGTTGGTTTTTATGAGTTGTTGTTCTAGGTTGATGAAGCGTGATTAACGGTGTGGCAGTTTGTCCCCAACCAAGCCGTCACGATATTCTTCCA
>JAFGUG010000061.1 GCA_016938655.1 Thiotrichales bacterium | reverse complement strand
GCAGGACTGGGTACTGTGCGGCTGGGTTTTGCAACACTGGGCGCTAATTTGGATGAGGCAGACGGTTTGTGTTGCGTTTTGGCCACCGCTTGTTCAGCTAAGCTAAGGTTTTCAATGACTTTTGCACTGACTTGATCGAGCTTATGGAATTCTGCTTCCACGGTTTCTAAATCTTCAGCTCGATAGGCTTCTAAGATACGTTTAATGCAAGCATGCAATTCAGCATGGTATTTGTCTACCGTTTGCATTTCCGTCAGGTGCGCGTACTGTTGACCTTCTGGGCTATAGAACCATTTGCCCAGTCCGCATTGTGTATGATCGGTAGCCACTTTTTCATCGATTTGAACATCCATACCATCAACAAAAGCTCGAATTAAGCCTTTCCATTGACGGTGCGCACGGCGTGCTTGTGCAAAGGCAAATTGTCCCGTCTTCATAGCGGTGGCAAACCCAATTTGTTCTAAGTCAATTTTGAAGGTACTGACCACATTGGTTACGCCTTCAGCCTGACGACGCATTTCTGAAGTTCTTTCTGCGGTTTCATCTACTAAGGCAGCGTTTTGTTGGGTTGCTTGGTCGATGGAACCGATGGCCTCATTCACCTGTTGAACGCCTTTGGCCTGTTCGGCAGTGGTTTTGGTGATTTCATTCACTAAAGAGCTGATTTGTTCAATGGACTGATTAATGATAATCAGTGCTTCACCAGATTCTTTTGCCAAAGTCGCACCGTGATGCACTTTCTCAACCGTATCATCAATGAGTGTTCGAATTTGTTTGGCGGCTTCGGCAGACTTGCCAGCCAAACTACGCACCTCTCCGGCGACCACTGCAAAACCACGACCGTGGTCGCCAGCTCTGGCGGCTTCAACCGCAGCGTTGAGCGCCAAGAGGTTGGTCTGGAAGGCGATGCTGTCAATGAGCGTGGTAATTTCTGAAATTTTGTGACTGGCTTCGTTAATTTGGTTGATTGAAGCAATGGTTTTTTGCACCACTTCATTCGCCGACTTAGCTTCGATCAGGGACGTATTGGCCATTTGATTGGCATCCATGGCATTATTAGCCGTTTGCTGAATGGTTGAGGTGATTTCTTCCATGCTGGCAGCGGTTTGTTCCACCGCTGCGGCTTGTTGCTGGGTTCTGCCAGACAAATCGCTAATGTCTTGTGCGATGGCTTTGGCGCCTTCAGACAATTTGTAAATAGAGTAGTTAGACTGTGACATCAAACTGCCCATATTGGTAACCGAATTGTTAATACCATCTTTTAAAATGGCCAAAGTTCCCTCAAAGTCGCTTTCAATACGACCTTTTAAGTCACCTGCACCCTGTGCAATCATGACGTTGGTGGTTTCTGAAATAGCGGATTGCAATTTGTCTAATGAGCTATTAATGTTGTCCTTTAATAATTGTAACTCGCCCTCGGTTTTAGCCGTGATTCGACGGGCAAAATAACCGCGCGCTACTTGCCCCATGAGCTCGTTTACTTCGTGAAAGACGCCGCGTAACATCGCCATGGCTGACAAGGCTTGTTGCATGGCTTCTTTAAATTCGCCTTGCGTTTCCAGTTTAGATTGATAGCTGAATTGACCATGACGAATCTGGCTGAGTACATTTTTGATTTCACTGAAGGTTTCATCAATGGTGGTCACGGCACGGTTTAGATTTTGAGTCATCACATTAAAATCGCCGGTGGTCGGTATCACCGTGGTGGTTTTAAAGTCACCTTGAGAGATGTCTCGTATCATACGACCTGCTTCACCCATTGCGATCTGTGCAGTTTCCATTTGTTGATTGTAAGCTTTACCAATTTGTCCCATTTCATGATTAAATTGCGCGTCTAATCGTGCGGATAAGTCGCCATTATTTGCTGCTTGGTTAATGGTGTTAACCATTTTTTTGATGGGTCGAGAAATGTTGAAGTAAACAACAAATAACAATAACAAGCTAATAATCAATATGGCCAAGGTCATCTTTACAACGGTTGCGATGGCATTCGCTTTAGAGATGTCGTTTAAGTTGCCGACTTTAGATAGGTCTTCCATAATCAAATGATAGCCGACCAATTCGTCACGAGCATCCTTAATCGGATAGCTACTGAAGAAATGTTGTTTAGAGGTAATAAAATGATTGTGGACTAAAGCTTCGATGTCAATTTCTTTAAACCAAGCTAATTCTGGCGCCTCAACACCCGTTTGGGTTGCTAAAGTATATTGGCCAAGTTTTGGATTCTTGGCTTCACCGTGTGCAATTTCTAAAGCTTTGGGTGTTAAGACGGCAAAGTAATAAATCCCTTCGTTTGCCAGATTTTTTTGTAAAGCGGTAATGGGGGTAATGACTTCCAGAGAACCTATGTATTTTTGCGGGTTTTGGTGACTAAATATTGGCGTCAAACTGCGAATAGCAATACCCGTTCTACCCAGTTCTATCGCGGCTTTGGTTTGTTGACTTTTGATGACTTGATTCACGGTGAATCTAAAGTTGCTGAGGTCATCGCCTTGTTTATCGTTCCAGCTTCTTAAAAAAGAGGTGGCATCTGGACGGTGAATTTGAACTTTATATTTTTGCCCGCCAACCGCTTCATAAGCGGGTAATTTTTCAGCCAGAACGGACTTGGCAATTTCATTGCTGGAATTGGCTTCAAGATTGTCTTGAATTTTAATATTGGTTGATAACCTAATGGCACTGTTGAGTCCAGCGCTTTTTAAGGCATCGAGCTTATTGAAAATATGGCCGTTTAAGGTATCAAAACGGGTCTGTTCGTTAAGTGTTTTGGCTTCGTTATAACCTTGTTGTGCGGAAAGTGCGGTGATGATAATGGCCAGTATGAGCAATAATCCTGCCGGGACTAAAATCTTACCCATAATGCCTAAGCCAAGATAAGGATTCATTTTTTGCCAGCGATGCGCTTGAGGTGTGCTGATAATAGCGTTGTTAATGACCAATTTGTTAGCATTAATTTTTTGGTAGGCATCCGTTGCGGCGGCAATTTCATTCGCAGTTGCAGGTTTTCTAACTGAAATATACCCAATGCTTTTGCCATTTTCCATAATCGGCGAAGTATTTGCCTTTACCCAATAATGGTCACCATTTTTACAGCGGTTTTTGACGATTTGCGTCCAAGATTTGCCTTGTTGCAGGTTATTCCACATATCCTTAAAAACGGTTGAAGGAACATCAGGATGGCGCAACAGATTATGAGGTTGACCAATCAACTCTTCTTTGGTATAGCCGCTAATTTCAATAAATTCAGAATTTGCTTCAAGGATATTTCCCTTAAGGTCTGTTCTAGAGATTAAACGGTATTCCTCTGGAATATGGATTGCCTTTTGGGTAATGGCTTGATTTTCTCTCATGTTCGGCTTTCTCTTTAAGGTCAAAAAATAATGGGTTTTAATGGGATTTTTAAGACAGTTTGCTTAGACAAACCTAAACCAACTCTCTTAAAAACCTCAGGGTTATTCAATAAAACAATAAAGCAGGATGAATGCCAAAGATCAACGCCGTTGACCTTTGGCGGATAGACAAAAAATTAGTTTGTAATGTCTAATTCAACACGACGGTTTTGGGCACGGCCATCGGCAGTGTTATTGTCGGCGACCGGATTGCTTTCTCCCATTCCTTTAGTGGTAATGCGATTTGCGTTAATGCCATTAGATGTTAAGTAGGCTTTAACCGCTTTAGCGCGTTTTTCTGACAATTGTTGATTGTAAGTGGCCGCACCACGATCATCTGTGTAACCGGTAACAACCACTTTTTCAGTGGGGTGTGCATTGAGATAGTCAACATACTTGTCTAATTTCATTTTGGCTTTAGCAGATAGGTTGTTACCATCGGTTTCAAAAAAACCACTGAAAGATAAAGGTTTGGCGACTTTTATTTCAGGCTCGGCATCGACGACTTGTTCAGGTTCTGCAACAACGGGTGCAACAACAGGTGCTGGTGCAGGTTTGGGTATGACAACCGGTGCAACAACAGGTGC
>JAFGUG010000060.1 GCA_016938655.1 Thiotrichales bacterium | reverse complement strand
TTCAAGCATTCAAACTAAAATTGATGAGCAATCTTCTTCCGCACAACTCAATGCCATCGCAGGACAATATTGGCAATTAAACAATACCTCGACTCTAGAAGGAAGCATGACCAATGGCAACTCTTCAACTTGGAGCATGGTCAGCCTACAGCCTAATTTGCTGACCGCAAGCGTCAGTGATGAACAACTCAGCTTCACACTTGCCGAAAATGGCAGCCTGTCGATTGGACAATTGATTGACTATGCTGGCGAGCAAAAAACGCAGCAAATGCGAAGCATTGATCCAGGAAAAATCGCTTCAGGTATACCCGCAACGCTCAATAGCGACAATAGCCTCTCAATTCCAGAGATCACCCCCACAGTAGGTCAAACGGGGAGCGAAAATTTATTTGGAGGAAATAACTACAACTATTCAATCACCTACGCGAAAAGTTCAGGGATGATGCCTTTTTACAAAGACAGCGTGACCCAACGTTATGCATATATCCATTTGAATACCCAAGCCAAACAATTTGGTGAGGATATCAACAACTGGAAAATTCTAGAAACCTCACTCACCTTGGTTCTCCCAAAAATAAACACCAACACTGGGGTACTAGCCAATGTTGCGGGTCATACGTATGGTGGTATTATTTTACAATCACAATACCCAACCCCGATGGGAACCTCCTTAAACCTAGGTCTAGAGATTGCTGATTTTGTAGTCGAAACTTCGCGCTGGAGTATTGACCCCAGTGGCAACCTGACTCGCCCTGCCAGTGCACAAAACGCGGTTAAGCTTAAATATTTTCCCAATGGTATTGGTCTAGGCTATAACGGTGAAGACTTCCCGAACCACGACTCATCTCGCATCGACCGGACAGCTACTGTGGTTGAAAATGGCAACTTGGGCGGTACTACAACGGCTACTTGGGGAGAAAATGATAACTCAACCCGTCAAGTCGCCTATACACCAGATGGCATGATTGCGATGCTTAACAAGCATCACACCAACTTTGATCAAGTCAATCCAAGTCCGGTTTATGATTGTGCCGATAGCAATGCCGTCATTGACCAAGCCATCAATACTTGCCAACTTGGCACACGATTGGCTGTTAAATTACCCGATACAGGCGGCACCGTCACCAACGCCACCATTACCGACAGTCTCAATGGCAAAACCTATCGGTTTTTAGGGATGCAAATACAAGGAAACACACAAGGCGATCTTGTTGAATTGTTCTCAGGTCCTGTAGAAGCAACCTTTGGGAAGTCAGGTTCTAGTTTAACCTTGGCGATTACTCAAACGGATGCCACCTCTTCTACTTTACGTTACCAAGGAGAGCCCGGGCAAGTGACGACTGTAGAAGCCACCGATGCCAATGCTAGCGAAACCCTAGCCAATCCACTGATTGCCTTTACCGAAACGTCAGACTCACTTACAGAAGCCAGCACTCGCCTCGGTGAATTTGAATTGGCACAAACCGGTAATGATAATGAATCCGGCCTTGCCAATGGTGACCCTGAAACTATGGCTCATCCACCAGGAACCCATATTCGTTTCTTTATGTCACAAGATGGCGCAGATAGCGACACAGCGCCTGATGTGGTGATCGGCGCAGTTTATTCTGAAAATTCTAATGATGCTACTGACTCGCAGCGAGATAAAAGCGTTTGGTTGTTAATGGGTACGCCTGCCATAACCACTGAACCTGTTATATTCCTTGATTAAAGGGTAAGCAATCCCACACAAACGTGGGATTTTTTATCTTAAAAACCACCAAAAAAGCCCTAAAAACAACCAGGCCTGGTTGTTTTTAGGGCTTTTTTGACGTTAACGTTCTCTTCAAAATAACTTCTGTTACAAATCTGTCATCTAAGCATCATCTGAGCGTAAAGCTGCTGAATTAAACTCTGCGACATGAAAACCACACCTCATAAACTTTACCTTGCGTTTGTTCGCCACGGCGAATATAAACAGCAACCGAATGTGCCTAGCGCATTGCAACCTTATGGTTTAACCAATGAAGGTTCTGAACAGTCGCTTGAGGCCGCCATGCAAATTCTAAAATTTGCAGAAGAACACCAGTGTGTTATTGACAGCACGCTAACCAGCTCAACCCTATTGCGTGCTTGGCAAACTGCGGACTTTATTGGTCAAGGCTTGCAACTGCCCTATCAAATTGAACAAAGCGCTAATCTGGTAGAACGTTCCGTGGGCGCAGCTGCGAATTTAACCCTTGAGCAAATTGAAGATATTTTAGCCAATGATCCACGTTATGAAGTACCTAACGAGGGCTGGAAATCAGACAGTTTTTACTGTTTACCCTTTGAGGGCGCCGAATCTTTAATGCAAGCTGGAAAACGCGTCGCGGCAGAAATCACCCAAACTTTTAACCACCTTTGCGAAACAGTTCAACAAGACACGCTCAAAATCATGGTGGGCCACGGTGCCAGTTTTCGCCATGCAGCGCATTGCTTAGGCATTTTGGCTTTTGACGAAATTAAAGGCTTGTCGATGTATTACGGTGTGCCTGTATTTTTTGAGTATTCAGCCAATGAATCGCCACAGTGGCGCAAAGCGGCTGGTGAATGGAAAGTTCGCCAATCACCGATCATCGATTGCCCGACTATTGATTAAGGACGAGAAGTGAACACTCAACGACTTGCTTCAAATGATTTCTATAGTGGTAATGGCCTTTGTTGGACGCCCTCGCAAGCCGTCGCATTCGACCAAAACACTTGGCAAAAACCTGCTGAAGATACCGTATTTTTTTGTGATTTACATGCGGATGCCCATGCCTTTTTACGTTCACTTAAAGCCAGTTTTTTAGTCTCGCAAACCTGCACACTTGAGCAACCTGAATTAACCACGCAAGGGCAAACCACCCAAATATTCATTGGTGGTGATTGTTTTGATAAAGGTCCTAGCAATCTAGCCCTATTAAATCTACTCAACGCCTTGCGCCTGCAAGGTGCCAAACTGACGTTATTAGCCGGTAATCACGATATTCGATTTTATGCTGGACTTTTGTCGCTGGATTTTGCGGATAATCCACGGCAAAGCCATTTTTTTACGCGAATGGGCCGCAAAACAGCGGCATTATTTGCCGAAATATATCAGCATTATGCACAGGAATTGCCGAGCGAACCTACATTATCAGAAGCCCAAATCGCTGCCTATCTATTCCCTCGACAAGATTGGCCAGACGTGTTTGCTCGTGTCGCAAAAGGACTGTTGAGCCAGCGTCAAATCGATAAAGAAATTCGCACCATTCAATTTAAGCAAACCGATTTTTTAAGCGCATGTCAATCACATGGCTTATCAACAACCCAAATCTACTGGGCTGTGCAAAAAGCGAGACAGTTATTTGTAGATCCTAACGGAGCTTATCATTGGTTTTTTAAAGAACTCAAATTAATGACGCGCTCGGGTAGTTATTTATTTTGTCACGCAGGTCTTGATGACCAAGTGATTCAGCAGCTCAAACATCATGGAATTGACCACCTAAACCAGCGTTTTCAACAACAATTGACGCAAGGAAATTTATTTGAACTCTATTACAACGAATTGGGCAATGTATTCCGCACGAAATACCGAAACACCGATAAGCCACTTACGCAAAACGGCGCTCGTTCTCTAAAAGAAATTGGTATTTATGCGATTGTTAATGGACATCGCAGTCATGAAAATGGTCAACAACTGTTTGTGCGTCATGGATTGTTGAATTTTGAATGCGACACGCAATTAAATGCGAATTGTCGTCAAAAACGAAATATTAAAACTCTGGGTTATTCTGCAACCATTTTTTACCAAAGTGGTTTGGTCAAAGCGATCTCTAGTGATACGGCAGAAACAAAAATGTTTGACCCCAAACGACTCAGACCTTTACCCGCCTTTTAAAAGGTGCAATGTTGGGCGCTTTGTCATAATTGACACAATTTTTTTTCGTATAATCGGTTTTTGAATCAGTAAACAGACTAATTGGAAACCTCAAATGAGCAAGAAAACGCGCAACTTTGAACACGAATCTTTGCAAAATACTCAAGGAATTACAGGGTATTTAAATGCTATTAGTGAAGGGTTTCATAAAGGGGAATTGGTCTTTACCGATGACGAGGAAGAAATCCGTTTAACGCCTCAAGCCTTGGCTAATATCCGAATTAAAGTATGTCACTCAAAAAATGCGCAACAACTCAGCATTAAAATTAATTGGTCATCCGAGGAACCTGTCGAACATGAAGACTCCGCGTTGTTTATTGAAGCCAAAAAACCCAGCTCAAAAAAGAAACGTAAGTAGTCTTTTTCAAATCTGTAGATGTTCATGAAACTCTCCCCTGCACTGCTCCACCCAATCCAATTTGCGCTGCTGACATTGCAAAAACAACGGCAAGGTATCTCTGATTTTTTAGAAACAGGCGATAAACGCTTGCTTAATAAAAGCTTAAGTAATGTGGATTACATTGAAAACTACCACAGCAACCTACTTCAACAAGCAGCTGAGGCCCTGAAAAACTGGCGCGAAGATGGACCGAACATCCTGTGCATTCAAAACTTGGAGATTCTGAGTCAACAGCTAAAACTGCTTTCTTTGCAATTGGAAAAATTTACCCTGTCTCTCCAACAGCCCAAGGTGGGTAAACTTTGCCAACAAAAACCCGTCATTCAAGTGCTTGAAGACATCAATGCTGCGCTGAATTTAATTCATCCCGCTATACTCGCTGAAGATTCGCAACTTGCCATCGATTTGTGTCAACTTGACCAGCGCATCGACAAACATGCTGAACCGATTATTAAAAAATATCAAAAACGCTTAAGCAGCGGGCAAAATGCTGATGCGCTACTCGAAGCCCTCTTTGTCATTAAAGACATTAGCCAAGTCAGTCAAACCTTTTTACAAATTGGTGAAGCCATTATTTCCGCCAATTTAGGACAAAATATTCAGGTTGACCGCTATCATAGTTTAAGAGCGGCGCTTCACAAAAGTGAATTGCCGTCTGACCCTTCATTAAGAATTCAAACCTTAGCAGAAACCAAATCCGGCTGTAGTATTTCGGGCGTAACGGTTGCGCCAGACATTCTGGTGCAACATCAAGTCAATGACCCCTACATGGCCATTTTTAAAGAAGGTGACCAACAAAAACTGAACCAAGAAAAATTGGGCATTGAAAGCTGGCACAGCAAATTTCCGGGCATTGCGCCCCAAGTTTACGGCTATCATCAACACGGCAAAAAAGCGGCGCTCTTATTTGAATACATGAGCGGACAAACTTTTGATCAGTTACTCTTAGAAGAAGACATCGAACCCTTACAGCAAGCACTCCATCACCTTTTTGCAACGCTCGAAGCCATTTGGGCAGAAACTCAAATCCAAGAAGCGCATCCCGCTGAGTTTATGAGCCAACTCAAAACACGCTTGAATAGCATTTATGCCGTTCATCCTGAATTTGATGTCAGTGCTCTGAGTATTGGCCATATAAAACAAGACACGCTTGAAACGCTGATTCAAAAAGCCGAGAAAATTGAAGCCAAACTCAAAGTACCGCCTGCCATTTTTATTCATGGCGACTTCAATATCGACAACATTATTTTTGACAGTAACACCCAGCAAATCAGCTTTGTGGATTTACACCGCTCTGAATATTTGGACTATGTACAAGATTTATCCGTACTGATTGTTTCCAACTATCGTTTACTGAACTTCGACCCTAATATTCGCAAACGCATTAGCCAAACCATGATTGCAATTTATGAGTTTGGCGAAGCTTATGCTTTAAAAACCAACGACACCAGTTATGGATTACGCATGGCGCTAGGATTGGCGCGCTCGTTTATTTCATCCACCCGATTTATTTTGGATAAAACCCACGCCAAAACCATGCACTTTAAAGGTCGATTCTTAATTGAGCAGGTCTTGCAATTTAAGGCTGAACATCCCAAAAAATCGGACACAACTCCCTATCAAGTTCCAAAGGAAATTTTTAATGACTAAGCCATTTTCAACGCTGAAAGTTGCCATCATTGGAATCCCCGGCAAATGGTCTACTGAAGTCCTCGCCGATGCGATTGAAGCTCAAACTGGTTTTCGCTGGGTCATCGATATCGAAAAAGTTGTTGCTGACCTTTCCAAACCCACCGTCAGTTATGAAGGCAAATGTCTATGTGAACTAGACGGGATTATCATCAAAAAAATCTCGCAAACCTACTCTCCTTTAGTGCTTGACCGTTTAGAAATTTTACGTTTTATTGAGAAATGTGGCGTTCAAATTTTTTCTAAACCCGAAGAAATCATTAAATTGGTTGATCGCATGAGCTGTACAGTTGGACTCTCAAAAGGCAATATCCCCATGCCTCCAACAACCATTACCGAAGACCTTGAGGCTGCATTAGGAGCTATTCAAACCTATGGTGAAGCCGTGTTTAAACCCTTATTTTCGACCAAAGCGCGCGGCATGATGGTTATGAGCGCCAAAACTGCCAAAAGCAAACTCAGAGAACAATTGCAGACGTTTTATTCCGAAAACAAATTCTTTTATATTCAAAAAAAGCTCGACCTTCCTGGTCAAGATTTGGGTTTGATATTCTTGAACGGTCAATACAGAGGTGCTTATGCACGTGTGGGAGCCACGGGTAATTGGAATACGACAATTGATGGCGGCGGTAAATACATGGCGGCTACACCCAGCGCAGAAATGATTGAAATTGCCCAGCGCGCTCAAGCGCAATTTAACTTGAGTTTTACCACAGTGGATATGGCTGAAACGGCTGACGGCCCCGTCTGTTTTGAAGTTTCTGCTTTTGGCGGATTTAGAGGCGCAAAGGATGGTTTAGGTTTGGATATGGCATCTGAATATGCCTTGTATGTATTAGAAACCCTTAGCCAAAATCCTCAAAAGGAAAACCCGTGTTAAGTGAGCCACAGACCCTTTTACAATCAGAGTTTTTTGAGCGCATCACTCAGGGGAACTTAGCCACACTGCGAAAAAGTTGCCGCATTCAACTCCCTTCAATGGTATTAGAAGTCTGCAGCAACAGTATCGAACTTATTCAAACCCTAGAAGGTTATTTTGAAAACGTTTTATGCCAAGACGATCCTTGCCTGGCTGATTTATCGATCATCGCCGTGGATAGCACCCTACCCGAACTCAACGCGCCCAGTTTAGCAACGATTATTGAACAAATCCCTTGGCAAGATTGGCAAAGAGAACCGGGGAAAACGGGGCGTAAAGAAGCTTGTTTCGACAGTTATTTAGCAGGTCAAGCTTGTCGTTGGATTTTGAAAGTCAAAACCGATATGCTGTTTTGCCAACTCTTACCTTCAGTGACCCACAACAACCAACAATATTCTTTTGCTTGGGGACCTGTCAATGAAAACCCTAATCAAATCATTAACTTTATGTTAACGCAGTTTTTAAATCAACAACAACGCAATGGGGCACTTTTAGGCCATGCGGCTGGTTTGCAAGTCGGAGATAAAGGCATTGCAATTGCTGGTTTATCAGGTGGCGGCAAATCCACACTGATGCTTAAACTGCTCGAAGAAGGACAGCACTTTGTGAGCAATGACCGAATTTTATTAAGCCCTCAGCCAGAGGGAATTTTAATGCAAGGCATTCCCAAACAACCACGCATCAATCCTGGAACAATTGTCTTCAATCCGCGCTTACATGATTTAATGACCGAAGCAGAACGTCAATTTTACTTAGCGATGCCCGCTGAAGAACTTCGTGCTCACGAAGAAAAATACGATGCCGATGTAAACCGCTTTTATTGGCCAAACTGTTATTTGGATGAATGTGCATTAAATGCTTTTGTGATTTTAAATTGGCAAGCTGCCGCCACACATCCCACTCAAATCACGCCAACAACACTCAATGCGCGGCCAGACTTAGTCGCAGCATTACTTAAAACACCCGGTATTTTTTATGCACCCAACGGTACCGAACATTTTTTAGCCAATGGCGAAGCGCCTAACCCGCAAGCTTATCTAGATTTGTTAGGCCAGGTTCCTTGCCTAGAAGTGACGGGCAATATCGATTTTGAGCAAGCAAAAACGTTAGTTTTACAAGCGTTAAGGTTTTTATAACACCTGAAACCAAGCGTTATTTTGCGTTTGGTGGCGTTGGGTTTTGACGCCATACACGACTTCAATATGTGCCGTCGTCAAAACCTCCGACGTTTTTCCAGAAAAACATAAGCGACCTTCTTTGAGCAGATGACATTCATCGGCCATTTGATTGGCTAAGTTCAAGTCATGAACCACCATAATAACGCCTAACCCTAAATCAACATAATGACGAATCACTTGGCGAATGCTTTGTAAATGTTGCAGGTCTAATCCGGTTGTCCACTCATCTAACAACAACCATTTACCCGTTAAATTTTCTTGAGTCGCTTGACCGAGCTGTGCAAAAACCCTTGCTAATTGCGTGCGTTGTTGCTCGCCACCTGATAGCGTTAAATAGTTTTGTTCTAAAAGTGTTTCTAAGTCAAAAAGACCTGCAATTTCTACCAGGCCTGGTTGTTTTTGAGGCGTTTTGACCGCCAATCCGAGTTGAATGACTTGCGAAACTCGAAAACCAAAATTTAAATGAACCTGTTGCAACAAAACCGCACGATTTTGAGCAAGGCTTTGAAAAGAAAGGGCTTTTAATGACTTACCTTGCCAGATAACTTCACCAGAACTGGGGCTTAAATCTTTGCTCATACATTTCAGCAATGTACTTTTACCTGCGCCATTGGCGCCTAAAAATGCATGAATTTTACCGGATTGCAGACTGACATCAATGTTATCCAACAAAACCTTATCGACGATCTGAACCCTGAGTTGGTGGCATTGAATCATTCACAACCCCTGACGTTTGTTGATTAACATGATTAAGAAAAAAGGCGCGCCAATCAGTGCCATTAATAAGCCAATCGGTAATTCGGCAGGTGAAATGAACAACCGCGCAGCCCAGTCAGCAATTGTCAGCAAAATGGCGCCACCTAAAGACGA
Source organism: Thiotrichales bacterium (assembly GCA_016938655.1). Taxonomy (GTDB): domain Bacteria; phylum Pseudomonadota; class Gammaproteobacteria; order Thiomicrospirales; family Thiomicrospiraceae; genus Thiomicrorhabdus. The sequence continues at coordinate 4,844 of JAFGUG010000060.1, read as the reverse complement.
TGCTACAATGAGTTCGCGATGCCCAACCCCAAACCATAAACGCATAATGTGCGGAACGATTAAACCAACAAAACTAATCACGCCGACCAAGGCAACCGAAACCCCAACCATCAACGCACTCAGCCACATAATTTGACTTTTTAAGGGTTGCGGATCATAGCCCATTTGCTGACTGGTTTCCTCGCCCAGTAAATACACGTCCATTTGTGATGCTAATCGCCAGAGCCCTGCTAAACCCAATGAAATAACACTGCATAACAACAGCACATCCGACATTTGTACGCTCGAAAAAGATCCCATCATCCAAAAGATAACACTGCGTAGCTGTTGATCATCGGAAAGTGTCACCAATAATCCTGTTAGTGCTGCTGAAAAGGCATTTAAAGCAACGCCAGCCAACAACATAAAACCAACTTGGGTTTGACCTTTTTGCGTAGATAAACGATGCAAAAGAACCGTAACCAAAAAAGCCATGGCAAAGGCACCCAAGGCTAACCAAGCACTGTTGTATCCAACCCCATATCCAATCCAAAACAAAGGCCCCAATACAATCATCAACACCGCCCCTAAAGCTGCACCAGCAGAAATCCCGACAAACCCCGGCTCTGCTAAGGGATTCCGAAACAACGCCTGCATCGCCACACCCGAAACCGCCAGCCCTGCACCAACTAATATTGTTGCTAAGACCCGTGGGAAACGTAATTCCCAAAGAATGATGGATTGCATAGGACTTAGATGCTCGAAATGAACAAGGGTAATCAAGGCATCCGCCTGCCCCCAAAATAAACTCAGCAAAATACTGATGAACAGGATAGCAACTAAAATCAAATCTGATTCCTCTCTGCTAGATTTTCTGTTTTTCTTGCATGTGCCTGCAACGTTGATTTGAGCTTTGAACCTTTCTCAAAATTTTCGAGCTGAAATACGACCGTTGCACAAATCATAATCACAAACCACAAACTATAAATCCATAACAATAAAATTGGAATCGCCGCAAATGCACCATAAATAAGACTATATGTTGGAAACCAATCTAAATACAAGACAAAGCCAGCTTTCAAGCCTTCAAGCAACAAAGCCGCTAAGGTGGCACCAATCAAAGCTGAAATCCAACTGACTTGTACAATAGGAACAAAACGATACAAAAATAACAATCCCAAAACATTAAATAATACCGGCAAGGCATGTAACCAGTCCAAAGGCGCACTTACCCAAGCCTGAACATGACTGATTAACGGGAGCGCCGTTAAGTAAGAACTCATCACTAAGCTTCCGCCCAACAATAAAGGGCCTAGCAAACTAATCCCTAAATAATGTAATAAACTGACCCACCAACGCCGACTTTGCTCAGTTGACCAAATGCTATTGAGCTTATCATCCACCGTCCACAATAAAATTAACGTTGTGATTAAAATAAATACTAAACTGGGCCCTTTTAATCTGGCAACTTGCTGAGAAAACTGCCAAAGATAATGCTGAATGGTTTCTTCAGATTGCGGCAATAAATGTCTGACCAATAAATCCATCACTTCTTTAGATAAAGAATCAAACAAAGTTGAAACGGAAAAAATACTCAACATTAAACCTAGCAGCGGTACCAGACTGAGTAAAGACGTGTAGGACAAAATGACAATCGCATCCAAACCCTTAACTTTATAAAACCTTAAAACTACACTCTTCCAAAAAAGGGGTTTTCTCAACAGTTTTATTTTTTGTTGCAATATCGCCATAACCCACCAAAACTAGGCCAAACAAGGCACCTGAAAAAAGCAAAAACGATCGTTTTGCCAGCACTTAGAATTTTTATTATAAAGCCATTAAAATTATTAGATTGTAGCCATAAAATAAATCTATAAAATTGGCACCATGCAGAAAAACTCTAACTCTTTTATCTACTCTTTAATCCTTGGCTATGCACTGATTATTCTATTAGTGGCGATTGCGGCTGGCATTTTTTTCAATTATGAGTCAAAAATTTCCAGCGCCTTTAAAGATTATATACGCTACACCCTTCAAAACTACCACGTCGATATGTTGCACAAAGCCTCGAATATGCGAAGTATATTGCTGGTAAAAATGATTAAAAGCAACGATCCATTTGATATTGATGATCTTAAAACCAAAATGAATCAATACGAACGAGAAGTTGGCGTTCACTTAAATGCACTTGATAAAATAAATTTAGCCCCAGAGCAAATCGTAATTCTGAATGCCGCTAAAGCGAAAATGAACGAAAATCGCCTTATGCAAATGCGTGTCTACGATTTCGTCATGGACGAAGATATACAACATGCCATGCTAGAGTTGGTTGAAGTGACGCTTCCTTTGCAAGAAACCGTACAAAATACTTTAGCCGAACTGCAAAAAACAATCGCATACAATGCTTCGAAAGCCATCGCGAATTACTCAACCATCATTGCCGACATGCGCGCTATGATCACTTGGGTCTCACTGCCCATTATCTTTTCTTTAGTGATTATTGGGTTTTTAACCACTCGTAAACTGCATTTCGAAGCAACCAAACAACAGGATATTTTAGCGACCCTCGAAAATAGAGTTCAACAAAGAACTCAAGAATTACTCATGGATAGAAAATTGCTCCAACATCTAAATGAGGCGATAGGCGTCATCAACCAAACAGGAGCCTTAATTCTAAGTAACAAACGCTTTAAACAACTGTTAGAACAATGCCAAATTGAAACGCAGGCCTCAATGTGGCCCTGCATGTCATTGGCATTCAATCAAATTGATATAGCCGAAATTCAAGAAACCTTAAAAACCGATAAATGGCGTAGCGAAGTCTCTTTAATTCACAGCCCACGACAAACCTTGATTTTAGATATTGAAAAAATTCATGACTATTCTCTACCTGAAACCTATTACTCAATCATTTTAACGGATATATCTGAGTTAAAAACCTTTCAAAATCAACTAGAACACCTCGCCAATCATGATGCGGTAACAGGCTTGGTGAACCGACACAACTTTAACTCACAACTGCGTCAGCAGATTGATAATCACCCAGAAGATGAATTTTTTCTACTCTATTTAGATTTAGATGACTTCAAGTGGGTAAATGATCATTTAGGACATGCCATTGGAGACCAATTTTTGAAAAAATTGGGCGAAATTTGCTTACAAACCTTTGCAACACAAGATACCGTTGCGCGAATTGGCGGGGATGAATTCGCAATTATTATTCGCCAACCTCTTGAAGAATATGAACTGTCCAATTTAGCCAATATTCTCATTCATAATCTACAAAAACTAAATGACTTACACACCAGTGAACATAAAATAAATTGTAGCATTGGGATTGCTCGCTATCCCAAAGATGGAACTCAACCTGATATCGTATTAAAACATGCCGATTATGCTATGTACCAGTCAAGACTTGAAGGCTCTAATCAATTTTGCATTTTTTCCAAGTCAATGAGTGAACACCTACACTACTTACATGAAATAGAGCAAAACTTACACAATGCTGTCAAGAATCAAGAGTTTAGTGTCCATTACCAACCTCAATATTGCCTAAAACACTTAAAACTAATCGGTGCTGAAGCTTTAATACGTTGGGAAACCAAAACGCGCAGTATTCCTCCCGCAGAATTTATACCTATGGCGGAAAAGTTTAGACTCATTGGCAAGATTGGGGAGTTTGTTTTCGCTGAATCCATTCGACAATTTAAAACATGGCAAAAAACGCCTATTCAGCTCCCAAGAATTGCCATTAACGCGTCCTCTATTCAATTACTGGCAGGAAACTTTGGTCCTTTTGTAGAAGCAATACTCCAAGAATACCAAGTGACCGCCAACCAGGTTGACATAGAAGTAACAGAATCCGTCATGATGAAAAATATTGAAGGCAAAAAACAAGAGGATAATTGTCTATCAAGCCTTCAACAACAAGGAATGGAAATTTCAATTGATGACTTTGGGACAGGCTATTCTTCGCTGTCATATATTAAGCATTTAAATATCGATCGGATCAAAATTGATAAAAGCTTTATCGATGATATTGAATATAACGAAGAAGCACGCTCCATTGTCAAAGCCATCATCAAAATGGGACACAGCTTAGGGCTTAAAGTTTTAGCAGAAGGCATAGAAACCCAAAATCAACTGCATATTCTACAAACCTTAGAATGTGATGAAGGTCAAGGCTACTTCTTTAGCCGCCCACTCACTCCTGAAAATTTCGAAGCAAAGTGTCTAACGCTGCATTCTTAAACTCTTAAGTAAGCTCAAATTCTGCCACATCTAAAACTTTATTTTAAAGCCACCCTATGTTTTGGTGTGTTTTCATTTGTAATGGTGGACAATTGCAGGCTATAAAAAATTCTTCAGCCAAGGCATTATTAAACAAGGCTGCTGGGCGCATGCCAGACGCAAGTTTTATGAACTGCACGCTGCACAACACTCTTTTAAAATCCGTCCTTATGGAAATACACAATTGGTTGATGCATCACCTACCTAAAACCGCAACCGGTTCAACCTTGACCAAAGCCATGGATTATTTGCTCAGGCGATGGGAGGCTTATACTTGTTATGCCGACACTGGTCATCTGCCGATTGATAATAATCCAGTTGAAAATGCCATTCGCTCCATCGCTTTAGGGAAAAAGAATTGCTTGTTTACCGGTACTGAGCGTTCAGGGCAAAGAACAACTGCCATTCATAATAGACACTGGCTTTGTAAGTGGTTGGGTTGGACGCTTACGTATGTTTAAGTGGAATCAGTGTGGGTATCAATGTCGCTATTAAAAAATACGCAAGGCAAAAAAAAACCCGCTAAGGCGAACCAAAAGCGGGTTTTCGGAATGAAGCTTGGAGATGACCTACTC
>JAFGUG010000059.1 GCA_016938655.1 Thiotrichales bacterium | reverse complement strand
CTGCTCTAAAAGGTTTTAAGAACGAAAGCATAGGGTATGTGCCGAATCTTTTAATCGTCACGCAAGTGAGAGCCGATTACTGTCAATCTCGAAGGGAGATTTCTAACTTAGGTTAGAAGCGTTACTAGACCCGTAAGGGTTTTAATTTTGGAGGTATGGCAATGGCTGTATTTGTGTTAGACAAAAACAAGAAACCACTCATGCCTTGTTCAGAGAAGCGAGCAAGACTGCTCTTGTCTCGAAACAGAGCCGTGGTTCACTTGATGTATCCGTTCACTATCCGTCTAAAGGATAGGGTTGGCGGTGACATTCAAGAGGTTCATCTAAAGCTAGACCCTGGGGCTAAAACCACAGGGGTTGCGTTAGGTTTAAAGTCTGATATGCAATTAAAAGCCTTGTTCTTGGCTCATCTGGAACATCGTGGGTTTGCCATATCAGAGGCTTTAACCCAACGTAGAGCCTTTCGCAGACGCAGAAGAAACCAGCTTTGGTATCGTCCTGCTAGGTTCGATAATCGTACCAGAAAGACTGGCTGGCTTGCGCCATCCATTCAGCATAGAGTGGATTCCACGCTTTGTTGGGTAAAGAAATTGTCAAAAATTTGTTCTGTCGCTGAGATTGGCTTGGAAAGAGTAAGGTTTGATACTCAAAAGCTGTCCAACCCTGAGATTTCGGGAGTGGAATACCAACAAGGCACTTTGCTTGGGTATGAGGTTAAAGAGTATTTGCTTTATAAGCACAACCACACTTGTGCCTATTGTTCAGGCGCGAGTAAAGACGTTAGGTTAGAAGTTGAACATGTTATCCCGAAGTCTAAGGGCGGCACTGACTCAGTTAAAAACCTTGTGACAACGTGCAGAAGTTGCAACGAGGCAAAAGGCAGTTTATTGCTTTTAGACTGGAAGACTTCCCTTAAGAAATCCACTTTGGATTTGGCAAGGGCTAAAGGCATAGCATCGGTATTAAAAGGTAAATGGCGTGGGTTTAGAGATACTGCGGCGGTCAATACCACTCGCAATGCGTTGTTAGCTGAGGTATTAACCTTTGCCAAAGGTGATATTGCGGTTTATACGGGAACAGGTGCTATGACCAAGTTTAATCGTCATAAGCAGGGTATTCCAAAAGATCATGCTTTAGATGCGTTGTGTGTTGGAGAGAATTTAAGCCTGGTTTTGCACTGGAAAAAACCAATACTCAAGATTAAATGCACTGGGCGTGGCGCATACAAAAGAACTCGCTTAGACAAATACGGCTTCCCGCGTGGATACCTAATGCGCCAGAAAGCCGTTAATGGCTTTCAAACCGGCGATATGGTTAAAGCGATAGTGACAAAAGGCAAAAAGCAAGGGACTTATCTTGGTCGCGTAGCGGTGAGAGCCAGCGGGAGTTTTAACATCCAAGGCGGAAATGGCTTGGTTCAAGGCATTGGCCATAAATACTGCAATTTGATTCAAAGAAACAGTGGGTATGGCTTTAATTTAACGAAGATAGCATTAACCAATGGAGATGCGAGAAAGGTTGCCTAGCGGCAAACGCTATCCCTCCCGTCGTTCACGTCGGGTCTCTCGCGGATTATGATGAGCCATAACATAACCCAAACATCAAATGACGACAAGACAGTTTTTATCACTCACATGGGGTGGAGAACCCAGTGGCAAGAAGACTTGGCGACCGCCATAGAAAACGACGACTGGGAGCAGTCTAAATGGCCTTTACCCAAGCTCTCAGACTTGAAAACCGCTTAAAGGCTAGGAAGGAAATAATGGATTACGAAACAGTAGGGAAAAAAAGAATCCCACAAAAAGGTTACGAGGCGATACGAGATTTGGAGACTTTACTCTCCGCCAAAGCCAGGTACAGTCAGTGCGGTTTAAAAATTGAAGCTATTAAGGATGGTAATGGTTTAAATGCTATTGCTGTAACCCTTGGTGCCAGTGATGACAAGTCTATTGACGACTGTGGCGAGGAGATGCTCCAATTCCTTCTTGGTCGAGGTTATCTCAATAGCCTTGATGTTGAGAAGATCAAAACCAGTAAAATCACCGTGCTTACATTCCTCAGATCTTAACGCGAAATTGATTGGTGTTGAGTTGGATACCAGTCAATTTCAATAACACGCTTTCAACAAATTGGATTTTTATCTTATGTCTGCAACCAGCAATTTTAATAATTACATTCTCGACAATTTCTTTAGGGTGTTTACGCTTTCATTGTTGACGGTAATTTCACTATTTTATCTAAGCCCACCAGCGCACGCCGCTTTAGATCTGGTCATAGAAGGGCAGGTTGTTAAGGTTACGGATGGAGACACTATTGTTGTTAGGGACTCTCAATCTCAACGAGAGCACAAAATAAGGCTGCTGCATATCGACGCCCCGGAGTCCCGTCAAGAGTACGGTGCAGAATCCACCGCCGCCCTTAAAAAGCGCATCGCCGGTAAGCATGTCACCGTCGAATACTCCCAGCTTGACCGCTACAAGAGGGTTTTGGGGGTCGTCAAGCAACGCGACGACAATATCAATCACTGGATGGTAGCGAACGGGCACGCATGGCATTACAAACAATACTCCTCATCAAGGGCTTTTTCTCTCGCTGAGAGTGGGGCGAAACAAAGCCAATCAGGATTATGGAGAAGCGCAACACCCACGCCTCCTTGGGAGTGGAGAAAAGCGCATAAGTGACGCTACTGTTAGATTAAGATTAAGAAAAGGAAACCCTAATGTACAAAAGAACCGCTGAATGGGTTAAAGACTTAGAAAACCAGCTAAAGTCCACTAACTCTGAGCATCAACAAGGACGTTTCGCTGCAACCCTGCTGAGGTGCGTCATTAACGATCTTGGCAAGATGCCTCAAGGAGCGCCAGTTCCACAGGCCGCGATAAACGACATAACCCGCTACTGGCGAGCGCAGCTTTCTTCAGAAAACTCTTGCTAAGACAAGTATTAAAAAGGATCGCACATCATGCCATTAAGCATTGAGTTGATATTGGTTCTATTTTTCGCAATATCATTCCTAGCCGGACTTTCCTCCCTAATAAGTATCGGCCAGGGCGGGATTGAAAAAATCAAACCCATTAAGCCGCGTGATGATGTCCGGCCTTGTGGCGCTAAAATACTGGCCTCAAAGGACTCTGACGAAAGAAATACAGAGTGGCGAGGCTCTCCTAACGGGAGCGGATATTCAGATCATTATTAATCAAGGATGTTAAAACCGTGTTAACAAGAATTATTGCGACCATTGTGTTTTTCTCGATGTTCTATGTTGCAACCCAGTTGCCCGCTATGTTTGGTAAGACAAAGGCTACGGCAGAGGTTCAAGCTCAACATCAATTGTGCGTCAAAGGCGTGTTGTACTTTGGACAAACATTAACACCAATTTACGATAAAAACAGTTCAAGCCCAATAATTTGTGAGGAAGTTAAATAGTCAACAACCCCACCCTGAAGGGTGAGGCTTGCGGCGAAAGCCAAAAGCCTAGTTGACCAGAGGACGGCGTTTTGTGCCGTAGCAGATAGTAATAGGTCGTTAAGACTTACCAGTGAATGCTTCCTTAGTT
>JAFGUG010000058.1 GCA_016938655.1 Thiotrichales bacterium | reverse complement strand
GGCCGAAAAAGAAGGTGAAGAAGCGGTTTGGTGGTTTGGCGGTGGATTTGATTTAACCCCTTATTATCCATTTGAGCAGGATGTGCAACATTGGCATTTGCAGTCAAAAGAAGCTTGTGATCCTTTTGGCGATGACATTTATCCCAAGTACAAAAAATGGTGTGATGAGTATTTTTATCTTAAGCACCGTAATGAAACCCGTGGCGTGGGTGGGTTGTTTTATGATGACCAAAACACAGATTCTTTGGGTTGGGATTTTGAGACCTGTTTTGCGTTTATGCAGTCGGTGGGCAATCACTTTATCACGGCTTATCGCCCGATTATGAATCGCCGTAAACAGTTTGAGTATGGTGAACGTGAGCGGGATTTTCAATTATATCGTCGTGGTCGTTATGCCGAGTTTAATTTAGTTTATGATCGTGGTACGATATTCGGGTTACAGACAGGTGGGCGAACAGAATCTATTTTAATGTCAATGCCGCCTTTGGCCAGTTGGAAATATGACTATCAACCTGAATTCGGTTCACCAGAGGCGGAGTTGTATGAATATTTAACGCCGCGTGATTGGTTAGCTGATTTGGAATAATCATGAGTTTGCCAGAAATAGAGGAAAAGGTTCGCGTCGATAAATGGCTTTGGGCGGCAAGGTTTTTTAAAACCCGTGGTTTGGCATTAGAGGCTTTAAAAGGCGGCAAAATTGAACTGAATGGTCAGAAGCCCAAGCCCAGTAAAACCGTGAGTTTGGGGGATGAGTTGTCGATTACTCAAGAGCATCGCAAAGTTAAAGTCACGGTTTTAGCCATTAGCGACCAGCGCGGTTCGGCAGAGATGGCAGAACAGTTATATCGATTGGAAAGCGAAGTTTTGAATCAGCGCAAGCCAACGCTGGATATGGCATTAATCGGGTATCGAGAAAAAGGCAAAGGCCGCCCTACCAAGAAAGATCGGCGAAAAATTGAGGCTATTGATTTTGGTTTTTAGCTTAAATACAAGGTTTGAGGATTGAGTGATGGAATATCATCTGCGAGTTATTTTAAATGAAGATGCCCAAATTTTAGAGTATGAAGACCCTCAAAATCTATTGGGGTATGGTGTTCATGGTGAGGACGTTGTGGGTAAAAATTGGTTTAGCGAATTTATTGATGTCACCGATTTTAAAGAGGTGATGGATAAATTTGTGAAAGTTTTTTCAGGCGCTTTACTCGATTCAAATTCATTACAAAACGATGTATTGGCAAAGGATAGAAGTCATAAGTTTATTGATTTTTATAATCGATTCATTACCTACCAAGGGGAAACCTGTTTGGAGAGTTTTGGTTTTGAGCATTATACCGATGCGGTTCATGATTTTAACCCTTCTGCCTTCCCTCGTTAATTCATGCCGAGATTATTCCAAAGTATCCACCATTTCGGTTGATTTTAAAAAGTTCCACGTAAACACCAAACCATAGGTTTCACTGCGCGTGGTTTCCACCAACGGACTGTTGGCAGTAACCGCTTGTTTTAAATCGCGTTGCCGATAAAATCCCCCTACCCAAAATTGTCCAATGTGCCAGTTAATGGAAGCGCTGTAACTCATATTGGAAAATCCACCCGTTGCTTGATAGGCAGGGCGATTGGCCGTAGCTTCATTGGGATTAACGCCATAAAAATAATCATTATATTGTGCTGTGCCAAAATCAGCACTGGTGCCAAAAGTGGCTTTAATGCGATGTTGGTTGCCGAGATTGCGGCGGTAATAATAATACAATCCGGGTGACGTTACCCAGCCTTCCTGATGTATAGATCTAAAGTCGGTTGCCAAAATAGCCCGAATCGGTAATTCAAGTTTTAATTCACTAATGTGTTTACGGTGCAAGGTGTATTTAAAAACGGGGCCTAATCCAACGGAACCGTCCAAATCTTTCATATCTTTTCTGGTTTGATTGTCTTTGCTGGATACGGGTACGGAAATCGATAAGCTTAGGTCAAGCTCAAAAGGACCTAGCTCTACCAAGGATCTTTTGGCTTCTCTTTGGTCGATGGTCAGCTCTTTACTGCGATAGGTAAAATAGGGAAACGGTACCAACAATTGATTTCGTTCTTTCGATCCTGGATAGTCTGGATAAGACACCAAGCTGGGGCCTAAACCAAATTCCCACTTGGGTAGAGTTTGTTGTGCAGAAGCGGTTGTTTGGTAAAGGGTTAAGAAACCAAGCCAAATACTTAGAGAACGTTTTTTAAACATAATACCCCATGGATGAAAAGTGACTTTGTTGAACCTACAACAATCAAATGAGGTAAAGTTTAGCAAATATTATATTTTTTGTCTGTGTCTGCTTAGGAGTCCACTCAATGAGTTATACCGTTTTATACGACGGCACAAAGTTAGAGTCCTTTGAACTCAATATTTTGCCGTTATTGGAAGGCAAAGAAGTTGTTAGCATTGCTTTAGATTTAGGGGCGTTGCCTGAGCTTGCTGCGGATGCTAAAGTCCTGCTTTGGCTCAGTGATGCGGACTTATATCAGGTATTACCTCATGCTGTCAAAGCACAATGGCAAGTGGGTTTTTTGCCTCACCCTGAAATGATTCGTCTGTATCGCACGTTTGATATTGCGAAAAAGCCTAAAGAAGCGCTTCAGGATATTGACAGTGTTGAATCACCCGTGATGGCCGACTTAATGACGTGTAATGGCGACTTAGTCTTCGGTTCGGTGATGTTGGGTAATCCCAGCACCATGCGTCCAGCTTCGCAAATGGACGATAGTTTTCTGAGCAAAATTGTCCACCTAATCTCTTTTATGCGAAACCTTAGGCACGATTGTTTATTCCCTTACAAACTCACCACCGCCAAAAATACCACGATCAGCACAGCAGCCTTAGGAATTACGGTGGTCTATCGTGCCAGCGGCAGTGATTTTACGCGTCGAACAGTGGGGGAAACGGAAGTTGATGAATCGACATTGAATGCGTTGATTTTAGCCCCGCGCAGCTTGTCTCAAATGCTACATTTTTTAGCGACTAAGTTGTTTAGTAAAAAATCACAACAAGGGCTTCTTCCTGATTATTTGGGACATCTCAAAACTGAAAGTTTGGTGATTAAGGGTACGAAAGAATTGGCCTATAGTATTGATGGTCAACAAATGATGGCCGAATCAGTGAGTCTAGCCATTCAAAAAGACGCTTTAAAAGTGTTGAGTCGTCGCTTACCTGAAAAAGAAAATGCGGTTGAACTCAAAGAATCTATGCGTATCAGCGGTTTGCCCAAAGGACAATCTATCAATGATTTAATCAGTCGCCCTTTGCCTTGGATTTATCACTCAGATCCAGAAGAGGTCAAAGAAACATTTGTCACCCTAAAAGAAAATGCCAGAACCTCTGAGTCTTATTTGGTGTTGATGGTTCTGGCAACCTTGCTTGCAACGGTGGGATTATTTGCTAATTCCGCACCAGTGATTATTGGCGCCATGATATTAGCACCCTTAATGGCGCCCATTATTTCTTTGGCAATGGGGATGTTACGACAAAATACCGATTTGATTACGGTCAGTGCTAAAACGCTTTTTACGGGCATTATACTGGCATTGTCTTGCGGTACTTTATTAACCTTAATGACACCTTTACAAAGCATTAACTCTGAAATTGGTGCAAGGTTAAGCCCAACCCTACTGGATTTAGGGGTCGCTATTATTTCAGGGGTTGCGGGGGCTTATGCCAATGCTCGCTCGGATGTCGCCAAAAGTTTGGCGGGGGTCGCCATTGCGGTGGCTTTGGTGCCGCCTTTAGCGGTTTCAGGAATTGGTATTGGCTGGTTAGACTGGCATGTGTTTTGGGGTGCCTTTTTATTGTTTATGACCAACTTGGTGGGTATTGTATTAGCTGCAGCCGCCACCTTTTTAGTGATGGGGTTTAGTCCGTTCCATTTGGCAAAAAAAGGTATCTTGCTATCTTTGGTGTTTGTGGGTATTGTCAGCGTGCCTTTGATCTTGGCTTTTGATTCGATGGTGACAGAACAAAGAGTGGTTAATGCTCTTGAAGGGTCTCAAATTATGGGCATTGAAATCAGCGATGTGCGAGTTTTAAGGGGCAGTCCTATGACGGTTGCGGTGAAATTGTTGGCGCATAATGAGATTACAGAACAGCAGTTGGATTCAGTCAAGTTGCGCATTGAGCAAGAGGTGGGTGAAACGGTGCGCTTAGAAGCCATTACAGCTAGAATTCGATAGTTTTATCGTACAATTTAGCCTAAAAAATGAGCCCCAAAAAAAAGCCCAGTAAACTTTCGTAAACTGGGCTTTTTTAATGGACTCATGCGTTAGAGAAGCTTATTGAGCTGCTAATCTTGCCATGGCGGCACGCTTTTTAGCGATGAGGTTTTGGATGATTGGCGTCATGATTAAATCCATGGCTTCTACCATTTTGGTTCCAGAACAAATCATTGTGGTTTCGTTTTGCAACCAAGCCCCTTCGATTTTATCAACGATTAAACTGAGGTCTTCGATGTCTTTGTGACGTACATGGGTAATGACCAAAGAGTTTTCTGGAGAAGGGCCCATCGGTGCAATTTCAGTTTGAGTTGAGAAAGGATCAGAAGTATCCACTAACGGAATACGCTGGAAGTTAATGTGGGTACGGTGGAACTGGGGCAGAATGTACTCAATATAGTCATCCATACGCTCCATAATGGTGTCACGCACTTGTTGAACGGTATAAGGACGCTCTGAAGTATCGCGGTAGATTTTTTGCATCCACTCGATGTTCACAACCGGTGCAACGCCAATACCAAGGTCAACATGTTGTGCGACATTGTATTTGCCTTCTTCTGGGCCGTGATCCATACGCTTAACCATACCATGCAAACCTTCGTAGAAAAGGATGTCGGTATCGGCAGGAAGGTCTTCCCAAGGGGTAAATTCGCCCGTTGATAAATGAGTGCCTAAACGCGCATTGTGTTCCGCCGCTTCTTCATCTGAGTGAATGTAATAACGACGTTTACCGGTTGCAGATTTTTTATATTCTGCAAATAAGGCTTCTAGCAATTGGAACTCATTAGCGTATTCCGAGAAGTGTGTTAACACTGGGCCACCGTTTGCCTTAGATTCAGCAACCTTAGCACGCATTTCCATGCGGCTATATTTATGGAAGCTATCGCCTTCAATAATGGCGGCATTTAAACCTTCACGTTTAAAAATGGCTTCTACTGCTCTTTTAACAAAAGAGGTACCAGCACCAGATGAACCTGTAACGGATACTATTGGGTGTTCCACAGACATAGACAGTCTCCTAAAGTTTTCTAAAAATAACCAGGCCTGGTTATTTTTGGGTTAAATTTCGACTAAAAGTTTTAAAATTTCAGCTATTTAAAACCATAATCTATTAGATTTCAAAACAAAATTTTTTATCACTCGACTTGAGTGAGTTAAACGTCCAAGTTTTCGACTTGCAGAGCGTTTGACTCAATAAAGTTACGGCGCGGTTCTACCTCATCACCCATCAGGGTGGTAAAGACTTGGTCGGCGGCTATGGCATCCTTAATGGTGACCTGTAACAAGCGTCTTGATTCAGGATTCATGGTGGTTTCCCAAAGCTGTTCTGGGTTCATTTCCCCCAAACCTTTATAGCGTTGGATATTTTGACCGCGTTTCGCTTCATTTAATAACCAGTCTAAGGCATCTTTGAAGTTATTAATGGGTTGTTGTTTTTCACCGCGTTGTACAAAAGCAGTGTTGTCCAACAAGTCTTTCAG
>JAFGUG010000057.1 GCA_016938655.1 Thiotrichales bacterium | reverse complement strand
GTAGTGTGGGAGTTCCCATGTGAGAGTAGGTCATTGCCAAGCTTTATATCCTAAACCCCGCAAGTCGCAGACTCGCGGGGTTTTTTTTGGCTTAAAATTATGAGTTGTTATGAAATCTATTGCTCAAATACAATTTGAAATACAGAGTCAATTTCCAGAGCTTGCGGTTTTTTGTTTCGATGAGTTGGACTCTACCAGTCATTATTTAAAACAATATGCTCGAACACATTTAAAAGAAGCGTTTTGTCTGACATTGTCGCAACGTTCTGGGTATGGTCAGCAATCAAGGGTTTGGCAATCTGATTTTTCTTCAATTACCTTCAGTATGCTTCTGAACATAAAAGCCCCGCTAAACGATATTGATGGTTTCACTCAATTAGTTGGTTTAAAACTTATTGAGAGCCTGACTGAATTTTCAAGTGAACACTTTAAGCTTAAATGGCCAAACGATCTTTATGTCAATAATCAAAAAGCAGGGGGGATTTTAATTGAGTGTGTCTCATACTCTGATGAGGATTGTTGGTTGGTTGTCGGTATTGGCTTAAATAATGGATTAAAATCATCAGTACAGGATTCTTTGACAGGTAACACTTCAATTGCGGGTTCTATTTCTCTGCAAGACCCTGATAAAGTCAACTTTTTAGTAACAACTATTTCAAAGCAACTTGAACTGTCCAGTGGGTTTAAACCAGACATGTTTAAAGAGTATTCTGTTAATTATCGTTTAGTTGATTTTTTTAAGCTAGAGCAGTCTGTGATTGTGTATGATAGCGGCATTAAAGAGCCTGGCTTATATAAAGGGCTGACAGACAGTGGAGAGCTATTGGTTGAAATTGATGGTTCACTTCAGATTTATAGAAGTGGACAAACCTCAATTAGACCAGTCATATAAATATGATTGACCTATTACTTGATATTGGCAATTCCAGAGTGAAGCTTGCTATTGTTGAAGACAATGATTATGAATACTTGGGTGCTTTTAGTATTGATAACCTTGCATCTGAATCGATTGCTTTAACATTTTTAGATCAACTTGATTTTATTCCCAACCATATCTATGTTTCTTCAGTGGCATCGGAGCAGGTTGAAATGCAATTGCGCCAAGCAATTGCATGCAATTGGGGGTTAATGCCGATATTCATGTCTACTCAAGTTGAGTGTTGTGAAGTGAAGAATGGGTATAAGCAGCCGTTTAAATTGGGGGTAGATAGATGGCTAGCCTTAATGGGAGCACGTGGGTATACACCGGATGATTTTATTGTGATAGACGCGGGCACTGCGATTACCGTTGATTTTGTTCAATCTGGTCAACATCAAGGTGGTTTTATTGTTCCAGGGCTCGCTACATTGCGTCATTCTTTGACCAATAACACGGCAAATTTAAATGCTAACTGTCATAGGGATGAACCGTATATCGAAACTGAAGGTAGCAGGCCTGCTCAATTACTGGCTACGAATACACGGTCAGCTATTTGTGGGGGGACGCTTTATATGGCATCTGCCTTTGTAAATAGTTTGATTACTGATGTACTTGGTCAATCTGATCGTCTTCCAAATATCTACTTTACTGGCGGTGATGGTCAGTTATTGTCGTCTCTATTGACCATTGATTCTGACTATATTGAAGACCTTGTTTTGCAGGGAATCATTAATGTAAAAGAAAATATAAAAAAGAGTTGACTCGTTTGTTTTTGGCCTTATAATACGCCACATATTTAGCCGACATAGCACAACTGGTAGTGCAACTGATTTGTAATCAGTAGGTTTGAAGTTCGAGTCTTCATGTCGGCACCATATTTTAGAAGCCCGCACCTCAATTTGAGTTACGGGCTTTTTTATTGCCTACAAATATGTCTTTTATTTGTCATCTACTCTATATACTGGAGTTGCTTTAATAAGATGCTCCTATAAAAATAATCTGTGCAAACTTTTAAACATGGCAACGGTATTTAACCGAGCCTATTTGATATGTACGGAGCCTAACTGTTATAATGTCGATCACATTTTGCAAAGTGATTATCGGAACCCGAATGGAACAACAATCTAGTTATACAAAAGAAGAACTTTTATCAAGCGGCCGTGGAGAACTTTTTGGTCCAGGTAACGCACAACTGCCTCTCCCTCCTATGTTAATGATGGATCGCATTACTCATATCTCGGAAGAGGGTGGTGAATTTGGTAAGGGGCAAATTCGAGCAGAATTTGATATTAATCCTGATCTTTGGTTTTTTGAGTGTCACTTCAATGAAGACCCTGTTATGCCAGGTTGTCTTGGTGTCGATGCAATGTGGCAGTTAATTGGATTCTTTTTGGGTTGGACGGGTGGCCCAGGACGTGGACGTGCATTGGGTTCTGGTGAAATAAAGTTTTACGGTCAAGTGCTGCCAACCGCTAAAAAAGTGGAATACGTCATTGATATGAAGCGTGTCATTAAGCGTAAATTATACATGGGTCTTGGCGACGCTAAGATGTATGTTGATGGTCGTGAGATTTACAGCGCAACGGATTTGAAAGTTGGTTTATTCACTAATACGGATAGTTTTTAAGTTATGAAAAGAGTCGTTATCACAGGTGTTGGGATTGTTTCAAGTTTAGGGAACAATAAAGAGGACGTAACCGATTCTCTACGTAACGGACGCTCAGGTATTGTTGCAGCGCCAGAATATAAAGAGAATGGCCTGCGCTCACAAGTTCATGGTGCGGTTAAAGATCTAAACTTTGCTGATCATATTGATCGTAAACAATTGCGTTTTATGGGGGATGCAGCGGCCTATTCTTTCATCGCAATGCAGCAAGCCGTTGAAAACTCAGGTCTAACGGAAGAACAGATGTCAAATCCTCGTACAGGTTTAATTGCCGGTTCTGGTGGTGGTTCTAACTCTAACTCAACCGAAGCGGTAGCGATTGCTAAAGAGAAAGGGGTTCGTCGTGTAGGACCTTATATGGTGACACGCACTATGGGTTCAACCGTTTCAGCTTGTTTAGCAACGCCTTTTAAAATTAAAGGAATTAACTATTCAATCAGTTCCGCTTGTTCAACTTCAGCACACTGTATCGGTACTGCTGTTGAGCAAATCCAACTTGGCAAACAAGATGTTGTGTTTGCCGGTGGTGGTGAAGAGCTTCACTGGACAATGTCAGTGTTATTTGACGCTATGGGTGCATTGTCTACTAAATATAACGACACGCCTGAAAAAGCGTCTCGTGCCTACGATTCCGACCGTGATGGTTTTGTCATCGCAGGTGGTGGCGGTATGGTTGTGGTTGAAGAGCTTGAGCATGCGTTAGCACGTGGTGCAAAAATCTACGCTGAAATTACCGGTTATGGTGCTAACTCTGACGGTTACGACATGGTTGCACCTTCAGGTGAAGGTGCGGTTCGTTGTATGAAGTTAGCGTTGGATACGGTTGCAGGACCTGTGGATTACATTAACCCACACGGAACCTCTACGCCGGTGGGTGACACCAAAGAAGCCGCGGCGATTCGTGAAGTGTTTGGTGATAACATTCCAAAAATAAGCTCAACGAAATCAATGTCTGGTCACTCATTGGGTGCGGCAGGTGTTCATGAATTTATCTACAGCTTAATGATGTTAGAGCATGACTTTATTGCACCTTCAATTAACATTGATAACCTTGACGAGCAGTGTGAAGGGATGCCGATTGTGACTGAGCGTATTGATAATGCCGGTTTAAACCGTATTATGAGTAACAGTTTCGGTTTTGGTGGCACTAACGCATCTGTGGTGTTTGAGCGTTATAAAGCGTAAATTAAAAGTTAGCAGGCCTGCTTATTTTGGTGGGTTTAATAAAAAAGGCTGTAATCAGGTTTTTGATTACAGCCTTTTTTGTGTCTGAGTTTACCGGGAATGAATTAAACACGACACTTTCTTTGTTGTGCGCGATAGACCTCAGCTCTTTTCGCTACTTTTGCGGCAACCTTTTTAAGCCAAGCCTTGTTTTCATAGGTTTTGCGCTTAAATCCGCCGCGTCCCTCGTGGTACGCCAAGTACAAACTGTAAGTATCTTTTTTAGAGATACCAAGCTGTTTATGAGTGGTGTAGTTGTACCAACCAATAAAGTCTAATGCATCATCCACATCTGTTCTACGTGCGCTCCAACGACCAGTGGCTTTCTGGTAGTCATACCACGCTGGGTCTTGGGCTTGAGCATAACCATAAGCAGACGATTTTCTGGGTAGCGGAATTACACCCAAAAAATATGGGCGTTCTGGTTGCGCATTGTGTTTAAATCGCGATTCCTGATGCACAAAGGCCATTAATATATAACTGGGCACCCCCCAGCGTTTTTCAGAGGCGCGAGCGGCATCTAGCCAGTCATCATCGTATTGATAAATTTTACAGACGTTGTCATAGGTATGTTTGGGTGGGTTAGAGCTACAGCCGGCCAGTAATATCATCGCTAAGCTAAGGCCTATCGTCTGTTTAATCATTGGCAGGGACTCCTTTGTTTAATGCGTTTTAACCGTTGCCGTACAGGAATGATTGGCGATATATCACCTCTTTATTGGCGTTGAGGATTTCAACCATCCATTCCCCTTGCCAAGCACTGGCCATGCGTTTACTTGACCAAGTGCGATACAGGTTACTGTTAATTTGTAGCGGAATCAACGCCATTTCTTGGTTTTTATAAATCCAACGATGGTAAACGGTTTGTTTCTCAGCGCCTTTAAGTTGAGTAAAAAAGTACAGGGTACGAATCTGTTTAGGGACTTTGGTGCCTAATGTATCGGAGGCCTGCTTATTTCTAATGCCCGTGGTCAAGATAGCCGATTCGATCAAAATATCAGAATCAACTAAGGCTTGCGGCTGAATCGATTCAAACTTTGGTTGTTCAAGTTCTTGTTGGTTTAAGACCAAGTCTTCACGCTGT
The DNA here is from genome assembly GCA_016938655.1 of Thiotrichales bacterium. Classification (GTDB taxonomy): domain Bacteria; phylum Pseudomonadota; class Gammaproteobacteria; order Thiomicrospirales; family Thiomicrospiraceae; genus Thiomicrorhabdus. Next base: position 274,661 of record JAFGUG010000057.1, on the reverse strand, counting down.
TCACTGGTCAGCAAAGACAATTCGTTCACAGCGCTCTGTTCAGTAGGTTTTTCTGTGCTGTTTGAAAGTTTTATTTCTGCTAATGACGAATTTGGTTCAGGGTCTGTTTCTGCTGATTCGTCCGGTTTTGTATCGATTAAAGAGAGTGTTGGTTGATAGACATCACGGCTACTTTCTGCAGAATACTGGTCGTCTAAAGACGCTTTAGTCTTAGTTGTTTGTGTCGTCTTGATTTGGCTTGAATCAACGGGCGTTTGTGCAAGGTTTTCGGTTGTTGCTGCCTGCTTCTCTGTTGCCTGTTTGGTACTATTTTCTGATATTGGCTTTGAGATTAGGTCAGGTTGTTGAGGTTGCGACTGTGTTTGAGTGCCTAAGATAAGTGCTTGCTGTTCGGCCTGTTCTTGCTTAATACCGGTAATTAATCCCGCTGCAGTCACAACACTACCAATAATGATAACAATAAACCAAGCAACTCGGTTGCGCCAAGGCGGGTTTAAGCTGTCTTGATAGCCAGCTTCTATCTCTTCCATTGCCTGTGCCCAGCCTTGTTCGTAATAGACACGTAAGGTACGGTCATAACGAAATGCGCTGGGCATATTGGTAAGCGGTTTGCCTTCAAGGGCAAGTCGATAGCCTTTTTTAAAAGCGTGAACGTGATGCGCATTTTGCGTTTCAGGGAGTTGCATAAAATGAACTGGCCTTTATCGTCTCTTACGGGATGGTCTAATTTGTTAAGACTGACTTTGGTCAAACAAGGCTTCGGTAAACTCTTTACCTTTAAATTGGCGGAGATCATCAATCGATTCCCCCACACCAATAAAACGCACCGGTATCGCCAATTGTTCTGCTAAGGCAAACACAATCCCACCTTTTGCAGTACCGTCGAGTTTGGTGAGCGTAATACCGGTAACGCCCACCGCTTTTTGAAATTGGTCGGCCTGATTTAAAGCGTTTTGTCCTGTGCCCGCATCAATAACTAACATGACTTCATGCGGTGCGCTGTCATCGACTTTGGTGATGACACGTTTCACTTTTTTCAGCTCTTCCATCAGGTTTGACTGAGTATGCAACCGCCCCGCAGTATCGGCAATTAACACATCAATGTTTTTAGCTTTGGCAGATTGAATGGCATCGAAAATAACCGCGGCAGAATCGGCACCGGTTTTTTGTGCAATAACGGGCACGTGGTTACGCTCTCCCCAGGTTTGGAGTTGTTCTACCGCTGCCGCACGGAAAGTATCACCAGCAGCAAGCATGACCGATTTACCTTCATTTTGGAATTTTTTAGCCAGCTTACCAATCGTGGTGGTTTTCCCTACACCATTGATACCCACCATTAAAATCACATAAGGGCCGCCGTGTTTGGCTAGATGTGCATCAATCTCTAACGGCTGGCTAATGGGCTCAATGATGTTTTGTAGCTGAGTTTTTAGCGAGTTTAAGAGGGCTTCTGGGTCTTTTAACGCTTTACGCGATACTTGTTCTGTGAGGTTACGAATAATACGATCGGTCGCTTCAACGCCCACATCGGCGGTTAACAGAATCATCTCTAAATCATCCAGTAAGTCGTCATCTATCTCTTTGCGACCCAGAACCAAGCTGGCGATACTTTCGGTAAAGCTTTGACGGGTTTTGCTTAAGCCCTGTTTTAAACGGGTAAAAAAACCAACTTTTTGAGGTTGCGTGTCTGAATCTGATTTGGAGACCTCTTCAGTGGTGGCTTCAATAGCGCTGTTCTCAACGCTCTGAATGACTGGCTCAACCTCAACGGAAACGGTTTCAATCTCAGACTCTTGGGCCTTAGAGGGGTGTAAAGAAACCTCATCAGCTTGAACCGGTTCAAGTTTTTCTTCGCTGGGTTTGATTGGAGCCTCTAGGGTGATATCGGATGGTGCATCCGTTTTGGGCTCTGTGGCTTGAGCCAATTCTGAAGAAGAATCTGACTTATCTTCGGTGACCTCTGACGTCGATTGAGCATCCTGTGTCTGTAATTGGTTTTCGTCAATTTGGGATTCATCGGATTTTTTCTTACGACGTAAAAAGCTAAACATGGGCACTTCCTATTTGGGCTTGCCAGTATCGTTGGCAAAGCCGAGTAAAATCTTGAAAAACCATCAAAACGGTCAAGTAATCACGTATTTGAAGGTAAAGATTTCTTAATACTTGAATTAAAATATTGGGCTATTATAAATCAATTCCACTCGCTTGTAGGCAGTCCCGCAATGGAATTTGCAAGGATTTAGCCCGCTGAAGAACGTTAATTGCATAAAAGAACAGAGATTGAACATTATGATAAAACGACTCGGATTTATCGCCTGTCTATTTAGTTGTACTGCCTCAGCTTCGGCACAAGAACTTTCGCATTTTAAATTGGATAACGGCATGCAAATTGTCGTTAAACAAGATCACCGTGCACCGATTGTGGTGCATCAAGTTTGGTACCGTGTGGGTTCGCATTTTGAGCACAGCGGTAAAACCGGTATTTCGCACATGCTCGAACACATGATGTTTAAGGGCACTGAAAAACTAGAACCCGGTGAGTTTTCACGCCGAGTTGCGCAAATGGGTGGGCAAGAGAACGCCTTTACCTCTAGCGATTACACTGCCTACTACCAAGTAGTCGGTAAACAGCATTTGGCGTCCGTTATGGAGCTAGAAAGTGATCGTATGCGAAATATTGTACTTACCGATGAAGAGTTTCTTAAAGAGCGTGACGTGGTCACCGAAGAGCGTCGCTGGCGAACTGAAGATAAACCAACGGGCAAATTGTATGAGCAATTCAAAGCGGTTTCGTTTTTAAGTAGCCCCGCGCATCATCCCGTGATTGGCTGGATGGATGATATTCGTGCTTGGACCGCTGAAGATGCTCGCAACTGGTACAAACAGTGGTATGCCCCTAACAACGCCACTTTGGTGGTGGTGGGTGATGTCGATCCGCAAAACGTCTACGAACTGGCCAAAAAGTATTATGGCCCAAATAAAGCGGAAACCATTGAAGCACCAAGACCACAAGTCGAAATTCCGCAAGAAGGGGAACGTCGATTGACCTTAAAAGGCGCGACTAAAACCCCAAGTTTATTGATGGGGTTTCATGCGCCAACCTTAGTCACGGCTAAAACCGATGCCGAAAAACAAGAGGTGTATGCGTTAGAAGTGTTAAGTTCGATTTTAGATGGTGATGATTCGGCGCGTTTAGAGAAAAACTTAGTGCGTCGTGACCAAGTGGTCGCCGGTGCCGGCGCGGGTTACGATGGCACCGATCGTATAACGACCCTGTTTCTTTTTCAAGCAACGCCTTCACAAGGCGTGACCCCTGAAAAAGCCGAAGCGGCAATTTGGCAAGAGATTGAAAAACTGCAAACCGAACTGGTTGAGCCGGCAGAACTCGAGCGTGTATTGGCGCAATCCGAAGCGCAGTACATTTATCACCAAGACTCTACGCAGTCGCAAGCGATTGTTTTAGGTTCGTTAATCAGCGTGGGCTTACCGACCAACACCCTAGACAACTGGGTTGAAAACTTACGTAAAGTAACCCCTGAGCAAATCAGAGCGGTCGCCAATAAATATTTACAAAAAGATCGCGTGACGGTGGCGACGTTATTACCGAATGGGCAGAAGGTTTCGCCATTTAAACCAAACGCAATGTATCGAGGAGCACACTAATGAAACGTCTTTTTATTACGCTTTTTTTAGCTGTTTTTGCTCTGCCTGCATCGGCTAAATTGGATATTCAAAGCTGGCAAACCCCAAACGGTACCAAAGTGATGTATGTGTATGCGCCGCAACTGCCGATGGTGGATGTCGAAATCACTTTTGATGCCGGGTCTGCACGTGACGGTAAGGATTGGGGCTTAGCTTCGTTTACTTCAACCTTAATTGGAACCCAGACCTCAAAACTCGACGAAAACGCCCTTTCGGAAACGTTTAATAGCATGGGTGCCCAAACTGGGTCGAGCAGCGATCGTGATAAAGCATCCATTTCTTTAAGAAGTTTGACGCGTCCAGCGTTGTTAAATAAAGCCTTAGCCACTTTTGAAACGGTGGTGAGTGACGCTCAGTTTGACCAAGGGATTTTTGATCGCGAACTGCAACGCCTGCTGATTGGTATTAAAGAGAAGTCGGTCAAACCGCAAACCATTGCTTCGGATGCGTTGTGGCGTGAATTGTATGGCAATCACCCCTATGCACATCCAACTTCGGGTTCTGAAGAAACGGTTAAACAACTGACCGTTGCCAAGTTAGAGGATTTTTATAAAACTTATTATGTTGCCTCGAACGCAACGATTGCGATTGTGGGCAATGTTGACCGTGCTAAAGCGGAAGCGATTGCGGTGCAACTCACCACTAATTTACCAAAAGGGCAAAAACCAGCAGGCCTGCTAAAACCTGAAAAGATCAAAACGGCAAAAGCAGTCAACACCGAGTTTGATTCAAGTCAAACCTACTATTTTCTAACTCAGCAGGGTATTGAACGTGGTAATGCGGATTATGTACCTTTGTTTGTTGGTAATCACCTGTTTGGTGGCAGCGGATTTGGCTCTATGCTGATGCAAGAGGTGCGAGAAAAACGGGGTTTGGTATACAGCGTTTACAGCTATTTTGCCCCCATGAAAGTGACCGGGCCATTTATTATTGGCCTATCCACAAAAAATTCGTCGGCTTATGAGGCCGAAAAAGTCGTAGAACAGACCTTAGAAGATTTCTTGAAAGGGTTTTCAGATGAGAAATTGCAAGCCATTAAAGACAACTTAACCGGTGGTTGGCCACTGCGTATGGACAGCAACGGTAAAATTTTGGGTTACTTATCGATGATTGGTTTTTATGATTTGCCGCTGAATTATCTAGATTCGTTCCCTGAGAAGATTGAAGCGGTCACGAAAGAAGAGATATTAAAAGCGTGGCGTTCACATATCAAGCCAGATGAAATGCTCACGATTATGGTGGGTAAACCTGAAAAGGGTTAATTTGATAGCCTTAAAAAATGATTTAAACTCATTAAAAAGCAAACTTAGCAGGCCTGTTCATTTTTTTGAACAGGCCTTTTTTATTTATAGTGGTTGAATAGATAACACTATTGGTCAGACCAAACGGCAAACTCATTGCCACTGGGTTCTGTAAAGTGAAAGCGTTTACCGCCCGGAAATTCAAAAATGGCTTGCACAATATCACCACCAGCCTGTTTTATTTTGCTTTGAGTTGCCGCTAGGTCGTTGCTGTAAAAAATGATTAATGCACCGCCATTTGATGATAAAGAGGCCTTTTCTGCTTGGTAAAAGCCACCATCTAGGCCGGCTGTGTCAGCATAAAAAGCGGTGTAGGCGTTACCAAAATCTTCAAAACGCCAATTAAATACCTGTTCAAAAAAGGTTTTAGTGGCGGTTAAGTCTCGGGCTGCCAGCTCTATGTAATTAACCGTTTCATGTTTGTTCATACCTCAAAAATCCTAAAGATTACTGCAACTTAATCGGTTTGGGCGGGTATTGTGAGAGAATTTTATCCACCACGGCATTGACCAGTTGCGTGGTTTCTGCGGGGGTCGATTGCTCTTTTAACAGGCTTGGACTGATGCCGCGCCAAATTAAGTTTCCGCGCATATCTAGAATATCAATCACCAGCTTGCCCTCTTCAACTTCATACAGGTCAGGTGCGGTATTCAACATTAGGCCACCATGTCGGCTAAAGCTACCAAACCCAAACCCAATAGAGGTTCTGAAGTTGTCGGTACGCAGTTTAGAATCGACAGAGAATCGATAAGTCACAAACGCATCGGCTTGATCATTCACCAATGCCACGCCTCTTGACGCCAAGCTGTTCTGAATGGCATTTTGAATGCGTTTTGCAATCAGTGGGTTCTGTTTTTGGAATTCGTAGGCGGTCGGCTCAGTTTGTTGCTGAACCGGCAGCCACTGTACTTTTTTGATGGCGCTAAAGTTCGCCGACGTATCGTAATCTTGGTTTACTGGAATCGTAGAACAGCCGCTTAAGCCAAACACTAAGGTTAGGCTAATAAGCGCGGTGGCAAATGTTTTCATAATGATTTCCTTGGCTTAAGTTTTATTTAAGTTATTAAACGTTATTTACCTTTATTCTAGGCTTTTTAGTGCACACTGTAAAAAGGGAATCTTTAACAGAAACTGACAATCTTTCAGAATAGCCTAAGTTAGGCTAAATCCATTGGTTCCTAGGCTTTTTTAGACTAAACTGACCATTCGTTTCATTGAACTAGGTGACCGTATGAAGCCCAAAATTCCAAATATTGTCGATGTTGAAGCGTCCGGCTTTGGTTCGGACTCGTATCCGATAGAAGTGGGCGTGGTGCTAAGTAATGGCGAGCGTTATTGCGCGCTCATTCGTCCCGAGGCCGATTGGGTTTATTGGGATGAATCTGCCGAAAAAACCCATAAGATTACCCGAAAGTGCTTGCTTGAGCACGGCAAAAGTGTGGCGACGGTCGCCAAAGAACTCAACGCCTTTCTACAAAACATGACCGTTTATTCTGACGGTTGGGTGGTGGATTCGCCTTGGTTAAAACAACTGTTTTACCGTGCAAAATTTTCACCCACCTTCTCAATTAGCCCTTTAGAGATGATATTAACGGAACCGCAAATGAATGTGTGGCACAGCGTAAAAGATAACTTAATGCAAGGCAAGGAGACTCATCGTCATCGGGCTAGTTACGATGCGCAGCTGATTCAAGACACCTACGTTAAAACCGCACAAGCTGTTTAATGTGGGCTAAATTCTTTTATAGAGTCAGCAGGCCTGCTGATTTTTCTCGAGCCTTGTCAAGGTTATCAAAAAGAGCACGTTTATTTATTCTAGGATTGCTAAAATAGGTCAATAAAATTGCATAAGTGTGCAAGTAACTCGGTAAACAGGACGCTAAGGATAAACATGACAGAGTCGGTAAATGTAGGACAAATCAACACGCTTAAGGTGATTAAAGAGGTGGAGTTTGGTTTGTATTTGGACGGAGGCGATTTAGGGGAGATTTTACTGCCAAAACGCTATGTTCCAAACAATGCACAGGTGGGTAAACGCCTTGAGGTGTTTATTCACTTAGACTCTAAGGATCGTCTTTTAGCGACCACCGATACCCCGCTTGCCTCCGTAGGCGAAGTCGCCTTTTTAAAGGTGACCGATGTTAACAGAACTGGCGCCTTTTTGGATTGGGGTATGCCAAAAGACCTGTTGGTCCCGTTTGCCGAGCAGCGTGTGCCGATGGAAAAAGGGCGCGCCTACTGTGTGTATGTTTATATGGACAACAGCGACCGCATTGCCGCCTCAAGCAAGTTAAGCCTGTTTTTAAAAGAGACTAACGACAACTTCAAAAGTGGTCAGCCGGTTAAGTTAATGGTGGTGAGCCGCAGTAATATGGGGTACACCGCCCTGATTGATGGCACCCATTTGGGGCTGATACATAATTCCGATATTCTGCAGCCATTGCGTATGGGGCAAAAAATGCAGGGGTATATCAAAGGCATACGACCAGACCTGAAAATTAACCTGACCTTACAAAAGCAGGGTAAAGAGGCGCGTGATGAACTTGGTGAGATGATTTTAGCGGTGTTGGAAATGAATGGCGGTAAATCCGAACTTACCGATAAAAGCACGCCAGAAGAGATCTTTGCGCAATATCGTGTCAGTAAAGCCAGCTACAAAAAAGCCCTCGGTCAACTCTACAAAGCCCGCAAAATTAATATCCAACCCGGTTTTATCTCGCTTCCTTAAGGGAATAAGTCAGTATGGCAAGAAATCCCTATAAGCCAAAAAACAGAACGTTAAAGACTCAAGGTGCCGCTCAAACCAGCAGGCCTGTGCACTTTGCAACCGGTCAAATTCGCATTATTGGCGGTGATTGGCGTGGCCGAAAACTACCAGTTTTGAATGCCGACGGCTTACGCCCAACCTCAGACCGGGTAAGAGAAACGCTGTTTAACTGGTTGCAATTTGAGGTGCCGGGTGCGGTGTGTTTGGATGTGTTTGCCGGCTCTGGGGCGTTGGGTTTTGAAGCACTATCTAGAGGTGCCAAGCAAGTGACGTTATTGGAGTTGAATTCGGCCAATGCCAAACAGTTAAAACAAAACTTGGTGACCTTAAAAACCGAAAAAGCAGAGGTGGTGCAAACCGACAGCTTGCAATGGTTAGCCAAGAATAACGCTACACAGTTCGATGTGGTGTTTGTGGATCCACCGTTCAATCAAGGTTTGATGCAACCAACGGTTGATTTACTGTTCAAAAATGATGTTTTGAAAAGTCAGCAGGCCTGCTTATATTTGGAACAAGAGAAACAGCTTAATTGGCCAAACTTACCTGATGGGTGGGCTTGTGTGAAAGAAAAAACCACCAGTCAGGTTAAGTTTGGCCTTTTTCGACTGCAGTGTGATTAACGGTTAATGCGACTCTTTTTATGAATGGGTTAAGAACGTAAATCGAATGGGCCTATTCGCCAATTGATTTAAGTCTTAAGCCCACCAAAATCGCAATACTCGCAATCACAAGTGAGAAAGTGGCACCAACGTCGTTGAAGGTTTGCTCACTTAAATAGGTCGCTTTAAAGCCATCGATGTCTTCGAGCGAAAGAGGGGCTGCATGAACGGTAAACACCGTGCCAGCGGCGAGCGTCGATAATAAGACTAAAATCTTTTTCATCTTAGCGTCTCCTTCTTAAGGGTTGTTACGGCAGATACAGAGTGTATCTGAAGGCATATTGAACAAAAAGCAGATAAACATTGTTTATTAGCACTTATTAATCAATATGGTTTAATCATACTGAAGAGTGCTTAGTTTAACAAGCGATTGTTGCAGAAATGTGAAATATTTACTTGAAACAGCGGGTTGTTGAAAAAATCGTTTAGCGTTGTCCCGCAAGCAATCAATATCAAAGCCTTAAATCCTCTCTTTTCTTATTGTTATCGCTTTATCATTCTCTAAGTAGCCTGATAATTTAAAGGGATAATTGGTTTGATAAAAAGATTCAATATTAGGATTTCTTTATGTAGCAACTTAATGTCGATAAGTGTGAGTCACTTTAGTACACTAATTCAAATTTTATGCTGTTTAAAAAAGAGAGAAGTATGTCGATTACCGCTGTTTATCCAGGAACGTTTGACCCGATTACCTGTGGGCATTTTGATTTGATAGAACGTGCCGCTCGATTTTATGATCGTCTCGTGATTGCGGTTGCCGATAATCGCAATAAGACCTCTTTATTTACCCTTGAGGAACGGATTGCCTTAGCAGAGACCGTGACCGCTCACATGCCGAATGTTGAAGTGACGGGGTTCAGTGGGTTATTAGTGGATTTTGTGCAAGAGATTGATGGTCAGGTTTTGTTGCGCGGTTTACGTGCGGTGTCTGATTTTGAGTATGAATTTCAGTTGGCATCCATGAATCGTAAATTGGCTCCCAATGTAGAAACCATGTTTATGACGCCGGCAGAACAGTATTCGTTTATCTCATCTTCTTTGGTAAGAGAAATCTCCGCATTAGGCGGTGATGTATCTGACTTTGTTCACCCTGAAGTGAGTCGAGCGCTTAGGGCTAAAAAAGGTTAATCGACCTTCAGTTTACCTTGGTTACTGGCGATTTACGGTCATCAGATTGTAAGGCACTTGAACTTGCGAACCGTCTTCAAGATGAATCATTAACGTGATTTGCCAATCCATTTTTTCATTGGTGCAAAACGCCAACATCGACGTCCCTACAAATTGACCGGGTTTGGTTTCTAATAAGTTAACGCGGTTATACCCCATATACATATTGATGCCTGAAATATCCAGTTCGACTTTTTTTGCCGCTAAGTTTTGAATGCTTAGCTCAATGCCCAGTGGTTTCGCAATTGGAATCGGATGAGGGCTGATTTTTAAATTGACCACCGCATCGCCCATTTTGGATTCACAGGCCTGTTGATGTAAATCGCAGTTTTCGACTAAAGGCCACGCCTTAATATTATCTTTAGACGCATTCTCGCAGCCGCTGATTCCAAGCAACCCCAAAAGAAGTGATAGGCTTAATAGGCGTAATAGCCGAGTTTTGTTTGCAAGAAGTGTCATAGAGCGCCTGTCTATTAGTCAAAGGGATGGTGAAATTGTCTTGGTTAAAATTACCACTTTATTCATGGGTACTCAATCAATTAAGCTTAAAAAAGCATGACTAAGTCGGCTTGACAGAGCGTTTGAATGAATTTAGAATGCAATTCGTTATGTACTAACCGTAATAAAGGCCGTGACTTTTGCTTAATTCGCATCCAGAACAACTTGTACAATCTTTTTTGATGGGGTCTAAACAATCGCGTTCTGGTCAACGACGTTTAGAACTGTTAAATAAAATTGCTTCGCTCGGTTCACTTTCGGCGGCAGCAAAAGCCTGCGGCATGAGCTATAAAGGCGCTTGGCAAGCGATTGAAGCGATGAATGTGGCCGCTGAAAAACCATTGGTGGTGGCGCAAAAAGGCGGCTCGGGTGGTGGCGGTATGGTTTTAACCCCAGCGGGCGAATCGTTAGTTGCTGCGTATCAGTTGTTTTCAGAACAAATGCAGCACTGGATGCGCGAGCTTGAGCACCTTTCGCCTGGGGTATTAAGTCAGTTAGAAATTATGCGGAAGGTCTCAATGAAAACCAGTGCAAGAAATCTGTTTCATGGTTCGGTGGTTAAAATTGTCACCGGTCCAGTCAATTGCGAAGTGGTGTTAGCGATTGGCCACGATATGCAAGTGGTGGCGCACATTACGCCCGAGAGCTTAGAGCGTTTAGGTTTAGAGGTTGGCTCGGATGCCTATGCGTTAATTAAAGCCAGTTGGGTGATCTTGACCGAAGAGTTTAACGGTGCCTTTAAGACCAGTGCGCGAAACCAGTTTTGCGGTGAAGTGACCAACATTGAAAAAGGCGCCGTTAACAGCGACGTAACCTTGGATGTAGGCGGGGGTCAAAGACTCTCGGCGGTCATTACTAATCAGAGTGTTGAAAACTTAGATTTAGTTGCCGGCGATCGTTGTTGTGCGCTTATTAAGTCAAGTCATGTGTTACTAGCGGTTTCTGACTAAAGCTAAACGTAAATCTAAAATTTATAAACTGGACGATAGGCCAAAAGGAAGATCGTCCATTTTTTTACAAATCGATATGTATAAAAGGTTATATGTATTCATGTTTACTTAGGGTTCAATCTGTTTTAAACAGTGTACCCGCTTAAATAGGTGAGAGAGAGATGAAAAATACCGTCAAACGATTAGGGCAAGCTTTAGGGCTAACACTGGGCTTAACATTCAGTGCGCACGTCTATGCCGAAAAGGCCACCGTTGCGGTGGCGGCTAACTTTACTAAAACCATTGAATCGGTGAATGAAGCCTTTGTTAAAAAGCATCCAGAACATACCATTCGATTCTCATTTGGGCCGACCGGTAAGTTATTTGCTCAGATTAGCAATGGCGCGCCGTTTGATGCCTTTTTTGCGGCCGATGAAAAACGTGCTCAAAAAACCATCGAAAACGGTTTGGGTGTGGACGGCAGTTACTTTGTATATGCACAAGGTAAAATAGCCTTATACAGCGCAAAATTTCCAGTAGCGAATGAACCATTAACGGTTTTAAAACAAGCTAAGTTTAATCACTTGGCCATTGCTAACCCTAAGACGGCGCCATACGGCGATCGTTCACAAGCTTTTCTGCAAAAAATGGGATTATACGATGCAGTAAAAGCTAAGATTGTTAATGGTGAAAGTATTGCGCACGCGTTTCAGTATGTGGCCACGGGTAATGCCGATATTGGATTTGTGGCCATGTCACAAATTGTTGACCCCCAAAGTCCCATCTACCAAAAAGGACAATATTGGGTTGTGCCACAAGCGGATTACAAACCGATTAACCAAGGCGCGGTCATTACCAAACGCGGTCAAGACAATGCGGCCATTAAAGACTTTATGGCCTTTATGAAAACACCTGAAGCGATTAAAATCATCGAAAACTATGGATATGGCGTCAATTAAAGCAACGGTTTAGACGCGCTAAAAGATAAAGCAGGTTTTTACCTGCTTTTTATTTGTGAAGTAAAGGATTGTGTATGCTGGAAATTTTTGGCACTCAAATTAACTTAGACCCTATTTGGTTAACGCTTGAAGTCGCCGCTATGACCACCGTGGTGTTACTGCTGCTCGGTACGCCGTTAGCATGGTGGATGTCGAAAATGCGTTCGTCTAATAAAGTGTTGCTTGAGGCGTTAGTGGCTTTGCCACTTGTGTTACCGCCAACGGTACTGGGTTTTTATATGTTGATTATTTTTAACCCGAACGGCATGGTGACTGAATTTTTACGATTCTTTGGCTTTGAAGGGCAGTTGACCTTCAGTAAAGCAGGCTTGGTGATTGGCTCCGTGTTTTACTCGCTGCCGTTTGCGGTGCAACCTTTAATGCACGCTTTTGAAGCTATTCCTTCTCGTTTATTGGATGCGGCTGCCACCATGCGCGCCTCGTTTTTAGACCGCTTTTTTACCATTGTGATGCCGTTGTCGCAACGCGGGTTTTTAGTGGCCGCCACCTTGACCTTTGCACACACGGTGGGGGAGTTTGGTGTGGTACTCATGATGGGCGGAAACATTCCCGGGCAAACTCGGATGGTCTCGATTGATATTTTTGATCACGTAGAGAGCATGGAATACGATCAAGCGCATATTCTGTCGGCGATGATGTTGATCTTCTCATTGGCTGTTTTAATGCTGGTGTACGGCCTAAATCGTCGCTTTGGCGTAAAGGTAGGGTAAGCAGATGACACAGCACGCACCACAAGACACAACACAATCAACCCTGTCCGGCAATTTACAACTCGACTTAGGTGGTTTTGCTTTAAACAGTGGCGATTTTAGTATTCCATTACAAGGCGTGACGGTGCTGTTTGGCCGCTCAGGCAGCGGTAAAAGCACGCTGTTACGTGCCATCTCAGGCCTGGATAAACGCACCCGTGGGCACTTAACGGTGGATGAGCACGTTTGGCAAAACGAAAATAAAGCCTTACCCACTCAGCACCGAGATATTGGCTTTGTGTTTCAAGATGCCGCGTTGTTTCCGCATTTAACCGTGCGTCAAAACTTAGAGTACGGCATTAAGCGACTGCCAAAAACCAGCAGGCCTGCTGACTTTGACGAGTTGGTGCAACGCGTTGGCATTGCCGATCTGTTAGATCGAGAAGTGACCTTTCTTTCTGGGGGGGAACGGCAACGTGTGGCCATTGCACGCGCCTTGTTAACGCGACCTAAGTTACTGTGTATGGACGAACCCTTGTCGGCGCTCGATTGGCGTGCTAAAGCCGAGCTGTTGGCGCTGATTGAACAGGTGATTGAGCAGTATCAGTTGCCGGTGCTGTACATTACGCACGCACCGGCAGAGGTTGAACGCTTAGCAGACCGAGTGGTGTTTATGAAAGCGGGGCAGATTGAGCGCATGGAAACCTTGCAACAAGCCTTGGCACGACCCGATTCGCCGTTGTTTGATGAACAGGGCGCGGTATCGGTGTTATTGGGGCAACCGAAAGAGCAGGCCGATGGGTTGCAAAAGGTGCAGGTGGGCGAGCAGTCACTTTGGGTCAGTCAGCAGCTGGTGGTTAATAAGCCCGAAGTACGGGTTCGAATTTTGGCGCGTGACGTCAGCATTGGGTTGGCCGATCCAGAAAACTTAAGCATTATTAATCATCTTCAGGTTGAAATACGCGAGCTAATTCCACAAGACGAACATCGCATGTTAGTTCGGTTACGTTTAGCCGATGGCCAACACCTGTTTGCTGAAATTACGCAAAACTCCGCTAAACGTCTTAATTTACAAGCAGGCCTGCCGGTCTTTGCTTTGATTAAAACCGTTGCCATGACGGAATAAAGTGACTCGATAAATCGGTTAATGAATGAGTTTATGAGCAGTTTTATGAATGGGTTTATGAATGAGGTTATGAACTGGTTGATTAATAATCAACGATAAATTTGATTGGGTTTATCGCTGATTTAAACGCGGCTTTATCTCTGCTGAAGTTCTATGGTCACCGCTAAATCCGCCGGTTTGGCATAGTACACGGAACTTAACACAATGCCATCTACGCCAGTTTGAGCGTAGTCTTGTATGTTGTTTGGGGTAATGCCGCCGGCGATGACGATGCTGAGGGTGGCTTGATGGTTTTTTAGATACGTGACCCAATTCGTCAGTTGATTCGCCTCAACTTTATCAAACTGAATCAGGTCAGCACCGGCTTGAACGGCTTGCAAAGCCTGTTCTAAGGTGTCGCATTCTACGGCTATTTTCTTCTCGCACGCCGCCGCTTTTAATTGTGGGATTTTAGTCGCTAGCGCCTCTCGACCGCCAATCAGATTAAGGTGGTTTTCAAATACCAGAATCGTTTCCGATAGCCCTAAGCGATGAGGGTGTGCGCCACCAGACAGAATCGCTTTAATCACCGGTTTTTTTATGCCAGGAATATGTTTACGTGTCACTAACAGTGGGACAGTGCTGACAGCTTCAACATCAGCAACCATCTGTGCGGTTTGTGTGGCAATGCCGCAGAAGGTTTCCAGAAGATTCATCGCGACTTTCCAGCCTCGGTGCAGGGCATCGGCACGGCCTTGAACTTGTAAAATAACTTGCTTGGCTTCAACGTGTTCGCCTGAGAGGCGTTGTTGGCAGACGTGCGCACCTAATAGTTCAAAAATACGCGCCGCTTCTTCCATTAGGGTTAGACGGGTAGCGTGACGGGTGCGCACCGTTAAAACGGCAGGTTGGTCGTGAATTTCTAGCAGCTGGCTGGTTAAATCGAGCAAAGGTGCGTCTTCATTAATCCAAGCTTCAATTTCGTGGGTTTGAAAAAAAATCATGGTGTTTTCTCTATTGAGGTCTGATTTGTTGGGATAAAAATCAGGGCAAAAAAATGCCCGATCAAGATCGGGCAACGTTTAAGCGAGCTTACTTTTAGGAGAGCTTAGTCAACCGCAATCATCACATTGCTGGCTTTAATAAAGGCGTAAGCCTCTTTTCCAACGCTTAGCTGTAAGGTTTCAGCTGAGCTTTTGGTGATAATAGAGGCGATTTCTACTCCCGGTGCAACTTCAATCACCACTTCGGTGTTAACCGCCCCAGTATTGATGCTTTTGACGATGCCTTTGATTTGGTTACGAGCACTAAATTTCATCTGCTTTCCTTATGATTGTGACTCTAAAAAGGGTCGCTTTAAAACTAAAAGGCTCAGAGTATCTGACGTTCTGAACCATTCCGCTTTGCTAAATGACAGAAAACAAAGCGGCTATTTAACCGGCCAATTCAAATGTGAGCAGGCCTGCTTAGGTTTAATAAGCGATTAATAATGAATCAAAATGTACTTATGTATATAGCGATTCACTAAAAAAATCTCATTGCGATGAGATTGTTGTTTCGATATGTTTGTTTATACATAACGTTGGGGTATTAAATCATAGTGCGGTGAATACTTTCAACTGTTTTTAGTCTGTTTTTGTGATTTTTATGAGTACTTTTACCATTTATTCTGCTTTTTGCATGGGTATATTGTGACTTTATGAAACCTCCTGTAGTCTTATCAACCATGCCAGCCTTGCTGGCCGCTTAACCGCACTTTTTTGATGGTGGGTGACCCATTAATTAAGATTAATTCCGCAAAGGAAACGTATATGGTCAATTTTCAGAGCCTTCAACAACAAGGTCAAGCCTGGGTAGAGCAGGCGGTGTTTTGGGCGCAAAGCCCTAATTTTTATTATCAAGCTTTGGCGATTGCCTGTGCGGTTGTGTTTGCTTGGTTTTTAGCCAAAGCCCTAAAAAACAAGTGGTTTGATGATGCCTTAACAGACGACTCCATGGGCGCCAAAGCACTCATCTTAAAAACTAAAAACAGTTTTGTTCAGATTCTATTCCCAATTATCAGCTTGTTTGCTCTGTCGATATTCGCGGGCTTGCTGATGGCCATGGATGAGGCGAATGGCTTGCTTAAAGTGGCGCAAAGTTGGGCGGTGATTGTGCTTATTTTTTATATTATTAAGCACTTTGTTTCCAATGTGTTTATCGGTTCCATGCTCAAGTGGGTGGGGATTCCGCTGGCAACCTTGAGCATTTTTGGTTTGCTCTCTCCGACCATCGCTTTTCTAGAGAGCATCGCTTTTGATGTCGGCGATATTCATGTTTCGTTGTACGCTGTGCTTCGTCTTTTGGTGTTTGGTTCGGTGCTTTTTTGGTTAGGCGCTTGGTCAAACCGTTATGGCCAATTGGTGATTCGTAATAAAGAGACCTTAGATATTCGTACCCGCGAGGTCTTTGCCAAGCTGTTTCAAATTGCACTGTTCTTGGTGATCTTCTTGTTATTATTGCAAGGTGTGGGCATCGATTTAACCGCGTTAGCCGTGTTTGGGGGCGCATTGGGTGTGGGGATCGGGTTTGGTCTGCAACAAATTGCTTCTAACTTTATCTCTGGGATGATTATCCTGTTGGATAAGTCTATGGCGATTGGCAACTACATTGAGATGGAAGATGGTAAGTCGGGCACGCTTAAACGCTTAGATATGCGTTCATCGTCCTTAGAGACCTTTGACGGTAAAATGTTGGTGGTGCCAAATGAAAAATTTATTACCTCCACCTTCATCAACTGGACGCATGAAGATCCAAGACAGCGATACAGCCTAACGTTTTCGGTGGCGTATGACTCGGACATTCCAAGTATTCCTGCGCTGATATTAGACGCGGTTAAACAGCATCCGCAAGTTTTGATGGAACCCGAGTTACCCGATTGTGAAATTATTGAGTTTGCCGATTCAGGCGTGGTCTTCCAGTTGGAGTATTGGATTCACGGTATTGACGATGGTCGCAACCGAGTCGGTTCAGATTTGTTTATGATTATTTGGCAAACCTTGCACGATAATAATATCGCCATTCCGTTCCCACAACGCGAGGTGCGTATTCTTAAAGACTGAGTTTGCATTAGGCAACAATAAAAAAGCGCCCTGTATTCGTACTCGGCGCTTTTTTTGTTTTTGGTGAGAGGAGGTGAACTATGCGTTGGTTTTTTTAGTCAGTTTAGTCGGTTTAGGCGACTTTGGCGGATGTTTTAGTTTTTGGCATTTTGGGCAAAAATAACTGGCACGTTGATTCAAAATAATCCGCTCAATCGGTGTGCCACACACCGTGCAGGGCTTTCCACCTTGGTCGTAAACATTTAACTGCTGGACAAAATACCCCGGTTTACCGTCGGGGGACATAAAGTCTTTTAAGGTCGTGCCACCTTGTTTAATGGCCGCTTCTAATACCCGTTTAATATTGGCAACTAAGACATCGCACTGTTTTCTAGAAAGTGAGCAGGCCTGGGTTTGCGGGTGAATCTGGCTCATAAACAGAGATTCATTGGCGTAGATGTTGCCTGCGCCCACCGCCACGGCACTGTTCATAACCAAGCTTTTAATGGCAACTTTACGGTTACGAGTTTTTTCAAAAAAGTAACCGCCATTAAACGCGTCACTTAAGGGTTCAGGTGCAAGCTTTGATAGCAGTTTATGGTTTTCAACCGAGCCTTCACAGGCAGGGTGCCATAAGACTGAACCAAATCGTCTTGGGTCATTTAAACGCAATACATAGCCGTTACTAAACTCTAAATCAACGTGATCGTGTTTTTTAACCACGGTGCCAATTGGAAGAACTCGCAAATTACCCGACATACCTAAATGAATGAGTAGCGTACCGGCTTCGGTTTTTAACAGCAGATATTTTCCACGACGCGATACCTGCAAAACGGGCAGGCCTGCTAACTTTTTAGGCAAGGTTTTATCAACTGGCCAACGTAAACTGCCATTGCGAATAATCACAGCGGTTATGGTTTGTTGATCCACTTTAGGTTGAATGCCTCGGAGGGTCGTTTCGACTTCGGGTAATTCTGGCATGACTCTTTCTTTAGGTTAGTTAAGTAATGGATTGAGGTCGTTATTGTAATCAAACTGTCAATTAATCAACGGATTATTTGGATAAAGTGTGATCTAAATGAGTTTGTAATAAGGTGTGGATAACGTTGATAAGGAGATTCAGTTTTGAATATAAAGGCCGATACCTTTAATAAGAAAGAGTTAAAACAGGATAAGGAGAAGATCATGTCCAGTCCCTATTACAGTGTCGAGTTTGATGGCGATTGCTACATCGTGTTTAAAGAAGCCAATCAAGTTGGGGCATTTTCAAGTTTAGAAGACGCTTTTGCTGCAAAACGCGATTTTGTAAGTAAAAAATTGCCTCAAAATTGGCAAAAAATTCCCCCCGCAATGCGCTTTGCAAAACGACAACTTTATGGTGTTGCTTAAAGGGAGAATCGGTTATAAATTTTGATTGTTATCTTTGCTATAACATTAGATAGGGCTTTCAAAAAATAATTGATTAGAGTCTTGAAAATACTCACTATAATAAAGGGATGAATCGTAATAACGCCACCATTTTTTCTGTTTTAATCCTGTTCTGGATTACGCTGCTTTCGGCCACTTCGACACACGCTTCTGACGTAACATCTTCTACACCGCAACTTACCCCTGTTACCGTACAATTGAATTGGAATCACCAATACCAGTTTGCTGGTTTTTATGCGGCGATTCAGCAGGGTTACTATCAGCGTGCCGGCTTGGATGTAACGGTTAAAGGCTGGCAACCTGGTTTGAATGTGGTGGATGAAGTGCTCAGTGGGCGCGCTGACTTTGCCACTGGGTACAGTTCGATTATTGCCGATTATGCCAAAGGCAACCCCCTTAGTTTAGTGATGGTGTCGTTTCAATTTTCTCCCATGGTTCTACTGTCACATGAGCCTATTTACGATTTAAAACAGCTGTCTGGTAAGCTGGTGATGCACTACAGCAATTTGCAAATAAACGGCTTAATCGATAAAGCCAATGCCGTTGTCAATAAACCGATTCGTGAAATTGCTTCAAGCGGTGATTTAAACGATTTTATTAATCGCAATGTCGATTTATATGCAGCCTACAAAACCAACGAACCTTATCGACTGTTTAAAAAAGGGGTCACCTACTTTACGCTTGATCCCAAAACCTTTGGTATTCAATCGTACGGCGATTTAATTTTTACCACACAAGAAAAATCCCAGTTAAAACCAAATCAAGTGAGCGCCTTCAAAAATGCGACCATTCGAGGCTGGGAGTATGCCATCAAACATCAAGCAGAAGTGGTGGATTATATTGTGGCCAACTATCCGGTTAAAAAAGACCGTGAGGCACTGCTGGCCGAGGCGGAAGCGACCACGATCTTTGTAAAGTCGGGTGGCAACCCGATTGGACAGGTTGAACCTGGAAAGTTATTGGCGTCTGCCGAACAAGCCAAAGAGAGTGGCCTCATTACCCAAGCACAATTGGATGCATTGGACATTCAATCGTTTCTGTTTAATCCCAAGTCGACTTACTTTACCCAAGAGGAACGCGATTATCTTGATGCCCACCCCATTATTAAAGTCGCCAATGATCTCTATTGGGAACCGTTTGACTTTGTGGACGAGTCCGGTCAATGGAGTGGGATGGCGTCCGAGTATTTTCGCCTATTTGAAAAGCAACTGGGGGTGACGTTTGCAATTAACCAAAGCAAAAGCTGGTCTCAGCTGATTGAAGACACTCAACTTGGCAAGTTTGATGTCCTGTCATTTGCCGTTATTACCGATGAACGTCAACAATACTTAGAGTTTACCTCGCCTTTTCTGTCGTTTCCGATGGTATTAGCGACCGTAAATGACGTTGCATTTATCGAAGATGCCAGTCAGTTACAAGGTAAAAAGATAGCGGTTGGAAAACGTTATTGGTCACATGAGTACTTTAGAAAAGAGTATCCCAATATTGAGTTGGTGTTGGTGGACAGTGTTCAGGCCGGATTAGAAGCGGTGGTCTCGGGCAAAGCCTTTGCGTATGCCGGTAATATTGCTTCCATTAACCACACAATAAAAAAGAACGCCTTAAGCAATTTGCACATTGCAGGCCAACTCGGCAAACCGTTTGATTTAGCGATTGGTGTGCAAAAAAGTGAGCCGGTGTTATTGAGTATCTTAAACAAAGCGTTGGCCTCAGTAACCCAGAGTGAGCGCAATGCCATTTATAACAATTGGATTCAGCTTGAAGTGCTCAATAAAACCGACCGCACGGTTTGGATAAAAACCATTGTGATTGCCGCGGTTTTATTTACTATTTTGCTTATTATTCTGGTGGTTCTGCAAATTAAAAAACGGGCTCAACAGGCCTATATTAATCAAATTAACGAACTCTCAATGGCAACCTACACCAACATTCTAACTGGAAAAATGGAGTATGTTAGTGATCGTTTTGCACAATTGAGTGGTTATGATAAATCCGAGTTGTTAAGTCAGGTACACGATAGTCTAAGAAATAGATCGGTGGATGATGATTTTTATGATCAAATTTGGGCCGATTTAAAACAGGGTAAAACTTGGCGGGGTGAGTTAAAAGGGTTGCGTAAAGATGGCAGCGAGTATTGGGTTGATGTTGCGTATACGCCCGATATCGTCCATGGTAAGGTCAAAGGTTTTTGGGCGACTCGAACCGACATCACCGATAAAAAACACCTAGAGGAAGTGGCGATTCGAGATCCGTTAACCGGTGTGTTTAACCGCCATCATTTTAATGAGGTGTTTGATTTAGAACTTCACCGTGCGGGTCGAAAAAAACAGAGCTTTGCGATTGCCAGTTTTGACATCGATTTCTTTAAGCAGATTAATGACTACTATGGTCACCAAAAAGGCGACGATGTTTTAAAGCAGGTGGTTAAGGGTGTTTTGCAGCACACACAGCGTGCCGGTGACTTAATGTTTCGAGTCGGTGGCGAGGAGTTTATGGTCTTCTGTGACCTTGATTCTTTAGAGGCCTTTTTTAACTACTTGGAACGGCTTCGAGAATCGGTAGAGGCTTTGCAGATTAACAATCCTAAAGCTGAACTAAAAACCTTAAGTATTTCAATTGGCGGTGTGTTTTGCCATCGAGCCGATCAAGTCGACTCTTCAACCTTGTATGCCATGGTTGATAAAGCCCTTTATGAAGCCAAACATCAAGGTCGAAACCAAGTGGTTATGCAGGTTGTGTAAGTTGATAGCGCTATTTTGCTAGCGCACAACCTTTTTTTGAGTTAAATTTAAGCAGGCCTGGTTGGTTTTGTAACTTGTTTGTCTAGGCATTCATTTAATCCATCCAGATCTGTCAGCCAATATTACGAATAGGGATGACATTATTTTTACCCATAGGGCAATGTGCACAATGAAACTCCTTTATCGTTTTATGTTGAGTCTTATGGCGCTGTCCATTCTTAACTTTGCGTCTTTGGCCATGGCGCATGACACAACAAAACCAGCCAGCGCTCTAACCCCCTCCAAGACTTCTGCTTTAATGCCGATTCGTGTTCAACTCAATTGGAATCATCAATTTCAGTTTGCCGGTTTTTATGCGGCCTTAATGCAGGGTTACTATCGTCAAGCGGGTTTGGATGTCCACCTTAAAGATTGGCAAAAAGGCACCAAGATGGTTGACGAAGTCACCGAAGGGCGGGCCGAGTTTTCCCTTGGAAAAGGTTCCGTTCTGGCCGATTATGCTCAAGGTAAGCCGATTAGATTGGTGATGGCTTCGTTTCAATTTTCGCCGTTGGTTCTGCTGTCACACAAACCGATTAACGATTTAGCCCAGCTTTCTGGCAAGCGTATTATGCATGACCGAGGCTTACAAATTGAAGGCCTGCTTAATAAAGGGGCGGCGCGAATCACGGATCCGATTATTCAGATCCCCTCTTCAGGTGATGTAACTGACTTTATAAACGGCAACGTTGATCTTTATGCCTCATACATTACCAACGAGCCCTACCGCTTAAAACAGCTTAACATTCCTTTCTATGTGGTTGACCCTAAAGCCTATGGTATTCAAAACTATGGGGATTTAGTCATCACCTCAAAACAATTTGTTGAGCTGCACCCTAAAGCGGATGAGGCGTTCAAAGAGGCCACCATAAAAGGTTGGCAGTATGCCATTCAGCATCAAGTGGCGGTAGCCGATTATATCTTTGCTAACTTTCCGGTGGTGAAATCTCGAGATGCCTTGATATCAGAAGCAGAAAGAACGACTCAGTTTGTTCAATCTGGGGATATTCCAATTGGCGCAGTAGACCCAATTAAATTACGCGGAATGGCCGTTACCTTAAAAGAGTTGGGGTTAATGTCGGAAGAGGCGCTTAAAAATTTAGACATGGAAACGTTTATTTTTGACTCTACTCGAAGTGTTTTTACGCAACAAGAGTTGCAGTACTTAGAGCAGAATCCGGTGATTACGTTAGGCACTGACCGTGACTGGGGGCCGTTTGAGTTCTTTGATGGGACTCAGGGTTATAGCGGGATGTCTGCCGACTATTTTAAATTGTTTGAAGAGCGGTTGGGGGTGACCTTTAAAGCGGAATTTGCGGACTCTTGGGCAAGCGTGACCAAAATGGCAGAACAAGGTCAGTTGGATATTTTTTCGTGTGCGGTTGCAACCCCAGAACGAAAAGAATACATGAACTTTACTGAGCCTTATCTTTCCTTTCCGATGGCGCTAGCCGCGTCTGAAAAGGCTTCGTTTATTGAAGATTACGCGCAATTAAACGGCTCCATCATTGCGGTGGTTAAAGACTACTGGTCGCATGAATTTCTTAAAAACAATTACCCTGATATTCAATTAATGGTGGTTGATTCCGTGGCGGATGGTTTGTATGCCGTCATTGATGGCAGAGCCGATGGCTATTTGGGTAATTTGGCCGTCATTAACTTTAATATCCGCAAATATGGCATTGAAGGTACCCGGATTGTTGGCCAGTTTCAGCAACGATTTGAACTCTCGATTGGCGTGCAAAAAGACAATCCGTTGCTGTTTAGTATCATGAAAAAGGTGTTAGCATCGGTCACCGAAGAGGAGCGTGAAGCCATTTTTAATCGTTGGGTAAAGCTCAAAGTGGTGAACAGTATTAACACTAAACAGTTATTGCAAATAGTGATACCCGCACTGTTGATTATCTTTGGGTTGCTCTCATTGATTGTGGTTTACGCCGTTCAAAAACGTAAACAAAAAGCCTATTTGAAGGAAATTTATGAACTCTCGTTGGCCACTGAGATAGACATCACCACCTTGACCATTACTTGGTCGAGTAATTCGTTTAGTAAGCTGAGTGGTTACCCCCTTAGTGAATTGCAGGGTATGCCATATTTACGATTAGCGCGTCAGGATATCCCACCCGATTTGGTGCAATCGATTAAAGCCTTAATTCTAGCTGGTAAAACCTGGCAGGGTGAGATGGAAGCACGGACTAAGCAAGGTGAGGTTTATTGGGTTGATCTAACCCTGTCTCCCATTAAAGGCTTCTGGGGAAAAATCATCGGTGTGTTAGCGACGCGTATTAATATTACCGATAAAAAGCGCATTGAAAGACTCTCTATCAGTGACGTGCTGACCGGCCTCTATAATCGCCGTTACTACAATGAAGTGATTGATGTAGAGATTCGACGCGCACAGCGTGAACATAACCCACTGGGGTTTGTGATGTTGGATATTGACCTCTTTAAACGGGTGAATGACTCTTATGGGCATGTTCACGGTGACGAAGTGCTAAAGCAATTTGCGCAAGTTTTAAAAGAGAGCTTTAATCGTGCAAATGATTATGTTTTTAGAATGGGTGGCGAAGAGTTTGTGGTGATTTGTAGCTTTGAGGATGTCGATAAGTTCAAGGCCTATTTAGAGGGGGTTCGCGAGAAGGTGCAAGCGTTAAATATTGAGAATATTGAAGCGCCATTTGGCGTAGTAACGGTTTCAATGGGTGCGGTATTTATTGAACCCAGTCTGGATATGCATGGTGAAGAGATTTTAAATAAGGCAGATAAGATGCTCTATTCAGCCAAAAATAACGGGCGTAATCGTGTGGAAGTATTTGATTGGGAGTAAGCTCGTTTGATTAGCAAGCGTTTAAATTATGGGTTGAGGGGATTGGGTGGTTAGCCAACTGTTTTATTTAGGCACAAAAAAACCCGGTCTTTTGAACCGGGTTTTAATCATTTAAACTTGGATAAAGTTTATTTGATTTTTGCTTCCTTGAACAAGACGTGTTTACGAACCACTGGGTCGTATTTCTTGATCTCGAATTTGCCAGCCATGTTCTTCTTGTTCTTATCCGTAGTATAAAAATAAGCAGACTCTGTAGACTGTAATTTAATTTTATCGCGCATGGTTAGTCTCCTTAGACCTTCTCACCACGTGAACGCATGTCAGCGATCACTGAGTCAATACCAGTTTTGTCGATAATACGCATGCCTTTTGCAGAGACACGTAATTTAACAAAACGGCTTTCAGCTTCTACCCAAAAACGGTGCGTGTGCAAGTTTGGTAAGAAACGACGACGTGTTTTACGGTGAGAGTGAGAAACATTGTTACCGACAACAGGACCTTTTCCTGTTACTTGGCAGACTTTAGACATTTCAAAACCCTCTAAAAGTGTTAATGCTAACTATTGAAAACAATACCTAACATCTTCAATTTAAAAATAAAAATATTCGAATATTTCTACATTCAGAACGCGTTTCTAACGAAAGCGCTAAAAATAAGAAGCGGAATTATCCATTAATAAGCCCCTCTTTGCAAGCAATTGCATCAAAAAGTCTAAATTTAACTTAGGGTTAACCCCCTAAACGCCTTTTTAACATGGTCATTAGAGGCCTTGCTAACCGCTTCAAAGAGAACGTGACTCTTGCATCATGGCTCACAACGCCATTTACCGTTCAATTTTCCGCCGCCTGTTTTCATCCATTTTTTCGCACACGCTTATTTTAGATACGGCACGTATTCTGGAAAAAAAGTACCGCCGTCTTCAAACAGCACACTTTTATCAATTAAGGTTAAGCTATCCCCCGCTCTGTAGTCAAAGCGGGTGGGTTCATCCAGTTGCACGGAACGCTCACTCATTACCTCGCCAAATAGATAGGCGCTGCCATCAACTTTTAAGGCTTCTTTGCCTGGTAAGCGATAGTGACGATAGGTCTCAGGGGTTTCAGTAAAAACGTCTTTGCCTTTGTTAAAGCGTTGTGTCACGACCACTTGACGATAGCGTGCGGCGTTCTCTAAGGCGGTCTGCTGATCTGGGTAGAGCAAAAAGGGCTTAATTGTATCGTCCGTATTCAGATAGTCGCCTCGGCTGACAAAGTGCCTTAGTAGACGTTGTCTGTTTTGACTGCTCTCATCAAACTTTTGAGCATTTGAGGTGTCAACAGCTGGCCAATTTAGGTCATAGCCGTTTTCGATTGTGATGAGTTCGTTAAATTTTGTTTCAAATGAAGCGGGCATATCGCCATATAAACTGGCGCCAACCACATATTGTAAAAACAATCCAAACTCACCTTGCTCTGCATAGCGGTTAATTGGTTCTGGCAGGGTTGAAACGGCTTCGGTCAGGTCGTTCTCAGTGTTGATTTGATAACCTAAATAGTTCATCTCTTGCCAACCAACGGCACTGGGGAGTTTACGTGGAAACGCCCAAGTACTATCGACCGTGTTGCCTGTTCCGCTGGTAAAGTTCGGAAATTCGGTACTCTTGAACCCTGAGTGACAGCCAATACATTGAGTCATCTCCTCTCGGGTTTGAGGGCGCAGCTCACCTTGCTGGTCTTCAATGAATCCGGCCAAAATCCAACCCGCACCGTTGTTCACCCAGCCTTGGTCATCACGCCCGTAAATGCTATCACCTTCCCCTTCACCCGGAATTGCGGTCATCGGGTCAAAGTCTTCAACTTTAACCATGTAACGCACCTCTTTAACGCGCTGTGCTCGCGTACCCGGAAAGTCGCTCACATCACTCATGCCATCGGCTTGCGTATCAACATAGTGCAATGGGTGAGCAAACTCGGTGCCTTTTGGGTAGGCTCCCAAAACAATTTCGGTGTTGGCCGCACTGCCCAGATAGTGACTATTTTGAATCAGATCTAGTTGATTGGTGATGGCTTTTTCCAGTAAGTCTAAGTTTGCTGAATAAATGCTTAAATCAAACTGGTCTTGGTCGTCTTTCATAAAAATTTCAGGGAGTCGAATATAGATACCCGATACTGAACCGTTAATGGGCGTAAAAATACCGTAAGGCATGAAGTTGATGGCACGCCAACCGGTAATGCCACCTAACCCATCTATAAAAAATGCATTTTCTGCTTGCGTGGTTCGAACAAACCCATCACTATCCGCCGGTAGGTCAGAGGGGTTTAAGCCCGGCAGTAAACGCATGGCGCCGTCATAACCCGAATCCCAATCTTTTGGCGAGCCTAGTCGTTGATCATAGGCGGCCTGCCAATTGTTGGTTCGAATATAGCTCTGCATCTGCCACTGTTCCGGCGAAATGCCCAATTGAGCGACCGCGTCTGCCAGTTTTTCTGGGTAGAGCGTGTTTTCCCAACGGTTAATGGTGGCGTAAGGCGCGGTGGTGTTGAGTGGATCAAAGCCGTAGTCAGTTTGAAAGTTCACAATATCAATTTTGCCCGCTTGCGGGTTGTTGTTGCCTAGCCCAAGGTTATATAAACCGTTGGTGTGACAGAATAGACAGGCATTTTGACGACCGTTACTGGTTTCAATGTAGCATTGCGCAGGCACATTGGGGTAAGGGTTTTCAAAGTTAAGAGGGCTGGTGAATTCTCCGACCAATCCTGATTTAACTAAAGTTGGATTCTGATCGACGTTTGAGCCATCAATGGCACCGTTTTGAGTGCCCGAAGTACCACCGCACCCAACTAAGGTTGAAGCCAGTATAGCAATGAGTAGGTGTCTGTTAGTTTGCATCGTTTTAATCTCGTGAAATTTGGTTTAAAACAGTTTGCGAGTTACAGTTTAATAAATGCGTTGACTGCATCTTGCAAACTATTTTGTGTAAAAAAGCCGGCGCAAGCACCGGCTTTAAGATTGGTATGAGCCACGATTATTTAATCGCTGGCATCCCACCGATATAACCAAAGTTAGCGTCAAATTTATCAACGTTACCTGTGGCTTCGACCGCTGCTTTCATATCTGGATTCATGGTTCTGATGTAATCACCGTGGTGTTGAGAATTGCTCATTAAGTATGAGAAGCCATCCATGTTTTCAACCGCTTGCAAGCCAGTCGCTTCTGCACCCGCTACGTTGGTTAAAATACGCGTTAATTCTTTAGTATCAACGTTATACGCCCATACAAAGTTGTTCACGTGTGTGCCAGAGTCTTCACCCACAAACAAGGTACGCATCTTCTCAGCAAAGAAGATATTATCTGTATTGGCAATAAAGTCAGGATCTGCGGTGTTACCTAATGCATCGGTTGGAATATCACGACCAATTAACTTCTCTTCAGCGAGCATAGAGGTGACAACGTAATCCGAGTCGATTGCCGTATCACTGCTATCAACTTGATCAGCAGACATTGGCAGTGTAAAGGTCACACCGGCATTGATTTTAGCCATTTTGATGTGTTCCATCTCTGCCGGTAAACCGTTGTCTAACATCCCTTTGTCTAGGTAAGAGATGGCCATATACAACTTTTTGTCGGCATCGTTAACCGCAATCCCTTCCATTTTATTGAACTCCGTGGTCGCACCCATTAAGGCCGCATAACGACGAGACTCTAAAAACGCGGCGGCTTTTTCCATGCCCGGTTTAACCGCTAAACACTCATCCATGGTTGACCCTGCACGAACACGCTTGGTGTCTGTTGGGCAAGCGCCTGTTTCTGAATTGAACGCTTCGTTTACAAAGATGTCATCAAACGTGGTTGAATCGGCTAGAGCTTTAATTTCGGCATCGGTTGCAGAACCTAACTTAATCCACTCAAAGTTCCCAGTATAGGTGGTGGCGACTTGATTGAATTTACCGGCATATAATGTGCCTGCTGATAGGTCTTCGGCTTTGTCGGCAACATACATAAACAGTGCAACGTTGGTGCCGTCATCCCCATAATAAACGGTGCGGCTGTCCGGCATGACTTTACCGGCTTCCCAGGTGCCACGACCCATTGAGTAGTGTTTAACCACACTGGTTGAGCCGTCTTCATTCACGGTGACTTCAGGGAAGAAACCGTAATGATAAGGGTTTGCAACTTTTTCATTGTTGAAGTACATATTGGTTAATGCATCGAGTCCGGCCGTGGTTCTGCTTGCACTCGAACTTAGCGGATTGTATTGCAGGTCGTAATCTTCTTCAGAACCTAGATGGGTGTTCCATGGGGTTTGTGAACCAAAGCAGGGAATCCACAAGCCATCTACGTTTGAAAAGTCGATGGGTCTTTGTTCAATAGCGGTCAATTCACCGGTTTCAGCGTCTTGTTCCATCTCGGTCAGAATCATGCTCATTGGCGCACGAGAAGGGGCACGTGATTCATCAGAAACAATCCAGTCATACTCTAAGTGAGAAACCATGTAAATTTTGTCGCCGACTTTTAGCAAGCTGTTTGCATCGGGTGTCTCGGCAATTAATGGGTTATTCAATTCATCCATAAGCGGTTGCAGGTCTTGATCATAAAGCTGACCCGCTGGGTGTGGATTAGTGCCCACTTTTGATAGTGTTCCAAATAGTTTTTTGTACTCTAAAGGGAAGGTTTCGGTGGTGCCATCGGTGTAGGTGACAACGGCCGAAGAGTTGGTGTAAGTGGTGGACATCTCTTCAGCGGTAGAAGGTGCCGCAGTACTGGTAAAGGCAACCGATTCAAAGGTTTTACTTTCGGTTGTTGAATCACTGCCACCACAACCGGTTAGTGATAAAGCGGTGGCCGATAGCGCCATCATCATGGCTAAATTTAACGTCTTAAGTTTCATTTTACTATTCCTGATTTGTTTGGGATTGCACCAAAGTTTGGTGAGGAAATGGTAAGTAAACTTTGTTACAGGTGCGTTTCAGATAGGTTTCGATTTGATGAAACAAATGCGTCAACCAGATGACGGAGGTTTAATGGGGGGTAGAAAAAGTCTATTTTAAAAGTGAGCAGGCCTGCTCACTTTTAAAATAGAGGTTTAAGCCGCTTTACGTTTGCTTGAAACGGCTTAAGAAAGGAACGGTTTTGTTTTTTGCATATCAGTAAGTTGGGTTATTTAAGTTTAATCGGTCCAAGATAACCCGCTTGAGACTCTTTAAATATAGGCGCTATCGTCTGTTTTTTATTGGGGTGTTGTGCCACATTGATTAAGTAGCTAAACCCGTTTACATCACGGTGCCAAAAGGTCGAGGTGTTTTCTGCATCCAGTGGCGCACTCAACACTCGGGTCAACGATCGGTCGGTTAAGTTGTACGACCACACCACACTGTTCTCATGCAAGTCGCTGTCTTCGCCAATCGCTAGGCTATTGCTGTCTGTTAAGTAACTGATATTATCCGGGTTGGCCAAAGCATCCAATTTACAACGGTAGCCGTTTGGTGCGCTCAAGTCCTCTTCACCTTCACCGGCAATTAAGCCTGCCATGGTTTCTGCCACGTAATCCGACTGCATTTCTGCATTGGGTTTGACTGCCAACGCATACACCCCGCCACACGGATTAAAGTCGAGTTTGATGTGGTTGCCGCCACCCACATCGTAGGTGTCGGTGCTGATATTACGTTTGGCGTAGTTCTCCATGCCCAGTGCGATTTCCGACATGGAGACATACAGCTGATTCGCAGTGGGGTTAAAGGTGATGCCTTCGCCTTTGCGGAACTCGGTGGTGGCGCCTTTGTAAGCCGCCATACGACGGGTTTCTAAACGTGAGGCGATGACCTCATCGGTTTCGTTAATTTTGCCATCTTGATTAACGTCTTTCAGTTGCAAACACTCATTGCCATTTTCGGTGTTCACCGCAAAGAATTTGGCGGTGCATTGTCCATCTGCGGTCGGCTGTTCGGTATTGAACAGGTCGCTAAAGTTGGGTTTTTGTGCGACTACGTTACGAATCTGTTGATTGGTTGCATGCCCGAGCGAAATCCATTTTAAGTTAGCTTCACCTAAGCCTTTCGCTGAAGTTTGTTGCCACTGCGCGGCGTATAAAGTGCCGGCCGACAGGTCACGTTTTTGATCGGCAATAAACAGAAATAACCCAACGTTGGTGCCATCATCGGACAGGTAAACGGTTCTTTCATCCGGCATCACATAACCCAGTTCGTGCGAGAAACGTCCCATGCTGTAATGTTTTTGATAGTCGGGTGAACCATCAGGGGTAATTTTTACCTCGGGAACCCAGCCATAAAAGTAGGGGTTAGCCTCGCTTAAGTCGCCCCAATATTTCACCAGTTCATCGTAATAGAAGTTCCCCGATTTTTGGGTTTTTGCCGAGAAGTTGGCTTCTATGGCGCGCGCGTCGGGTTCGTACTCTTCCGAAGCCAAATGCGACTGCCACGGTGTGGTTTGCCCAGCACAGTGCACATATCCGCCAAACTCACTGGATTGATCAATGTGTTTGAGCGTGTTGGGTTTGACGGTTAAGTAGCCGTATTTGTCCTGTTGCAGTTCATTTAGGTACAGCGTGCCAATCGCACATTCGTATTGCGACACCATGTACAGCTTGTCGTTTTTTTGCAGAATCGATACATGGTCTAACCCCGAGCCAATACCGCGATTGGTACCGTTACAAATATACGGTGAGCCGTCGGCTAAAGTCAGTGGTTTGCCGTTTTTGTCTTTAACTAAACCAAAGGTTTCACCGTTATTCTGGTCGCCGGTGGCGAAGAGTCGGTGGTAATTAATCGTCTGTTTTTCGCCGTTGATGGTCACGCTCTGAGTGCTGCGAATTTGCTGTTTATCTTCCGTGCTGGTCACTGCGTTGATGCCTTGAAACTGTAAGTCAAAGAGTGGTGCGGTTTCCGCCAGAACGTTAAGTGGCGAAGTCACGATTAAGGCAGACGTTAATAAAACGAAGGGAAGCTTAGCGGGTGTGTAAATTCGATTTCTCATGTGACAGCTTGTTCCATTGAGTTGGGTTTAAAAAGGTTAGCCGTGAAAAGCTTAAATAAGAGAACAAAAAACAGCAGGCCAAGCAGACTCAAGCTGGCGGCAATATACGCAAACAGATCGGGCGCTTTCATCATGGTGCTCATCAGTGAGTCTTGATAGTAAAAAAACCATTGATGGTTTGCAGGGAAAATCCAAATATGTAACTGGTAAAAAACCGCTTTGCTTCCAAAAGTCAGCAGGCCTGCTAAGGTTAACCCCAGACCTAAACCGATATTCCAAAACGCACTTTGACTGCTAGGCATGGCGGATTTTTTCATCAGCAAATAGGTGGTTAACGACGCCCACAACAGCAGTAATCCCCAGCCCAATTTTTTTAACCACTCAATTAAGTTGGCTACATCGGTTAGGTGCACAATCTCAGCGCGATGCAATAGCGGCAAGGTTTGTTGAGTGTGGGCATTAATATAATGCAACTCACGCAGGCCGGTTCCTTGGTTGTGAATCGCTGTCACGATGCCGGCAAACAGGGCTTTTCGGGTTGCGTCATCGGTGGTTTCAAAGCCTTGTCTGAATTTGTTTTTAGGCGCAAATTCTTCGATGTTTTCTTTTATGCCGGCATGGTCGTACCAAACACTGTATAAAAAGTTGCTTTGGCTTAAGGTTATCCAACTTAGGTAAAAGCCTAAGATAAGCGTGAGCCAAATCCACAGGAAGTGCTGAATTTTTTGTATGAGATTTTCCGTGTTCAAAACTTGGCAGGCCTGCTGGTTTTAATAAAAATTGTATTTTACCTTAGGTTTGATTGCGGCAATCAATGAAGGCGATGGATTACGGCATTTGTTGATGTTGCGCCAGAGAGTGCCAACGGCCAAAGTCGCCAATAATAATGTGATCCAAACAACGAATCTCTACTAAGTCTAAGGCACGGCTAAGTGTTTGCGTTAAAGACAGGTCACTCTGGCTGGGGCTTGGATCACCCGAAGGGTGGTTGTGGGTGAGAATAACCGCTGCGGCATTGTGTTGCAAAGCGGTTTTAACCACTTCGCGCGCATGCACATTCGCTTGGTTTAAGGTGCCGGTAAACAGGGTTTGGTATTGGATAAGATGGTGTTGTTGGTCGAGCATTAAAATACCAAACTGCTCCTGTTGTAGAAAGCCAATTTTGTGAATGAGGTAATTGGCTACATTCTCCGGTTGGGTAAAGGCATCGCCCTTTTTAAGCCCCGATTCAAAGTGGCGGCGTGACATCTCCAATACTGCTTTCATCTGCACAAACTTCGCTTGGCCTAAGCCTTTGGCTTCGCAAAATTCCGCTTCATTGGCGTTAAGTAGGTCGTGCAAACTGCCAAAGTGATCCAGTAAGTTTTGTGCCAATTCCACTGCACTTATGCCTTTTACGCCTACCCTTAAAAAGATAGCCAACAGTTCGGCATCACTGAGTTTGTCAGCGCCAAAATGCAGCAACTTTTCTCGGGGGCGGTCGTTTTCGTGCCACTCTTTAATAGACATAATTACGTAACCTAGAGCCAAAGAACTTCAATGGTAAGAGAGTTGGCGGATGGGGTCAAATGAATACACTTGTTGAGCTTGAATTTTTTGGCGTGTTTATGCTTATTAATAAGGTGATTTTATGGGGAATCCGTCATTTTATGTTAATCCTTGAGCAAAGCTTAAGGCACTGTTTAGACATTAGGGATTTCTAATGTTTTATCTTGTAGGCATTGTTTTTTAAGCTTATAGTTCGACCTCTTTTGGAAATACCCTTTAATTTTATCTGGAATAATATGCAAGCAATCACTCTTAAGCACTCGTTGAAACTTCTCTCTTTGGCCTTTTTAAGCAGTACGCTATTAAGTGGTTGCGGGGGTGCGTCTTCACCAGGTACCGGCAATCCAAATAATCCAGTTGAGACTGAGTCGGTGGATATTCGTGTCGAGCGTGGGCCAGTCTTGTATTCGCACGTGGTAGACAGTGTCGGAGTCAAAGGGCAGTTTACTGGAAATAACGTTTACAGCTTTTCACTCACGCCAACTTACCCGATTCGCGCGCTAGGCGGTTACATTGATTTAGACGGTTCGCAAACCCTTTCGGCAGGGGATTTAGCCATGGGGAACCTAGTCTTGCAAGCCTCGGAGGGCAGCGTATTGACTATTGGGTCTACCCTTGCCAATAACGCTTATTTTTTAAATGCGTTAATCGATCTTGGTTTTACCGAAACTCAATTAACCACGCAAACCCCCGCAGACGATAAAATGATTGCCGCGTTAAGTGATGCGGTGTTTGAATACGCCGTTACAAATGCCATTACTGATTTAAGCCAAATCAGTACCACTGATTTTGATGATTTAACTACCGCAATCGAAGCCCGTATTAGCGAATACCAACAGTCGGATTTAACTGCCTTGCAACTGGAAAGTGCATTGGTTACTGCGTTGGCGGATGCCGATTATGTGTCGCCGTTAACTTTAGAAGAAGCCTCTGAATTAGCGACGTTGGCCACGTCTAATCCGTTAGCGGTCACGCAAGCCAGTTTTGCCGAGAATGACTTTACAGCAGAACAGCAAACCGAATTTAATGACTTAATCGCCTTCTCTTGGAATGAAGAGAAGATGGCGAAAGATCTCTATTTAAATTTGTATTCCGACTTAATCTTGCAAGGGTCCGAGATTAAATCGCTGACGAATGTGGCGAATAACTCAGAAACTAAACACCAAGAATCAATGCGTGCATTATTAGAAAAATACGACTTAGAGATTTCAAGCGGTGACGTACTTAGTGGTTATGACGGTGATGCCTTAAACGCGATTGCAAGCGGTGAGTTTTCATTAACCGAAGTGCAAGACTTGTACGATAGATTATGGAGCCATGCGATTCTGCATGCTAATTTTGCGCAAGGTGCTTTGGAAGCGGCGTGCATGGTGGAAGTGGTGGATGTGAATGATTTAAATGCCAGTATTGAACAAGCCCAAGCATTGGGTGCGCTAGAGTTGGTGGTGGCATTTGAAAACTTGCGTTCTGGGAGCTATAATCACTATTGGGCCTTTAATAATGCGTTAATTCAACAAGGCGTTGCGCAAGGCTGTGGTGTGTTAGGTGCGGATTATGTGCAAGACTATCCACAAGTTCCAAAAGGCCAAGGAAACCACTAATTCCATCCGTGGTCGATTAAACGGATTTACCGAATCAATTCCTAAAATGGATAAACCCTTGATTGCTATCTGCGCTCAAGGGTTTTTTATTGGCGTTTAAAAAGCACACGCTCAAAAACCTTTTAGCAAACGTGTTTACATACCATGGATTTGCTAAGATGCACGCATCAAACGGTTAAAGCCAAAAGGAGCCAACATGTTCAAGTATCCCATGCGCGTTCGAGATTACGAGTGTGATTTGCAAGGCGTGGTCAATAACAGCGTTTATCAAAATTACTTTGAACACGCGCGCCATGAGTTTTTGCTGGAGAGTGAGATTGATTTTTCGGACTTGGCCGAGCAGGGAGTTAATCTGATGGTGACGCGTGTGGAGTTGGATTTTAAGCGTTCGTTACGTCCAAAACATGACTTTTACGTCACCGTTGAAGTCGAGAAAATCTCCAGAATTCAATATGCCTTTATTCAGCATATTTATCTGCTTGAAAATGACCAGCTAATGGTCTCTTCCAAAGCGATTGGTGTGGCGGTGAACGCTAAAGGCCGTCCTATGGCATCGCCTGAATTAGACCGTTTATTGAATCACGCCTAGTTTTCATTCTGTCAGTCTATCGATCCCGTTACATCGCACAGGATTAAAGCCAGCCAGCGCGAACTTAACGGGTTTTCATGTCTCTTTTCTGCCGTTTTTTCTTAAAAAATCCAGTTTTTAAAACGTTGTTTATGTTTCGTCTAGAAATTAACCATGTCTATATAAATCAATACCTTAAGTTACAGGGCATATGTCTTAAAGACATATGCCTACTATTTTTATAGGGAAATAGAATTAAGATGGTGCCTAGCCTTATCGAGTACCCAGGCCTGCTAACGTTTAAACCTCTTAAATTTTTTTGCACGCTTTGAAATCGATGTAAGCAACCTAAAAAATAGATTAAAAATAAGAATAACATTGGAGTGATTTATGACGATTCGTCGACCTTTTATGCTCACCAGCTTGGCTGCGGCACTCTTGCTCGCAGGGTGTGGTGGTTCCGGTTCCTCTACCAGTTCAACCAGCGTGGCGACAACGGCCACCATAAGCGGTACGGTTCCAGGCACCTTAATTGAAGCCTTCTGTACCGATGGCAGTTACTACTCAACCCCCTCAACGGACAATGGGACTTCCGAACATCCCTTTAGCTTAAGTATTCCGGCTGGTGTGAACTGTCATTTGGTGATGACCACCAACGAGGGGCAAGCCAATCAAATTATTACGCCAATCAGCATTCAATCAAATGGCGTTACCAGTGGCCTGATGAATACCACCGTTGCCTTTAATTTAGGCTATGTGCCTTTGAAAATGGACTTGGCTGATATTGTTGATATTAATGGCGATGGCGTCGTGGATGAACCATTGGTCATTACCCCTGATTTACCCGAGGGGACAAATGTTGTCCAAGTGGCTCAGGACAGTTTAGACAGCGATAATGATGGTATTCCCAATGTGTACGAAGATGATGACAACGATGGCGAATATAACAAGATTGACACCGATGACGATAATGATGGCACGCCTGATGTTGATGAAAGCGATGACAATGATCGTGACGATGATGGGGTTGATGACCGTTATGATAGCGATGACGATAATGATGGCATTAAAGACGACGATGACAGCGATGACGACAACGATGGCGTGCGTGATAGCGAAGACGACGACTACGATGATGATAACGACACCTCAAGCAATACCTCAACCAATTACACGCCAGTGAGTGCTTACACTGTAACAACCGGACGGTTATTGGCCGCGCAATGCGCGATGTGTCATGGCACCAACGGCAACTCAACCAATGGTTGGGACAGCATAGCGGGTGAATCGGCTCGTGAAACCATTGAAGAGATGCAAGAGTTTAAATCCGGCGGGGAAGATGAACCGATTATGGAAGCCCAAGCGCACGGTTACAGCGACGCAGAAATTGAAGCATTAGCGGGTTGGTTAGCGACCCAGTCCAGCTCTGAAGGGGAGGATTAAGCCATGAATTTATCACGTAGAAGTTTATTAAAAGCGATGGGCTTAGGTGCCGCAGCGTTACTGTCTCCTCAAATTTTAAGAGCGGCTGCCTTGCCACATGTGGTGGTTGTGGGCGGTGGGTTTGCCGGCGCAACCGCTGCTAAATACCTAAAAATGTGGGGTGGCTTAGGCGTAGAAGTGACCTTGATTGAGCCGAATACCACCTATGTATCGCCCATTTTAAGTAATTTGGTGTTAAACCATCAAAAAACCACCGATGATTTGACGTTTAATTACGTTATTCACAGTACGCAATATGCGGTGAATATGGTGCATGATTTGGTGAGCTCGATTGACTCAGTCAATCAAACCATTGCGCTGCAAGGTGGTTCAAGTATAGCTTACGACCGCCTGATTTTAGCGCCGGGTATCGATTTTATTGATATTCCTGGGTTAGATTCCACCAAAATACCGCACGCTTGGAAAGCGGGTGAACAAACCAATTTGTTAAAAGCACAAATTGATGCCATGACCGATGGTGACCATTTTGTGATGACCATTCCGGCTGCACCCTATCGTTGTCCTCCCGGACCGTATGAGCGTGCTTGTGTCGTTGCCGATTACTTAAAAAATACCAAAGGCTATGTGAATTGTCAGGTCACGGTTTTGGACGCGAATGCCAATATCACCGTTGAAACCGCGATGTTCCAAGCGCAGTTTAACGGTTATGGCATTCGCTACCGACCTAACTCCGTGGTGCAAAGTGTCGATTCGGACGCGCGCAGTGTGACTTTCTCTGAAAATGGTGAGGCAGCGCAAACGCTGACCGCAGACACCTTAAATGTCATTCCCAATCAAAAAGCCGGGCAGATTATTTTTGATGCCGGTTTAAACTCAGGAAACTGGGCGCCCATTAACCCGTTAAGTTATGAATCAACCCTAAAAAGTAATATTCATATTATTGGCGATTCACAGGCCACAGGCCAACCGAAAGCGGGGCACATTGGTAATTCAGAAGCCAAAGTGTGTGCGGATGCGGTGTTGCGTTCTTTGCAAAACTTAGCGCCTGACCCCGCACCCAAAACCAATTCGGCCTGTTACAGCCCGGTCTCTTCAACGCAAGCCAGTTGGTTAACGGCGGTGTATGAGTATAACTCGACCACAAAATTAATGCAGTTGGTGCCGAATGCGGGTTATCCTGCAGCAGAAGTGCCAAGCAGTGGTAATTATCGTGATATGTTTAACTGGTCGGGCAATTTGTTTGCTGATACGTTTGCGTAAAGATTTAAGCAGGCCTGCTCACTTTAATGAAAGTGGCAGGCCTTTTTTGAAGGGTTAGGCGTTGATAACTTGCTGAATGCTGGATGATTAAGTAATCAGCAGATCTTCAAAGAAATACGCGACCAACTGATGCCGGCCAGCGATGCCGGCTTTTTTGTATAAGTTTGACGCCTGTTGACGAACGGTTTTTTCACGGGTTTCACGCACTCCAGCAATCTCGTCTAAGGTTAGGCCTT
Organism: Thiotrichales bacterium; assembly: GCA_016938655.1. GTDB lineage: Bacteria > Pseudomonadota > Gammaproteobacteria > Thiomicrospirales > Thiomicrospiraceae > Thiomicrorhabdus. Next base: position 237,085 of record JAFGUG010000057.1, on the reverse strand, counting down.
TCAAGATCAACAAGGCGACCTCTTTTTCACTTTTGGTTAACTGCCATTCATCAAATTGGGTTTGTATAATTTTAGAAAACTCACCCATCAATTTCTGAGTTTGCACTTTGGATTCGGTTAACTGCTTTTCTGTGTTCGTTAAGGTTTTTTTCAGATTAACCATTTGTTTGTTTTGCTTTAGGTTCCAAACAAATAAAACTGCAAACGCCAGTAAAGCAATTAATCCCATTACGGCTTCTACAAGAATATGCGGGTTTAAACCGCCCATTGTTTCCCAGTCCATAATGATGTCAACAAAAGACACGAAGAAAATAAGGCTGTAAACAATTAAGCTAAATTTGACTTGATTCATGGTTCTTTCACAACTAGGTTTTAAGTGAGTTTAAGTGTAACCGACTTGATGAAATATCGAAAGTGGGCGAAAACGATGAGGATTAGGTATCATAAACGCTCTTTTGCAAACAACCATGAATAGACTATGAAAATACTGATTGGCGTGACCGGTGGCATTGCCGCTTACAAATCTCTAGAACTTACACGCCTATTTATCAAGGCCGGGCATGAGGTGCAAGTGGTGATGACCTCCGGTGCCAAAGAGTTTATTCAGCCGTTGTCGTTTCAAGCATTATCCGGTAATCCGGTGCGTGACAGCTTGTTTGATACCAACCAAGAGATGGGCATGGGGCATATTGAACTGGCTCGTTGGGCCGATCAAATTGTCATTGCCCCCGCCAGTGCCGAAACCTTGGCCAAGTTGCGCATGGGCAGAGCCGATGATCTACTCACCACGTTGGTGGTCGCCACCGACAAGCCGATTATGCTCGCACCCGCCATGAATAAAGTGATGTGGAGCAATGCGGCCACTCAAGAGAATGTGGCAATTCTACAGCAGCGTGGCTTTGAAATCTTGCAACCAGCATCGGGTGAGCAGGCCTGCGGCGATGTGGGCGAGGGTAGAATGCCCGAACCGCAGGTGATATTTGATGCGGTAAACCAGTTTCAAGTTCAGCAAGTTAAAAATCAGCAGGCCTGCTTAGAATTGCGACGTTTCTGGAAAGGCAAAACCCTGTTAGTGACCGCCGGCCCCACCTATGAAGCGATTGACCCAGTTCGTTTTATTGGTAATCGCAGTTCGGGCAAGATGGGCTTTGCCATTGCAGAAGTTGCGGCGAAAGTGGGCGCGAAAGTGACATTGATTGCCGGGCCGGTCAATTTGAGCACGCCTGTCAAAGTTGAATGCTTAAATGTGCGTTCTGCGCAACAGATGTTTGAGGCTGTGCAACAACATGTTGCCAGTGCGGATGTGTTTATCAGTGCCGCCGCCGTGGCCGATTTTAGAGTGGCTGAACCGGCTGCACAAAAGCTTAAAAAGCAGGCGGGCAGTGACGAGATGGTTTTAACGTTGACCAAAAACCCTGATATTGTTGCTTGGGTTGCGCAACAAGATACTAAGCCTTTTGTGGTGGGGTTTGCCGCAGAAACCGAGAACGTACTGGAATACGCACGAACTAAGTTGCGCAGTAAAAATCTGGATATGATTTGCGCCAATCAAGTCGGCGAAAACCTAGGTTTTGAACAGGATAGCAATGCGTTGACATTAATTACTGAGCAACAAGAAAAGGCCTTACCTAGTTCGACTAAAACGCAGCAGGCCACCGATTTATTACGTTTTATTAGCGATTTGGTTTAACCCCCGCTTTTTTAGCGTTGATTGAACTTCCGCCTGCGTGAGTTCTCGACTTTCGCCGGGTTGCAAATTCGGATCGAGTTGGATCTCACCAATCGAGTGTCGGTGCAGTTTAACCACTTGGTTTTGAAACCGTCCAAACATCCGCTTGATTTGGTGATACTTGCCCTCTACTAAAATCACTTCCGCTTCAAACTCTGACAAAATTTCAATTTTAGCCGGTCGAGTCGTGATGTTTTCAAATGCAAAGTACATCCCTTCTGCAAATGCGGGGGCGTATTCATTTGTGAGAGGATTCTTTAGGGTGACGTGGTAACGTTTTTCTACATCGCTCTGCGGTGAGGTGAGTTGTCTTGACCATAAGCCGTCATTGGTCAGCAAGACTAACCCTGATGTATTGAGGTCGAGACGACCGACAATGTGGAAATCGCGCTTATCTGCACGATCGAGTAAGTCGATAACGGTTTTGTGTTTAGTGTCTTGGGTTGCACTGACCACGCCAATCGGTTTATGCAACATAATGTAGGTGGGGGTTTGGTTGGACAGGGCTTTGCCATCGACGACTACATTCGAAAACTCATCCACCAGCATCTGCACATCGTTTGCCAGCTCGCCATTTACAAACACGCGTCCCTGAGCAAGCATGGCTTTAATGTTGCGTCGGTTAATGATGAGGCGAGCGCTAATAAAGCGGTCTAATCGGGTGCGTTTAGCGGGCATGGTTTAAGGGTATTTTCGTTTGAGTGGAGAATTGAAAACAGAGAGTAGAAACGTTAAGTCGCTAAGTCAAAGATACTGAGCGACTTTTATGCGGTTTTAGTAAGGTTACATCGATTCTGCAATAATACTCTCTATTAAATCGACCACCTCTTGAACCACGGCTTCTGAACCCGGTTTACCAACCGGCACGCGGTAACTTAAATTAACCATATTTGGGTTTTCAAATAGCGTGTAAACACTGATGGTAAAAGGGCATAACACAATGTTGTGTGGGTTTTGACGTGCTAATTTATGTGAAATAGCGGCACTGCAAAACTCAAAGGTTTGCGCCTCTTTGTAGATGTCATTTTTATAATCAAAGCTGGGCCCCGTGCGGTGCAGCATCTCACCAGCGGGCAGAACGTGTGCCACATTAAGGCCCTTGCCCTCAATACTCTCGCGGATGTTGCTGGAAATGTCCTCATAAGAACCGGTTGTTTGATGGGTCACCACGACGGGATCGGATGCCGCAAATACCGACGTACTAAAAAATAGCGCAGCAGCGCTAAGCATGACTTTTAGGGCGTGTGATGACTTCATTTGAATTCCTTTCTAAGAGCAGAGTGACAATTTTTATATACTACCTTAGCTGTCTTGAGAATGGAAACGCATTAACGATTCCCTATTTATTTGTTTGGTATTCGTTTGGTATTCGTTAGAGCCCGCGGATTATTAGGCGCATGCAAGTTTGCCCGTACCCTCGGTTATCAGTAGAATGTTTGCACAAACTCAACCGTATGACTTTAATAAAAGGAACAAGCATGACGATTCAAGTGGAATACAAAATTCTGGATAAACGTTTAGGCAATGAAATAGAGATGCCACATTACGGCACCAAAGGCTCGGCAGGCTTAGACTTACGTGCTTGTATTGATGAATCCATGACGATTGAACCAGGTCAAACCGTGCTGATTCCAACCGGCATGGCGATTCACTTGGACGATGCTGGTTTGGCGGCCATGTTGTTACCGCGTTCTGGGTTAGGTCACAAACACGGCATCGTGCTCGGGAATTTAGTGGGTTTGATTGACTCGGATTACCAAGGGCCGTTGATGGTGTCGTGCTGGAACCGCAGTGATACCGCTTACACCGTTGAAGTCGGTGAACGTATTGCGCAGATGGTGATTGTGCCGGTGTTACAGCCGGTGTTTACAGAAGTTGAAAACTTTGGCGATGCGACCGAGCGTGGTGAAGGTGGATTTGGTTCAACAGGAACCAAATAGCTTACTCGTTTGTTTTAAAAATCAGCAGGCCTGCCGACTTTTGAAATAGTCTTCAACAATTAGGCATAAAAAACCGCCTGTCACAACACTGTAAACAGGCGGTTTTTTATTATAAGAATTTAAGTTAATTGATGTTATTCCAAGCTGAAAGTGACATCCGTACTCTTGGCTTCGAGCGTGTTTACTGACAATGGTTTTCCACTCGCATTAGTTGTAAATACATGCCAAATATCATTAGGCCCCTCTCCACCGCTCACGGGTGCATTAAAGGTATAGGTTTCACCATTACTGTCAATGACCTTAACTTGGGCGTTAGATGTTGTGCTAATCGAGCCTGTTTTTTCAACATCAGTACTACCAAAAATGGGGTCAATATAATGATGAACATAAAACTTATATTCCCCGGCTGTTAAAGTGCGTATGACCAGTGTTTCTGGGCCAAAACCATCAACATCATCACGCTCAAGATAGGCCGTCGCAGTTTCGTTATTATCGCAAGAAGCATTCGAATCTAAAGCTGTATCTGCCCAGCACTTATCGTCTTCTGTTAACACTTGAATATGAAAACGTTCATTCTCATTGCCCGCTTTTGGGCCAGTTAAATGCGCATCCAAATCTTCAGGTTGCGCGTCCCAAGTCAAGATAATTGTCAAAGAAGTAATTGGATCTGCTTCGCCCGTATTCGTATCCGTTCCGGTATCACTGTTATCCGTTCCGGTGTCTGTTCCGGTGTCTGTTCCGGTGTCTGTTCCGGTGTCTGTTCCAGTGTCCGTTCCAGTGTCTGTTCCAGTGTCTGTTCCAGTGTCCGTTCCTGTGTCCGTTCCTGTGTCCGTTCCTGTGTCCGTTCCTGTGTCCGTTCCTGTGTCCGTTCCTGTATCCGTTCCAGTGTCCGTTCCTGTGTCTGTTCCTGTGTCTGTTCCTGTGTCTGTTCCGGCATCACTGTCATCTGTTTCCGTGGCGTTGATGTCGGTATGAACGTATAGGTTGGTTGTGTCAGCTTGGTTTGAGCTGTCGATGTAGACATTTTCAAAACTAGAATAGTAACCGTCTTTAACGAGCTCTAAGGTGTAATTACCTGCTGGAATACTTGCAAAATTGAAGTCACCATTTGCGTCCGATTCTGTTCGGTAAAGGATGTCGCCAGTTTGGTTGTTGATGCCGGCACGAACTAACACCGTTACCGTCGCTACCCCAGCGTTCTCGGTGGCCGAGTCGAGGATTTTACCTTTAAAAGTGACCGGATTAACTTCAGTGCTAGGGGTGCTTGGGATTTTCGCTAGGCTAATTTCACTGGCCGCTGAAGCGCTGTCGATGTTTTCAATGATGGTCTCTTGATAACCTTCTCCACTAACGGTGACGGTAATGGTATTGAATTTGGGAACTTCAACTTCAAAAACCCCGTTTGCATCCGTTGAAGCCGTAATTGGCGTGTCGCTGCCGTCTAAGGTAATGGTTACCGTTGCGCCCTCAATTGGCAGATTGGTGCTACCGTCAACGATTTTTCCGGTGATGTTGGTGTATTTATTGTTATCTTCACCCAAGATTTCATCGGTATCGTTGGTGCCAATCATGATGACGTTGTCGCTGTTTTTTATGACAATCGGTCCATTTTGGTAGCCAAAGTTAAAGCTGTCTAAAATACCGTCATATTCCGTACCATCCGCTGCAAACACCCCTGAAAAGTGGTCAAAACCAGAAAAGTCTGAATTGCCGATGGCATCGTTCATCTCATTGATGGCCGCTCGAAAATTCGTTTCGAAGACATTTAAATTAATATCACTAAATCCTGCAAATAGGGCTTGCAGGGTGCTACCGGATTCGAGCGAACGGGACACAATAATCGTGGTGATGGGGGTAATGTTGGCGTTGGTAGCGCCGCTTCTGGCATAGGAGTAGAGTACCAACGATGGGTCACTGCTGGTGGCCTTTAGAATATAAGGGGCGGTCAGGTCAGTGATATCAATTGAGAAGTTACCGGCTGCATTCGCCTGTCCGGTGGCTTCTAACCCTGCACGGCCTTTTATCACAATTTGTGCATTCGATAGCGGTGCACCAACAGCCGTTAACCCAGTCAGAGTTTTGGTGCTGGTATCATCGGTGGGTTCAGAGGAGCCACCGCCGCCACAGCCCACTAAACTTAAACTAAGCAATAAAGTCATAAAGAGGGGGATGGTTTTGAATATCGATTTCATAAAAAACGGTGTCTCGTGCAATAGGATAATAATTATGGGTATTTTACGCATTAACTTACTGAATATTATGATAATTGCATAAAACAATTTAATAACAGTGGTCTTTAAAAAGCGAAAAGTCGATACCAGGCCTGCCAGTTTTTAAAATTGCCGTTCATCGCTGCGTTGTGTTTTACAATACCGCTACCCATTAAAAGGAAATGAGCATGTCGCAAGTGGCCGAAAGTATTTTTAGAGCGTATGACATTCGCGGTGTGGTGGATAACGCCTTAACCGAAAAGACGGTGGCCTTAATTGGCCGTGCCTTGGGCTCAGAAATTCTTAAAACGGGGCAGACAACGGTTGTGGTTGGTCGTGATGGCCGACTCTCCGGGCAACGACTGCTTAATCAATTGTCAGCAGGCCTGTTGAGTACAGGGGTAAACGTGATTGATTTAGGCGTAGTCACCACGCCGATGGTTTACTTTGCCGCCGCAACCTTGCCTAACGTCAATTCGTGCGCCATGGTTACCGGCTCGCACAATCCGCCCGATTACAACGGTATTAAAATGGTGGTGAATGGCATCACCTTGAGTGATGAGGCGATTCAAACCTTATTAACACGCATTCAGCATGATGACTTTGTGCAGGGTGCCGGCCAACGTCAAACCTATAATATTGAACCCGATTATCGACATAAAATCGTTAATAACCTTTGCATTGCCAGACCTTTAAAGGTGGTCGTGGATGCGGGTAATGGCGTGGCGGGTGCCTATGCACCGCAAATCTTTCGAGCGCTGGGGTGCGAGGTCATTGAGCTGTTTTGCGAGGTCGATGGCACCTTTCCTAATCACCATCCCGATCCAGCCAAACCGAAAAATTTAACCGATTTAATCGCCAAGGTTAAAGCTGAAAACGCAGGTTTGGGTTTGGCATTTGATGGTGATGGTGATCGCTGCGGTGTGGTGGATGAGCAGGGAAATATTTTGTTTGCCGACCGGCAGATGATGTTGTTTTCTCAAGATGTGTTAAGTCGCAATCCGGGCGCGGAGATTTTGTTTGATATTAAATGCACCTCGCTCTTGCCTAAGGTGATTCAGTCGGCAGGCGGCAAAGCCACCATGTGGAAAACCGGACATTCGTATATGAAAGCCAAGCTTAAAGCCACGGGTGCGGCTTTGGCGGGTGAGGTGTCGGGGCATATCTTTTTTAACGAGCGTTGGTATGGGTTTGACGATGGGATTTATGGTGCGGCTCGCATGCTGGAGATTGTGGCAGGGCAGTCGCAACCGGCCAGTGCACTGTTTGCAACCTTTCCGGATGCTTATAACACCCCAGAAATTGATGTGCCGTTTGCCGAGGGTGAACACTACGTTTTTATGGAAAAACTCAAGGCGGTAGCCGATTTTAAAGACGCAACCATTTTTGACCTTGATGGTATTCGAGCCGACTTTGCGGATGGTTGGGGTTTGGTCAGACCGTCTAATACTTCGCCCGTTTTGGTGATGCGTTTTGAAGGTGAAACCCCCGAAGCCTTAGCGCGAATTAAACAACGCTTTAAAGCGTGGATTCATCAAGTGGATGCCACGCTTGAATTGCCGTTTTAGAGGGGGATTATGCGTTTACAACGCAGTCTATAAGTGAGTTTCAAAAGTCAGCAGGCCTGCTGACTTTTTTGTGCCCTAAAACAAGTTAGTTTGCAGTGGCGGGTTTTTCCACTACCTTGCCAATAAAGTGACTTAACGTCGTGTCTTCGTTGAGGGTGTAGTAGTGGTAATGCCCCTGCTTAACCTTTATAAAATGTTGATTTTGAGATTCACAAGACCAGTTTAGAGCATCGGTGATTTGGCAGTTTTCAAAACGACTTAACAGTGTGCGTCCGGCAAATTGGTTGGGTTGGATTAATTCGGCGGTCACCGTTTTTGACGCTGCATCAAGGGTAAAATCAATAACGCCTGCCGGCTTCATGTCGCCAGAGCAGGTTGGTTTGTCCCACGCATCAAACCCCGAATCACAAAAACCTTGAGTGGCTTCAACCTTAAAATGTGTGGGCTTGGCATCGCAGCCCGATAAGCTCAGTGCAAGCGATATAAAGAGCAGTGATAAAGTGGTTGTACCAAGGTTAAAGCGGGGAATAATCGTTTTCATGAATCAATCCTTGTGTTCAAAATAGGGGCTTTTACCCGATATTTAATCTTTAATGGTTTTAATAAAATCAGCAATGCGATTGACCGCTTCAATCAGTTGTTCGCTATCGGTGGTGTAAGCCAAACGCACGTAATGATGGCCTTCTTGTTCACCAAAATCGGTGCCCGGGGTAATCGCCACCCCGGTTTTATTCAGCAAATCTTGGCAAAACTGTTCAGAATCTTGCGTCCACTCGGACACATCCCAATACAGATAGAACGCCCCTTGTGGCATGACTTTAAGTTTAAAACCTGCGGCTTGCATGCTATTAAACAATACATCTCGGCGTTCAGCAAATACTGCACGGCGCAGTTCAAGTTGCGCTAATGCGTTGGGTTCTAACACAGCCATTGCACCATATTGCGCAGGTGTCGGTGCGGCTAAGAACAGGTTTTGCGCTAACCGATCTAAAATCGGCATTAAAATTTTTGGCGCAACACACCAACCTAACCGCCAACCTGTCATGCCAAAAAACTTTGAGAACGAGTTAATCACAATAATATTATCTGGGCGAGGGTGGTTAGCCAAAATTGACTCGGCAGGGCGATCGTAAACCAAGCCCTGATAGATTTCATCGACAATTAAAAAGGCGTTTCGTTCAGCTAAAAAGCGCGCCATGCTCATGAGTTCAGCTTGCTCAATCACCGTGCCCGTTGGATTGGCGGGTGAGGCAACCAGTACGACTTTAATATCGGGTTGCCAGTGTTGTTTGAGTAACGCTAAATTGAGCTGATAGTTAGAGTCGGCATCACTGGGAACATTGACCAATTGGCCGTACAGCAAGTTCACAAATTGTCGATTGCACGGATAAGTGGGGTCGGTGAGAAGGACGTTATCCCCCGGGTTCACAATGGCCGTAAGCACCAATTGCAAGGCACTGGATGATCCGGGCGTGAGCATGATCTGTTCTGCGGAAACGTTGGCTTGGTAAAAGGTTTGGTAAAACTGGCTGAGTTTTTGACGTAAAGCAGGCAAGCCCAAACTGGGGGTGTAGTGCGTCAGACCGAGTTGCGCGGCCTCAAACGCCGCTTGATGAACGCATTCCAAAGAGGGGAAGTCAGGTTCGCCAATTTCCATGTGAATAATATCGCGCCCTTGGCTTTGCAAGGCTTTGGCTTCGCCTAAAATTTTCATGACCCTAAACGGTTGAATGTGTGATGCAATTTCAGAGAGTGGGGCTTGAAAAGGGAGGTTTGGCATGAGGTTTAAGGTCGTTTTTTAAGAATTAAGTGATGGCTATTATAAAACGCTTTTTCGATTTGAGCAGGCCTGTCTAACAAGTGTTAAAATAACGGGTTAATAAATTCACTTTGCACATGACTGCTTAAAATTGTAATAGGAGAAAGCATGCCTTCATTTGATATTGTTTCTGAACTGGATAAACACGAACTGCAAAACGCACTGGACCAAGCCAATAAAGAGGTGACCACTCGCTATGACTTTAAAGGTTCGGACTCCTCTTTTGAATTAAAGGGCACGACGGTTACGATGAAAACGCAATCGGATTTTCAGTTAGACCAGATGTACGATATTTTGGTTCAAAAAGCCAACCGTCGTGGCATTGATATTAAATGCATGGAGCGTAAAGACGCCGATATTCAGCTAAAAACCGCGAAACAAGATGTGGAAATGAAAGAGGGGTTGGATGCGCCGCTTGCGAAAAAGATTATTAAAGCGATCAAAGATTCTAAATTAAAAGTACAATCCGCAAATCAAGGCGACAGCGTACGTATTACCGGTAAAAAACGCGATGACCTACAACAGGTTATGCAACTGTTAAAAGGCATGGAAGACCTTGAACTGCCCTTGCAGTTTAATAACTTTAGAGATTAATTTTTCCTAAATTCTAACAAAAAAATGAATGAGAACTCGCCATTATGAGAGCGCAAAACACCATGAATTTAAACAAAGAACAAGCTCAAAATATCGCTTCAGTCTTAACCGAAGCGTTGCCTTATATTCAGCGTTTTGCTGGCAAAACCATTGTGGTGAAGTATGGCGGAAACGCGATGATTGATGAAAAGCTAAAACAAGGCTTTGCGCGTGACATTGTCCTTATGAAATTGGTTGGCATGAATCCGGTTGTCGTTCACGGTGGCGGGCCTCAAATTGGTAACTTGTTAGACAAAGTGGGTAAGCAATCAGAGTTTATTCAGGGAATGCGCGTCACCGATACCGAAACCATGGATATTGTTGAGATGGTCTTGGGTGGGTTAGTGAACAAAGAGATTGTTAACCTGATTCATCAAGCGGGCGGAAACGCAGTGGGCTTAACGGGTAAAGACGGTAACTTAATTTGTGCCACTAAAATGAAAATGCACCGCATTACTCCAGAGCTAGACGCCCCTGAGATTATCGATTTGGGGCACGTTGGTGAAGTGGGCAAGGTCAATACCAAAGTATTAGACATGTTGATTCAAGATGATTTTATTCCGGTTATTGCACCGGTTGGGGTCGATAAGTCGGGTCAGTCTTACAATATTAATGCTGATTTAGTCGCGGGTAAAATCGCCGAAGCCTTGGGGGCGGAGAAGTTAATTCTATTAACCAATATTCCTGGGTTATTAGATAAACAAGGGCAGCTATTAACAGGTTTGACGACTGAAAAAGTAGACGCTTTAATAAAAGATGGTACTATTTATGGGGGTATGTTACCCAAGATTCAATGTGCACTCGATGCGGTGCAAAATGGCGTTCAATCGTCGCATATTATTGATGGTCGAGTTGAACACGCAGTGATGTTAGAAGTCTTCACCGATGAAGGTGTGGGAACCTTAATTACGGCCTAAAAATCGTTTATTGATTAGTTTAATTGTTAGCTGTGAAGCTAAGAATGAGTAAAGGAAAGCGTTATGGATTTTGATTTGATGTTAAATGACTATGCCATTCCATGGGGAATTAAGATTGCAATGGCAATCGTTATTTTCGTGGTTGGTAAATGGGTCGTTAAGATGGTGGTTGGTTTTGCTAAAAAGCTACTTACCAAGAGCAATATGGATCAGATGTTAGTTGACTTCGTTGCGGCGATTGTTAATGCACTGCTTATGTTGTTTGTTATTATCGCCTCGTTAAACCAACTTGGCGTAGATACCTCTTCATTGGTCGCTCTGATTGCCGCAGCCGGTTTAGCGGTTGGTTTGGCGTTACAAGGCTCAATGCAGAACTTTGCTGCGGGTGTAATGATTATTATCTTCAAACCGTTTAAGAGTGGTGACTTTATTGATGCGGGTGGTGTAATGGGGGTGGTTGAAAAGGTTCAAATTTTCAGCACGACTATGCGTACCGGTGACAATAAAGAGATTATCGTTCCAAACGGTGGGATTTACTCAGGGCCAATTACTAACTTCTCTGCGCGTGATACACGTCGTGTGGATATGGTATTTGGCATTGGCTACGATGACGACTTCCGCCAAGCAAAAGCGATTTTAGAGCGTTTGGTGACAGAAGATGAGCGCATCTTACCTGAGCCTGCCCCCGTGGTTGGCTTGTCTGAACTGGGTGACAGCAGTGTTAACTTTGTGGTTCGTCCATGGGTGAACTCTGGCGACTACTGGGCAGTCATGTGGGACATGAACGAGAAGGTAAAAACGGAATTTGATGCTGCAGGTATCTCAATTCCTTACCCTCAGATGGATGTTCACTTGCACCAAGAAAACAAAGCCGATTAAGCTTTAACGGTTTTGAACTTCAAAGAAGCCACTCATTTGAGTGGCTTTTTTTATGCCTAATAAAAGGTGATGGTGTGTTGAAAGTTACCGTTTAAAATCTGTTTGTCGCATACAATAAAGACATGGATCTATCAGAACAAATCATACTGTTTTTTATCTCATTGGTTGCCAATCTGTTTTCGGCGCTTGCTGGCGGTGGGGCAGGCCTGCTGCAATTGCCCGCTTTACTCTTCCTAGGCTTGCCGTTTGGCGTGGCCTTAGCGACCCACAAGGTAGCAAGTGTCTTTTTAGGGCTAGGTGCAACCCTGCGCCACTTAAAGTCCTCGACCTTTGATTGGCGTTTTTCAGCGTTTATTTTGGCAACCGGTTTGCCCGGGGTGGTGCTAGGCGCGAGCATTATTTTACAGGTGGATGAGCAACTTTCGCAATTTTTATTGGGCGTACTGACCTTAGCGTTGGGCATTTACTCTTGGTTCAAACCTCAGCTTGGGCAGGTTGAGCAGTTGGGAAATCGTCACCTAAGTGGGATGTTGGTTGGGGGGTTGGTGCTGTTTTTGATTGGCGGTTTAAACGGCTCTTTAACCTCTGGAACAGGCCTGTTTGTTACACTCTGGTTGGTGCGTTGGTTTGGGTTGGACTATAAAACGGCAGTGGGTTATACGCTGATTTTGGTGGGCATTTTTTGGAATGGTTCAGGCGCGATTACATTAGGCTTACTGGGTGATATTGAGTGGAGTTGGTTGCCGGCTTTGATTTTAGGATCGTTAATTGGCGGCTACTTAGGGGCGCATTTTGCGATTGTTAAAGGCAATAAGTTAGTTAAACGCAGTTTTGAAGTTATCACCATTTTAGTCGGTTTATCCTTAATAGCGAAAGCGCTAAGCCTCTGAGTTTAGAAGGCGTGATTGTAAATGACGTGTGCTTTGTTAGGGTGTTTATGGTTTAGAGATATATCGTTGGTCAATAAAAAAGGCGGGACTGAATTATTCAGTCCCGCCTTTTTTATCGGTTAGTTAAGCAAACTTGCTAACTAACCATTAAGTCTGAAAAGACTTATTTAATTACTTCAATTTCAACACGACGGTTTTGAGCACGTCCTTCTTTGGTTTTGTTGCTTGCAACTGGGCTTGTCTCACCCATGCCGATCGTTTCAATGCGCTTGCCGTCAATCCCTTTACCTTCTAGGTAAGTTTTAACCGACATAGCACGTCTTTCGGATAGTGCTTGGTTGTAAGCTTCAGTCCCTGTTGAATCGGTGTGACCAGTTACTTTGATGTTTTTGTTTGGGTTACGAGTCATGTAACCAGAATAAACATCTAACTCTTCGGTTGCAGCGGTCTTTAGAACCGCTTTGTCAGTATCAAAGAAACCTAAGAATGCTGCAGGAATATCTTCAGAAACGGTTTTTGCAACCGGTGCTGGTTTTGGCGCAGGAGCCGGCGCAACAACAGGTGCTGCTTTAGGTTCTTCCCAGCCTTCACATTTTGCAATCGCAGTCTCTTTAGTCCATTCAATGGTTCGTACACAACCGCCATACCCATCACGAACGATGTAACCGTTAGAGTCGATAGCGTAAGCACGTTGGCCATTGTTTTTAATGCCATTATTGACTGGCGCAACCGTTGCGGCAGGTGTCGCTTTTGCGGCAGGTGTCATGGCTGTTTTATCTTTTTTAGGCGCAGGGTTTTCACAAGCAGCGATAGCGGTTTCTTTAGACCAATCAATGGTGCGAACACAGGCACCATAGTTGTCACGAACGACATTGCCGTTGTTATCAATAGCGTAAGCTTTGCTACCTTCACTTGAAATACTTGCGGCTTGAGCAGGTGCAAATGCGGCCATAGAAATGATGGCTACGAGTGGTAGAAGTTTGGTTTTCATTCGGTATCCTTTTTAGTGAATCTTAATTGTATCAGTCTGATTGGCGGACTATTCCGTATGAGGTGAATATAACACTTTAAAAATAAAGTTTATAGTTTTATCCAGATAAAGCTTGAATATACAAGGTTTTTTTGAGGGATGCCCTATTGCTTGTTCTAGATGGCGTTTATGGCGTGTTTAAAGTGATCTCTTTAGGGCGTACAAAATGAATTAAACGACCATCGCCTGATTGCAGTTGACTCCATTCGCGGGGTAAAACAAAATGCGCCAAACTGGCCGTCGGAAAAAGATGGGTTTCTTGTTCTTCAATATTTTTTTGTAAGAAATTAAAAAGACGTTCTAAGCCAGGATTATGGCCAATAATCATTAAACGTTCGACCGCCGGAGCCTGAGCTAAAATTTCTTTTAGAGACTCAAGATTCGCCTCGTAGAGTTCATTAACCGTAATTGTTTGTGTACCGCATTCATTACAGATTCGTCTGAGTGTCTGTTTGGCGCGTTTAGCGGGAGAGGTTAAGATTAGATCCGGTGTTAGGTTGTTTTGTAAAATCCACTTTCCAACTTTTTGGGCATTTTTTTTGCCCTTATCGGAGAGTGGTCGGTCGATATCAGCTTGGTTATCATCTTTCCAGTCAGACTTTGCATGGCGCAGAAGAATGAGTTCTCGAAGTTGGTTGACCATAATGGGTTACAAACCTTTGATTGTGACTTGGGTTAATCGCATGCGCTATAACTAGCCAATTCCATACTGTTTTCGGTATTCAACCATAGCATCTAAATAGTGCTGCATATCCGGTTGGCCTTTTAAGTACTCGATAATATCGTTTAAGTTGATGATACTCACCACCGGAATGCCATACTCTTTTTCGACTTCTTGAATGGCCGACAGTTCGCCTTTGCCTTTTTCCATGCGGTCTAACGCGATTAACACCCCGGCAGGTTTGGCGCCGTTACCAACAATAATATCAATCGCTTCACGAATCGCAGTACCTGCCGTAATCACGTCATCAATAATGAGTACATTGCCTTCTAACGCATGGCCAACAATACTGCCACCTTCGCCGTGATCTTTGGCTTCTTTGCGGTTAAAGGCATAAGGTTTGTCAATGTTATGGTCTTGTGCCAGCGAAACGCTGGTCGTCGCCGCTAGTGGAATGCCTTTGTAGGCTGGGCCAAATAGAACATCAAATGGAATGTTGGATTCAGCAACGGCACTGGCGTAGCCTTTGGCTAAGGTGGCAAGTTGGCCGCCTGTGTTGAACAGGCCTGCATTAAAAAAATACGGGCTGATGCGCCCAGACTTAAGTGTGAATTCTCCTAGCTTTAAAACACCAGTTTGCATAACGAATTCGATAAATTGATTTTTATTCATGATTGTTTTTCTTATTGAAAGTTTGATTATCTTATCCAAGCCAAAAGGACGCCGCAAGTTTTTTGCTTGAATAAGTCGGAGTGGGCGGGGTAGTTTATTGGTGCATTCAGCACATTCCCGCTAAAAAGTAAGCAGGCCTGCTGATTTTATAAAGCGTTTACAGGGTGACGCTTTTGTAATGGTTTAATTGGCGGCCAAACCGTTAACTTGACAGGCCAGCAAAGGTTTTTAAGGCTTTAATCTCTTCTGGCCAAATGGCCATGTCGATGGTCTCTAAGGTCATTGGGATCTCATCAATGCGTGCATCTTGCATGAGTTTTTCAAAACATGCCCAGCCAATTTCGCCTTGCCCTAGGCTGTGATGGCGATCCAGTTTTTGCCCTAAGGTGGCTTTGGAATCGTTGATGTGCATGCCTTTTAAATACTTAAACCCCACCACGTCCGAGAAGTCTTGCATCACGCCAGCGTAATCATTTTTTAGATCATAGCCCGCTGCATACGCATGACAGGTATCGATGCACACGCCAACGCGGGTTTTGTCTTCGACTTTGTCGATAATATAAGCCAACTGTTCGTGTTTGTAGCCCAAATTCGAACCTTGGCCTGCTGTATTTTCAAGAACGGCGGTTACGCCTTGCGTTTGGTCCAGTGCAAAGTTTATCGATTCAGCAATGTAATCCATGCAGATCTCTTCTGAAATCTCTCGTAGATGACTTCCAGGATGAAAATTAAGCAGGCTAATACCAAGTTGTTCACAGCGTTTAAGCTCATCAATAAACGCATCCAACGATTTTTGACGTTTGTCGATGTCAGGGTGACCTAGATTGATGAGGTAACTGTCGTGCGGCAAAATTTGCTTGTTGGTATAGCCATATTTTTCGCAGTTGGCTTTAAAAGCGTCAATGCTTTTTTCGGAGAGGGGTTTGGCATGCCATTGACGCTGGTTTTTGGTGAATAACGCAAACGCGGTTGCGCCAATTTCATGTGCTCGAATCGGGGCATTTTCAACGCCACCGGCCGCGGATACATGGGCTCCAATGTATTTCATTCAATTTTCCTGTGTGGAATGCGTATGTTGGCACATTCTATGCATATAAAATTTAAAAGCATTATACCGAATCAATGCGACAAATAACTGACACCTGTCTACTTTGATTGATGGGGCAACAGATACAAGGGGAAAACGGCATGTCGATAGACTTAAGAGAGATTGAACCTTTAGGGTCCAAAAGTGTTTTACTGGAGCAGGCGATGAAACGACAAATGGGAGGTGGAAATAGACAGCGTCCGGGTTTGACGGACGATATGGATATGTCCGATATGGTGTCAGCCGATTTTGCTTGGTTAAATGAAGATAAGACCGCCCTTAAAAACTTGGTTGCACAAATGGACGCCTCCATTGGTCAAATTGCCCAACAGATGCGGGTTTTAGATGAGCAAGCCAAGACGTCGCGTTCACAAGTTGAAAAAGAGCAGCAGTTGCTCTTTAAGCAGATTAAAACCTTGAACAGTTTGTTGAAGAAACAGGTGGATATTTTTACTTCAGTTGAACGACAAATGGCCAATATTGAGCTGCAACAAAACAACCTTATTCCCCAAGTTGGGATTGGCTTGGTGGCGGGTTTAATGTCAGCCGCCACTATTTTGGTGACCGCACCTTGGATGACGGTGTTAATGGAAAATATTCGTTAAATTTGCCACCTTAAAACCGGCCTAATGCTACCTTGCTAGAATGCGGTATCGCCGATAAAGAATAAAAAAGACATGTTAAACTACGCCCATTCGAATCATTTCAGTGGGCGTTTTTTATGCGTTTAATCGTTAAATCCAATCAAAATATGACGCCGCAATCTTGCGATAAAACGGTTTTTCATTTGGTTTTAGCGCCAAAAGACCAGACATGTTTAGACTATCACGCAGGTGACTGGTTGACGGTACAAGCCTGCAATCAAGAGGTTTGGGTACAAGCGATATTAAACGCATTGGCGTTAACTGGAGATGAAACACTTGAATTGCGCCGTGTCGGTAGCGTGACAGTAAAAGAAGCGCTAACGGCCCATCTTGAAATATCGCAACTGAATCCGGCAATCCTTAATAAATTGCAACGCCAACATCAAATGGGTGACTGGTCAGATCGACAAGCGATGATGGACGCCGCTTATGGCCGAGATGTCCTCGATTTATTGGAAATGTTCCCCGCTTTAACCGCTTGGGGGTTGGAATTTATTAGTCTGCTTTCCCCTTTAGCGCCGCGTTATTATTCAATTGCCTCCGCGCCGATTGCAGTGGGCAATGAAGTGCATTTGGTGGTCAAACAGGTGGTGTATCGTAATCCGCTGATTTCTGAGCGAACCCATTATGGCGTGGCCAGCTATGCCATTAGCCACTTAAAACCCGGGCAAGAGGTTGAGTGTGAACTTAAACGCAACCCAACGTTTCAATTGCCAGAAGACTCGACTAAGCCGATTATTATGCTTGGCGCAGGCACTGGCATTGCACCTTATATTGGTTTTTTACAGCAACGAATTGCGGATAATTCTGCGGGTGAAAACATTCTGATTTTTGGTGAAACTCGGCAGGCCTGCTCATTTTTGTTTGGTGAATTTTTAACCGATTGTGTCGCTCAGCAGCACTTAACCTTGTTTACCGCTTTTTCAAGGGATCAGTCTGAGAAAATCTATGTGCAAGATCGTATTCGCGAGCAAGCCGATTTGTTATGGCGGGCGATTCAGCAGGGGGCACACATTTACATTTGTGGCAGTCAGTTTGGTTTGGCAGAGGATGTAAAAACCGCTTGGTTAGGTTTGATAATGCACTATGATCAGGTTGATTTAAACGTCGCCGAGCAAACTTGGCAGGCCTGGCGAAAACAGAAACGTTTGCAGATGGATGTGTATTAAATTTGATTAATATGGCCTTTAGTACAATAGACATATATAACTTAATTGGTGTACACTTAGTAAAAATTATTATTGATGGGGTTGTTATGTTGAATTTTAAAAAGATATGTTTGATGGCTTTTCTATTTGCAGTCACTTCGATAGCGAGTGCAGGCAGCGATAATAATCTTCTTCACGTTAATTCAGGACTTGCTGCGAATGTCATAGAGCTTGATTTTGATGAGACCAGTTATTCCAATTCAGGAACAACCCTTTTTGATGCATATGAATTTTATGTGGACGGGAGCCAGCAGTTCTCATTTGATTTATTTGTTGATAAAAGTGGTGGAACATTAAAATTAAACTTGTTTAATACCGATGATGAAGCGAATTTAAATGGTTCCGGTGATTCTAATCGTCCGTATATTGCCGATGTTGAATCATATGGAATCAATGATGGAAATGCATACTCGATTGATTCCAGTGCGAACAACTTGCTTGAACAGCTTTCTTTAGGGAATGGAGACAGTTCTTTTGAAACCTGTTGTTTGGTTGAGGGAAATTATTTCTTAAGTATTTCTGGGGACTTTAACAATAATAAAGTGGCCAGTTATGAGCTTTCTAATTTTCAGTTAGATGATGCAAACTGTGAAACAACAAACATCACTTCAGCAGTTCCTGAGCCATCAACTTATGCATTGATGTTAGCCGGGTTAAGTTTCGTTGGATTTATGGCACGTAAAAGACGTCAAATCACATAAAAATACACGCGTATCAATAACAATAAAAAAGGGATTCAAATAAGTTGAATCCCTTTTTTTGTTTGTAAAAACTGAACAGGTCTGATGCACCTTTTTAAGTTTCAAAGCGAGTTAGGGGTTGATAGATCTTAAACTTACTGGATTATTTAAAGCTTAAGGTAAACCCTGCGCCTTCTAAACGTTTGGCTTCAATTTCCAAATCCATTTGGCTCAGTGGATGCTGGCTTAGCCAGTTGTCTTCAAACTCAAGGTGCAACTCATTTTCATTTTCAATGAACAGCAACGGCTCTAGGTTTTCAAAGTCACGGCCACGGTGAATGCGCACCGCTAAGCGCAGTAATACCGTTAAGCGTTTAAGCTTCTTGCGACTGACATCAATTTCATCAAACGCTTCATTCACAAACTTACCACGATGGTTGAGCATCATGGCACTTAACATCTGTTTTTCTTGTTGGTCAAAACCGGCCATTTCAGCCTGCGAAATCAGGTAGGCACTGTGATGTCGATAGCGTTTGTAACTGATGGCAATGCCGCATTCGTGTAATTTTGCCGCCCAAATTAACAGTTTTTTAAAGTTATAATCGGGACTGCGTAACTGCCAACTATTGTGCGCTTGTTTGTACAGCGAAAGGGCGGTGTGCGCCACGTGATCGGCTTGATTTGTATCAACCAACATCCATTTTTGCATTGAGTTAACGCTCACTTCACGAACGTCTTCGGCAAACAATCGGCCAAGGGTATCAAACACCAAGCCTTCACGAAGGGCGTTCGAGGACACCTGCATGACGGTGATTTTGAGTTCTTCAAAGGTCGCAATCAAGGCCGCTAAGCCGCCGGATAAAACGGGACGGCGTTCATCTTTTAAGCCTTCCAGTTCAACATCGCCTGCCGCACCGTGCTCGATTAACGCCTCTTTGAGCTTGTTCAAACCTTTGAGGGTAATGCCGCCTTCATCCCACTGGTTGGCTTCTAATATTTGGCTAATCGACTTGATGGTGCCAGATGCGCCAATGGCGGTATCCCAACCGAGCTTCTTGAGTTTGGCTTGGTGTGGACGCAGAACTGAGCGACAAGAAGCGATGGCACGATTCATATTAATCGCCGACACCGTGTCATTTGGAAAGAATTTTTGGGTGACGCTTACACAGCCCATTTCGGTGCTGGTGAGGTGGTCGTGGGTAAACTGTTTACCGATAATGTATTCGGTACTGCCGCCACCTATATCCATAACCAAACGGCGTTCGTCACTATTAGGTAGACCGTGTGCTACGCCTAAATAGATTAAACGTGCCTCTTCTTGCCCAGCAATAATTTGAATGCTGTGTCCCAGCGCTTTGCGTGCTTGGGTTAAGAATAGGCGGCTATTTTTTGCGTTGCGTAAGGTGTTGGTGCCGACCGCACGGACGTTTTTACGAGGAATATTATTAATTAACTGACCAAAACGTTCTAAGCAAGCAATGCCTTGGGTAAACGCATCTTTGGAGAGTTTGCCTGTGATGTCTAAGCCTGCACGTAATCGAACCATCTCTTTATGTTTGTCGATAACTTGCATTTGACCGTGCACTTCGCGCGCAATAATCATATGAAAGCTATTTGAGCCAAGGTCAATGGCGGCATAAAGATCTTGGTCGTGATTGGTTTCAACGGCAGTTTCAATGGATGTCATAGGTTCGGCTTCTTATTTCGTCGTAAGGTTTGGTTTAGCCAAAGTGAGCAGGCCTGCTAGGTTTTAAAGCATTTAACCGGCCATAACTTCGAATAGTTGAATCTTAAAAAACAGCAGTAGTTTACCCTTTTTTGGCTATTTAAGGGATAAAACTCACCCTGTAAAGTCGGTGCTTAGGCTGAAGCAAAGCCGACTCAAGGCGTTTATCGAGTTAACTGGTTGGATTGGTTGGGCTGTATTTTTCAATGAGGGCTTGCTGAGAGCTAAACGGAGCCAATCCATCAGGATGACGTTGCAAATACGTGCCGTCGGGTTGCAAAATCCACGCACCGATGTTGTCTTCTAGATAGATGGCCAAACCTTCAGTATAGATCTGTTGAAAGCTCGTTTGATCTAAAATGGGGAAACAGGTCTCCACGCGTGACAGGAGGTTACGGCTCATCCAATCGGCACTTGAGCAATAGAGTTCGGGTTTACCACCATCGTTTTCAAAGTAGTAGATGCGATGATGCTCTAAGAAACGACCAATAATACTGATTACCGTAATGTTCTCAGATAACCCTGGGACACCAGGGCGCAAACTGCACATGCCGCGCACAATTAACTCAATTTTAACGCCTGCTTGAGAGGCGTCATAAAGGGCATCAATAATGGTTTTTTCTTGCAGACCATTCATTTTAGCGATAATCCGCGCGGGTTTACCGTTGCGCGCATTTTCAGTTTCACGTTGGATGCGTTCAAGCATGCCGCTGAGTAAGGTAAACGGCGATTGCAACAACACTTCCAAATTATTGGTGTCGCCCAAACTGGTGAGTTGTTGAAAGATTTTAGAGGCATCACGACCAATCGCAGGATTAGCTGTGAATAGTCCAAAGTCGGTGTAGAAACGACTGGTGATATGGTGGTAATTTCCGGTTCCCATGTGCGTGTAGTGACGCAACTTGTCACCTTCACGGCGCACCACCAAAATCATTTTAGCGTGGGTTTTGTACCCCACCACACCATATAAAACGTGAACCCCCGCATCTTGTAAGCGGGTGGCTTGGATGATGTTGTTGTCTTCATCAAAACGAGCACGCAATTCAATAACGGCGGTTACCTCTTTGCCGTTACGTGCGGCTTTCTCTAATGCATCAATTATCTCGGAGTTTGAGCCTGTGCGATACAAAGTCATTCGAATCGCTAAAACATCCGGGTCTTTAGAGGCTTGTTTTAAAAAGTCGATAACCGGCGTAAACGCATCATACGGATGGTGCAGTAAGATGTCTTTACGGTTAATTTTGTCGAACAGACTTTCCGTCTCTTTTTTACGATTGAATAAACGAAAAGACTTGTTGGGTTTTTTGCGACTTAACTGCTTAGCGGAAAAAGGAGGAAACAGTAAATCGGGTCGGTTAGCTAAGTCAGGCACGGCATTTAAACGGTGCACATTCACTGGCCCATTCACTTGGTAAACCGCACCGTCTTGCAAGTTAAAACGATCCATTAAGTATTCAACCATGTGGCGAGGGCAGTTGTCTGCCACCTCTAAACGAATCGCCCCACCGTATTCACGTCCGGTTAACTCGCCTTGCAACGCACTCATAATGTCTTCTACCTCCTCTTCATCAATGAAGAGGTTAGTATTGCGGGTTACGCGGAATTGGTAACAACCCGTTACTGTCATCCCTGGGAACAGAGTCGAAACATTGGCGTGCAAAATAGAGGATAAAAACACGAAATCATTTTCGCCTTCGGTGGCTTCAGGCGGCAGTTTGATTAAGCGTGGCAGCGAACGTGGAACCTGTACAATCGCCAACCCGTTTGAACGTCCAAATGCATCCTTACCTTCCAGTGAAACGATAAAGTTTAAACTTTTATTCAGTACCCGAGGAAAGGGGTGGGAAGGGTCTAATCCCATGGGGCTTAAAACCGGTTGTAGCGATTCTGCAAAGTAGGTTTTTATCCACTCACGAAGCTGCTCGCTCCAATGGTTGCGGCGTAAAAAGCGGATGTTCTCTTTTTGCAGTTCAGGAATGAGCACGTTGTTCAGCATGTGGTACTGCTCTTCAACCAGCTCATGCGCCACTTCGGTAAGCATATTAACCGCATCGCAAGGTGCCATGTCATCGGGTTTGGTTCTGGCCGCAGAATCTTTTTCCAGTTCGTACAAACTGGCCATGCGTACTTCAAAAAACTCATCAATGTTGCTGCTGGATATACACAAAAATTTAAGGCGTTCCAGTAGTGGAATTTCGGGGTTGTTGGCTTGCGCTAAAACTCGACGATTAAACTCTAACAAACTGCGCTCACGGTTAATGTAACGGGGCAGTTCATCTACGTTGATGGTCGGGTTTTCAGGGTCCATGGTTAAGCCTTTGAATTGCGTTTGACGGAATCATTCTGTTTAAAAAACGTGTATTTAGATATTGTAATGTATTTTTTCGCAGAGCAATATGACAGCGCGATGAAATTATTGGCAGGATTTGTTAATTGTAACAACGCCCTTAAAGCTTGCCTATTTAAATTCCCTACATTTACGATAGCTTTTGTTTTAGGAACGTTTATTTTTGAATGGTTCAATTTGAGCAGGCCTGCTCAATTCGATTTTTTAGACTCTATCGTTTCTTCAATCTGTTTTTGTTCTTCCGCTTCATTCTCTAATTCCAATTGCGATTTACAGCCTTTCTTACAGCCACAGTTTGGAACAGGGTCAACACCACCTGGGTTTGCAGGGTGACAACGGCCAATGCGCTTCATGGCCAGCCAGGTTCCACAAAGTACGCCATGTTGTTTAATAGCGTCAATCGTGTAGCTAGAGCAGGTGGGGTAAAATCGACAGCGTGGCCCTAAAATCGGGCTAATAAAAAGCTGATAAAAACGCACAATGCCGATAAGTAGCCATTTAATTGGATTCATGTTGACTCTAAAAATAGGATTTAGCGATTATTTTAACGGTTTCCAATAATAGGCGCGCTAAAAACCGGTAAAACCAATCAATTAATGGCATGATTCAAGCTAAAATAATTTTGGTTTGGTATGCTTGATGAAAGTTAGCAGGCCTGCTTACTTTAGCGGAAGTTGGTTTATAGCGTGTTTCACTTGAATAACCCTTTAAATAGTCGTAAAGTTTCTGCTTAATTTAGTACATATTAGTAGCCCTTTTTTTGATTTGGGGCCAATTAAACAAGGTTCAGTCAGTATGAGTCAGTCGCAAGTTTACATCGGTCGTCAACCTATTTTAGATAGCTACAAGAATCTGTTTGCTTATGAATTACGCTTCTATCAAGGCATGAACCCTAACAAGCATTCGGTTGAAGAGACTGCGGCGCTCATTAATAAAGTGCAATCTGATATTGGCTTTCAGGCTGTGGTGGGCAGTTACCCGTCTATGCTGCACATGCCTTCCTCGTTGTTAACCCCTGAATCGATACCGGAGATCAACTCTGACCATCTATTGGTATTGGAAGTGTCCACTCAAGTTTTAAAGAATGTTGAGGTGCTAAAAAATCTTAAGGCTCTTAAAATACAGGGTTATCACTTTCTTTTAGATGATTATTTAGGCGATGAAGCGGGGGATAAATTGGCGACCATTACGGGTTTTGCCAAAATTAAATTACAACGGTTTAACACCATTGAACTTCGAAAGCATGTCGCAAATTTGCACAGCAAAGGCATTAAAGTCATTGCTGACATGGTGGATACCGAAGAGCATTTCGAACATTTTAAACAGATGGGGTTTGACTACTTTTTGGGTTACTTCTTTACCAATCCAATTGTCGCCAACGGCCAAAAGCTATCGGGTAACAAGCTCAATTTGTTGCAGTTACTTGCGAAAGTCAATGCCGTTGAATCGGGATTTGATGAGCTTTCAGAAATTATCTCTCAAGATGTTGGCCTCAGTCACAAGTTGTTGGTGGCGATTAACAATCCGGCGAATGATATTCCGGTTAAAGTTGAAAAGGTTTCTGATGGCTTAAAGTACATGGGCTTAAAACGCCTAAAATTTTGGGTAAACTTGTTAATGCTTTCCAGCATGGACGATGTGCCTGCCGAGTTGCTGACAACTTCGTTGCTGAATGCTAAGTTTTGCGAACTCATGGCCGAACAAGGCGGCTTTGCCGCTGACAAAGACACCTATTTCTTGGCAGGAATGCTCTCTAATTTAGACGCCTATTTCAGAGCGCCGATAAGTCAAATTTTAGACGCTTTACCTTTAAGTGATGAATTGAATAACGGGTTAATCTCGCATGAAGGTCACATTGGTGAAGTGCTGCGTATTCTAAAAGTCATGCAAAATCACACCAAAGATGCAGAAAATTTAACGTTTGGTGATTTGAACATCGTTCAGATTAGTAATAACTTTTTATCGGCATCGGCTTGGGCTCAACAAGCCTACACTTCATAAGCAAGGAAAAAACAATGGCAATGCAATCAATCAACCCTGCCACTGGCGAACTGTTAGCCGAATTTGATACTTGGGATCAAGAAACCCTAGATGACGTCATCACTCAAGCAGGGTATATGTTTCAAGACTGGTCTAAGTTAACGCCGATTGAAGACCGCTGTTTGATGATGCGTAACGTCGCTAAAGTGCTACGAGATGACAGCGATTTATTGGCCGAGATTATTACCCTAGAGATGGGTAAAACCCTTGTAGAAGCCGAAGCCGAAATTGAAAAATGTGCTTGGGTTTGTGACTTTTATGCCGAAAATGGTCCGGCTTACATGGCTGATGAAATCATTAAAACCGATGCCAGTAAGAGCTTTGTGACCTACTTACCTTTAGGGCCGGTTTTAGCGGTAATGCCATGGAACTACCCATTTTGGCAGGTGTTTCGGTTTGCCGCGCCAGCGATTATTGCCGGGAATGTTGCCTTGCTTAAACACGCCTCTAATGTGCCGCAGTGTGCGTTGGCACTAGAAGAGGTGTTTCGTAAAGCTGGTTTTCCAGATCATGTTTTTACCACCTTAATGATTAGCGCACCACAGGTTGAAAGTGTGATTCGTCACCCAATGGTGCGTGCTGTTACGTTAACCGGAAGTGAAAACGCAGGGCGTAAAGTGGCGGCCATTGCCGGTTCTGAACTTAAGAAAACGGTTTTAGAATTGGGTGGATCGGATGCGTTTATTGTGTTGGACGATGTCAGTATGAAAAAGGTCATTGCCGGTGCGGTAAAAGGCCGTTTTCAGAACATGGGACAGAGCTGCATTGCTGCTAAACGGTTTATTGTTGACCAATTCATTGCCGATAAATTTATTGAACATTTTAAAGTGGCGATTGAAGAGCACTTTGTGGCGGGCGATCCGATGGATGAAAAAACCACGCTTGCCCCGATGGCACGTCAAGACTTACTGGATGAACTGCACGACCAAGTGATGCGTTCGGTTGAGATGGGTGCCAAGATTGTTACTGGTGGGTATCAGTTAGATCGAGAAGGTTGTTACTATGCGCCGACCATTCTCACCAACGTCACCAGCAATATGCCGGCGTACCATGAAGAGTTCTTTGGTCCCGTTGCTATTGTCTTAAAAGCCTCTGAGCCGGCGCATGCGTTGGGCATTGCTAACTCGGTTAACTTAGGGTTAGGGGGGTCAATTTGGACAACCGATTTAGCCACCGCTGAAACCATGGCTCGCGGCATGGAATCGGGTGCGACCTTTATCAACAGCATTACGTTTTCAGATCCAAGAATGCCATTTGGCGGGGTTAAAAACTCGGGTTATGGTCGAGAACTCTCTAAGGAAGGGATGCGCGAATTCACCAATGTGAAGTCTATTTGGATTAAGTAATTTAGTGCGTTTTAACCCTTTTTTCCTAGGCTTAATAGTCCACTATTAAGCCTATTTTTTTATCGATAGATGAAGTCTACTTGAATCAAAAAAACAAGTAGCAACAAGGACATTGTATGTTTGACCTGTTTTGGAAAACCCTTTCCGACTTAAAAGAACCCGCTATTTTATGGCGCTTATTTATTCCGTTTGTGGCCGCTATTATTTTGGTTTCGTTAATGGGGTATGGCCTGTTTGGCGTGTTTATGTTCAGTGATTTTGTCACTCAGAATCCGTTAATTACGCAAATGTCCGAGTTTAAAGCAGAAGCCGAACAGACGATTGGTGCGGTGCCGTTTGTGGGTGCCGCGCTTCTTTGGATTTTAGGTGTTGTGGTTGCCGTCATTGCTGGGGTTTTGGGGGTGTTATTAGGCAGCTATTTGATATTGTTATTTGCCATGATTATCACCGGTTTTATGACCGACAGCTTAGTGAAAGCGGTGCACGATAAACATTATCCGCATACCGATTATCAAGGACATGGCACCATGAGCGGCATGCTTTGGAAGATGCTAAAGTTTGGTTTGTTATTGTTACTGTTGTTCTTAGTGACGATTCCTATGTTATTTATTCCACTGATTAATATCGTCTGGTTCTGGTTATTAGGTTTCTTGTTTTTCCGTTTCTCATTGGTGTTGGATGTGGGGCAGGTGATTTTGCCAGAGCAGATGTTTAACGAAGTAAAAGGCTTGAGTAACTGGACACCGACCTTAACCTTAGGCGGTTTCTTTATGTTGAGCTTGTTACCCATTTTAAGTTTATTTGCGCCGGTGTTTGCGGTGATTGCCTTATCGCACTATTACTTTGATATCTTATCGACCATGCCGAAAAGAAGTGATGAAGAGTCTTCTGTGAACGTTTAGCTTAGAGCGTATTTAAAACTTAGCAGGCCTGCTAAGTTTTGTGATTTTGTTTAGACGTCCATGTTCTTAAGCAAAGTAAAAACAGATTCATTGATAGGCTTTTTACCCATTATTTAAAAACCAACAGGCCTGCTGAATTTAACATTGAGCAGGCCTGTTGAGTTTTGAAAATCGTTAAACGAACTTACTTCTTTTTAGTTTTAACTTTGGCTTTCTTTTTCTGTGCGATTTTAGACTTTTTGGCGTTTTTCTTTTTGACGCGTTTGGCGTCTTTCACTTTGTAGCTTGGCTCCATGCCTTCTATTTTGGCTTGCGGCAGTTTGTGACCCAAGTGGTACTCGATGCGTTCTAAGTTGACCAAGTCGTGACGCTCTACCAAGTTAATCGCTAAACCAACCTGTTGGGCACGTCCGGTTCGGCCAATGCGGTGAATGTAGATGTCACCACGAAACGGAATGTCGTAGTTGATAACGTGGGTGACGTTGAGTAAATCCAAACCACGAGCGGCCACGTCGGTGGCCACCAACACTTTAATTTGGTTGTTCTTGAACTTTTTCATCTTCTCTAAACGAATGGCTTGAATAAAGTCACCGTGCAGGACTTGCGATGAGATATTTTTCGATTGCAGCCACTCATTCACTTCAATAGCGCGTGTTTTCTTATTACAGAACACAATGGCACTTTCACACGTGGCATCTTTGAGAAGGTTTTCCAGTAACGCTTGTTTGTGAGCCTTATCGTCCGCTAAATACACCACTTGTTGAATCTGTTTGGATTTTTCATTGGCGGCTTCAATTTGCACAATCACCGGTTCGTCACAGATGGTTTCAGCAAACCGTTGCACGCCACTGCCTGAAAGGGTCGCTGAGAATAGGGCGGCTTGGAACTCGGTTGGGATGGCGTCGAGTAAACCATGCACATCAGTGCCTTGCCCCATATCCAACATGCGGTCGGCTTCATCAATAATGACCATTTCAATGTCATTTAGGTCGAGTTCGCCTTCAGCCATTAAGTGGGTTAAACGCCCGGGCGTGCCCACTAGAATATCGAACGGTTGTTCAAGGTGACGAATCTGTTTGGTTTGGTCAAAACCGCCGGTAATAATCACCGATTTAAAATCGCAGAACTCGCCGAGTTCATGAATCACTTTATGAATTTGAAACGCCAGTTCGCGCGTGGGCGCTAGAATCATCACACGTGGCAGGTTCGGGTAGCGCGGTTCGTCTAACAAAAACTGCAACATCGGCAACACAAACGCCGCCGTTTTGCCGGTACCGGTGGCCGCGCCCGCTAAGACATCGTGACGCTCTAACATGGCCGGAATCGCTTCCATCTGCACCGGTGTGGGCTTGTGGTAGTTCAGCTTGTTTATTGCACTGAGTAGGACGTCATCCAGGTCAAAATCATCAAAGGTCATAGCGGTCTCGGTGTTTTTCATGTGTGAATTATTTTATAGCAAGGATTATACGTGCTCGTGTCGATTTTCATGCGATTTTGTTTGACAAAACTTTGCAGAAGAGCATCCATGGAATGCATGATTTGCGGGTCGCCTTGCAGTTCAAATGGACCGTGTTCGTTAATTTGACGAATCCCTTCCGCTTTAACATTACCGGCAACAATGCCCGAAAACGCTTTGCGCAGCTGGCCTGCTAACTCTTGAATCGGTTGATTTTTGTGCAAGTTTAAATTGGCCATGGTTTCATGGTTAGGGGTAAAGGGGGTTTGCAGGTCAAGTTCAATCTTCAATCGCCAATTGTAGTAGTAGGCATCACTGCTTTCACGACGGTCTGAGCGCACGTCGGCCATGGCTTGCTTCATCTCTGAAGCAACGCGTGCAGGTTCGTTGACAATGACAGTCAGTTTACTGCTGGCCTGTTCGCCCAGGGTGGTCTCAATAAAATGGATGACGTTTTCAAAGTATTCACGGCAACTTTCTGGCCCCGTTAAAATCACCGGCACTGGAATGTTTGCGTTTTCTGGATGCAGTAACACGGCGAGCAGATAGAGAATCTCCTCCATGGTGCCCGGCCCCCCCGGAAACACAATAATGCCGTGACCAATGCGTATAAACGCTTCAAGACGTTTTTCAATGTCTGGGAAAATACACAGTTCGTTCACAATCGCATTCGGGGCTTCAGCGGCAATAATGCCAGGCTCGGTTACACCAATGTAACGGCCTTGTTTATAACGCTGTTTGCCGTGTCCGAGTACCGCCCCTTTCATGGGGCCTTTCATGGCACCTGGGCCGCAACCGGTGCACACGTCTAAACGTCGCAGGCCAAGCTCATAGCCTAAATGTTTGGCGTAGTGGTATTCGTTCAATGGAATGGAGTGGCCGCCCCAGCACACCACCACATTGGGGAGTGTATTAGGATGCATTAAACCCGCATTACGTGCGATATGAAAAATGGCATTGGTAATGCCGTGCGAATGTTCAAGGTTATATTGCCCAGATTCCAGAATTTCATTACGTGCATAAACCAAATCACGCAACACGGCGTAAAGGTGGTATTTAATACCCACAATCATTTCACCATCCACAAACGCATGTTGCGGCGGGTTTTGTAAGATGATTTGTACCCCTCGGCCTTTAATCGCCACTTCAATTTCAAAGTCTGCGTGCTCTTCGAGCAGATGTAAGCCGCTGTCACCACGCGCCCCTGTGCTCAGAACCGCTAAGGCACACTGACGCAAGACATCATTTAAACCGCCCGAACTCACATCACATAATAGAGAGGCTTCTTGATAGGATAAAATGCCTAAGGAGCCTTCAGGACGAATAATGACTTTTTCAATTTCAGGGTTCATGGTAGGGTACTCTTAATTCGATTTATGCGATTAATTTACAAAATTTAGGGCGTTATTATGAGCACAAAAGTTCCGTATGAGGAAGGCTTTTTAATTATTTTACTGGTGTTAGCCGTGCTTGGCTTGGTGTGGTTGTTTTCGCCATTTTTAGAGGCGCTGTTTTTTGCATTAATCTTGGCGACCGCCAGTTACAGTTTTTATAAAAAATTGCTGTTTCATTTTAAAGGCTCTGAAACCAAAGCCGCCTCGGTGATGAGTTTGCTTGTGTTCATTGGGGTGATTGCGCCCGTTACCTATTTGTTAGTGGAGGTCAGTTTACAATTTAGTCATTTGTACAGTGGTGCGCAGGCTTGGATAAATCAGCAAAATGCCGAAAGTTTGGTGGCATTAAACCAATCCTTTTTAAGTTACTTACCCATAAGTGATGCCGCCCAAGCCAGTGCCTTAGAACAGTTACGGGCACACTCTGCCAAAATCATTCAATTTGCTCAGCAAATTACCTTGTTTCTGTTGCAAGGGATTGTTGGCAGTACCTCTTCGTTTATTACCTTTTTAGTTTTGTCGGTGTTTGCGCTGTTCTTCTTTTATCGTGATGGTCACCTGATAACCAAACACATTAAAATTTTATCGCCATTGGAAAACCACTACGATCAGATGATTATGGACCGTTTCGCCAGCCTATCGACCGTACTTACCTTATCGGTAGTAGGGATTGCTGTAATGCAAGGTTTATCATTTGCCATCGTGTCGTGGTTTTTAGGTTTACCCGGTTTGTTTATTGGTATGGCAGTTGCCGTCGCCTCATTTATTCCCGTGGTGGGCGCCGCACTGGTGTGGATTCCGGTGGTCATTTTCTCGTTAATTAATGGCGATTATGTTACGGCTGTGGTGATTGCTTTGTGGGGGGTTGTGGTGACCGGCTTCTTTATTGATAACATTATGCGCCCCGTCATGATTACTAAAATGACCAAAACATTAGGGCAGGCCGGTGAAGGCTTAGCCGTGGCCAATCATACCTTAATTACCGTGCTGTCGACCTTTGCTGGTTTAATTCATTTTGGCGTGATTGGACTGTTTTTTGGCCCCGTTATCGCGGCGATGGCGATTACGATCTTTGATGTTTATGAACATAAAAATTCTCACTCGCTTGATAGAAGTTAATGATGATGTCGCATAAAAAATAGTGCTATGCTTTGTAAGTGAATTTAATCAAAATGGGGCGGTTCAATGAAGAAACGATTCAAAAAAAGTGTACTGGGGGCAATCTTAACAACATTCGCTTTTTCGATTAATCCAGCAATAGCAACCGAATTAGAATCGGTAAACATCACCCATAAAAAACCAGACGACCCTTATGTTGCTGGCTTTAAAGCTTATGCCAAAGAGTTGGCTAATTACAGTGAAATCATAGAAGAGTCCGCGGATGCTTACGCTGATGACGTGATTAAAACCGAAAAGAAAGTCGGTTACATTGGCAAGGCCTTGCCTATTCCGCAAGCAGTTAAAGTCACCGACGGCGTTTACACTGTGGTGGGCAGTATGATCTGGCACAACCCCGCTAACTACGGTTTAAACAACAACCTCTCTTTTATCGTCTTTAAAGATGGCGTCTTTGTCTTTAATGCCGGTGCCAATCCAGCCTTGGCTTACAGCCTGCATCAACAAATTAAGCAAGTGACCAATAAACCCGTTAAGTGGTTAGCCGTAGAAAATAATCAAGGGCATGCCTACTTAGGTGCCAGCTATTGGGTGGATGTGGGTGTTAAAAACCTCTATTCCAGTACGCAAGCCAACGACCAGTTTAATGAGGGTTTTTCTGAGATTAAGCAAGAGTGGAGCACGCGAGTCGGTAAAGACATTACCCTGAATGCACGTAATGTCTCTGACAAATTCACCACCTTTGATGGTGAGCTGACGATTGATGTCGGTGGTGGTGAAACCGTTTTGTTAAAAGACTTTGGTCCCGGGCATACGCCCGCATCGACCAGTGCCTATATTCCCTCACGTAAAGTGATTTTAACCGGCGACTTAGGCTTTAACGAACGGATGCCCGTGTTCTTTCCTTACACTGACTCGTTTGCTTGGGAAGCCTCTTATAAAGCCATGCTCGATCAAATTCCGGCTGACACCATTGTGATACCTGGGCACGGTACACCAACGGATATGGCCACCGCTAAACGCCAAATGTACGACTATTTAGTGTACATGCACAAAGAAGTTCAAAAAGTCGTGGATGCCGATGGCCGCCAAGCCGACGCAGAGAAGATAGACCAGTCGATGTATAAAGACAGACCGGTGTTTGATCAGGCGGCAAAGAATAACGCGCGCCATATATACAAAGAGATCACCGGGGGTGACTTCTAATTTGGGGCTTATTTTGGCCTCTTCCGCGTTATGGAAGTACTCACTTAGTGTTACTAAGCTTCGCACTTCTTTGCCTTGAATAGACTCAAAATAATCACCCAAATACAGGGGCTTATTTGAGCGATTTCTGCGTTGGTGACTAACTCATTTGGTTTTACCAAACTTCGTTAGTCACCGCCTTGAACTCATCTCAAATAATCTCCCAAATTTCACGGGTTTTGATTAAACGATTTCTACGTTGAAAGTTGACGCATTTAGTTTTACTAAACTTCGTCAACTTTCGCCTTAAACGCATCTCAAAATAATCACCCAAATTTTTTATTTTATTTGGTTTGTTCTTAAAACTTAGACACAAAAAAGCCGAAATGAGCAGGCCTGCTTATTTCGGCTTTTTGGTTTATGAAAGTGTGCTTAGGGCTTACTTCATTGGATCCATCAGGTTGGGTTCGTCGATGTAACCGTTTTCGATGCCTTTGGTCACAACCGCCACGGCGTCATGTGGGTGTAGGCTTTCTAGGTGGTTAACACGTACCCAAAAATCTTGGTAGTTGTCGCAGGTGTTAAGTTTGTCTTGCAAACGACGTGCGGCATCTTCACAGAACATCAAGTTGGAAGCATTTAAGCGAGCAAATTCTTGTTCGTCTTCACGTTTAACCGTCGCTTGAACGGGCGTTTTTAAGGCGTCTTCAATGTGATTAATTAGATCTGAAATTTCTAAGTGATTACTCTCTTGAACCTTCACTTTAACTTGCGCATACGAGCGTTGGCTGTGGGGCGTGGCGTTAATCCCTTCTGGGGTGCCGAGCCAATTCAGAACCGTTGTGTAGTCAATGTCTTTGCCAGCAAACTGCGCTTCAAAGGCTTCTTGAATCAGTTGACGAGCCAGTGCGGCTGAACACGGGCAGGTTGATGAGTAGGGCACTTCAATGGACAGCTCACATTCAAACTGGCCACTGCGCACTTCACCACGCAAGGTGGTTGGGTAGTGTTTCCAGCCACTGTTGTCACTCTTTAAAGAGCGACGACGTTCGTAGTAATCAAACTTAAATTCTACAAAGGCGTTGGCACTCAGGCCTTGGTGCGATTCAATGAATTTATCTAAAATCGCTTTCACACGAATAGGAGAGAGCGGTTCTTGAGTGGCCATTTGATCGAGTAATAGGTACAAGCGTGACATGTGAATGCCTTTGCTCATGGGGTCATCTAAGCTTACATAAGCTTGTGCTTGAGAAGACAAACGAACTTCAGCGTCAGACGAACCATCGGCTTGCGCTTGTTTTAAAAGAATGGGGAGTTCAATCCCACTCATTCCTACCCAGTTGAGTTTACCTTGTGGCGTTTGGTGCGGTTGGCACGCGATATCGGGCATGTGCTTGGTCATGCAATTTCCTTCGACTTAGAGCGCCTTAATGTCCGCAAAATTGAGAAAGATTGGGTCAAGGTCACTGAAAAATTAAATTGATTGACGATTCTATCAAAAAAACCAACATTCGGGTTGGTTAATGTGAACTATTGTCGTTTAGGTTTTGGATGGTTTTTTGGCTGTATTGATGCAATTAAGTAGTTGAATTTCAATGCCCTTTAAATCACTAGGGTTGATCTTGGCTTCGGGTTTAAACAACAATTCAAGCCGACTATCTTGGCGCCAAGCGATGTCTGAAAATTGAAGTTGTTGCTCTGTCCAGTTGATGAGTTGCCACTCGTTACCGGTTTTGAGTAAGCCTTTAGCGCGAACTAGCTTAGGCGCTAATGCTTCAAACAGGGCTTTTAATTTAACCCGGTTAAATTGGTTGCCAGCTTGCCAAACCCAACCAATAGAAACGATGTTTTGCTGAGCATTTTGTGAAAGTTGGCAGGCCTGCGTATTTTGGATAGCGCTGTAATAGGTTTCGGAAAGGGTCACACTTTGGTCATGGTGTTCGTCCAACCCAGCCAGCAGAACAAACGAGGCGGGTTTATGCGGTTGCATGAGTGTATTAAGCGTTAGTGCGCCAAACTGGCTGTGGATAACCTGTGACTTATTCGGATAAAGGCTCGCTAAAATTAAATCTGAGCAGGCCTGCTCAGTTTGCGAACTGAGATCCGTTTGATTGAGCACCACAATATCGGCAAGGGTGACAAGGTCTCGCATGACCGCCGATTTTTGCCAACGTTCTTGAGTGAGTTGTTTGGGGGTGATCACACAAACGATCGCTTGAAGATTTAACGGTTGTTTAAAGGCTGTGTGTTTTAAAGTGTCGATGATTTTTGCAGGATGCCCTAAACCAGTCGGTTCAATGATTAGGCGGTCAAGCGGTGGGTTTGACTCAAGGTTCGAGTCAAGGTTCGTGTTTTGAGTCAGCAGTTGGTTAATCGCTTCTACCAATCCGAACTGCGCGGTACAACAGACGCAGCCGCCCGATACTTGTTTCAGAGAAACTTGTTCAGAGGCATTGGCTTGCAAACTGGCGACATCAATATCAATGTCACCAAATTCATTAATGAGAATCCCCCAACGCTCATTTTCTGGTTTTTGTGCCAGAAGGTGTTTAACGGTGGTGGTTTTGCCGCTTCCCAACAGGCCTGTAATGAGGTGAACGGGAAGCGCAGATTGAGGCATGGTTTAGGTCGCTTGGGTTATTTAAAGAATAGCAAATCTTCGCCATCGAGTAGGTCGTTGACGAGTTTCTCTTTGTCAATTTCAATACCAATGCGTTCTGCAATAATTTGCGCATCGCGATAGGCATTACCTAAGCAGGTGGTGGCACCCGGCGACGGGGTCATATTGAAGATGAGGTTTTCGTTTTCAGGTACAATGCTCGCTTCCCCGAGCTTTAATTGCATGGTGGTTTTGTCGATGACTTGAGGACGTAAACCACCAATACCCGACGCGTACTCTAAATTTTCGGCTTTTAAGCTTGGGATGATTTTTTTAGCGTCTTTGGCAAACAGCTTTTGACGAATCACCGGAATTTCAAACGCAAAGTTACGGAAGATGTAGTTACGAATGGTACTGTCTTTCATTAAATCCCAGAACACACGAATCACTTTGGTGTCGAGCTTTAAGCTCTTCCAGAAATCCCAGTAGGTGCCGCCGGTATAACGCTCTAATTTAGGAAGCACCAGGGCCGTTGGCCCAAGGCGGGTTTTTTCAAGCTCCACTAAGTCTGGGTCGCCATGCAAAGCGGCAAACGGTAGCTTGTCGTTTTGCATGGTGTAAACTTTACCGTTAAGCATTTTAGGCACGTAATAGAAACTGCCCGCCATCGGTAAAATCGACATATCCAAACCGTGACCCAATTGGTTAGCCAATAACAAACTGTGTGCACCGGCTGAGACCACCACGAAATTGGCTAAGAAGGTGCCTTGTGGGGTGACCAGTTCGTAATGGTCATCGAATTTGGTGATTTTTTGAACTTGTGTATCTAAAGAGACATTGATCTCTGTGCTACTGTTACGCGCACTGTTAATAAATGATTTTGATAAGTTCCCGTAGTTGACCGCTGAATATTCATCGGTACAACCCGAAGCCATGATTTTTTCAGGTCGCGGTTTGCCGTCAATTAATGCAACATTGGGTTCGACTTCCGCAATGCGTTCAGGATCCCACAGTTCCATGTACGGAAACGCTTCGGCAAAAGTATGGTGGCGCGCTTCTAAACGTTCGCACTCGTCATCGCCTACCGCCAAAATCATCTTCGGGAATTTATAGATGAAATCGTTTTTCTCAACTTGTTTGGCGTAGTTAACCAGCATGTTCGCTTGGCGCTTAACAATCACCGCTTTTTCTAGGGTGTAGTTGGTTTCAATATCACCACAATGCAGGGTTTGACTGTTGCTGCGAGCATTTGAGTTGAGTGGTGCAAGCGAACCATACTTCTCTAGAACCGCAATCGACTTGATATTGGTATATTTAGATAATACGTACGTTAGGGCGCTTCCGGAAATTCCCCCACCCACAATAACGACATCAAACACTCTATTTTCCATGCACATAACTCAATTTGGTAGCCACGGCTACTTTGGTAAAAATTTAAAACGTAATTAGGTACCTATTATATAAAATTTTTAAATTTTATTTGATGTTACTGACAGCCAATATTCAAAGCGACAAAGGCCGCAGAGGTTAATTAGATAAGCGGGGTGGTTTTAAAACTTTATATTTGGCAAGTGCGGGGTGAACATTCGTACGCTTTGAGGCGTTGCAGGTCTTCAACCATTTGTGGTTGCTGAGTGAATTGCTCTTTAAGAACCACTAAATTTAACACGCTCAATTGTTCAGATTCAAGCGCGTAATGCATCCACGTTCCGTCACGCCATGCACGCACTAAGCCGGCATTCTTGAGGTAAGCCAAGTGACGTGAGACCGTGCTTTGTCCAAGCTCTAAAACGGTCACCAAATCACAGACACATAACGATTCTTTGTTGATAAGCAGGTTAATAATGCGCAAGCGCACTGGTTCGGCTAAGGCTTTAAAGGTTTGAGAGAGTTGATCCACACGCGTTTCCAACAGTTTATAAAGGTTAACAGGCCTGCCAAGTAGAGGCTTGATTCCCAATAATCATACCATTTCAGTTTTAGCATTCATTTTAAAAATTAAATAGTTTTATATATCCGCATATGCGGATATAATCAATTTCTGTTGAATTCATTAAATTAAAGAGAAAGCTATGTCACATACATTAAAAACACGCGCTATTTCGCTTTTTATTTGGTTCACGCTTTTATGGGTAACGCCATCCATGGCGAACAACTTTGAATTTAAGCCAATTACCCAAGACGTTTATGCCTATATTGGGCCACTTGAAAATCGCACACCAGAAAATTACGGTCTAAATAACAATATCGGTTTAGTGGTCACCGACCAAGGCGCGGTGTTGATTGATTCGGGTGCCGGCATTCCTTCTGCGCAAGTGCTAGAAAAAG
Organism: Thiotrichales bacterium; assembly: GCA_016938655.1. Taxonomy (GTDB): domain Bacteria; phylum Pseudomonadota; class Gammaproteobacteria; order Thiomicrospirales; family Thiomicrospiraceae; genus Thiomicrorhabdus. Next base: position 200,079 of record JAFGUG010000057.1, on the reverse strand, counting down.
CAGTAAAAAACATCACCGACAAACCGATTATTGCAGTCATTAATACGGGTAGCCAAGATCACCGTTGGTTGGGTAATGGTTATTTTGCTGAACGTGGGGCAACGGTGTATGCCTTAGAAGCGACCGTTAAAACCCAGCAATCGATGGGGGCGGGGTTAGTGGATAAAATGATAAAAGTCTCTGAAACCTTTTCGACGACACACCCCACTGTTTCGAAAGCCCCTTTTTCAGGTGATTCGGCGACCTTAACCATTGGTAATATGGATTTTGAGTTGCACTATTATGGCGATGCGCACTTTCCAGGGGATGCGGTGGTTTGGTTGCCTAAACAAAAAGTGCTGTTCTCTGGGGATTTAATTTATGTGGATCGTATGCTGGGTGTTCACCCCTTTTCAAATGTGAAGTCGTGGCAGAAAGCGTTTCACCAAGCTGAGAAGCTACCCGCAGAGTTTATTGTGCCGGGGCACGGACAAATTGCCGATTGGGAGTTAGCTCGAAAAGACACCGGTAACTATTTAGATAAGTTGGTGTTGGTCATGGAACAAGCGTCAGAGGAGATGAAAGGCGTGGATGAGGTGGTGTCTGAGAATGCCGATTGGCCGGAGTTTAAACACCTTGAACATTATGGCTCTTGGCATAAAACCATTTTAAGTCGCACCTTCTTACAATTTGAAGCCGCGATGTAAGGTCGGCTATGTTTGAAGCCCTTGGAAATTTAGTTGCCTACGATTTATTGGCCTTAGATGCCAGCTCAAGGCTGGGGTCTGCCGTTCAGTTTTTTATAATGGACGTGGCCAAAATTTTTGTTTTACTGGCGGTGATTATCTATTTAATGGGCTTATTGCGCGCGTTTGTCTCCACTGAAAAAGTCCGTGATATGGTTGCAGGCAAACCTAAGTGGCTCAGTCGCTCCTTAGCCATAGGGTTAGGCGGAGTCACCCCTTTTTGCTCGTGCTCTTCGGTGCCCCTTTTTATTGGCTTTGTTGAAGCACGTATTCCCCTTGGGATTACCTTTGCATTTTTAATTGCAAGCCCTATGATTAACGAAGTCGCAGTGGTCTTACTGGTGACCATTTTAGGCTGGGAAGTCGCACTGTTGTATGTATTAGCAGGCGTGACCGTGGCCTATGTTGGGTCAATGGTGATGGAGTGGTTTAAGCCAGAGCGTTGGGTAGAATCGTATGTTTGGGCTATTAAAAGCAGACAATCGGCGATTCAGTCTGGCGACTCTACTTCACTGGGGTTATTAGCGCGCCATCAATTTGCCACGAATGAAGTTGTGGTCATCGTCAAACGCATCTGGATTTGGGTGCTGATTGGAATTGGCATTGGGGCGGTTTTTCACGGTTACGTGCCTGAAAAATGGGTCACGGAAAATCTTGCTGGCGGTGATTGGTGGAGTGTGCCCGCCGCCGTGTTAATTGGCATACCGCTGTATTCGAATGCAACGGGCGTGATACCAGTACTAGAGGCGATGTTAGCCAAAGGCGTCCCTTTAGGTACCAGTTTGGCGTTGATGATGAGCATCGCGGCGTTATCCTTGCCGGAGCTGTTAATTTTAAGAAAAGTGGTGCAATGGCCAGCGCTTGCCTTATTTGTGTCAGTGTTAGCCGTCTCATTTGTGTTGGTGGGTTACGGGTTTAATTTTTTATACGCCTGATTGTTCAGGAAAATGTGATTTGAAAAAGGGGATTTTATGAGCAGTGTGATTAAGGGTAATCGACCATTACGAATTTTTTCTGGGATGGTCTTAGTGGTGTTGGTGATTGCTCATTTTATGGAGCAGGTTGATTTAACGCAAATCTCGTTTTTATGGCTGATTATTGCCATGGCAATCAACGCCTTTCAAGCCTCGTTTACTGGGTTTTGCCCAATGTTTAAAAACGCCAACGGAGAGTGCGTGGCCTGTGGTGTCGCTTGCGATAAACCGGCTGACAAAAACGGCAATCAAGATTCAACCAGTGCTTGTTGTTCTGGTGTTCAAGCTGGCTGTTGTGATGACACTTCGTGTTGCCCAGATGAAAAAGATAAAAAAACAGTCAAGTCTGCAACCTCGCAAGCGGGTTGTGAGCAACCCAAAGAGAGCACTTGTTGTTCGGGAGGCCGTTGCTCCGATGCAAACCCTGATAACGCCGACCAAATCGTGATTAAAGTACTCGGTTCAGGGTGCAAAAATTGTGACACCACGGCGAAATTGATTGAACAAATAGCCTCTGAGAATGAGTTGGCGATTAAGATCGTTAAAGTTGAAGACGTGGCAGACATCGCCTCTTATGGTGTGATGTCAACGCCCGCGGTGGTCATGGACGAAGAGGTTGTGCACTCGGGCAGTATTCCAACCAAGCAACAAATTCAAACTTGGTTATCCGTGAAGTCGTAAAAACAACAAAACCAATGGCGACGCGTTTAAAAAGGTAAATGTCATTTAGCTGTCATACGTGTTTGGTCTAATGCGGTCGATTTAAAAAAACCAAGAAACAAGATTAACAAGAGAGTGAGAGTATGAGCATAAAAGTAGCAATTAATGGCTTTGGCCGAATGGGGCGTTTGGCGTTGCGTGTGGCTTACGATTGGCCAGGCGTGGAGTTTGTACACATTAATGAAATTGCGACCGATGCCTATGGTTCTGCACACTTGTTGAACTTTGATTCGGCACACGGTCGCTGGCACCATGAAGCTCAAGAGCTGGATGACCAGATTGTGATTGGCAAGCACGCCATCAGCTATTCTCAGAACAAAGATATTGATGAAACAAACTGGGCAGGCCTGGGGGTAGACGTGGTCATTGAAGCCACCGGAAAGTTCCGCACCCGCGTCAGTTTGCAAGCCTACTTAGACCAAGGTATTAAGCAGGTGATTGTGGCCGCACCGATGAACGAAGGCATTAAAAACATCGTAATGGGCATTAACGACCACACCTTCAAAGCGGGCAAAGACCCCATTATTACCGCTGCGTCATGCACCACCAACTGCATTGCGCCAGTGATTAAAGTGCTGCAAGAAAAAATTGGCATTAAGCATGGCATGATTACCACCATGCATGACCGCACCAATACCCAAAAGGTGGTCGATCACGGTCACAAAGATTTGCGTCGTGCTCGTGCTAGTTTTGAATCGTTGATTCCAACTACCACTGGTTCGGCCAAAGCGATTGGGTCGATTTTTCCGGAACTGGATGGTCGGTTAAATGGCTTGGCGGTTCGCGTGCCACTCATGAACGCCTCGTTAACCGATTTGGTGTTTGAGATGGAGCGTGAAGTCACGGTTAAAGAGGTGAATAAACTGTTTAAAAAGGCCTCTAAAACCTACCTCAAAAATATTCTAGGTTATGAGGAGCGTCCGTTGGTGTCAGTGGATTACGAAGGCGAATTGTGCTCTTCGGTGATTGATGCGCCCTCAACGATGGTGGTGAACGGTACACAATTGAAAGTGCTAGCTTGGTACGATAACGAAATCGGTTATGTCGCTAGAATGATGGAACTGGCGGTAAAAGCCAGCGAAATGAATCGATTTAAACTTGAACGTAAGCGTACGAAAAAAGCGGGCAAAAAAACAGCAAGCGTCATGAGTGCATAACAGACTAACGTTAATTTAGGCAGGCCTGCTGGTTTTAACCAAGGTCACTTTTAAAGGGCTAAATTTTTATGAACGCCATTCAGCAATACAGCATTGTCACCGCCAATTACTGGGCGTTTACCATCACCGATGGTGCCTTACGTATGTTGGTGTTGCTGTTCTTTTATCAGTTGGGTTACAGCCCGCTTGAAATTGCCATGCTGTTTTTGTTCTATGAGTTTTTTGGCATCGTCACCAATTTAGTCGGTGGTTGGCTTGGCGCTAAAATGGGCTTAAAGCTCACCATGGATTTAGGGTTGGCATTGCAAATTGGCGCCTTGCTGATGCTCACCGTTAACCCAGAATGGTTAAGCGTTTTTTACGTGATGTTGGCGCAAGCCTTTTCAGGGATTGCCAAAGACCTCAATAAGATGAGCGCCAAAAGCAGCATTAAAAGCTTGGCTTCTGAGGCCGACGGCAAACTCTATCGTTGGGTGTCATTGTTAACGGGGTCTAAAAACGCCCTGAAAGGTGTGGGCTTCTTTTTAGGTGCTTATCTTTTGTCAGCAGTGGGCTTTGAAAACGCACTGTATGTGTTAGCAGGCCTGCTGGTTTTGGCGTTGTTGGTTTCGATTTTGTTTTTAGACAGCGATTTGGGAAAAGCCAAAAACAAACCCAAATTTAGTGAAGTGTTTTCTAAAAGCCCAGCGATAAACTTGCTTTCGGCGGCTCGATTCTTTTTGTTTGGTGCGCGTGATGTTTGGTTTGTGGTGGCCTTGCCGATTTATCTCTCCAGCGTTTTGGGTTGGCAACACATCGAAATTGGCACCTTTATGGCGTTGTGGATTATTGGTTACGGTATCATTCAAGCCAGTGCCCCCAAACTTACCGGGATTAAAAAGGCCAAGAACTTAGAAAGTTCAGCCGAACAGTCAGCCAACTTAGCCAGTTTGCCCACCCACCGAACCGCTATGGCTTTGGCATTTGCTTTGGCAATGGTGCCAACCGTGATGGGCTTAACCTTAAGTTACGAACCGCAATGGATTTTATTGATTGGTTTGGGGGTGTTTGGCGTGGTGTTTGCCCTCAATTCGGCGGTGCATTCGTACTTGATTGTGTCTTACGCGGATGCGGATGGTACCTCTAAAGATGTGGGCTTTTACTACATGGCAAATGCCGGTGGACGTTTAACCGGTACCGTTTTGTCGGGGTATGTTTATCAAGTAGCCGGCATGGAGGCCTGCCTGTTTATTGCCGCCGCTTTTGTGGTCATTGCGGGCTTATTAGCTGGCCGAATTCAAACTGCGTAACAAACGAAAGAAAGCGTAATTGAAGACAAAAAAGGCGACGGTTGCTATGTGTACCGTCGCCTTTTTTGTTTGTGGAAACCGAATCTCGCTAAGGGGTTAAATCAGACGTTTACGAATCGCTAAACCCAAAATATTGCCCAGTAATGCAAACACCAACCACACCCAACCATGCAAACTGCCAGAGGCAATGCCGCTGAAGAATGCACCGATATTACACCCGGATGCCATGACCGCACCAAAACCCATGACCGTTCCGCCCAAGACACTGCCAATTAAGCGATTACGATTAATGCTCACTTTAACTCGGGGTCGTAAAAGCGAGACCAAAAATGCGCCAATCAATACGCCCATGGTGGTCAAGCTCACGGTGTTTTCAAGGGGGCCTTGATTCATTCGAGTGGCGTTTTCCATACTGTAATCCCAAAACGTCCAATCGAGTGGCAGTTTCAGAAGGTCAATCAGGCCACTTCCCCAATACGGGAAAATAGAGCTGATAGACCACGGAGTGCCAGAAATTAACAGCAACGACGCATTTAATATGGCCAAGCTAATCGCCGCTAAAAAGAACGAGTGGCTGTAGATGTGTTTGCCACGGATAATAAACAGCGGCTGATACTTTTTAGAGCTGTGTTGATGGTGTTTGGTTTCTAGGTTTTTAAGAAACAGAAACAATCCCGCCAGTAACAGCATCTGCACAATTAATCCGAGTATCCAACCAAACTGCAGCTGAAAGGCAAACGGCTCCACGGCTGGCAGCGTGCTCCAATGCTCAAAGGTGAATGCCGCCAGTGTGCCGCCAACCACCATAAAAAACAGGGTGGTAAACGACAGAGCTTGAATTTGCCCAACTCGGTTTAACGTGCCCGAGGTACAGCCACAGCCAATCTGCATACCAATCCCAAACACAAACGCACCAATCGGCACCGCTAAACTGAGTGTGCGAATAAAGCCAGTAAAGTTTTGATTGCCGATATTCTCGATCGCCAATAACGGTGCAAACAGCAAAATAGCCACGCCTAACAAGACAATAATTGCGCGCATACCCACGGTGCGTCTTTCCAAAATCATCGAGCGAAAACTGCTGCTAAATCCGTATTGAAAAAAGTTTAAGGTCGCACCCAATAGAGCACCAATCCATAAAATGGTGGCGGTATAGAGGAGGGTTTGATCAAACTTTTGGGCGACGCCAAACAACAGGAGCGGGGAAATTAATAGCAGCACAAATAGGCTGGGAGACAATTGACGCATGTTAACTCTTCCTTGAATATTCAGGGCATTCTAATAAATCAAATTTATTAAGGCCAATCGTTAAAAGTTATGGGGGTATGAGAGAAAATGGGGTTTATACGTAGGTAGTGGTTTGGTAAGTAAATGTTAATATTAGAATTTTCTTATTGGTTTGTAGGGATTCCTTGTTCAAGCGTTTTTTTAGAGTCGTTTTTAGGTGCGAGTTGAGCTCAAGATAGGCTCGGTTATCCATTGATTTTATTAATGAGAATCTTGAGTGGATTCTGCATCATTTTTTTGTTTAATCGCGATAAGGCATTTACGTTTTTTTGTTTAAAGTTTATGGTTAAGCGTTGTGACAAGGCGTATATTAAAGACAGTATTCTTTTAATCGGTTTTGAGTATTGTTGGCGAGCTTGAGTGAGTGCAGTTGAAAAGTGAGCAGGCCTGCTTACTTTTAAAATAGACGTTTAGTGATTAGAGTTAAGAGTTAAAAAGATGCTGGATTACGCAGAGTACATCAAAATATTTATCGGTTTATTAGCCATTGTGAATCCGTTTGGTGCGATTCCAATGTTTATTAGTATGACCGCCGACGAGAACCGAGCAGAACGCCTGAAAACCATTAATATGGTGGCGATTGGCGTCGCCGTTATTTTGTTGGTCGCCCTGTTTGTTGGCGAACACCTATTGGCGTTTTTTGGGATTACCATGAACTCTTTCCGAGTGGGGGGCGGAATTTTAATTCTGTTAATGGCGATTGCCATGTTGCACGCCAAAACCAGTCATATTAAACAGACCACCGAAGAGGCCGATGAGTCGATTCAAAAAGAGTCGGTTGCGATTGTGCCCTTAGCCATGCCTTTGTTGGCTGGGCCCGGCGCAATTAGTACCGTGATTTTAGCGGCGCACAAAGCGACCACCATTCTCGATTACGTAATGTTTTCCGCAGGTATTATTCTACTTAGCATTATTATTTGGAGCATTTTGCGTTTAGCACCGTGGATTGCCAGCCACGCCGGCTCAACCGGAATTAATATCTTTACCCGTATTATGGGGCTGATTTTGGCCGCCATTGCCGTCGAGTTTATTGCCAACGGTATGAAAGGCCTGTTCCCCGTATTAGCGGGTTAGTGTTTTCAGAATTTTTTAGCACGTTAAAACCCTTTTAAACCTCTTACCTGAATGTTTAGACACGGTTAATTATGAATAACAAGGTTCTAAGTATGCAGCATTTCTATTCAGCGAACAAAGGCTTTATTGGTCATATTACCGAGGTACACGGCCCGGTGGTGGTGATTGCGTGCGAACCTTTGCCGCCGATTAGTCAGGCGTTGTTTGTGCACTACGACAACGGTGAAATCTGTCTGTTTGAGGTGCATCAACACATTGATGAACACTCGGTTCGTGCCATTACCTTGCACAATGTTGGCGGTTTGTATCGCGGTATGGCGGTTTACGACAGTGGCTCGCCCTTGCACGTGCCGGTAAGCCCGGAGTGTTTAGGGCGGGTGCTGAATATTTTTGGTGAACCACTGGATGGCGAAGCACCTTTAAAGACCCCCGATTTTCGTAATATCCACGCCGCACCACCGAGCCTATTAGAAACCACCGGACAGGGCGAGATTTTAAGCACCGGTATTAAAGTGATTGACCTACTTTGCCCGTTTGTAAAAGGCGGTAAAACCGGCTTGTTTGGCGGGGCTGGTGTGGGTAAAACGGTGTTGATTATGGAGTTTATGAACGCCGTGACTTCGTTGCACCAAGGCGTGTCAGTGTTTGCTGGTGTGGGTGAACGGATGCGTGAGGCGCAAGAGTTGTGGCAAGAGATGCAGGCCGCCGGGATTATGCCGCAGTCGCTGTTGGTGTATGGCCAAATGGACGAATCACCGGGGGTGCGTTTTCGCTTGAGTTTAGCGGCCTTAACCTACGCCGAATACCTGCGTGATACCTTGCATAAAGAGGTATTGTTTGTCATGGATAACACCTTCCGTTTTGTGCAGGCGGGCAGTGAAGTGTCCAGTTTATTAGGGCGTATGCCAGCCACGGTAGGCTATCAACCGACCTTAATGACCGAAGTCGCCGAACTGGAAGACCGCATTACCTCAACCGCGTTGGGCAATATCACCTCGATCCAAGCGGTGTACGTGCCCGCCGACGACATGACCGACCCGGCCGTGAACGCCATTTTAAGCCACCTCGATTCCACCTTGATTTTGTCGCGTGACCAAGCGGGTAAAGGGATTTACCCAGCCGTTGATCCGTTGAAATCGAGTAGTAAAGTGATGGACGCGTACACCTTGGGCGAACGCCATTACCGGATTGCCGAAGCGGTACGCGAACACTTGGCTCGCTACCACGAACTGGAAGATATTATCGCTATGTTAGGGGTGGAGGAACTGGGTGCCAAAGACCAGTTAATCGTCAAACGCGCCCGCCGTTTGCAACGCTATTTAACCCAACCGTTTGCAGTCACCCAATCGCAAACCGGCATGCCCGGAACGTCGGTGCCGCTTGAAAAAACGCTGGATGATTGCGAAGCCTTTTTGCAAGGTAAGTACGACGAGCTTTCCGAAGAGGAGTGTTACATGCGTGGCGCCATGACCGATGCGAAACCGATTGTGCATCAAGCGAAAGTAGGGTAAGAGTCGGGTGAAAATGAAGCCATGAAAACCTTCACACTGATTGTTCAAGACCCCACCAAGATTACGCCGTTTGAAAATGTGTGCGCATTTGTGGGCGAAGATTCAACCGGGCGTTTTGGGATTCGTGCTGGTCATGCGCGATTTATGACCGCTTTGCAATTGGGTTTGGCTCGGTTTCAGCAAGCTGAGCAAAGTCAGCAGGCCTGCTCAGAATCGGATTGGTGGTATTTAGGCACATCCAATGCCTTACTCGATTTTAAAGACAATACCCTAACCATTTCAGCGCAACATTTTTTGGTGGATCGCGATTATCAAACCATTAGCCAATCCCTGCAAGCCATTATGCACAAAGAGGCCGAAGCCTTAACCGAACAGAAACAGAGTTTTCGGCACATTGAAGAGCAAGTATTAAAGCGGGTTTGGGAGCTGAACCGACAGACCAACTGATTCGCGATCACTTTGAAGGGCGAAAGAATGGAGCGAAATCATGAATAAGTCACCGACCGAACAAGAAACAGAATACGAAAAGGTGCATCAAAGTGAGCATCAAAGTGAATCCAATCATCAACCGATTCACACACTTAACCCGTCGCAAAAACGCTTGCAACAACAACTGGAACGACAAGCCAAACGCATTCAAAAAGCGGAACAAGAACGCCCCACTTTAATGGCGCAAACTGTCTATTTGGGGATGGTGGGCTTATTGTTTGTATTACCGGTGATTGCGGGGGCGTATTTGGGGTTGTGGCTGGACAGTCAGCAAACAAAGGACTACTCTATCAGTTGGACTATAAGCTTAATTTTTGTTGGGGTATTCGTGGGTGGAACCAATGTTTATCTGTTTTTTAACAAGGCGAATTAAGCTTTACTGGAACTAAATTTAAGCTAAATAAGACTAAGCTATATAAGACTAAATAAGGCATTAACTTCTGATGCAATCGTCCGCTTTAGACATCAGTATTTTCTTTGAATTTGCTGGCATACAAATCACCAACACCGTGGCCACCACATGGGGCATTATGCTGTTTTTGGGATTGTGTGCGTGGCTAGCGAATTGGGCATTACACACACCCAACGCACGCCGGGCAAAGCAAACCAACCAAACAGTCACAAACCCAACGCCCAGCACGCGCTCACCGCAAACCCGTTTACAAACGCTTATCGAAGCCATTGTCACCACCATTCAATCGGCCATTGCCAGTGTTGCGCCGCAACACGTTAAAGAACTTACGCCTTTTATTGGCACCCTTTGGTTGTTTATTTTATGCGCCAATTTGGTTGGGCTGATTCCCGGGTTGCACTCGCCAACCCGCGACTTTTCGGCTACCGCCGCCTTAGCGATCTTGGTGTTTTTATCGGTGCACTGGTTTGGGGTGCGTATTTTGGGTTGGAAGGCCTACCTAAAACACTACCTCAGTCCCAGTCCGTTACTGTTGCCGTTTAACTTGATTAGTGAAGTTTCACGCACCATCGCGCTCTCGGTGCGTCTGTTTGGCAATATGATGAGTTTAGAGATGACCGCCTTGCTGATTTTAATGGTCGCCGGATTTTTAGCGCCGGTGCCCATCTTGATGTTACACATTATTGAAGCGTTGGTTCAGGCCTACATTTTCGGAATTTTAGCGTTGGTATACATTGCCGGCGGTATTCAATCGCATCAGTTGAAACAAGCGAAACAAGAGAAACAAACACTGGAAAACCCATCCGATTCAAACCCCGGTCAACCGCACCCTAACCATTCAACTAAATCATTATCGGAGTAAATTATGGTCGATATCGCTACCTTTGTTACCACTTCTACCATCGCCGCCATTATTGGTATTTCGCTGGGTGTGGCTTTGCCCGCCATTGCGATGGGTATGGCGATTAGCCGTGCGTTAGATGCACTGGCACGTCAGCCCGAAGCCGAATCGGCGATTATGCGCACCTTGTTTATTGGTTTGGCGATGATTGAGTCGTTGGCCATCTACGTATTGGTGATTGTGCTGATTGTGTTGTTCCGAAACCCGTTAATGGAATATTTGGTGCAGTAGATGACGCATATTGTTGGGTGTAAATTAAGGAGAGATGACGGTGGAATTTAACACCTCAACCTTTATTTTAGAAATCATTAACTTCTTGGTGTTGATGTGGGTATTGAAGCACTTTTTCTATCGCCCGGTGTTAGACGCCCTAGAGAAACGCCGCGCCAATATTGAGCAGGCCACACTAAAAGCCGAAGAACTGAATGATACCGCCAACGGTTTATTGCAAGACTATCAAAACCGGCTAGACGCATGGCAACAAGATAAGCAGGCGTTGCGGGATGCCTTTTTACAAGAGATTGAAGCCGAACGTGCGCAAAAAATGCAGAAACTTCAAGAGGATCTCGCCTTGGCTAAAGAACGCTCCGCGGTGATTCAGAAACACGAACAAGCTGCGTTAGTCAAAAGTACCCAAGCGCACGCGCATCAATTGGCAGCCAAATTTGCAGCTAAACTGCTCAAAGGTGCGGCCTGCTCAGAGATGCAAAGTAAACTGTTTGAATTGTTTATTGCTCAGTTAAAAACGTTGCAACAGCAAACCCATGCCGATTCGGTTTTACGGCCATTGCGCCAAGCGTGCCAAAAAAGTGTGCAGGCTAAAACACCGCTCAAAGTGCAAAGTGCCTTTGCCCTGAATAACGAACAGCAGCAACAACTGCAGCATGCACTGGGCGGTATTTGTGATGACTCAACAAACTGGGTGTTTGAGGAACAGGCGACATTGTTAGCAGGCCTGCGTATTTGTTTGGGCGATTTAGCTTTGGGCATTAACCTGCAAGATGAGCTTGCCGGGTTTGCTAACTTAACATTGGCGACAACCGTAAACGATTCACAAGACAAATCACAAGATAAACCGCAAGACGACTCAAACACCGCTGAAATAGCGGAATCAAAAGGGTCGAGTCAGGCCAGTCAGTCGAATCAATCAAAAAAAACGAATGATGTAACGGAGCCCAAACCCCTTACCCAAACGGTGCTTGCCACTTCGGTAGCGGAGTGAGTGTGCGATGACCGATAAGCAATCAAAAACGACCCAATCATTTTCAGGGGATTCTAAAAGTCAGCAGGCCTGCTCAGTTCACTCTCCCGATTTACTCACGCACATTGACGATTGGTTAAATGAGTATCAACTGGATATTCAGTTCTCAGAGTTGGGCAGTGTGGTGTCGGTAGGCGATGGCATTTGTTGGGTCAGAGGGTTGGCCACCACCATGATGGACGAAACCATTCTGTTTGAAGACGGCAGTTATGGCTTTGTATTTGAACTCACACAAACCTTAATTGGGGTGATTTTACTGCTTGAACAACCCACGCTCACCGCTGGGCAAAGTGCCTATCGCACTAAAAAAATGCTGGATGTGCCGGTGGGCGATGAACTGCTGGGTCGAGTAGTTAATCCGTTAGGTCTGCCGCTGGATGGTCAACCCGCACCAAACACGTCCATTAAACGCCCGTTAGAACATAAATCGCCACCGATTATCGCGCGCGATGCGGTGCACAAACCGCTTTATACCGGTAGTAAAATCATCGACACCATGGTGCCGATTGGTAAAGGTCAGCGACAACTGATTGTGGGGGATGAAGGGCTTGGCCGCAGTACGATCGCGATGGACACGGTGCTCAATCAAAAGGGCAAAAACGTCTATTGTGTGTATGTGTTAATTAGTCAAAAACGCTCCACCGCGCTTAATACCATTGAACTGTTCACTCAACACAACGCCTTGAGTTACACCACCATTGTGATTGCCGAGGCCAGCGCCTTACCCGGTTTGCAATACCTTGCGCCGTTTGCTGGGTGCGCCATTGCCGAGCAGTGGATGGAGCAGGGCAAGGACGTGTTGATTGTGTATGACGACCTTTCAACTCACGCCAAAATTTACCGAGAGTTGTCGCTGTTACTTCGCCGTCCGCCGGGGCGTGAAGCTTATCCGGGCGATATCTTTTATTTGCACGCACGTTTGTTAGAACGTGCCACCATTTTAAATGCCGCACATGGTGGTGGCAGTATGACCGCCTTGCCGATTATTGAAACGCAACAAGGTGAAATCGCCGCCTATATTCCCACCAATCTCATCTCGATTACCGATGGACAAATCTACCTAACGCGCGAACTGTTTGTCTCGGGTTTTCGACCGGCGATTGATATTGGCCGATCGGTTTCGCGTATTGGCGGCCGTGCCCAGCACCAACGCATTAAAGAGGAAGCCGGTCGCATGAAACTCGGCTACCTGCAATACTTAGAACTGGAAGTCTTTACCCGTTTTGGTGCGCGTTTAGAAGGGAGTATGGAGGTGACCATTCACCGTGGACGTGTGTTGCGAGAACTGCTCAAACAGAAACACCTATCGCCTAAATCGATTGAGTTTCATCTTGCGTGGTTGATTGCCTTTAACGACGATTTATTGCTGAACTTAGCCACTGAATCGTTGGAATCGACCTTAGCAAAACTAGAAGTCCAAGTAGCCGAAAGTGCTTTAACGTTAGATAGTCCCCGCGCCGATTGGTTAAGTGCGTTACAGTCTTGGTTAAAAACTGAAGTGCCGCTAAAAGAGAACGAGCATGGCGTTTAGACACGACCTTGAGGCGCATCGTGGCAAGCTGCAAGACATTCGCAGCATTATGCACTCCATGAAAACCTTAGCGAATATGGAAACCCATAAGCTAGAAAAACGCATTCAAGCCCAGCAAGCCATCGCCAACCATATCACCACCATGGCCACCGATTTTTTAATCGCCTACCCACAAGCCCGACCGACGGTTTTAAACGAACCTGCCAAGCAAATCGTGTTATTAATCGGTTCAGAACGCGGGTTTTGTGGCGACTTTAACGGCCAAATTTGGCAGACCTTACAAACCGAGTTTGCACAGAAAAGTGACCCAGAAAGTGAGCAGACGCATCAAACGCAAGTCATTGCCTTAGGGAGCAAATTACAAACGTTATTAAGTTCGGTGGTTCATTCTGCTTCCGATGAATCGCAACCCGCTATTCATTATTTACAAGGTGCCGATGTCACCGAAGAGATCAGCCACGTTGTCGAGTTAATTGCCTTAACTCTGGATACATTACAACCCAAGAATGACTCAACACAACCGATAAGCTTGTTCGCTATCTATCACGATCAAGCCAAACAAAAAGTCCTTACCCAACAACTGCTACCGCCGTTTTCAGAGTTGGTCGAATCGTCTAATGAACAAGATTTGAATGATTCAACAAGCACCGTGCATGCCGAGCCGATTCTCAACTTAAACCCGATCGATTTTTACCTCGAACTCACCGAACAATTTATCGGACATAATTTGCAGCATATTCTTACCAGTTCGCTGATGGCCGAAAACCAATCGCGTATTCAGCATCTAGAAAACGCCACCCGCTACCTCGACAAAAAAACCGCAGAACTGCTGATTAAAAGTAACGCCTTACGCCAAGAAGAGATTATCGAAGAGATCGAGATTATCCTACTCAATCAATCGAATGTGTGAAGTTGGTAAGGACTGTTTTTGAAGTGTTGTTTCAAAACCCAGCAGGCCTGCTGGGTTTTGTGAAAGAGTGGTTTAGATGTTTTGTGTATTAGATTCTTCAACAGACTTTAATGTAAATCCATCTTTAGTTTTCCATTGGTTAAGGCCATTTACTGAATAACCAACAATAATTGCTGCCGCTTGTGATGGACTTTTAAATAGTTGGTTTTTCGTGAATAGTAATATGCCATCCATTTCGATCAAGGTTCCGTTTTGAACTAGCTGGTTTCTTAACTTTGCATACCCTGCTGAAAGGCTTTTATTGACAGTTTTAGAAGCATGGGAGTTTGCCAAAACAACAATCCCTTCATCTGTCACATTTGCCTGGGCATCAATTCCTTTAACCTTTAGAAACAACTCCAAGATATCAGTGTTTGGGACTTCTATAACTTGGCTATCTTGTTCACAAATCAGAGTTGGTTTTGCCTTGTCAATACTTTCTAGAGTTTTGTAGCCAACTGCACCAAGTAATATTATTAGATTGGCAATAAATTCATCCATTGCATCTCTATCACCTCTTGGTAAAACAGGCCGTTGTGGCTCATTGCCATTAAGGACTACATGTCTTGCTGAGAGCTTTGCGAGTTGTACCAATTTCGATTCAAGGTATTTAACATGCGATTTCGTTAGGTTTTCATCTTTACTTGTAAAGAAAACAACTTCATTCCAAAAGTCTTTTTTGGTTATGTGATTCTGTAATCTAGAAAAGACATTTTCAGCCTCACCTATGTATACAGCGTCATCTCCACTTTCTTTATCAACCCCAAAAAGAAAATAGACTCCTGGCTTGTTTGATTCATCCCAAGAGGCTAAATTTTTAATTTTTGAACGAGGAGATGTGATTGCCTGACCGGTCCAGTTGACTATCTCCGCATGGCGTATGCCTGAAACAGAGCCATCATTAAGATATATTCTGATTGTTTTACCTAAACCCATGATGACTCCTGTGTGTAGTTGGCTGAGATGCCAATGCTTGGTAAAGTTAGATTAAAACCTAATCAATAAATTTTAATGAATACTACTTTAAATCCAATTGGGTTATTAAAGTAATTACGTAATAGTTCTAAATCAAGCAGGCCTGCTAACTTTAATTAAACCCTAAACCACTTCAATATTCTTAAACAACCAATCCACGCGTTTTTGAATCGCTTTTTGTTCGGTATCGGATTTGTTGTTCCAGTGTTTTACTTGCATCGCTAAGCGTGGATTTTTGCTTAATAGCGGTTGGTGTTTTTCTATGAATCCCCAATACAAAGTAGTAAATGGGCAGGCCTGCTCGTTGCTGGCTTCGGTGGGTTTGTAGCGGCAGTGTTGGCAATAGTTAGACATTCGGTTGATGTAGGCGCCACTGGCAATGTAGGGTTTGGAGCCGACGATGCCGCCATCGGCGTATTGTCCCATGCCGATGGTGTTGGGGATTTCGACCCAAGCAATCGCATCAACGTACATCGCCAAATACCAGTCGTGCACCTGTTGCGGTTTGGTTTGCCAGAGCAGGGCGAACAATCCAGTGACCATCAGGCGTTGTATGTGATGGCCATAACCTTGATTTAACACAGGGCGCAGCGATTCACTTAAGCAGCGCATTTTGGTGTCGCCCGTCCAGTAAAATTCAGGCAGGGTGTTTTCGGCTTGGAGGGCGTTAAACGTAAGCCAATTTTCGCGGTTTTGCCAGTACAATCCCCGCACAAACTCTCGCCAACCGAGTATTTGTCGTATAAAGCCTTCTACCGCATTAATGGGCGCTTTTAGATTTTTAAAGGCCTGTTCGGCGGCTTGAATCACCTCTCGTGGATTGAGCAGTTTGAGATTTAAGCTGGAGGATAACAGCGAGTGATAGAGCCAGTCTTCACCCGTCCACATTGCATCTTGAAAGTCGCCAAACTGCGGCAGTCGATAGGTAATAAATTCTTCTAGCGACGTCAGTGCTTGTTCACGATTAATCGGCCACATAAACGTGCCCCAATTTCCGGGTAAGTTGGGTAGGTGTTCGTTAATATCGGCTTTCACTTGGTCGATTAAGGTTTGCGATTCGGCATCGAGTGGCGGAGTTTGTGCGTTCTGTTCTAGCAGGCCTGGACCTCCTTTACCAAAGGTTTTACGGTTCGCTTTGTCGAAGTTCCACGCACCACCAACTGGTTGATTTTCTGGGTCCATTAAGATGCCGTGTTTCTTACGCAAATACCGATACCAATACTCCATACGCGGCTGTTTTTTATTGGCCATCCATTTGGTAAATTCACCCGGTTCGGCGATAAAGTGACGGTCGGGCAACCAATGGATTTTAAGATCGTGCTGTTTGGCAGTTTGCTCAAGCAGTTGGCGAACCCGTTCGTCACCCGGCAATACGCACTGAATCGCTTGCGGTTGCCAATGTTGAATGGCTTGTTCTAGTGCCACCGAAAAGTCGCTTAGCCCTTCACTAATCGCGTGGTAATCCACTTGGTAATTTTTTGCTTGTAGTGTTTGCGCAAACTGGCGCATGGCGCTAAAGAAGAGCCACGTGCGCATTTTACTGGAGGCCACGGCTTGCGATTCGTCCAGCACTTCGGCCATCCAGACTTGGTCTTGTTCGGGGTCAACGGTTTGCCATAGTTCAGAATCGAGATTAAGTTGATCGCCCAACACCAAACACAAGTTTCGGCAGGCCTGCTGAGTGTGAGAAGCAGTGGTTTTGGTGTTCATAAACGTCCTTATTACTGGGTTGATTCTTGCGTGTTGGATTTTGCTTGTTTGCGATTTCGGCGACAGCGTTCTGAGCAATAGACGATTTCATCCCAGTTGGCTTGCCATTTTTTTCGCCATGCAAACGGTCGTTCGCAGACGGGACAAATTTTTTCAGGTAAGTTTACTTTCTTGTGTGCCATTTCTGATTCGCTTGATGGGTGGTTTGTTAGAACAGCGCTAATTGATTATCTGGCACCGCCTCTCTCTTTTTTGTTCTCTTTGTCGTCGTTTTCTTCTTATTACTGGTTTTTTTAGGCAACTTGCGGCGACTGCCGTGTTTAATAAACACCGCTCGACTTAGCTCTTTAGATTCCAGTTGTTTACGCACCTCGCTCAAGGTCTGTTTGGCAAAGCGGGCGGTGGTGTCGTTATCGACAATCGGCAACGGGTAGTCCACGCCTAGCTCCACTTTGCTGGCAAACAGTTCATTGTCGGTTAGCCACGGTGCATGAATTTCTTCGGGGCTTAAGGCGCGTAATTCTGGGCACCACTGTTTGATAAATTGCCCGGTTGGGTCTTGGTCGTGCGACTGTTTAACCGGGTTGTAAACGCGCATTTGGTTAATGCCAGTCACACCCGATTGCATTTGCACTTGCGAATAGTGAATGCCGGGTTCGTAGTCGGTAAACAGACTGGCTAGAAAGGGGGCGGTTTTTTGCCACGGTAACCACAACTGGTAACTGGCAAACGACATGACCATGGCGCGCATTCTAAACGGCAACCAACCCGTTTGAATCAAGCTACGCATACAGGCATCGACCATTGGGTAGCCGGTTTGCCCGGTTTTCCACGCTTCAAAATGTTGTTCTGCTTGCTCATTCCACGGGCGCAAATTATTGAACAGCGGGTGCATGGCGGTAAACTCAATTTCGGGTTCCGATTCGAGTTTTTGCATAAAGTGACTCTGCCAATGCAAGCGTTGATAAAAGGCCTGCAGGTTCCGTTTGTTAAAGGCGTTTTGCGAATCGGCAATGGCGTGTTCAGTGGCGGTCATCACTTCACGAATCGAGAGCGTGCCCCATGCAAGGTGTGGGCTCAATCGAGAACTAAACCGTGGTGCAGTGAGGGGTTTGGCGATGGTTTGCAAGTAGCGTTCACTGCGGCTTTGTAAAAAGCTGTTGAGCGCCTTTTCTGCACGATGTCGTCCACCGCGCTGGGTGTTTTCGTTTGCCCAATAGGTGAGCGGTAGTTCAAGGTGAATGACCGTGTCTAAGCTGAACGTATGCTCGGCAAAAAACGATTTTAAAATGGATTTTTTCGGCGCAGGCAACGGCATGGTATTAAAGAACGCGTTGCTCAGTTGGCCATACTCATCTCGGTTAAAGGTGCCACGTTGAATGGGGTGTTGTGGCGGTTGATGCCAGCGAATATTTTGTGCATGGCACCATTTTTTAACCGCAATATCCCGTTTGAAACTCCACGCATTGCCTGTTTCTTGATGGCTCCAAAGGGCGTTTATTTGATAGCGTTCAGTTAGGGTTTGGAAAATCTCATCCGCGTTACCGACGTACACTTGCAGGGGTTGGCCAATCTCGGTTAAAGCTCGGTTGAGGGTTTCTAAACAATCCACCACAAACTGCCATTGTCGGTAAGAGGCATCGGGCTGTTGCCACGCTTGCGGTTCAATAATATACAAAGGGAGCAGGCCTGCTGAGTTTTGTTTGGAAGATTGCAACGCACCAACCAGTGCAACGTTATCTTGCACCCGCAAATCGCGTTTAAACCAAAGGATGTCAATAGCAGGGTTTGATGGGTTCAAGAGTGAGCCTAAATATTGAACGGTAAGTGGGTTATTTATGACGTTCTAAAAATTATACTATAGTTCAACAGTAGTTATACAAATGGGTTAAAAGCCATGCTTTGTTTGATTGATTTTTTTAGGCTGGAAGTGGGCGTTCAACGGTTTGTTGGGGGGAGTGTTTTTAGAAAGGTTTGAATAATTGGATGCGTTTTTCAATAGAAGGAAAGCGCTATTGTTGAAAATGAATAAGCTTAATTTTGTGCTTAATTTTGCTTTAGGGTTTGATGGCCTGTGCCTCAAACGCGTCTATTGGTAGCGGTTTACATAGTAAGTAACCTTGATAAGATGGCATGTTCATGGCTTGCAGTTTTGTCATTTGTTCTTCGGTTTCAACGCCTTCTGCAACCACGCCGACTTTAAAGTTGGAGCCTAAATCTAAAATCGCTTTTACCATCATTAAGTCGGATGGGTCGGACACAATATCGCGAACAAACTAGGCGTCGATTTTGATTTCATCAACCGGCAACTGTTTTAAATAACTCATAGAAGAGTAGCCAGTACCAAAGTCGTCTAAAGAAACTTTAACGCCGAGTTTTTTAAGCGCGACTAATTTTTGGATGGTTTCGGCCATGTCACTCACCATAATGGATTCGGTGATTTCAATCGTTAATTGTGCAGGGTTAATGCACTTCTCTGTTATGACGGAGGTAAAGCTTTCGATAAAGTTTGGGTGCCAAACCTGTTTTGCACTGACGTTTACGGCAATGGATAAATCTTTAAATGCAGCGTGTTTGCTCCATTCGGTAAGTTGATTGCAGGCCTGTTCAAGTAAGTTTAGCCCCATTGGAATGATTAAGTTGGACTCTTCGGCTAAGGGGATAAATTGATCGGGGAAAATCATTTTTCCATCATCGTCAATCCATCTTACCAAGGCTTCTGCCCCAATTAACTTGAGGTCACGATTATATTTACCTTGGTAATACAGGTTGAGTTTGCCTTTAGAAATAGCGTCCTTAAGTTTGCTTTGCATTAACGTTAAACTTTCTAAGGCTTCTTGCATGTGGGCTTCAAAGAGCACAACCCTATCCCGCCCTTTATCTTTTGCTTTATAGAGTGCTAAGTCAGCTAACTGTAAAAGTCGCTCTACGCTTTCTGCGTAGGTTGGGAACATGACGATCCCAATACTGGCGGCAATTTCGTATTCAAGCGTAACGCCAATGTGTTTATTGGTTAATGAGAAAGGTTGGGCGATGGTTTCTTTAATTTTTTCTGCAACTTTTTGAGCCAGTTCTGTTGCAGTAGATTGATCGTTTGAAAGGTTGTTTAAAATAATAACAAATTCATCACCGCCAAATCGAGAGACAAAATCTTCTTGCCTTAATTGGCTTTTAAGCCGTTTGGCAACCGCTATGAGTAAGTTGTCACCCATGTAGTGACCGTGAGTATCATTTAGGATTTTAAAGTGGTCTAAATCTAAAAACAGTAAAGCGCCATAAGCCCCTTCAAATAAATGGCGGTTAATACGCTCCAATAAAAGTTCATCCAGCAAACGGCGGTTAGCTAAGCCTGTTAAAGGATCATAAAAAGCCAGTTGCTGAATTTGTTCGTTCTGATTAATCTCATTCGTCACTTCGTGAATTGAGCCGACCATTCTGGTGGGTTCATTGAGTTCATTACGTTCAACCACACAGCCTCGATCTTTCACCCAAATCCATGTGCCGTCGGCTCGCGTAATTCTAAAGTTAATTTGGTAAGGCTGGCCATTTTTAAGGGCTTGTTCAATGGTTTGTTGAACCGCTGGCAAATCGTCTCGGTGAATTAGGGATTCAAACTCTTTAAAGCTGAAGTCACTCGCCTCTATACCCGCTAAAACATTCCAAAATTCGTTGTGAAACACTTCATCGGTTTCGATGTTCCAGTCCCAAATGCCTTCATGGGTGGCATCAAGTACATAGTTAAGACGTTTTTCATTGAGTTCTGCTTGGTTTTTTAAAGCAGTAATTTCAGTAATATCTTTGGCAATAACCGCGATATTAAGTTTATCGTTGATGTCTTTAAATGGAATTTTATGGGATAAGTAGTTTCGAGTTTCGCCACTTTTGGCATCGGTAGAATCTTCATAAACCCTTTCAGGCTTAAACTTGGTCATGATGGATTGAATGTTTTCGCGAAAAAAATCGTTCTGTTCTTGGTTGCCGGTAAAGTAACCGTCATCACGGCCAATCATGTGTTCGGGCTGAGTATTGTAAAGGTCAGCGCACGCTTTATTGGCAAATATAAAATTACCTTCCCAGTTTTTAGCCACAATGGGATCGGGAATGGCATCAATGATATCCAGCAATAATTTGTTCTGCTCGCGCTGTAAAGTCAGTTCTTCAAGAAGCGTATTCTTGTTTGCCATGAAAACGTCCAATATCAATCAAATCTTTATATACAACAAATTGAATTCAGTATCTTGAAAACATAGTTTTGATATTTTACCTAAAATTGCAGCGTGTTAATTTGGTTTTTTTTGATCGCTAAGCCGTTGAATCTTGAAATCGACCGGTTTGTTGATTGAACTCATGTAATTAGGTGTATTGAGTCTACTCTTTTTGAAAAGGTGTTAAGTTCGTTAGTTGATAATACTTAGCAATAAACGTGTAACGTGAAAGACGGAGTTGAAATGAAAATGGTGCGCTTGAAGGAATTCGAATCCCCGACCCCTGCCTCCGGAGGGCAGTGCTCTATCCAGCTGAGCTACAAGCGCAAAATTTGATGGCTTATTATAAGGCTTTCATCATTTCAATAATAGTTAAGTCGGTTAGTTTTTTATGGCTATCTCTGCTCATGGTTCACTACGATTCTAATTAAAGTCATCAGGGCTTTAACCCTTACTTTTTATAAAGATTGAATCTTGTAAAGATAATAGTAGGCAGGATCCGAGGTTTGAATGCTCTTAAACGCATCATTCGTTTTAGGTTTAAATTCATCATTGGTCTGCCGACTGTCGGTGAAGTTCAGAGGAGGGGGTCAATAATAATTAATCAACCTTATAGTAAACAAAGCCAGTGTTGATTTTATTGTCAAATTCATGCATTGGTGGCTATAGAATAAGGCAGCGTTTTTATTGAGTTTTTATCTTTAAAAATCCAGGTAATCTTTTTTGATGATTAGATTTTCTATTGAATAAAAATACATTTCGAAACGCGCATCATAATTTATATAGTTTGTCATTTGGTTTGGTAGAATCAGCAGCTGTTAGTCCCTTATCTCTTTTGGAACCTCCTCGATGAACGCTTTTCTGATTCTTGCTTTTCTTATTGTGTTGTCTGCTTATTTTTCGATGGCTGAAATGGCTTTGGCGTCTGCACGTCACGCTCGTTTGGAACAAATGGCTAAAGAGGGGAATACGAGTGCTAGTAAAGCGTTAAAAATTAAGAGTGATCCGAGTCGATTATTAGCCGCGACTCAAACGGGGATTACTGCGGCGGCTTTGTTGGTCGGAATTTATGGTGAATCGGCTCTGTCGACCTTCTTTGAAGGGTTTTTACACTATTATTTGCCGGTTTTGAATGCTTGGATAGACGAGATCTCGTTTGCTTTAACTATTATGTTAGTGACAGCAGTGACGATTATTTTGGCAGAGATTGTCCCTAAACGTGTTGCTTTAGCGCACCCAGAACAGGTAGCTGTGTTTTGTGCGCCTTTTATGCTGTTTTTTATTCGCATGATGACGCCAGCGGTTTTTATACTTTCTTGGGTTTCTGATCGTATCTTATCGATTTTGCCGGTTGATAATGCACCGCCGGTGACAAGTATTGAAGATATTTTGGCCTATGTGGATGAGGGAAAGCGTTGCGGAACCTTGGCGCCGGAAGAGAGTCATTTAGTCGGTAATGTTTTAAAGTTTGATGATCGACGTTTGGTCTCGATTATGACGCCGATTGCAGATGTAGCTTGGCTCAATTTAATGGCGCCTAGAGAGGAGAATATGCGAACTTTGCGTGAAGCTCCGCATTCGCGCATGCCGATTTGTAATGGTAATCTTCAGAGTATTATTGGTATTGTTGAAAGTCAGTTTATATTAAAGAGTGCACTGGATGGGGTCATTGATTTTGCGGAAATCCACATTGAACAACCGCTCTTTATTCCGTCTTCATTATCTCTGTTTGATTTATTGCGAACCTTTCGTAAGCAGCGAGCTACGTTTGCGGTTGTGGTGAGTGAGTTTGGCCATAACGAAGGGATTGTGACGTTGGATGATCTTATTCTGTCGTTGGTAGGTGATATGATGCCAACGGTTGATAACCCTGAAGATGCACTTGCGATTGAACGTGCAGATGGCTCGTGGTTGTTAGATGGGCTTTTGGCGATAGATGATCTAAAGGTTAAGCTTGCAATTGACTATATTAATCAAGAAGAGTTGGGAAATTTCCATACGGTTGGTGGATTTGTCTTAGCCACGCTTGGACGTATCCCACGCAAAACTGAGAGTTTTGAGTGGTCGGGGTGGAATTTTGAAGTAATTGATGTCGATAATAATCGAGTCGACCAAGTGTTAGCAACAAAGCTTGCTGTGATAGGCGTGGAGTCACCGGACTAACAGTCATTATTCAAATATTGTTAAATAGAGTGCGTTGCGTAACATTCGTTATGCACTTTTTATAAAGCTTGCTTAAGTCCATAAGCTTAAAGGCGGTTCTTTAATCATTGCTTTTATCAGATCGCTTCGTGTGATGATGCCGACTAAATGGTCTTGCTCATTAACTATTGGTACACTGGTAACATCGTAATTAATCATAACATTTGCAATTCGTCTTATATCTGTGACGGGGTCTGCGGTAATCACATTTTCTGTCATCGCATCTTGAACCTTTGTGCCAGGCACAAATCCATTCTGAACTGTATCCATAAAAGTGAGCATATTAGTTAGGCTAATCATTCCAACAAGTTGGAGTTGGGAGTTGCTTACTGGCATTTGGTTAAAGGGCTGATTCTTAATAATTTCGTAAGCAGCATCCAGTGAAAGAGTGAGCGGTAAGGTAATAACTGGATGAGTCATGAGTTGGTAAGCGTGATAGATAGGCGTACGATCATTGACCTTGATCATAGCGTTGTAAGCGTCTAAACCCTTTTTGTTGATAGGTTCATCTTCAATGCCTTGAATGATAACGGTTTCATCTTTAGAAACATCACGCTGAAGATTGACATTGTTGAGTGAGTGCGGGGTGTGGACACGTTTTAGGTTTTCTAAATTATCTCTGAAGCGTCTTCCTTGGATGTTGTATATGGCAAACATGGTGGTCTCCAGATTGAAGCCGGGCTTCAGATAAGTTGTGTTTATAGTGTCCGTTATTTTTTGTATTTTTTTTATGCGCTAACGATTCATTTTAATAAATTTTTTCATTTGAAAGTCTTAAAAAAATGGAAAAAAACCTTTTTTTGTTAAAAAAATAACTAAAAAGGGTGTGCCGGGTGTTTTCCGCATAAAAGTTAAATTAATATTAATCAATTAATTCAATAGCTTGAGAAACGACTCATTGGTTGTATTGATTATTCTCAATCAAACCTATTTGTTCATTCAATTAGTCAATAGGTATCGGGGTCTATATTATTTCCCTCGAGTTTTGAACTAACTCCCAATTCGAAAGGAGAATTTAACGATGGCAAATAAAACGTTTGACGCGGGTGTCCAAGATTATAAATTAACTTACTGGACTCCGGACTATGTTCCATTAGACACTGACTTATTAGCGTGTTTTAAAGTAGTTGCACAAGAAGGTGTACCTAGAGAAGAAGCGGCTGCTGCCGTTGCTGCTGAATCATCAACAGGTACTTGGACCACTGTGTGGACTGACCTGTTAACAGATATGGAATTCTACAAAGGTAGATGTTACCGAATCGAAGACGTTCCTGGCGATAAGACAGCATTCTATGCATTCATCGCATACCCACTAGATTTATTTGAAGAAGGTTCTGTTGTTAACGTTCTTACTTCACTTGTTGGTAACGTGTTTGGTTTCAAAGCTGTACGTTCACTTCGTCTAGAAGATTTACGTTTCCCTATCGCCTTCATCAAGACTTGTGGTGGGCCACCAAGTGGTATCCAGGTTGAGCGTGATAAGTTAAACAAATATGGTCGTCCAATGTTGGGTTGTACTATCAAGCCTAAGCTAGGTCTATCTGCTAAGAACTACGGTCGTGCAGTATACGAATGTTTACGTGGTGGTCTAGATTTAACTAAAGATGATGAAAACATCAACTCACAGCCGTTCCAGCGTTGGAGAGATCGTTTTGAATTCGTAGCAGAAGCTGTTGATAAAGCGGCTCTTCAGACTGGAGAAGTTAAAGGTCACTACCTAAACGTTACTTCTGGTACTGTTGAAGAAATGATGAAGCGTGCTGAGTTCGCTAAAGAACTAGGTCAGCCTATCATCATGCACGACTTCTTAACTGCTGGTTTCACTGCTAACACTACTCTTGCTAACTGGTGTCGTGATAACGGTATGTTGTTACACATTCACCGTGCAATGCACGCTGTAATTGACCGTAACCCACATCACGGTATTCACTTCCGCGTACTAGCTAAGTGTCTACGTCTGTCTGGTGGTGATCACCTACACACAGGTACTGTTGTTGGTAAGCTTGAAGGTGATCGTGCGTCAACTCTAGGTTTTGTTGATCAGTTACGTGAAGCTTTCGTTCCTGAAGACCGTTCACGTGGTATTTTCTTCGATCAAGATTGGGGATCAATGCCTGGTGTTATGGCTGTTGCTTCTGGTGGTATCCACGTATGGCACATGCCTGCGCTAGTTAACATCTTTGGTGATGATTCAGTACTTCAGTTCGGTGGTGGTACACAAGGACACCCTGGTGGTAACGCAGCGGGTGCAGCAGCAAACCGTGTTGCTCTAGAAGCTTGTGTTAAAGCACGTAACGAAGGTCGTGAGTTAGAAAAAGAAGGTGCTGATATCCTTCGTGAAGCAGCTCGCCACAGTAAAGAACTTGCAGTAGCTCTAGATACTTGGAAAGAAATCAAGTTTGAATTTGACACTGTTGATAAGTTGGATGCTTAATTCCTGTTTAAGACAGAAATTAATCCAAGTATAAGATTTTAGGAGATTTAAATATGAGTACTGAATACGGTATTGCTTTAGGAATGATTGAAACACGTGGTCTAGTACCAGCTATCGAAGCTGCAGATGCTATGACTAAAGCGGCAGAAGTACGTCTTGTTAGCCGTGAGTTTGTTGGTGGTGGTTATGTAACTATTTTGGTTCGTGGTGAAACTGGTGCGGTAAACGCTGCAGTTCGCGCTGGAGCTGATGCTTGTGAACGTGTTGGTGACGGCCTTGTAGCTGCACACATCATTGCACGTCCACACAAAGAAGTTGAGCCAGTATTAACAGCTGACGCTAAGTAATATAAGGAGACAGAATCATGTCAAAAATGATGCAATATGATGACTATCAGACTAAGTCAACATTAGAAACTTTCGGATTTCTTCCAGAGTTAACATCTGATGAGATTTACGATCAGATCGTATACATTATCAACCAAGGTTGGACGCCTGCTCTTGAGCACGAGCAACCATCTATGGCTACAGATTACTATTGGGGAATGTGGAAGTTACCATTCTTTGGTATGCGTGATCCAAACGAAGTACTAGCTGAAATTGATGAGTGTCGTTCTATGTATCCTAACCACATTATTCGTATTGTTGGTTATGATAACTATACTCAGTGTCAAGGGCACAACTTCGTGGTTTACCGTCCAAGAGGCATGTAATCCAATTTTTCTGGAATTTTAAGGAGGCTTAAGCATGAGTGTAAATTCTACGCTAAGCGGGCGTGAGCAAGCTAGAGCACATCGTCAAGCAATGAAGTCGGGTAAAACCGGTTCTTCAAGTGTTGCTAGACCTGCAGCTAAGGTTGCCGTAGTTGAAAAAACTGCGCCAGTTGCTGCTGTTAAGTCCCCTGCCAGACGCCAAGTTTCCCAAGTAGTTGCTGCACCTGTTGCAGTAGCTGGGGGACGCGAGGCTGCAAAGCAGGCTAGACAACAGCAAAAATCCGGAAAAGTATCACGACAAATGCAAAGTGCCGCTCCTGCTCCTCGTCGCAAGGCAAAAGATCGTATGGAAGCTGAAATTGTTGCACCTAAACGTGCACAGTCAACGACTACTACGACTCAAGAGCCTAAGCGTCGTCCAACGGACCGTAAGGTTCAAGCCAAAACTGGAGCTATTGCTTCTTCTGGTGGACGTAATGTTGCTAAAGCATGGCGTCAAGCCGGTGCTACAGGCAAAACAGGACAGGATTCATACAAATCTAAAGGTTCACAATCTGGTGCCTTAGCTAAAATGGCTAACCCAGGTGCGTCTACACGAGACATCGCTAAGAAGATTCGTGCTGACAAGTGTACTCGCGGAAAAGCGGGTTGTGCTCCAGCTAAAACAGCTGGTGCAAAACGTGTTCGCCAATCAAGAGATCAAGATTCTTCATCTCCGGTGGGTGAGTCGAAAACGCTTAGTGGACAGACCGTTTCAGGCACAACGATTGGCCAAGGTAGAAAGGTCATGACGGGTGCAGAAACAGGTGCATGCAAATTAGTGAGTGGTACTGAGTATCTTGGTGCAGAAGAATTTTCTATGCATTGTGATACAACGCCAGATGCAAAACCTGCAAAAGTAACAATGACTCAAACAACTCGTGGTCAGACCATAAGTGGTAATGAAGTTGGGAATTCAAAAAAAGTATCAGGTGATGCTGCTGGACAATGTGCAGCAATTACGGGTACTGAATACATTCCTGCAGATCAGTCTGCATTGTTCTGTGGTACTAATGCCCCAGTTAAAAATACAGTTCAAGCATTTTCAGTTATGAGTCCTGCGACTCAAAAAGAAAGTGGTTCGAGCGTGACTGGTGGTGATGGTTATAAATCACAATCTACAACAATTCGTCCAGCAAATGCGCCAGAAAAAGTGGTTATGTCGCGAACAGCGATGGGTAACATGACTTCTGGTACACAAGTAGGTCGTCTTGAAAATGTAACAGGTACAGAAGCAGGTTCATGTAAATCTGTTACTGGAACTGGTTACCAGAGTGTTGAAGAAGCTGAGACTTTGTGTCAATCTTCCGCTACACCAACAGCAAAAAAAGTACTTATTTCTGGAACTAAGGGCGGAGAATTCGTTACGGGTGATCGTAGCGGGGGAAACGCAGGTATGACAGGGGCTGAAGCAGGTTCTTGTCAAGCAATTAGTGGTACGGCTTATATGGGTACTGAATCGTTAGCTATGTGTTCAGCAGATCAACAAGCAGCGGTTGAGAAACGTCAACGTATGGGAGCTAATCATGCGGTTTCTGGTGTTCAACCAGGTCCAATTGGATTAACAGGTGCTCAAAAGGGTGCATGTTCTTTAGTTTCTGGAACACATTATCAAGGTGACGATCAAACTTCAATGATCTGTAATACGTCTAACGTAGCGCAGCCAGGTGAGTCTGATTTTCCTCAAATGATGGGTTCAGTTATGTCGGCACCTATGGCAGCAATGCCTGTTCCATCAGCACCGGTAGCAATGCAAGCAGCACCTGTTCAAGAACAGCCTGTTGCATCTAAAATCACTGGTGATGGTTGGGATCGAGGAACTAAGGTTACGGGTACTGAAGGACCATGGGCTTCTCAAAGAAATCCATCGATCCGCGGTGCTCAGGGTCAAGCTCCTATGAGTGCAAGTCAGTATAGACCTGCAACTATGGAAGAAGTACCGCAAAGCCCGATTACTGGCTCAGCTGGTAATACCCATGTTGGTGCTAAAGTGACGCTTTCTGGTGGATCAAGAGCATAATTGATTAAATTTTATGTTTAATAAAAAGGTTCGAAAAAACACTCCTTTTAATAGAAGTTCCCTTGGGACTTCATCACTTAAAAGGAGAGAGTCATTAAGTGTGGTGGCTACTTCGGTAACAAACACAACTGATTCTTTCGAAGATAAACATAGTGTTCATGCGTTAGTGAATAAAAATCAAAATAGTGTTTTTCATGATTATGAATCTCAGACTAAAGCTCGTTTTGACAATGTTCAAATAGTTTTAAAAGAGATTCTTAGTCAACAAACACGTAGCGATTTTAAACGTTTTGCTAACCAACAGTTATTCTCACGCCTTGGCGTAACACTTGATGAAAATGTATGGGATTTGAACAAAGGTTCAAGTTCCCATCGTTTCCCTGAAGATTTATATTCAAAAATTGTTTTTGAATTGTTTATAAAGATGTCTGAAGACTTTTTTATCAATGACCCTTTATCTGGTCAAAATAAAAAAGAAGCTGAAGAGGTGTTTAAAGAAGCTGGAATTCATGCAGTAGGTATTGCACCTTGTGCAGATGGAAGACTAGCGCATTTTATTAGTTATGTGTTGAGATTACCCTACACATTGGCTAGAAGAAAAGCACACGCTGGCGCCTTATTTGACGTGAGTGAAAGTGTAAGAAATTGGGTGTTCGTAGAGCACAGCCGTTTTCGTGAAGGAATTCCTAATAATCCGGAAGATCCTACTCGATATTTAAAAATGGCAGTTTATCATTTTTCAAAAGCAGATCCTTCTCACCAAGGCTGTGCTGCACATGGAAGTGATGACAAAAAAGCAGCTGAAGCCGCACAGGCCAAGCTCACAGATTTTAGACAAGCAATTGAAAATAGATTTGGTTGTGGGTCAACAGTTGAAACCATGTTAATTGGCATCAACACGGATGATGATAGTTTAAAAATTCATATACCTAATGCGCAAGGGAATATTTGTTTAGATAGATTTATTGAAACAGATAGACTCTACTCAAAAACATTAGGTCTAGCCGCTAATGAAGCGCTAGCAGTCATTGAGGCTGAAATTGATAAATGTACATCAGGTAACCGTTTAACTCGACCACATTCATCTATAAAAAAATTAATTGTTTGGCTTTTAAAAAATAATTTTTCGCAAATAGAATATGTCAAAAATTATGAGCATGGTCAATATAAAGACTTAGGCCATGCAGAGAGATTTATAGGAATTGGCAATGGATTTGAAGAGGTCCAACTGCGTAATTTAAGCTACTACAGTTTTTTAGACACCATAGAAGAAGGTGCAAACGATGTAGATATTGGAATTAAAATTTTCAAGAGCTTAAATGTAAAA
Source organism: Thiotrichales bacterium (assembly GCA_016938655.1). Classification (GTDB taxonomy): domain Bacteria; phylum Pseudomonadota; class Gammaproteobacteria; order Thiomicrospirales; family Thiomicrospiraceae; genus Thiomicrorhabdus. The sequence goes on along the minus strand of JAFGUG010000057.1, from coordinate 170,175 downwards.
CGTGGATTACCAATCCCTATTATAATTCGTTGTGATTATGATGGAAGAGTGCCCGGTTCTAAAACAAGAGCGGTAAAAAAAGCACGTAGGTTAGAAGAAGTTATTCATAATCGATATCAAGAGTTATCCTCTTGTGGTCTTTTGCAGACTATGGGCACATTAAGAGATAACACGGGTTGTCTTCCAGCTGAAAAGCTGGTTTAACGTAAATTTATGACCCTGTACAACGGAGTTAAAGAATGAAGATATATAAGGTGGATAGTTCACTTGTTTCGACAAACCGTATTGCCATGATGGAACATAAACCTCTTTTGGTACTCCGTGAAAAAGAGGGCGGTACGCCAATGGTAGCAGTTGATCCAATTGGTTGTAAACCGGGTGATTGGGTGCTTTGTTGCGGTAGTTCAGCAGCTCGTGATGCCACTGGTGTAAAAGGTTACCCTAGTGATTTAACAATTGTTGGTATTATCGATAAGTGGGAAGATGCTAAGGATGGAAATACATCAAGTTAGGCAGCAGTTGGTATTGACTAGCCGCTTAGATGACCTTGGTCATCTACCAATTAAAGTTTTGACAAGTATGTCAGGTGTTACTCTTGCTGCAATGGATCCCATTGGAGTAAAAGAAGGCGATTATGTTTTCACAATTGCCAATTCAGCAGCAAGAGATGCTGCAGGTGATAAGCGATATTTAACCGATTTAACGGTTGGAGGCATCATTGATGGCTTCAAACCTTAATTTAACAAGTTTTAATAAGTAACAACTCTTAAGGAGATGAAAGAAATGAGCACTGAATACGGTATCGCATTAGGAATGATTGAAACTCGTGGTCTAGTTCCTGCGATTGAAGCAGCAGATGCAATGACAAAGGCTGCTGAAGTACGTCTTGTTAGTCGTGAATTTGTTGGTGGTGGTTATGTAACTGTATTAGTACGTGGTGAAACTGGTGCGGTAAACGCTGCAGTTCGCGCTGGTGCTGATGCTTGTGAACGTGTTGGTGACGGCCTAGTTGCTGCTCACATCATTGCACGCCCTCACAACGAAGTTGAACCAATAATTACAAAATAAATTTTTATTTTAGGAGTAAAAGATGTCTACTGAATACGGTATCGCATTAGGAATGATTGAAACACGCGGACTTGTTCCAGCTATTGAAGCAGCGGATGCTATGACTAAGTCAGCAGAAGTACGTCTTATTAGTCGTGAGTTTGTTGGTGGTGGTTATGTAACTGTAATGGTTCGTGGTGAGACTGGTGCTGTGAACGCTGCAGTTCGTGCTGGTGCTGATGCTTGTGAACGCGTTGGTGACGGTCTAGTTGCTGCTCACATCATTGCACGTCCTCACAATGAAGTTGAGTCTGCACTTACTGCTACTGGCAACACTGCTCGTCGTAGCTAAGATTTAATTGATTAGGGTGGTTTTTAATCACCTTAGATATTAGGAGATATAAATGCAATATTCATCAGGAATACCAGGTGGTGTATTTCCAGGTGCTGGTGCTTTTCCTCACATGGCTGGTGTACAAACGTCTATTGCAAATAGTCAAGTGCTTGGTTATTTAGGACGTGCATTGAGCTTGGAATTTTCCGCTGCCCAGCATTATCTCGCACAAGCTTCGTTAGCGAAAACAAGAAATGAACTTAATTATGCTGAGAGTTTTGTTACTCTTGCAAATGAAGAGTTACAACATGCGAATCTAATAACAGATCGTATGGTTTCTCAAGGTGCATTGCCTGCAGGAAGTGTATTACGTCCAGCCTCAGTTGCCAATAATGTTTTGGAAGCCCTAAGAAGTTGTGAAGAGCGAGAACTTGCTTTGATTCAACTATATTCAGAAGCTGTTCATTACTGTGCCAATATAGGCGCTAAAGAAGACCATGCACTTTTTACTAAGTTGCTTCAAGAAGAGCAGTCTCAATTAATGAGAGTTCATGCTTGGTTGCAAGAGTATTATCAAGCTCTTTCAAAAACACAGCAGCCTAATGGGAGCTTTGTGTGAACGAACGTTGGAAACAAAAGAAAAAACCAGTGAGTTTAGACACACGATTCGATTTCGAAGAGTACGATCTTTTAAGATTGTTTTTAGACGAAGTTGCAGATGTATCTGAAAAACTGAATCATCATGCCAATATTAGTTTTGCTAGAACACATGTGTCTATTATTATTTACTCTTCTACCGAGGAATTAAACGATTTAGACATCGCTTTAGCAGAAGGTATTGATGAGTGTTTCCAGCGTGTATGCGCAAAATCATAATGGAGAGTGTCAGATGACAACTAAAAACACTTCAACTGTTGCAGACAAGTCTGTACCAGCTACAAAGCAAGCTACAGCTAAACCTGCAGCCAAAGAGACTCATATTGCTGACAAGATCAAATCATTTCCGAAAAGACGTGTTTGGCCTGATTAACTGAAATATGTGTACGATCTAAGAGGGGTTTAAAAGCCCCTTTTTTTTCATCCGTTGATAACTAAAATCCACTGATAAGCCAATTAATTTTATAGTAATTTAGTTTTTCAAAACGCAAGCTTAAACATTACTTCTAATTAATTATTAGTAAATTTTTATTTTTAAGCATTACCTAGTCGTCATAAATAGGGGAGAAAATCTAGGCGAGTCCTAGCTTTTTATTGAACTATGGAAACAAAACAATTAGAAACTAATAACGAACATGGATCAGCCGCATTTAATAAAAAATATGCGATCAGAGACGTTCAGGCAGGTGTAATCACAGCAACGATGGCAATTCCCTTATCTATAGGGATTGCTCTTATGTCAGACTATCCAATACAAGTTGGTTTGGCTACAGTTGCGTTTGCTTCTTTTATCGGTTTCTTGTTTGCTTGGTTTAGACCAGGTAACTTTATCGGTGCGCCAGGTATTGCTGCTGGATTAGCGCCCATTCTTGCTATGGGTGTGGCTACATTTGGTATTGAAAATATGGCATTCATTATATTTTTGACGGCAACATTTCAGGCTTTAATTTGGAAGTTTAATTGGCAACGTTATTTATTAATGGCCGTTCCTACTTATCTGGTTGAAGGTCTGTTGGCTGGGATAGGACTCAAAATTGCTTTAAAGTTCATCCCTTTTTTGTGGATGTTACCTGTAGGTTATGTTGCAACTGGTGAGGATTTTTGGAATAGCGAACGCATTACCGTTGTCATTCTTTCAGTTATTGGTGTGGTTCTTTTTTTAGCCTTGTTTCAAAAGTTTAAAGACACCAAGCCTGCAATGCCCTATTTTATTTTGATTATGTTTGGAATCATTGTTGCACAACTGTTTGAATTGAACATGCTTCGCATCGAAGATGTCGAGTTTAATATCGCACCTCCTATTCCAAATTTCGACACGTTGTATTTGTGGGTTTATGCTATTTTCTTTGCCTTAATGTTGGCAGTTGTTGATGTTATAGAACAAGTCATGAGTAACGCGGCCATTGAGAAGATTGACCCATTAAAGCGCCCTTGTAACAGTAATAACAGTTTGCTCTCTATTTGGGTATCTAATATGGGTTCTAGTTTTTTTGGTGGGATGACTAACCTTGATGGTTTGGCCAAAAGTTCAACTAACCGTTTGGCTGGCGCTTATACAAAGTTCTCGGTTTTTATTATTGGTTTAATGATTACCTTTTTTGTATTCAACGTAGAGCTGCTGCACAACTTACCCTATTTTGCGCTTGCAATCATCATGGCATTTGTTGGTATTCGTATGGTTATGGGGCTGTTGCACGTTGCGCACCATGGTCCTTATGCATTATTGTTGGCAACCTTTTGTGGATTGTTAGTTTTTAAAGTGGGTATTTTTGAAGGTCTTGTTATTACTTTGGTATTACATGCGGTTATCAACTTTGTTATTTTTAAACATATTGATGAAATGGAAGCGGGTTCTATTATTCGTAAATACTTTGATCGTTTTAAAGAAGATGACAACAATAACGTTACCTAGTAAATATTGTTTTTGGTTATTGTATAGATCATTTTTACAAGGCTTACAGCCTTTAAATAGGCTATAATTCATCAAGTTTTTTTTTGGAAGTATAAATGAGCGTTATAGTCCTGGCGACGGGCAATCCACATAAGGTTAGAGAAATAGAACCTTTGTTAAGGAGTGCTGGTTTTGATGTAAAACTTCAAACTGACTTCTTTTCTGATGAAGTTGTTGAGGATGGCTTAAGCTTTGTTGAAAACGCAATTAAAAAAGCCAGATTTGCGAGCAAAAAAACTGGGCTTCCTGCCATTGCTGATGATTCAGGCTTAGAGGTTGATGCCCTAAATGGCAAGCCAGGCATTTTTTCGGCGCGTTATGCGAATAATCATTTGTGTGAAACGACCGAAGAAGACAACCTACAAAAAGTTTTAGATGAACTAGGTGACTTGCCATACAAAGACCGAACAGCACGCTATTCTTGTGTTGTTGTTTATGTAGAACATGCAGAAGACCCTATGCCGATTATTGGTTTTGGTCACTGGTATGGCGAAATTTTAAAAGAGCGTAGAACGTCCTTCGGGATTGGGTATGATCCAATATTTTGGGTACCCCAATTAGTTAAAACCTTGTCGGAAGTGCCGCTTGAGGTTAAAAATAAAATTAGCCACCGTGCTAAAGCGATCAAACAAGTCCTTGAGGCATTGGAACATAAGAGCAAACGATGACAACAATCGAGTTAAGAACATACATCTTTTTGGATTCACTTCAGCCTCAGTTAGCTTCGTATATCGCGACAGTCTCTATGGGGTTCTTGCCTGTTCCGGGTGACTCATGTTTATGGGTTGAAGTTGCACCCGGTATGGCTGTGCATAAAATATCGGATATCGCTTTGAAAGCGAGTAATGTTCGTCTAGCACAGCAGGTTGTAGAACGTGCTTATGGTTCAATGCTATTCAATCATCGTGATCAAAGTGATGTATTGGAGTCTGGAAAGCATATCTTAAGTTATTTGAAGACCAATGAATTTGAACGTGATAAGTGTAATGTGAAATGGTCTGAGATAATTCGTGGTATTACAGCTGACCATGCAACGTTAATTAACCGTGATAACCGAAGAGGTTCTATGGTTCTGCCAGGTCAAAGCATGTTTATCATGGAGACGGACCCAGCAGGTTATGTTGTTTATGCCGCGAATGAGGCCGAAAAAGCCGCAAACGTGACGCTTGTTGAGGCACGTGCTGTTGGTGCATATGGTCGCTTGATTATGGCTGGAAAAGAAGCCGATGTTATAGAAGCTGAAAGAGCCGCCAGAGCTGCCCTAGAAAGAATGCCTTGTCAGATTCAATAAAAGATTAATAAATGCACGAGTAAGTAAATCGAGTGTTTTATTTAATTTCTGTGTAGTACGTTTATACAACCTTTAATAATGATGTAAACTACTCTTCTTATAAGATCCAAATGGTTTCTAGAGGATAAGTAGGTAATGAGTGAATCAAATAATCAATCTAATTTTTTGATTAGACATGCATCATTGAGACAAATCCAGGTTTTTGAATCCGTTTCACGTCACTTGAGTTTCACGAAAGCCGCCCAAGAACTCTTCCTAACACAACCCACCGTCTCTTCCCAGGTCAAAAGTCTTGTCGAAGCCATTGGGTTACCTCTATACGAGCAGGTTGGCCGAAATATCTATTTAACAGAGGTCGGTGATCAAGTTGCTTGTAGTTGTCGTGAGGTTATTGGTCGACTATCCAATCTTGAAATCTTATTAGATGATTTTAAAGGAATGAAAAGAGGTCGTCTTAAGGTCTCTGTTGTTTCTACTGCGAAATACTTTACGCCTCTTGCGCTTGGCACCTTCTGCAAAAAGTACCCAAAAATTGAGTTGAGTTTAAAAATCTCTAATAGAGATACGATTCTTAAGCGTATACAACAAAATCTAGACGACCTTTATATTCTTGGCCAAGTCCCACCTAATGATTTTGATTTGAAAGTCATCCCTTTTGCACCGAATCCTTTGATTATTGTTGCTCATAAAGATCATGAGTTAGCTAAAGAAAAAAACATAAGTCTAAAACGATTAGCGAAAGAGCATTTTTTAATGCGTGAGGATGGCTCAGGTATTCGTTCCGCTTTGGAAGAGTTGTTCCGTGAGGAAGGCCTTAAACTGAGTGAGAGGCTCACCTTAGAGACCAATGAAGCGATCAAACATTGTGTTGCTGGTGATTTAGGTGTTGCCTGTATATCAGAGCATTCACTTAGCTTTGATGATTCTTCATTGCCGATTGTTAAGTTGGATGTTCAAGGTTTTCCAATCAATAAGCAGTGGAACATTGTCTATCCTGCAGGTAAAGAGTTATCGATTCTGGCCAAAGAGTTTTTAGGGTACTTGCAGCAGCAGGGCGCTCAATACATTGATCCCATTCCATCTTAATTTTGTTTGAGAAACTTAGGTTGTAAGCACAGCTTTTGTGCTTACTTACTCTTTTCAATCCTATCTTTCCCGCTCTTTTCAGAGTAGGTCGATTATCTTCTGATAATTTCTTTCGTTTATATAGTCAATTGCTCGTTCAACCTTAACTCGATCTTCTCTTGCAAGCTGATTATTAGACAGTTCAGTTAATATCTTGTTACAGGCAAGCGAACTCTGTTTTAAGGCGGATGCTTTTAGTTCAATAAACAGCTCAGATATCCTGTCGTTTGTTTGCCTTTGAGTAGATTGCATATCACGAGCACATTGACTGTTTAACAAACGATCTTCTATCTCAAAGACGACTTGCTGCAAGTGCTGTTCTAATTCAGCTTGTTTTAATTGATTGGGTGCAGTTTGTAACTCGGTTGCTAAATCAGATAAACGATTGGCTCCGATATTTGCACTCAAGCCTTTGAGCACATGCATTAATTCATATAAATTTTGCTTCGTTTTTTCTACGCTAAAACCACGGTATTTTTCGACAAAGTTTTTGAGTACTTTTAAATACAGCGTTTGTTTTGATCCCAGCAATCTTAAGCCCTGTTGAGTATCAATGTACTTTACGGATATATCGGTCAGGCTGTTACTGGTTTTAGTCTGATTGGTTGCGCGATGGTTGATTATGGGTTCAACGATGTCATGTTCAAGAAAGTTGAATAGAAGGGTATAGAGTTTACTGGGTTTAACTGGCTTTAATAAAGTACCATCAATGATGTTACTCTCAGTCAATTCGTGCTCATTTTCTAACGTTTCTGCAGAGATAAGGATGATGGGTATTGAACGCTCTTTCTTAATTAAAGTAGCCGCTTCAATACCATTCATAAGAGGCATATGTACGTCCATTAAAATCAAGTTGTAGTCATTATCTTGTGCCAATTGATAGGCTTTTTTGCCGTTATCTGCGATGTCGATTTGCATCCCTGTCTCTTCTAATAAACCGATTAAAACCGCCTGATTTATGGCATTATCTTCAGCAATGAGTATGCGATTTTTGAATAAAGTTGACAGGCCTGGGTTAAATAACTTTTCGGGATTGTTGATAGCGGATGTGGCATCCGCGAGTTGTTGAGTGGTCGTTTTAATCACATTCGGATTAAACGGTTTGTTAATAATGGCATCGTATAAAACATAGAAACTTATATGATCGGTCATCTGATGATAAGGGTTTTCAATTCCAATGATTTTTGTAGTCTCTTTAAAAGCAAGGTGTAACGATTTCTGTTTGCATTGTTTTAGAAGGTTAAAAAGGGCCGGCATTGAGTGTTTAAAAGACAGCGGGTCAATCAATATAAATTGATAACGCACTGAACTGATCTCTATTGCTTTAATCGCCTGCTTTTCAGAAGTGGCAAGCGTGACCGTTGCCCCCAGGCGTTCTGCTATTAATGTTAGCGCGGAATTTTGGTTTTGATTGGCTCCTAGGATTAACCAAGCATCAGTCTGTTTTAAATCTGGAGCAGGCGTTGTTTGGTTTATTTGGAACGCGAGCGGTATTTCAAATATAAAATGGCTCCCTTTGTTCAGGGTGCTCTTAATCCAGATAGAGCCACCCATTAATTCAACCAGTTGTTTCGAAATGGCTAAGCCAAGCCCCGTTCCACCATGTTTTCGTGAGGTGGTATTATCTGCTAGGGTAAAGGATTCAAAGAGGTTTGCTTGTTGTTCAGCCGCAATGCCAATACCCGTGTCGCGAACCTCAAAACGCACGGTTTTATTCGAAACAGCTTGCACTGACAGTTCAATTTCACCCTGCTCGGTAAACTTAAGGGCATTACTGATAAGATTGGTGAGGACTTGTGAGAGTCTGAAACTGTCGCCGACAATTTTATTGTCCAACGAGGTTGAGTAGCGCACAATTAACTCAACGCCTTTATTCTCTTTAGGCCGGGCAACATGGCTAAAAACGTCATCAACCATCTCGTAAAGATCGAACTCCGACTCATCAAGCGTGAGTTTTCCCGCCTCTATTTTGGAATAATCAAGAATGTCGTCAATGATTCTAAGTAAGCTATTCGCTGAACGGTCAATTTTATGTAAGTAGCTTTTTTGTTTTGCGTTTAGACCACTTTGCAGAACCAAGTGGCTCATGCCCAAGATACCATTCATGGGTGTACGAATTTCGTGGGACATAGTTGCCAAAAAGGCACTTTTCATGCGTGCTGCAGATTCCGCTTTTTCTTTGGCCTCGAGCAACGCACTTTCTAAATTGATTCGGTTGGTTAAGTCTTTATTGGTCACGAGCACACGTTGTCCATCGCTCATTAATACCAGTGACATAATGACATTTACTTCACGCCCATTTTTAACGATGCAGGTTTTAACAAAGTCCTTCACGAACCCTTTCTGTGCCACCTCTTGCATAACCACAATGCTTCGCTCTTTATCGTCCTCTTTGCTCAAAGCAACACAGCTGGTGCGAAGCAGTTCCTCTCTCTTAAAGCCTGTCATTTCAAGATAGGCTGGGTTAACATCCAAAAACGCAGAGGTATGAACATCCAAAATGGCAATGCCGTCTTTAGAGGTTAGATAGATCGCTTCAAGGGTCTCTTTTTGAGCCTGTAACTCATGCGTTCTAATGGCAATGTGTTCTTGTAATAGCTGACGTTCATTGTTCCATGCTTGATAAAAGTTTCGGTTGTTAATTGCGTTTGCTAAGTTTGAAATGACAGTTTGACTTAGAACTTGAAACAATCTGTTGTCAACTGGAGTCCGTGGAATATTACTGGCGTTGCCAATCACAATTAAGCCAAAGGGGACATCAATGTCGCCACCAAACAGATCAAAGCGCGCCTCTTTTAGAAACAGCGAGTCGGAGAGTTTATCAACCAATGGATTGGTCGTTGCTTGCGAGTGAGTGATGCTTTCACCGGTCAGACGAAGCTGTTCGATGATTTCACCCGACAATAGAAGGTTGATAATTTTAATGCGGACTAATTGCTCTGGCGTATTGTAGCCGGCTTGTGAGTGCACTTTAAAAAGGCCACTTTGGTCATCCTGTACAAATAAAATGCACCGTTCATAATTAAGTTTTTCAGTTATAAAGTGGAGTGCCAGACCAAAAATATCTTTTTGAGAGGAGGTTTCGTTAAGCTTGCTCCATTCGCGGTGAAGGGCTTGGTAAAAATCAATTTGAAAATCGAGTTCTGGCATTCATCGACCTATTGTTTTTTTTGGTTACGTTACTTATAAACAGACTTCGACTTCTAAATAATCATCCCCACATGACATGCCTTTTTTCATAATAGTTTTATAACCCTGTTTGGCTCGACGCATTGCTCTAAAACCCTCTTCCGTTTCGATGGGGTTACCGTCCACCAAGTCCGTTTGATAAATTAATTGCATCAAACCGGTAAAGCCACCACTGTTCGCCCAGTGCGTAAAGTGATGACTTTGGCCATACATTCTCAAATGGCTCAAGTCTTCAAAGTCATTGTAGTTTCTAAAGGTTGCGCGCTCAGCAGAGAGTTCGGAAACAGTGTGGTAGCCCCAGCCCATGGTATTTATTAAAGAGAGCAGGCCTCGTATCCAGTCCTCTTTGGTTTTTAGCAGAGGTTGCACCACCGTTTTCCACTCATTAGAGGTCATTACACCACCGTAGGTAAAGAAGCCACAGGCGTGTCCTGCCTCAAGCAGTAATTCTGATCCTAGTGTTTCGCCATATTCGCCAGCGACTTCCCTCAGTGCTCTAATAAATTCAAACTGAAGGCGATTAACGTAGTCACTTTGCACACGAACCAGATACACCCCAAATGCCTGAATATATCCCTCTTCGTTGCCAATAAAATGCGCGTGCGCACCTAAAAAAGCATTGGTTATCGTGATTTCATGCTCCCAGTTTATCGGTTGCTTTGGGGTGGGATTAAAAACGGTTTTCTGTTTGGGTGGGTACAGACTAAAGTTACATTCACCCATTTTTATGACATGGGTGTTTAGGCTGTCGCCTGTTGCCATACAGGTGGTTTGTTGGGCATGAATTTGACCCAAAGGTTTATTAAAAATAACCGCATAAGCGGCAGCCAAATAGCCACTTGTGTAGTAATCGACCGGTTTTTTACACGGGCCAAATTTCATTACCCAAGTTTTAGAAAAGAACGATTTGTAAGTCGTCAGTTCAATGCCGTTCTCGTCCATATTCGATAGGTCGATCAGACCAAAGCCAAAGTGTTTATAAACCGATTCAGCCATCTGCTTAGCTTCGTCAATCGATAATCCCGTGCACAGTTCAAGTAGCTGATGATAAGCCGAATCGGCAGCGGAACCAATCAGAAAAAGCGAGCTGTCGATGTAGTCCGCATCCAGAATCGAGCGTTGTAAATAGTTCATATAGTGGTGACAGTGAAACACCATGGCTTCGCCACCAATCTCTAAATGGTTGTGCTGGGTATCAAATGGATATTGATTTATATCAAACATAGCCGTGCTCTCCTATGCTTGATACGCTTGGCCGACTAACTCTTCAGCCACATTTAGAAAATGCGCATATAAGCTCTCTGAAACCATCACTGTACTGGCTTGCTCTAAGGTTTGAGACGTTAATTTTTGTTCAGATTTTAAAAGTTCAGGAAGCATTCTGACTAAGATACGATCAATAATTCGCGATTCACCATGCGCAACTGCCCAGCTGTAAATAGGTTTTAGGTCTTTCATGTTACCTTCCTTGTGCGTTCTGATATTAAAACGGTTTTATTTCGGCCACTGTTTTTGGCTTCGTAGAGTGCCTCATCTGCCAAGTTAAGTAGGTCATCTAAATTTTCCATTTGAGTTTCTTTAATCGCAATACCGTTACTGATGGTAAAGTCGATTTTGTGACCATTTTTGATTAAGTCAAGTGACTCAATTTGCTTTCTTAAACTATCAATCCAAACACTGACGCCTTCTTCACTAAAGTGTTCGCAGAGCAAGGCAAATTCTTCGCCACCTAATCGCCCAAATAGCACTCCTGGAGGTAATGTCTCACTCACTACGTGTGCAAAACGCCGAATGACTTCATCGCCGACCGCGTGTCCAAAAGAGTCGTTAATGCGTTTAAATTTATCAATATCAATCATTACTGCGGCTATTTGGTCGGTGTCGTTGAATAGGTTTGAACCAAGTTCAAAAAACTTGCGGCGGTTGAGAATGCCGGTTAACGAGTCATGAAAAGCCATGTCTTCTAACGAGGCGATAAGCGCTTGTAGCTTGAGTTGCGTGTTGACCCTTGCCAGAAGTTCTTGTGGCTTAACGGGCTTTGAAATGTAATCACTGGCGCCAACATCGTAGGCTTTTTGAATCGCCAAATCATCGGTGTTGGCGGTTATGAAGATAACGGGAATGTGCTTGGTTTTAGGGTTGGCTTTTAAAATTTTGCAGACTTCATAACCATCCATCTCGGGCATCATAATGTCCAATAAAATGAGGTCAATGGGCTGTTTATTAACCATTTCTAAAGCACTTCTCCCATCAACAACATCACGCACGTCAAACTCACTGAGTAGCTCAACAATGATGTCTAAGTTTTGGGGAGTATCGTCAACCGCTAAAATGACCGGGGAGGAATGCATGTAATAAACTATCGCCTACAAATAATGAAAAAAGCGCATCAGAACGTTAACGTATTTATGATTATCATTCCAATATAACGTAAACAGGGACGTTGAACAAACATATTAATTTATGCTAGGGCAGGTGTTTTTTTATCGCGATAGACGTACCTGCTGAGTGTTTGTTGGTTATGCTGAAAATAGCTGCTCAAAAAAAACGGTCACTAGGACCGTTTTAACTAAGCTAAGAGTAAAACGTACGAATTAGAACTTAGCTTTCGTCAGGGACAAACTTGAGTACATTGCCGTTGATGCAGTAGCGTTTGTAGGTTGGCGCAGGGCCGTCAGGGAAGACGTGACCTAAGTGAATGCCCGAACTGGCACTGCGCACTTCAATTCGGCTCATGCCATGGCTAAAGTCTTCGTGTTCGGTAATGGCACCTTCAACCGGGTTAAAGAAGCTCGGCCAGCCGCTGTTACTTTCAAACTTGGTATCACTGCGGAACAGTGCTTCTCCGGTAATCGGGTCAACAAAGGTGCCAGGACGTTTTTCATCTAGATGTGAACCGGTAAAGGCGTATTCGGTGCCTTGTTCAAAGGCGATTTTTTGCTGTTCTGGTGTGAGTAGCTGAAACCCTAACCACTTCCAGAAACGGGGCTTATCGCCATTATAGCCAGTAAAACGTGAGACCTCTTTGCCGTCTTCAAATAGAACGATGGTGGGCGTGGCAAACAGAGTTTTTTCAAGTTTCCAGCCGGTGGGTGGGTTTGGGTTTAGAGTGGCAATAATCGGTACTTCCGATTTCCAAGAATCTAACACTTCAGATTTAAATTGTTTACAGAATGCACACTCTTCCGCCTCAAACACCACTAACTGTTGAGTTTGATTTAGGTCAGCCGAATTCAGAACGGGGTGCTGAGGTCCTTTCGATTTTTCTGAACCTGGGTACGCCACATTGGTTCCGCCAAGACCACAATAGCCATTAGGGTTTTTAACCAAATAATCTTGGTGATACTCTTCGGCCGAATTGTAGTTACGTAACGGTGCAATTTCGGTGGTGATTGTTGGCAGGCCTGCTTGCGTTAAGGCTTGTTGATAGGCATTTTTGGTGTACTCCGCAACCGCTTTTTGACCGTCGCTGATGTAGTAAATCGCACTGCGATAATTTGTGCCAACATCATTACCTTGACGGTCACCTTGAGTTGGGTTGTGATTTTCCCAAAATTGGATAAGCACACGTTCTAAACTCACCAATGCGGGGTTAAAGGTAACTTTAATAACCTCCGCATGATTGCGTTCGTCAGCGCGCCCCATTTTAATCATACGTTCATGGTTTAACACATCTTGGTAGCCGGCTTTTTCGAAGTCACCACCGGCATAACCACTTTCAACGTCGACCACCCCGGTGAGTTCAGACATGCGTTTTTCAGCCCCCCAAAAACAGCCCATTCCCAGCACAATGGAATCGGTTTCTATTTGGGTGTTCACAATATCATTTTTTGGGGTCATTTCTGTTTCCTTGGCACAGCTCTGCACGCTAAGCATTAATGGTATCCAAGCAAACCAAAGTACAAACTTTGGCAGGCCTGCTGGTTTTTTATTAACTAGTCGGTTCATCAGATTTCCTTGTTCTTAAGCGTTTTTTTAGTTTTAAGCATCACTGTCATGATGACGGTTTGATGCTTATGATTAACGGATACTTATAAGAACGGGTTTATGGTTTTTTATTTCTTTTGGGTTGAATTTTTTACTCAATCTGTCGAGTTTGAAGGCAGATCCTGTAATTGTTGTAAGTCACCCAGCAGTTCACTCGCATGCTGTTGCGCGTTCACTTGTCGATAAATTTTTGCGATGCGACCCTGTGGGTCAATAATAAACGTATGCCGTTTCACAAATCGCAGCCAATTTAAATCCAAAAGCGCGCCATACTGCTTGGCAACTTGTCCCTTTGTATCTGACAGCAAACTAAAGGGCAGTTGATGTTGCTGTGCAAATTGTTGGTGTTTTGTCACGCTATCCGCATTCGCCCCTAAAATCACGGCGTGTTTGCTTAACAGGGCGTTGTGTTGCTCTTTAAGTGAGCAGGCCTGTTGGGTGCAAATAGGCGTGGCGTCTCTTGGGTAAAAGTAGAGCACGATCCATTGACCCTTATAATCGCTTAATTGGTGCAACTGGTTATGTTGATCAATAAGTGAAAAATGAGGGGCGTTTTGGCCCACTTGAAGTCCACTTTGTGTTTTGACCTTAGGTTGCACGGCGGTTTGGTTGGATTGCGTCATGAGTCTATTCATTGATTAACGTCAAACCTTGCCATCGTTTGGGTCGACTAAAGGAAAACACGCTTTGGGTTTATTTCCGAGTAATTTACTTGGTTTTTAGTTCGCTGTAAAGTAACAAAGGCTTGGCAAATCATTAAGGATGCTTTAATTTAGGCAGGCCTGCTGACTTTTAATGGCGTTTAAACAAGCGCATTTAAGAGGCCGGTTAAGTTTCGTTTTTACCAATAAATATTGAGAGAATCATGTTGCAAAATGCCATTTTTATCACAGGGGCGGGTCAACGGATTGGTCTTTTTTTAGCCAAGCAAGTTTTACTGCATACCGATTATCCGGTGGTGTTTACTTACCGCTCAGAAAAACCGGGCGTGGCCGAGTTGATTGCGTTGGGCGCAATCGGGTTTCAGGTAGACTTTAATCAAGTCAATGCCGAGCAAACTCTTATAACCCAACTTCAGCAAACGGTCGCCAGTTTACGAGCGGTGGTGCATAACGCTTCTACGTGGGCAAGTGATGAGGACGTTGCCAACGACTTTACGCTGTACGATTCAATGTTTAAAACGCACGTTGAACTGCCGTATCGGTTGAACGTTGCTTTAAAACCGTTACTGGATGCATCGGACAGCGCACTTAAAGATATTGTGGCGATTACCGATACCTCGGTGGATTTGGTGAATGATCAACACATTGCGTATTTAGCCAGTAAAACCGCACTCAATAACTTGACAAAAAACTTTGCAAAAAAATACGCGCCAGAGATTAAGGTCAATGCCATTGCCCCCGGTTTGATTCTGTTTAATGAAGGAGATACCTCAGAATACAAACAAAAACGTTTAACACAATCGGCAATTCCAATCGAGCCTGGCGCGATTGTTATTTGGCAAGCGTTAGAGTATTTGCTTAATAGTTCGTACACCACGGGTATTAGTCTGCCGGTGGATGGCGGTAAAAACTTAATTTGAATCAAGTTGTTTGCAGGCATTGGGTTGTAAAGGTTTTGATTGGTTAAAATAAGATATTCGTTTTCTAATTTGCGATTTAATCGAAGTACTCAATTTAAGGCCGTTTTAGTCATGTTAAAACCTGTTATGAAAATGGTTGCTGAACAAGACACTCTGAATCAAAAAATCGCAGCCAAAAAACGCCCGTTGATTTTAATTTGGATTGGCTTAGTGCTGATTGCGGTAATGGGTCTGTTTGCTTTTTATCAGCTGCAATCTAAATCGGCCGATGAAAAAACCCATGCATTGTTGCAATCGGTTGCGGAATCTAAAGTTGCCTATCTTGACGGCTGGTTAACAGAACGTTATTCCGACTTAGCCACCTTTTCTGAAAGCGACGCGTTTATTGAACTCTTTCCTCGCTTGACCACTCACCCTGACGATTTAAGACGGGTTGAAAATCGTATTGCAAAATTTAATGCGATTTACGGTTACGAAAAATTCACCTTAGTCGATGCTCAAGACCAAGTCATTACGAGTGTTGGCGATGTCAAGGTCAATATGGCAGAGCACACAAATGCCCTGCTCAAAAAAGCCAAACAACAGTTAAGCACGCAAACCCAGCTATTTATTCAAGACAACCTTTTTCACTTGGATTTTGTGGCTCCGCTGATCAATCGTCATGGCGCTGAGCCGGTGTATTTAGGCAGTATCATCCTGCACCTTAACCCCGCTCGATTTGTTGTGCCCATGTTGAATCGCTGGCCAATTAGCACCGAAACCGGAAAAACCGAATTGATTTTTGCGAATTTGAGTGGCCAAAACCAACAGACCATGAAGTTGGTGCCGCTTGAACATGAGGGTTATCGTTTAGGGGTGCTTTCAAGTGAGCAGGCCAACCAGATTACTCAGCTTAATCACACTGAACGGCATTCAACTCAAGCAACGCTTTTTAAAGTTGCCACGGCGAGCGGGCAAACGGTATTTCAATATCACACCCATCTTAAAATGGCTGATTGGGTGGTTATTGCGAGTATGAGTGAATCAGAGGCTTACAGTAATTTACGGCATAATCTAATGGTACTTGCCTTAAGCTTGGTGACCGCATTGTCACTGATTGGTTTGTTGTTTGCGCGCACCTTTAAAAATGAGCAGGCACGCTTAAAAAGTGAACTCTTAGAACAGAGTCAAACCTATTTTATGGGCTTGTTTATGGACGCGCCGATTGCTTACCAATCGTTGAATGAACAGTGTGAAATTCTCAATGTAAACCGAGCTTGGTGTGATTTGTTTGGTTACAGCCGTCAAGACGTCATTGGACAGTCGTATGAACATTTTTTAGCTGCCGACTCCCTCCCTGTTTTAAACGAAAACTTTTCAAAACTCCTGGAAGAGGGGCATATTGATGGCGTTGAATGTCAAATTAAGACACGATCAGGCGAAATGCGATTAGTACGCATAGACGGTCGAACCTCGGTGGATGCCCATACCGATCAAACCCATACTCACTGCGTATTGGTAGACATCTCCAAAGAAAAACAACACGCACACACGCAAGAACGCACCCTTGCGGTAACCAAAGCCTTATTTAACTTGTCGATGGATGCGCCAGCCTTGGATGAGAAAGGGTTGTTGGAAATGGGTATGAACGCCCTTGAAAACTTTACCCAAAGTCAAATTGGCTTTGTTCACTTTGTGTCAGAAGACCAAAACCAAATTCAGTTAGCCACGTGGAGTACCCGTACCCTTAAACACTACTGCACCGCCAGTTTTGATAATCATTACCCGGTAGATGAAGCAGGTATTTGGGCAGATTCAGTTCGTACTAAACAAGCTAAAGTGGTGAATGACTACGATTTGGAACCCAACAAAAAAGGCCTTCCAGAAGGACACTCTGTGCTCAGTCGTTTTGTGAGCGTGCCAATAATAAGTGACGGACTTGTTCGGATGATTGTGGGTGTTGGCAATGCAGAACAAGCGTACGATGACTTTGATGTGCAGTCGATTACCCAATTTGGCAATGAACTCTATCAACTGGTTTTGATTAAACGCACTCAGCTTAAGTTAGAGGAGAGCGAAAAGCGTTTTCACAGTTTATTTGAAAAGGCGCCGATGGCGTATCAGTCTTTAAGTGAAGAGGGCAAAATTTTAGAGGTGAATGAAGCTTGGTTAACTTTGTTTGGTCTGCATCGAGCCGATTACCCCATGATTATCGGTAAGCCGATTACCGATTTTGTGAGTCCGGAGTCGGTATCACAACTCACTGAGGTCTTTCCACAGTTTTTGGAGAACGGAAGTTGGATGGCATTCTGTTTGAGGTGGTGGCTAAAAATGGTGAATTAAAAGAGGTCGAAGTCACCGGTCGCATCTCTCTAGCGAGTGACAACAGTAAGCGTACCCACTGCATTTTATTGGATGTCACTGAGCAACGTCGCGCCGATCAGCAATTACGATTGGCCGCCAAAGTCTTCTCTAATACCGGTGAAGGGGTGATGGTGACCGACCACAGCTGCCAAATTGTTTCGGTTAACCAAGCATTTTCGACTATTTTGGGGTACGGAGCCGAAGAGGTTATCGGCAAAACGCCGAGGTTTTTACGCTCAGGTCAGCATGAACTACCTTTTTACGATGCAATGTGGCAGGAGATTAAACAGCAGGGGGTATGGCAAGGAGAGATTTGGAATCGCCATAAACAAGGGAACTTAGTACCCGAATGGTTAACCATTACGGCACTGACCAATGAGCATGGGGAAGTTGAAAATTACATTGGCGTGTTTGCCGACATCACCAAACTTAAAGCCTCGCAAGCGGAGTTAGATTATCTAGCGCATCACGATGTCTTAACCAAACTACCGAATCGTCGTAAATTTTTAAACAATTTAGAATTTACCTTATCGCATGTAAAACGGTCTCAAAAACCATTTGCCTTGTTGATGTTGGATTTGGATCGCTTTAAGGATGTCAATGACAGCTATGGGCATGCCGCTGGGGATGAAGTTCTGCTGAACGCCGCTAAAATGATAAAAGATGCGTTGAGAGAAAATGATATGGTGGCGCGTTTAGGGGGCGACGAGTTCGCTATTTTAATTGAGGATTTACATCTGGTCACTGATGCGGCTCAAGTCGCGCAAACCATTATTTCAACCATCTCCAAGCCGCAAATGCTCAAAGATAATCGTGCGGTGAGTGTCGGTTGCAGTATTGGTATCGCGCTGTACCCAGAACACGGCACCGATTCAGAAATTCTAATGCAGCATGCCGACAGCGCTCTGTACCTCTCTAAAAAGAAGAGCAAAGGCACCTTTGAATACTTTACGGCCGATATGACTGAAAGTGCGCTGCAACGTATGCAGATTGAAGCCGATCTTAAATTAGCGCTGACCAATGATGAATTGCGCGTGTTTTATCAGCCACAAGTCATTTTAGGCAGCAATCAAATTAAAGGCGCTGAAGCCCTTATTCGCTGGCAACATCCCATTAAAGGTTTATTAGCCCCTAACCATTTTATTGGCATTGCCGAAGACTCGGGGTTAATTGCGGATATTGGTCGTTGGGTGCTTAATGAGACCTGTCGACAAGCCAAGGTTTGGTATGACCAAGGGTTTACACAGTGTGTCTATGCCGTGAATGTGTCGCCAAAACAGCTGGCTTACACCAATTTGCTTGAAGTGGTCATGGACGCACTGCAAGCAACGGGTCTGCCGGCGGAGTGTTTGGAGTTGGAAATTACCGAAAGCGGATTGATGGGCGTGGGCGAAGAAGCGGTAAGTTTGTTTGAGAGTTTACGTGGGTTAGGTGTGCGCATTGCTCTCGACGATTTTGGAACCGGTTACTCGTCGCTCTCCTATTTAAAAACCTTGCCAATCGACGTGTTAAAAGTTGATAAAAGTTTTGTGGATGATATTCCCTACAACGAACAAGGGATGCAGATTGTAAACACCATTATCGCCATGGGTCATAACTTAGGGCTGAAGGTCTTGGCTGAAGGGGTGGAAGAGGACGTGCAAAAACGTTTCTTACAATTAAAAGGCTGTGACTATTACCAAGGATACTTGATGAGTCGTCCTGTGCCAGCCGAGGAGTTTGAAGCACGCTGTTTAAGCTTAACGTCTAAATTTTAGCAGCTAAAGAAGCGCCTAAAGAAGCTGTCTACCGTTACATAATCGGTTACTTGCGCACATCAATTTGGGTTGTTTGTCACCAAGAGTCAAGCCTGAATCTTAAATCATCAAGTTCCCTTTTGGTTTAAACCGTGTTTTCATTCAAATTCAGCAGGCCTGCTAGGTTTGAATGCACATCTATTATTTCAATCAAATCCCATTTTAAATCGGACTTTTAGCCACTTATTTTATATACTTATGAAAAAAGTTACGTTATTCAAGTTGGACTAACGTAGTTCACCTCTTGTTGTTTAAGTAAAAGAAGACCGATATGACAGATTCTAAAACGAAAGTGATTCATGGCGGCGCCCGTTTGGGGGCGGGACGCAAAAAAGGCTCGGGTAAATTTGGTGAATCGACTAAAGTGATGCGGGTACCCGAATCAAAAGTCGCACAAATAGAGCAGTGGCTTCAAGCGATGAAGTCACAAGCGGTGAATAGCCAGAATATTGATGATGGAAAGTGGGCAGGCCTGCTGGAAAACAGTCCATTTGCGGTCTATCAACCCGCAAACGAAGTGCCGATTGAGTTACCGTTGTTTAGTCATAAAGTGGTGGCGGGTTTTCCCAGCCCCGCAGATGACTACATTGAAAAACACCTCGACCTCAACGATAAATTGATTCGCAATAAAGAGGCGACCTTTTTATTGGTGGTTGAGGGGGACTCCATGCAAAAGGCGGGCATTTTAGATGGCGATATTCTGGTGGTGGATCGCAGCGTGACTCCAGCGGATGGCAAGATTGTGATTGCCGCATTAGATGGCGAGCTCACCGTAAAACGTTTATCGGTGAAATCCACCGGCACGTGGTTGGTGCCAGAGAATGACCACTACCCGCCGATCCCCGTTAGAGAGGAGTCGGATATGGTCATTTGGGGGGTGGTGACGGCGACCATTTCGCAGTTTTGATGGCCATATTTCGCTTAATGGGGTGCCTGATAGAAAAAAACAGTTTATCCCCAAGTAATTTTAGCGCCTAATGCGTGCTCTAACTTGGGCTAATCGCTTGAAAAACAGCGGGCATAACCTAGAATGGACTGACCTGTTAAAGCCATAATGTGGAGTGAAATGAAGAAGCCGCTTAAGTTGTATCTAGTCCTGTTATTGGCGTTAATCGCAATTTTGACGGTAGCGGCGGTGGTTTATGGGGTTGCCAAACACCAACTCTACGATAAAGAGATTCTCAATCATCAAAAACAGCTGCATGAAAACATGCAGTCACTGCTCACAGATCAACAAAATAATGCCATCACGCTCGCATTAAGTTTAACTGAAAACCCCCTTATTCAAGAGGTGTTGATCAACCCTGACGATTCTGCCGAAAATCGTAAAAAAATCGCCACTCTAGTCAAACGCATTAATCAACAATCCGACTTTGAAAACCTCTGGCTACAACTCATCAATTTAAAGGGCGACAGTGTTTATCGCAGTTGGACCGAAAAAACCGGTGATAACCTCTTAAAAATTCGACCAGAAATTCAAGATATGTTGCTGGATCCGAAACCCAAAAAGGTGATGAGTGTTGGCAAGTTTGCCCTGTCATTTAAATCGATGTCCCCGGTATTCGATGAGCAGTTTAAATTATTAGGGGTTGTGGAACTGATTACACAATTTACTCCGATGACCAAAGAACTTTTTTTCGAAACGGGGGTTTCGTCTGTTTTGTTGGTAGATAAAAGCTATAAAAAGCAGTTAACTCGCGTTGATCAAAATTCCTTTTTAAACGAGTATTTTGTGGCCAACACAGATGCGCCCTCTAAATTAATTAGCCTTTTAAGAAACCAAGATTTGCAGGGTTTGTTGAACTCAAAAGGCTATGTTGAGTTGAATGGTTATGTAGTCAGAAAATGGGTGTTAAACGATGAAAACGGGCGAGTATTGGCCTATTGGTTAACGTTCATGCAAAAAAATAAGATGAGTTTTGAAAATGCCTCTTGGGTATTGCAAAAGTACATTTTTATTAACATAGCGGCTATTTTATTGCTGTTACTGTTAACACTGCAATTCATCAATAACCGTCAAGCCAACACTGAGAAGCGCTACTTTAGGCAGATTATCGACTCGGTTTCCGATATTGTGTACATCACTAACTATAAGAAAATTGTTGATTCAAATAGTCACTTTTTTGAATTTTATGATGAGTTTGAGGATATTGAGGCATTTTTAAGTAAATACACCTGTGTTTGCGATACCTTTGTTAAAGAGGACGGTTTTTTGCAAAGGACCATTAATGGCGAATACTGGATTGATTACATTCTTAAACGTCCCTACGATTCACACAAAGCCAAAATACTTCGCCATGGTAAAACGCATATTTTTCAGTTCAAAATCAAACCCATGCAAGTTGGCACACAACGGTTATTTAATGTTTTAATGCAAGACATTACCCGCGTTGAGGAGTTTAAAGAGCGTTTACAAAAGTTGACGGTAACGGATGAGTTAACCGGTGTCGGTAACCGTTTGGCGTGTAACGAATCGTTGCATCATGAGATTGAACGTGCGCATCGATACAAAACACACTTTTCGATCATTATGCTTGATGTTGACCATTTTAAATTGGTGAATGATAATTTTGGGCACGATGTTGGCGATGTGGTATTAAAAGAGGTGGCGTCGGTTATTTTTAAAACTTTGCGAGATATTGATAAAGTTTGCCGATATGGCGGCGAAGAGTTTCTGGTTTTGTTACCAGAAACGGATAAACATTCGGCCGTGACCATCGCAGAACGTATTCGACTTGCGGTGAGTGAGTTGTCAACCTCGGAGGTACCCACACACATTACCATCAGTTTAGGGGTGGCGAATCTCACTAATTGGGATACCGAGCAAACGTTTGTAAAACGGGCAGACCAAGCCTTATACCGAGCAAAAGACCTGGGCAGAAACCGGGTTGAAGTGGATGAATTAACCGCTGTATCAGAACAACCCGTGCCGGATGACAACGCGCATTAATTCACAAAGTGCGTCAATCTTTACGGTTAGCGTTTTGAAATTAAACAGCATGCGGGCAAATAAATCCGTTATTTCCTTTAATCATTAGATTCAAAGCCATTGGCAATGCCCAATTGCCCTTGGGATTAGGCATTGATTAATGCGTAAAAGTGGTATTATTCACCCATAATTTTTATTGGAGAACCATCAAATGAGCGTCTTACCGAATCACTTAAAATATGCCCAAACGCACGAATGGGTTTACATTGATGAACGCGGTCTTGCCGTGGTCGGCATTACCGACTTTGCGCAAGAATCACTGGGCGAAATGATGAGCATTACGCCACCACAATTAGGCAACGATGTCTCTGCAGAAGAAGAGGTCATGTCTTTAGAATCGGTTAAATCTGCCACCGAGATTTATGCGCCCGTCAGTGGCGAAATTGTTGAGTTCAATGAAGCGTTAGAAGATGAGCCTGAGTTGATTAACGACGAGCCTTATGATGGCGGATGGTTGTTTAAGATTGCCCTTCACGATGCAGCCGAATTAGACGATTTAATGTCCGATGCCGAATACCAAGAGCTGATTGATCAGTCGTAGGTTTTTCATTTTTTTCAAAGTCAGCAGGCCTGCTTGCCTGCCCATTTCCTATTTTTAAAGTGTGTTTTTCACGTTATTTCATGGTATTAAACACACGCCAAGCCAAAGTTGAGTAAAAGTTGTCATGTTAGCCAGTGTCCGTTTAAAAAAGAATGAAGAGCGCCGAATTAAGCAAGGTCATATGTGGGTGTTTAGTAACGAAGTTGACTTAGTTGCCACGCCAATTAAAGGCATGCAAGCTGGGCAGCAGGTCATTATTGAATCTTCAAACGGCAAAGCCATTGGTATGGGGTATGTTAACCCCAATACGCTGATTTGTATTCGCATGCTGAGCCGCAACCCAAAGCTTGAGATGAACATGAAGTTCTTGAAACGCCGCATACAAGCCGCACAAGAACTGCGAGAGCTGAGTTTTGATGCGCCGTATTATCGTTTGGTGTTTGGCGACAGCGATGGCTTACCCGGTTTAGTGATTGACCGTTTTGGCGATGTGTTCTCGGTGCAAATTACCACCGCGGGCATGGAAACCGTTAAAGACGACATTGTGCAAGTGCTGGAGAATTTGTACCACCCATCGGCGATTGTGATGCGTAATGACAATAAAAGCCGAGAGCTAGAAGGCTTACCATTGTATGACGAAGTGGTGCACGGTGAACTGCCAGACGAAATCATTATTGAAGAGAATGGCGCTAAATTTGCCATTCCGGTGAAAGACGGTCAAAAAACCGGATGGTTCTATGATCACCGTATGGGACGTCGTCGCTTGCAAGAGATGGTTAAAGGCAAACGTGTGTTGGATGTATTCAGTTACCTGGGCGGCTGGGGGATTGAAGCGGCAGTGGCGGGGGCCTCTGAAGTCACGTGCGTAGACTCTTCCGAGTTAGCAATTAACGGGGTTGAGCGCAATGCCGAGCTGAATGGTGTCTCTGAAAAAATGACCCTGATTCAAGGTAAAGCGTTTGATGTGTTGAATGCCCTGCGTATGGAAGCGGGCAAGTTTGACGTGATTATTGTGGATCCACCGGCCTTTGTAAAACGTAAAAAAGACTATAAACAAGGGGCAGAGGGTTACCGCCGAATTAACGAACTGGCGATGCGCTTGTTAGAAAATGACGGGATTTTGGTTTCTGCATCGTGCTCGCACCATATGTCACGTGATAACTTGTTGAACCAAGTGCAACAAGCCGCGCGTCACATTGACCGTACTGCGCAGATGTTTGATCAAGCCCACCAAGCGCCCGATCACCCAATTCACCCGGCGATTCCAGAAACCGAGTACCTAAAAACCTTCTTCTTTAAAATTTCTCAAAGCTGGTAAATGCAATGGCACAATCCTCCAAACCGATGGGTCGGGTTGGCCATACGTTTCCCAATGAACTGCCTCGCGCCCAACAGCTATTAGCTAAACACTGCTATTGGGACGAAGAAGAGCAAACCTTGTGGATTGATGCCCGCAAACTCTTCCCCAACTTGGGGGTGATTGAAGTGATGGGTTGGGATCGGATGATGTTTGATTCTCATCCTGTCCCTAACTACCCCAGCGACTGGGCGGTGTTGCAATGGTCAAACTACTCGCAGTTCTCAAACTGGCGAAAGCAAGTGCCGCCTTGGGTACTCGACAGTTGTGCGCTGTTTCCAACTCATCAACTCAAGTTGCTGCACTTTTGTGGCAAATACCCCCAACTACTCGAACTGCTGGACCATGCACCGCTATTAGCTTGGCGTTTAGTGTCGTCCAAATTAGCCGAACCCGAAATAGTGGCTCTGTTGGCCGGTAAACGAATTGATATTGTCGAGCAAGTCGGTTGGCCAGGCAAAGAGTCAACCGTAAAGTTTTTACGTAATTTGCGTTTACGTTGGGTGAATAAAGAGATTGCGGAGCAAGTAGAGGTTTGTCTATTAGACGATAAACGCATGCAAGCGTTGCAAGACTTGCCGCGCATTAACTCCATGGCGCTCTCATTAGCGGCGCGTTTTCCGCATTTAATTGGCTGTCGATTACATCGCTCTTTAGCGCAGTTGCCCTGCCGTCCTATGCAGTGCAAAAGCATGGTGGCACTGTTAGAAGACGTATACCGTTTGGGTGAGGCACACGCTTTTCCGCAAGCTGAAATTGACCGAATTGGCGAATGTCGTTATTTAAGCGACGTGACAGATATCTACCAAGGTTGGTTAAATACCGCAGTGGAAGTCGCCCTGCAAGATTCAGAACACACGATGGCTTCTTTGGCGGATAAATTAGCCCTTTCAGAAAATGAATTTGAAGAACTCATCGACTTTAACGATTGGATTCAGTTGAGTGTGTTGCAACAGCATGCGTGGTTAATTGACTTTCCAGAAAGTGAGCAGGCCTGCCAAGTTAAGTTGATTGCTTGGCAAGACGAAACCGGCGTTTGGGCGGCGTTGTTGCAATTAGTGTCAAATAATCAATGGCACATTACTCAAGTTCGTGGTGAAGAGAACGTGCTAGGGGATGCCAAGCCCTGGTCGGATTTACATCTTTGGCAGGCACACGGTAAGTTGTAATTTGTGGTTTTTCATTTAATTTTAAAAGTCAGCAGGCCTGTCCCCCATTATTTGCGGACTGATTTTGATGCCTATAACTTTATCAGTCTATCTAAGCTAATCTAATCTAAGGCAGAGTGCGTTTGCTAAGCGCTTTTTTATCTGCTGTTTATTCTTTTAAAAATCATATAAAATCAATACTCTAGTAAGTATAACGATGGCTATCTTCTCTTGATAAGCGTTGTTGTGCATAAGAGGGTGGTACGGATTATGAAAACTGACGCAAAGTTTGGCGACCTGCTCTTTGAGAAAACCGTCATTGGCTTAGCCTTATGCAAAATGAATGGCGACTTGGTGGATGTGAATACCGCTTATGCCAAGCTACTCGGTCGTTCAGTTGAAGAAACCCTCTCATTAAATTACTGGCAAATTACCCCAAAAAAGTATGAACCTGAAGAAGCGCTGCGTTTAAACGAACTTAAGAGTAAAGGGCATTATGGCCCTTATGAAAAAGAGTACATTCATAAAGACGGCCATATGGTTCCGGTTCGGTTATCCGGTCAACTGATTGAAATTGAAGGTCAGCAATACATTTGGTCAAGTGCTGAAGACATTACCGACCGAGTAAAAGCAGAAAAACAGATTAAACAGCTCAATAAAAAACTTGAAGCACTCTCTTTTCAGGATGGCTTAACCGGCGTTTTTAATCGTAGAAAACTTGATCAAGATTTATCAATTGAGTGGAATAGAGCCATCAGACAGCGTATGCCGCTGACACTCATCATGATTGATATCGACTTTTTTAAACAATACAACGACTTTTACGGACATATTAAAGGGGATGAGGCGCTTAAACAGGTCGCTCAAGCGTTGAGCCATATGACTCAGCGTGCCTCTGAGATAACGTGCCGATACGGCGGTGAAGAATTTGTATTACTGCTTCCTGATACCAACCAATCTCAAGCCCAGCAGATTGCGCAAAAAATTTTAGAGGCGGTTCAAAACTTAAACATTGCACACCAAAAATCTACGGTATCAGAGGTGTTAACAATCAGTGTCGGGAGTTGCACGTTCGTGCCCACTCAAGCGATGCAATCTAGCGAGTTGTTTCAATGTGCCGATCAACAGTTGTACTTAGCCAAACAGAGTGGACGAAATCAGTATCAAGCGAAATCTGAAAACACAGTCGATAACCAAGCAGGCCTGCTGAATTTTTAATCAACACTTAAATTAGTAGAGTTTTAACTTCGGTTTAATGCGTTTGGCAATCACGCTGCCAAGCAGAATCCACAGGGTTTTCCAGTAGCCGTGCAGGGCGAGTTGGTGTTGTCGATACAAGCTGGCATACGCCCAGTGCGCCAGTTTTCCCTCCACCATCCAATTTTTATTAAACAGTTGATCGAGCAAGTTGCCTAAAGTTTGAAAACGACTTAATGACACCAGCGCACCGTGGTCACAATATTTAAAGTCTTGGTTGGGTTGGTGATTAATGGTGGCAATAATATTTTTTGCACAGGTGGCGGCCATTTGGTGCGCCGCTTGTGCGGTCGGAGGCACGGGACGCTCATCGGTGTTCTCGCCCACCAAGAAGGCGCAATCGCCGATTGCAAAAATATCGCTTTGGCCCTTAACTCGCAAACTAAAATCAATCTCTAACTGGTTAATGCGATTGGTTGGCAAGCCAAGTGTTGATAAAAAAGCCGGTGCTTTTATGCCTGCCGCCCAAACCAATAAATCCGCTTTAATCTCTCCTTCAGGCGTCACCAGCGTTTGCGCTTCAATGGCGCTCACGGTTTTTTGTGTGGCAATGCTCACACCTAAATCGGAGAGGGTTTTTTGCGCTTTCAAGGCCAGTGCTTCTGGTAGAGCGGGTAAAATTCTGGGTGCCGCTTCAATTAAGGTCACTTGCAAACTTTGATGGTGCACCTTATCCACCCCAAACTGCTCCAATCTATCGACCGCATTATACAACTCTGCCGACAGCTCCACCCCGGTTGCCCCCGCACCAACAATGGCAATATGTACCGAGTCTTCTGGTTTAGCCACCTCAGAAAACTGCAAAAAACGGTTTAAGAATGAGAGGTGAAAGTCTTCGGCTTCTTGCGCTGAATCTAAGGTAAAGCAGTGCGTTTTAACCCCGGCAATACCAAAGTCATTCGAGTGTGCGCCCAACGCCATCACTAACATATCGTAATCCACACGGCGTTCTGCCAAGATTTGTTTGCCATGATGGTCGAGCAGTGGGGCGACGATAATTTGTTTACTTTCAAGGTCGATGCCTTGCATAGCCCCCATACGAAAGTAGTAGTGATTTTCTGCCGAGTGCGCGCGGTAACTTAAGGCTTCGGCGCCGGTGTCTAAACTGCCGGCCACCACTTCGTGGAGCAGGGGTTTCCAGAGGTGAACGCGGTGCGGGTCAATCAAGGTAATGTCAGCTTGCTTGGTTTTGCCCAGTTTTTGACCGAGTATTGTGGCCAGTTCCAGTCCGCCAGCACCACCACCGACAATTAATATCTTAGGTCGTTGAGAAGTTGCAGTCATGGTGTTTCTCCTTAAACAGGTTTTAACCTTTAAACAAGGGTAAGCAATTGAAGAACAATAAGAAACAGAAATTTCACTATAGCGAATTTACAGGGCAAAAGGCGAGCGTTTTATTTTAGATTTTGTTTCGATATAAAAAAAGCCATTAAGATTAGGACTTAATGGCTTTGCTTTTTTTGCGTTGTTTTGCGTTTACTAAACGATAGGTTGCCTAGTAAACGTTAACGACTAAAGTGACTTTGTGCAGAAATAGAAATCCTTACAGTCGTATTCGCCAGATGCCATGCGGGCTTTTGCTTCTTCAGCGGTTGCCGCTGGTGGCACAATGACCTTATCACCCGGCTGCCAACCAGCAGGTGTGGCAATTTTGTGCTCGTCTGAGGTTTGCATCGCTTTAACCAAACGAACAAACTCATCCATTTGACGACCATTGCTCATTGGGTAGTACATCATGGCACGTAGCACACCTTTATCATCAATGATGAAGGTTGCACGAACGGCAGACGTATCTGCTGCACCTGGGTGAACCATGCCGTAATCGGTTGCGACTTTCATGTCTAGGTCAGCAATGATTGGGAATTCAATTTCCATACCCCAGTTTTGCTTGATGTTTAGTTCCCAAGCAATGTGCGAGTGGTGAGAGTCAATGGACAAACCTAATAGTTCACAGTTCAAGGCGTCAAACTGAGGCTTACGCTCTTGGAATGCCATAAATTCAGTGGTACAAACCGGTGTAAAGTCGGCTGGGTGAGAGAAAAGAATTAACCACTTACCTTTGTAGTCTTCTAATGTTTTGCGACCGTGTGTTGTTACCGCATTAAATGCTGGAGCAGCTTCGTTCAAACGGGGTAAAGAGATTGCTTTTACTTCTTGGTTTTCCATTTTCAAATTCCTCTTTGAAGGTTGGTTGTTGCGTATTTTTGGGTTTTCATCAGACGCTGTTGCTGATGACTTGGATGTACTATAACTATTTTTTATGCATAGATAAAATTGATTGTAACTAAGCTTTTGATAGTTTTTATTAATTATTAGGTTTTAAAAGTCAGCAGGCCTGCTGAATTTGAATTGAAAACGAAAGAAGTGGGTAGAGGTCATTAAACGGCAAAAAAGAAACGCCAAACTGACTGGTCAGGTTGACCGTAATCCGCTTGGCGTTGTATGGCTCAATTCAGTTCCAGCGCCGAGTAAGCTTGATGCTTTACGGCGCAGGTTCTAACGATTAAGCAACAATTTCTAATAACTCAACATCAAAAATCAACGTTGAGTAAGGGGCGATTTTAGCCCCAGAACCTTGCGCACCATACGCTAGGTTTTGTGGCACATATAAACGCCATTTTGAACCTGTTGGCATTAACTGAAGCGCTTCTGTCCAACCGGCAATCACGCGGTTAACTGGAAACTCGGCCGGCATCCCACGCTCAACTGAGCTGTCAAACACCGTTCCATCCACTAAAGTACCGTGATAGTGCGTTGAAACGGTTGATTCAGCAGTCGGTTTTGCACCGTCTCCTTCAACTAAAATCTCATATTGCAGACCACTTTCAGTGACAAAAATACCGTCTTTTTTAGCGTTCTCTTCTAAAAACTTTTCGCCCACTTCCGCGGCCGCTTTGGCGGCTTCCGCTTGTTTGGCTTGCATAATGTCGTTAATTTCTTGGAACGCTTTACCAAACTGTTCATCACTAATCGGGCTTGCAACACGGTTAAGAGAGTCCATTAATCCGGCTGCAACCGCATTGGCATCCAGCCCCTCAAATGGGTCGCCAGCAAGTTGATCACCCATTTGACGACCAATGCCGTAGCTCACGATTTCAGGGGTGGTTGTATAGTTGTTAGACATAATTTTCGTTCCAGTACGATTAAAAAAAAGGGCATTTTAACACATCTAAGGGCGGGTTTTTAAGGCTGGTCTCGTTGTCTGAAAAGACAGTGAATTTGGGTTGCAGACCTATTTTGATTTCAAGTATAAAATCGAGCAGGCCTGCTAAGTTTGGATTAGTCTTGAATGATTTGTTCAGAGCCCATTAAATCTTGGTAGGTTTCACGTGGGCGAACCACAAACGCCTTATCGCCTTGCACCATAATCTCAGCGCCACGTGGGCGGGTGTTGTAGTTTGAACTCATGGTAAAGCCATAAGCGCCGGATGACATAACGGCCAATAAATCCCCCGCTTTTAAGTTCATTTGGCGATCTTTACCTAAGAAATCGCCCGTTTCACAAACGGGGCCCACTAAATCCCACTTGCCTTCCATGCCATCGGTGCGCGGTGTAACCGGCACAATCTCTTGATACGCTTGGTATAAAGCCGGGCGAATTAAGTCGTTCATGGCGGCATCAATAATCGCAAAGTTTTTGTGTTCGGTCGGTTTTAGGTACTCTACTTCGGTCAGAAGCACACCGGCATTACCGGCAATCGCTCGACCGGGTTCAATAATCACTTCTACGTCAGTGTCATTTAACTTGGTGATTAACGCTTGAATGTACTCCGCAATCGGCGGTGGCGTTTCGCTGGTGTACTGAATCCCTAAGCCGCCGCCTAAGTCTAGGTGGTGAATATCAATGCCCATCTCTTCAAGCTGGTTTCTTAACTTTAAAACACGCTCCAAGGCATCCACAAACGGGGTAATGTCGGTGAG
Organism: Thiotrichales bacterium; assembly: GCA_016938655.1. Classification (GTDB taxonomy): domain Bacteria; phylum Pseudomonadota; class Gammaproteobacteria; order Thiomicrospirales; family Thiomicrospiraceae; genus Thiomicrorhabdus. The sequence goes on along the minus strand of JAFGUG010000057.1, from coordinate 139,660 downwards.
TTGCGAACCAATGTGGCAGTCAATCCCAATCGGGTTAACGTGTGAACAGGCACTGGCATCGGCATACAGTTCAGGGGCGGTGTTAATGTCCACGCCAAACTTATTGTCTTTTAAACCGGTAGAGATGTACGGGTGGGTTTTGGCGTCCACGTCTGGGTTTACACGAATCGAGACATTGGCCATCTTGCCCATACGCTCGGCCACGGTTTGAATGCGATCGAGTTCGGCGTGCGATTCAATATTGAAACAACGAATCCCCACCTCTAAAGCGCGTTCAATTTCAACCGACTGTTTGGCCACGCCGGAAAAGACCACTTTAGCTGGGTCTCCGCCCGCTAACAACACGCGCTCTAATTCGCCTTGCGAGACAATGTCAAACCCTGCGCCTAACTTGGCTAAGACATTTAAAACGGCAATGTTGGAGTTGGTTTTAACGGCATAGCACACCAAATGGGGTTGCGACCCAAAGGCTTGGTCAAACGCTGTCCAACGGTTTTCAAGTTCAGTGCGTGAGTACACATACAGCGGCGTGCCGTACTGGCTTGCCAAGTCGGTCAGGCTAACGTTTTCAGCAAAAAGGGTGTTGTTTTTAAGTTGAAATGGCGCGGTCATGGGGTTTCCTGTTGAGTTGTTTGACTAGCTTGACGCATTGGCGTTACGGCCGTGTTTAGAGTGTAAAGGGCGGATGCAGATTTTGGGTTTTCAGCGTCTACAGATTTTTGAGAGCCTTCTGGCAAGGTGAGCGGTCCTTTTTTGCCACAACCGCTTAAGCCTAAAACGCTGATTAAGATCAGCATTAAAGTGACCAACCACACATTGCGGAGAACCCAAACAACGCAACGCAATGGGCGTTTTTTTGGGGAGAAGGTGAGTAAAGCGAATTGAGCCATTTTGTCTGTATCAGTTTGTTTAAATCGTTAAAATGGGGCTTATTTTATCAGAAACCGACGGAATGCGAGAAAGACTATGCAAGCAGAGACTCAGGATAAACCGATTATTTTACAACCACCACAAGCAGCCACCTCAACGGTGATTTGGTTGCACGGTTTGGGCGCCGATGGCCATGATTTTGCGGGGATTGTTGAACAGCTCGAACTGCCCGATCAACACACTACCCGTTTTGTGTTTCCGCACGCGCCCGTGCAAGCGGTGACCATTAATGGCGGCATGCAGATGCGCTCTTGGTACGACATTCGGTCGATGGATATGTTGAATGATGTCGACGCAGAAGGGATTCAGGCATCTTGTGCACACATTCACGCATTAATTCACGCAGAAATAACACAAGGCATTGAACCGCAGGCCATTCTGATTGCTGGGTTTTCGCAAGGCGGCTTAATTGCCTTACATTCAGCCTTAACCTTTGAATCTGAGTTGGCGGGTATTTTAGCGTTATCGACTTACTGCCCAATGGTTGAAACACTTCATTTAAATCGCACTGTGCCGATTATGATGACGCACGGCATTCAAGACCCGGTGATTCCGATTTCGATTGCCGAGTTCTCTATGAAAGCCTTGGAGCACAAGGGTTATAAAGTTGATTGGCGAACCTATGCGATGGAACATCAACTCTGTTACCCAGAAGTGCAGGATATGGCGGCGTGGTTAAAAAACACATTGGGTTATGCTCAATAAGGACAACGCATGAAACCAGTAGAAGCGCAGTGCCAAACGTTTTTAAAAAGCCGACACAGTATGATGCTCAGCACCCTAGGGTTAAATGGCGAACTGGAAACCAGTGTGGTGCCGTTTGTTGAGCTTGAAGCCGGCGTATTGGCAATTTTGGTTAGTGAACTGGCGCAACACACTCAAAATCTATTCGCATTGTTATCGGCTGAGAATATTGAAAATGCTGAAAACCCATCCATTCAAAAGTCAGCAGGCCTGGTAGCGGGGTTATTGGTGGCCGATGAGGCGAGTACCGAACAGCTGTTTGCTAGAGAGCGGTTGTCACTGCAGATGCGTGTTCAGTTGGTTGCGGGCGGAACTGAGGAACGCAGTAAAATTTTGCGTTTAATGCAAGCGCAGTTTGGTGAGGTGATTGAGGTTTTAGCAGGCCTGCCCGATTTTCACTGTTTTAAATTGCAGGTAAAGTCTGGTCGCTATGTAAAAGGCTTTGGCGCGGCCTATGCGTTTGTGGATTGCCCTTGTATAGGGCTTCAGGGCATAAAGGGGCGTTAAGTTATTTAGCAGGAGAATTTGTTTTAGCCATTCTTGCTTTGTTATTTAAAATTCGGGCTTTTTGTTGTTTTACCAACAAACACTCTTTTATCCACTCGGCAAACTGCGGATGCTGGTTGAGCATAGATTGATAGAGTTCAGCAGGATTTGCTCCCTTCGTTCCGTAAGCAAAGGCGGCAATTTCGAGCAGTTTATCAATGTAAACATTCGGGAATAACAACGAAATTTGAAAATAACTGATTTTGGTTAAAATGACCGTATTTAAAACCTGATTCCACTGTTGTGGGGTTAAATCGAAGTTATTTTTCAAAAAATCCGTTGGCCCATTCTGATGCATCTCTAACATCTCTCTAAGAGATGAAAAGCGAATTAAATCCAGTGCCGCATCCCGAACCGAGAAGGGCAGTGCATCCATAAAGCTTGGGTCTACATCATGATTGCTGCCTGGCATAGAGACGACTCCTCAAAGTGTTATAGGGTTATTAAAGTGCGATGTTCATGCACTCTTTCACTTCTTGTTTTTGAATTTGTAACTGTAAATAATCTTGGTGCTTGCCATCTGGAAAATCAAAGTTAATGGCGACACGTTCGGTGTAATTGGTTTGGTCAGAACGAATATCAACCACACTGCCATCAAATTGAATAATGCGGTCGTCTTCTTCAAAGTAGAGCAGTACATCGACTTTTGCGTATTGCTCAAAGCGTTTGGTTAAATTTACCGCAATCCCACTGGCACTGACGTTGGCGACTTTTAACTTCCAATCAGCCGGGTGTTGTCTTAAAAAGTTATCATCATTAATTTGGCGATAGGTTTCTAAATAGGTGTCCATGTATTCTGAGACGTGTAACAGGGTTTGAATCAAGGGTATTTTTGCAAATTTAGGCGCGTGAAAAACTGACATCATCTCTTCAATTTTAAAGCCCATTGGCAAATGGCCTTCAACCCAGAATCGAGTTGGTGTTGATTTATCAATGCTGTCCACAAGGCGATTTAAAAACGCTAGGTACTTATCTTCAATCATCTTAATGTATTGATAGGTTTTGGGTGATTTTGGATTTAGGCTCATGGCAAGCTTAAAGCCTTTTAATCGGTCTTTGACTTCCATCCAATAAGAGAGATCTGACTTAGGGTTTGTCCCTTCTGAAATGGACAGTGCACAACGGCCAAAAAACTCTATAAAGTCGATAATTTCTTCAAAAACAGGCATTAAGAGGTCAGCGTGTTCCTGTATACGATTAGCCCAGTGCAACGTTTCTAATCTTTGTGCAGCCGCTTTGGAATGAAAACTTGAAGGGTAATAGTTGGCACCCGTTGCATAGATTTCACGATCTTTAATCGGTGAAGCAGGGACGATAAAATAACGTACCGGCATATCAATGCGGTAAAAACGTCTGGAATTGCCTTTTCTAAACCATTGGTTCATTGCCATAGTGGAAATGCTGCCTAATCAATTTGTATAAGTTTGAAGATGTAAAACGTCGGTTCAGTCCTGTACAGCTAGTACTATGACGAATAATCTTTCGAAACATTCTACATAACTTGTACGGGTATTGGTAGTGAAATAAAGCATTTATCACGCCAAAGGTATTGTTCGCCTTGATTGGCTTGAGAGCAGCCTGTGGAGCACTGGCCAGTTGAGCAACTTTGTGCGTCGATGGCTTGAACGTGACCTTGTTTGATCAGCAGAGATAACATGCCTTTTGCGGCATCATCCGTCAGGTCGAAGTGATTTTTGATGTCGCTTAAGGTCACGTCATGGTGTTGTTTAATGTACTGTTTTATATCTAATAAAATCATACTTTGACCCATCCCTTAAGCGGGTTTGTAATCTGATTTTTGTGCTTTTAACCGATAACGTTTACCAATTTGCCACAAGGTTAAGGCAATGCCGGCAAAGCCACTACCAATAACCGCAAGCCAGATGGCTGAGGTTTGGGGGTGTGCGCTGAAGGTGGCAATTTGATAAAAGCTGACCGCAACACCATAGCCCAAGAACAGACTCCAACCTCCGCTGGTTAACGCCCAGCGCCAACCGAGCTCTTGCTTGATGGCACCAAAGGTAGCCACGCACGGAAAGTACAATAAAATGAGCAACATATATGCATAGGCACCAACCGCACCATCAAAGTATTGAATCATCTTATCAAGGGTCGAGAGTGTAAAACCTTGATCTTCAGCAATCGCTTGTTTATCGGTAATGTCATTAATTGACTGCAACCCGAGTGGATCGTTCACATCCGTGATCATGCCCGGTAGATTTGCCGGAATGGTCATGACCGCTTCAGAGAGTGCGCCCAGAAAATCATAAGCTTCGGGTTCGGCTGCAACTTCTGGCTGCCCCATGTTTTGATAAAGTGCATCAAGTGAACCCACGACGACCTCTTTCGCTAACAGGCCTGTAAACAGTCCTACGGTGGCAGGCCAGTTCTCTTCGGTAATGCCAATGGGGGCCACAATTGGGGTGGCGGCTTTGGCAACGGTGCTGAGTACGGAGCTTTCTTGGTTCTCGTTTCCAAAGGTACCATCGGTGCCTAGACTGTTAAAAAAGTTCAGTGCCAAGACCACCAGAACAATGATTTTACCCGCGTCTAAAATAAAGCTTTTGAGTTTATTGCGCGTGTTTAATGCCACATTCAAAACGGACGGTTTATGGTAGATCGGCAGCTCCATTAAAAGCGTGGGCGCTTCGCCAGGCAACAGCGTGTGCTTAAGTAGCAATGCGGTTAACACCGCGGCTAAAATACCGGCGGCGTAAAGTGAGAACACGAAAAGTCCGCCATAGTCGGCAAAAAATGCCGTCGCGAACATGACATACACCGTTAAGCGGGCACTGCATGACATAAACGGCGTCATCATAATGGTCATGATGCGGTCACGTTGATCGGGCAGGGTACGCGTGGCCAACACCGCTGGAATATTACAACCAAAGCCGACCACCAAAGGAATAAAGGCTTGTCCAGATAAGCCTAAACGGCGCATGAGTTGGTCCATAATCAGCGCGGCTCGTTGCATATAACCGGTCTCTTCTAAAATGGAGAGCAGCAGAAATAGAGCACCAATCACCGGGATAAAGGTGGCAACCACTTGTATACCGCTGCCGATACCGTGCGCCAAAACCGCAATAATCCAATTGGGGGCGTTGACCGATTCCAATAGCGCCGTTGGGCCATCCACAAAAATGGCCTGCGCGCCTAAATCAAAAAAGTCGATAAAGGTATTGCCGACGGTTATCGAGAGCGAAAATACCATGTACATGACAAACATAAAAATCGGCAAACCCCATATTGGGTGCAGTGCCCATTTATCGAGGGTATCAGTGGTGTTTCGAGTAAAGCGATCGGTATGTGTTTGGCTGGCGTGGGCGGCATCGTGGGCAAACTGAAAGTACAAGTCTGCGGAAATTAACGATAGGTCTTCTTGGTAATGTTGTTCCAGCTTGGTTTTTTCAGCCCTACAAAAACTAATCAACTCTAAAGGCGCCGAGTCCGGTTTGATCAGCATTTGCATGGTTTGCCAGCAAGAGTCTGAATCGGGTTGCGGCTGCAAGTTTCTGACCGCGTGAACCGATTCATGAAGGGTGTTGGGCAGGTCAAAATGTAATTCAGAGGTTTTATTGAGCAGGCTAGGTAGCTGTTGCTTGAGTTCATCGACGCCTTGATTGTAATACGATGAAACTGGAATAACCGCACAGCCTAAGGCATTTGAAAGTGCCTCAGTATCAATTTCTAGGTGCCGTTCTTTAAGTAAATCCATGCGGTTTAAGACCACTACAACGGGTAAGCCCATATGCAACAGTTGTGCGGTTAAAAACAGTTGGCGCTCTAAGCTGGTGGCGTCAACGACATTAATAATTAAATCGGTGGGTTGGCACTGTAAATAGTCGAGCGCCACCTTTTCATCTAGGCCGGTATGGCTAAAATTTTCAAGGCTGTAGATACCGGGTAGATCAATTAAATGAAAGTTTTTATCGGCAATATCGACAAAGCCTGATTTTTGTTCGACCGTCACTCCCGGCCAGTTACCGGTGGTTTGTTGTGAACCAGTTAGGCGATTAAATAGAGTGGTTTTACCGCAGTTTGGGCTACCAACCAGTGCGACTTGATAAGCATGGCGGCCTGCCTGATGGCCTTTTTTAAATTTAATTTTTGGTTTAACAACGGTCATGATAAAACGGCAACTTGAATGGATTTGGCAATCTCTTTATCAATTGCAAAACGACTTCCATCAACGCAAACCACCAGATTTCTGCCACGAGCAACCACTAACTTAACAATACTGTGCGTATGGAAGCCTAAGTTCACTAAGCGCATTTTGGTTTCAAGATCGCCTTTTAATGCAGTAATTTGACTGGTTTGGCCGGCGCTGCATTCGGATAGGGTTTGATTTGATGTCATATGTTTACAACTATAAATGAGAACTATTTGTATTTAGTGTGCAGGATAGCAGACCCACTGAGAGAACTCAATATCAATAATCGTTAATTATGAGCCCTTTTTATGAGCGGGTGGGCGATTAGAAAAGGTTAATATTTCTTACGCTTTTGGGCAAGATTTCAAGGTTTTGATTTTTGGTGAGGGCGCGCGGTGAGGAGCTTGAGCAGCCGATTGCAAGCGCGTGGTGCGTGCAGTGTATTGAATAACTAGATCATAATGAGTGTCACGGAGCCGCCCCTTGATTAGCAAAGAGGCGCGATAGAACGTGTTGTCGGTAGGGTTATTTGGTTTTCTTTTGCACTTTATACAGTGCCACTTCGCCCAACCAGTTTGGGGCAATCTTCATGCCTAAGCTGCTTTTGTGGTCGGAGTTGACCACGGCGCGTTCGACCACTTCAATGCCTTTCTCTTCACACAAGTCTTCAAAGTCGTTAAACGTACACATATGTATGTTTGGGGTGTCATACCAGTGATACGGCAAGGTGTCGGTTTCTGGCATGCGACCTTTAAAAATAAGCTGTGCACGCATTCGCCAATGGCCAAAGTTAGGGAAGGTAATAATGCTCTGTTTGCCCACGGTTAACATATCATCCAGTAGTTCATCTGGACGGCTTACCACCTGCAAGGCCTGGGTCATAATGACATAATCAAACGAGTCTTCATCAAAGTAGTGGCAGATGTCATGATTGTTTAGGTTACTTTGAATTACATTGATGCCTTTTTTCATGGCTTCGATGTTTTTATTGGAGTCGATCTCCATACCGTAGCCATTGACTTGGTGCGTATCAATCAAATGTTTGAGCAGTTTAGCGTCACCACAGCCTAAATCGAGGACACGGGTATGAGGTTTAATCCAGTCGGAGATGAGTTTAAATTCGGGTGAAATGGATTTCATCGGGTCTCTCCTGTAAGCGAACTGGGGGCATCAATTTCAGCTTTTATACGCTGAACATAGGCACGGAAAACGCCTTCATAATGGTCATTTGGCAGTAAAAAGGCATCGTGACCATGTTCCGATTCGACTTCGGCATAACTGACATTGGCGTCATTATCTAACAGGGCTTTAACGATTTCGTGTGAACGTTCGGGTGAGAAGCGCCAATCTGAAGTAAAAGACACCACTAAAAATTGAGCGGTTGCCTTAGACAATGCTTTGGACAAATCATGGTCAAACTCCAAAGCGGGGTCAAAGTAGTCCAGTGCCTTCGTCATAAGCAAGTAAGTATTGGCGTCAAAGTTTTGCTTGGTGGCAAATTTTTGCCCTTGGTAGCGCAAGTAGCTCTCGACCTGAAACTCTACACCGTAGTTGTACTGCAGTTTGTCTTCGCGCAGTTCACGGCCAAATTTAGAGCCCATCATGTCATCTGAGAGATAGGTTAAGTGCCCCAACATTCTGGCCAAAGCCAACCCTTGTTTAGGGGTGGTGTTATGTTCGATATAACGACCATCATGAAACTCTGGATCGGACATGATCGCTTGGCGTGCCACTTCGTTAAAGGCGATGTTCTGTGCCGATAGTTTCGGTGCGGCAGCAATAACAAGGGCGTGACGCAATTTATCGGGATGATCAATCGCCCACTGCAACACTTGCATACCGCCCATTGAACCACCCAATAAGGCCGCCCACTGTTCAACCCCTAAATGCTTGCGCAGTTCATTTTGGCTGTTTACCCAGTCTTTACAGGTGACCATTGGGAAGTCAGGGCCATATACTTTACCGGTTTCTGGATTAATACTGGTTGGCCCTGTGCTGCCGCGACAACCGCCTAAGTTGTTCGAGCACACTACAAAAAAGTGATTGGTATCAATCGGTTTACCCGGGCCGATATAACCGTCCCACCAACCCGGTTTGCCCTCTTTATCAATGCCTGCCACATGGTGGTCACCACTTAAGGCGTGACACACTAAGATGGCATTCGAAGCATCGGCATTCAACTCGCCATAGGTTTCATAAACCAGCTCGTATTCTGGCAGGGTGGCCCCACTGACCATTTGCAGGGGCGTGGTGACTTTTAGAAGTTGTGGCGTGGTGATCATCTGTGATTCGCTCATGTCTAATTTTGTCCTAGCCAATCATGCCTTGTGCCATTTGAGCGATACTGCCCACCACCACAATTTGAAATAATTTAATCGCCACAATCGCGGCAATCGGAGATAAGTCTATGCCACCCATTGGGGGAATGACTTTCTGAAAGGGCGCTAAAATCGGCTGTGTCATTTGGTTGAATATGTCGGTGTTAGGGTTGTAACCCGTGGAGACCCAGCTCAAAATCGCCTGAATCACAATTAACCAGAACATCATGTCGAGCAGTTGGTTCATAATTTCGGTGACCGAGGCAATGGCAATAAAGCCCACTCCAAATTCACGTTGTGTGAGATGACCAATGCCGTACACAAAAATCGCTTGAATGACCAACGCGGTAATAATCGCTGCCCAATCCCAACGGCCGCGTGTACCAACGAGCTTATTGGCAGGGGCACAAAGCGGGTTAGTGACTTTGGCAATAAACTGAACAATCGGGTTACGCCAGTCGGCGTAGGTAGCGCGTAATAGAAAACGCAGCATTAAGGTGAATATCACCATACCAATCACAAACTGAATTAAGAATAGACCGCCTTGTCCAACGGGTGAAGTAAGTGTTTCCATTAGGCGTCGTCTCCTAGTTCATTGGCTAATTCTTGAGCACGGCGGTTTGCGGCTTGCATGGCTTTGGCGACTGTTTCACGCAATCCTTCGGCTTCAAAGGTGTTAATCGCTTGTTCAGTGGTGCCGTTTGGCGAAGTGACATTTTTTCTTAAAGTAGCGCAATCATCACGACTCTCAAGCACCATTTTGGCGGCGCCAAACGCAGTTTGCATGGTGAGCAGATGTGCGGTTTTAGCATCTAAGCCCAGTTCTTGAGCGGCGTTTTCCATGGCCTCCATAAATAAAAAATAATACGCGGGTCCACTGCCGGAAAGAGCGGTCACCGCATCAATTTTTTGTTCTTCGTCAACCCAAATGGTTAAGCCTGCGGCACGCATAATGTGTTCGGCTTGTTCTTTCTGTTCGTTGCTCACACTGGCATTGGCGAACAAACCGGTTGCGCCACTTTGAATCAAAGCAGGGGTGTTAGGCATGGTGCGCACAATCGCTTGATTGCCACCTAGCCAGCGGTCAATGTCACCAGAACGAATGCCAGCGGCCACTGAAATAATCAGCGGTTGTTTGCTTTGCACACTGGCTTTAATGCTTTTGCAAACGGTTTGTAAAATTTGCGGCTTGACGGCCAAAATAACAATATCAGCACGCGCAATGGCGAGGTTGTTATCCGCTACACAGTCAATGCCAAAGGTTTCGGTAATTTGATTTCGTTGTGCTTCGGTTGGGTCGGTTGCCATGATCTGTTCTTTTGGGTAACCGCTGGCAATCAGTCCGCCAATTAAACTTTTGGCCATATTGCCTGCACCAATAAAACAAAGAGTCGCATTCATATTAGACGTTTCACTTTAACAAATTAGAATCAGGCTATTATAAAGGATTCAGGGGCAAAAAATAGCACTTGAAGCCGCTTTTAAAAGTCAGCAGGCCTGCTGAGATTTAAAATGGTATCAACGGCATTAGAAAGTGAATGAAAGTGAATCGTAGCGACTAAGTATTCGGGGGTTAAAATGAGAGGTCATGTTGTGGGCGCTTTAAGATAATGTCGATTTAAGTCTAAGTAAAGGTTAAAGTTTTATCTCAACGAGTCGTTAAATATTTTATACCCGTTAATTAGAACCCTTTCAGCGTTTAGTTAATGTTTTCTTGAGATAAGCTCAAACAGCGTATTTAATGCGCTTACAGCATGCTCTAAAGCAGAATTCAGTTGAAATAGCGGTTGCAACGTTTGAGGAAAAAGTCATGGAAAACACAGTCAATCCCGCAATGAATCGTTTATGGGAAACCACGTCAAAAGACGCTTCAAGCAATAAAAAGAACGATTTAAGTTCGCTGTTACAGGCTAAGCAAGCGGCCGATATGCAAGCGCAGTCTGCGGCGCAAAAGCCGAAAAATGATGATGTGTCTACTTCTGAGCAAGGCCGAGTAATGGCGTCACGTTCGCAGCAGATTGAGCGCGCTTACCAATACAGCGAAACCATGAGCCTTCAATTGACGACGCAAGAGGGGGACAAAGTTACCCTAGATTTCCGTCAAATGTATGCCGAATACCAGTCTTATAAAGAACAGCAGCAGGGCGAGCAAGGGCCGCAAGGTGTGCGTTATTTTGAAAGTCGTGAAGCGATGGAGATGACCGCGTTTGAAGAACGCTTTGCTTTTTCGGTGGAAGGGGATTTAAACGAAGACGAGTTAGCCGCGGTTTTTAACGTTTTTGAACAAGTTGATAGCTTAGCCAATACCTTCTATGAAGGCGATATGGAAGCGGCTTTGCAAAAAGCGATGGACTTAAATATTGACTACAGCCAATTGCAAAATATGAGCTTGAATTTGACACAATCGTCAACGGAAGTGACGCGCTACAAGCAAGAAGCGATGGCGCAGTATCAGCAAGTGCAAAATGATATGGAAGAAGCAGCACAAAAATCGGAAGCCGATATGGCGGATTTACCGCCTTACTTGCAACAGTGGCAAGCGACCATTGCGCGTTTAGATGAGCAGTTTCAGCAAGCGCAAGCGATTATGGATAAACTCATGGCGAAAGTGATGGAAGACCGTTTTCCACAGCCTCAAGTCGCTGAACAGCCCGCACCCGATCAGGCAGGTGCCGAGCAAAGTGAATCACGAATGGGTTGGTTTGAACGTATTCAAACGTTCCATGCGCAACTGCTAGAGATGGCGCAAGCCAAACAAGATGCGACACCGGATGATGCTGCTGTAAATGCGCAAGCACAAACGACTGACGAAGCGGCCAGTGAATCCGCTGAACCGGTGGCAACCTCAACCGTAGAAGCCGGTGCCGAAACCAATGAAGAGGTGCCCAGTAACCCGGCAGAAAATCCAAATGTCGCGGTGACCGCTTAAAAAATTGAGTAGGGTGTTGTTTTACACGGCCATTGAACCAACTTTGGTCGACCCTTAAAACGAGATAACAATAGAGAGAAGAGCAGGCCAGATGCGTGAGGATTCATCTGGCTTTTTTTGTGCTTAAAAACCGGTTTCAGTCCTTGATGGGCAAGAAAAACTTCAGCGATAAAGGCAACTTAGCAGGCCTGCTAACTTTTTAGAAAGTGGTTATTAAGCGTAATTTCGAGCGCCAAAAATATCGGTACCAATTCGGACCATGGTTGCGCCTTCCTCAATCGCGGCCTGCAAATCCCCCGACATGCCCATGGAAAGCGTATCAAGCTGACAATTGGGCAGGTTGTGTTGCAGTTGAGTGAGTAACTGCTGCATTTTGGCAAACGGTTGACGTTGTTTTTCATAGTCGGTTTCTGCCATAGGGATGGCCATTAAACCTCTGAGTTTTAAATTTGGCAGCTGGGCAATTTCTTCCGCCATATTTAACACTTCTTCTTCTGAAAAACCGGCTTTATTGGCTTCGTTGCTAATATTGACTTCTAACAGAATGTTTAGCGGCGGCAGGTTTTCAGGGCGTTGCGCACTTAAACGTTGAGCAATTTTTAAACGATCCACACTGTGTACCCAGGCAAAATTTTCAGCAATCGGTTTGGTTTTATTGGATTGAATCGGGCCAATAAAATGCCACTCCAGTTCAGGATGAATGGCAATTTTTTCGAGTGCCTCTTGCACATAGTTTTCACCAAATGCTTTTTGACCTTGTTGAGCAAGCTCGGTCACGTTGGCAACCGGCTTGGTTTTACTAACCGCTAACAGTTGAACCGACTGTGGATTGCGCTCTGCCCGTTCACAAGCGGTTTGAATGCGTTGCTGAACAGATTGGTAGCGTTTGATGAGTTCGGTTGGCGTGTGGGTTGTCATTAGTTAGACCTTATTGTGTTTTTGTCGACGATATTATACGTGTAAAAATTCGCTTGGTTTTGGTCATCTTTTTGCTCTGTTAAAGTGAGTTAATCATGTTTACAAGGCAATAAGTAATTTGAATAAAGCCAGTCTCTAGCGGCCTGTGTATAAGCGTATACTTATTTTATAAGGTTTTTAACCATTAAATAAAAGATAGAATCAATATGGAGGGGTTACATGAAAAAAGTGAAATCAAGCGAAGGGAATTATCCTTACACCGAGAAGATGCCACGTTCTGAGTACGAAGTGACCAAGCGTTCATTGCAAATCGAGTTTTTGAAATTACAAAAATGGGTCAAAGATAATGATGAGCGCATTGTCATGGTATTTGAAGGCCGTGATGCGGCGGGTAAAGGCGGCACCATCAAACGCATTATGGAGCATATGAATCCACGTGGTGCGCGTGTGGTGGCATTGGATAAGCCAAGCGAGATTGAAAAAGGTCAGTGGTATTTTCAGCGTTACATTCAAAACTTGCCAACAGCGGGTGAAATCGTTTTATTTGACCGTTCTTGGTATAACCGTTCCGGTGTAGAGCGTGTCATGGGCTTTTGTACACCGACCGAATACACGGAGTTTATGCATCAAGCCCCCGAGTTTGAGCGCATGATTACCGCCAATGGTGTGCGTTTGATTAAGTTTTGGTTCTCCGTAGGGCGCAAAGAGCAGTTGCGTCGCTTTAATGCGCGTAAGCATGACCCATTAAAACAGTGGAAGTTGAGTCCAATGGACTTGGCTTCTCTTGATCGCTGGGAAGACTACACCAAAGCCAAAGAGGATATGTTCTTCTATACCAATACCACTCAAGCGCCATGGACGGTGGTGAAGTCAAATGATAAAAAGCGCGCCCGAATTGAAGCGATGCGTTATATTTTGAATCAAATTCCGTATGAAGATAAAGACATCGAGGTGGTGGGAACTCCGGATCCACTCATTGTGAGCGCGGGCGAAGATATTTTTCAATACGACTAAACTCTTTGTTACTGAGAGTCAGCGCACTGCTGACAGTGAATTACAACAGAATTGATTAAGGAGAGTGGCAATGACCATGCAAATTGAGAAACATGCGGCCAAGGTCGTAACCCGTTTTAAAGAGATGCTAACCGATGAACAGATTGAGATGATTGGTGCGGAGCATTTTGATGAGCTGGAAGTGCTGGTTGAAGCAGCCATTGGTTCTTCTGAAGCGAATGCGTTATTAGAAGCGGTGGCACAAGTGGAAGCCTTGGCAAAAAACATAGCTAAGCATGCCGCAACCGTTGAACGTTTAGATTAAATCAGCCGATTTTTTGTTAAACGTAGCAGCTTTGTTCTAATGCCACCAGATTAAACCCCTTTGAAGGTCATTGGGACTTTTTTTGTGTCTGGGATTGTATTCGGGTTCGTAATTGGAGATTGGCGAAAAACGAATGGCTTGTAGGTTTGGTGTTTTTTGTTTTTGAATTTAGTGAGTGACGACTTATCTAAGTATCGGCCGATACGGCTTGATAGTCCAACCAAGCGTAGGAGTCGATGAGCGTTTTTAAGTCAGTGGATGGACCCTTCACAGAAAAACTGATAATTTGCCAGTTTAGTGGGTTCTCAGTTTGGCGCTGATTTTCCGCTTCTAACCAAGGGATGAATAAGTCGCTAATGGAACCGTCTAAGCAACCTGGCAGGCCTAAATCACTGGCTAATCGATTGGCGATTTTCCAATCTTCGAGCAGTGAACAGCCGCCAATGGCTTCAAAAGGAAAGTCTTGCAACATAATTTGCGCGGGTTTAACGGCAAACGGAAACCCATGAGAAGCGTGCAGCAGTGCAAGATGTTTTAGGCCATTTTTTTTGATCTGTTTGGCAACATAAAACAGCGGCCCAATCCCTAAGTCACTGGCCAATAATAGGGTAGTTTGATCGGCATTAAAGGTTAGAGCTGAGGATGGATGAATCTGTAAAGTGGCGGTACCCAAGTCAATGGTTGCCTCGTTCAGCGGTTGCTTAGAGAGCAGCTTTAGAGTTGAAGACGAATAATCGAATAGGCTTAGGTTAATCGTGGTGACGCTCAAATCTGAGCAGGCCTGCTCACCTTGAGTTGGGTTGTCTGATTCCTGTAAAGAATAGAACGCATACACCTCATCAAGTGGTTTGTTGAGTACGCCAGTGATTAACCAGTAACCGCCGCTCTGAGCGGTTTGGGTAAGTTGATTAAGTTGTCTGCAAGCGACCGATTGTGGCATGGTAAACGAACCGGTTAAATTTGATTATTACGATAGACAGGGCGGCCTTGGAAGTAGGTTTGCTCCACTTGTCCGGTGAACTCCCAGCCAATAAACGGCGAGTTTTTACCTTCACTAATCATGGTTTCGGTTTCAAGAATCCAAGTGGCAGCCGGGTCAATAAGGGTAAAGTCTGCAGAGTTGCCGACATCTAAATTACCAATATTTAAGCCTAAAATATTTGCCGGCCCTTGAGTGACACTGCGCACCGCAGTCATGAGGTCTAGATCGTATTCATTGACCAGTTTTAGCAGTAAAGGCAACAGGGTTTCTAAGCCACTGATGCCCGGTTTACTCTCACCAAAAGGCAGCAGTTTATCGTCTTTTTCAAGCGGGGTATGGTCACTCACCACCGCATCAATGACGCCCATTTTTAAGCCCATTTGTAAGGCATTTTTATCTTGCATGCTGCGCAAAGGTGGGGACACATTAAACAGACTGTTAAAGCCAAGTAGGTCCATTTCCGAAAGGTGCAGTTGGTGAATGGCGACATCGCAGGTGACCGGCAGGCCACGTTTTTTAGCGTCGGCAATCATCTCAATGGAACGGGCACTTGAGAGTTGCGAGAAGTGGGCACGGATTCCTGCCTCTTCCACCAAAATCAAATCGCGAGCGAGTGCGGTGGTTTCTGAAGAGACCGGGTTGGCGACTAAGCCTAAACGAGAACTTACCGGGCCACTGTGCGCGACGCCATTGTTTTTAAGCTGTTGGTCTTCGCAACGCAACATGACCACTAAATCTTGCCCAACCGCATATTCCAAGGCATTTTTCATGTTCATGGCATTTTGAATGGGTTGATTCGCTTGGCTTAGGGCAACGCATCCCGCTTGTTTTAGCGAGTACATACCACTCAGGCGCTGACCTTCAAGGCCTTGTGTTAAAGCGCCAATCGGCATAACAAATGCGGTGGCTGCTTGGCGTGCGCGGCGTTGAATCAGTTCGGTGACCGCTTGCGAATCGTTTACCGGTGATGTGTCGGGCGGACAGCAAAGGCTGGTAATGCCACCAGCCACCGCCGCGCGCGTCTCAGATTCAATGCTACCGGCAAAATGATTGCCTGGTTCGCCCAGACGCGCTTGTAAATCGACCAGACCTGGCAGTAGCCACTTGCCACTGGCATCCAGTTCTTGGTTGGCGTTAAAGCCTTCTGGTGGTTCTTGACCAATGCCGACAATGCGCCCACGTGAGACATAGAGATTGGTGATTTCATCTAAATTTTGACTCGGATCAATCACTCGAGCATGGTTAACCGCTAAACGCATTATGCTTTCTCCACAGTTGAGTTCTCGGACGCTTGGTTGAGTTGTTCGAGTTCTTCTAATTCTAATGAGGCCTGCTCAGATTGGTGCTGTGCGAGCTGTGCAGAGTTGCTCATAATAATCGCCATAACCGCCATGCGAACCGCAATACCATAAGTGACTTGCTGCAAGATAACCGATTGCGGGCCATCGGCCACCGCTGAATCAATTTCTACGCCTCGGTTAATCGGGCCTGGGTGCATGACAATGGCATCGGGTTTGGCTAAGGCTAAGCGTTTTTCGGTTAAACCGTACAATTTAAAGAACTCTTTTTCACTTGGAATCAACGCACTTTTCATGCGTTCATTTTGCAGACGAACCATGATAATCACGTCGACATCATCTAGGCCTTCTTCAATGTTATCGTAATAGTGAACGCCCATCGCTTCTGGGTGGGTTGGCATCAGTGTTTTAGGGCCAATCACACGAATTTCGCGCGCTTCTAAAATACTCAGTGCTTGGATTTGTGAACGCACCACACGCGAGTGCAGAACATCGCCGACAATCGCCACTTTTAGGTCAAACACATCGCCTTTGTGTTTGCGGATTGTGAACATATCTAACATGGCTTGAGTTGGGTGTGCATGTTGGCCGTCGCCGGCATTTAAAACGTGCACGTGTGGGGCGACGTGTTGCGCAAAAAAGTGTGCCGCCCCACTTTCGGCGTGTCGAATGACAAACATATCGGCCTGCATGGCTTGCAGGTTCCAAAGCGTGTCTAACAGTGATTCACCTTTTTTGGTGGCCGACGTGGCGATGTCTAAACTGGCGACATCCGCAGAGAGTCGGTTTTCGGCAATTTCAAAGGTGGTGCGGGTACGCGTGCTCGGTTCAAAGAACAGATTCATAATGGTTTTACCACGCAGAATCGGTACCTTTTTAATCTCATCGGTTTTTGGGTTGATAAACGATTCAGCGGTATCCAGAATTTCGACTAAATGGTGCTGCTTTAAGCCTTCTAAGGTCAGAAAGTGTTTAATTTTGCCCAGTTCATTTAACTGCGGATTCGGGCTAGAGAGTCGGCTCATGCTTGTTCCTCGCTGTTATCAACCAAAGAAACCGTTAGGGGGTCTGGCCCCGAAACTTGAATGGTTTTGTTGCACTCAATTTCCATACCGGTGACATCCACATGAAACGGCAGTTCGCGGCACCCTTTACGATCTAGAAGAGTCACTAACACAACCGAGGCAGGACGACCAAAGTCAAAGATTTCGTTTAAGGCTGCACGGACAGTGCGTCCTGTGAATAGCACATCGTCCACTAAAATAATATGCTGATCTTCAATTTCCCAAGGAATGGAGGAGGGTTGCACGGTTGGATTGAGGCCCATTTTAGAGAAATCGTCACGATAGAAACTGATGTCGAGTTCGCCTAAAGGTGCTTCAATGCCTAGCTTTTGATGCAGTTTTTGGGCAACCCAAGCGCCACCTTTGAGGATACCAATCATTTTGGGGTCTTTTTGAAGGATGTCGCACTTTTGCAACTGTTCGCAAATGCTTTGCATAAGGGTTTCTACATCAATATTCAGTTCATTCATTTACGTTCCGTTAACCTTGGTTATGGCGGTTGAGTCGTTATTTTAATCACGCTTTAAAAGTGCGCTTGCAACCAGTTCTCTAAAATAATTTGGGCAGCGTGATCATCAATGTGTTGCTGTTTAAGTTTGCGCGTTTCGGCTTCAATCGAGCTTAATTGCTCTTCTATATAAAACACCGGACGTTGATAGCGGCCACTTAAACGCTGTCCAAACTTGCGCGCTGGTTGGGTTAGGGCTTGTTCTGAGCCGTCGAGATGCATTGGCAAACCGACCACGATAGCAACGGGCTTCCAAGTTTCAAAAAGTTGGCTAATGTGTTCCCAGTCAGGTTTACCATCTTGGCTGTTTACAATCGCCTCTGGGCTGGCCGTTTGCGTCACCGTTTGCCCAATGGCCACGCCAATGCGTCTTAAGCCAAAATCAAACCCAATAACCACGCCAGATAGAGTGTTAGGCATGGCCGGCCTCAATACTCAGAAATTCGGGTGAAATGCCTAAGGTGCCCAATGCGACTTCCCATTTGGTTTCAGTGGGAGTTTCAAATAAAAGTGCTTGGTTGTAAGGGATGGTCAGCCAGCTGTTATCTTGCAGTTCTTTAGCGAGTTGGCCGGGTTTCCAGCCGGCAAATCCTAAACAAACAAGGAACTCTTCTGGGCCTTGGTTACGCGTGAGCGCTTGTAAAAGGTCTTCGGAAACCGTCATGGCCAAGTTATCGTTCAGGTGCATGCTGCTTTTCCAGTCACCATGGGGTCGATGCAATATAAACCCTCGTTCCATGTCCACTGGGCCACCAATCATGACATCACGGTTCAGGTAGTCGTAGTGGCCTTCTGGCATGTAGTCGAAGTG
Organism: Thiotrichales bacterium; assembly: GCA_016938655.1. Lineage (GTDB taxonomy): Bacteria > Pseudomonadota > Gammaproteobacteria > Thiomicrospirales > Thiomicrospiraceae > Thiomicrorhabdus. Next base: position 121,144 of record JAFGUG010000057.1, on the reverse strand, counting down.
CTCGAGCAGGTCGGTAATGGATAGTTTGTGAGGTAGGTTGATCACTAATCCCATTGAGCCAAGTTCGTTGTCTTCTACTATGTAGATCACACTTTTTTCAAACCAGCTGTCATCCAGCGATGGCATGGCGATTAGGAAATTGTGTTCGAGTGTTTGCATTTCTTTCATAATCGCAAATTATAACGCAAAGCTTTGCAAAGCATGAGCGGATAAATGCAACTAATCGTGCTTTATTTAAGCATTCCGCTCCGATTGCTTTGGCAAGCGTATAAAGCAGAAGCATCGGGTTAATAAAGTGAGCAGGCCTGCTTGTTTTATTTGAATGCTTGTTGAAAAAGCTTGGTTTGAATCGCTTTGAACGGTTTTTAAATAGCCACGATAAGAATACATGGTGAGACGGCGTGTGATGTGAATGGCTTGGTGGTTGGTGCTAGCTGTTAACAAGTTCTAGGAAGTCCTAGGAAGCCGCTAACACTTTTGTGCGCTTTGCCATGGCTTTGGTTTGTAAGATTTGGCCAGAGTGGTCAACGATAAAGACATGTTCAATGCCCATGGCGGTGGCCAAGGCTCGCCAACGCTCAGGCCCTGCGATTAAAATTGCGGTAGCGGCCGTATCGGCTGTGGTGGCATCGTTATGCAGGACGGTGACCGAAGCAAAACCATTCGCTGGTTTGCCTGTGTTAGGATCGAGAATGTGGCTGAAACGTTGGCCTTGCCATTCAAAATAACGTTGATAAGTGCCTGAAGTGACCACGCTTTCATCCCCCGAAAGCTCGACCATAGCCAGTGCTTGAACCGGGTTGCTGGGGTCTTGAATCCCAATTCGCCAAGCCTGTCCATTTTTAGAACCGATAACACGCATATCGCCACCAATATTAACAATGGCATTTTTAACGCCAGCTTCTCTGAGCTGTTGCATGGCAATATCTAAGGCCAATCCTTTGGCGTTGCCACCAAAATCCAATTGTACATTAGGGTTACTGCTGCTGAGTAGTAAGCCATCAAAACGCAGGTTGGCAATGGAAGGACGGGTCTCCAGCCAGTGTTTAATTTCGGTTTCAGAGGGCGGTGGGCCAACCCATTGTTCACTGTGAAAGCCCCATAAAGCCACCAATTTACCGACAGCGGGGTCAAATAGATAATTACTTTTAGCACTTAATGATTGTGACTTTAAGATAAATTCTTTAATCGATTCTGATACTTCAATCGACTGCCCAGCCGCAATCGCCTGATTGATTTTACTGACAATGCCGCCTTTTTCCCAAGCGTGCCATTCGTGGTGAAACTGCTGAAAACGGTGTTCAACTTGCTGAATCGCGGCTTCAGCTTGTTGGGATTCTGAGGTGTATACCGTTATATCCACATATGTACCAAACACGACAATTTGGGCTTTTGTTGGGGTAAGCGGGTCTGCGGTCTGAAAACAACCGCTGAGTAAAACGCTCATAATAATCAGTAACGTCTTGATTGGAGTCCAGCTTTTTGCAGGAAGTGCAGTATTCATAAATAGTCAGTTCAGGATCGACAAGGTCGCAAAAGATAAAAATTAAAGTATAACGGAATTATTACGCTTTTCTTAATAGAAACATCGGGTATTTTAGTGTGGCTTTAGAGAGCGGGGTTTCTGCACATGGCGGCACTGCAAATACAGGGTTCAAGGAGGGTTTATTACCAAAAGGTGCCTTGGATTGGCGTTTCAAACTATTATAAAGGGTTAAAAAACCCTTAAATATTTTAAAACGTGGAAAGTTAGCAGGCCTGCTAATTAGAGCGGAGGCTGCTGTGTTTTGATAATCTGTTCGAGGCAGTCGAATAGGGTGCCTGCAATGTTTAAGTCGAACTGAGCGTCCAATTCTCGGATGCAAGTTGGGCTGGTGACATTGATTTCGGTAATGTAATCGCCAATCACGTCTAAACCAACAAAGTAGAGGCCTTTGGCTTTGAGTTTTGGGGCAATTTGCTGGCACAACCAACGCTCACGTTCGGTAATGGGCATACCAACACCCGTTCCACCCGCAGCGATGTTGCCGCGGGTTTCACCTTGTGCAGGAATGCGTGCCAAGGTGTAATCGATGGGTTCACCATTAATCAGTAATATACGTTTGTCCCCCGCTTTAATTTCAGGTAAAAAAATCTGCGCCATAATGTGGTGTTTACCAAAATCGGTCATGGTTTCGATAATCACGCTGATGTTCGGGTCGTCGTGCTTGACTCTAAAGATAGAGCTGCCACCCATTGCGTCCAACGGTTTTAAGATGGTGTCGCGATGTTCTTGAATAAAGGTTTTGAGTTGAGCCATATTGGCCGACACTAAGGTTGGCGGCGTGCACTCTGGAAACCAGCTTGCAAACAATTTTTCGTTGGCATCACGCAAACTTTGCGGCTTGTTAACGACCAAAACCCCTTCCGCTTCGGCCTGCTCTAAGATGTGCGTGCTGTACAGGTAGTCATTGTTAAACGGCGGATCTTGACGAATGAGGATAATATCCAGTTCGTTTAAAGCGCGTTCGTGTGAACCGCCAAAGCCATAAAACTGTTCGTCTTTAGGGCGATCCCACACTTTCAATTCACTGGTCATTGACCAGGCCTGTCCATTTTTGAGAAACAGATCTTCAGGCTGCATGTAAACCAGGTTGTGGCCACGACGTTGTGCTTCGAGCAACATGGCAAATGAACTGTCTTTATGTGGTTTGATGTTCTCAATCGGATCCATCACAATGCCAATATTTAATAACATAGATCAGGCCTGTCCTTTCGCTTCCGCCAGTTCACGGGCTGCCGCGAGAAGGGCTAAACGTGCAATGACACCATAGGCATAAAAACGGTTGGGGGCGGCATCTGGCGAAAGGGAGTCGTCTGGCACGACGCAAGCGTCTTCAAACGAAAGAGGCTCAAAGTGCATGCCCGGTGAATTTAAGTTATCGGTTGCCGTTTTACCGGTATGTACACGATAAAAACCACCAATCACGTGACTGCCCATCATATACACAACCGGTTCAGCGACCGCTTCTTCCAGTGTTTCAAAGGTGTAAACGCCTTCTTGAACCAGCATCTGTTCAACGTGCAAGCCCTCTTTAACCGATGCCATCTTATTACGCTGTTTACGGTTTAGATTAAGGATGTCTTCTGGTGTATTCACCGACATAATCGCCATGCCGTAAGTGCCGCTGTCTGACTTAACAATGACAAACGGTTTGCAGCTAATATCGTGTGTGTCGTAGTAATTTTGGGTGTCTTGAAGCATGGTATTAACGGCATCGGCTAACTCTTCTAACCCGGTGCGTTCTTTGAAGTTGATTGGACCACACGCCACTGAGGTTGGGGTAATCAACCACGGGTCGATGTCAATTAATTCAGCAAACACTTTGGTGACGTTTGCATAGTGCTTAAAGTGCTGGTTTTTATAACGATTCGCCCAACCTAATTCCATTGGCGGTAGCAAAGTTTGGTCAAGGTTTTCTAATATTTTAGGGCGACCGCCAGAGAGGTCATTGTTTAACAGAACCGCACAAGGAAAGAAGCCTGTCACGCCAACCTTGTCATCTTTACGAATTAAAGGCTTTAATGTGAGTTTGTTACCAGATGGCAGTTCAATGTCCATTGGGGCGTCTAAATCTTCTAATAAAGAACCAATGTGCACTTCGTAACCCGCGGTTTCTAAAATGGTTTGCAGGGCAAATACATTCTCAAGGTAAAAGGTGTTTCGTGTGTGGTTTTCTGGAATGATCAGAACGCCATCGGTAATGGGGCAGGCCTGCGTTACCGCAGTTTGAGCCGCGTGCACCGCTAGGGAGCGTAAGTCTGGGTGCAAGTTATTAAACCCAGCTGGAAAGAGATTGGTGTCAACTGGTGCTAATTTATAACCCGCATTGCGTAAGTCCACCGATGCATAAAAGGGCGCGGGTGTGGCTACGAACTGCTTTCGAAACCAAGATTCAATCTCTGTTCGGCACTCAAGAAGGTGTCTTTCTAAATTGAGAAGCGGGCCTTTTAATGCAGTTTGTAAATGGGGTACTTGATTAGACGGCATAGAGTTCACTTTATGAATATTTACAAGGTGGTTAATCGAGTTTAAGGGTCGTTGTTAATTGGATACTTATTATAACCACTCTATGTAAATGCAGAGTAGAAACTGGATTCAACAACATTCTAATTTACTTGGGTTGCGTGTGCGTGAAAAGATTATCTTCAAACGGAATTTCTGAATCATCTAAAATTTCGATATTTTTACTGTAATAGGCAACTTGATTTTTACCTTGTTTTTTTGCTTTATAGAGGGCGCTGTCTGCATAAGAGGTCCACTGCTCTGCGGTCTCTTTTTTGTGATAGCGTGCAACGCCAATACTCACCGTTTGTTTGTGGTTCGTTGAAAATGTCAGTTCAGAAATGCCTGCACGAATTTTTTCGGCAATATGTATGGCTTCTTGCAGATTGGTATTCGGGCATATTAATACGAACTCTTCTCCCCCCCAACGGCCAAAGGTATCCGTTTCTCGAATGGCACTTTGAACCCAGTAAACCGTTTTAATCAGCACTTCATCGCCGACAATATGGCCGAAGGTATCATTTACTTTTTTAAAATCATCTAAGTCGATAATAATTAGACTTAACGCATTGTTATAGCGATTGGTGCGGTGCATCTCTTGTTCCATAACCGTGTCCAGATAATTACGGTTATAGGCTTTGGTTAAGTGATCGGTAACGGAGAGTTTTTGCAATGTTTTATTGGAGATGTGCAATCTATTTTGGGTCTCAATTAAGTCGGCATTTAGGGCTTTAAGGCGTCGTCCATAGATGATAAAAGCGAGAAGTGCGATGCCAATAGGTAACAGAATATACAGTAAGGTTTGCCACTCAAACTCTTTTTTATAGGTCACTTGCAACCAACGGTCGGTGAGTTGGTTTTTAGTGATTTCATCCATGCCGTTTAGTGTTTTTTGAATAATGCTTTTAAGTTCAGGCCAGTCCTTGCGAACCGCCATGCTAATATCCGCTCTAAAAGGGGTTTCACCGCTAATTTGAATATTAGAAAAATGGTTGCTTTGAATTAAATAACTGATAACAGCAATATTGTCGATGTAAGCATAAGCTTTTCCGGTCGCAACGGCTTCAATTCCTTCTTTAGGGGTTTTTACGGTCAGTAACGGCACATTGGGGTATTGATTTTTCATGTTTTCATGGGATTCATAGTCTTCGACAACCGCGACCACTTGATTATTCAGCCGTTTCATATCACCAATAAACATCTCCCCTTTTTGAGTGGCTATGACCATGGGAAAACGCAGATAAGGTTCAGTAAAACGCACATATTCGCTTCTTTCGGGGGTGTTGGTCACCGCTGAATACATGTCTAATTGTCCAGACTTTACGTTTTCGACCGCTTGTGACCAATTAAGATCGGTTGCGGGGATGAACTTAATGCCGGTTTTGTTTGATAAATAGTTGAGGTAGCCGGAGGCAATGCCACTGAATTCTCGTTGCTCATTAACAAATTCAATCGGCGGCCAGTTGATATCAATCGCCACGTTTACCGTGGGGTTTTGTTTTATCCAAGCCAACTCTTGTTCAGAATAATTCAAATTGTTTTTGATGGGTTTAAAAATGCCGTCCTCAAGGTTCAGCTTTTTTTGAATAAGCCCGTGTTTTTCAAATAGGTTGTGCATGAACTGTAATCGACCCGAATCGATTGTGCCAATGGGAACCGACTTTACACCCATCATCTCTTCAATCACATCGGCCTCATAGAGGAGGTGGTCAATGGTTTTATCTGCACCGAGCGTATATTTAATGTGTTCAGCTAACTCTTTTTTGTGCTCAAGTGCGTAATGCCAGCCTTTGATGGTTGCGCGCTTGAACCGTTCGACCCGTTCTGGGTGTTGCGTGGCTTCATTTCGGTTAGTAAAAAGTATGTCACCGTAAAAATCGATGCCAAAATTCATCGGTTTGATAATGTTGATCTCTTGACCGGCTTGCTTAAGAAGATAGGGCTCATTGGATAGGTAACAGGGATAAGCTTGGGTTTCACCTCGTATAAGGGTTTCTGGCCCGCCTTTAATAAGCATGCGATCAATTTTGGGTTGCACACCTAACTGTTCAAACATGGCTAAAAGAGGGAAGCCATCGGTGTCCTCTTTGTAAAAAGCGATGGATTTTTTATCGAGTTTGTAGGGGCTATCTAGTCCACTGGATTTTAAAGTTACAATGGCTTGTGGGGAGTGTTGAAAGATGGCAGAAATTAAAACGACGGGTTCGTTTCTAGCTTGATAAAGCAATAAAACACTGTCAGAAACGCCGTATTCCGCTTGCCCTTCTATAACTTGTTTGATGTTGTTTTGGTATGGGTCTCGGGGTTTGATGGTGACATCTAAGCCCTCTTCTTTATAGAAGCCTTTGAGCTGTGCGGCGTAGTAGCCTGCAAATTGAAATTGATGTAACCATTTTAATTGCAGTGTGACTTTTTCTAACGAGTTTGATTCTATTTTTTGGATGTTAGGCGGAGTAGGGTCGTTTGCATTTGCCACATTTAAACTCAATAGCATTAGGCTGAGTACGAACCCAATGATAATACTAACTGGTTTTTTGAGTGACATAACGTTCAACGTAGATTCCAAATTTCTGACTTATTCTATTGATATTACCAGTGATGATAGCGGATTAAAACAGCTATTGTGAGTTTAGCGTCTAAAGTCTTTTTTGGGCGGGCTTATAGGTCGCCCCAAAGTAACTGAATGCCTGCTAAAATTGCCGGTCCTGCGGTTTCTGTACGCAAAACCCGCGGCCCAAGTTTAATCGCGGTTAAGCCTTTTTGGCAGGCCTGCTCAACTTCCGTTTCGGTTAACCCGCCTTCAGGTCCAACGAGCAGATGTATCGCTTGATCAGTTTTTGGGTTAGCAACGGTTTGTAGGTTGTGCTGTGCGTACGGATCCATAACTAGACCAAAAACGGATTCAGTTTCAAGCGTATCGAGCCAGTTTTGGTAGGTTTGAATCGGCAGGATTTCAGGTACCCGACTGCGACCGCTTTGTTCGCAGGCACTTATGACGATTTGTTGCCATTGGGCACGGCGCTTTTCGAGCTTCTCATCATTCAGTTTTACATCACAACGTTCACTGAAAATGGGTTGAATTTGCGTGACCCCTAACTCCACTGCTTTTTGAATACTGGTATCCATGCGGTCGCCACGTGAGATGCTCTGTACTAATATTGTGTTAAGTGGCGATTCAACTGATGGGTGGCTCACCGTTTCAATACACAGATCGGCACTGCGTCTGCCGGTGACAATTAAGGTGCCTTTGGCTTGCAGGTCTTGGCCATTAAACACTTCAACAGGGTGCTGGTTTTTGAGACGCAACACCGTTAAAACGTAATGAACCTGCTCTTTGCTAAGGGCGATCACCTGTTCCGGTGCGTAGTCACCGGGTAGATAAAGACGGGGAATTCGCATAATGGTTCGCTCAGATTACGCTGGGTTTTTAAAGGTTAATGATTGCGCAATTTGCAGGCAAGGTTCAAGTTGGTTCATGCTGTAAAAATGGATGCCCGGTGCGCCCGCATCCAGTAGTTTTTGCGCCATCTCTGTGACCACATCTTGACCAAAGGCCATTAAACTTTCCTTGTCATCTTCAAAGCTTTCTAGACGACATTTCAACCAACGTGGCACTTCGGCACCGCAGCCTTCAGAAAAACGAATTAAGTTTTCGTAGTTAGTAATCGGCATAATCCCTGGAATAATCGGCAAGTCGATACCGTTACGTTCGCAATTATCAATAAAGTACAGGTAGCTGTCTACGTTATAGAAGTACTGAGTAATCGCCGAGTCGGCACCTTGCTCAACCTTATGTTTAAACCATTTAATACCAATATCGCAGTTACGTGCTTGTGGATGAGTTTCTGGGTAAGCGGCCACTTCAAGGTGAAACTCATCGCCACGCGTGGCTTTAATGAATTTCACTAAATCACTGGCGTATTTAAATTCGCCTGGGTCCATCATGCCCGATGGTAAATCGCCACGCAGCGCAACAATGCGTTTAATCCCTAAATCAGAGTAGGTGTCCAGCAGTTTGCTAACGCTCTCTTCAGACGCACCGACACAGGTTAAGTGTGGTGCCGAATCAAACCCTGTATTCTGCTGAATGTAACGAACCGTCTCTAGGGTTTTCTCTTGGGTTGTGCCGCCCGCACCATAGGTCACGGACATATATTCTGGGTTGATGGCTTTGTAACCTTCAATGATGGTTTTCAGTTTTTCCATACCGGGTTCGGTACGCGGGGGGAAAAATTCTAAACTTAATTTTTGTGCATACTTCTGTTGAGATTTCATCGGGTGTTCTCTTTGGTATTTGTGTTTAACCACGAAGACACGAAGGCACGAAGAGGGCTGTTTAAGAGACAATTAAAGTGATGGCTATTTCTAATCACCTTGGATCTTAGCGACTTCGTGCTTCCTTTCGTTTTAAATTTTTAAAGGGTGAATGTAAAACCTTACAGGCCTGCATCGGCTTTCAAAGCGGCTGCTTTATCGGTTTTTTCCCAGGTAAACTCAGGCAGTTCACGACCAAAGTGACCATAAGAAGCGGTTTTTTGGTAGATTGGGCGATACAAGTCAAGCATGGCAATCAGGCCTTTAGGGCGCAAGTCAAAGTGTTCAGAAACCAAGCGTTCAATCATTTCAATGGCCACTTTTTCTGTGCCAAAGGTTTCAATGCTAATTGAAGTCGGTTCAGCCACACCAATCGCATATGAGATTTGAATTTCGCACTTATCTGCCAAGCCAGCGGCTACAATATTTTTGGCCACGTAACGCCCTGCATAAGCCGCTGAACGGTCAACTTTTGACGGATCTTTACCTGAAAAAGCACCGCCACCGTGACGTGCCATACCGCCGTAAGTATCGACAATGATTTTACGACCTGTTAGACCCGCATCACCCACTGGGCCACCAATTACAAAACGACCGGTTGGATTAATGTGATAAAGCGTGTCTTTATGTAACCACTCGGCTGGCAAAACCGGCTTGATGATCTCTTCCATAATCGCTTCACGCAAGGTTTCATTGCTGACATCTGGGCTGTGTTGGGTTGATAACACCACCGCGTCAATCGCGATCGGCTTACCGTCTTGGTAGCGCAAGGTTACTTGTGATTTAGCATCCGGGCGTAACCAATCTAGCTGCTTCGATTTACGAACTTCTGCTTGGCGTTCCATTAAACGATGTGCGTAGTAGATTGGCGCAGGCATCAACACATCGGTTTCGTTTGAGGCGTAGCCAAACATTAAACCTTGGTCACCGGCTCCTTGTTCGTGGTCTTCGGTGTCATCTACGCCCATCGCAATTTCAGGAGACTGTTTGCCAATTGAAGAGAGCACTGCACAGGTCTCGCCATCAAATCCTAGGTCGCCATGGTCATAACCAATCTCTTTAACCACTTTACGAACCAACTCTTCTTGGTCAACCCACGCTTCGGTGGTAATTTCACCGCCAATCATCACCATGCCGGTTTTAACAAAGGTTTCGCAAGCAACACGTGCTTTAGGGTCTTGTTTTAAGATGGCATCAAGCATCGCATCGGAAATTTGATCTGCGATTTTGTCTGGGTGACCTTCGGATACGGATTCTGAAGTAAATACTGTGGTTTTTGTCATGATTGTTGTTCCTCGGTAAGAATAGTTTATTAAAAACGAGGTACGGAAAAACAGGCGGGAATAGAACGTTCCTCGCTTTAGCCGTACTTATAAATGCGCCCGCAAGCTGAATGTCAAATCGGCGCTAACTGATAATTATTCCATTTTTTGTTAGGTAAATCAATACAAAACCACGCCTTTCATGATTGAGCAATGATGAAGGCGCGATTTAATTTAAGCGGTTTTGGGTGATTTTTTTGCCAAAATTTTAGACTTCTTTGGAGTTAGAAAATGTCTTCAAGTGGCATCGGCTTGTGATAATGATAGCCTTGAGCGTAATCAATCCCCGCCTCTTTAAGCCAGTCAGAAACCGCTTGATTTTCTACAAATTCGGCAATGGTTTCAATGTTCATCTCATCACTGATTTTATGGATGGCTTTTACCATCGCGGCATCAATCGAATCATTCAGAACATCAAGAATAAATGCGCCGTCGATTTTCACATAATCAACGGGAATGGTTTTTAACCAGCCAAAGGAGGAGAAGCCTGAACCAAAGTCATCCAGCGCCAATTGACAGCCATGGCTTTTAACGCGATTTAAAAACGCAATACTTGCCGACATTCGAGTAATGGCCGTGCTCTCAGTAATTTCAAAACACAGTTTAGAGTTGGTGTTTGGGTTCTCTTCCAGGATGTTTAACAAAGCGTCATTAAAATAGACGTCATCAAGGGATTGACCGGAAATATTAATATTTAGCAGATCCACTTCGTCTAAGTGTCGGTTTAACCAGTTGACCGCTTTTCTAATGATGTAAATATCCAATTCGCCCATCAGATTAAAGCGTTCGGCTGCAGGCAAAAATTGGTCGGGAGGGGTAATCGGTTGGTCAGGTGTTTGCAAGCGCACTAACACTTCATAAGCTCGTTTATGGTTGTCAGATTGTAACGGAGTGATTTGTTGCGCAAACAAGACAAACTGTTCATTTTCGAGGGCACGCTTGATGCGATTAGCCCAATCGAGTTTGGAGAACTCTTGGCTTAATGTCTGATCGTCGGCTTTGAAAGTGTGCACACGGTTACGACCATTTTGTTTGGCAATGTAACAAGCCACATCGGCTTGGCTCATGGCGTCCGCTTTATTTATGTTGCCCTGCATTTGAGTGATACCAATACTGGTTCCAATATCAAAGATGCGTTCCTCCCAAAGGAAGCGGTGTTTTTGCACGGCAGAACGGATTTTTTCACTAATTATTTCAGCATTCTCTGTTGAGCAATTCTCTAACAGTATTGCAAACTCATCCCCGCCAATACGGGCTAATAAATCAGAATCTCGAATTTGTTCTTGCAAGATGGTGGCCACCTGCTTAAGCAGCTCATCCCCTGCCGAGTGGCCAACGGTATCGTTGACGATTTTAAATTGATCGAGGTCAATATAAATGAGCGCGTGCTGTAATCGCTGGTCTTGGGCGTTTTTTTCGATAAGTTCATCCAGCGTGTTTTCAAATGCTTGGCGGTTTTTTAGCCCGGTTAAGCTGTCGTGCATGGCTTGCCAAGTTAGGCGTTTTCTTAATAGACGGGCTTCGGTGACATCGTGAAAAACTAAAACGTACCCCAATACTTCGCCAGACTGATCAACAATGGGTGCGCCAGAGTCTTCAATGGATATTTTTTCACCGGCCCGGTTTAGAAGAACCGTATGGTTTGCAAGACCAAATATTTTACGGTGTTGCATGCTTTTTAAAGCAGGGTTCTCTGCGGGTTCCATGTTGGATTCATGATAAATACGGAATACTTGTTCAATATGAATGCCTTGTGCTGCGGCATTTCCCCAGCCTGTTAACATTTCGGAAACAGGATTTAAATAGGTGATAAGCCCAGCTTTATCGGTTGTTATGACCCCGTCACCAATTGACTTAAGGGTGATTTGTAGGCGTTCTTTTTCGGATAAAAGCTCGTTTTCTTTGCGGTTTAAGCTGTCGAGCATGGCTTGGAAGTTAACTGAAAGGGTTTGCAGTTCGTCCTTACGATTGAGTGATAAATCAATTTCGCGTTCACCTGCACGAACACGTTGAGTGGCATCAATGAGTTTGTAGATGCCATTAGTGAGGTTGCTGCCCATTCGCCAGGCAAAAAAGGTGCCGACTGCAATAGCAAAAAGGGTATACAAAATACCTTCAATCGTAATGAACTGAATACTTTCATCGATAAGCTTTCGGCTCATATCAATTCTTGCCCAGCCAATGACAGAACCGTTTACTTGTATTGGAACGGCTAGGTCAATATGGGTGTCATCGTCTCTAAAATAGGCTATTGGGTCAGGGCTTTTCAACGTCTCTTTTAACAGATTAATCTCTTCAATGGCTTGGCCAATATAGGGTGATGTGGTTTTTTGTTTATGATGATAGGCTAGAATTTTGCCGTGGGGATCGGTGATCATCGCAAATTCAAAATTGGGCTGTTTGGCTTGTGCACGCATAATCTCGTCTAAGCCGACAACATCATTAGATAAAACCCACGGCACACTATTTGCGGCTAGGGTTTTGGCAATGCCCGTGGCGTAACCTTGTGATTCTTCCATTAAAAAATTGTGCTGTCGGTTTACGAGGTCAACCACAAAGATACTCATTAAAAGGGCGTGCAGTAGGGCAATGCCAGCGATTAATTTATGCTTAATAGAATGAGTGAAGAAGGTTTTTAACATTGCATACCTGGTTTAGGTTTAAATTTGTCAACGCTTTTACAAGGGTCTGACATTGAGATTAAATTGCGTAATAAAGTCTTTTACCGGGGCATAGGTTTGATTATTCGCCCATTCGTATTTAGAGAGATACATTTTTTGGAGAATGTACTGCCCTTCGATACTGTTTTGTAAATCCAATAATGCAGACTGTACCTGATTTGCAAGCATTTCAGGAACATCTTTGCGAGCCACTACACTGTTGTTGGGCAGTGTGTGTGTTTGCCAGATAACCTTAAGCTGTTCTTTAAGTTCAGGTCGTTTATCTGAAAGTGCCTTCCACGGCGGTGGCCAGGTTGCCCCAGCAGCGGTTGTGCCAATAAACACATTCATAATGGAAGACTCTTGCGAGCCCACGTATTTGTTCTCAATATCTTTGTTAATATCAAGGCCGTTACGCTGCAAAAAATCTTGCGGTAGCATGGTTGCCGCCAGTGCTGTGGGGGCAGGGTAGCTAACCGATTTTCCTTTTAAGTCTTTTGGGGTTTTGATATTGCTGTCTTTGCGAACCAGAATAATCCCTTTAAAGTTGAAGTCGTCACCCATTTTGGCAATCACTCGATAACCCTGTTCGATGGCCACTAATGTTTGGTATGGATTGGGCAGGGCAAAGTCGACAGTTTGATTAATAAGCTTTTCATCAAACGTTGCGTAATCGCGGGATGCTTCAAGTTTAAAGCGAACATTGGGAATGCGTTTGTTAAGGTATTCAACGAGTGGATTAAAGATTTCAAACAGATGGGTCGGGTTATGCAAGGGGTGCACGGCAAAGGTGTATTCTTGAATGTTTTGCGTTGGTGCAACGATGTTGGGTGTGTAAATAGCCTCATCTTGTTGTGAACAACCGCTCAAGGCAGTCAGCAAAAGAAAAAAGATCGGATAGATGAGGTTCATAATCTAGGCAGTCGGTTCTATTATTAGAGTTCAATTCATTATAGCAGGGTGGCATTTTTGATATTAGGTTTTCTCGTAAAATAATACTTATGCAGATTATTCATAGACTTATGAATCAATAAAGTTGATATTTAATTATAACGTTGTAGAATATGCGGCTTTTCCGAAATACGGTGACCATCATGTCGAATGCAGTTAAGCCTTTAGTGGGTGTTATTATGGGGTCGAAGTCAGACTGGCCAACAATGCAGCATGCGGTTACGATGCTTGAGCAGTTTAATGTGCCTTATGAAGTTAAAGTCGTGTCCGCACACCGAACGCCAGACCTGATGTTTGAGTACGCTGAACAAGCGGAAGCACGTGGCTTGCAAGTCATTATTGCGGGTGCGGGTGGGGCTGCGCATCTACCGGGTATGGTTGCGGCTAAAACCGTTGTACCTGTATTAGGTGTGCCCGTCCAGTCGCGTGCATTAAGTGGTAATGATTCATTACTGTCGATTGTTCAGATGCCTGGCGGCGTGCCTGTTGGGACCTTGGCAATTGGCGATGCAGGCGCAAAAAACGCCGGTATTCTAGCGTCTCAAATTGTGGGTAATCACGATTCAGCAACGCGTGAAGCGGTTAAAGCATTCCGCAACGAGCAAACTCAAACCGTTTTAGACAACCCCGATCCTCGCCTTTAAAAAGGTTAACGGTGAAGTTTTTATTTTTAAAAGGGCGCTATTAACAGTCGCCCTTTTTAGTTTGTAATTCAAAAAATGAGCAGGCCTGCTCACTTTCTTAATACGATAAAAAACTACGTCTCTTCGTGTCTTCGTGGTTAAATTAACAACTTACTTTCCTTAGAGAATAAAGAGCTTTGTATATGACTCCCATTTCAAAAAATATTGGTGTTTTAGGTGCCGGTCAACTTGGCCGAATGTTAGCAATTGCCGGTTATCCGCTGGGTCAGAAGTTTGGCTTTTTGGGGATCAGTGACGATGAGCCATCGGCGCTTTTAGGGCATATGCATAAGCAGTCCGATGATGTGGACATCTATAAAAAGCTGGTTGATTTTGCGGATGTTATTACTTATGAAAGCGAAAACACCGATGTCGAAATCGTGCGAATGATTGCCAAAACCACGCCGGTTTATCCAGCTGAAAAATCGCTGTTTGTGTCGCAACATCGAGGCCGTGAAAAGGCGATGTTTGATGCGTTGAATATTCCGTGCGCGCCTTACAAAGTGGTGGATTCGGTTGAGGCTTTAAAAGTGGCCGTGGCGGAAATGGGTTTGCCCGCAGTGTTAAAAACCACCACCGAAGGCTATGACGGTAAAGGTCAGTTTGTTTTGAAATCGGAAGATCAAATTGAGCAGGCCTGGTCAGAAATTGGTGGCCGAGAGTTGATTTTAGAAGGGTTTGTGGATTTTATGCGTGAACTGTCGATTGTGGCGGTGCGTAACGCCAATGACGAACACGTCTATTATCCGCTGGTTCAGAACGTCCATCATGAAGGCATTTTGCGCTACACCATTGCCCCAGCACGGGAAATTTCAGAAGAGGTCCAGAAGCAAGCTGAATCGTATATGAAAAGTTTGTTGGATGAGCTTGACCATGTCGGTGTGCTAACGGTTGAGCTGTTTGAAACCACCGGCAATCAGTTAGTGGTAAATGAAATGGCGCCGCGCGTGCACAATTCGGGCCACTGGACAATAGATGGGGCGATGACCTCGCAATTTGAAAACCATGTACGCGCTATCACCGGTTTGCCGTTAGGTGATACGGCTCCTCGTCAACCGTTGGCGGCAATGGTCAATATTATTGGGGAAACAGGGCCGGTTGAAAAGGTATTAACCATGCCAAAAGCCCATTTGCACTTGTACGATAAAGCCGAGCGCAAAGGCCGTAAGCTAGGGCATATTAATGTCATGGCAGAGAACGAAGAGGAGCTGTTTGAACAGTTAAAAGCACTCGGCGATTTTTTGCCTAAGTAAGCAAAGCAACCAAGTCGCTTGTTAACGTCAAGCTTATTTAAGTCAAGCCTATTCAAGGCGTTAGCGATTTGCGTAGGTTAACAATTGGCTGAGTGTTGCGGCCAGTTCGGTCGGTAACAGACCGAGCTGGCCTTTTTGTTGGGCGATAATATCACCGGCGTGGGCGTGCAAACTCACGCCTAAGCAGGCCGCCTCAAATAGCGGAATGCCTTGGGCAATTAAACCACTAATCGCACCGGTTAACACATCGCCCATGCCGCCGGTAGCCATTCCGGGATTTCCGGCCAAACACATCTCTAAGCGTTCGCCGTCATAAACCAGAGTCGCATTGCCTTTTAACACGACCACGCCACCGTATTTCTTTTGAATGGCTTTAATCGCTTTAATTCGGTTGTTTTGAACCGTGTCAGTGGTGGTATTGAGTAATCGAGCCGCCTCGCCCGGGTGCGGTGTTAATATCCAGTTTGAATGCGTTTCTGGATTAGTTGCTAGTAGCGTTAAGGCATCGGCATCCACAACTTTAGGCTGTGGCAGTTGCATGCTCTGATGGAACAGGTTTTTTCCCCATTCATTTAAGCCCAAACCAGGGCCAATGCCAATCACATCAACCTGTTTTAGTTGTGCTTGCAGTTCTGCGGGTGAGTAGCACATTAGTTCGGGCAGCGCTTGGGTAAGGGCAATGCCGTGCTCAGGATGGGTAATCACTTTTACCAGACCCGCGCCCACCTTTAACGCCGCTAAGCCCGCCATTTGCACCGCCCCCATCATGTGTTGGTCGCCACCCACTAGGCCAATTTGACCGGTTGAGCCTTTATGGCTTATCGATGAGCGGTTGGGTAACTGTTGTAACCAATGTTTTAACGGGTGGTTGTGGGCAATAGAGGGGTGCGAGTGGAGAATGTCATCATTTAAGAAGAGCGCACTGTAATGAATTTTGCCGGCCGTGTCTTGACCATTAAATTGATACAGTCCGGGTTTGTGAGTGATAAACGTGCAGGTGCGTTCGGCTTTGATTGCACAACCGTGAATTTGCCCGGTATTAGCATCCAGTCCGCTAGGGATATCCACCGCGATCACTGGGCAGGCCTGCTGATTAATCAGGTCAATCCAGTCAGCTAATTTGCTTTTAATCGGGCGTTTTTTATCCATACCAATACCGAATAAAGCATCGATAATGACGTCGTACTTATGCAACTCATCTGGATTAAGGTGAATGATTTCACCGCCCATTTGAACGAACTCTTGATAGGCGAGCAGTGCGTCATTTTTGATGTGGCTAATTTGCCCATATAAAAACACGTCGGTTTGAATGCCGGCCATCATCGCCAGTTGCGCGACCACAAAACCGTCACCACCGTTATTGCCGGTGCCGCATAAAATAAGGAGTTTTTTGGTTTTTGGGTAGTGGTTTAACAGGGTTTCATAAGTGAACAGGCCTGCTCGTTTCATGAGTAATAGGCCGGGAATAGCGTGCTCATTCATCGCCAAAGCGTCTATTGCTTTGCTCTGTTTTACGCTGTAAAACTCAATCATGTAACCCCCAAAACGAAACGTTAAACTTAGCAGGCCTGTTGGAGTGGCTGCTTAAATGGTTGTTTTAATGGAATTCAGTTTACCTATTTTTGAACGCATCGCAAAAAGAGGCGTCGGTCATTGGGTTTTTAATTTAGGGTAGAGGAAGTCGCCGCCTTTTGCGGCAATCAACAAGCCAATTAAAACGCCAGTACTATTGGCTATCATATCCATATAAGAGAACTCTCGACCTGTAAAAGGCTGAGCGAATTCAATGACGATGCCCATTAAAACCAATCCACCCGCAACCCAGTATCGTTTCGTCCCACCAAAACTTTGTGCAAACCACAGCATTAAGGTGGCATAAGCGATGAAGTGGTGTATTTTGTCGATGCTTTTGAAGTCAGTCTGCACCGGAATATAGATTTTGAATAACGACAAATACAATACCGCCACAATAATTAACCAACCGATAAAAATCCAAAGCGTTCGCATCATTCGTCAGCCTAGATGAACAGGAAGATCAGTAGGGCACCCAATGCAAAGCGGTACCAAGCAAACGGCGCCATGCCAATTTTGTTAATCCATTTTAAGAAGACGGCTATCACAATGTAAGCGGCTACTGCTGAAATTACGGTTCCAGTTATTAGGTCGCGCCATGGAATGGGGTCGGTGCTCTCCATTAGGTCGGTCATTTTTAGCAGGCCGGCTCCTAATATGATCGGAATGGACAACAAGAACGAGAAACGAGCCGCCGCTTCTCGGGTTAGCCCTAACATTAAGGCGGCGGTAATGGTAATACCGGAACGCGAGGTGCCGGGGATAAGGGCGATGGCTTGGGCGATACCAATAATTAAAATGTCTTTAAAGCTTAAACTGTACTCATCGCGAATCTGTTTGCCTTTGACATCTGACCACCATAATAAAGCACCAAATCCGATGGTGGTTGCCGCAATCAGCAGAGGGTTGCGCATCGCTTCTTCTAAGCCGCTGTTTAAAAACAGACCAAACAGCACCGCGGGAATGGTGGCAAAAATGACCCACCAAGCCAAGCGGCTATTTGAAGTGGGTTGACGGGTGACTAACGAACTTGTCCAGTCGCGTGCCATGAGCCAGATGTCTTTGCGAAAATAGGTTACCACCGCGGCTAAGGTGCCAATGTGCACCGCCACATCAAACGCTAAGCCTTGGTCAGGCCATCCGAATAGGCTTGGAACCAAAATTAGGTGCGCCGAACTGGAGATGGGTAAAAATTCAGTAAGCCCTTGAATCAGAGCCAATACGGTTATTTGCAGCCAGTCTAAACTCTGTTCCATGTGATTTCCGTTGTGCTTATATTCGTTTACGTATTATAGCTGATGTCTGAGGTCGCGCATCTTAAAACCCATGAGTTTTAAGTCTAATTGTTTGCTTAGGGCGATCACCTTAAAGGTTTCGCCCATCTCATTCGGCAACGTGAGAGTTTTGATTTGTTGAGCAATTTTTAACTGTTCGGTAATGGGTAGGTGGCTGTCGCCCGACATTTCTAGCAGGCCTGTGCCCATCAAAAAGTGGGCTTGAGTGGTAAAGCCGGCAACCTTTAAACCGGCATCGTAGGCGGCCTCGGCCACCGCGGTAAAGTCAACGTGTGCGGTTATGTCTTGCAGGCCGGGGTAAAAAAACGGGTTGCTGTGTGCTCGATGCTGAAAATGACAGCGCAGAGTGCCCATGACACGAGCCGGTTGGTAATACTCTTGTCGGCTGTAGCCGTAATCCACTAATAACACCACGCCTTGGGTTAAGAAGTCGTTAATGGATTTTAACCAAGGGGTAATGTTTAGGTTGAGTTCGGTTTCGTAGCCCAAGTCAGAGACTTTGCCGATGTGTTCAATGAGTTGATTGGCAAACTGCTGAAGTGGCTTAGTGGTGATTTTTTGATAATCCCAAACAAACTGATTTTTGTGGTCGTCAAATTGCACATAGCCTTGTAACGCTTGGTCAGGTTCAATGCGAATGCGTTCAAACGGCATGGCATCTAACACCTCATTGGCCACCACCACTGCACAGATCGGTTTGGCAGGTAGTTGATCCAGCCAAGTGACTTTTTCAAATAATGCAGACGGTAAGTGGGCTTGCAGGGTCGCTTGCTGGCGTGCGCGTAAATCGGCACTGAGTTCAACAATGTAATAGTGCTCAAGGGGCTGCTGCTGTTCGTTGAGTTCTAGCAAAATGTCTTTGGCCATGGTGCCTTGACCGGCGCCAAACTCTAAAATATTGGCTTCGGGTAGGGCTTGCAAAGCTTGAATCGCTTGCCTTGCCAGGCATCTTGAGAAAATAGAGGATACTTCAGGTGCGGTGACAAAATCACCAGCTTGACCAATTTTGGGCAGGCCATTTGCGTAATACCCTAAGCCCGGGGTGTAGAGGGCTTTTTCCATGTATTGAGCAAAGGTCAGAGCGCCGTGGCGACGAAGTGACTTTTTAATTCGTTCGCTTAGTTGATTACTATGCGTAATCGCTTCTTCAGAGGGGGTCGGTAAGGTGTTTTGAGGTTTCATTATTTTATAAAATATCTGGCTATTTGAGTGTGGTATTATGCTATAAAGTCAGCTTAACCACTAGGTTAAAGCGCATATAAATGCTCAAAAGTGTTCAGTTTGTATGCGGTTTGGTTACAACCTTGCTAACCCTGTTTTTAGTGGTGAAAATTATAATTTCTAAGGATTAGGATAGGCGTTATTATGCAGGTCGGTATAAAAAAACTTCATGAGAATGAGTGGTTAATCCATGTTGGGTGCGCCAAAATTAAGTTGGATCGATTCTCGGTTGAGCTGTTAAACATTACCCTAGAGCACGTTTCGATGCTTGAGCATGGGCAGAGTCACTCAACATTTAAAAGCTACATTAAACTTGGTTTACGCCTTGGTGAGCTAGACGACCGTAATTTGCAGAAAGCCTTGGCCTCTATGGACAATATTGATGTCTTGAATCTATTGTTGGTGGCAAATAGCACTGAGTTTACTCAGCGTATTATGAGTAATGTCGGCGGTATTCTGTCTAAACAGTTGCAAGCCGATTTACAAACCACAGAAAAGCCTAATGAATCGGTTGCCAAAGCTTCGATTAAAACGATCGTTGAAAAAATGTTTGGGCTGCAGGCAAGTGGCGAAATCGAGTTTATTAAAGAGAATACTAAATACATTTAGGTGTCAGCATGGAAGTAACAGCAAAACGTAATAAAGAGGGGAGCTATGAGTTGGAGATGGGCATGGTGACCCTTGAGCTCAGTTCGGACGTGCTCTCTGCCCTTCAGCAAGTGATTGATAAACGTCTAAATGATTCAAGTCCACAAGAGAGTGAGATGCTTGAAAAGAAAGTGCAGGCTTACCGTGTTTTGGCTACGCGCATGGCGGAGGTCGATAACCGTATCGTGCAAAAGTTTGCACCAAAACTAAACTCTGCTCAGTTGATTACCATGGTGCGTCTTGCTCAGGGCGACACTTTAAGAAACAAAATTCTCGCCAATTTATCTAAGCAAAACAGACGACAGTTTGAAGAGGATGAAGCTGAGTTGGGTGAGATTACCTATCAGCATGCTTGTACTTATATGGAGCAAATTGTGCCATTGATTAAACAAGCCGCGCAAGAGCAGAAGGCGCTACAAGCGCAATAAGATTAAAACAGTTAGCAGGCCTGCTAACTTTGCAGTTAAATGTGGTTTACGGCCTATTTAACGAGATCGGCTGACGATTAAGCCAACCGTTTCAGTCTCAGCCACCGCCTGTGGTTTGCTCACTTTAAGGTCAATTTTTTGCACAGCATGGTGGTGAGCAAAAATGTGATTGCAGATGTTCTCAACCAAACTTTCTAACAGCTCTACACGGCTCTGACCAACCAGTTCAATGAGCTCATCACACACTTTTTTATAATTAACCGTGTCGTCAATATGGTCAGATTCTGCGGCCTTAAAAATCGGCATGGACAGTTCAATGTCAAAATAGAGTGGCTGTTTGTTCTCTCGTTCCCAATCGTAAATACCAATAATCGCTTGCGTCTCTAAGCCTTTAATAAAAATTTTATCCATGATTCGTTTATCGCCTGTGTTTTTCTCCATCCTATTTTAGGAAAGGAATTATCTAAGCACCTATTATCTACTTCGAGTAAAATCGTGCAATCTAAAATCTTTTTTACGTTAAAAAATGATTACCTTACCAGCGTTTGGTAAAAAGTGAGAGCACTGTGAGCTTAGTTGAAATTCTTATGATTGGTGGCGCCTACTTATTAGGCTCGCTGTCATCCGCCATTATTGTTTGTAAATTGATGGGGTATGACGACCCGCGTCAAGGTGGCTCAGGAAACCCGGGTGCCACCAATGTTAAAAGGTTGTATGGCAATAAACCGGCCGCAATTGCATTAATCGGCGATATGCTTAAAGGGGTTCTGCCGGTTGTAGGGGCTCATTTATTGGGCTTATCACCAGAAGCGATTATTCTGGTTGGGTTTGCGGCATTTATCGGGCATTTGTATCCCGTGTTCTTTGGTTTTCACGGCGGCAAAGGGGTTGCAACCATGTTGGGCGTTATGTTTGGCTTGTCATTGCCTATTGGTTTAGCGGTCGGCGCGACCTGGCTCTTTGTGGCAAAAGTCTTAAAAATTTCCTCGGCTTCTGCTTTAGTAGCCACCGCTTTGGCACCGGTTTATATCTATTTTATTTCTGGCGAAATAAGCTGGGTTGGATTAACTGCGGTGATGACCGTGATGCTCTTTTGGCGTCATAAAGGTAATATTCAGCGCATGATTAACGGTGAAGAAGATTCCATTAAAAAAGACTGATACAAAGTTAAACAACTCGGAATAGAAGTAAGCAGGCCTGCTAATTTTTAAAATTAAGCAGGCCTGTTGGTTTTTAGGATTGAATTGTTCAGGGTTTAAAAACAGATTAAACGGCTTCCAGTTCTTCTAAAGACCATCTGGGGGTAGCCGCAAAACTTAAGTCGTGCGATTCACCCGCGAGCAGTCTTTGTGCGCCAGCATAAGCGATCATCGCGCCATTGTCGGTACAAAACTCTAAGCGTGGATAAAACGCTTCGCCTTTGCGTTTTTTCATCAAGGCGTCCAGTTTGGCGCGAATCTCTCGGTTGGCGCTGACGCCGCCAGACACCACCAGTCTGTTTAGCCCCTCCTGTTCAAGTGCGCGTTTACACTTAATGGTTAGGGTGTCCGCCACCGCCAATTCAAAGGCTCGGCAAATATCCGCTTTGGTTTGATCGGTGGCATCGTTTTCTTTTTGCGCTTTAAGCCAAGTGTTTAAAGTGAACGTTTTTAAGCCACTAAAACTCATGTCTAAACCAGGGCGATCAACCATTGGACGTGGAAATTTATAACGATCGGTATTGCCCTGCAGTGCAAGTGCCGAAACCTTAGGCCCTCCCGGGTAACCCAGTTCAAGCATTTTGGCGGTTTTATCAAACGCTTCACCGGCCGCATCGTCTAGGGTGTCGCCAAGGACTTTATATTGTCCAATGCCATCGACCCGAATGATCATGCTGTGGCCACCCGAGATTAATAGACAGATAAACGGAAACTCGGGTTGGGTGTCTTCTAGCATTGGGGCAAGTAGATGGCCTTCCATGTGATGAACGCCAACTGCCGGTACTTTCCAAGCATAGGCCAAACTGCGAGCCACCGACGCACCCGCCAATAAAGCCCCCATGAGTCCCGGGCCAGAAGTATAAGCCACGCCATTAATCTCTTGTGGGGTTACGCTGGCATCATCTAATGTTTTTTGAATTAAGGGTGTCAGTTTCAAAACGTGATCACGCGATGCCAGTTCAGGCACCACGCCACCATATTGCGCATGCAATTCAATTTGAGTGTACAGGTTATGGGCGATTAAGCCTTTTTGGGTGTCGTAAAGTGCCACACCTGTTTCATCACACGAGCTTTCGATGCCTAAAACCAATAAAGAGTCTGTCATAGTTGGGTCTCTCAATAACCTTTAATTGATGATGCCCGCTTGATAAGGCGTGCCGTTATTCTGAATTACTTTGCAAAGACGAGATTTTAACAAAATTGATAATAATTTTATAAAAAGGTTTGCAATACCAAGCGTGTAAAATTATAATCCCTTGCTTTCACCGCCTCCCTTTTCTTGCGTAGGGTTGAGTGGTCTGAACAGAATTTAAAATTTATAGGTACCGAAATGCCAAGTGTAAAAATTAGAGATACAGAACCATTTGACGTAGCACTACGTCGTTTTAAGCGCGCTTGTGAAAAAGCGGGTGTATTAACGGAATCACGTAAGCGTGAATATTTCGAGAAGCCAACTTGGGCTAAAAAACGTATGAAAGCTGCGGCTGTTAAGCGTTTAGCTAAGCGTTTGTCTCGTGAGAACCGTCGTACAACACGTATGTACTAAGCTGGAATAATTGATGTCTAGTGATTTAAAAGCACAATTAATGGCTGAAATGAAAGCCGCGATGAAGTCAAAAGACAAAGAACGTCTTCTTGTTGTTCGCGCTATGCAGGCTGCTGTTAAGCAAATTGAAATTGATAACCAAGTGACACTCGAAGATGACGGTGTGCTTCAGGTACTGGATAAAGGTATCAAGCAACGTCGCGAAGCGTTTCAGCAGTTTACAGATGCAGGTCGTCAAGATCTAGCCGATGTTGAAGCGTATCAAATGTCGGTTATTCAAGAATTTATGCCTGCTGCTTTAAGTGAAGATGAAATTTCAGGATTAGTTGAAAAAGCCATGACAGAAACCGGTGCCAGCTCTATGCAGGATATGGGTAAAGTAATGGCAATCTTAAAACCAGTTATGCAAGGTCGTGCTGACATGAGTGAAGTCAGTAAGTTGATTAAGGCTAAACTGGGTTAAACGTTTCTTGTTGTTTCGCTAGACATTAAATTATTCTTGCTAAAAAACCTGCCAATTGAAAAATTGGTGGGTTTTTTGCGTTTTAAGGGTTGTGAATTTTTCTGTGGATAAGGTGTGAGTAGTGGCTGGAAAAACCGGTTCAATTCCGCGTTCCTTTATTGAGAGCTTGCTCTCTCGAGCGGATGTGGTGCAGGTTATCAATCAGCGAGTACCGCTTAAAAAAGCCGGTACGAGCTATAAAGCCTGCTGTCCGTTTCATGACGAAAAAAGTCCCTCTTTTAATGTAAGCCCAACCAAGCAGTTTTATCACTGTTTTGGTTGTGGTGCCAGTGGTGATGCACTGAAGTTTTTGATGGAATACGATGGACTGTCATTTGTAGAGGCTGTAGAAGCTTTGGCCGCACAGTATGGTTTGGAAGTTCCCAGAGAGCGTCTTTCACCCAAGCAACAAGTCCAACAGCAGATAAAGCAGCAAAAACAGCATGATCTCTACGATGTGATGCATCTGGTTGCTAAGTTCTATCGTCACCAGTTACGCGACCATCCCAACTCTGCCGAAGCCAAAAATTATCTTAAGCAGCGGGGGTTGAGTCCCGAAATTGCCAAAACTTATGTCATTGGTTTTGCACCAGCAGGTTGGAACAGTTTGCTTGAAGGCTTAAAAGCGGATGAAAAACTGAAACAACAGCTAATTGAGGTTGGCATGTTGGTTGATAAAGAGGGCGGTAAGAACTACGATCGTTTTCGCCACCGCATCATGTTTCCAATTCGCGATGGCCGAGGTCGAGTGGTGGCGTTTGGTGGACGTGTGTTGGGTGAAGAGCAGCCAAAGTACCTTAATTCACCTGAGACGCCTATCTTTCATAAAAGTTATGCGCTTTATGGTTTGTACGAAATGCGTCAAACACGAGAAAAATTTGACCATATTCTCGTGGTTGAAGGCTATATGGATGTGGTGGCATTGGCGCAATTTGGCGTGCGCAATGCGGTTGCAACCTTAGGAACAGCCACCACAGAACACCATTTAGCCATGCTATTTAGGCAAGTTAATGAAGTGGTATTTTGTTTTGATGGTGACCAAGCCGGTTTAAAGGCCGCTTGGAAGGCGATGGAGTTATCGTTGCCTTTGATGGAGAACGAACGTTCGGTTAAGTTTTTGTTTTTAGAACAGGGCGAAGACCCCGATTCAACCATTCGTAAAGAGGGCTTGGACGGCTTTAAAGGTCGAATAGGGCGCGCTTTATCCTTATCCGAGTTTTTATTGCAGGGCGTTCAAGGTAAATTGTCGTCTTCGGTTAATTCCATTGAAGGTCGTCAGCAAATGGTCTCTTTGGTGCAGCCTTATGTGCATTTAGCGCACGGTTTGTATCAATATTTATTGGTTGAAGGCTTGGCCGAAGTGGTCGGTTTACCCGCTTGGCGGTTGGAAAAACAGCTGAATGTCCATTCTGGTTTTGCCAGCTTTAAGAAAGAGGCGAGCAAGCCGTTGGCTAAAAATAACGTGACGGGTCAGCTGAGTAAGGTCGCAACGTTGCCACTTAAGCTGGTTCGAATTTTATTGCGAAGACCCCATTGGACGCAATATTTTCCAGATAATTTTGCTCAAGACCTTTTAAATGTCTCTAATCGTGACTATCAAGTATTGGGTAGCGTCATTTATACGATTATGCAAAGTGGTTTTCATGCCGATAATGTGGCTGAAACATTAAACGCTCAAGGTTACAGTGCTGAATTGGCTTTAATTCAGCAGACAATATTACCGGATGACGATGCCTTTTTACGGGCGGAGTTTGATGTGGCGATTGTCAACTTGGCTGTTTCCATGAATGAACAATCGCTTGGACAGGCCGGTTGGAATTTGAATGAGATGATTAAGCTGCAGAGTTTGGCGGGCGAGCGTTAAAGAATTAGGGTGTTTTGCGGCTTTTTTTAGAAAAAAGCCGATAAAACAAGGTTTTGTAGTGATTTTAATAAATATATTAAGATAAGTTTGGGTATAATTACGGGTTCCGTTTTTTCTGTGTGTTCGCCAATTGGCAATGATCAATGCAGAAGTTAAATCCAAAGAGTGATTGAGGCAAGCATGACTAAAGTTGAAAGAAAACAGCAATTAATTGATTTGATTGAACGTGCAAAAGATTTAGGGTACCTAACTTACGCCGACGTAAACGATGTATTACCAGATGACATCGAAGAAGATCAATTAGGCCAAGTTCTGACAATCCTAACGGATTTCGGAATTCAAATGTTTGACTCAGCGCCGGATGAAGACGAGTTGCTAACAAAAGATGGTGAGCGTTTTGACGACGCCGCTGCTGAAGCCGCGATGACTGCTCTAGCTGAAGTGGATTCAGAGTTTGGTCGTACAACGGATCCGGTTCGTATGTATATGCGAGAAATGGGATCGGTTGAACTATTAACGCGTCACGGCGAAATTGATATCGCCAAACGCATTGAATTCGGTATTCGTGACATGCTGGACTCTCTGGCAACCTACCCAGTGTTTGCAAGCAGTATCCTAAAAACATTTGAAAAAATGGAGTCGGGTGAAGGGAAGATTGCTGATGTTGTGCAGGGATTTTACCGCCCAGCAGATTTAGTGGATGTACCGGTTGACGAGCTATCACCAGACAGTGATAACCAAGAGCCTAAAGAGGACGGAATTGATCCGGACGAACTGGCTGAGTTCTTAAAAAACCTAGAAAAGCTGAATAAAGCCGCGATTGATTCGGAAGCAAAATTTGGCTTTGATGATGCAAAATCACTTAAAAAACGTCAAGCCGTCATAGAGTTATTACAGGGTGTGAAAATCACGCCTGCCTTCTCTAATAACCAGATCAAACTAATTAAAGTTAAAATTGGCGCTATTCGCGAACAAGAGCGTGTGATTGTTGATAAGCTAATGCGCGAAATCAAAGTGCCGCGTTCTTTGTTTTTAGAAACTTTTGTTGGTTCAGAAACCGACTATGAAATGATTAACCGCTTGATTGAAAAAGCGCCACAATTGGCTGATGCACTTGAAGCGGCGCGTGGAGATGTTAAGCGTGCTCAAAAACGTTTAGTTATGATTGCTAACGCAGAAAAAATGCCAATTTCGCTATTTAAATCCACTTATAAAGATTTAAGTAAAGCCGAAACAAAAGCTCGTAAAGCTAAGCGTGAGATGATTGAAGCGAACTTACGTTTGGTTATCTCGATTGCTAAAAAATACACTAACCGTGGCCTGCAGTTCTTGGATTTGATTCAGGAAGGGAATATCGGTTTAATGAAAGCGGTTGATAAATTTGAATACCGTCGTGGTTATAAGTTCTCTACTTACGCCACGTGGTGGATCCGTCAGGCCATTACACGTTCAATTGCCGACCAAGCTCGAACCATCCGTATTCCGGTTCACATGATTGAAACCATCAACAAACTGAATCGTATTCAGCGTCAGCTCCTTCAAAAAATGGGTCGTGAACCGACGCCAGAAGAGTTGGCAGAAGAGATGGAAATGCCAGAAGATAAGATTCGTAAAGTGATGAAAATTGCCAAAGAACCGATCTCGATGGAAACGCCGATTGGTGACGATGAAGACTCTTCACTGGGAGACTTTATTGAAGATTCAAACATTCTTTCTCCGTCAGATTCTGCCGATCAAGAAGGCATGAGTGAGACGGTTCGTGAAATGCTAAGTACCTTAACGCCTCGTGAAGCAAAAGTGTTACGTATGCGTTTTGGTTTGAGCATGAACACCGACCATACACTTGAAGAAGTTGGTAAACAGTTTGATGTAACGCGTGAGCGTATTCGTCAGATTGAAGCCAAAGCGTTGCGTAAGCTTCGTCATCCAAGTCGTGCAGAACGTCTGAAGAGCTTCTTAGACTAATCTTGCTAGGTTAAAGTTGGAAAGGAAAATGGCCGCTTCAGCGGCCATTTTGTTATGCAGTTTTAAATAAGGCTAAATAATAAATCAAAAATTTCACAAAGCGTTTGGCAATCGCTATAATAAGCGCCACTTAAATTATCCGTTCTGGGTATTTTAACTCCCATCTTGGGGCCCTTAGCTCAGTTGGTTAGAGCATCCGACTCATAATCGGCAGGTCCGCAGTTCAAGTCTGCGAGGGCCCACCATATAAATCAACAAGTTACCTATCAATCCTTCTGTTTTTCTTTCTCAGTTACTATTTTTTGTAGCATATTTGTAGCAGTATCGTCTATTGAAAATTCTTTTTAACTGTATATAATGCGTATCAGCTCTTAGTCTTTGAGCAATAAATTTATATTGCTATGTCAGGCGAATCGCTAGACATTTATCGTTAATTCCATCTGGGCCGACTTCAAATTGAAGTTCCGCTCCGCAAAACTTCAATTTGAAGTCGTGCATTATTGTAAGAGCTATCATATTCAGATATCAAAATGCTAGAACACTTTGAAAATCAACTAACCTTCTTTAAGAAGAGCATAGACAGTAAGCTTTTCTCTCTTTCAAAGAAAAGAATTATTTTTGTTTTTGGTGGACCTTATGATTTTGTAAGTGACAACGAAACCGAAACCTTTCGCAATGAATTTTTCAAAAAAACCGAACATCTAGAAACCGAGCAAGACTTTGTATTCCTTTATGCAGAAGATCTTTTTAAGAAGTTAGAGTTTTTCAGTGATCAATACAGGTATGTAAATATTGCCTTAATTGAGAGGGTTGCAGGATTTGTTGTTGATGCAATTATTATTTTCCCTGAGAGTGTTGGTTCTTATTGTGAAATAGGTTACTTCGCACACTCAAACTCTTTAAAACAAAAAATACTGGTTGCAAACCAAGAAAAATATATTGAAAAGCCTTCATTTTTAACTCTCGGAATCATCGATATAATTGAAAAAGATTCGAATTATAGAGGTGGAGTTATCCCCTTAACTAAGGGGGCTTGTAATCTTGAACGATTTAATCGTGCTCTTAATCGAATTCGTCTAAGACTCACTTCGAATGCTAATAAAAAATTAGATTTTTCTAAACTAAATCGCTCAAGTAGTGATAGAGAAGAGAATAATCTTTACTACAGGTTTAGGTGTATTGTTTTCTTCGAAATTATCCACTTTTTTAGTTACATTACTTTTTCTGATGCCAAAAAGGCTTTTAAAACCGTCATGGGTGGATTTGAAGATGATGAGTTAGAAGTCTATTCAGCTTTACTATTATCATTAGATTTTATTAGGAATCATGAGGAATACGTTGATGTCTTGTCTGTCTCGAAAGAATCAAGTTTCTTATTCAGTCAAAAAATGCTAGATGCATTGAATTCAACAAGACTAGAAATTAATGCAATTCATAAAGCACAAATGACTTACCCGTATAAGGTTTTCAAGGGAGAAGTTTAGTGTCAATTGTAAAGAAAATTGCAGAAGAGAACGGTGTTCCTGAACACTTAATTAATCGAATAGTAAATTCTTCTAATCATGCATATAAGACTTATGAAATTGCAAAGAAAAATGGAGATACAAGGACAATATGTCATCCTTCAAAAAAAGTTAAAGCTCTTCAATATTGGTTAAATCAAAATGTGTTCTGTCACTTACCTGTACATAGTTCAGTCTATTCATATAGGTCTGGTTTGTCTATTCTGGATGTTGCTAAAGAACATGTTGGTAAAAAATATTTTTTAAAATTAGACTTTAAGGCGTTTTTTCCAAGTATCACAGCCGATGATTTAAGAAGGCATCTACATAAACACAACAATTTAGTTGAACTTGATAGAGATGATATTGAAGTTGCTCTGAAGATAGTAAGTTACCAAGAAGCTTTAACAATAGGATCACCTTCGTCTCCTATTTTAAGTAATAGTATTCTTTATGATTTTGATGACAAGTTAACCCTTTTTTGTATAGATAAAGGTGTGACTTACACTAGATATGCTGATGATTTAACATTCTCTACCAACGATTCAAATGTTCTGACAGAAATTAATAGTTTTACTCGAGAGCTTTTACAAGGGTTTGATGGTGTTAAGCTGAAGATTAATGAAGATAAAACACAGTTTTTATCAAAAAAAGGTAGGGTCAGAATTTTAGGTTTGATTTTAACTAGTGATGGAAAAATCTCTGTAGGTCGTGAAAAAAAGAGGGAGATTAGGAGTTTGGTCAATCGTTTCAAATATGACGCAATAGAACCAGATCACGATTCTAACGGTAACGTACTTTCTACGATTGAAGAAAAGAAACGTTCCTTACAGGGTTATATTTCTTTTATTGAAAGTATAGAGCCAGATTTTATAAGCTCTTTAAAGAACAAATATGATGAAAATGTAATAGAGGCGATAAAAAAATTTTCTTATGAAGAAGCTATCCAATCACGTACAGTTATTGACAGAACTCCAAGTTAAACTCGCTTTTCGTCAGAAAAGCGAGTTTTGTCCATTTTAAAAACCTTGTAATAACCTTCGTATTCCCTAGCAACATTCCTTTAATAGATTTAGTCGGTTCTTCATCGTAATAACTTTGGTTGAGTTCACCTGTATCTGTGTCTATAGTGAAATCATATAAAGGTCTAGCAAGCTGATCTTTGCGTTTAACAAATACCCCTCCCATGATTTTAATAAATTCTTGCCAATTTGAAGAATCAGCAGAGTGTCTCAATTCATTTAAAGATTTGTTTTGTTCAGTTTGCTGCTCTTTAAGTCTTCTGGCTTCTTTCCAGACCGAAACAGAAGGCCTCCTAGCTGTTGAAAGTGTCTAATCCCCAACATGATGCACAGGCATTAACAGGGTTTTTCCGTATATCGCGGAATCTAAGTTATTACTATTTAAACAATATACAGTTTTAGTTCAGTCAAAAGTCTATTCAGTGCACCTGAGTTTTGTTGGTAGCAGGCGTGTGCTCTGTTTTGCAAAGTGGTTCTTTTGTGTGTGTCTTGAGAGAGTTCGATTAGGGTTTGGCCAAGCTGTGAGCTGTTATCAACAATCTCAATGGCTTGTTCATCAATAAACGTTTGGTAGAGCGCTTGTAGGTTTTTGAAATGCGGTCCTGATAGAACGGGTTTGTTGAGGGCGGCGGGTTCTAGTATGTTGTGGCCACCAAATTCGACTAAACTTCCGCCAATAAAAGCGACATCACAACTGGCAAACCACATCATCAATTCGCCAACGCTGTCCGCAAAATAGACTTGGGTCGATTGGGTGATCGGTTGGTTTTTACTGTGTTGCGCCCAATCAAGTTCACTATGTTTGAGCAGGCCTGCTACTTCTTCAAAGCGTGAAGCGTGTCTGGGGATTAAAATCAAAAGTGCGTTCGGGACTTTGGTTAACAGTTTTTGGTGTGCTTTTAGAACGCGTAATTCCTCACACTCTTTATCGTTGGGATCGGCGTGCGTGCTGGCGGCCACCCAAATAAAACGATTCGTTAAGTGGTTTGCTGTTGTCCATGCGTTACTTTTGGGTAATAACTCGGGTGAGATTTGCATATCAAACTTTAAGTTTCCGAGTATCTTAACGCGTTCTTGAGTGGCGCCTAACTGCGAAAAGTGTTCGGCATCGGTTGCAGATTGGGCGGCGATAAATTCGGTTTGGTTAAGCGTGTTTGCAATCATTTTGCCTCCCCATTTACGGTAGGTTTCAAACGATTGTTGTTTCAGTCGGGCATTAATTAGCGCAATGGGAATGTTTCGATTTGAGCAGGCCTGGTATAAATTTGGCCAAATCTCAGTTTCTACCATCAAGACGAGCTTGGGTTGAATTTGCTCAAGAAAACGATTGACTGCAAACGGGTAGTCAAAAGGCACCATTTGGTGCTGAACCTTAATGGGTGCGAAGTTGAGAGATTGAATCGCGCCTTGAGTTGAGCCATTGGTAAGGGTAATCGGTAAGTCTGGATAACGTTTGTGCAGTTCGGTTAGTAGAGGGAATATGGAGCGCGTTTCACCGACCGAGACTGCATGAATCCAAATTCCGTGTTTTTTGAATGGCGTGGGGTTAAGCCCAAAACGGGATTTAATGCAGTACTTAAGGATGGGCGTATCAGGATTTTGTTGCTGAGCGTTATGATATTTTTTGCACCGTTTCCACGTTGCGAACGCCACTAAGGGCAATGCCAAAAGCGTGATAAAGCGATACAGGCTTAATCTCATAAAGTGTCCTTTGGCATTTAGTCTGGGAGAGGTTGTTGGGTCTAAATGTTTAGATCGTAAATCTGTATTACGCCTACCAGTTTGTCGGCCTCTTTTACAAGAAGGGAGGTTATTTTGTGCTGATTCATTAACTCTTCGGCTTCACTTAATGGTGCATCACTGGAGATGGTTCGTGGGTTTTTGGCCATCATGTCTACGGCGGTCATTTGCATAAAGTTTGCGGCGTTTTCTTCCATATGACGGCGTAAATCTCCATCGGTAATAATGCCCTTGCCCTGATCGACAATGCACAGCCCTAAACGACCTTCGTTCATGGTATGAATCACATCTTTCATCGGCGCATCTGAGTTTACAAATGGCAACTTGTTGGTTTTCATTTCGTGTTTAACACGTGTGAGTAGTTTGCGCCCAAGACTGCCGCCAGGGTGAAAGCGGGCAAATTGGTGGGGTTGAAAGTTGCGTGCTTCCATTAGGGCAACGGCAATGGCGTCGCCCATAACCAATGTGGCCGTAGTTGATGACGTGGGTGCAAGCTGATGTGGACAAGCCTCTTGCGGTACATCAACATTTAAGTGGAAATCTGAGTTAACCGCTAGGGTTGATTTCGGTTTGCTGGTCATCGAGATGATAACGTTGCCGTTGTCTTTTAAAAACGGAATTAAGCGAATGACCTCTTCGGTCTCACCCGAATTAGAGAGCGCTAAAAACACATCGTTAGTCGCCACCATGCCTAAGTCACCATGAAACGCTTCACCGGGGTGCATAAAGAAACAAGGGGTGCCAGTACTTGCCAATGTCGCGACAATCTTTTTACCAATCAGTCCAGATTTGCCCATGCCGCAAATAACCACGCGTCCTTGCGTTTCTAGAATGGCGTTAATCGAATCATCAAAGTGTTTGTCCAATTGTGTGCTCAGGTGACTAATTGCTTGAGCTTCAATTTCAAAGACTTGTTTGGCGATGGCTTGATAGTTTTTTGACATGCTTTACCTTTGATAACTTGGCGTTTGATTGATGATGATGTTCGTTATTTTAGGGGGTAGAACGGTAAATTAAAACCTTTGTCTCAAAGTATTGTTAAAAGCCTGTCTGTTAGGCTAGCTTTTAATCAAGTCTGTAAAAAAAAGAGGGTGTTATAATGACCAATTATTTCAACCTTAAGAAAGATAGTGGCTATGTGTGGAATTGTTGGTGGTGTTGCAGAACGAAATATTGTCCCCATTTTAGAGGAGGGCTTACGACGTTTAGAGTACCGAGGTTACGACTCTTCTGGTATTGCTTTACTTGATGCTAACGGCACTATTCAGCGTGTTCGTGCCATGGGCAAGATTCGCAACTTAAGTCAAAAAATTTCAGAGCAGTCCACCCCCTTTAGTGGTCAAATTGGTATTGCCCACACGCGTTGGGCAACGCATGGTGTGCCGGCTGAAAAAAATGCTCACCCACACATCTGTAATAACCAAGTCGCGGTGGTGCACAACGGCATTATCGAAAACTACGCCGATCTCAAAAAACTTCAATTAGAGCAGGGCTATCGTTTTACATCAGAAACCGACACCGAAGTGGTGGCACATTGTATTCACGCCCATCTGCAGCAAACAGGCGATTTACTGACTGCGGTTTCGGATGCGATCAAAACCTTTAAGGGCGCCTATGCGATTGGCGTGATTGCAAACAGTGAACCCAATACGTTGGTGGTCGCTCGCAAAGGCAGTCCATTGGTGATTGGTGTTGGGATTGGCGAGCACTTTATTGCTTCAGATGTGTCTGCCTTGTTGCCGGTCACTCAGAACTTTATCTTTTTAGAAGAGGGCGATGTTGCCAAGATTACGCGTGAAAGTGTGGCGATTTTTGATGCTGACGGACGAGTGGTTGAGCGACCGATTAAGGTTTCGACCTTGTCAGCGCACTCGGTTGACTTGGGCGAACATCGCCACTACATGCACAAAGAGATTTTTGAACAACCGCAAGCAGTCACTGACACTTTAGAAGGGCGCATCAGCCAAGAACACGTTTTGGTTTCGGCGTTTGGTTTTCAAGCTGAGGAGGTGTTTAAGACCATTCAACAAGTTCAAATTTTAGCGTGTGGTACCAGTTTTCATGCAGGTTTGGTGGCTAGGTACTGGTTTGAAGATATTATTGGCTTGCCTTGTCAGGTCGAGGTGGCCTCTGAGTACCGCTATCGCAATCCCGTTTTATTAGACAAAACGCTATTTTTAACCATCAGTCAATCGGGTGAGACCGCCGATACCTTAGCGGCGTTGCAACAGGTCAAGCAAGCCCGTGCAGGTAAGGCCATTTCGACTCTAACGATTTGCAATGTGCCAGAGTCGAGTTTGACGCGTGAGAGTGATTTAACCTTTTTAACCCATGCTGGCCCAGAAATTGGTGTGGCATCAACCAAAGCGTTTACCACGCAGTTAGTTGGTCTGGCTTTATTGATGACTGCAATCGGTAAGGTAAAAGGCTCTTTAACTGAGCGTCGTGAAAAGATTATTGTTAAAGGTTTGCAGAAGTTACCAGGCCTGATCAAAAGTGCGTTAGAACATGAAGATCAAATTGCACAGATTGCGAAAACCTTTGCGGATAAAGACAGTGCCATCTTTTTAGGACGTGGCACCATGTACCCGATCGCAATGGAAGGCGCGTTAAAGTTAAAAGAGATCAGTTACATTCATGCCGAAGCGTATCCGGCAGGTGAATTAAAGCATGGGCCTCTGGCGTTAATCGACGACTTGATTCCGGTGGTTGCGATTGCCCCTAAAGACGATTTGTTAGAAAAACTAAAGTCTAATCTTCAAGAGGTGAAGGCGCGAGGCGGGCAGATGATTGTGTTTGAAGACGAAGCCTCAGACATTAGTTCAGAGGTCGATTTTCAAGTGGTCAAAGCCACTACTAACGTGGGTCGAATAACCGCACCGATTACCTTTAATATTCCTTTACAGTTATTAAGCTACCATGTAGCACTGATTAAAGGTACGGATGTTGACCAACCGAGAAACTTGGCTAAGTCAGTGACCGTAGAATAACACCATGATTTGATTGATGTTTGCTTTAAGTTGCGTTTTTTGTTAATGTAAATTTACGTATTTATATACGTATTTAACTTAATTATTGAGGTGACGTATGATTTCAAGAATAGGGTTGTTTTTAGTGGCGGCATTCATGTCGTTTAATGTCTTGGCGAGTCCGGTGAATGTCAATAAAGCCTCTTCTGAAGAGATTGCCATTGCTTTAAAAGGGATTGGACCTAGTAAAGCACAAGCAATTTCAAGTTACTGCAAAGAGACAAAATGCAGTAAGGCAGAAGACCTGTTGAACGTAAAAGGCATTGGCGAAAAGACGCTTGAAAAAATTAAAGCCGACTTACGTTTTTAGTTTTTTGGTTGGGTTTTACATATGAATTTCAGAACCTTAGGCTTAGCAATTACGCTAGGCCTTTTTAGTTTATGGGGAAGTCTTTCTTTTGCTTCTGACATAAATGATAGAAAACCCGACCTGTTGTTATTAAAGACGTATCAACTAAATCAGCCGGTAAAAGGTTGGGTGATGAGTGAGAAGCTGGATGGGGTTAGGGCTTATTGGAATGGTAAAGCGTTGTTGAGCCGAAATGGCAATGTGTTCGCTGCCCCTGCTTGGTTTACGGAAGGCTTTCCGCCTTTTGAATTGGACGGTGAGTTATGGCTAAAACGTGCTGCTTTTTCAGAAACGGTTTCTATTGTAAAACAGTCACAAGCGCATGAAGGTTGGCGAAACCTGACCTACCAAATCTTTGAAGTGCCTAATCAACCAGAAGATTTGTTATCGCGTCTGGCAGTTTTGCAAAACTATCTAGATAAAAAACCGAATAGATTTATTAAGATCATAAAACAAACCGCAATTGATTCTAAGCAGCAGATTAAAGCGGAACTTAATCGTGTTATGGCCTTAGGGGGAGAAGGGTTGGTGTTGCGTGATCCAAATGCGCTGTATCATGCGGGTCGTTCCGCTTCCGATTTAAAGCTCAAACCTAAAGAGGATGCAGAGTGTCGGGTGATTGGTTACACAAATGGGCTGGGAAAGTATCAAGGGCAAGTGGGGGCATTAATTTGTGACATTGTAGATGGACAGTTTACGCATTTAACCCATGCGCATGAGCGAGTGATTAAAATTGGCAGTGGATTGAGTGATGCCGAGCGAAGAAAACCACCTGAAAAAGGACAAATAGTCACGTTTCAATATATGGGAGAAACCCAAAAAGGGTTACCAAGATTTCCGGTGTTTTTAAGAGTCAGAGACGAAGGGCTTTAAGCCTTTTTAAACATAGCATATTTTTTGATACTAAAAAGTAAACAGGCCTGCTGATTTTAAAAATGAGCAGGCCTGTTGGTTTTCAAAACGCGGGTTTTTGAAATTGAATTATTCGTTCATAAACGCTTCAATTCTATCTAACGCTTCCACTAGATTTTCCATGCTAGTGGCAAAAGAGAAGCGCATATGATCATCTGCGCCAAATGCCGAACCTGGAACGGCGGCCACTAATTTCTGTTCAAGAATCGCTTCAACAAATGCCGCATCGGTTGCGTAACCTTTAAGCTTCATGGCCTCTTCAATATCCATAAACGCATAAAACGCACCCGCCGCAGGAATCACTTTAAAGCCGGGTAGACTATTAATGCGATCAACAACATAGTCGTGACGAATCTTAAATTGCACGAGCATGGTTTGAATACACTCTTGAGAACCGTTTAACGCCTCAACAGCAGCAGCTTGAGAGATTGAGCAAGGGTTAGAGGTGCTTTGCGATTGTACTTTCCGCATACCCGCAATCAACTCAACCGGGCCGCCCGCATAACCAATTCGCCAACCGGTCATTGAGTAAGCTTTTGATACGCCGTTTAACACGACTGTACGGTCGGTTAGTTCTGGGCAGACTTCAAGAATATTGGTAAAAGGCACGTCGTCCAACAAAATGTGTTCATACATATCATCGGACGCAATCACAATATTTGGATAGTTCACCAGCACATCCCCCAACGCTTTTAATTCCTCAGCGGTATAAACTGCACCAGTTGGGTTGGATGGGCTGTTTAGCACAAACATTCTTGTTTTTGCGGTGATGGCCGCTTCTAGCTCTGCAGGGGTGATTTTAAAGCCCTGTTCAATACCTGCTTCCACAATCACTGGTTCGCCACCGGCAAGAAGTGCCATATCTGGGTAAGAGACCCAGTAAGGTGCGGGAATAATGACTTCATCGCCATCGTTTAAAAGGGCCTGACAAAGGTTGAAGAAACTCTGTTTGCCGCCTGATGAGACTAGAATTTGGTTCATGCCAAAATCAAGGTTATTGTCGCGTTTAAATTTCGCTTGAATCGCCTCTTTTAAGTCAGCCGTACCATCAACCGCCGTGTAGCGGGTTTGGCCATTCTGAATGGCGGCAATGCCTGCGGCTTTAATGTGCTCAGGGGTGTCAAAATCTGGTTCGCCCGCACCCAAACTAATAATGTCTTTTCCGGCACGTTTTAATTCTGCGGCTTTAGCGGTGATGACCAGCGTAAGGGATGGTTTGACTCGATTAACGCGATCAGATAGGTTGGCCATTGATTGAATTTCTCCACGGGTGCTTGAACTTGTATAATACGATGTTCGGCTTGAATTCATCGCCGAGTTTTATCAGAAATTAAATACGCGCTCGTTTAAATTATGATTTAAGTCATTCTACTGGATTTTGCGGGCGTTTTTAAAGGATTTATTGTGGCAAAAGCATTTGAATTAGTTTCTCAGTACCAACCGGCAGGTGATCAGCCAACGGCCATTGCTCAATTGGTTGAAGGACTGGAGGATGGTGAGGCTTTTCAGACCCTCCTAGGGGTGACCGGTTCGGGTAAAACCTTTACCGTTGCCAACGTCATTCAAACTGTTCAGCGGCCAACAATTATCCTTGCACACAACAAAACCTTAGCGGCGCAGTTGTATGGCGAAATGAAAAGCTTCTTTCCTAAAAACGCCGTGGAATATTTTGTTTCTTACTATGACTACTATCAGCCAGAAGCTTACGTGCCCGCTTCCGATACCTATATTTCCAAAGACTCTTCGGTGAATGAGCAGATAGAGCAGTTGCGTCTGTCCGCCACCAAAGCCTTGCTGGAACGTGAAGATGTGATTTTGATTGCCACCGTTTCGGCCATTTACGGTTTGGGTGACCCGGAAATGTACTTGAAGATGATTCTGCAAGTGCGCTTAGGCGATAGTATTTCGCAACGCGACATCTTAACTCGCTTAACCTCCATGCAATACAATCGTAATGACATTGAACTGTGGCGCGGGAACTTTCGAGTTCGCGGCGATATTATTGATATTTTTCCTGCGGAAGCCGAAGAGTATGCGGTACGTATTGAACTGTTTGATGACGAAGTCGAGAGCATCGCCTGGTTTGACCCCTTAACCGGTGAGGTGCTGAGTAAGCCAACACGGGTAACGGTTTACCCTAAATCGCACTACGTCACACCCAAAGAGCGCGTGGTGGAAACCGTTGAAAAAATTAAGGTCGAACTCAAAGAGCGTCTGGCCGAGTTACGTGAAATGAGTAAATTGGTTGAAGCACAACGATTGGAAGAGCGCACTCGTTTAGACATTGAGATGATGTTAGAGCTTGGGTATTGCAGTGGCATCGAAAACTACTCGCGTTATCTGTCTGGTCGTGGCCCGGGTCAAGCGCCACCAACCTTAATGGATTACTTTCCTAAGAACTCATTGATTGTCATTGATGAAAGTCACGTCACCATTCCGCAAATTGGCGGCATGTACAAAGGTGACCGTTCACGTAAAGAGAACTTAGTCGGTTACGGCTTCAGATTGCCCTCGGCTCTGGATAACCGTCCGTTAATGTTTGAAGAGTTTGAACAACTCATGCCGCAAGCGATTTTGGTTTCTGCTACACCCGGCAAATACGAGGCTGAACACTGTTCGACTATGGTTGAGCAGGTCGTTAGACCAACAGGCCTGCTCGATCCAGAAGTGGAGGTACGCCCAGCGTTAACGCAAGTAGATGATTTATTGGGTGAAATTGGCCCACGAGTCGAGTTGGGGCAGCGTATTTTAGTGACCACCTTAACTAAACGAATGGCGGAGAACCTAACCGAATATTTGGAAGATCATCAGATTCGTGTGCGTTATCTGCACTCGGATATTGATACCGTGGAGCGAATTGAAATCATCCGTGATTTGCGCCTTGGCGTGTTTGATGTGTTGGTGGGAATCAACTTGTTGCGAGAAGGCTTGGACATTCCAGAAGTGGCGTTGGTAGCAATTTTAGACGCCGACAAAGAGGGCTTTTTACGCTCCGATCGTTCCTTAATTCAAACCATGGGACGCGCCGCGCGTAATGTGGATGGTAAAGCGATTTTGTACGCCGATAAAATTACCAAGTCGATGAAAAAAGCGATGGATGAAACCCAGCGGCGTCGCCAAAAACAGATTGAGCACAACTTAGCGTTAGGGATTACCCCGCAAGCGTTAAATAAAAAGGTGAGTGATATCTTGGATGACTCACCTTATTCTAGTAAACCCGCTCGAAGTGCCAAAGGGCGCAAAGTAGCCGAGCCGGATGCCGCTTATCAAGCGGAGATTAATCATATGAAACCCGCTGAACTGGCCTCTAGAATTAAGCAGCTTGAAAAAGAGATGTACAAAGCCGCCAAAGGCTTAGATTTTGAAACTGCGGCGTCCTTAAGGGATCAGATTAAACAGTGCAAAAACGGCATGGTGGGTGTAGGCGATTTACGCTAGAGTTTGCACATTGACCTAAGTAATATCAGCAGGCCTGCTGATATTACTTAAGCAAATTACACGGCCTGTTTATTTTTATATTACAGGTTATTTAGCGTCTTCTTGGACTTTGAAACTGCTAATGCCAGAGTCCGAATCTCTCTTATGTAAGTTCGCCATATCATTGGCCAAATCGGGTGGAGGACGCTTACTTTCTAGCTTAATTTTGATACGAAGGTTGTTCATTGAATCGGCATTTCTAAGTGCCTCTTCGTAACTGATTTTTCCCGCTTCATACAAGTCAAACAACGACTTATCAAACGTTTGCATTTTTAACTCTTCCGAGTCTTCCATCAGTTTTTTGATAGCGGTAATGTCGCCTTTAAAAATTAAATCTTGCATTCTGGGCGTGTTAATCATCACTTCAACTGCCGCAATTCGTCCACCTTCTAAATTTGGGATAAGGCGTTGCGAAACAATGGCACGTAAATTTAAAGATAGATCCATTAATACATGGTGACGCTGTATTGGCGGAAAGAAGTTAATGATTCGGTCAAGTGCTTGGTTGGTGTTATTAGCGTGTAAGGTCGATAAACACAGGTGGCCTGTCTCTGCAAAAGCAATGGCGTGGTTCATGGTCTCTTCGGCCCGTATTTCACCAATTAAAATCACATCGGGTGCTTGGCGTAAGGTATTTTTAAGGGCCACTTCATAACTTTTGGTGTCCACGCCGACTTCTCGTTGTGTGACCACACATTTTTTATGTGAGTGTACAAACTCAATTGGATCTTCAATGGTGATGATATGACCGGAGCTCTCTGTATTTCGAATATCCACCAAACTTGCTAAGCTGGTTGACTTACCTGACCCCGTTCCACCCACAAATAGAATGAGCCCACGTTTAGACATAATTAACTCTTTTAAAACAGGTGGCAGATTTAAGCCGTCAAACTGGGGGATTTCGGTATGCACC
The DNA here is from genome assembly GCA_016938655.1 of Thiotrichales bacterium. Classification (GTDB taxonomy): domain Bacteria; phylum Pseudomonadota; class Gammaproteobacteria; order Thiomicrospirales; family Thiomicrospiraceae; genus Thiomicrorhabdus. The sequence goes on along the minus strand of JAFGUG010000057.1, from coordinate 80,732 downwards.
GCACGAATCACTAGCCCGGGCGTACCTCGTTGTACAAAGACGTTAACACGATAACGCGCCGTCCCCGCAATGTGATAAGCAAAGTTACACTCATGAGTTGCTAAAAATTTAGTTTGCTGGTCTTCATTCATAATCGCATGAGCAATTTCTTTTGCCATAGCAGGGGTGATTTTATCTTGGGTAATGTTGACCATATCCCCATCTTTTTTCATAACCGCTTCGCGTCCAGCAGTAATAAACAAATCCGACCCGCCTTGGTTGGTGAAATAAGTTAGGAGATTGTGTAGATCATCTTTTGACGTGTTAGACATTATTCTATCGACCTTTAGTTTATTTCGGCATCCAATTAATTGGCAAAGCTATCTTTGTTGTTTGCTTTAGAGCGCGCAGATTCAAGCAGGATTTGGTTCTCTTTAACCAAACGAGCCAAGTCTTGGTCAAGCGTTTGCATGCCAATACGATTTGAGGTTTGAATCGTGGAGTTGATTTGGGCAATTTTATCTTCTCGAATCAGGTTGCGAATCGCCGAAGTACCGAGCATAATTTCATAAGCAGCGACACGTCCGCCGTCTATTTTTTTAAGTAAAGTTTGGGCAATAACCGCTTTTAAAGATTCGGATAACATGGAACGCACCATCTCTTTTTCATTAGCGGGAAAAACGTCAATAATACGATCAATGGTTTTAGCAGCCGAGCTAGTGTGTAATGTGCCCAAAACCAGGTGACCGGTTTCGGCAGCGGTTAAAGCAAGGCGGATAGTTTCTAAATCACGCATCTCACCCACTAAAATAATATCCGGGTCTTCACGCAGTGCAGAGCGCAGTGAGTTTTCAAAGCTGTGTGTGTCACGGTGCACTTCACGTTGGTTGACCAAGCAGCGTTTGGCTTCGTGAACAAATTCGATGGGGTCTTCAATGGTTAAGATGTGCGAATTTTTGCGCTCATTTAAATAATCCACCATCGCCGCCAGTGTAGTCGATTTACCCGAACCGGTTGGCCCTGTAACCAGTACTAAACCGCGTGGGGTTTCGGCAATACTTTTGAAGATTTCAGGTGATTTAAGGTCTTCGAGTGTGAGTACTTTACTTGGAATAGTACGAAATACCGCGGCTAACCCTCGGTTTTGCATAAAAACGTTGGTACGAAAACGGGCGACATTTTGAATCTCGAATGAGAAGTCGCTCTCTAAATGCTCTTCAAAGTGTTTACGTTGTTCATCGTCCATGATGTCATAAATCATGCGGTGAATCTCTTCGGGTTCGAGGCTAGGTGTGTCCAAGCGTTTGATATCGCCATCCAAACGAATAAGGGGCGGTAAGCCCGCTGAAAGGTGTAAATCAGATGCACCTTGTTGCGCACTAAATTCAAGCAGTTGAGTAATATCCATACGTTAATCCAAACCTTCTTTATGGTGAGCCACACCATTTCATTATAGAAACTTCAAAAAACTATGCCATCTAATTTTCAAAGGTTATTTGAATTCCACATTGGGAATTTGAGTTTGTGGTAAAATACGCGACCTTATTTTTTATAATTTTCAGTTACATAGCATGGTTGTTAACCATCGTTAAAGAGCGGATTCCCAGTATGTCAAACACTTCACCTTTTACAGGCGGTCTTTACGTTATTACTTACGGTTGTCAGATGAATGAGTATGACTCTGAAAAGATGGCAAGTTTATTAGCCAAAACCCACGGCTTAGAGCTGGTTCAAACACCAGAAGAGGCCGATGTGGTTTTGATGAATACCTGTTCGGTTCGTGAAAAAGCCCAAGAGAAAGTGTTCTCAGAGCTGGGTCGTTGGTCTAAGTGGAAAAACGAGAAGCCAAATCGAGTGATTGGTGTGGGCGGCTGTGTTGCCTCTCAAGAAGGTAAGGTGATTCGTCAACGTGCGCCCAGTGTGGATGTGATTTTTGGCCCGCAAACTCTGCACCGTCTGCCAGCTATGATTGATGAAGCTTTACGCGTGCGTGGTGACGATAGCGTTAAAAAGAAAAAAGCGGTGATTGATATCTCGTTCCCAGAGATTGAAAAATTCGACAACTTACCCGAGCCCGAAGTCAGTGGTGTGTCGGCAATGGTGTCGGTTATGGAAGGCTGTTCTAAATATTGTACTTTCTGCGTGGTGCCTTACACGCGTGGCGAAGAAGTGAGTCGTCCGTTTGAAGACGTCATGCACGAGATCCGTGTATTGGCAGAACAAGGGGTGCGTGAAGTGAACTTGCTTGGCCAAAACGTAAACGCTTATCGCGGCGTGATGGCCGATGGTGAAATTGCCGATTTAGCGGTATTGATGCACGCCGTTAGAACGATTGATGGGATTGACCGTATTCGCTTTACCACGTCGCATCCTAATGAGATGACGCAAAGTATTATTGATTGCTATGCAGAAATTCCAGAGTTGGTGTCGCATTTGCATCTGCCTATTCAGTCAGGCTCAGATAAGATTTTGGCGATGATGAAGCGTAATCACATGGTCTTAGAATATAAATCCACCATTCGCAAGGTACGCGCTTTGCGTCCAAACTTAAGTTTGTCGGGCGACTTTATTATTGGCTTCCCTGGTGAAACCTGTGATGACTTTAAAGAAACGTTAGCGTTGGTTGAAGAGTTAAACTACGATCGTTCATTTAGTTTTATTTACAGCGAACGGCCTGGTACGCCAGCCGCTGGTTTTCCGGATGATGAGCCGATGGAAAAGAAAAAACGACGATTGTTTGCCTTGCAAGAACAGCTTAATAAACAGACCGATGCGATTAGCAATGGCATGATTGGCACAGTGCAACGTGTCTTGGTTGAACGTCTTTCAAGAAACTCGTTTGATCAAGTCGCTGGCCGTACCGAAAATAACCGTGTGGTTAACTTTGCTGGATCCCCCGATTTAATCGGTCAGTTTGTGGATGTGGAAATAACCGAAGCGCTTAGCAATTCATTGCGCGGTAAAGTGGTCGCGACGCCAGAAGCCGATACCCATATTGCACCGCAATATCACGCTTTGTAAGCTGAGTTTTTACTAGACGGGAATTCAGTTTTAAACGTTATTATTTTGTTAAAAGTGATAACGTTTTTTTATTTTTAAGATTGATCTTTTATTTGAGGAACGCTTTTGTCAGCACTGCACACCATTCAGTTTACGCTTTTTCCAGAAGATAATGAGCGCCTGCAAAACCTATTTGGTTGGCAGAACGAGCACATTGAACAACTCGAATTACGCTTGGGCGTAGAGATTAATTCGCGTGGGTTTTCAATTTCGGTGACCGGATTGGGTGATCGAGTGGTAAAGGCTGAGCAATTTGTTCGTGACCTCTATGCTGACTCCGAGCATGAGACCTTAAACCCTCAAAAAATTCATTTAGCGCTGCATAATCTCAACTTGGATAACCCACAAGCCATTACCGTTGAACAAAAATTAATTAAAACACGCCGTAAAGTCATTAAGACCCGCAACGCCAATCAAGCGCAATACGTTGAATCGATTCAAAATCACGATGTGAATTTTGGTATCGGGCCTGCCGGAACCGGTAAAACCTATTTGGCCGTTGCTTGCGCTGTGCAAGCCCTAGAGAACGAACAGGTACGACGCATCATTTTGACACGCCCTGCGGTAGAAGCAGGCGAAAAGCTTGGGTTTTTACCGGGCGACTTAAGTCAGAAGGTGGATCCGTATCTACGTCCTTTATTTGATGCCCTGTTTGAGATGCTTGGTTTTGAGACGGTGGAACGATTAATTGAAAAAAATGTCATTGAAGTGGCGCCATTGGCGTTTATGCGTGGCCGTACTTTAAATGAAGCTTATATTATTTTGGATGAAGCGCAAAACACCACGGTAGAGCAGATGAAGATGTTTCTAACGCGTATGGGCTTCAATTCAACCGCGGTGATTACAGGGGACATTACCCAGTGTGATTTACCTAAACATCAAAAGTCCGGTTTGCGCCATGTCATTGAAGTGCTGGAAGGGGTTGAAGACATTGGCTTTACTTTCTACCAAGCGCAAGACGTGGTGCGTCACCCATTGGTTCAACAGATTGTTAGAGCCTATGACCGATTTGAACGTCAACAAGAGAAATCTTCTAAACAGCAGTGAGCGCAGATCGGTTCAGTCCGATAAAGCGTGCAAGCGTTGAGTTCTGTTTTTAAATCAGGATAATCAATTTATGTATTTTTAATTGTTCAATTTAAAGGTTCGGAGAAAGGCATGGTTGAAGTGGAGTTGCAGTGGGGGGTGACGGAGTTAGCGTTACCAACTCAACAACAGTGCGAAGAGTGGGTGCAAGCGAGCTTAATCGGTGATTTGGCGAATGAAGCCAATGAAGTGACCATTCGCGTTGTAGATGCCGAAGAGAGCCAAACCTTGAATCGTGATTATCGGAATATCGATAAGCCGACCAATGTTCTGTCGTTTGAATTTGAACAGCCTCCCGGTCTGGTGGACTTAGGTGAAGCCTTGCCGTATTTGGGTGATTTGGTGATCTGTGCAGAGATTGTCGAGCAAGAGGCTAAACAGCAGAATAAAACCTTAGTGGAGCATTGGGCACACATGATTGTCCATGGTACCTTGCATTTACAAGGGTTTGACCATATAGATGACGACGATGCAGAAGAGATGGAGGCTTTAGAGGTCGAAATTATGCAGGGTTTGGATTTTGCAGACCCATACGCATCTGAAAAATAACCTAATTTAAACTCGGTCACTTTTACGGTTCAACTCCTTGAAGGTGGCGGGATTATGCAGTACAACAAAGAATTAAAAGATTAACAAGCAAAGGTAATAAAAACTAATGAGCGACAGTAGCAACGGCTCTTCGTGGCTAGAACGTCTTGGAAAAGTATTTTCAGATGAACCGGAGAGTCGAGAACAACTTCTTGAAGTAATAAAAGATGCGCAAGCTGAAGGCATTATTGATTCTGATGTATTAATGATGATTGAAGGGGTGTTAAATGTCTCTGAGGCGCGAGCTCGGGACATTATGATTCCTCGAATGCAGATAGAAGTGGTGGATGTCGAAGACTCCCTAGATACCATTATTAGCAAAATGTTAGTCAGTTCGCACTCACGTTATCCAGTCGAAGCCGAAAGCGGCGAAATTGTAGGCGTATTGCTTGCTAAAGACGTATTCCGTGCCGTGGTTAAAGGTGAGTTAACCAGCAAAGAAGAGCTCGAAAAAATTTATCGTCCTGCGACATTTGTGCCTGAAAGTAAGCGTTTAAATATGCTGCTTCATGAGTTTAAGGCAAGTCGTAATCACTTGGCGTTGGTGGTGGATGAGTATGGCGAGTTAGCAGGCCTGGTCACCATCGAAGACGTGCTTGAGCAGATTGTAGGTGAGATCGAAGACGAGCATGATGAAGTTGAGGTGGATACCATTCAAAAACATCTTAGTGGTGCTTATAATGTTGCTGCGATTACCGATTTAGAAGATTTTAACAGCTTTTTTAATGTCGAAATTCCCGATGACAACAGTGAAACCATTGGAGGCGTTTTAGCCTTAGAGCTTGGGCATGTTCCGGTGGAAGGCGACGAGTTGGAAATGCACGGCCTGCACTTTAAGGTCACCAAGGCCTCAGAGAGACGTGCAGAGATGTTTCAAGTCAAGCCGGTTGCAACCGTTCCTGAAGAGGAAGCCTTTCTTAAGGTGGAGAACCTCTAGTTGAAATCGGCATTCTTCAACGTCGTTCAGCTGTTTAACCCTAAACGACCTCATCTAATGGCACTGCTCTTTGGTGGCGTGTCTGTTTTAGCCTTTGCACCTTTTGAATTTTCACCGATTATGGTGGGCACACTTGCTGGTTTGTTCTGGCTGTGGCTAAAAGCAGATTCGCAATTTGAAGGCTTTAAAATTGGCCTTTGGTTTGGCTTAGGCCTATTTGGTGTGGGCGTTAGCTGGCTGTTCTCCAGTATGTACTTCTATTCAGGGGTGCCGTTAATTTTGGCCGTTCTGGCTACCTTTATATTTGTGTTTTTTTTATCGCTGTATGTCGGGTTTGCAGGCTGGGCAGTCCGGTACTTTTTTGATAAAAACCGCATCGGGCTGATGCTGTTTGTCCTGTTTCCAGCCGTTTGGGTTTTGTCTGAACTGTTGCGTGGTCTTTTGTTTGGTGGCTTTCCGTTTTTACAAGTTGGCATGACCCATTTAGGAACTTGGTTAGATGGTTATGCACCGCTTGTTGGTTCGTTGGGGGTGAGTTGGGCAGTGGCCATGAGCGCAGGGCTTCTGTTATGGTTTGTGATGCAGCGTTCGTGGGTTGTTCCCAGTATCTTGTTGTGTCTGCTCTGGTCGATTGGCGGCTTACTAAAAGAGGTTAAGTGGGTTGAACCAACCGGTAAACCGATTGATGTGGCGTTAATTCAGGGCAATATTTCGCAAGATAAAAAGTGGCTTCCGGATGAGTTTTACCCCACTCTAAAAACCTATGTCAGCTTGACTAAAGAGAACATGAGTGCAGATTTGATTGTCTGGCCAGAGACGGCGATTCCAACCTATTACGACGTGGTTGAGCAGGGCGCGTTAAAAACCTTTATTAAAGATGCACAGTTATTGAGTACCGATATTCTAGTGGGTGTCATAGCGGGTGAAAAGGGAACCGATCACTATTACAACGCCTTGGTGAATCTGCATAATCCAGAGCAGCGTTACTTAAAAACGCATTTGGTGCCGTTTAGCGAGTTCTTTCCGTTCAACTCGATGTTTCAGTTTTTGAGTCACTTGTTTGACATTCCGTTTGCCACGTTTACCCATGGCCCAGAAAATCAACCGCCTATGATGTTGGGGGGTCAGCCTGCTGGTTTGAGTATTTGCTACGAGATGGCGTTTGGTGAGGAGTTAGCGAACAGCTTGCCCGAGGCAAAATATTTAGTGACCGTGAGTAACGACGCCTGGTTTGCTCATACGCTTGAACCGCATCAGCAGGTACAAGACGTTAAGATGCGTGCATTGGAATTGGGTCGCGAAATTGCCCGCAGTACCAATACGGGTTACACCGTTATTGTGGATGTCAAAGGTGAAATAAAAGCGTCTATTCCGGCTTACGAAGTGGGCGTTTTGCGTGGTAAGGTGCAACCGTATGACGGCTTAACTTTTTTTGCAGAGTGGAAGCAGTTGCCGATTATTTTTATGCTGTTCGTGATTTTTGGCTTTATTTTAAGCAAACGCTATTTTCTAACCGGTCGATTTGGTCAGTCTAAACAAAACGATGTTTGATGGTTTTTTGAAAAGTTAGCAGGCCTGCTCAGATTAAAAAGGCAGAATCTTAGTATAAAGATTCTCCCTTTTGAGTTTTTACAATTGGTTCTGGGTAAGCTTTGCTTGGTGGTTAGTGAGGGTTAGGGTTCTCTTGCAGAATGGGGTGTTTTTCATCCATCGCCGCCGCTAATCGCAATCTAAGCACGGTAATGTCAGTTGGATCGGCCAGACTTAAGGCTTTATCGATTAAGATTTTTTCTAAAACGGGCAAATCCATATTTAAGAAATCATCAATCCCTTGCTCTATGTCTGCCAAGTACTCTGCGGTTTGCATGAGGTCAGCTTTCACGTCTTTCTGCACCAGTTCAAACTCTTTAGCCGTTAGGTCTGCTAAGTCGTGATCGGCTTTCTCTGTTTTTTCAACCGCTTGGCCCAATAACGACCACGTTGCTTGCTCGGCTTTGAACGCACTCTCTTTGGCGTGGTTTAACAAAGTTCGGTAAGCGTGCAGCATTTTATGTTGGCTCATTATTTTCCCCTTATAGGTCTGGTATCAACTATAATATTGGACTTATTTATTTTAATTATCAAGCCGTAATTTGAACACAGAAAACGCTTCAAAGTACGGTTTGATTTTAACCCGTTTATAAACCCTTAATTTTATTGAGTAGAAGAAAAGTTCATGTCAGAAGTTCAGTACCAGCCACAACAACTTGAAAGCGAAATTCAGAAATATTGGGACGATAATCAGACCTTTGTTGTCAAAGAGGACGAAAGCAAAGAGAAGTATTACTGCCTTTCGATGTTCCCGTACCCAAGCGGCAAGTTGCATATGGGGCACGTGCGTAACTACACCATTGGTGATGTGATTTCGCGTTACCACCGCATGCAAGGTAAGAACGTTTTACAGCCAATGGGTTGGGATGCGTTTGGTCTGCCAGCTGAAAACGCAGCGATGCAGCACAAAGTAGCACCGGCTAAGTGGACTTATGAAAATATCGACTACATGCGTAACCAACTTAAGTCATTAGGCCTAGGGTATGATTGGACACGTGAAGTGGCGACTTGTCACCCAGAGTACTACCGATGGGAGCAGTGGTTATTCACCAAGTTAATGGAAAAAGGTTTGGTTTACCGTAAGTTGTCTGTCGTCAACTGGGATCCAGTCGATATGACGGTTTTGGCAAATGAACAGGTTATTGATGGCAAAGGTTGGCGTTCAGGCGCACCCGTTGAACGTAAAGAGATTGCGCAGTGGTTCTTGCGCATTACCGATTACGCCGAAGAGTTGCTAGAAGGGTTGGATAAGCTAGATGGTTGGCCAGAACAGGTTAAAACCATGCAGAAAAACTGGATTGGAAAGTCAACAGGCCTGCAAATCTCCTTCCCGATTATCGGTAAAGAGGGGCAAACTCTAGACGTTTACACCACCCGTCCAGACACCTTAATGGGCGTGACCTATGTGGCGATTGCCTCTGACCACCCAATGGCGCACAAGGCGTCTATTAACAACGAACCCCTAGAACGTTTTATTGAAGAGTGTTCACACATCTCAACCGCCGAAGCCGACATGGAAACCATGGAGAAGAAAGGGGTTGATACAGGTATTCGTGTTACGCACCCAATCACCGGTGAAGAAGTGCCCGTTTGGGCAGCGAACTTTGTATTGATGGGCTACGGAACCGGTGCGGTGATGTCAGTGCCTGCGCATGACCAACGTGATTACGAGTTTGCGAAAAAATACGATTTAGAAATTAAAGCGGTCATCGCACCCAGTGCGGACGAAATGGCCGACGTATCTGAACAAGCCTTCACCGAAAAAGGCATTTTGGTAAATTCCGGTCAGTTTGATGGTTTGAAATCCAAACAAGCCTTGCACGAAATGGCGAAAGCATTGGGTGAGAAGAATCTTGGTGAGAAGCAAACCAACTACCGTTTACGTGACTGGGGTATCTCTCGTCAACGTTATTGGGGTTGCCCAATTCCGGTTATTTATTGCCCGGCATGTGGTGCGTTACCGGTGCCAGAAGACCAGTTGCCGGTTAAGTTACCAGAAGACGTCGTACCAGATGGTTCCGGTTCGCCTTTAGCGAAAATGGACAGTTTTAAAAATTGCGAATGCCCACAGTGTGGCGGCCGTGCTAAGCGCGAAACCGATACCTTTGATACCTTCTTTGAGTCGTCTTGGTATCACGCCCGTTACACCTCAAAAGATAACGACAAAGCGATGTTGGATGAGCGTGCCGATTATTGGGCACCGGTTGACCAGTACATTGGCGGAATTGAACACGCCATTTTGCACCTGTTATACGCGCGTTTCTTCCATAAGTTAATGCGTGATCAAGGGTTGGTCAACTCTGACGAACCGTTTAAAAACTTGTTAACGCAAGGGATGGTGTTGCTAGACGGCACTAAGATGTCTAAGTCCAAAGGTAACACGGTTGACCCGCAAGAGCTGATTGAGAAGTTTGGTGCCGATACCGTGCGTCTATTCATTATGTTTGCGGCACCACCCGAGCAAAGTTTGGAGTGGTCAGACAAAGGCGTTGAAGGTGGTTTCCGTTTCTTGAACCGTGTTTGGCGTCAAGTACATGGCCACGTGGAAGCGGGCTTAGTCACAGCGGCAACCTCGGCAACTGAACTCAACAAAGAACAAAAAGCCCTGCGCTTGAAACTGCATGAAACCCTACAAAAAGTCACCGATGACATGGGACGTCGTCAAACGTTCAATACCGCGATTGCAGCGTGTATGGAGTTGATGAACGAATTGTCAAAAACCAAAGACGATTCCGCATCGGGTCGTGCAGTGATGCAAGAAGCCTTGGAAATTTTAGTCGCCATGTTGTCGCCAATGACGCCGCACTTAGCACAAAGCTTGTGGGCATCATTAGGTAAAGACGGTTTGGTGTTAGATTCTGCTTGGCCTTCGGTTGATGAGTCAGCGTTAGTGAAGTCGGAAATTGAATTGATGGTTCAAGTAAACGGTAAGCTACGTGGCAAAATTGAAGTGTCTGCGGATGCGGATAAAGAGACCATTCTAGCCGCGGCCAAAGCCGATGAAAGTGTTCTAAAGTTCATTGAAGGCAAAGAGATTGTCAAAGAGATTGTGGTGCCAGGTCGTTTGGTGAACGTGGTTGTGAAAGGGTAAGTTGGTATGAACACCAAACACCGCTTGTTTAAAAGTCAGCACACCCCGCAAGGGGTTATAAAGGCCTGCTTAGTTTCGGTTTCCGTTGCTTTTAATCGCTGGAAACGCGCACTTGGTTTAACACTGTTAACGCTGTTTTCAATCTCGTTGTTAAGCGGTTGCGGTTTTCATCTGCGCGGTTACGATCAACCTCAACAAGCTCAGTTTAAGAGTATTAAATTGAGCGGGTTGAATAATGTCACCCAAGAGGTGCAATTGGCCTTGCGTGATCAATTTGAAGCGCGCGGCGTGACCATTGTGCCGAGTTTAGCGGGCGCAGAATTGGATGTGCAATTATTGCGAACTTACACTCATAGCTCCAAAACCAGTTATACCGGAACAGGTGACGTTGCCTCGGTTTTAATTACTTTGAAACAAGGGTTTAAGGTTGAGGATGTCGCTACCGAAAAGGTGCTTGTGACCAGTGAAGCGATTGCCTATCGTGACCACCAAATTGATAACACCGCCCTGTTAGCGACCAACCGAGAGTTGCAAGAGATTAAACAGCAGATGGCGAATGAAGTGGTATCGCAGATTGTGGCACAAATTAACCGTCGACTTGAAGCCAAACAAGCGTCCATTAAATAAATCAACAGGCCTGCTAACGCAATGCGTGGCCTGCAAAAGGATAACCCTAGACGATTATGATTTTAGCGAGTGCGTTTTTAAAACAAGTTCAAAATCGTCAATTGGCGCTCACGTCACTGTATTTGCTGTATGGCGAAGAGGCGCTGTTTTTGCGAGACAGTAGCGATGCGTTGCGTGGTCTGTTGCAAGAGCAAGGTTATCTGTTTGGTGACCGTTATGAAGTGGATGCGGGGTTTGACTGGCAATCGTTGCAGATGGAAACCCAAGCGGGTTCACTGTTTTCAGAGCAACGTGCCGTGGTGCTCTCGATGCCCAAAGGCAATCCGGGTAAAGAGGGCGGTAAGTTTATTCAAGATTGGGTGAACTTAAACGCCAAGTTGGCACAAATGCCACCCGAAGTGATTGTGATAATCGAGTGCGAAAAACTCGATAGCCGACAAACCAAAGCCAAATGGTTTCAGTCGATAGAATCCGCAGGCCTGGTGGTACAAGCCAAACCGGTGCCAATTAATATGCTGCCCAATTGGTGTCAGCAACGCGCACAACAACAAGGCTTGCAATTGGATAGCGAAGCCGCGGCTTTATTGGCTGAGCGCGTAGAAGGCAATTTGTTAGCCGCTGACCAAGAGTTGATTAAGTTGGGGTTGTTGCATCCGGCAAATACGCTTGTAACGGCACAGATGATTAATGAGTCGGTGGTCGATCAAGCACACTACCAACTGTTTGCTTTGGCCACGGCCATGCTGAATGGTCGCACCGATTATGCGTTGCAAGTGTTGCACCGGTTGCGTCAAGAGGGCATAGAGGCACCGATTATTCTATGGTTATTGGCCAAAGAGATTCGTGAGTTGTTGACGATTACACAGATGCAACAGAGTATGCCCAAAGCGCAGGTTTTTAAACAGTTACGAATTTGGCAGTCGCGCCAAGCAGAAGTGAACAGCGCCTTACAACGCCACACTGCAGAGGATTGGCAGGTGCTTTTAAAGCAGGCCTTGCAGGTGGATTTGATGATTAAAGGCTTGAAAAAAACCTTGAACGAAGAAGAGATTTGGATGGGGTTAGCGAGCTTGGTTTCACAAATAGCTAAATAGAGAATGCAGTAAATAATCCGTCAAATCGTCTGTTAGGCAGAAAAAGTAATCAATAAAAAGATATAAAATCAAAAAGGTTAGAAAGCAGCACTATGAATATTCAAGCTTATATGGAAACATTGGGTAAACAGGCTAGACAAGCGGCACGTGCGCTAGTGAGTGCAAGCACAAAGCAAAAAAATGGTGCGCTGTTAGCTATGGCTGATTTGATTGAACGTTCTGCTGAAGTCCTTAAAGCGGAAAATGCCAAAGACCTAGAAAACGGTAAAAACAACGGTTTAGATGCAGCGATGTTAGATCGTTTAGCCTTAACCGATGCAGGGATTGCCGGCATTGCCGAAGGCTTACGTCAAGTGGCGGCACTGCAAGACCCGATTGGGGAGGTGACCGATATGAGTTATCGTCCATCGGGGATTCAAGTCGGCAAAATGCGTGTCCCTTTAGGGGTGGTGGGCATTATTTATGAGTCACGCCCAAATGTGACGGCGGATGCGGCTGCGTTGTGTTTAAAATCTGGGAATGCCGCGATTTTACGTGGTGGTTCAGAAGCGGCGTTTTCAAACCAAGCCCTAGCCAAATGCATTAAACAAGGTTTAAAACAAGCAGGCCTGCCAGAAACCGCTGTGCAAGTCGTGGAAACCACTGATCGTGAAGCGGTTGGCCATTTAATTTCCATGCCAGAATTTGTGGATGTCATTATTCCACGTGGCGGTAAAAGCTTAATTGAACGCATTAGCAACAACGCCCGTGTGCCGGTGATTAAACACCTAGATGGTATTTGCCATGTGTACATTGATGACGCGGCGGATTTTACCAAAGCAATTGATATTGCGGTGAATGCTAAAACCCATCGTTACGGCGTGTGTAATGCCATGGAAACCTTGTTGGTGGCGGAGTCACAAGCTGAAAAGGTCTTGCCAGAGTTAGCCAAACGCTACGCTGAAAAAGGGGTAGAGTTGCGCGGCTGTGAAAAAACACGCGCGATTATTGATGCGATTCCAGCAACCGATGAAGATTGGGCAACCGAATATCTTGCACCGATTTTATCTATTAAAGTCGTAGAGGATGTCGATGCGGCGATGGATCACATTGCGCAATACAGTTCGGGGCATACCGAATCGATTATCACCGAAAACTTTTCGACCTCTCGTCGCTTCTTAGCGCAAGTGGATTCGAGTTCAGTGATGGTAAATGCCTCTACGCGTTTTGCGGATGGGTTTGAGTATGGCTTAGGTGCCGAAATTGGTATCAGCACCGACAAATTCCACGCGCGCGGGCCGGTTGGTTTGGAAGGCTTAACGTCACAAAAATACATTGTATTGGGTGACGGAAACATTCGTCAGTAAGTCGAGTTAATCGATGCGATTTATCGGTATTAATGGCGGTACCTTTGACCCGATTCATTTCGGGCATTTGCGTGCTGCACTGGAAGTTCAGCAAAAATTGAACTTAGAGCAGGTGCGCTTTGTGCCTTGTTATCAGCCGGTGCATCGACAAAGCCCAATGGTATCATCAGAACAACGTGCCAAAATGATAGAGCTAGCAATTCAAGGCCAATCCAAGTTTTGTTTGGATACCATTGAACTTGAGCGTGGTGGCCCATCATATATGGTGGAGACCTTAGCCGCCTTAAAAGAACAGTTTAATGACGTTGGCTTGGTGTTAATGATGGGAACCGATGCGTTTTCGCGCTTTCACACTTGGCACAATTGGCAACAAATTTTAAAACTGGCCAATATTGCAGTGATGCACCGTCCGGGAGACGGTTTAGCATTGTATAGCGAGTCCGGTCAGATATTAAGCGCGCATCAAGTGGCAAAATTTACCCAACCCTCTGAGCAAATCATGGATGTGTTAATTACGCAATTAGATGTCAGTTCAACGGCTGTTCGCAGTCATTTACAAAACGATATGCCGGTGGACTATTTATTACCGCCACAGGTAATTGACTATATTAAAACGCACCAACTTTATCAATAGGGTAAAACGGTGCCTACATTGGAAAATAGAATGGAATTAGAAGAGATTAAAAACATCATTGTTGAATCATTAGAAGACAGCAAAGCCCGTGATATTCAAGTAATGGATGTCGCTGGTGTGAGCAGCTTTGCCGATTGGATGATTGTGGCGACCGGTACCTCAACCACGCACGTTCGTTCAACGGGTAATGCGGTTGCGCAAAAATTGAAAGATTTAGACATGCCTCCTTTGGGTGTTGAAGCCGGTCCACAGCCTGATTGGGTTCTGGTTGATGCGGGTGACATTATTGTTCACGTGATGACTGAAGCGGCACGTGCGCACTATTCTCTGGAAAAATTATGGGATGTTAAGTCTACTGAAACAACTGAAACTGAAAACTAGGCTTTAAAGCATGGTGATTCACTTTATTACCGTTGGCCAAAAAATGCCCAAATGGGTGCAAGATGGCTACGCCGAATACGCTAAACGTCTGCCGAAAGCCTGTTCGATGAAGTTGGTTGAATTGCCCATGGCGCAGCGTGGTAAGACCAGTTCTACTGAGCAAAATAAAGCCGAAGAGGCCAAACGTATTTTGGCGGCTGTACCTAAAGGCGCCCGAATCATTGCACTCGATGAGCACGGTCAACAAGTCACCACCAAAGGCTTGGCAGAAAAACTTGAAGACTGGTTAGCCGGCGGCCAAGATGTTGCGCTGATTGTGGGTGGGCCGGACGGTTTGGATGCGGAAATTCTGCAACAAGCGCAGTGGAAGTGGGGCTTGTCAAAACTCACCATGCCGCATCCTATGGTACGGATTATGGTGGTTGAGCAGGTTTATAGAGCGTGGTCGGTCATTAACAACCACCCCTACCATCGCGAGTAAAAAGGGTCTTTTTGCTCAATCTCTGCGTTACTTTTCAACTCGTGTACTTTAGTACACTTCGTTAAAAAGTGCCTTGACCTTAAGCAAAACGCTCAATTTTTCAATAAAAGTTTTCGTCTATTTCACATATCTAAATGTCGCCAAGCTCCGCCTTGACCTTGGGCAAAAATCCTTCTTTTTACAATTAGAGTTGTGCTCGTTTTCAAATCTTTGAGGTTCTTTTCAACTCGTGTACTTTGGTACACTTCGTTAAAAAGTGCTTTGACCCTAAGCAAAACGCTCAATTTTTCAATGAAAGTTTTCGTCTATTTCACATATCTAAATGTCACCAAGCTCCGCCTTGATCTTGAGCAAAAATCCTCCTTTTTACAATTAGGGTGGTGCATTCTTCTCTGTGTTACTTTTTGATTCGTATAAAGTTGTGCAATTAACCAAAAAGTGCCTTGATCTTGAGCAAAAATCCTCCTTTTTACAATTTAGGTTGTGCTCGTTTTCAAATCTTTGAGGTTCTGTTCAAATCGTGTACTTAAGTAGACTTCGTCAAAAAGTGCATTGAATTGTCGTACAACACTTTTTTAATACTCTCTTGCCTTTACAAATTGTTTGATACATTCGCGCATTTCAAGAGCATGCTTCATAGATACATTTCTATTTTTTATTCTGGCAGATAAGCAGTTTTAATGGTGCTGTGGTATTCTTAAATCTAAATTTTTAGCTGGTCACGTTAACCTGTTTCAATATGGGTTGCATGGAGGTTATGATGTTTGAGAGTGCGTTTGTAGAGTTGAGCATGTTGCTGGCCATCGCAGCGATATTTGGGGTGCTGGCCGTTCAGTTGAAACAGCCTTTAATTGTGGCCTTTATTGCGGTTGGTATTTTAGTGGGGCCTTCTGTTTTAGGGTTGGTCACATTAACCGCTGAAATTGATCTGCTTGCGCATCTGGGCATCGCCATTCTGCTCTTTGTTGTGGGCTTAAAACTCGATTTACACATCATCCGTACCATGGGCGTAGTCGCCCTATTTACCGGTCTAGGCCAGGTACTTTTTACCTCAATTGTTGGCTATCTAATTGGCCTTGCGTTAGGTCTATCGCCTATTGGCGCACTTTATGTTGCCGTTGCGCTCACTTTCTCTAGTACGATTATTATTGTCAAACTACTCTCTGATAAACGCGAATTGGATGCGTTACACGGTCGAATTGCGATTGGTTTTTTGATTGTCCAAGATATTGTGGTCATTTTGGCGATGATTGTTTTAACAGCAATCGGTACCGCTAATGTGGAGTCTAGCTTAGGGCAAGAAGCGCTTATGGTTGTGCTCAAGGGGTTGTTGATGTTGGCGGTGGTGGCCTTGTTGATGCGTTATATCATTCCAGGGTTAGTGGGTAAGTTGGCGCACTCTGCTGAACTGCTCATTTTGTTTGCGATTGCATGGGCGGTATTGGGGGCGTCCGCTGGGAAAATGCTTGGCTTTAGCCAAGAAGTGGGGGCGTTTTTAGCAGGTATTTCGTTAGCGTCTACCCATTATCGAGAGTTGATTGGCGCTCGATTAGTGAGCTTAAGAGATTTTCTGTTGCTGTTCTTCTTTATCAGTTTGGGGGCGAGCTTAGATATGAGTTCGTTAACCGACCAGTTGTTGCCGGCCTTGTTGTTCTCGGTGTTTGTATTGGTGGGTAATCCATTGATAGTGATGATTATTATGGGCTATATGGGCTACCGAAAACGTACTGGGTTTTTAGCCGGCCTGACGGTGGCGCAGATTTCGGAGTTCTCATTGATATTGGCGGCCTTAGGGTTTAGTTTAGGGCACCTTGATAAAGAGACGGTTGGGCTGATTACGTTGGTTGGGTTAATTACCATTTCGGTTTCTACGTACATGATTTTATATTCGTATCCGCTGTACGAACGTCTGGCGCCTTACCTATCTATTTTTGAACGAAAAGTGCCGTATCGTGAAGCCGAATTGGACCATGAAAATACAACCATGAAAACCGATATTATTTTGTTTGGTTTAGGGCGGTTTGGTTTGGTAATGGCCAATAATCTACAAGAGAAGAATTTTAGTATTTTAGGTGTGGACTTTAACCCTGAATTTGTTGAGAAAGTTGCTAATCATGACTTAAACACACGCTATGGGGATGCCGAAGACCCTGAGTTTGTTTCGCATTTACCTCTGCATCAAGCTCAGTGGGTGGTGGCCACAATTCGTGATAAGCACACTAATTTAGCGTTGTTAAAGACGCTCCGACAAGAGGGGTTTGCAGGCAAAGTGGCCGTGGCGGCTAAAAATCAAACTGAGGCGGATTTTTATAAAAGTCAAGGGGCTGACTTGGTGCTGATCCCCTATGAGGACGCTGCGATTGAAGCGGTGCAAAAAATTGTAAATTATTAGGCTAGTGGAAGAACGTACACTCAGTTTTAAACAATAAACGGTTAATCTGGAGAGACACTTTATGACTGATAAAACTTGGTTGTTTGCTTCATTACATCCTGATCAGGAAACGGCACTATTTGAGTGGGCGATTGACTGTTGTCGCCAACAGAACATTAAACTCACTTTGGTAACCGTGCTACCTAAGTTGGGTCACTCGGTATTTGAGTGGTTTGAAATGTTGAATCATCCTAATATTTTGCAAGAGCAAATTGACTACGAAACTCAACGGCGTCAAAAGTGGTTTGATATGGCAGAAAACGCGCAAGTTGATTTAAACATTGTGGTGCGTTTTGGGAAGTTTTTTTATGAGACCATTCAACTGGCCCACGAACTAAACGTAGAATTGTTGATTAAGCAAACGGACGACATCAAGCATCAGGGAAACTTAATGTTTCAAAGTGTCGATTGGCACCTGTTAAGAAAAAGCCCGGTGCCGCTTTTGTTGTATCGAGAAAATACGCCACTGCCATTTGAGCGAATTATGGCAAGTTTAGATGTGGATATTGAAGCACCACCGTATTCGTCATCCGAGTTCAATCAAAGCCTCCTTGGTTGGGCAACGCATTTTAAAGGCAGCGAGCCTATTAAGGTGGTGCATGCTTGGCAGTCGGAGGTTGAAAACCTCGTACGACATTGGAATACCGATTTAACCGATGATGAGTTGATTAAACTAAGCGAACAACTCTATCTAGAACATAAGCAGGCTTTGAGTATAGAACTTACCGCGCATGGTTTAGAGCCGTCAAGTGCAGAGGTTTTTTTACGAAAAGGCGATCCGGCCGATGCGGTTGCAGCAACCGTGCTTGAGCAAAATATCGATTTATTGGTGTTGGGCACATTAGGCAGAAGCGGGGTCCCTGGCCTGTTGATTGGTAATACCGCGGAAGACTTATTAGAACGGGTTAATTGCTCGGTATTGGCGATTAAACCCAACACGTTTAAATCCCCCATTCTATAAATTAAGCAGGCCTGCTCACTTTGAGTAGGCCAATATTTAAAAGTTTATTTAGAACTGTTAACGCTTTTTAAGACACCAACCCTCAAAATTGTCCTTTCGTACAATATCTAATTTTTATGACTCACTTAAAATACACTCAACTTTAAAAAGAAAGCTAAACCTTGCGTGAGTAAGGGACGGAAAGTTACAGAACTTTGTTTACAGATTTAACTGAGTTGGCTGGACTGCATTTTTAAATTCATATATTTATATACAGGAATTTTAAAATGAAAAATGCACTCCTTATTTTGGCGGCAAGCGCTTTATTTTCTTCAACCTCAATGGCCGCGGACATTGATGGTCAAATTACCCTTGGCGGCGGTGAATATACTTGGAGCACTGATGGTGCCGAAGGTTCCTCTGAATGGATGACCCAAGGTAACTATGCCAACGACCCTGATTCAATTGACTATGCAAACGGTGAAAACCAAGAGTACGATGATGCAAGTACTGGGGATGATTGGGACATAAACTATTTAGGTACAAGCGTAACCGATACTATGTTTCAGTTTGGTTTAGTTGGCGGTTCAATCCTAAGTGGTCAAGATCGTTCTCAGGGAATTGATTTAGGGCACATTGCTCTAAGCATTCAAGATTTTGACTTAAATGCAGGTATACCTGATCCAACCACCTCTTCTGCTGGATTTAACTACGCAATAGAGCTTTTGAGTGTGAATGACCAGACTGGGGTTGCAGAATTCAACTTATTAACCGGCGGCACTTGGACGGAAGCAAATATTTACTCTAATCTTGCTGGTCATGTGTCGCAAACTTACCAAATGACTAACGCAACGGTTGTCGATTCATTTTCCGGTCTATGGACCTATTTTGATAATAGCGATGATAATGTTCTAGAAGGTCAGTTTGACTTAGCAAGTATCGGTTTCAATGCTGAAGAGGGCGCAAACATTGCAACCTACTTAACAATGGCATGTGTGAATGACGAAGCAATGGTTCTGTCGGCTATTTCTCCAATAGAAAACATTTCTGCGGTTCCAGAACCTTCAACTTATGCATTAATGCTAGCTGGTTTAGGGTTGGTTGGGTTTATGGCACGTCGTCGTAAACAAGCTTAATCAGTCGCGTTAAATTTTTGAATTAAAAGAGCACCTTAGGGTGCTTTTTTATTGCTTAAAGTTTTCAAATGGTTATAATCCACATTCTTGAAATTCATCACTAAATTTAGTGTTGAGTTATTTTGTATTCTTTGTTTCGTGTACGCATGGGCAATGTTGTGTTAATTAATGCTAGGTCTACGGATCGTTAACACGTAAAAACTAACTTGGAGAAAGTAACATGGCAAACTCAGCACAAGCTGCAAAACGCGCACGTCAGGCAGAAAAAAGTCGTCAACAGAATGCTTCAATGCGTTCAGCAATGCGTACCACTTTAAAGAAAGTTGAAGTGGCAATCGCTTCTGGCGATCAAGCTGCAGCAAACGCGGCATTCCGCGTTGCACAGTCTAGCTTAGATGGTATGGCTCGTAAGAACATTATCACTAAGAACAAAGCGGCGCGTTCAAAAAGCCGTATCAATGCTCGCATCAAAGCAATGGCTTAATTTATCGCTTAGATTGTTCATAAAGCACGCCGCTTCTTTGTTAGAAAATGACGTTTACTTATGTAAACTTTCATTTTCTGCCTCGAATCGACACGCTTTCTGAACTCTCTAATTCGATAAATTGCGAGTGTTAAAGAGAGACCGGGATTTTATCCCGGTTTTTTTATGTCTGAAATTTAGTAAAGGAATACACAATGGGCTTTTTGAAATGGATGGCGTTGTTAGAGGGAACGTCACTTTTGTTACTATTGTTTGTGGCGATGCCATTGAAATACAGCTACGGCATGCCAGAAGCGGTCAGTTGGGTTGGACGTGCGCATGGTGGACTGTTTTTGGCATTCAACGCAGTGTTGTTTTATAACGTGTTTAAAGGACGGCTTTCTGAGGTACAAGGGTTTTTAGGATTTATCGCCTCATTTGTGCCATTTGGTACCTTTGTGTATAAAGCAAAAGTGTTGAAGAAAACACCTGCTTAGGTTTTTACTCTTTAAATTTTAGTTTAACCACGAAGACACGAAGAAAAGCGATTTGGGCGAGTGAGGCATTTCTTTAAAGCGGTTCTTGATGAGTGCTAAAGTCTAATTTTAAATCAACTCAAAAAACTTCGTGTCTTCGTGTCTTCGTGGTTAATTTTCCAAAACTGCAAACAAAAAACCAGCAGGCCTGCTGGGTTTTAATTAAGTTGGGCAGATCATTTCACCCAGTTCGGCGGTGAGCTTTAGGTTCTCTGAATAATCCACTTGGCAGTCTATTAAGACCACGGTGTTGTCTGCAATCGCTTGTTGGATGGTGGGTTTAAGGTCTTCGGTTGTTTCAATTCGGTAACCTTTGGCTCCAAACGCTTCTGCGAGTTTGACAAAGTCTGGGTTACTAAAGTGAATATTACTTTCACGGCCAAATTCATTCATTTGTTTCCATTTTATTAAACCGTATTCCGAATCGTTCCAAATTAACACAATAATAGGGATATTCATTCGCACAGCGGTTTCCAACTCTTGCACATTCATTAAGAACCCCGCATCGCCAGTAACGGCCACGGCGACTTGTTGCGGTTTTGCCAGTTTAGCGGCAATCGCGCCAGGAAGAGCAATGCCCATTGAGGCAAAGCCATTGGAAATAATGCAGGTGTTGGGCGCTTGGGTTTGGTACATACGCGCAATCCACATTTTGTGAGCGCCCACATCGGAGATGATGATGTCGTTGGCATCAAGACAACTCCGTAAATCGTGTAGAATTTTTTGCGGTTTAACCGGAAACTCGGTACTGTCTTTGTGTTCGTTTAGCTTGGCGTCGATATGGTCTTTAAGGCTTTTATAGTGAGGTTGTGGATGGCGTTTGCTAACGGCCGCAATCTCAGAAAGGGATTTCCCAATGTTACCAATCAAGCCGGCTTCAACAATATAAAACTCATCGACTTCGGCGGGTTGGGTGTCGATGTGAATAATTTTACAGTCTGGATTATGGTTCCACAGGTAAGGGTGGTATTCCACAATGTCATACCCCACACAAATCACCACATCCGCGCGGTCTAACCCACAGGAAACATAGTCATGCGCTTGCAAGCCAACGGTACCCAAAGACAGTTCATTTCTGCAAGGTAGAACACCTTTGGCCATAAAAGTGGTGGCAACGGGAATATTCAGTTTAGAGGCAAAGTCTTCAAGCGCTTCACTGGCACGTGAACGCACCACGCCGTTACCCGCCATAATAATGGGGTACTTGGCGTTACTAATAATTTGCGCGGCTTGCTGAACCTTTTCGGTATTGGGTTCGGGGGGCAGGGGGCTCTGACGTTTGAGTGGTTTTTTATCCACCTCCATCTCGGCGATGTTCTCTGGAAAATCAATAAAGCAACAACCGGGTTTTTCGGACTCGGACACTTTAAAGGCTTTACGAACCACTTCTGGAATGACTTTTGGGGTTAAGATCTGTGTGCTGTATTTGGTAATCGGCTCAAACAGATTCACTAAATCTAACACCTGATGACTCTCTTTATGCAATCGGTCGGTGGCCGCTTGACCGGCAATCGCCACTACCGGTGCGCGATCCATATTGGCATCGGCCACCCCGGTGACTAAATTGGTGGCACCTGGCCCAAGGGTGGATAAGCAAACCCCCGCTTTACCGGTTAGTCGGCCATACACATCCGCCATAAAAGCGGCACCTTGTTCATGGCGGGTCAAAATAAATTTAATATTGCTCTCTAAGAGGGCATCCATTAGGTCAAGGTTCTCTTCACCCGGGATGCCAAAAATATATTCAACTTCCTCATTTTCTAGGCATTTCACAAATAGTTCAGCGGCTTTCATGACGTTACTCTCATTTTTAGACGATGGGTTGTAGAAATCGTGTTGTCTTAACGGGGTACTTATTAAGAACGGATACGTGCGAAAAAGTTTCAAACTTTTCTCTTTTTATGAGGTTATCTTGGCACAATCCCCCCTGGAAAAAAACTGCCATTAGGAAGCATTAATATCCTAAGCCATTCAGTTCACTGCGGGCTTTGGTACAATGCCCTAAAATTAACCAAAACCCATGCAATATTTAATGCAGATTAAATGCAAAATTAATGCGAAGCGTCGCAGGAAAACAGCTTGAAAAGAATAATTAAAGCCACCGTTACCGTCGGTGGCATGACCATGATTTCACGTATTTTAGGGTTTGCCCGTGATGTGATTATTGCCCGTTACTTTGGTGCGGGAACGGGCGCAGATGCGTTTTTTGTGGCGTTTAAAATCCCCAACTTTTTCCGCAGATTGTTTGCCGAGGGGGCGTTTTCGCAAGCGTTTGTACCGGTTTTGGCGGAAGCCAAAGAGAAGCGGGGTCACGATGCCGTTAAACATTTGGTGAACGCCATTACCTTGCGGCTGGGCGGTATTCTCTTGTTGCTCACCGCGTTTGGGGTGTTTGGATCGTCGTTGTGGATGATGGTGTTTGCACCGGGTTTTATTGACGACCCTGAAAAATTTAACCTGGCCGCCGATATGTTGGCGATTACTTTTCCGTATCTGATGCTTATTTCGTTGGTGGCGTTATCCTCCGCCATTATGAACACCTACAATCAATTTGCCGTGCCAGCGTTTACCCCAGTGTTTCTGAACTTGGTACTGATTACCTTTGCAGTTTGGGTTTCGCCAATGATGGATGTGCCTATTATGGCGCTGGCTTGGGGGGTGTTGGTCGCGGGTGTGGTGCAGCTACTATTCCATCTGCCGTTTCTTTATAAATTAGACTTGTTGCCACGTCCAACACGTGAGAGTGATCCGGGCGTAGGCGAAGTAAAACGTTTGATGATTCCGGCGCTATTTGGGGTGTCGGTGGCGCAAATTAACTTGTTGGTTGACACCATTTTGGCTTCGTTTTTGGTGACCGGTTCGGTCTCTTGGTTGTACTACTCCGACCGATTAATGGAATTTCCATTAGGCGTGTTTGGCGTGGCTTTGGCCACCGTGGTGTTACCAGGCCTGTCGAAAAAGGCGGCGAATGAAAACTGGCAAGGCTTTCAACAAGACTTAGATTCGGCGTTACGTTTGGTGTTTATTATTGCGCTGCCTGCGACCTTAGGTTTGTTGTTATTGGCACAACCGTTAATTATTAGCTTGTTCTATTATGGCGCTTTTACGGCGCACGATGTCGATATGGCGGGTATGAGTTTAATGGCTTACTCGTTTGGCTTACTTGGGTTTATTTTAGTTAAGATTCTTGCACCGGCGTTTTACGCGCGCAAAGACATGAAAACACCCGTTAAAGTGGCGATTATCGCCTTAGTGACGAATATTATTATGAACTTGATTTTAATTGGCCCGTTTGCGCACGTTGGCTTAGCCGCTGCAACGTCCATCTCGGCGTTTGTCAATGCAGGCCTGCTGTATTGGTATATCACTAAACAGGGCGTGTTTGCCCCAATGGGTGGTTGGATTAAGTTGCTTCTGCAAATTGCGTTTGCAAATGTACTGTTGGTGGCCTTTATTATTATGGTTTCCCCTAATATCAGCGATTGGCTAGGGTTTGATGTTTGGCAGCGTATGAGTTGGTTAATGGGCTTGGTGTTTGGCTCGATTTTGGTGTATGCAGTGTCGTTAATGCTGGTGGGTTTGAATCCAAAATCGATTTTGAAAAAAGGCTAATCTAAAGTCAGTACACCCAATTAAAAGGGGTAAAGGCCTGCTACGTTTTGGAAAGTTTTTTATTGTCGGTTCATAGTATTAAAAGGGTATAAAAAAAGCCAGTTAATCTGTAACTGGCTTCAATACAGTTTGAATGTAATAGAGATTAAATATTTTGTTTACGACGTCTTGCCATAAAACCGATTAAACCTAACCCTGCTAACATCAATGCGTAAGTTGAAGGTTCCGGCACTGCTGAGGTGATAACAGGACCAGAATCAATATTAATTAAGCTACCATCTATACCACCAGTAAAGTCATAGTAGTTGTCATTTGGGTCAACATCTAATAACGCAAAACTAATGGCTTCGGTTGAAGTAATGTTGCTGAACAAGCTCGAAAGTGTCGTCGTTTCGTTGGAATAAAACCAACCGGTGTCGAGTTCATTATTACTAAAGCCTAGGCTTAATGCACCACCATCTAATTCATTTCCGACTGAGTCAGTGTGTTGAGTGAGTGTTTCACCCCAATAACCAAAACTAATGCCGTTTACTAATAGTTCGTTTTGCTGAGCGTCATCAAAGTTACCTGGCGCTGAGTCACCATCATCTAAAGTGAATCGAAACGCTGCTTCCGAAAGGCCGCCGCCTAGCAAGCCAGTAATACTGTTATCAAAACCAGTTTGGGTTCCGATTAGTAGTGGATTGGAAGACCCAGAGTATCCCTCAAATAGAGAACTTGCCGATAGTTGAGAGGTAACTCGAGTACCATTTAAGCCAACTAAATCAACCACTACACCACCTACTTCGGTAATTGCAGCAGTAATTTCACCTTTAGAAGTGGCGGAAGTGGTTGTGTAAGTACTCGCACTTGCAAAAGAGCTTAAAGATAGAGCTATTGCCCCCGTTAGTATTTTATATTTATTCATGCATCCATTCCTTTTTTAGTTTTTTATTAGTTATCTTTATTTAAGTAAAATTAAGTAACCTTCACCTACTATTCTACCTTTTATTTTGTAGGTAAATTTTTTTTGTAATAGAAAATACTTATCGATAATTTATTTAAAATATTGGTAATATCTGTCAAAAATAGGCGTTAAAAATAGGATTTATAAAAACTGATTGTTTATTTTGGTTTCTTTATAACTTTTTAAGTTTTTACAAAGTCTTAAGCACTTGAATAAGCTATAATTCACGGCTAATTTTTAGGTAAGTTTACGTTAGCAAATGCAGTTAATTCGCGGTTTACACAACTTGGATTTGGTTAAGCAAGCGCGGTCAAAAGGCTGTGTGCTAACCATTGGTAACTTTGATGGTCTGCACTTAGGCCATCAGCAGGTGTTGCAGGCCGTGATATCCGAGGCCAAAAAGCGCAATTTACCTAGCGTTGTGATGATGTTTGAACCCTTGCCGATTGAGTTTTTTGCGCCCAACCAAGCCCCTGTGCGTTTGATGAATCTGCGTGAGAAATTGCAGGCCTTTCAAACCACAGACATTGACTATGTGTTGCTGGTTCGTTTTAATGCAAAATTCGCAGGCCTCAGTGCACAGCAATTTGTTGAGCAGGTGCTGTTGGACGGATTGAATGTTAAGCACTTGGTGGTGGGTGACGATTTCCGTTTTGGCAAGCAGCGCAAAGGCGATTTTGCTTACCTAAATCAGCAAGGTCAACAGCATGGATTTAGCGTGACTGATATGCCAACCTATGGCGTGGAGTGCAGTGAAAACTTTAGGCATCGTGTCAGCAGTACTCGAGTTCGCGCTGCCTTAGCAAAGCCCGATTTAGATGAAGCACAAGATTTATTGGGCAAACCGTTTAAGTTTAATGGGCGGGTGATTCACGGCCAAAAATTAGGCCGAACCATCGGCTTTCCAACCTTAAACCTAAACCCAAAACGGTTGCAAATGCCGGTGATGGGTGTGTATGCCGTGACCGTCGATGGCATTGCTGAGCAACCTTGGCCGGGCGTGGCTAATTTAGGATTACGCCCAACGGTAGACGGAGTAAGACCTTCGATAGAGGTGCATCTGTTTAACTGGAACCAAGACCTATACGGCAAACATGTGGATGTAACTTTAGAAAAACACATTCGCCCAGAGATGAAATTTGATGGCCTTGAGATGTTGAAAAACCAAATACAACTCGATGCCGAAACCGCAAAACAATTTTTTAATATTTAAACGTTTCCCGTTAATCTCCAACGAAGAGAAGAGCATGACTGACTATAAACCCACTTTAAACTTACCTGAAACCGACTTTCCAATGCGTGGAAGCTTGCCAAACCGTGAGCCTAAGCAAGTTGCCGATTGGCAAGCGCAAGGCCTTTACCAAACCGTGCGCGAGCACATGGCCGGTCGCCCTAAGTTTATTTTGCATGATGGTCCTCCTTACGCAAACGGTAACATTCACATTGGGCATGCGGTTAACAAAGTCCTAAAAGACATGATCGTTAAGTCAAAAGGCCTAAGCGGGTTTGATGCCCCCTTTGTGCCGGGTTGGGATTGTCACGGTCTGCCGATTGAACTGAACGTAGAGAAGAAAAAAGGCAAGGTCGGTCAAAAAATTGGTGCCACAGAATTCCGTGAAGAGTGCCGTAAATACGCGCAAACGCAAGTAGAAGGGCAGATGGCCGACTTCCAACGTTTGGGTATTATGGCCGACTGGGAAAACCCCTACCTAACCAAAGACTTTAAATTTGAAGCCAACGAGATTCGTGCGCTGGCTAAAATCATCCAAAATGGTCACTTGGTAAAAGGCACCAAGCCGGTTTACTGGTCAGTTGGCGGGCGTTCTGCCTTGGCCGAAGCCGAAGTGGAATACGAAAACAAACGCTCAAAATCGATTGATGTGCGTTTTAAAGTGCTTGACGAAGAACAGTTCTTTAAGCGTTGTCATCATGTTGAAGACCACACCGGTGAAGGCCCATTATCGGTGGTCATCTGGACAACCACGCCTTGGACGTTACCGGCTAACCAAGCGGTTTCCATTAACCCAGAACTGGAATACTCTGTGGTGCAAGTGGAAGGCGAAAACGGTCCTGAGCGTCTGTTTATTGCCGAAGCGATGATAAAAGACACCATGGACAAATGGGGCTTTGATAAATATCAGGTTATAGCTTACGGGCGCGGTGAGCAGTTTGATTTGATTCGTTTACAACACCCTTTTTACGAGCGTATTGTGCCAATTATTTTAGGTGAACACGTCACCACTGAAGCCGGTACGGGTTGTGTACACACCGCACCGGCGCACGGGGTTGACGACTTTAACGTCGGTAAACTTTACGACTTAGACATCGATTGCCCTGTTGACGGTAACGGTAACTACGTCGCTGGCACGCCGATTTTTGAAGGCGAAAACGTGCTTAAGGTCGATGACCACGTGCTTGAAGTGTTAAAAGAACACAACGCGCTGGTGCACATCGAAATTATCGAGCACAGCTACCCACACTGCTGGCGTACGAAAACCCCCTTGATTTTCCGCGCCACGCCACAGTGGTTTATTTCCATGACCGAAGCCGGTCTGCGCGATAAAGCGACTAAGGCGATACCAAATGTCGAGTGGATTCCAGAGTGGGGTCAAAACCGTATTGAAGGCATGATTGAAGGGCGTCCGGATTGGTGTATTTCACGTCAGCGTTTCTGGGGTGTGCCAATTACCATTTTTGTACACAAAGTCACCCAAGAGATGCACCCACGTACCATTGAGTTAATGGAAGAAGTGGCTAAGTTAGTGGAGGTCAACTCCATTGATGCTTGGTACGACCTAGACGTAGAAAGTCTGTTGGGCGACGAAGCCGACGACTACGAACAAGTCACCGATATTCTTGATGTTTGGTTTGATTCGGGCATCTCACACTTCACCGTGCTAGACGAGCGTGAAGAGTTGCATTCACCCGCTGACCTCTATTTAGAAGGGTCGGATCAGCACCGTGGTTGGTTCCAGTCTTCACTGTTAACCGCGCTTGCTACATCAGGCGAAGCGCCTTACAAACAAGTGCTAACCCACGGTTTTACGGTTGATAAAGACGGTAAAAAAATGTCTAAATCAAAAGGCAACGTGGTTGCGCCGCAAGAGATTGCCAACAAGTACGGCGCAGATATTTTACGTCTGTGGATCTCTGCTGCCGACTACCGTTATGAGATGACCGTGTCGGACGAAATCATCAGCCGAACTGCGGATTCGTATCGTCGTATTCGTAACACCGCACGTTTCTTATTGGCTAACTTAAACGGCTTTAACCCAGCCACCGATGCAGTGGCGTATGAAGACCTGTTACCCTTAGATAAATGGGCGATTGGTCACGCGGCTAAAATCCAGAAAGAGGTCTTAGCGGCGTATGACGAATACAATTTTCATGCCATCTACCAAGCGGTCACGCACTTCTGTTCGGTTGAGTTAGGCTCGTTCTATTTAGACGTGATTAAAGACCGTCAATACACCTGCAAAACCGAAGGCTTGGCACGTCGTTCGGCGCAAACGGCGTTGTATCACATTGTGGAAGCCTTAACCCGTTGGATTGCCCCAATTCTAAGCTTTACCGCTGAAGAAATTTGGGTGGATATTCCCGGTGAGCATGACAAAACCATCTTTGTTTCAACGTGGTACGAAGGTCTAACCGAATTAGACGAAAGCGTGGAAATGAACTCCGCCTATTGGGATCAGTTAATTGCCGTGCGTTCTGCGGTGTCAAAACAGCTTGAACAGTTACGTAACGACAAAGTCATTAAAGGCTCATTAACCGCCGAAGTCACCTTGTACTGTGATGATGGTTTGTTTAACAACCTCAACGCACTGCAAGACGAACTGCGTTTCGTGTTGATTACCTCGGATGCAGCCTTAAAGCCACTGTCTGAAAAAGCCGATGATGCGGTTCAGTCAGAGTTAGCAGGCCTGTGGATTTCGGCTGGTGCCACCGAAAAAACCAAGTGTGCCCGTTGTTGGCATCATCGTGAAGAGGTGGGGCAGATTGCCGAGCATCCAGAACTTTGTCAGCGTTGTGTGGATAACATTGATGAGTCTGGAGAGGGTGAAGTTAGACACTTTGCCTAATTTGCAGACTCAGTTCACCTCTAAAACCCGCCACTTAGGCGTTGTAAAATGGTCGTTTACAGTTGTAAACTCTAATTTTCCGCCTTGAATTGACGAGTTTTAAAGGCAACCTGAAAAGCAAATATTGAAGATTTATAACACGAAGATACAAAGTTTTTAATCTAAGAACTTTGATCTTCGTGTTTTTTTATCTACCTGTTAGATTGATTCGTTGTAAATACCATTGGAAATAGCATGTCAGAAAATACATTAAGTTCAACCGCCGTTAAAACCCTTTGGTTAGCGGTCATCGTCATTATTATTGATCAGCTGACTAAAATGTGGGCGGTCGATACCTTGGTGTTTGGCGAGCCGGTTGCGGTTATGCCCAACCTAAACTGGACGTTGGCCTTCAACTACGGTGCAGCCTTTAGCTTTTTGGCCGATATGGGCGGTTGGCAGCGTTGGTTCTTTACCGCACTGGCCACCTTTGTGACCGTGATTTTAGTCTGGTGGCTTAAAAAGTTACCCAATAAACTCAATGTGGAAACCATCGGCATTAACTTGGTGTTAGGGGGCGCCATAGGAAACGTCATCGACCGAGTGCTAGAGGGGCGCGTCACCGACTTTGTGGACTTCTACATCGGCACTTGGCACTACGCCACGTTTAACGTGGCCGACATGGCCATTACCGCCGGAGCAGGCCTGTTGATTTTGTCCGAGTTGGTTTTGAAACCGCGTGCGTTGAAGAAAGCCAAGCAGGCAGAAGAAGCCAAATAACCGTTTACTAAACGGCTTTAAACCTTTTTAAAACGAGCTCACCCCGCAAGGGGGTATAAAGGCCTGCTCGTTTTTTATTTCTACTCATTTAATTCGTATATCTACGTCTTTTTATTTATAATCAACGCTTGTGATGTTTTGCCTAGTGTTTACGGTCTTACTTTAGGCAGTCTAAATGCAAAGCTACAAGCCTTGCAGGCTTCCAGTTAAATAGAGTCACATAATAAAAACGTTCATAATAAACATTGTTAAACGGCATGTTTATACACACTTTAAATACGTTATTTAGGGTGATTAGGATGTCTAATAATAGTTATGTGCAAAAGGATAAAATATGAAGAACCTCATTACAATCAGCGTTGTCGTCTTAATTCTTCAAGGTTGTGCGACCGCATATCAAAAATCTGGGTTTAGTGGCGGGTATTCTGAAACCCAGCTAGACTAAAATGTTTTTACTGTTTCTTTCGGTGGTAACGGCTATACACGCCGAGAAAGGGTAGCTGATTTCACTCTTTTGCGGAGTGCTGAGTTAGCTTTAGAAAATGGTTATAAATTTTCGCAATAATTGATGCAAACAGCTATACATCAAATAGCACCTACACAACACCAACAACATCACATACAACTGGAAGTGCTTATGGCTATGGAAATTACGCCTATGGTAGCGCAACAACCAGAACGACGGGTGGGCAAACATACAATATTTCCAAACCAAGCTCATCAAATACAATTGTATGTTTCAAAGAAAAGCCTGAATCAGTCTTTACTTACAGTGCAGATTTTATTTACAAGAATATTAGGCAAAAATATGACATCAAAGATGCTGCTAAGTAAGGCACATAACAAGGCAAATGTGAATCAATGGGGTCAGACTCGATTGATTTGGCTTTGAACCCTTATTAATAGTCCTGACCCTAATTAAATGGCTTTTATTTCTGATTTCAAAGCCTCTCAAATTTCTGTATTTATACCCTCAAGCATTACCCCGGCCGCTTCCTACGGTAAGAGAAATCAAGATTTCCTTACAAAAGGGGCATTTCCCCAGTAATAAAGATTTACGCAGCCACTTTTTTAAAGACAGCAGGCCTGCTCACTTTCTCGTAAACCAAAGTAACGTTAAATAACAAAAAAGTGGGATGTGCTAAACTGTTTTTCCATTATTTATTAGACTCAATATATTAAAGCTGTTCTCATGCACACATCCCCAAAAATCCGCGTTGTCATCCTAAATGGCTTTCTTGGCTCTGGTAAAACGACTCTGTTTCGCAGTCTGCTCAGTCAGGCGCTTAATAAAGGTATCTCTGTTTGTGCGATTGTGAATGACATGAGTGCATTGGATATTGATGGTGAACTCATTAGTAACACCGAGATGGTTGAAGAAAACGAAAGCATCTTCGCCTCCATTCCCGCCTGTGTTCTAAGCAGTGAGAAAGGCATTGGGGCGCTCAATGATGCGTTAAATGGCCTTTTAGCCAACCAAACCCCCGAACTGGTGATTATTGAAACATCCGGTAGCACGCACCCCTTGCCACTGGTTGAGTACTTGCAGCGTCAATCGCAGGTTACGCTTATTGGTCTGTTCGCATTGGTTGACAGTTTAATGTTGGCGCATGACTACGATTATGGTCAAAACCTCATTTCTAGGATGCAACAAAATATGGCGCAGGGGCAACGAGATACCACCAATCTATTAGTGGAACAGATTTTATTCTGTAGCCATTTATTCTTTACCAAAGCCGATCGTTTAGGCGAAGGCAAGCTCGAAGAGATAGCCGCTTCTATTCAATCGATTAACCCATCGGTTCCGGCGCATTCCGTGCGGTTTGGTAATTTACCGATTGAGTCTCTTTTTGCGTTACCAGAGTATGATTACTTCAAGGTGGCTCAGCTTGTTAAAGAGCTGAAGCCGCTTTTAGCTTCAGAGACGCAACATCAACAGCCATATAATTTGGTCACGCGTGTTATCCAAGATGACCGTCCCTTTCATCCACAGCGTCTGTGGACCGTTTGTCGTCAATACCTTGGTGATAAAGTGTATCGCAGCAAGGGATTCTTTTGGTTGGCCAGCCGAGGTGGGCATGCGCTGTTATGGAATCAAGCGGCGGGTGATATTAATTTGGAGATTAATGGCACTTGGCGCAGCAGTGTGATTGAAGACCCGAATAATGGCCTGACGCAAATAGAGATAGAAGATTTAAAGCAGAAAGTGGCGCAGTATTCTGGCCGCTTTGGTGACCGTCATTGCGACCTAACCGTAATTGGTGATAAAACCCAAGTCGACGAATTTACTAACGCACTAAAATCCTGTTTTTTAACGGATGCCGAAATACAGCAATGGTTTGCTGGCCAACCGTTTGAAGATCCATGGCCCAAAAACATCATGATTGTTAAGCATTCAAAATCATAACCGTGTTCTGATTGTATTTTAAATGTAAGCAGGCCTGCTGACTTTTAAAAAAGAGATTTAATGCGTGTTATCGGAATCGGTTTCATACAGACTGCTGCGTGCCAAAGCGTGCGATGCTAATGGCAGGGTCAGCAATAAAAAAATCAGTAATAACGAAAGCTTAATCAGCCATTCGGCAGACCATTCCATGTGCACGGCATAAAGCATCATCCCAATAATCAGTAAACTCAACGATAAGGTTGCCGCTTTGGTAACCGCGTGCTGTCTGGCCAGTGCACTGGGCAATCTTAAAACGCCGATGGCGGAGATGATTAACAGGCTAAACGAGAGCACCGTCATTACAATAATAAGCACCATCATAATCACAATCCCTCCTTCTCTGACTCAGTTTCAAGGTTCGGTTGCTGTTTGTGTTGTTGAATCAGTTTGCTCCACGCTAAAGTGGCGATAAACCCAGTTAACGCCAAACCAATTGCCACGTCTAAGTAGAGTGAGTTTTGGTTAATCCACGCACTGAGCAGACAAAACAGGACGCCGATGGCAAAGATTAAATCCAAACCAATAATGCGGTCGGTCATGCTGGGCCCCACCAGCAGACGGTATAAACCGGCCAGTGAACACAAAAAACTGATGATGGCTAAGGTCATAAATACCATTACACCGCCTCCTTGTTTGGTTGAGCTGGGGCACTCAATTGTTTTAAGTAAGCGATGTATTCGTTTTCAATTTGCTTGAGCACTTTTTGTTCATCGTTTAAGTCCAGAAGGTGTAATGGTATTTATGACCTTAGCCATCATCAGTTTTTTTTCTTGGTCAATCTCAATTAAGGTGGTGCCGGGGGTGAGGGTAATCATCATGCCTAAAATCGCCAACGGATAACCATTTATGTTTTGATAGGGCATGGTGCACAGACCACTTTGCAGGTTTTTGGGCATAAAAACGATAAGCTTGGCGGTATCAAAACCCGACTGAACCGCCGATTTTACAAAATAAAAACTGAGCCAAAACAGCGCTAAAACGGTTTTCATTTAACACCTCCATAAAAGTCATTAAACAGGGGTTCTAAAAACACAATTAACGGTTCTGGGTAGAGTCCAATAAAGGCGACAACCAGCGTGAGTAAAATAATGGGCGCATAAACGGTGAGTGGAATCGGTTCAACCGTTTGCGCTTCGGTAGCGGGTTTCCAGAAGGCTTCTAACCAGATTTTACTCATGGAGT
Source organism: Thiotrichales bacterium (assembly GCA_016938655.1). Classification (GTDB taxonomy): domain Bacteria; phylum Pseudomonadota; class Gammaproteobacteria; order Thiomicrospirales; family Thiomicrospiraceae; genus Thiomicrorhabdus. Next base: position 47,305 of record JAFGUG010000057.1, on the reverse strand, counting down.
AGAGTGTTAACAGGCCTGTCACCAGTGCGGCAATCGCCCAAATAAAATGTTCTTGAATAAACGCCTCTTTTAGAATTAAGAACTTGCCCCAAAAACCGCTGGTGGGTGGTACGCCGACTAAAGCCATGGCATTAATTAAGAATAGAATGGCCAACAAGGTTTTGGCAGGGTACAGTCCGCCTAAATTTCTAAGGTCGTAATGTCTTACTGCTAACCAAATTGCGCCAGCAATTAAGAACAGGTTGGTTTTGACCAAGATGTTATGAATTAAGAAAATGGTGGTTCCGACGGCTGCCGCTTGGCTGGCAAGCGCAATCCCTAAGAGGATAAACCCGACCTGACTGATAATATGAAACGCCAAAATACGCCGTAAATCCCAGTGATAAGCCGCACCAATTACGCCGCTTAACATAGTTAATACCGCCAACCAACCGAGCGCATCGTAAAAGGCTTCAATGTTAAACACTTGGCCACTCAAACGCAGAAGAACGTAAGCGGTTATTTTGGTGAGTAGGCCACCAATTAACGCCAATAGTGGCAAGGGTAAAGCGTGATAGCTGGCAGGTAACCAAATAAACAGCGGGAAGGTGCCCATTTTCATGAGTAGGGCAATAAACAATAACGCACCATACAAACTCAACGAAGAGGCCAGTTCAGGTTGTTGTGACGCTTCGCCTAACGCTTGAAAGTTAAGGTGTCCGCTGGAGCCGTAGATAAGCCCCACCATCGCCAACATTAACAACGTACCGAGCATATTGATGGTGAAGTACTTAATAGCGGCTTCGTAATTGGGCAGTTTGGCGTTAATGACCATTAAGCCAAGCACGCTCATCAGCATCAGTTCAAACCACACATACAAGTTGAATAGATCGACCGTTAAGGTGACCGCAATGGCCGAGGTGATGAGCCCTTGCATCAAAATAAACTGGTTGGCTTGATACTGGGCATTGCGCCAACTTAATGAGATAAGCAAGACACAGAAGAATACCAACGCAATCACCGTAATCATTAAGGCGCTTAAGCCATCGGCCTCAAAACGAATACCGAAGGGCACTGGCCACGCCCCAAAGTTTAAGCTTAATGTGCCTTGTTGCGCTACACTCATCAACAGCACAACCGCGCTGATTAACAGTGCAACACTTCCGGCCAGGTTGAGTGCTTTTAAACGGCGCTCAGCCACAAACCCACTGAGCAGTGCCAGGGTAATGGGTATCAGCAATGTGACTAAAATCGCGTTCATTCGAAATCCATTTGGGTTGGTTTAAGGGGGTCGATAGCTGGGTTCGGTTTTGGTTCGTTATGGGTTAACGAGTCGCTATTGCGTGTGTTTGTTTGTTGCGCAATCACCACCATCAGCACTAAGGCAAAACACAGTAGCGCAAAGCCAATGACAATGGCGGTTAACACCAGTGCTTGCGGCAGTGGGTTGGCGGCATCCGCCGAGAGTGCGCTGAGCCCTTGGTCAATAATCGCTGAGGTCATGCTGTTGGGTTGACCGGCATAAAACATCACTAAATTAGCCGCCGTTCCTAGAATGGCCAAGCCAATAATGGTTCTGAGCAGGTCTTTAGAGAGCACTAAATAAACGCCTGCACTCACTAATAAACTGATGATGGTAATCAGAATTAAGTTCATGCTTGACCTCCTGTGTTTGAAGAGGGGGTAACGGTTTTAATTGGTGTGCGGGCTTCAGTCTGTTCAGAGGATGCTTGAGGTGCGGGTGCAGAAACTAATCCGTACACATACCCACTCAGGCCACCCCAAACCGCCAAGAAAACTCCAATATCAAACAGAATAACGGTGGACAGTCCGCCAGCCCAATAGTGCTGTAAAAACTCACCACTGGCAAACAGACCAATTAACCCCGATAACAGCGCCAGTGCCACACCCAGTAAAGCGAGTTTAACGGGGTCGAGCACTTGCAGTTTAAGCGCCAATTTAGGCGAGTGTTGTATGGCCAACCAACTGCTGGCGGCTACGGCCATTAATCCGCCAATAAAGCCGCCACCGGGGTCATTGTGACCGCGCAACACCACAATTAAGCTGGCCACAAACAGCAACCAGTAGATGGGCAGCGCCATTTTTTCAAGGATAAAACTTTGTGGGTTAGCAGGTTGCGAAGTAAACGCATTGGCTTGCTGGTTTTGAGCAAGCTGTTTTAACAGTGGAATGGCGGCAATCAGTGAGAACACCACCACCACAATTTCCCCAAACGTATCCAGCGCTCTAAAGTCCACAATAATCACATTCACCACATTATGCCCATTGGCCAGCGGCAAACTGTTACTGGATAACCAGTTGGCGACAGAAGGGTCTGCGGTGTGCAAAGGCATGGCTAATAGCAACACAAACATCCCCGCACCCGAAAGCAGGGCAATGGCTACTCTAGAAAAATTTGCGCCTTGGTCGATTAGCGTGTTGGAGTGTTTAAACAACGGTAAAGAAGACGCGATGACCACCACCAAGATGGTCTCCATCATAAACTGGGTAAAGGCCAAGTCGGGCGCACCGGAAAACAGAAATAGAATCGCCGCCCCATAGCCCACAATGCCGCTGGCCATCAGTGTGGCTAAGTTGTTTTTTAAACGCAAACTGGCAAAGGCTGCAATGGCCATTAAGGCGGCCGCTACTGCCCAGTAAACAGCTTGTTCTGGAAAGTGAAACTGAAATTGCCAAGCGGTTTTGCTATTGATAAACAGATAGCTGGCAAACAGTAAAAAGCTGATGAGGGTCAGGGTTAAATAGTGACTCAAGAATCCATTTTGCAGTGTTTGAGTGTGTTTAGCGGCCAGCCACTGCAAGCCCTTTAAACTTTTATCGTAATAAATTTCGGGGTCGAGCTTGTTGAGCAGTTTGATGCGTTGTAAACCATCATGAATTTTATCCCACGCCATAAACAGCACAATCCCAATAAACAGGGTCACACTGGTGGCCACCAACAAATCACTGGAGTATTCGGTTTCAATATTACTCATCGACAAGGCCGGTGAAATACTTTGGGCGGCGCTTAACAATAAAGGATCACGGTAGTTGGGGAGGGCGTCAAACTCAATGCCAAAAATAACCAAAATAAGCGGTGGTACAAACATGGTCCACGGCACCTCTTTGACTTTTTCCATGGACTGCTTGATAGGCCCCCAGAATATGCGAATCGCCGCTACCGCCGCCACCGCAATAGCCGCTGCGTTGACAAACATCAACCCATAGCTGGCAAACAGAATCAGATCAGACTGGTCTTTGGCCGCACTCACCATGTCTTTGGCCACAAACCCATACGCTAATGGCAGTCCGGCCATTGACAGGCCTGCAATAATCGCCGCCGCCGCAGTAAACGGCATCTTCTTTCTAAGGCCTCTTAAATCATCAATGATGCGTGTTCCTGTGGCATGGTCAATGTTACCGGCCACCATAAACAGCGGCGCTTTATAAACCGCGTGCGCAAATAAAAAGGCCACCACCGCTAAGCCGGCGTTGGGGCTGGGTAAACCAATCAGTAGCGTTAAAATGCCGAGTGCCGAAAGGGTGGTTCTGGCCAGAATGCGTTTTAAATCACGCTCTCTTAACGCCAGCAGCGCCGCCCAAATAGCGGTGACCATACCGGTACTGATTAGCAGTACTTCCCATAACAAGACGTAATTAAACGCCGTATCAAAGCGTGCCATTAAGTAGATGCCAAGTTTGACCATGGTCGCGGAGTGCAGGTAAGCACTCACTGGCGTGGGTGCGGCCATGGCATTGGGTAACCAGAAGTGAAACGGGAACTGCGCAGATTTAGTGAAGGTTCCGAGCAAAATCAGAATAATGGCAATCGTTAACGCGGGGTGGTCAATAAACCCCGGTGCGGCTTGAATGATTTCGGTAAGTGACCAGCTATTGGCTAACTGCCCCATAATAATCAGACCGCCCAATAACGCCATGCCGCCGCCCATGGAGACAAACAGGGCTTGTCTGGCAAAGTAGCGCGCTTTGGGGTCTTGATGTTTAAAGCCCACCATTAAGAAGGAGGTGATGCTGGTCAGCTCCCAAAAAACAAACAGCAAAATAATATCGTCAGAGGAGACCACGCCAATCATGGCGAGCATAAACAGCGGTAGAGTTATTAGCAGACGTTGATGGTCGGGAGTGTGTTTAAAGTAGCCGGCGGAGTATAAAAACACCATACTGCCTATGCCGGTAATCAGTAAAATCATGAGGGCGCTAAAGGCATCCACCCGAAAACGCAATTCAATGCCTAAGCTGGGAATCCACGGAAGAGTTAAGCGCCAGGGCAGTTCAATTTGAAGTAGGGCAAAAATTAAAGCAGAAAATAGGGCAAACGCAAACATGGCTAGCCAAAGCCAAACATTCACATATCGTACTGGAGATGCATCGGTTTTTAGCATTTGCATTCGTACTTGCCTCAGGTTACGTGATCGCCGATTGTTTAAAGGGCGAAGGGTTTTACGTGCGTTGTATAGTGGGGTTTGAACCGGTATTTCATTAATAATTTTTATAGATACTACCAAGCTAAATCGATTGTGTAAATAAATAACCAACTCTTTTGCTTGGTTATTTTATAAGTACTTGAATTTGTTTAAATGATTGAAGTTTTTTTTAAAATCAACAGGCCTGTCGATTTCTAAGACCAATCTGAAATAAACTTAACTCAGCGCTTCTCAACGCAACTCAACCTTTATTCAAAGGTAAATTAACTGGAATTGATTACACTAGCGCTCGAAAATGAACATAAAATCAACACAAGCTTAAACACGACGACACATTTCAATTCAACGAATCAGGCAATCAACAACCCCATTATGAGTTATTTTCTTTTATTACTGCTGTTACCCGTAATTCTTATCTTGCTGTTTGTGGTGGCGATTCACCTTAGTTTTCGAGCGCCTCGTTTAAGTAATGACCAGACCCCAGCCGAATACGCCATGGCCTATCAAACTCATCAAATACAGGGGCAACAAGGTTCGCAACTTTCGGTTTGGTGGCTGCAAGCTGAACTACCAAGTGACACCACGGTGGTGATTTTGCATGGTTGGGGCGCGAATAAAAGTTTACTGTTGCCGTTGGCAAAGCCGTTTCATAACAAGGGTTACAATGTCCTGTTATTGGACGCACATAACCATGGCGACAGCCAAAAACGAGGCGTATCGACCATGCCCAAATTTGCCGAAGATGTCACCTCTGCGGTGGATTGGTTGCATCAACACCAAACAAACGACAGTAAACAAGTGGTTGTGGTGGGGCATTCGGTAGGTGCAGCGGCGGTGTTATTGGCGGCGGCCAAGGGTTTAAAAGTGAATGTGGTGATTGCCATTGCCAGCTTTGTGCACCCTAAATTGATGATGCAACGTAGCTTGCAAAAGGTGGCGGGTGTGCCCGGTTTGGTGCGCTTGATTTCAAATTATGTGCAGTGGGTGATTGGCCATCAGTTTGATGATATTGCACCTTTGACCAGCATTACCAAACTTCAACAACCAACCTTATTGGTGCACGGCTCTGCGGATAGTGTGATTCCCATGAGTGATTTCCATTTGCTGTGTGAAGCAAAAGATAAAAGTGAGCACAATCGTAATATTGCGTGCTTAGAGATTGCGGATGCCGACCACGACTCCATTGATAAAATTGAGGCGCATTTTAGTGAATTGCATGACTTTATTAAAAGCCATTTAAAGACTGCCAAATAAACTTGGCAGGCCTGTTGGTTATTGGCCATTTAGATTGGTGATAAGTTGCTGATAAACCGGATGTTGTCTTAGTAAGGTTCGGCCCGCATTAATCAGTTCGTCAACTTGTTGCGTGTCGAGCACAAACGAGGTGGGGATTCGGTTAAAAAACTCACGCTTTTCGGGCTCTATCACATCCTTAAAACCCACCTCAATAAAATAGTCTTGCACCACTTTGTTTTCGGTGGAGAGCGCTTGAGTCCAGCGCTTTAAGCCTTGTTGAAACAGCTCAATAGTGGCGGCATTGTAACGGTGCAGTTGAATGTCTGAGACCGCATTAATGGTGGTTTCAATATTGGGCACTTGATTGCTTAAGCCAATATAGCCACTGGATTTGGTGGAGGCGTTAACCGCAATCACCGCAAAATGGCCAACCGGTTTTTGTTCGACCTTTTTAAGAATGGCCTTAGCGCCACCGGCCAGTTCCATGACATCGTAAATAGCGCGTAAGCCTAAGTTGTCGGTAATGCCGCCGTCCACTAAGTGCACGTAATCGCGTTTATCGTCGGGATTTAAATACCCAATTAACCCTTGCTGTAGTGAACTGACTTCATAACTTTTGTGAGCCTCATCACGATGACTAAACAGTAAGTTATTTGAGTGTGGCGAGCAGTTTCGGTATTTTTTAAGCACCACTGGGTTAAACACCACTGGCACCGAAGAGGAGGCGGTGACCGCGCGCGCCACTGGGAAGTTATTGAGGTCCGAGCACAGCAGATCAAAATACTCTTGGGTAAAAGAGAAGCGAATGCCACTGCCTAAATCGGAGGCGTTAATGACAATGAGCGGGCCGTTACGTTTTTGCATATCGGCATAAGTCGCACCTTTAAACACCGCATTCTCATAAAAGGCGACCGCACGATCGGTGCGCGTAATATCTGAAAACCACATCCACGGGCTGAGCGCTTGTTCAATTAACAGCCCTTCAATGTTCTTGCGCAGAAAGACCCCTTCAAATTTTTGAAAGGTTTTATCGCCATGCAAACCGTAATAAGCGGCGGTAAAACTGCCCCCCGACACCGAGCTAATGACATCCACCTCATCCAACAAACGGGTGGTTTGACCGTTACGTTGAATGGGGGTGTCGCGGAGCTCTTGTAATACGCCATAGGCCAAGGCCGATGCACGTGAACCTCCACCCGAAAACGCCAACATCAGAGTCGCTTTGCCCAGTGGTTTTTGAATCATCACCGACTCAATGGAGTAAGCTTTTGGTGGATTGGTTTGGCGTGCTGAGCTACTTTGTGATGGGCTGATATTGAGAATATCGTTGTCCGATGAGGGCGCGGTAATATCTGCGTGATTGAGTGTTTTGGCGGTATTGGTGATCGCCCCAAAAGTCGTACAGCCCGATAATAGAAGGGTTGAAACAGCCATGAGTAGGATGGGTTTAAGCACAGGGGTCTCAATGTCATTTTTAGATAAATATGGGCGCTATATTAGCACTATTCACACCCAATGTAATTGATGAATAAAGGGTAAGGCAATCGGCTTAAAAGGGCACAATAAGCCATTTTAAACGTGGGGTTTTGCGGGTAATCAGCGTATAATTTCAAGCACTTTTTTACCACTGGAATGGCTATGTTAAACCGATCTTTTTTGGGCTTTTTATTATTGGCTGCGGCCTATGGCGTTTTAATTCCTGGGCTGACCGAGCCGGTGTTGCACATTGTGACCACGCTTGATAAGGCCGAGCTGGCCAATTTAGGCAAAGAGGCTTTGCTTGGCAGCTCAGAGATTCCTGGGTTTATCAAGTCAATGGCCAACGAGTTGTTTAACAATGTCACGGTCAATGGCACTGTGGTCATTCAAGACTCTGCAAAAAGCATTTTAGGCGCTTCGCAAGCCTTGTGGAATGAGGGCAATCGCACGGTGGCGGCGATGATTCTGTTTTTCAGTGTGATGGTGCCGGCTATTAAAGCAGGCCTGTTGATTTTACACTACGGTTTTTCAAGTTTTAGTTGGGCAAAAAGCGCGGGTAAAATCAGCGGTGCTCTAAGTAAATGGTCAATGGCGGACGTGTTTGTGATGGCATTGATTATTGCCTTTTTAGCGATTAAAGCCAGCGCCGGCACCTCTGCGTTAGTGGAAACCAGCATCACCTTTGAAGACGGTTTTTATTACTTTCTAGGTTACTGTTTACTGTCGATTGCCGGTAGTCAGTTGTTAGCAAGTGGTAAGCAACCGACTCAGTAATTCAAGCAGGCCTGCTGATTTTTTATTTGAACCACGAAGACACGAAGGTACGAAGTTTTTTAAATGAAGGCTAAAGCTTTGGCCCTTTTGGGTTTATTGAGAAGCCTTTTTGATTATTTCGGTTTTTAATTTTGTTGAGTGCATCGGCTTCCCGTTACTATTTTGCGTTGCCAAAATAGTAACCACAAAAGGCAACCCTGCTCAAATCCTCGAAGTTCCCTAAACTCATTCACTGAAATTTGTGAACTCGCCGAACAAGTTCGCCTCAAACAGCACAAATTTTTTATCGTTCATTTCATTAAGGGAACGAACGAGCCTTTTCAAAGGGCAATGATGTGTGCAAAAAATGCTAAATTGTCCCGAGCTTTAACGTTTACAAAGTAAGCAGGCCTGCTGATTTTTTATTTGAACCACGAAGACAAGCATATAGAGCAAGTTAACCACGAAGACACGAAGACTTTTAAATGAAGGCTAAAGCTTTGGTCCTTTTGTGTTTTTGGTTGCTGTTAACGCTTAATTTTGCAGTTTTGGCAAAGGGGGCGCAGAATTTAGTCTGCAAAGTTTAAAAAGACCATTTCTGGTTTGCACGTTTAAAACCCCTTGGAATAAATTGTGCAAAGGTCTTAACGAAATGAGCGATTAAGAATCCCATTTGTTTGAGCGTAGCTTGCGGAGCGAGTTATGGGATTTCAGCGAATGAGTTTCTCGTCTCTCCGCTTCGCTTCAGCCGAGTTCTTCGTTTAGAACTTTCCAATTTATGGAGCGGGGTGTCCTTTTTGTGGTTACTATTTTTGGACACGCAAAAATAGTAACGGGAAGCCAATGCACTGAATCAATGAAAAAAGAGAGTAATAAAAAGGCTTCTCAACAATCGTTAAAAACCAAGCAGGCCTGCTGATTTTTTATTTGAACCACGAAGACACGAAGGTTTAAATAGGGAAGGTTGCTTAATACTTGTTTTTTAAAACTGAGTCAGCAAACTAACTATTCAAAATTAAGCTTCCCAAAGTGCTTTTCTTCGTGTCTTCGTGCCTTCGTGGTTAACTCATCTAAACAACTCACCTAAACCATTTTCCTAAACGTTAATCCCGAGTATTCACCAGTTTAGAGAACAGCCTTTGAAAGGTTTGAACCACTTTTTCGGGGTTGTTTGCTTTGGTAATGGCGGTTACAACCGCAATGCTATTCACACCGGTTTTAATGACTGGCGTGGCATTTTCTAAGGTAATGCCACCAATTGCCACCAGTGGAATGATGCCATTTAAATTAACCAATTTCTGTAGATTGTTCACGCCCTGAATCTGCCCGGTCATGTCTTTGGTTTGGGTTTCAAACACTGCGCCCACCGCCAAATAACTTGGTTGTGCCTGTTCGGCCAAAATAAATTCATAACTGCCATGGGTGCTAATGCCCAAGCGTAAACCACTTTGATGAATCGCTTTCAGGTCGGCGGCTTGAATATCTTCTTGCCCTAAATGCACCCCATAAGCGCCAAATTGAATGGCTAACTGCCAATGGTCGTTAATAAACAGACGCGTTCTTGGGTAGGCTTTAGCCAGTTCAACCGCTTGTTGTATGAGCGGGGCGAGTTCTGCTTGAGTGCGATTTTTAAGGCGCAGTTGAATAACCTCTAAGCCCATTGGCAGCAGTTGGGTCAACCACTCGATTGAATCGATAACTGGGTACAGTCCAAGTTGGGTGGTGCCTAACGATGGAAAGGTTAAGCCACTTTGCATGGCTAAACCGTCGTTGCTAACAACCTGTGGATAACAATTTTTATCGACCGGCCAGCTGGGTTGAATCAGCGCACCGTAGTAATCGCTGTGATCTGCCGACAGTTGAAAGGCTTTATTAATAAAGGCTTTACTCTGTATAAAGGCGTCGCGGTCTAAATAACCGTGCGCTAAAAAACTGGCGTAAGCGGTGGAAAAGGTACAGCCGCTGCCATGCCCGTAACTGGTTTCAATGCGGGGCGAACTGAGCTTAAACGTTAAGTCACCACAAAAGCAGTGGTCGATAACGGATTCTGGGTGTTCGGAGTGGCCACCCGTAACCACGACCGTTTTACAGCCTTTATCAGCAATTCGTTCTGCCCAGGTTTCTAGAGTAAGTTGTTGTTTTGGGTCTTGCGCTAATCGAGCGGCTTCTGAAATATTTGGGGTAATCACCTCGGTTAGGTTTATGAGTCTATCCAATAGCGGTTGCTCTATCTCTTCGGCCACTAAATCTTTACCGATGCTGGCTTTCATGATGGGGTCTAGAACAATTTTTAGATCTGCGTGATTGGGGTGCTGTTTTAAAAAAGTAAGACGTTCAATAAGCCATTGCAGTTGAGCATTATTGGCAATCAGACCAATCTTAATGACCTTGGGGGGTTTATCAGCCAGTAAGCAGTCAAACTGCTCTTGCAATAAGCTGACTTCAACGGGGTGAATGGCGATTAAGGTTTGCGAGTTTTGTACCGTGTTGGCGGTAATAATCGTACACACTTCACAGCCCAGCGCGTGGCCGGTTTTAATGTCCGCCTGAATGCCCGCACCGCCACTGCAGTCGGAGCCAGCAATACTCCAGATAATGGGGCGTTCGGTTGTTTGATGTTGCATCTGTTTAATCATGCTAGGTATCCATTTTATCCATACTGTATCTGATGCCAGAAAGGGGTGTCTAGCGTGGGCGTGCTTGGGCTGGCTGTTGAACGCTCGGTCATTAAACCACTTAAATACGCTAATCGTCCAGCCTGAATGCTCTGCGCAAAGGCTTGCGCCATCATTTCCGGTTGATTAGCATGAGCAATGGCGGTGTTCAGCAATATGCCATCCACTCCCATCTCCATCGCTTGCGTGGCATGCGACGGTTTGCCAATGCCCGAGTCAATAATCAAGGTCACTTCTGGAAAACGGTCGCGAATGGCTTGAATTGCATACGGGTTCATAATGCCTTTGCCGGTGCCAATGGGCGATCCCCATGGCATAATGACTTCGCAACCTAATTCCACTAGATGACGTGCAATCACTAAGTCATCGGTGCAGTAGGGCAATACTTTAAAACCATCGTTTAATAACATTTCGGTGGCTTTCACTAAGTCGATGGGGTCGGGTTGCAGATTGTAATCATCGCCCACCAGTTCCAGTTTTACCCAGTCGGTTTGAAACAGTTCTCGACTCATCTTCGCCATGTTCACCGCCTCATTCACGCTGTGACAACCCGCGGTATTGGGAAGTAAATGCAAACCGAGCGATTGAATCAGTTGCCAAAACGTTTCGCCCCCATTGGCTTGTGGGTTTTGTCTGCTTAGCGACAGGGTCACCACTTGCGCACCTGAGGCTTGAATGGACTGCTGCATGCTCTGTGGCGAAGGGTACAGCGCACTGCCAATCAGCAGTCGGCTGGTTAGTTGAGTGCCGTAAATATTAAACGTGTCTTGGTTTGTTTCGGTGGACACGTTTTCGGTATGAAATGAAGTGTGCATTTAACCTCCTTGAATCGCTGAAATAACATCAATCTTGTCATCCGGTTTAAGCATGACCGAGTCGTGTTGCGAACTGGGCACAAATTGATGGTTAATCAACAGCGCATACGGTTGTTGCGCACCAAACAGCGCCAAAACCTTTGATAACGGCATATTGGTTTGAATGGTGCAGGGCATATTGTTAATCAAAACATCAAACGTTTCAGACATGGGCGTGCTCCACTAGTTGTTCAAAAAACGGTGGCGGAACACAGTTTGAATCTGTTTCATGTGAGCTGCTTAATTGAATATTTGGCAGACCTGCTGAGTTTTTAAGCGTCTTTTTCGGTTTTAATGCGGTTTGCGTTTGTTGAATAACCGCTAAACACTGTTCCACCAAAACGGGCGCTAACAGATAGCCGTGGCGAAAAAGTCCGTTGACCTGAATGCTCTGACCATCCACGGTAATTTTGGGTTCGTTATCGGGTAGAGCAGGGCGTAACCCCGCTTTCATCTCTAAAATCTCCGCTTCGGCAAAACCTTTATGCACGCTGTAACAGCTAGAGAGTAACTCTAGTGCCGAGCGAATGGTCGGTTGACGGCGGTCTTCGGACTCTATTTGCGTGGCACCAATCACAAAGTGATAGTTGCGTTTGGGTGCGATGTAAATGGGGTAGCGCGGATGCATTAAACGCACGGGTCGGCTAAGGTCTACTTCGGGCGCATGCACACGAATGACCTCACCACGCACTCCTCGTAAATTAGCATTAACGGTTTTAGCGCCAAGGCCTCGACAGTCAATTACCCAATCAAATTTTGTACTTTGGTTATTAAAGATGACCTCATTACCATGGTGCTCCACCGCAGTATTGCGGAACCATGCGATATTACGTTTTTTAATGGTCAGCGCCAAACTGCTCAACAACTCTCGGTTATCCAGTTGCCCTTCGTTGGGCAGAAACAGACCATTCATAAAGTATTTCGATTGATTGGCTAAACTTGGTTCAAGCTGTTCAATCGCGTCTTTATTCAAGGCTTTGACACTCTGATTATTATGGCGTTTGAGTCGGCGTTGAAAGTCCAGAAGGTAAGCGCGATCTTGGTCGTGCGACAAAATCAAGCTCCCTTGTTGTTGAAAAAACACCGGCGCTTCCAGAGTCTCTAAAAACTCAGGCCATAAATTGAGACTTTGTTCGCCCATGCGCATAATGTTTTTTGACGCTTCAGCGGATTCTGCCAACGGCGCTAGCATCGCAGCGGCCAAATAGGCCGCACTGTCATGACCGTGTTCGTTGTCTTGGTCAAACAGAACCACATTATATTCATCGGCTAGGTTTTTTTGAGTCAAGGCCACCGCCAACATTCTGCCCATTAAACCCGCGCCCAGAATGGCAACGCGACTGGGTTTGGAGTCGTTTTTTGGGGTGTCCATCAGTGCGTTTCCTTCTGGTAAATTTCACTGCCCGCTTCACGAAACTCTTGAGATTTGGCTTTCATGCCGGTTTTAATCTCTTCGAGGGTGATTTCAGTGACCTGTCCCGTGGCGTTGGCCGCATCCAGTTGGGCAGCATAATCACGCACGTCTTGACTGATTTTCATAGAACAAAACTTTGGGCCGCACATCGAACAGAAATGCGCCACTTTCCCCGACTCTTGCGGAATGGTTTCGTCGTGATATTGGCGTGCACGCTCTGGGTCTAAACCTAGGTTAAATTGGTCTTCCCAACGGAATTCAAAGCGCGCTTTCGATAGGGCGTTATCACGAATTTGCGCGCCCGGATGGCCTTTGGCTAAGTCGCCGGCATGGGCGGCAATTTTATAAGTGATTAAGCCTTCTTTGACGTCGGCTTTATTCGGCAGACCTAAATGCTCTTTAGGGGTCACGTAACACAACATGGCGCAACCGTACCAACCAATATTGGCCGCACCAATCCCCGAGGTAATGTGGTCGTAACCCGGTGCAATGTCCGTGGTCAATGGCCCAAGCGTGTAAAACGGGGCTTCCCCACAATGCTCAAGTTGTTTGTCCATATTGGCTTTAATCATGTGCAAAGGTACGTGACCGGGGCCTTCTATAATCACTTGTACATCGTGCTTCCACGCAATTTGTGTCAGTTCGCCGAGCGTTTCCAGTTCGGCAAATTGCGCTTCATCGTTGGCATCGGCAATCGAACCCGGGCGCAAGCCATCGCCGAGTGAGAAGGTGACGTCATAGGCTTTCATAATTTCACAGATCTCTTCAAAGTGCGTGTACAAGAAGTTCTCTTGGTGGTGCGCCAAACACCATTTGGCCATAATTGAGCCGCCTCTTGAGACAATGCCAGTAACGCGTTTGGCGGTCATGGGCACGTAACGCAGTAGTACGCCGGCGTGAATCGTAAAGTAATCGACCCCTTGTTCGGCTTGTTCAATGAGCGTGTCGCGAAACACCTCCCAAGTCAGGTCTTCAGCAATACCGTTGACCTTTTCCAGTGCTTGATAAATCGGCACGGTACCAATGGGCACCGGCGAGTTACGCATTATCCATTCGCGGGTTTCGTGAATGTTACGCCCGGTGGACAAATCCATGACCGTGTCTGCCCCCCATTTGGTCGCCCACACCATCTTTTCAACTTCTTCGGCAATCGACGAACCAACTGACGAGTTACCAATGTTGGCGTTGACCTTAATTAAAAAGTTACGACCAATAATCATCGGTTCGGTTTCGGGGTGGTTGATGTTGGCGGGTATGACCGCACGCCCGCGCGCCACTTCGTCACGCACAAATTCTGGGGTGATGGCTTGCGGTAAGCTCGCACCAAAGGATTCGCCGGGGTGCTGTTGACTTAACAGTTCATCAAGGACTTCAGCACGCTTCATGTTTTCACGAATCGCAATGTACTCCATCTCGGGGGTAATGATGCCTTGGCGGGCGTAATGCATTTGCGTGACATTTTTTCCCGCTTGGGCTCGTTTGATTTTTGGCAGATGTTCAAAGCGAATCGCATCGACATTGCGGTTTTCAAGACGCTGTTGGGTAAATAGCGAGGTGACGGCATTCAGCTCTTCGGTGTCATTGCGTGTTTCAATCCAAGATTGGCGCAATTTTGGCAGGCCTGCATAAATGTTAATTTCGATGTTGTTGTCGGTGTATGGCCCCGACGTATCGTAAACATTTATGGGTTCGTTTTTTTCGGTGATGGGGTTGTCTTCTGGGCCGCTGATGTAGGTGTCGCTCACGGCTATCTGGCGCATCCCGACTTGAATGGGGTGCAGTTTTCCGGGCACGTAAACTTTGCTGGAATTGGGGTAAGATTGACCGGATACATTTTGAATAAACGCTTCGGCAGCAGCACGACTTTCGCGACGATTGGTTTTACTGGGTGAGGAGGTTTCTGTTGCAGTTGTTTCTATGTTGTTCTGTGAATTCATGAGCTTTGCCTTGTCTTAATTAATAAAGTTAGGCGAAGCGTAGACTTGTGTGATGTAGAAAATCAGACACTCAAAATTGAGTTTTGGCAGAATAATAAAGCCTTATTTAGCAGGCCTGTTCACTTTTAAAAACAGGTTTAATTGAATAAACCCGTATTTAAAGTGTAAAACAGGCGAAACAAGCCTTTATCATTCAGTCTTCATGTTCCCTTCGCTGGTACTAACCAGATCAGGTTCTACGGATCCCGCGTAATGCGATCTCAGCCTTTAAGTCTAGGCACTCCGACAATGTTGCCAATGCAGTATACCCTTAAGGTTTAGATTTTAAAAGGCTGGCTCAACCTAAAGTAACACGATTTTTAGCTAATGCTTATGTGTGGCTTATTTAAACTGGTTTGAATGATCTTCTGTTCTTTGTTCATTATAAAATCCTTATTTAATTTAATGTAAATGGTCGGTTTATTCGTTAAGATTATCTAACATAAGTCCCTTAAGAGCCTGTCGTATGAGTAAGATTCAGCAAAGTCCGAGTTTACAAGATGATCAATCATTCATTTTAGTGGCCATTGGTACGAGCGCAGGTGGGTTAGGACCTTTATCCGATTTTGTGTCAATGCTGCCCAAAAAGAGTGCTTTTGCCTATCTCATTGCTCAACACCTCAGCCCCAATCGTCCGACTTTACTTCCCGAGCTTCTGCAAAAACTGACCACATTAAAAGTGATCCAAGCGACAGAAGGTACCCAAATCAAACGAGATGCAATTTACATTGTTCCGCAGGGTAAAAATATTGAAGTCGATAAAGAAAAGCGGATTGTATTGACGCCGTTTAGTGAAACAGATTCAAAGCCTTCGCCCTCGATTGATCGATTATTCACATCCATTGCCCACCAATTTAAAGAGGATTGTGTGGGTATTATTATGTCTGGCACTGGGCATGATGGCATTCACGGCATGCAAGAAATTCAAACCTACGGTGGTTACACCATTGTGCAAGATCCCACGACGGCTAAATTTGATGGCATGCCACTTTCATCAATTAAAGATTGTGCGGTTAATGCCATTCTTGCACCCGAAGAGATGAGTGACGAACTTAGGTTAATCGAGAAATACTCCGTTAAAGAACTGATTGCCCAACATGAAAAAATCAGTAAACCGCTTAATTACCGAGAGCGCGTGCTAGAGAGTTTGTATAAGTACAAAAAGGTCGATTTTTCGGCGTATAAAGAGACCACCATTAATCGCCGTATTGAGCGCCGAATGATGAATACCAAGTCACAAACATTACAAGAGTATCTGGTTTTATTGGAATCAAACCCAAAAGAAGTGGAGATGCTGTATGACGATATGCTGATTGGCGTGACCGAGTTTTTTAGAGACCCCGAAGCGTTTCAGGCTCTTTCAAAAGCGATTGAACAATATCTGGAAAAGAATCCAGATCGCGAGGAGTTGCGCGTTTGGATTCCCGGTTGTTCAACCGGTGAGGAGGTGTATTCGGTACTGATTACCATTAAAGAGCGTTTAGAAAAAAGTAATCACACTATTCGTTTGAGGCTGTTTGCAACCGACATTAATGAAGAGTCAATTAGCGTCGCTAGAAAAGGTGCTTACGCACTTAATTCTCTGGATTTAATTGACGCGAAACTCATTAAAAAGTACTTCACTTTGCAAGACGGTGCCTATGTGGTGAACAAAAGCCTAAGAGAAGAGGTGGTGTTCGCTTTCCATAACTTGTTATCCGATCCGCCTTTTAGTGACTTGGATTTAATTGCCTGTCGTAATTTACTCATCTACTTTAAGGTGGAGGCTCAAAATTATGTGATGCCGTTGTTTCATAAGTCGTTACGCCCAAACGGTTTACTGTTCTTAGGTAAATCAGAAAACTCAGCTTACTATGATGACTGGTTTATTGAGGTAGATGCTAAAAATAAACTCTTTAAACACATTCCTTCCGCTCAAGCTAAAAAAGCTTATGCGCTTTTGAAATCGCCTAAAAAATCGAGTTTTAAAGGTGGAACGGTCAATGAAAAAAGTGAGCAACCTCTTAGCCTTAATGAGGTGATCGCTAACGAGTCCGTAAATTTATTTTTGCCGCAGTTGTTGGTAACCAACTCTAAGATGGAGGTGATCTATAAAAGAGGCGACTTCAAATACCTATCGATGCCCGACGGTTTTATCTCTTATAACCTTTATAAAATGGTGAACCCGAATTTATCGATTGAGATAAGAAAGGCGGTGATAAAAGCGCAAAAAGAGCAAAAGAAGGTTTCTACCAAATTTGTTTTAATCTCAAATGAAGAGGATCAACCCTATCTTATTAAGGTCTCCGTCACGCCTTTAGTGTTTAACAGCGAAGAGATGTTTGTTTTCGTGTTTGAACAGGTGGCTATGAGTGAGTTAAGTTTACTCACCTCTTACAGTCAATTTGATGAATCGATTGATAAGCAGTCGGTGTTATCGGTTGAGTTAAAAAACACTAAAAAGAATATGCAGTTTTTAGTGGACGAATTGGAGTCTACTAATGCTCAATACCAGATCTTGAATGAAGAGTTACAAAGTTCTAATGAAGAGTTTCAGTCGACTAATGAAGAACTAGAAACCAGCATTGAAGAGTTGCAATCGACCAATGAGGAGCTTGAAACCGCTTATTCTGAACTTAAAGAGATGTATGCACAAAAAGACATCGCTCAAAAAGCCTTAGAGAGATTGAATTATCGTTATGACTCGCTATTGGAAAATATTAACGATGCAGTGGTCATCAGTGATGTTGATGGCTGTTTAATGAGCGTCAACCATGCGATGAAGTTGATTACCGGCTACACAAAAAAACAGTTACTCACCAAAAAATGGTCTGATTTAGTCAGTAATTTCACGCCAGAAGAGATGACCGAACATTTTCACCGAGTCGTCAACGAAGGCGGAGCAGACCCGTATACCTTAAATTTAGTGACTAAAAATCAAGATATCAGAATCACTCATGTTCAAGAATATGTTACGCGCGACAAAGACGGCTCGGTGAAAATATGGAGTTTTGTGCGGGATATGACGCAAGAGTATCGCGCTAAACAAGACTCTCAGCTCAGCGAGAAAAAATACCAACAAACGTTTGAACAGGCCAATATTGGGATTGCCCATGTGTCATTGAGTGGGGACTGGTTGTTGGTGAATAGAGCGTTGCTTGAGATTCTGGGCTATTCTGAACAAGAGTTAATGTCGAAAACCTTTCAGGATATTAGCCACCCGGAAGACTTAGGTACAGATCTGGCTTTGGTTGAGCAAATGTTGTCAGGTGAGATTGACGAGTATAAATTAGAAAAACGCTACTTTCATAAAAATGGACAGATTGTTTGGGGCAATCTGTCCGTTGGTTTAGTGCGTGACTTAGAAGGCAATCCGCTCTATTTTGTTTCGATTATTGAAGACATAACCGAAGCAAAAAACAACCTATTAAAACTTGAGCAGGCCTACGTTGTTTTTGAAAGTACCCAAGAGGCGATTATTGTTACCGACAGTGATTTTATTATCATGCGAGTAAATCGCGCCTTTGGAACATTAACCGGCTTCTCCGAACATGAAGTGCTTGGGCAAAACGTTAATATCCTAAAAACCAATCAGCATACTAACGCGTTTTTTCATAATATGAAAAAGACCATTAAAGCCTCTGGAAGTTGGTCTGGAGAGGTGATTAATCAATATAAAAATGGCGATTTTTATTCTGTTTATTTGAATGTCAATGCGGTTAAAAACGCCGATGGCGAGGTACTTCAATATGTAGGTGTTTTGACCGACATTTCGTCTTTAAAAAATGCCCAAGAAGAGACGACTTTCTTAGCTTACCATGACACCTTAACGGGGTTACCAAATAGAGCATTATGCATTGAACGTTTAGATCATGCACTCTCGATTGCCAAACGAAATCAAACCGATTTAGCACTCTTCTTTATCGATCTTGACCGCTTTAAAGTGATTAATGATGGTCTTGGTCACACGGTTGGCGACAAAGTTTTAGTGGAAGTGGCGAATCGTTTACAGACGATTTTTAGGGAGCAAGATACGATTGCCCGTTTAGGAGGTGATGAATTTGTGGCCATTGTAGAAGGCTTAGATTCGCCATTGTCGGCTTCTAATATTGCGAATAAAGTGATTCAAGCGGTTTCACAGCCTCTGAGTATTGGCGGCGACTTTATAAAAACTGGAGCCAGTGTGGGTATTAGCGTTTACCCAAACGACGGTGCGGATTTTGAAAACCTACTACGAAAAGCCGATTTAGCGATGTATTTAGCCAAAGATCAAGGCCGAAATACCTTCCGATTTGCTTCTGAAGACTTGTCTAATAATGCCTTTGAAAAAGTGACATTGGAACATGCGATTCAGGAAGGTTTGGCCAAACGAGAGTTTGAGGTTTATTACCAACCCATTGTCAGTTTTGAAACACAGCAAGTGGTGTCATTAGAGGCATTGATACGTTGGAATCACCCTAAATTGGGTTTGATTTCACCGAATAAATTTATCCCAATTGCTGAAGAGTCGGATTTAATTGTCGAGATTTCAAATTTTGTGATTCAAGAAGCCATTGCCGCGGTGACTTTTTTAAGAGAGGAGAATGGCTTTTTAGGTAAGGTTGCCATAAACCTTTCGGTAAGGGAATTTGAAAATGATGCGTTTGTGCAAAATCTGAAAACGCTGCACCAACAAAGAAAAATCTCATCGGAGAGTCTTCAGTTTGAGATTACCGAACGCTTAATCATGCCGGATGGCGATAATTTAAAAAATCGTATAGAGCAGATTCAGTCTTTAGGTTTTGAGTTTATTATTGATGATTTTGGTACCGGCTATTCCAATCTTAAATACTTAAGAAGTATACCCATAAAAGCCTTAAAAATAGATATGTGTTTTGTGCAAGAAATAGGCGTAGAGGGTGGCACCTCAGAAGAGATTATTAAAGCGACGATTGCTATGGCCAATGCGTTACAACTTGGGGTAGTTGCCGAGGGGGTTGAGACGCAAGCACAGTTTGATTTCCTAAAGCAAAATGGCTGTTCATATGCGCAAGGCTATTTGTTCTCACCCCCGCAAAGTTTAAAGAAAATTTGTCACTTTTTAAAGCAATCGGGTTAGAGCGTAACCTTATGAGTGGCTGTTTTAATTAATTTAATCTCGTTTTTAGCTAAAAAATTAAGCACGCATTAAGCGCAAACTTAAAACAAGCAGGCCTGCTTGTTTTAGACGTGAACCTCAATTTTCTTTACACCTAGCAAGCCCCTTCGGTCAATGTTAAGTGTGGAGCTTTACCTGTGTTGTTAATCGAAACGTTGATTGCGAATTTTTAGGAAGGATTCGGCGTTATTAACGACCAGATCGATGAGTTTTGGGTCAAATTGCTTGCCAGAGCCGGATTTTAGATACTCAAAAACATCGTCTAATGGCCAATGCTGTTTATAAGCACGTTCACTGCCTAACGCATCGAATACATCAGCGATTGCGACAATACGTGCATAAAGTGGAATTTCTTCACCTTTAAGTTGCTTTGGGTAACCCTCGCCATTCCACCACTCATGATGGTAACGCGCAATCTCTGCCGCTGTTTGAATAATCGGGCGTTTGGAGCTTTTAAGAATTTGATAACCGATTTCAGCATGCTGTTGCATCGTGTCATATTCGGATGGACTCAGCTTGCCTGGTTTGTGCAAGATGTTGTCCGCAATGGCGACTTTACCAATGTCGTGCATTGAGGCGGCAATAAAAATGAGGTCTTGTTCCTTGTTATCTAACCCGAGCAATTTAGCGAGAAGAGCCGAGTATTCACAAACTCGTTGCACGTGGTTACCGGTCTCATTTGAGCGGGTTTCTAATAGCGTGCCCATGGTCACA
Source organism: Thiotrichales bacterium (assembly GCA_016938655.1). Lineage (GTDB taxonomy): Bacteria > Pseudomonadota > Gammaproteobacteria > Thiomicrospirales > Thiomicrospiraceae > Thiomicrorhabdus. The sequence goes on along the minus strand of JAFGUG010000057.1, from coordinate 26,664 downwards.
ATCAGCTCTTTCTGCGCCAGTTCAATCTCTTGCTCATACGCCGACGTTTCCGCTAGTCGACGTTCGACCTCTTGTTTCACCTGCTCTTCTAGGTTTTGTTTATGTTCTTCAAGGTGGTTAAACGCCAAAATTCGAGCCATTTCAACATATTGCATGAGTAGTGTGATGATGATAACGGCACCAATTGCGACAATAAAGGCATCCAATGTTTGGTAAGCCGGAGGAACGTCTGCCCATAAACCAACAAAGGTGTGTGTTTTATCAATCGGAAATAGAAAAAGAAGCGTCGTTATTACTAGGGTGATCACTAGCCAAGTGAACCCAGCACGCCAGCCGTGACTGAGTAATCCGGCAACTGGAATCAGCGGTAACCAAGCGGCCATGGCATAGTCTAAACTGATGTAAAAGTAGAAGATGGTCAGCGCCATGATGCTGCTGTATAGATGGCTTGAGATTGCATGGCCGAGAAAAGGTGTCAGTTTAATAACGAAGATGCCAAGTAGGGCAATGCTAAGCAAAAACAGCGCACCATTTTGGTCTCCGTAACTAAAGTGCAGTAAAGAGAACAAAAAGGAGGTGAGAATCATAATGACCCCCAACGCCTTTAGAATGTGGGCACGATTGTTTGTGTTGATGGAAGCTAATCGTTCAAAATGAAAGAGCTTATTAAGATAAGAAAACAAATGCGCTCGCTTTGTATCGTTATGGTATGAGTTAAATCGGAGTATTGTAGAGTTTTTCAGCTGAGTGGCTATTGTACAAAGGTACTATGTTGCCCTAATTTTGCTATGCTTAAGACTCTTTCTGCTGAGCACTTCTTTGCGCATGATTCAATCGGTTGTTGAGTTTCGTCAATTGGCTTTGTAATTTCCAAAACAGGTAACCTGGATAATCACAGGTGGTTTTACTGCCAACCATCCAAACCGAATGTTCCAAATGTTCAAGGTGGTTTGGTTTAGATGGGGTTGGCGGTATTTGATTGGAGCGGTTCATGATTGAATGTCGTAATTTTATTGTTAACGATGCGTTGCATTCAAGTGTTTAAGCATCCGTGCAGATGGGTGACCGTCTGCAGGTAAGTTTTGAGCAACTTGAAAGGCGCGTAGGGCGGCACGGGTTTTACTTCCGGCAATGCCATCTGGCTTGCCAGCCTCGTACCCCAACCAGTTTAGGCGTTCTTGAATCGCTTTCATGTCTGCTTTGCTCATCGCTTCGTCGTCTGCTGGTTGCGATTTTGAGAGGCCACTTCTGCCGACGATTCGATCGGCTAAATTGCCCACCGCTAAGGCATAGTTATTCGAGTTATTCCAACGTTTAATGACTCTGAAGTTATCGAACACTAGAAACGCAGGGCCACGATAATCGCTTGGTAGAATCAATTTTGCATCCATCTCCTCTTTTGGCAGAGCACGGCCATCCGCTAGCTTAAGCCCTAACTTACCCCAGTCAGCTAGCGATTTAGCGCTTTTACCATCGGCTAGGGCGTAATCAAACCCTTTCGGTAAGGCGACTTCACGTCCCCAGTTCTCCTTCTCTTGCCAGCCGAGTTCCTTTAAAAAGTGACCTGCCGAAAAGAAAACATCAGGCAGGCTGCCCCACAAATCTTTTTTACCATCTTGGTCGCCGTCCACCGCGTAACGCAGGTAGTTAGATGGCATAAACTGGCACTGCCCCATCGCGCCCGCCCAAGACCCCTTCATCTGTTCTAACTGGACATGACCTTCGTTAAGTACCGTTAACGCAGAAAATAATTCACCGGTAAAGAATTCACTGCGTCTTGGGTCGTAGGCAAGGGTAGATAAAGACTCTATAACCGGAATGTTACCGGTGTAACCGCCGTAGTTGGTTTCCATGCCCCAAAAAGCCACCAAATAGCGCCCAGGAACCCCGGTTTTTTTGGTGACTTGATCCAAAAGCGGACGGTGTTTTTTATAGAGTTCTTGACCTTTTTGAATACGCCAGTCGGTAACCGCTTTATTAAAGTATTGCCAAAAGGTTCGGGTAAATTCCGGCTGACGACGATCCAGTTCTAACACCTTTTCATTTAGCGTAACTTCCTTGAAAGCTGCATCTAAGGTGCTTTGCGCAATGCCTTTTTGCAATGCTTGCGCTTTAAAGTCAGTTAACCAAGTTTCAAACTCAGCTTGGGTTTGGCTGTAACCGGTTGCTGGAATCAGCAAGGCAAGTAAGCACAAGAATAGTCGCGTTTTACGAAAGGGAGTCGTCATTAAATTTACCGTTGGTTATTTCAGTACCCAGTTTAGCGTTGTACGAGGGTGCTTTAAAGAAGATTTTCCATTTTACAGAAACTTACATCATGTGCGCATTAAAACAGTAAAATATGCGGATTAAAATTTTATATGGCTAGGGCAAAGACCGCCTTTGAAAGAACGGTTCTTTTAAGGTTTATGTTTTTGTTTTGTAACCAAATTTGGAAAAAACTATGTTGAAGTTGTTTGCTACCGCTGCCGGTGGATTAAGTGAGTTGTTACGTGAAGAGTTAATGTCTTTGGGTGCCAAAAATGTCAAAGCCCAGCCAAGAGGGGTGAGTTTTGAAGGCAACTTAGAGATCGCGTACCGGGCTTGCTTGTGGTCGCGTTTGGCAAACCGCATCTTTTTAACGGTGTTAGAGACCGAACTTGAAACCCAAGAGGATTTAACCGCCGAAGTAGAGCGCATTGATTGGTCTGAGCACATGGATGCGTTTGGGACGTTTTCGGTATCGTTTTCTGGTAAAGGCATGGGCATTGACCACAGCCATTACGGTGCGTTAAAAATCAAAGACGGCATTGTGGATCACTTTCGCAACAATGGTGGCGAACGCCCGATTGTTGAGAAGCAGAACCCAGAGTTACGGGTGCACGGTCATTTAAACCGTAACCAGTTGACCTTAAGTATCGATTTAGTCGGCTACAGCTTGCACCAACGTGGTTACCGCGAAGGTCAGCAAGTGACTGCACCGTTAAAAGAGAACGTGGCAGCCGCCTTGTTAATGCGTGCTGGTTGGCCAGAGATTGCCAAGCAGGGGGGGGCTTTATACGACCCAATGTGTGGTTCGGGTACGTTCTTAATTGAAGCGGCGATGATGGCATCGGACTTAGCTCCGGGTATGGATAAAGCCGACAAAATGGGCTTTATTACCTGGAAAAAGCACGACGAAGATTTGTGGGAGAGCTTGTTGGTAGAAGCCGAAGCGCGAGAAGCAGCAGGCCTGCGCACTTTGCCAGCGATTTACGGATCGGATGTATCGCATAAGTCATTGGATATTGCCGAAGAAGCGATTGCTGCAGCCGGTTATGAAGACTCGATTGAAATTAAACAGATGTCGGTGGAACAAGGTCGTCGCTGGGGCGATTGGATGCCGGGCTTGATTATTACCAACCCACCTTATGGCGAACGATTGGGGGAGGTCGACGAAGTTAAAATCATCTATTCGGCATTGGGACACTACCTTAAAACCGAATTTGATGGCTGGAAGGCGGCGGTTCTAACGTGTAACCCAGAATTGGGTATGTACATTGGTTTAAAAGCGGTGCGCAGTCACAACTTTAACAACGCCGCGCTTGAGTGTAAGTTGTTCCGTTTTGAGGTAGAGGAAGCGTACCACCGTGAACCAGCGGTGCGCGGCGGTGCCAACTTGGCTGAAGAGGTGCGAAATGCCTTGCCAGAAATGGAGCAAAGTGACGGCGCGAAAATGTTCTCTAACCGCCTGAAAAAGAACTTAAAACCGTTGCGTAAATGGGCCAAGAGCAATCAAATTATGGCGTACCGAGTGTACGATGCCGATATGCCCGAGTATTCCTTAGCTGTTGACTACTATCATACGCTGGAAGGCGGTGAATGGGTGGTGGTGAATGAGTATGCCGCACCTAAAACGGTGGATCGTGGTGCCGCCAAACGTCGTTTACATGAAGCCATCTCGGTTCTGCCGAGCGTGTTTGATTTAGCCCCCGACCACATTATTTTCAAAATTCGTGAACGCCAAAAAGGCAGTTCGCAATATGAGAAGCTAGACGAGAATAAACAGTATTTTACGGTCATGGAAAACGGTGTGAAGTTGCGCGTTAACTTTACCGATTACCTCGATACCGGCCTGTTTTTAGACCACCGAGATGTACGAGCCTATGTGGCCAAACAGTCACGTGGTAAACGCCTGTTGAACCTATTTTGTTACACCGCAACAGCCACGGCACAAGCGGCCGTGCAAGGCGCAAGCAGCAGTTTAAGTGTCGATATGTCAAAAACGTATTTGTATTGGGCGAAACACAACCTAATGATTAACGGTTGCGACGAATCCAAGCACCGTTTACTGCAAGAGAATGTGTTGGAGTGGTTAGATGAAGCCTCTGAGACTCAGCAAGGTCAATTTGACGTGATCTTTTTAGATCCGCCGTCGTTCTCTACCTCTAAACGTATGGAAGGCACGTTGGATATTCAGCGCGACCATGTTGAGCTGATCAACAAAACCTTAAAACTTTTGAAAAACGGTGGCGAGCTTATTTTTTCAACCAATTTGCGAAAGTTTAAGTTGGATAAAGCGGCGTTGGAAGCCTACGAACTGTCGGACTTGACCCATAAAACGATGCCAAAAGATTTTCAGCGTAACACTAAAATTCACCAGGCCTGGTCAATTATCAAGTCGGTTTAAACAGTCAACAACTTAAAAGGATTTTCTGTGATCAATATTGCAACGATGCATGAGATGTTGGGTTTGAGTTTTCGTGAGTGCATTGAAATTCAAGACCACGTTGATTATTTAGGTGAACAAAAAGCAGACTTTTTAGCCGACTTATCGGCGTGGTTAGAGAAGTTCGATTTTCCAGAAAACGATTTAAATGCTCTGTTGGTGGATGATTTTTACGATGTATTAGTGAGTGGTGAGTTTAGCGAACTGTTTTATGTGACCAACTATCACCAAGCGATTATTTGGCATAAGTTAGGGCTTTCTCAAAGTCAGGTCATGCTGTTATTGAGTCAGTGCCGCCAACTGTTTATTAATATCTCTGAAAAACGCAATAACACCTCGTTAGCGCGTGCTTTGTGTCATGCGATTGATTTGGGGCAGTCGATTGTCTCTTCGGTGTATTTTATGCACGAAGCGATGCAGCATATGAAGCGTAAATCGAGTGATGAAGTGGGACGCATGCGTCGCTCTTTTCAAGTGATTTCCGCCGCCGCACCTGAAGACTTGATTCAAGCCTACATCGACCATCAAGACTGGAAAGTTCGTGCCTATTCCTTGGCATTGGGAGAGGTTGAAGAGGGGCATTTTCCGTATTCAACGAGCGACTGTTTGTTAGGGCAGTGGTTAAACTCCGGCGGCCTAGAGAGCATTCCAGAGAGCGACCGAGAAAGCTTTAATCAAGCTCATGAAAAAGTCCACCGTTTGGGTCATTTGGCTCTAACCGAGGCACTGGCACACCATCCAGAACGCATTATTGAGTTTTTAGTCGAGATGGAATTAGCCTCCGATGAAGTAGGGCGTGTATTACTTGACTTAATCGAGGCTGAGTTTATTCGTTTAGCCACTCTGGATACCTTAACCGATCTACCAACCCGAAGAGCCTTTGATGCCAAGCTACAAAAGAATATCGCCTTTTCGCAACGCCACGATTTTTGGGTTGGCATGTTGTTAGTGGACATCGATTATTTCAAAGCGGTGAATGATGAGCATGGCCATGCGTCTGGTGATAAGGTTTTAAAAGAGATTGCCACGTTACTAAACGACACGGTGCGTCAAGAGGATTTGGTCTATCGCTGGGGCGGTGAAGAGTTTGCCATTTTAAGCCTGGATAAAGAACCAGAGGGCGGGCAATTGGCCGAGCGTATTAGACAGAGAGTTGAGAAACATGTTTTTGAATGCAACCCAAACCTTAAGCTTACGGTAAGTTGCGGCGCAATCAGTGTGCCGTCTGCTTCTAAAGCTACTGAAGACCAACTCTTCGCGGCCGTGGATGATCAGTTGTACCGATCAAAAAATAACGGCCGTAATCAGGTAAGTTATTGCACACTTGAGGCAGAATAACTTCTTATTGGCAGTTATCAGGTATGCTAGGCGCCGTTTTAAAAAGTAACCCATTGGAAAACGTATGGAACAAAGTATTCAGTTCGACCAAGCCTTGATTAAACGCTACAACCAAACCGGCCCGCGTTACACCTCTTACCCAACCGCCATTCAGTTTGATGAAGCCTTTGGTGTGGCCGACTACAAAGAGGCTGCCGCACGCAGCAACGACTCTGGGCGTGGCTTATCGTTGTACTACCACATTCCGTTTTGCGATACCGTTTGCTTTTTTTGCGCTTGCAACAAAGTTTGGACACGCGACCGTTCAAAAACCACCCCTTATTTAGAGCGACTGTTTAAAGAGATTGAGATGCAATCAGCACTGTTTGATTCATCTCGTAAAGTTGAACAGTTGCATTTAGGGGGCGGGACGCCCACCTTTATTAACAACGACGAAATGCGTCAGTTAATGGAAAAAACGCGTCAGCACTTTAACTTGTACGATGATGACTCCGGTGAATACTCCATAGAGATTGACCCGCGTGAAGCGAATCGTGAATCGGTCAAACTGTTGCGTGAACTCGGTTTTAACCGCATGAGTTTGGGGGTGCAAGATTTTGACCCTGCGGTGCAAAAAGCGGTGAACCGTATTCAAACCCAATCGGAAACCTTTGAAGTGTTAGAAGGCGCGCGTGAAGCGGGCTTTATGTCAGTGAACGTGGACTTGATTTATGGGCTGCCGTTACAAACTGAAAAAGGCTTTATCCAAACCTTAGACCGTGTGTTAGAAGCCGAGCCCGACCGCTTCTCAATTTTTAACTATGCGCACATGCCGAGCATGTTCCCAACGCAAAAGAAATTAAACGAAGCGGATATGCCGTCTGCAGATGAGAAGTTGGCTATATTGCATTCGACTACTGAACGCTTGCTGCAAGCAGGGTATGTTTATATTGGGATGGACCACTTTGCTAAACCGGACGATGAGTTGGCGATTGCGCAGCGTGATGAAACGCTGTACCGCAATTTCCAAGGTTATTCAACCCATGCCGATTGCGATTTGGTGGGCATGGGGGCGACCTCTATCTCTTTAATTAATAACACCTATGCACAAAACCGTAAAGGCTTGGATGAGTATTATGCGGCAATTGATGCGGGCGATTTAGCGGTGTTTAGAGGCGTGGAACTATCGGAAGACGATGAACTGCGTCGCGATGTGATCACTCGTTTGATTAGCCATTTCCATTTAAACTTCTCTAAAATTGATGCTCAATGGCAGATTCGTTTTAAAGAGTATTTTGCCAAAGAGTTAACTCAGTTAGCGCCGATGATTGAAGATGGTTTAATCAGCATGACCGAAAACGATATTTACGTGTCCGCCAAAGGCCGTTTATTAATTCGCAATATCTGTATGGTATTTGATGCTTACATTAAAGAGGGGATGCAAAACCGCTTCTCTAAAGTGATTTAAGTTTTTGCTTTTCTGGCTGCATTTTTAAACGTGGATTTAGCAAACAAAACCAGACGTGTTCTGGTTTTTTTATGCCATTTTTTAAGCCATTGAGGGATGTTAATTCAAAGGTTTTAAAACTTAGCAGGCCTGCTAAGTTTGATTAGGTCGATCATTGCGCGGAAGTTTTCGCGATGCGTTAGGGACAATACTGGCAGTTGGTTTTATCTGCAATGATCGATTGATTTCGACCGTTGTTTTTTGCAGCGTAAACGGCGGAGTCGGCTTGTTTGAACAGGGTCTCAAAATCTTCTAAAAAAGACTCGGTGGTGCAGGCTAAACCAATGCTAACGGTTTGTCTGGGAATGCCAATTTCTTGCCAGTTGGCATCTTTAAAGTGCTGATGCATCTGCGCACTCACCTTTTCAATAACCTGTAAGCTGGTATTGGGAAGCACACAAACAAACTCTTCACCGCCCCAGCGATAAATCAAGTCTGACTCACGCTGAAAATCTTTTAGGATACTGGCGCAAAACGCCAGCACCTCATCGCCTTTAGCATGGCCATATTGGTCATTAATCGTTTTAAAATCATCCAAATCCAACATAGCAACACACAACGGTTGTTTAAGTTCAATCGCCTTATTTATTAAATCTTTGGCTTTGTGTTCACCGCAACGACGGTTGGGAAGTTTGGTTAAAAAATCTTCAGAGGCTAAGCTCTCAAGCTGCTGTTCGAGCAGTTTGGTTTTATTGATATTGCGAACCATGCCGACCATCATGGACGGTTTTCCGGATGCATCGCGTTCGCAGATTTTGCCTTTATCGTGTACCCAAAGGTATTCGCCATTTCGATTTTTTAGGCGGTATTCATCTTCATAATGTGAGTATTCATCCGCTAGGTGACGGTTAATATGTTTCATTACCGATACTAAGTCATCCGGATGAATGTTATCGCTCCACGTTTCAATGGTGGGCGGCATTTCATCTGGACCATAACCCAACATCTTTTTGAGTTGCGGGCTAAAAAACACCTTTCCAGTGTCAATTTCCCACTCCCAAAGGCCATCGGAAGCCTCATTCAGTGCAAACGAGATACGATGATTTCGAGAGTGTAACGCTTGGTCGTGTTGAATACGCTTGCCGATATTACGGGCGATGGAAAGAAAATACTCGGCTTCAAGATGCTCAAAAACGGTGGTGACAATTTCAACCGAGATATCGCCACCGTTTTTATGCTGATGATTGCCTATAAACGTAAACGACTTATTTTCACGAATAACGGCCGCCACCTCTTGCCAGTGGGGTAAACCAACCACGTGTTTTTGCAGGCTTAGAACGGAATGATTGAGTATCTCCTCTTTTTCATAACCGAGTTCTTCATAGGCAGGGCGGTTACACCAGAGAATGTTTGAACTTTCAGGGTCAATCACGTAAACGGCATCTTGCATATGATTAAACAAGATTTCTGGATTGAGTGTATGAAAGTCTTTAGGCATAAGGTTTCAACGGTTCTAGGTTTGTGAATTTAAATTTTAATAGCTTAAGGGGTGTTAAATTACCAATTAACTATACGCTATTTAAGAAATAAATCTACCATTTTTCTTGCAGGTTTTGCTATTTATTTTTGGCAAGGTCTTTTTATTTTGGAACGAATATTTTCATCTAAATACATAAAAACACTTCCAATTCTGATAATCGTCACCATATGTAGGGTATCTATATAAGAATTTAGGAGTTCAACATTATGATGGATAAATTTACTACCCAGTTTCAGTCGGTCTTAGGCAAAGCGCAATCGATTGCGGTCGGTCAAGACAATCAGTTTATTGAGCCGGTGCATATCTTGGCGGCATTGTTAGAAGAGCAATCGCAACTTTTGCAGTTAGCCCAAGTGAATGTCTCGACATTACGCACCGCTGTTCAAGCTAAATTGCAAACTATGCCGAAGGTAAGCGGCAACGCGGGCGATGTTCAGCTGTCGCAAAAATCGGGACAGATTTTAAACTTAATGGATAAGGCTGCACAGAAACAGGGCGATGCGTATATCGCCAGTGAACTGTTTTTTGTGGCGGCACTGGAATCCAATGACACCGTGGCTGATTTATTAAAACAGGCCGGAGCCAATAAAACAGCCTTGGAACAAGCCATTCAAAAAGTCCGTGGAGATGAAAACGTGATGAATCAAAATGCAGAAGAGACACGTCAAGCGTTAGAAAAATATACCATTGACCTGACCGAACGTGCTGAGCAAGGTAAGTTAGACCCTGTGATTGGACGTGACGATGAAATTCGTCGTGCGATTCAAGTTTTACAGCGCCGTACTAAAAATAACCCCGTGCTGATTGGTGAACCAGGTGTCGGTAAAACCGCAATTGTGGAAGGGCTTGCACAACGTATTGTGAATGGTGAGGTGCCGGAAGGTCTGCGTAATAAGCGTGTTTTGTCGTTAGATTTAGGTGCGCTGTTAGCGGGTGCAAAATACCGTGGCGAGTTTGAAGAGCGATTAAAAGCGGTATTGAGTGACTTAGCTAAAAATGAAGGTCAGGTGATTCTGTTTATTGATGAAATTCACACCATGGTCGGCGCCGGTAAATCGGATGGTGCAATGGACGCCGGTAATATGCTTAAACCCGCGTTGGCACGCGGTGAGTTGCATTGTTTGGGGGCAACTACGCTGGATGAGTATCGTCAATACATTGAAAAAGATGCCGCCTTAGAAAGACGTTTTCAAAAGGTTCTAGTGGATGAACCCACCGAAGAGGATACCGTGGCCATTTTACGTGGTTTAAAAGAGCGTTACGAAGTGCATCATGGGGTGGACATTACCGACCCGGCGATTGTGGCCGCGGTTCAGTTATCGCAGCGTTATATCTCCGATCGCCAGTTGCCCGATAAAGCAATTGATCTGATTGATGAAGCGGCGTCACGTATTCGTATGGAGATTGACTCTAAACCTGAAGAGATGGATAAGTTAGATCGTCGTCTGATTCAACTGAAAATTGAGCGTGAAGCGCTTAAGAAAGAGAAAGATGCGGCCTCTAAAAAACGGTTGGAAGATTTAAAAGATCAAATTGCACTGCTTGAAAAAGAGTACTCCGACTACGATGAGATTTGGAAAAAAGACAAGGCCGCTCTGCAAGGGGCTCAGCAATATAAAGAAGCACTCGATCATGCTCGCATAGAGATGGAAGCGGCAAGACGTGAAGGTAATCTGGCCAAAATGTCGGAGTTGCAATACGGTACGATTCCAGAGCTGGAAGGCAAAATTAAAGCCGCAGAATTGGCCGAAGTGGATGACGAGGGACAAACCCTTCATTTACTTCGTAATAAGGTAACCGAAGAAGAAATTGCGGAAGTGGTTGCTAAGTGGACAGGGATTCCGGTTTCTAGAATGTTAGAGGGCGAACGTGAAAAGTTATTGCGCATGGAAGAGGTTTTGCAAAAACAGGTAGTCGGTCAGCAAGAAGCGGTGACGGCGGTTTCGGATGCCATTCGTCGCTCACGAGCAGGCCTGTCAGAACCCAATCGCCCGAATGGATCTTTCTTGTTCTTAGGGCCTACGGGTGTCGGTAAAACGGAACTAACTAAAGCCTTAGCGGACTTCCTATTTGACACCCAAGAGTCGATTGTTCGATTAGATATGTCTGAGTTTATGGAGAAACATTCGGTCGCCCGTTTGATTGGTGCGCCTCCGGGCTATGTGGGTTATGAACAAGGTGGTTATTTAACCGAAGCCGTGCGCCGTAAACCGTATTCGGTTATTTTGTTGGATGAGGTCGAGAAGGCACATCCTGATGTCTTTAATATTTTGTTACAAGTGTTAGACGATGGGCGATTGACCGATGGGCAAGGGCGTACGGTGGACTTTAAAAACACCGTGATTGTGATGACCTCGAACTTAGGCTCGCAGATTATTCAAGAAAAAGCCGGCGTGGCCAGTTACGAAGAGATGAAAGCCGATGTCATGGAGGTGGTAGGCGGTCATTTTCGACCCGAATTCATTAACCGAATTGATGAAATTGTGGTGTTCCATCCGTTAGGTCGTGAGCAGATTCGTGCGATCACGGCGATTCAGCTTGAAGGCTTGCGTAAACGCTTGCAACATGCCGATTTGGATTTGACGATTTCAGATAACGCATTGGATTTATTAGGCGAAGTGGGGTTTGATCCGGTTTACGGTGCCAGACCTTTAAAACGAGTCATCCAGCAAAAAGTTGAAAATCCATTGGCGCAAAAAATACTTAAAGGTGAGTTTTTAAGTAACTCTACTATTAGCATGGATACTGACGATAATGGGTTAACCTTCCTTTAAATATTGAATCTTTCTATGTCCCTATAAGCCCTCTTTGTTAGAGGGTTTTTTTTTGGCTAAAAATAAAAACCTTATAAAATGAATTGATTAGATATAACTAATTGATAAGCCTATAAAATAAATTATATTCTGCATTATACCAAGGCTGTAAGACGTATCTGTTAGTTATATAAGCGTTTTCTAAAAAAAGGAAACTCTATGGAGCCTAAGTTCTTTTGATTAGTAATTTTTATAGAAGTATTTAAAATACGTGTTCGAACAGTTTATTTAAGCAAAAGATGATCGTGTTTGATCATTTTTAAAAAAGAAGAGGGAGTTTCACAGATGAAACTAAAGGGTCTTTTTGTATTAGCAGCATTGGTCGCGTTACCAGCTGTTTCTCATTCAAAAACAATTACCAACGCAGAGATGTCTGCAACAACGTGTTTTTCTTGTCACGGTCCAGAAGGCAAATATGTTGGTGGAACCATTCCTCCACTTGCTGGCTACCCAGCTTCTGTTATGGCTACTCAATTAATCGCCTATAAAAATGGAACGCGTGCTGGCACTATGATGCCACGTCACGTTAAAGGTTACACAGACCAAGAGCTAACCGATATCGCAAACTATTTCGGTACGTTAAAGCCATAAGGGAGACATAAAAAAATGATGAATCGTAGAACACTTATAAAAGCAATGGCCGCCGCGGGTGTTGCAACACCTTTAGTCTCTTCTTTAACAGGCTGTGCAACGGCTGCTAAAGCGCAAGCGAATCCTGCAACTGCTGGTAAGCCACGTGTGGTCGTTATTGGTGGTGGTTTTGGTGGTGCAACGGCTGCAAAATATCTAAAACGTTTTGATAACAACATTGACGTCACTTTAGTTGAAAAGAAAGAAACTTACATGACTTGCCCAGGTTCTAACTGGTACCTAGCAGGTTTGATTGAAGGTGAGAAAATCACTCAAAACTACGACACTTTGAAAAACAAGCATGGCGTTCGTGTGATTCACGACACCGTTACAGGTATTTCTGCGGGTAACAAAGAAGTTATGTTGGCTGGTGGTTCAGTTTTGGGTTATGACAAGTTGATTGTTTCTCCAGGTATTGACTTTAAATACGAAGAAATAGAAGGGTATTCAGCAGAAGTTGCTGAGAAAATTCCTCACGCTTACCAAGCAGGTCCTCAAACAGAATTGCTGTACAAGCAGATTCGTGACATGAAGCAAGGTGGTACATTTGTAATTGCACCTCCTGGTAACCCGTTCCGTTGTCCTCCTGGGCCATATGAGCGTATCTCTATGGTTGCTGAGTACTTTAAAAAGAATAACCCAACAGCGAAGATTGTTTGCTTAGATCAAAAAAATAAATTTTCTAAAGCTGGCTTGTTTAAAGAAGGTTGGAAGAAACTTTATCCTGGTATGATTGAAGTCATTCCGGCGATTGATGGCGGTAAGGTTACCAAGATTGATGCAAATTCTATGATGGTTTATTCTGACTATGAAAACATCAAAGCGGACGTTATGAATATTATCCCTAACCAAAAAGCAGGCAAGCTAGCATTTGATGCGGGTCTGACTGATGCGTCTGGTTGGTGTCCGGTTAACCAAGAAACGTTTGAATCTAAGATTCACCCAAGTGTTTACGTCATTGGTGATGCTGCGATTGCAGGCAAAATGCCTAAGTCAGGTCACTCAGCGTCATCTCAAGCTAAGATGTGTGCGGCTGGGATTGTATCTTCAATCCACAATACAGCAATGCCTCGCCCTAAAAATACCAATACTTGCTACTCACTTGTAAGTGGTGACTATGGTATCTCTGTTGTTGCGGTTTACGAGATGAAAGACGGTACAATTCAAGGTGTTAAAGGTGCTGGCGGTGTGAGTGATACAGGTGCAGATGCTGCTTACCGTAAAATGGAAGCAAACTATGCACGTGGTTGGTACACAAGTATCGCCGCAGATATTTGGCAGAGCTAATTTAGTTTTCTAAATATGTAATAAAAAACCCGCTTAAAAGCGGGTTTTTTTATGTCTTCAAAAACGGTGTGCGTTTTAACCCTAGGTTAAGGTTTTAGGCGTCTTCGCTTTCGTGATGTCCTTTGATGCCGTCTAATTTGATTATCTTTTTATATGCTTTGCGAACGGCCTTAGCGACTTTATTCTGAATTTCAAAATGCTCATCGGTAGATAGGTAAAAAGACATGTCAATATCAAATCGAATATAGCGTGGGGGAAGGCGGTTCAATGCGATGCAGGCCATATCTTCGAGTTGGTGAGCACTTAAGTTTTTCTCTTTGTAGTGCTCGTTGATTTCATTAAAAACTAAACGATCATAATAGTTGTGTACGGTATCAAATGACATGGTCTTTCCTTATTAACACAATGGTTAGACAATCACTATACCTAAACTTTAGAGATAAAAAAAGCACCATAAAGGTGCTTTTTAGTATGTGCAGTAAAACAAAGCGATGTTTATTTAGCGAGTTCGCGACTGACTGCTCTGTGACCAATATCTGTTCGATAATAGACCTGTTCCCAGTTAACCGCTTTAACGCCTTCATAAGCACGTTTTTGAGCTTCTGATACGCTGTTTCCTAATGCGGTGACACAAAGCACTCGGCCACCCGACGTAATGACTTCATTTTTGTCGTTTAACGCCGTGCCCGCGTGAAATACTTTTAGATCGTCAGCATTCACACTGTCTAACCCATGAATGACATCCGCTTTACGGTATTCATCAGGGTAACCGCCTGCTGCCATTACTACGCCTAAAGCGGCTCGAGAATCCCATTGGGCAGTCACGGTGTCAAGTTTGCCATCAATGGCGGCTAAACAAAGCGTGGCTAAATCGGATTGCAAACGCATCATAATAGGTTGCGTTTCTGGATCGCCAAATCGACAGTTAAATTCCAGAACTTTTGGTACACCATTGGCATCAATCATGACACCGGCATATAAAAAGCCAGTATAAGGTAAACCGTCTTTTGCCATCCCTTCGATGGTTGGGTAGATAACCGTTTGCATAATACGATCGTGAATCTCTTGCGTGACTACTGGCGCAGGGGTATAAGCGCCCATGCCGCCAGTATTCGGCCCCGTATCACCATTATTGCGCGCTTTATGGTCTTGTGAGGTGGCCATTGGAAGAACGTTTTTACCGTCTGCCATGACAATAAAGCTGGCTTCTTCACCGACTAAGAACTCCTCAATGACGACACGAGCGCCCGCCGAACCAAACTTGTTACCCGCTAGCATATCCGTGACAGCGTCTTTCGCTTCTTGCATGGTATCGGCAAGAATAACGCCTTTACCAGCGGCTAATCCATCCGCTTTGATCACAATCGGTACGCCGACTTTTTCTAAGTAAGCGTGTGCGGGTTCTATTTCTGTGAATACGTCGTAGGCTGCAGTTGGGATACTGTGCTTGGCTAAAAAGTCTTTAGAAAACGCTTTGGAACCTTCCAGTTGTGCCGCACCTGCCGTTGGACCAAAACACTTGAGTCCAGCTTCAGAGAATGCATCAACCACACCTAAAACTAACGGCACTTCAGGGCCCACAATCGCTAAATCAATGGCATTTTCTTTGGCAAAAGTGACCAGGCCTGCTATGTCTTCCACTTTAATGTCGACGTTCGTTAGGTTGGGTTCAATTGCCGTCCCCGCATTTCCTGGTGCAACAAACACCTCGGTTACGTCTGTTGCTTGAGCCGTTTTCCAAGCTAAGGCGTGTTCGCGACCGCCGCCACCAATAATTAGTACTTTCATCATTTTTCCTTGGGGTAACTTTTAAACTGACTCCTGAAACTGTCCAACTCGGCGTTTAAAAATGGTCACTGACAGGTGTCAGCTCACATTTTTTGCCTTGATTTGAATAGTTTCAAAAGCCAGTTTAAAAGTTATTAATATCTAAACTGTTTGGAATAACTCCATAAGAGTAATGAGCGTTTTACTCAAGTTCAAGGCGGGTAAAAGAACCGAAGCGCAGCGTACTAATGTACGTGAGCATCGGAAGCTTTTAACCAACGCAGAAATTGAGTAAACAAGCCATTACGGTCGTTTTTTAGTGTTTGAAGTGGCGCATTCCTGTAAACACCATCGCGATACCGTGTTCATCTGCGGCATCAATCACTTCTTGGTCACGCATGGAGCCACCCGGGTGAATCACAGCGGTAATACCCGCTTCAGCCGCGGCATCAATTCCGTCACGGAATGGGAAGAACGCATCCGATGCCATGACCGAACCTGGTACTTCTAAGCCTTCGTCTGATGCTTTGATTCCTGCAATTTTGGCTGAGTAAACACGGCTCATTTGGCCTGCACCCACCCCAATGGTCATACCGTCCTTAACGTAAACAATGGCGTTAGATTTCACAAATTTAGCCACTTTCCAAGCAAACATCAAATCTTTCATCTGTTCGGCAGTGGGCGACTTTTTAGTGACCACTTTAAGATCGGCTTCAGCGACCATGCCTAAATCACGGTCTTGCACCAATAAGCCGCCGGTGACACGTTTAAAGTCGTGTGCAGTTTGTTGTGCGCCGAGTTCACCGCACGCTAATAAACGAACATTTTTCTTGGCCTCAACAATCGCGACCGCTTCAGCAGAAACCGTTGGGGCAATGATGACTTCAACAAATTGACGGTCAACAATGGCTTGTGCGGTTTGAGCATCAAGTTCGGTGTTGAAAGCGATAATGCCACCAAATGCAGAGGTAGGATCGGTTTTGTAAGCACGGTCATAGGCTTCAAATTGCGTCGCACCAATTGAAACACCACATGGGTTAGCGTGTTTAACGATGACGCAGGCGGTTTCAGAAAACGTTTTAACTAACTCTAAGGCCGCATCCGTATCAGCGATGTTGTTGAAAGACAGTTCTTTACCTTGCAGCTGAGTAGCCGTTGAAATAGAGGCTTCAGAAGGGTTACGCTCGGTATAGAATGCAGCATTTTGATGGGGGTTTTCACCGTAACGCATGGTCTGTTTTTTAACAAACTGGGTGTTGTAGGTACGTGGGAAAGTATCCGCTTCATCTGTGCTAAACATCTTGCCGAAGTAGTTTGAGATGGCACCGTCATAACGTGAGGTTTGTTCAAATGTTTTGATGGCTAAATCAAAACGGGTTGCGTGTGCAAGTTGACCGTTGTTGGCTTGCATCTCTTCAAGAATGCGCGAGTAATCTGCTGGATCAGTAACAACAGCCACGTCTTTATGGTTTTTAGCAGCAGAACGAAGCATGGTTGGTCCACCGATATCGATGTTTTCAACGGCGTCTTCTAGTTTGCAGTTTGGGTTTGCAACCGTTGCTTCAAATGGATAAAGGTTCACCACCACCATGTCAATCGCATCAATACCGTGTTCCGCCATAATGGCATCATCGGTTCCACGACGCCCTAAAAGTCCACCGTGAATCTTAGGGTGAAGAGTTTTAACACGTCCGTCCATCATCTCTGGAAAACCGGTGTATTCTGAAACCTCAGTAACCGGTAGGCCTGCTTCAGAAAGCACTTTGTAAGTTCCGCCTGTAGACAGGATGGCAACGTTCATTGCAGTTAACGATTCGGCAAATTCTAAAATACCTGTCTTATCAGAAACACTGATTAGCGCGCGACGTACTGGTTTCATGTGGGGCGTTCTCCAAAAAAATATAAAACTAAAAATTAAAAAAACTATAAAAATAAGGGTGTTAGCTGCGTGGGTTAGCCGAAATGTGGCTTATATCAGGTCATACATTTGCATTTTTTTTCGCAAAGTATTGCGGTTTATGCCTAATATCTCTGCACTTTTGGTTTGATTTTGTTCGGTTTGCGCAAGCACAAATTCAATCATCGGCTTTTCAACCTGTTGAATGACCATTTCGTAAACATCGGTGGCCGATTCGGTATCCAAGGTTGCAAAGTAGCTCTCAAGCGTAATGGTGACTTGCTTGCTGAGTGAGGGATGGTTGATTAATTTTGTCATTCGATTGTTCAGCGTGCTTGTTAAGTATGTTTTTTATTCATGTTTTGCTAACCCATTTAAAGTTGGCAGGCCTGTTAGCTTAGGTTTATAAGCTTAGATCGGCAAAATATCGCTTAATGAGTAACAGTTGTTTATTGGGGTCGGTGAGTTGATTGAATTCCCTGCGCAGGATTTTTCCTTGTGGCAGGTGTTGGCTATACCATCCAATGTGCTTGCGGGCGATTCTTACGCCTAACATCTCACCGTATAACTGATGCAATCCAGAGGTGTGTTCCATCATGGTTTGAAAGAACGTTTCCATTGTGGGCGCTGCAAGGTGCGAGCCGGTATCAAGGTAATGATTTATCTCATTAAATAGCCAAGGATAGCCCTGCGTTGCGCGTCCAATCATGATGCCATCAGCAAGGGTATATTCTAATACAAATTGTGCCTGTTCGGGGGTGTTAATATCACCATTTGCAATCACAGGAATCGCCACGTTTTGTTTTACGGTGCGAATGGTTTCATACTCGGCTTTGCCGTTGAATTTATCGTCACGCGTGCGCCCATGAATGGTGACCGCTTGCAGGCCTTTTTGTTCTGCAAGTTGGGCAATCTGCAAGGCATTTTTATTTTCAATGTCGGTGCCGGTGCGCATTTTAACGGTAACCGGAATGTCCACAGCGGCGATCACCGCATCAAATATTTCGGCGACCGTTTCTGGGGTGCCCATCAGTGCAGAGCCTGCCGCCACACTGCACACTTTTTTGGCGGGGCAGCCCAAATTTAAATCGATAATTTGTGCGCCATTTTGTTGTTGCCAAAGTGCAGCTTGCGCCAGTTCTTGGGCATTGGTGCCGAGCAGCTGAACCGCTCTGGGTTCGGGGTCGTTGAGGTCAACATGGCGCGTGGACGATTTTTTAGAATCCCACAAGTGCTTTTGTGAGGCGACCATTTCAGAGAGGGTGTAGCTTGCACCATATTGGCGGCAGATTTTTCGATATACGGCATCGGTTACCCCAGCCATCGGGGCGAGCACCAAGTTGTGTTCAAACTGATAGGGGCCAATTTTGAGCATAAAAAATTACTGAGCCTTTAGCCTTGTAAACACGGCAAGAAATAAGCAGGCCTGCTGAGTTTTTAAACTACGAGTAGGCCGGATTCTGATGTTGCGATAATGCCTGTGTTAAAACACAATCAATCGATTAAACGTGTTTTTTACCAGCCAATAAGCCCCATTCGTCTTGCGAAAGGGAGGTATCTAAGTGGATATTATAAGCTTGATAGTGCTCCTGTAACTCTTTTGCTTGAGAAGTTAGCAGGCCTGATAAAACCAAAGTACCGCCTGGTTTAAGTAAGCGATCAAACTCTTCGGCCAGCTCTTTTAAAGGGCCCGCTAAGATATTGGCAATCAGCAGGTCGACCGGTTCTGAGTCAAAATCCTTGACTAATTTAAAGTGGATGTCGGCGTTGTTTCGTTCGGCATTTTGATTGCTAGCGAGAATGGCTTGTGGGTCGATGTCGGTCCCCGAAACGCTTTTAGCTCCCAGTTTACTGGCGGCTAAGGCGAGCACACCAGAGCCACAACCATAATCAATCACGGTTAAGTTGGTGGGCGTATGGTTATCGAGCCAAGTTAAACATTGTGCCGTAGTAGGGTGCGTACCGGTTCCAAAAGCCATGCCCGGGTCGAGCATTAAGTTAACAGCATTCGGTTCGGGCGGTTGGGTCCAGCTAGGCACAATCCATAAGCGTTCGCCAAATTGCATGGGTTTAAATTGGTCCATCCACGCACGAATCCAATCTTTATCTTCAAGCTGTTCCACCTTAAATGTTTCTTTGTCTAAACTAGGGTGCAGCAGACATAAAATATCAATGATGTTTTTACTGTCCATTTCGGCGTCAAACAGGCCAATAACCTTGGTTTGATTCCAAATAGGGGTGGTGCCAATTTCGGGTTCATAAATGGGTTGGTCTTTGGCATCTTCAAAGGTCACTGAGCTGGCACCCACGTCCATAAAGGCATCTGATAAGGGCTCAGCAAGTGCTTCTTCGACGATGATATTAATTTGAATCCAAGCCATGTTGTTTCCTGTGTTTAAGTTGTGTTTATTCGGGCTTTTTAATATTTAAAACCACGAAGACACGAAGGCACTAAGTTAAAAGATTGCTCTTTATTAACGTTTGTCTTTAAAACCGTTTTAAAAGTAAGCAGGCCTGCTCACTTTTAAGGCTTTGAAGGTAACGTCTATCTTCGTGCCTTCGTGTCTTCGTGGTTCAGTCACATGACACAAATAGCTTAAACCAAATGTTCTAAGCGATGCTCTAAGTAGTGAATGTTAACGCCACCTTCAATAAAGCCATGATCGTTCATGATTTCACGTTGCAGGTGGATGTTGGTGTCAATCCCTTTAATCACCATCTCATTCAAAGCAACGTCCATTCTGCGAATGGCAGTGTGACGATCGTTACCAAAACAGATGAGCTTACCAATCATTGAGTCGTAGTGTGGCGGAATGCTGTAACCGGTATAGATATGAGAATCCCAACGAACGCCTAATCCACCTGCTAGGTGCAAGCGTTCCAGTTTACCTGGCGAAGGCATAAAGTTCTTCGACGGATTTTCCGCATTAATACGACACTCTATGGCGTGACCGGTCATTTTAATGTCTTCTTGTTTTAAGCGTAATGGAATGCCAGAAGCGATTTCGATTTGTGCTTTAACCAAGTCAACGCCAGTCACCATTTCGGTCACACAATGTTCGACTTGCAAACGGGTGTTCATCTCAATAAAGAAGAACTCACCTTTTTCATATAAGAATTCGAACGTGCCTGCACCACGGTAGTTGATGTCGATACAGGCTTTGACACAAGCGGCTCCAATGCGTGCGCGTTGCTCTTCGGTGACACCCGGTGCCGGCGCTTCTTCAACCACTTTTTGATGGCGGCGTTGCATTGAGCAATCACGTTCACCTAAATGAATGGCATTGCCTTGGCCGTCAGCTAGAACTTGAATCTCAACATGTCGTGGGTTTTCTAAGAATTTTTCCATGTAGACTTCTGGGTTACCAAAAAAGCTACCGGCTTCCGACTTAGTAAGCTGAATAGACTTAAGTAAGCTGCCTTCTGTGTGCACCACGCGCATCCCACGACCACCGCCACCACCAGAGGCTTTGATGATAATTGGATAACCAATCTCTTTAGCAATACGATGATTCTCTTCATCGTTATCACCCAGTGGGCCCCCTGAACCTGGAACGGTTGGGACACCTGCAGCTTTCATAGCGCGAATCGCTTGAACCTTGTCACCCATAATACGAATGGTTTCAGCTTTAGGGCCAATAAACGCAAAGCCACTCTCTTCCACGCGTTCTGCAAAGTCCGCGTTTTCCGATAAAAAACCGTAACCTGGGTGAATGGCACCCGCATCGGTAATTTCTGCGGCAGCAATAATCGCAGGTACGTTTAGGTAACTTTCAGATGAAGCGGCTGGGCCGATACAAACCGACTCATCAGCTAACAGAACGTGCTTTAAGTCCGCATCGGCGGTAGAGTGCACCGCAACGGTTTTAATTCCAAGCTCTTTACAGGCACGCAATACGCGTAGGGCAATTTCACCACGGTTTGCAATTAAGATTTTTTCAATCATGGTTGGTTATCCTTATTCAATAACGAATAGTGGTTGACCAAATTCAACTGGATCACCGTTAACACCTAAAATCTGCTTAACCGTTCCGGCAACATCCGATTCGATAGGGTTCATGATTTTCATCGCTTCAATAATACAAAGGGTGTCGCCTTCTGCAACCTTATCGCCTACTTTCACAAATGCACCTGCATCGGGTGACGGTGATGCGTAGAAGGTTCCAACCATCGGTGATGTGACTTTATGGCCGCTGATTTCTGGCGCGGCGGCGGGTGCTTCGGTACCCATTGGAGCCGCAGCCGCAGCAGGGGCTTGTTGCATTGGTACTTGCTGTTGCATCGGGGCGGCCATCATCACTGGCTCACGGCTACGAGTAATGCGAATATTGTGCTCGCCTTCTTTAATTTCAATCTCAGCGATGTTTGATTCTTCAACAATTTCAATTAGTTTGCGAATTGAACGAATATCCATATTTCTATCCTTTTTCTTTGCCTTATCTTCATTGCTAAGGCGTTTTGGGGTGTTAATTTGATAAGACTTCAGTAAGACTAACAAGCGTTGTCTAGAGTCACATTTATTTAATTCTTTCTACTGCAGCTTGCAGAGCGAGTTCATATCCAATCGTGCCCAGTCCAGCTATCACGCCTACCGCTAAATCCGAAAAGTAGGAGTGCGCTCGAAATGCTTCGCGTTTGTGGATATTGGAAAGGTGCACTTCAATAAACGGTAAGTTAACCGTGGCAATCGCATCACGCAGAGCAACGCTAGTATGGGTAAATGCGGCGGGATTAATAATGATAAATTCAGTGCCATCATTCATCGTTTTGTGGATTCGATTAATCAGTTCATGCTCGGCATTACTTTGGAAGTGATGCAGGCGAACATTGTATTCATCCGCCATTAACTCGAGTTGTTCGGTAATGTCAGCAAGGGTTTGATGTCCGTAAATCTCGGGTTCTCGTTTACCTAACATATTTAAGTTAGGACCATTAATCACCAGTATGCTCGACATATTCTAGAAATCCGCAGTTAATTCGTGTCGTGATTATAGCCTAACTGTTGGGATAACTCTATGTGAGTGGGGGAGTTTTTGAGGGTTTTTGCATGAAATGCGGCGTTTTGTTTTGAAGTTAGCTGAAAACTTCATCTTTAACGAAAAAAGCCCAGTGTGCAATTAACTGGGCTTAAGGTTTGAGTCGAGCGCCGGTTACAGCGCATTGCTAATCGGTTATTGGAAAGATTTTTGAATGTTTGCCGTAAACTCGGTGGCATTTTTAAAGCCAACCACACGTTGTGCTTTCTGCTCTTGCTGATCTTTAAAGAATAGAATCGCAGGTGGCCCAATAATGCCAAACTTTTTCATTAAGGCTTTATCAATGTCGTCGTTTTTAGTGACGTCTGCTTTCAAAAGGGTCACCCCTTTCAGGGCGTCATGCACCATGGGTTGGCTAAAGGTTAACGCTTCCATCTCTTTACAGCTCACACACCAGTCAGCATAAAAATCGAGCATGACTGGTTGACCTTTGGCCAGTTCAGCGTCCAGGTCTTCGATGCTTTTGATAATGGTGAAGTTCAGTTTTTCAGATTGAACTTGTTGACCATTGCCGCCGCCTTGGAAGACTTTTAGTGGCTGAAGCAGTTGATTGCTGCCGCCTAAAAGGCCAACTAAAATCATCGCGCCATAGAGGGCTAATGCCAGTCCAAAGCCTTTAAAGAGTTTAACCCAACCTGACTTATCGGCGGTGCTTTCAAATGCCCCTAAGTACACCGCTGAGATGATGAATAGAAGCGCCCAGCTAAGTAGCGTGATTTCTGCAGGCAGAATGCGCTCCGCCATCCAGATGGCAATACCTATTAACATTACACCAAACACGGCTTTAACGTTGTCCATCCAAGCGCCAGCGCGTGGTAGGAACTTACCGGCTGAGGTTCCAAGTAGAAGCAATGGAAGACCCATCCCCATACTCATAGCAAAGAGTGCGGTACCCCCCAGAAGAGCATCGCCGGTTTGACCAATGTAAATTAATGCACCGGCCAGTGGCGGAGCAACACAAGGCCCAACAATCAGTGCGGACAAGAAGCCCATGATGCCCACACCCACCAAGGTACCCCCTTGCTGTTTATTGGATAGGTTAGTCAGTTTGGTTTGCAATTTGGCTGGTAGTTGCAGTTCGTAAAAACCAAACATTGAGAACGCCAGCGCAATAAAGATGGCAACAAAACTACCGATGATCCATGGGTTCTGGAAGGCGGCCTGTAGGTTTTCACCGAACAGGCCTGCCAACACACCGGCTACCGTATAAGTAATCGACATGGCTAGGACATAGACCAACGACATCACAAAGGCACGTCGCGTGGTTATTTGGTCACCTTGGCCAACAATGATGCTGGATAGAATCGGAATCATTGGGAAGACGCAAGGGGTTAGAGCCAGTAGCAGTCCAAACACAAAGAAGGTGGCGATCACAATCCACACGCTGCTGTTTTTAAGTGTGTCGGTAATTTGATCGGTTTCAGAGCGTTCAGGATTGTTAACGGTGGCGCTTGCTAAAGATGCGGTAGCGGTACTTGCAACATTAATGTCGGCCGCATTTACGCTAACGGTTTTTTGCATCGGTGGGTAACACACACCCGCAGAGGCTGAACAGCCTTGAAATTCAAATTCAATGGTTGCCGAGCCTGTGATGCTGGTAATGGGTAACGTGGCTTGAAATTGACCGTGATAAACCATGGTTTGCCCAAAAAGCGGATCATCAATTTGTTCCGCTTGAGGCAGTTGTAAGCTCGCTAGGGTTGCATTACCATCTACAACCTTAACTTTAATTTTGTCTTGGTAGAGGTGGTAATCGGGTGCAACGACCCAATTGGCAATAATTTCGCCATTCACGACTTCCGTTGAAAACTTAAACGCATCGTTCGCTTCTAATAGCTCAGGTTCACCATTGCTCTCTACTAACAGGTCATTTAAACCAGCTAAGGCATTAAAGGGGGTTTCTGCGCTTGCAGAATTTGTATTGGCTTGTGCAGAAGCGACAGCAGGTAAATCGATGGTAAAGTTACGAGTTTGTGGCGGGTAGCACACGCCAATCTTATCGGCACAGCCTTGGTACTTAACCGTTAAATTGGTGCTGTTTGAACTGGATGTATAACCCACTTTGATTTCAGCACTTTTGCTATACACTTCGGTTTTACCAAATAAGGCGTCATCCACCATTTTGGCTTTAGAGTACTCAGGGGCTTGCAGAGTCGCTGAATCTGCCGTGACGGACATTTTGTCTTTATAGAGTTTATAGTCGTCGGCAATTTTCCAGTTAATGACGATTTTGCCGTTTTCAACGCTCGGTGTTTGCAGTTGAAATGCATCATCAACGTCTAGCAAGTCTTCAGCGTGAACCGAGGGCAGGGTAAAGAGCAGCGATAAGCTAAATAGTAAGGTGCAAAATGTTTTGAATTTTGGCCAAGTTTGCATGGTTTATCTCTCTTTTAATCATCATTACTTGAAAAGTATTATTTTGACGTTATAAACAATAACATCCGGCGGGCAAGAGTGTAATTTCGAACCCCAATGTTCTTTATGATGTCGTATTTAAAACGTTGATAGATTTTATACCACTTAGTAGAGCGTGTTGAGCTTTATGTAGGGTATTCATGTTGTTTCAACCATTTTGAGCTTGAAGCGTGAAATGATTAGTTAACTTCTTTTAAGTTGGCAATCAATTTGTGCCTTAAAAGAACACGATAATCGCCTACTTATAAATGAGACCTGTATGTTAAAAGTTTTCTTTCTACTGTTTTTATTAATTCCACTTGTTGAACTGTATGTGCTGATTCAAGTGGGCAGTGTGATTGGTGCCTTGCCAACCGTTTTATTGACGATAGCGACCGCACTGGCAGGTGTTGTCTTGATGCGAACACAAGGTTTGGCGACGATGCAAAAAGCACAAGTGGCCATGAATGCCGGTACGCCACCGCAGATGGAGTTGATGGAAGGGGTGTTTATATTTTTAGGCGGGGTGTTTCTGTTTGTACCGGGTTTGATTAGCGATGCAATCGGACTGATGTTTTTAATTCCGTTTGTTCGTCAGTTTTTGATTAAACAGAGTTTAAAAGGCACCGCAATGCGTGGCGGCTACCAATACAAGAATAACAAAGGTGATTACTACGAAGGTGAGTGGTCGGAAGCGCAGCCAAAACAACCTCGTTCATTGAATAATCAAGAAGTCATTGAAGGTGAAGTAATTGATTCAGATAAGAATCAACCGAAATAGTCTTTCTGGTAAAGATATGAATCGTTACTAAAACGCTTAAACCCAGCAATGTAAAAAAGGGTTCTTGTAACCCCTTCTATTAAATAGCGATAAACCCTTAAAGAAATAAACCTGAAACGCTATAAGTCTTGTATTAACTCACTATAACCATCTTGGTAATTTGGATAAAGTAATTCATAGCCAGTACTGCGAATTCTGGCGTTAGAAAGTTGTTTGTTACTACTCATTAGGCGACTTTGTTCTTTAGGTTCTGAGTGTTCAATTTCTGAAACACTGAGTTGCTCCGCCAACCATTCATACACTTCACAAGACAAAGTGGGTTGATTGTCCACGCCAATATAGAGTGACTCAATATTTTTGTTGCCTTGTTCACTCATATCAATCAAATGCGCCAACATGCCAACGCAATCACTGGAGTGAATGCGGTTACTGTAAACCCCCTCCAGACAGTGTGCTTTGCCATCAAGTACTAAATTGATTAAATGATTTCTGCCTGGACCGTAGATGCCACCAAAGCGAATAATGGTGCTATCAAACGGGCACTCATTGACTAAGTTTTCACCTTCTAATAAACGACGAGTAGAGAAGGTGCTGTCAGAAGTCGGGCTCTCTTCGGTGACCACTTCCCCCTCAAACTGTCCAAAAACGGATGTGCTAGAAACAAAAAAGAAGCGTTTAATCGCTTGCCCTTTGACCGCCTCTAAAACGTGCTTTACGCCTGACACGTATGCCTGATAATAAGCGATGTCTTTGTATTTGCCTGCTGAAGCACTGTAGACAATGTAATCTAAATTATCTGGAAGCGGATCTAGTGTGTGGGCTAAGTCGGCTTCAATGGCCTTAATGCCTTCTGGAAGCTCAGAGGTTTCACGACGCAAACCATAGACAGTATGGCCTTGAGAGACCAGTTTTACACCCAGTTCACAGCCGATACCGCCGCAACCCGCAATAAGAATATTCGCCATAATTTGATGCTCCGTTTTTTTGGCTAGTATGCCTAATAAATGGCAAACAAGACAGAGGGGAGGTTAAAAATTTATAAAAAAGATTGTTAAAGTCAGCAGGCCT
>JAFGUG010000056.1 GCA_016938655.1 Thiotrichales bacterium | reverse complement strand
CCCTCGCGACGCTAAGTTGGGAACTCCGCCAGGTCCGGAAGGAAGCAACGGTACCTTCTGATGCGTGCGCCGAGGTAAGGCGGGTAGGGTTGCCACCCTTACTTTCTACGCTGTTTTACCCTCATTTACACTATGTAATTTCCAATTTAAAATCTCTATTTTAAATGCTCTGCTATTTTTCTCTTTTTTGCTTTGAATCACGTTAAAATAACGGCTTGTTTTCTCTTTTTGCTTGCTTTAACGGATCAATAAAATTTCATGAGTTATACCGTACTAGCCCGTAAGTGGCGCCCTAAAAACTTTGCTGAACTCGTGGGGCAAGCGCATGTTATGCAGGCGTTGTCGAACGCACTGGATTCTAACCGTTTACATCACGCCTATCTGTTTACTGGCACCCGCGGTGTGGGTAAAACCACCATTGCCCGCATCTTCTCTAAAGCTTTAAATTGCCAAGAGGGCATCTCGTCTACACCATGTGGTGTCTGTGATACCTGCAGAGCGATTGATGAAGGTCGTTTTATTGATTTGATTGAGGTGGATGCTGCGTCCCGTACCAAGGTGGATGATACCCGTGAGATTTTAGATAATGTACAGTTTGCGCCAACGCAAGGGCGCTATAAAGTCTACTTGATCGATGAAGTGCACATGCTCTCTAAAAGCAGTTTTAATGCTTTGTTAAAAACCTTAGAAGAGCCGCCCGAGCACGTTAAATTTTTATTGGCGACGACCGATCCGCATAAGTTACCAAGCACCGTGCTTTCGCGTTGTTTGCAGTTTAACTTGATGCGTTTAACGCAGACTCAAATTCAAGGCCATTTAGCGCATATTCTTGAACAAGAGACCCTGCCATTTGAGTCGAGCGCCTTAGCCTTAATTGCCAAGAGTGCCGATGGCTCAGCACGTGATGCCTTAAGTTTGTTAGATCAAGCTATAGCCTATGGCGCCGGTGAGATTCGCTTTGAGCAAGTGCAAACCATGTTGGGCTTGGTGGATCAACAGTTTACCGTTGCGATTTTACAAGCCTTAGCAGATGAATCGCCTCAGCAAATTAAAGAAATTGTTCAACAACTTGCCGCAATGGGCGTCGATTATGCGGCCTTGTTGGCTCAGTTAATTGAAACCTTACACGCACTGTCTTATAGTCAAGTGTTAGGGGGTGTGAGTGATGCCACTTTGTTGCCAGAAGAGTTTATTAGCGAGTTAAGTCAACAGTTGAGTGCGGATCGTGTGCAGCTGTTGTATCAAATAGCGTTGTTGTCTAAACAAGATATGCAGTTAGCGCCCGATATTCGCATTGGTTTTGAAATGGCCTTAATGCGCATGTTGGCGTTTCAGCCAGAAGGCTCAGTAACCACTACGCAAAGTGACGATGATCTGACTGACAACGCCGCTAGGCCTTCTGCTCTGCCATCGCAAGCCTCGAGTAGTTCACAACCGATGGTCGCAGATTCCGAGCCTCAATTTGCTGAACCGATGTTGGTCGACCAAGATCCACAAACGGTATTGTCCGCCTTGTCATCGGCGCGCGCCTTAATGTCAAAAAATAAGTCGCAATCAAAGCCCGCTTTAAAATCAAGCTCTGAACCCACTCCAGAGCCATCTCAAGAACCAATGCCTGAGCAGGCCAGCCAACATGGTTTGTCTGAGGATGCCTCAAACGATTATTCGACTACTCAAAATGCTCATGGCAATATGAATAGCGCATCAAGTTATGACAATCATCAATCAATGCTTGATGATGCGCTGCCTTGGGATAATGATGAGCCGGCTTCAATGCCCGTGCAAAATCAGCAGGCCTCTGATTCGCAATATGGTGGGCATCATCAACCGGTTCAAAATCAACCTATGCCAAACAACCCGCCTACGCAGGGTTCGGCTGATATGGCTAATGACCATTTGGCACAAATTAAGCAGAGGTTAAAACAACCTTTGGGAAAGCCCCAAACGATAACGGCTAACAATTTAAACGTACAACCCAATCCGCAACCGGTTGAGACGTTTGCGCAGCCGTTATCGGAAAAAGCGGAACACGAAGAGGCGCACTCTTTTGAACAGTCGCCACGGGTAGAAACGCAAGCAACACCGCAAGCAATGGCTAAGGAAGAGCAAGCAAATGCTAGTCATTCTGATGCACGTTTGTCGCACGCAAATTCGCAGAGTACCCATCGAGTTAGTGCGGCCCAAATGATGGCGAATGCGCAGCCTACGCAAAGCCACGACGATCAATCTGTTCCCGTTGTGGATGTTAATCAGGCCTTACAACAAGATGCGCCAGCCAGTTCAATGGCATCAGCCAGTCAGTTAATTGAAATTAACTACGCTGAGCTTAACGAACAAAATCGTCTGCCTGTGTGGTTAGAGGTATTAGAGAGTCTTCAGCCAGAAGGCATGGCCGCAGAGTTGACGCGCCAGAGTGTCCTGGTGGCGTATTCGCCACAGCATTGGCAACTGAGTGTTGACCCAGAACAGGCCTATGCCAAAACAGATATGGCGGTGTTACGTTTAACAGAGGCTTTACAGCAGCGATTGGGGCATGAGGTGCAGTTGTCGTTTGTCACGTTTAACGAACACAATACACCCGCTAAGCACGAGCAGCTCTTGGCGATTGAAAAACAAAATCAAGCTGAGGTTTCGATTCAAAACGACCCAGTTGTAAACAGTTTTATCAATGAGTTAGGGATGGAGGTCATTCCTAATAGTATTAGTCCCGTTAATTAATGGGTCAAATTTGAATTACTTCGTTTAAAGACAAAAGGAAAAAGTATGTTTGGTGGAAAAGGCGGTATCGGTAACTTAATGAAGCAAGCGCAAGAGATGCAAAAAAACATGCAAGCTGCGCAAGAAGAGATTGCCAGAATGGAAGTTTCTGGTGAAGCGGGCGGCGGCATGGTTAAAGTGATGATGACCGGTAAGCACGAATTAGTGAAGGTAGAAATTGACGATAGCCTGATGGACGACAAAGAGATGTTGGAAGACCTGTTTGCTGCCGCGGTAAACAGTGCGGTGCGTCGTGTGGAAGATGTGACTCAAGAAAAAATGGGTGGCTTAACTAATGGTATGGATTTACCCGCGGGGATGAAAATGCCATTTTAAGCAGGCCTGCTTACTTTTGCATTGATTATTTATGTACAGCCCTTTAATCACCCAGTTAATAGAATCCTTTCGGGTTTTACCCGGCGTTGGACCCAAATCAGCCCAGCGGATGGCGTATTACCTACTAGAGCAAAACCGTTCTGGGGGCCACACGCTAGCAAAAGTTCTTGAAGAAGCGCTCGAAAAAGTTACCCACTGTGAACAGTGCCGTAACTTATCGGAAGAAACCATCTGCGGAATCTGTACTTCAACGTCACGCAACTCAGAAGAACTCTGCATTGTTGAGTCACCTTCGGATGTTGTCGCCATTGAACAGTCGGGGATATTCAGAGGTAAATACTTTGTGTTGATGGGGCACCTATCACCCATTGATGGCATAGGCCCTGAGGAGATTGGATTGAACGAACTTGATACTCGTTTATCCCAAGAAGGGGTGGTAGAATTAATTATTGCGACCAACCCGACTGTCGAAGGTGAGGCTACGGCACATTACATACAACAGATGGTTAGCGAAAGAAATATTAAAGTAACCCGCTTAGCACAAGGCATCCCCATTGGGGGTGAGTTGGAGTACATAGACTCAGGCACCTTGTCACAAGCATTCATCTCCCGTAAAGAGGTATAAACTGATGGTTAAGACGTTATTCACATGGTTAGGATTGATTACAGTCCTTGCACTCTCTGGTTGCGGTGGTGGAGGCGGTGCGGACTCACCGAGTTTTGATACGTTAGAACCCGGGGTGAATATTCAGATAAAAAGTACGACTTCTGGTGAGGTTACAACAACGCTAAGCGAAAACGAAGTTGCTAATGTGTTTGTTAAACTGGTGAATTCAGATGGCAGTTTAGCTAAAAATGAAGACGTGACCATTGTTGCAACTACTGGTACGGTTTCTACTAACATTGCTCAGTCTGACTTATTAGGCGGTGTGAGTTTTGTGTTGATTCCACCTGATCTTAATGGCGAACCTGCATCGGGTACATTAACTGTGCGATATGCTTCTGGCTCAAACAGTTTAAATTACGCTTTTTATCCAACAAATCAAACGGGTGATAATACGGTAATATCGGGTGAACCATCTCTACAGGTTCAAATGACATCGGCTTCAACCGGCGAAGTGACCAATTCTATTGCCAGTTCTGACAGTGCTAAAGTAACTGTGACGCTACTCAACTCAAGTGGAGAGCCGCTTGCAAATGAAATAATTACGTTTTCGACAACCAGTGGCACGCTATCTCAAGCCAGTATTTTAACCAATGCTAGTGGGTCAGGCAGTGTTTCAATTACGTCGCCAACGAGTTTAACGAGTGGAACCGCTCCTGGTTCGGTCACTGCTAATTATGCAACGTTATCGTTAAGTAAATTTATTAACTATGAATTTGTGGCGACCAATAACACTGATACCGACAACGAATCCGCGGCGGGCTCTATTCAGTTTGTAAGTGCATCCCCCGATTTTATGTCCTTAAAAGGAACGGGTGGAGTCGGTTATGGTGAAACATCACAGTTAATTTTTAAAGTAGTGGATGTTTTTGGTAACCCTGTTGAGGGTGAAACCGTTAATTTTAATTTAACAACAACCGTTGGTGGCTTATCTACAAACCCAAGCAGTGCGGTTTCTAATGCCTCTGGTCTCGTTAATACGACTGTGCAAGCTGGAACTATATCAACCCCAGTAAGAGTCATTGCGTCTGTTGATTTAGACGGGGGTGAAACCGTATTTGCTCCTTCGGATCTTTTAACGGTTACCACAGGGATACCCGATTCAAATAGTATTAGTTTATCGTTCGATAAGTTAGCGCCTGAAGGATTAAATTATGATGGTGAAACCGTCGTTGTGACAGCGCGTTTGGGCGACCGCTTTAATAACCCGGTTCCCGATGGAACGGTAATTAACTTTACTACTGAAGGCGGTTTGATTGAAGGCAGTTGCCAAACCACCGATAGTGCCTGTTCGGTTAATTGGATTAGCCAAGCCCCTAGACCTGATGATAATCGCTCAACCGTCTTGGCCTATGCTATTGGGCATGAAACCTATTACGATGATAATGGTTCTGGTATTTTTGATGACGGTGATACGTTTAACCTCCAATCAGACTTAAATCCGACAGACTTGAATGAAGCGTTTCGTGATGATGATGAAAATGGCAGGTTTGATACATCAGCCACAGATGGGTTTATTTATGATTTTAGTCAAGATGAAAAGTACATTGATTACGATGAGAATGGTGCTTACTCATTTGCTGACGGAGTTTTTAATGGCGTTCCTTGTAACCACTCTACGAAATGTCCGACTGAGGCCAATAACATTGCAGGTCGCTCAAATTCATTAATAAATGTCAGTGACAGCGGTTTGATTATTATGGCGAGCAGCTTTCCGAATATATTAATTCGTGAAACAACGGGTGGAAGTTGTTTGGATGCAAATGGAAAATTAAAAGAGGATGGCAGTTGTACGGAGGGTAATATCACATTTGGAACGGGTTTAGAAATACGTGTTTTGTGGATTTTAATTGAAGATACTACTTACGATAAGAAAGATGATCGTTATGAGCCTGTGGCTTTATGTAAAGACTCTAAAAATGGTGAACGTGTTGATGAAACCAACCCCTACGAATCAGCTTGTACGTTTGCGGTAAGACAATCAGCGCCAACGGGCTCTACTGTTTCTGTTACCTCTGAGGCGGGTGATCTATCTGCTTCACCCGTGACCAGTATTTTAAATACAACGGGAGCAACACAGTTTTTTGTTACCTTGACTTCCAATGCTGAAAATGAAGAAGTTGATTCTGGTGTGTTTGAAGTGAAAGTGACTACGCCAAAAGGAAATGTCTCTTCAGCAGTAATTGGTGTTTTAGATCCAATTAATTAATGATTGTTCAGATTAAAGTAAGCAGGCCTGCTTACTTTGCTTTGTACAAAAGCTAAACCGGTTAAACAATAAAAAACCCGCATTAAGAATCGTTTCTTATGCGGGTTTTTTGTTAGGCTGATTTTAGTTTAATTGCCTTAAATAAACTTAGCAGGCCTGCTAAGTTAATCTATTGAGCATTTATTTACTTTCTCGCCATTAAGAACTCAAGCAGGGCTTTTTGGGCGTGTAGGCGGTTTTCTGCCTCATCCCAAACCACGCTGTCTTTGCCATCGATGACGTCGGCGGTGACCTCTTCGCCACGGTGTGCCGGTAGGCAGTGCATAAACAAGGCGTCTTTGTCGGCTTTGTTCATCATCGCCTTGTTGACCTGATAATCATCAAAGGCTTTTTCACGTAGCTTCTGTTCGTCTTCTTGTCCCATGCTGGCCCAAACGTCAGTCACAATCAAATCAACGTTCTCTGCAGCATCGAGCGGGTTACGAATGATTTCGACGCGCTCTGCATTAGCTTTAACCAAATCCATATTTGGATCATAGCCCTCTGGGCAGGTAATGCGCAGTTTAAAGTCGTATTGTTTGGCGGCATTGATATACGAGTGACACATGTTATTACCATCACCCACCCATAAAACGGTTTTGCCTTGAATGCTGCCACGGTGTTCTTGATAGGTTTGCATATCAGCCAACAGCTGACAAGGGTGGTAGTCATCGGTTAAGGCGTTAATGATTGGCACACTTGAGTATTTGGCCATGGTTTCGACTATGTCGTGCCCAAAGGTACGAATCATAATGCCATCGACCATGCTTGAGATAACACGAGCACTGTCTTCTAACGGTTCGCCACGACCAAGCTGGGTGTCATTAGAGGATAAGAAGAGGGCGTGACCACCCAATTGTGTCATGCCGGCTTCAAATGAGATACGTGTCCGAGTTGATGATTTTTCAAAAATCATCGCCAAGGTTTTGTTTTTTAGCGGCTCGAAGATTTCACCCGCATGGTGCATCGCTTTAAGTTCGATAGCACGATGCATAATCTGCTGAAGTTCAGCGGGCGTTAAATCGTTTAATGTTAAAAAATGTCTAATAGTCATGAATGACCTCTTAGGTTTGTTTAAATCAAGACGGAAAAGGGCTTAGCAAGCCCTTGTTTGATTTAGTTGTCTAGAAATTCCGTCACGAGTATAGTCAGTTCAGTGACCAGTTGTTCTGTTTGTTGCTCAGACATCACAAATGTAGGGAGCAGTCTGATGGTGTCGCCACGAGTAACGTTAATAAGCAGGCCTTTGTCTAAGGCTTTTTTAACCAGTTCTCCACAGGGGCGATCAAGCTGTATACCAATCATATAGCCTTTACCACGCACCATTTTTACGCCAGGTACATGAGCCAAAGATTGTCTGAATTTTTCAATAATTGCCTCGCCTTTTTTGGCAATGGCAGGGATAAAATTATGTGCTTCAATGGTGCTTAATACTGCTAACCCAGCCGCACAGGCAAGCGGGTTGCCACCAAACGTTGTGCCGTGATTACCGGGCGCTAATACATTGGCCGCTTTACCACGCGCTAAACATGCACCAATGGGCATGCCGTTTCCTAAGGCTTTGGCTAGGCTTAAAACGTCCGGCAGGATGTTGTCGTGTTGAAACGCAAACCAAGCACCGGTTCTACCAATACCGGTTTGAATTTCGTCGACCAACAGCAGCCAGTCGTTAGCGTTACAAATCTCACGTAACGCTTTTAAGTAGCCGGCTTTAGGCACATGCACGCCACCTTCACCTTGAACAGGTTCAACCCAAATGGCCACAATGTCTTCGTTTTCAGAAAGCGCCTGAACGGCTTCAACATCGTCAAACGGAACATGAACAAACCCTTGAACTAATGGGGCAAACCCTTCGTGTACTTTGCTGTTGCCTGTCGCCGAAAGGGTGGCCATGGTTCGACCATGAAAGCTATTGTTCATACAGATAATGGTTGGGTTTTTTACCCCTTTGTCGTTACCGTATTTTTTAGCGATTTTAATCGCGGCTTCGTTCGCTTCTGCTCCCGAGTTGCTAAAAAATACGCGATCCATGCCAGACAGTTCAATTAACTTGTCAGCCAGTGCGTCTTGATTAGCAACGTGGTATAAATTTGAGGTGTGAATCAGCTTGCGGCTTTGTTCACAAATGGCTTCTGCAATGGCAGGGTGTGCATGTCCTAAGCTACAAACGGCTATGCCACTGACTGCGTCAAGATAACTTTTACCTTCGGTGTCTTGCAGAATCGCGCCTGCCCCTTTCTCAAAGGTCACCGGCAATCTTGCGTAGGTATTCATTAGGTGATCAGACATGATGTTTGTTTTATCCCTTCTCGGTCGCATTTTGCGATATTGGGTTTTAAAAAACAAAAAAGCAACCAGATGCAGGAGCAAGATGGGCCAAATGAATTGGTCGCTTATAACTTCATGAGCTCAACTGCGAGGTTGCTTTTTTGAATCGTTTTTATCAAAAAAGTTATTTTAGCTATTTACACTCATATTTCAAGTTGTATTCGTTTTGTTTTAGGTTTTTCAAGCCATTTACTAAGTACATAACACCTTTTATTTCACAGTTTTGAAGTAAAAGCTTATATTTTTTCTTTATTCGTTTAATCAATGCTTACCCTTTTAGTTTTTTAGGATAAAATGCAGGGTTAAATTTATTATGATTTTTTTTGTGGGGAAGATTAAATGCAAGCAATGGCGGATAGAGATGGCGTTATCTGGTTAGATGGCGAAATGGTTCCTTGGCGCGAAGCGAAAGTACACGTACTAACGCACACGCTTCATTATGGTATGGGTGTGTTTGAAGGGGTTCGTGCTTATGAAGCCGAGCAAGGTACGTCAATCTTTCGTTTAGATTCACATACTGACCGCTTAATTAACTCATCAAAAATCATGAACATGCCAATGCCTTTCGATAAGGCGACACTTAACGAAGCACAGTGTGCGGCGGTTCGTGAAAACAACTTAAAGTCGGCTTACATTCGTCCAATGGCATTTTACGGTGCGGAAGGGATGGGCTTACGTGCAGACAACCTAAAAGTTCACGTAATGGTTGCGGCTTGGGAGTGGGGCGCTTACATGGGTGAAGAGAACTTGAACCGTGGTATTAAAATTGCCACCTCTTCGTACTCACGTCATCACGTTAACGTCACCATGACTAAGGCCAAATCAAACGGCTCTTACATGAACTCAATGCTAGCCTTGCAAGAAGCCATCAGTCACGGTTGTGACGAAGCTTTATTGCTAGATGTTGACGGTTATGTGGCTGAAGGCTCTGGCGAGAACTTCTTTATGGTCAAAGACGGCGTGTTATTTACCCCTGAATTAACCTGTTGCTTAGACGGAATTACTCGTAGAACCATTATGAGCTTGGCTAAAGAGTTGGGCATGGAAGTGATTGAGAAAAAAATTACCCGTGATGAAGTCTACATTGCCGACGAAGCATTCTTTACTGGAACGGCCGCCGAAGTAACGCCGATTCGTGAACTGGATAATCGTCCAATCGGGATTGGCTCTCGTGGACCGATTACTGAAAAATTACAGAGCTTGTATTTTGATATCGTTCACGGACGTTCTCAGCCGCATTTAGATTGGTTAACAACGGTTGCTAAATAAGTCATAGATTAAGGTTAAAGGAAGTTTAAGATGAGCGAAAATTCAACCAACTCCAAATCGCATTATGATGTGACTTATAAAGATTTACCATTGCACTGCCCAACACCCGATATGAGTGTTTGGAACTCACACCCACGTGTGTTTTTACCGATTGAAGCCACTGGGCACGCTAAATGCCCATACTGCGGTACGGAATATACACTAACCGATTTTGACCCTCATCACATTGGTGGTCACTAATTAAGTTAGTGGTTTAAATCTGGCAGGCCTGCTAACTTTTAAAAGCCGGTTTGAGTCAAAAAGCCGCTTGAAATTGATTTCAAGCGGCTTTTTTATGCCATAAATTTGTGGGTTAAACGTTAGTGATTAATCAAAATTTTTAATCAAATACCAGGTCAAGCATTTCACAGATCAAGTGGTTAATAACCGTATGCCCTTCTTGGACTCGGGCGGTTTTTTGACTATCCACTTTTAAGGTTATATCTACGAGTACTTTAACGGCTTGGTCATTCTGGCCGACCAACGCCATGGTTTTAATGCCTTTCTGTTTGGCCATTGCAAACGCATTGAGTACGTTTTTGCTTGTGCCCGATGTGCTCATGCCAATCAGAAAATCGCCCGTTTGCCCTAAGCCTTCGACTTGTCTGGCAAACAAACTATCAAAATCGTAATCATTCGGGTGAGCGGTCAAAATAGAGGTGTCATTGGTTAGGGCAATCGAGGCTAACGGGCGACGATTTTTAACATAGCGAACCATCAGCTCAGCGGCCATGTGTTGTGCCTCTGCGGCACTGCCACCATTGCCACACCATAAAACTTTGTGGCCATTTTGTAGGGTTTCAATGATGAGCTGAGTGGCCGCTTGAATTTGTGCGGATTGTGCAAAAACCGAGCCAATGGCGTGCTGATGCTCTTGGGCAATGGCTGCAAAATCAAGGTTAATGTTCATTGTGGGTAGATTCCATTAAAGAGGCTTGAATACGTTCAATGACCTGTGTGGTTGAGAAGCCATCCCAAAAACTCAATATTTTGACTTCGCCACCTTTTTCCCAAACGCAATCACAACCGGCAATTTCATGCGGTTGGTAATCGCCACCTTTAACCAAAACATCGGGCTCTAAAAAGCAGATAAGGTCTCTGGGCGTCTCTTCTGAAAAAGGGATCACCCAATCAACGCAGCTCAGTGAAGCCAACAGTTCCATTCGGCTTTGTAGTGGCACAATAGGGCGAGTTGGCCCTTTAAGCTGTTGTACCGATTCATCGGAGTTCACGGCAATAATAAGGCGGTCGCCTTGTTTGGCCGCTTCATCCAGATAGCGCACATGCCCCGAATGAAGAATATCAAAACAGCCATTGGTAAAGACCACTTTTTGCCCTTGTTGTTGCGCTTGTTGAATGAGTTGTTTTAACTCTTGTTGCGAAGGCGCAACATAACCTTTGTGGCGCTGACTTAAATTTAATTTACTATTAAGTTCGGCGAGGTTAGCGGTGGCGGTTCCCACTTTGGCGACGACGATTCCGGCGGCAATATTGGCAAAGTGCAGACCATCCTTAAGCGAATAGCCATTGGCATAAGCCGCGGCAATGGTTGCAATAACGGTGTCGCCCGCACCGGTGACGTCATAGACATCTTGCGCTTGGGTTGCCAAGAAGTAGGGCGCTTGATCTGGCGTAAACAGCGCCATACCCTCTTCACTGCGGGTAACCAACAGGTGTTCTAGGCTGAGTTCTTGAATCAGGTTGTGTGCTTTAACGGTCAGTTCATCGTTGTCTTTAAAGCTCCCCGCAATTTCACAGAATTCAGATTGATTCGGTTTAATTAAGGTCGCGCCCGCGTATTTTTGATAACAGCTGCCTTTTGGGTCAATAAAGGATTTGATTCCCGCAGTTTGGCAGGCCTGTATCATTTCCTGAACATCGGTCAATGCGCCTTTTGCATAATCTGAGAAAATAACAAAATCGTAGTTTGGAATGAGCGAACACACCGCATGGGCAAACCCTTTTGCGGTCTCGGCGGACAGTGGCTCTTCAAAGTCCATGCGAATGAGTTGTTGGTGGCGGCTTAGAATACGCAGCTTACGAATCGTCGGGGATTCGCCGTAATGCAGGTGATTTGGAATGCCTTGTTTTTCCAGTAATGACTTAAATAAAGCCCCAGCTTCATCTTGACCAATGACGCACGCCAGTTCGACTTTCGCCCCAAGTGCTTTAAGGTTTAGCGCTACGTTAGCCGCACCGCCCAGACGAGTCTCATCGTTGGTCACTTTCACAACAGGAACCGGCGCTTCGGGTGAGATGCGTTGCGCACTTCCCGACCAGTATTGGTCGAGCATAACGTCACCCACCACTAAGATATTGGCGGCAGAGAAGTCGAGTTTCATAGCTTGGTTATTCATTACAGTTTCAGATCCCAACGGTTGTGCACCCATAAATATTGTTCTGGGGCTTGGCGAATAGCGTGTTCGTATAATTGGTGAAGACGGAGCGTGTCTGCAGCGTCATCGCCACTTGGAAAGTCGGTTAAAGCCGGTAAAAATTCGACCTCGTAATGCACTTTGTTATCAGTCTCAATTCGGCGAGTAAAGGTGGGCACCACAGCGCAACCGGTGAGTTTCGCAATTTTGGAGGTGGCTGGATTACTAGGACAGGGCTTTTCAAAAAAAGGCACAGAGATTGAGCCTTTTGCACGGTAACGCTGATCAGGCAGAAAAGTCATGCTATCGCCGGCACGTAATACTTTAAGCATTTTACGTGTGTTGCCGTTGCTAACCGGCTCAACGGTTTCGCCGTTATCAAACTGAATGCTTCGACCTTTGGCGATTAAGTAGTCCATTAAGGGGTTGTCATGTGGACGATAAACGGCATGATAGTTGGTTAAAAAGGAAACAAACAGGCCTGTCACTTCGAGTGTGGTGAAGTGTGGGGCTAGAATCAACACGCCTTTGCCTTGCGCTTGTGCCGCTTGCAGATTTTCTTGGCCAATAAAGGCAACCAAGCCTCTTTCAAAGGCATTTTGATGATTGTGTTTGTGGTCACCAAACCAGACAATCGCCATTTCTATAATGGAGATGCCCAGGCTAGAGAAGTGGGCTTTTAATAGGTCAGTTTGTTGATGTGGGCTTTTTTCAGGGAATGCAATTTGAATATTCGCCAGTGCAATTTTTCGGCGTTTAGGCGCAAACCAAAACATAAGCTTGCCCAGTGCACGACCAGCTGAGAACTTGGTTGAATAAGGTAGCCAGCTTAAAACTTTTAACATACCCAGACCCAGCCAAATGCCCCAAAATTTTGGGTGCAAAAAGTCAGTGGCTTTTATGGTTTGGGTGCGCTTAGTTGACGACGCCACTCGCCCCTCCTTTTTGATACAGGCTTGCGTAGTGCCCTTGTGTTGCAAGTAGTTGCTGGTGTGAGCCTTGCTCGATAATGTTACCGTGCTCCAGTACCATAATTTGATCTGCATTTTCAATGGTGCTTAATCGGTGGGCGATAATAATCACCGTGCGGTTTTGGCGTAACACTTCCATCGCTTCTTGAATCATCTGTTCACTTTGATTATCCAGTGCCGAGGTGGCTTCATCCATAATCAAAATGGGCGCATTTTTTAAAAAGGCTCGGGCGATGGCGATTCGTTGACGTTGCCCGCCAGACAAGCTTGCGCCATTGTCGCCAATAATTGTCTCCAATTTATTCGGCAGGGTTTCAATAAATTCCCACGCATGCGCAGCTTTGGCCGCCCATTCGATGCGCTCTTGCGTGGCATCTTCAAGGCCATAGGCGATATTGGCCGCAAGCGTGTCATTAAATAACACGACATTCTGGCTAACATAGGCAATTTGTTGGCGCAAAAACTTAATATCAAGTTCATTGATGTCCACGCCATCAAGCGTGAGTTTTCCACTGTCAGGTTGATAAAAACGGGTGACTAAATTGGCAATGGTGCTTTTTCCACTTCCGGAAGCACCAACCAACGCAATGGTTTTACCTGCGGGAATTTGCATCGAAAAATTTTGAAAAACTTGTGAGTCGTTGGCATAGCTAAAATTGATCGATTCTATGCTGATATTTCCAGACACCTTGTCTAAGGTTTTGTTGCCTAGATTCGGCTCTTCACTGTGATCCAGTAGTTCAAAAATACTTTCCGCTGCCGCCATGCCTTTTTGAATGGTGGCGTTAATGCTCGTTAAGCGACGGATTGGGTCAAAGATCATCACCATCGCGGTAATAAAAGCGATGAATTCACCGGGGGTGAGCAGGTCTTTAGACGACATCACCGAGGCCGCATAGATAACCCCTGCTAAAGACACCGAAGCAATCAGCTGAATAATTGGCACGTTAGCGGCCGCAACCCGAACGGTTTTCATTGTGTGGTTTCGTAAAGTTTCAGAGGCCGCATCAAAACGTTGTTGTTCAAAGGCTTGCGCACCAGAAATCTTAATCTCTTTGTGCCCTTTTAGGCTTTC
The DNA here is from genome assembly GCA_016938655.1 of Thiotrichales bacterium. GTDB lineage: Bacteria > Pseudomonadota > Gammaproteobacteria > Thiomicrospirales > Thiomicrospiraceae > Thiomicrorhabdus. The sequence continues at coordinate 4,967 of JAFGUG010000056.1, read as the reverse complement.
CCCCATTCGTTGGGTGAGGCCGCCCATGCTTGCCTGAATGTTTCGGTTGGATTTACGCATTAACTTACTGGCACGGTTGAGTACAAAGGCCACAATAGGAGCGATGATAATAACCAGAATGGTCAGTTGCCAAGTGGTGTAAAACAAAAAGCCGATTAAACCCAAAACAATCAAAGACTCTTTAATAATCACAATCCAAGCCTGGCTCAAAGTAGCCCCTACTTGAGGAACATCATAGGTGATTTTAGAGAGCAATTTTCCTTCGGTGTACTCTTGGTGGGTTTGTTCACTTAAACGGTTAATTTTAGCGAACAGCTGGCTGCGAATGTCTTGAATGGCTTTATGGGCAATCCATTCACCGGCCACTTTACTGACGTATTCGGCGAACCCTCGGATCATGAAAATCAACATAATCAATAATGGAATCATCAAAATGGATTCTTCATTTTTGGCGATCAGGCTTTCATCCACCACATCTTTAAGCAGAGCAGGTAAAAGCGGTGTCATGGCCGCGGTCACCAAAAGTGCCGCGATGGTAATAGCAACGGCCTTGTAATAAGGACGAATGTATTTTAGAAGGCGTTTGTATAAACTTAGGGTTTGCGGATCGACAATCAAAATCAGCCTGCTTGAGGAATATAAAATTTAGAGCGTATTTTACCCGATTCTCTGTCTGTCTGACTTAAAAAAACGGTATCATATTGTCCTTTACGTACACCGTTAATGTGGTTTTCATGCAAGCACCCATCACCAAAATTTTGATTGTTCGGCTTAGTGCAATGGGCGATATTGTCATGGCGACCCCTTTACTTTCTGCGCTTAAAGCCGAATATCCAGGTGTTGAAATCAGTTGGATGGTGCAACCCGAATTTGCCGATGTGATTCGTAACCACCCATTAATTGATGAGATTATTCTAGTCCCCAAAGGTCAATGGAAAAAAGACCTGAAAGCCTTTAAGTGGCTCAACGTTTGGCGTGAAATACGAACCATCAAAAAACAGATTCAAGATAGTCAGTTTGACTTAGCCATTGATTTACAAGGCCTGATAAAAAGTGCGCTTTGGGTGAAATGGTCCAAGGCACCACGCAAAATTGGCTTGAACTCAAAAGAGGGCACCGCCAAGTGGATGGACGAAGTCGTGCAAGGCAATGTGGTTGCTTCGGCATTGATTGGCTCTGAATATCAAGCCATGGCGCAACACCTAAACTGCGACGTTAGTTCATTTTGCATGCAACTCCCAACCGAGCTCAATACGCCCAATCTAAGTGCCTTACAGGCCGAGGTCGCCGGCGAATATGTGGTTTTTTGTCCTTTTACCACACGCCCTCAAAAACACTGGTTTGATGATGCCTGGCAAGAACTTGCCAATAAAGTATCGGCTAATCAAAAAGTGGTTATTCTTGGTGGGCCTGGTGATGTTCAAGCCGCACAACAGTTAATGCAAAATATGCCACCAAACGTTTATAACTTGGTTGGACGCACTCGTATTCAAGAAGCCATCGCTTTTATTCGTAATGCACAGGGTGTAATTGGCGTTGATACCGGCCTGACGCATATGGGCATCGCCGAAAACAAACCAACCTTAGCGCTGTTTGGCTCAACCCTGCCTTATCGAGACACTCGAACCCCGTTGGCTAAGGTGCTCTATCATAAACTTGAGTGTTCACCGTGTCGCAGAAATCCAACCTGCGAAGGGCGTTTTGATTGTATGCGCGCCCTAACCCCCGAATACGTTTTTGACGAGTGGCAACTACTGCAGGCCGCACAATGAAAATTCTGCACATTGAACTCGGCAAACATTTGTATGGCGGCGCGAAGCAGGTCACGTTTATTATGCAAGGTTTGCACGATGATTTCGGTGTTACCAATGTGTTATTGGCTACCAAAGGCAGTGCTACAGCAATTGAGATGGAGCAGCGCGGCTTTGAAGTGGTTGAGATTTCTGCAAAAGGCGATTTAGACGTTGGATTGCTTTGGAGAATAAAAAACGTTATTCAACAAGTTAAGCCGGATGTTGTCCATGTTCACAGCCGCAGAGGTGCGGATGTTTGGGGCGGGTTAGCGGCAAAATGGGCGGGCGTGCCTGCGGTTATTTCGCGCAGAGTCGACAACCCTGAAAGTCTCTGGGTAACTAAATGGAAGTATGGACTTTACAAAAAAGTCATTACCATTTCAGAAGGCATTCGACAGGTGTTATTAGCGCAATCGTTACCTAGCGATAAAGTAGTGACGGTTAGAAGTGCATTAGCCAGCGATGCCACTTGTGAATGTGATAAACAAGCCTTTATTAAACGGTTTGGTTTGAGTTCAGAGGATTTTGTGATTGGCGTGGTCGCTCAGTTAATTGAACGAAAAGGCCACCGTTATCTTCTTGACGTTCTGCCTGAGCTTTTAACCCACTACCCAAATCTTAAAGTCATATTCTTTGGTCAAGGTGCTTACCGATCAGAACTAGAAGCGTTGATAGAAACATTAAACTTGCAAGATTGTGTGCAATTTGCCGGTTTCGTTAAAGACATGCCAGGCCTGTTTGGATGTTTAGATCTATTGGTGCATCCCGCTTTAATGGAAGGGTTGGGGATCTCATTACTGCAAGCTTCGCAGCAAGGGGTACCGATTGTAGCGAGTGCAGTGGGTGGAATCCCAGAAGCGGTCGAAAATGAAAAGAATGGCTTGCTCGTGCCGCCGGCAGACACAACCGTACTGCAAACAGCCATTGAACGGTTGCTTGCACAACCTGAGTTAAGAACAAGCTTTGGTGGGAGTGGTCAACAACTTATCAAAACGCAGTTTTCAGTTCAGCAGATGATTAAAGGTAATTACGCGGTTTACCAAGCTGTTTTGAATGAATCTGTTAAGGGTTCTTAATCGGCATAGTGTGTGGCGAACCAAACTGTTCGAGCATCGCTTGAACTTGTTGATCATTGCCATCTTGCCGAACATTTTGCTTATAAAGTGCAAATTTTTGTGAAAAAGGCCAGTGGTAAAATTCAAAATCATTGTCTGTTTTAATAACAATATTGCCGTTAAGCCGAGTCATCCAGTAGAGCCAGATGTCATCGCCATGCGGGGCGAGCTTGGTAAACAGGGTTTCATCTAAAACCGAAGGGTGCAGAGCGTTTGCAGGATACAGAACGCCACCAATTCCAGTTTGAAAGTTTTGGTTAGGGCAATCGGTATTGGATTTATTTTTCTTCCATTGTTTATACGGCAGAATTTGCCCATCGTCAGTCGTCATGACGATATGGGTGCGGTTCGCGATAACGCAACCAGGGTATTTAAGGTGCCAGCTGATTAATGAACTTAAAACGGTATCAGGGTAATAAACGTCATCATCAAAAGTGATAACGGTGGCTTCTGGATAGCGTTTTAAGGTCGGAATAATTTTTTTGTAAGAGCGAGTGTCTTCCGTATAACAAATTTCAATGAACCCTTGCTTGGCTAATTGAAGCACATTTTTTGGAAGGGTTTTTTGGTCTTCATACGCAATCCATAAAAGTATTTTGTTAGCGGGTTGTTTTTGAAACACAAGTGATTTCAATGTTAGATGAAGCGACTTGAAGCGAGCAGGATAAGACGTGATTGAAACAATGACTTCTTTAGGCGTCTCATATTTAGCCGTTTTTGGCAGCTGAGAAAAATAATACTTAAATTGAATGCGTAACCAGTTTTTCCAAGGAATGAATGTTTTTTTAATTTCTTGTTTCAGTGACACAATGACAACCTATAAAGTACAAAACCGTAAGATTTAAGTTTAACAAATTCAGGCTTGCAGAGAATACTTTGCTTTCAGACATTTTTCTTTACACTTAATAAAAAATAGAACATGAAAAGTTTATTTATTGCTCAGACCCCATTGCAGTTATTAAATTGCATAGAAGCTTCAAAAAAAAATAACCAAAAAGGTTACTTCGTTCTTTTTTATGATTGCGATGAAAATCATAAAAGAATGATGGCTTTAGTAGAGATATTCAATGTTGATAATGTTCAATATTACTCATTAAATTCAATATTTAGATTTATTTTTCCGATTGTGCTTTTCTCTAAATTTAAAAAGCTCAAACGAAAGAATGAAATAAATAAAGTTTATTTTGGTACTTATGCTAGTTGGGCCTCCTTTTTAATCAATTATTTAAGCGTTGAGAATACGGTTTTGGTTGATGACGGGTCAAAAACTATTGTGATTATGAATAACCCAAAGCGGATGGGGTTGTATAAAAAGAAATGGTTTAAGTGTTTGCGGAAGGATTATGTTCAATCATCTACATTTTTTACCATTTACTTTGAGTTAGCACAAAAAAAAGGACTTCCGTTTGAAAAAAACAATCTTAGCCATGTAACAACTTATATTAATAACCAAACAGTCCATAATTTGTTTAAAACAGATTTAAATTTAGGAGAAAAACAGCTTTTTATCGGAAGTTTTATTTCAGATAAATGTGAAAAATTTGAAGAGCATATTGGGATCCTGGCAAATAAAGCAAGGTGTGACGGTAAAGAACTCTATTACATCATGCATCGTTATGATGATGAATCCAAAATATCTGAACTAGCAGACTCTTTTAATTTTCAATGTGTGAAGTATGACTTTCCACTTGAGCTTGTTTTTTCGACTATTTGGAATGGTCAAGATGAGGTTTGGAGCCAGGGAAGTACTGCTGTAGATACCTTGCAATTGATTTATCAAGGTTTAAATGTGAGGATTTTTAAAATGCCCTTAGAGTCTATTAATAGTGTCTTTCAAAGAGAAAATTTTTCTAAGCTCTATGACTACTACAGTGAAAAGGAATGTGTAATCCTTGATGATACCCTTCTTTAAAATAGGAAGAATGGTTTAGCAATAAGGCTTATTCGTTGAACTTTTTATTGAGTAACCTCTTTCAAACATTTCGTAGTTTATATTTCGCTTTTTATAATAGGAAATCTATGTCCTTTTTTCAGAACCACAGTGCTTTTTCAGCTAAGT
>JAFGUG010000055.1 GCA_016938655.1 Thiotrichales bacterium | reverse complement strand
GGGATTGCCGTTGGGGTTGCCAAAATTGTTTTCGATTTGCCCTTGGCTTATATTCTCATTCCCAGTTATGCGGTTGCGTTGTTGTTAACCTTTTTGTCGTCAGAGTCTTTTGTGAATGTTGCTTGGGACAGCGCAGGGGTTACCACTGGCCCTGTCACGGTACCTCTCGTGTTGGCGATGGGCTTGGGCTTAGGGCAGGCAGTTGGTGCGGTGGAGGGATTTGGCATTTTATCTATGGCCTCAATCGGCCCAATTATTACGGTATTGATGACCGGGCTGTGGATTAAATATAGGTCGCAAGTTTGTAAACCGAATAAACCCTGTGTAACAGAAGGAAAAACTGTATGAGCACACAACGCAATACGCCTAAAGAGATGACTATTTTAACGGGCGTTTCATTGATTACTTGTATGATACAGCGCGGCATGGCCGATGACGTGGTTGCGGCGGCTCGTGCGGCGGGCGCACAGGGTGCATCGGTACAGTTTGGCCGTGGAGCGGGCGTTCGAGAGCGTTTAGGCTTGTTGAGCATTACCGTTGAAGCAGAAAAAGAAATTGTGCAGATTATGGTTTCTCGTCAGCAGCAAGAGGAAGTCTTTGCCGCCATGTTTAATGCAGGAAAATTGGATACACCTGGCATGGGTATTATGTTTGTCACGCCCTTAGAAAAAGCTGCAACCTATATTCCAGAAGCCGTTTTACAACGTATCGAAAAAGATCGCTTATCAGGACATCATTAAAATGTTGAGTTTTGAAGAAATCCAAAAGCATTTGCAGTCTGCCAAGATGATCAGTTGTGTGATGGCGCGTGGTCATGCTGATGCGGTGGTTCAAGCGCTTTACAATCAAAAACATGTGTTGGGCATTGATTACGCAACGGGCAGAAATCAGTCTACGCAAATGGGCACAAAAGATTGGCAAGAAGTCGATATGATTACCGCCATCGTTGCTCCTGAATATGCCGATGAAATATTTTATGAAATGTATCACTTGGCTAAGGTTTCTGAAACGGAAGGCGGCATTATTTTTCAGGCTAACCTAGGCTTTTCAACGAATTACGAATTGCCAGAGTTAACCGAATTGGTTGAACAAGAGGTGACTTTGGAAAAAGACCTTCCAAAAGAACCTTAGAAGCCGCTAAAAGCCGCTAAGAACTACCAGGCCTGGTTATTTTTAGGGCGTTTTAGCGTTAAATCTCGCCGCAATCGCCTTGGGCAAAATCGTTTTTTAATTTCACATAATGCGCCGCGGAATATTTAAAAAACGCTTTTTCAGCATCGGTGAGTGCGCGGGCTTGTTTAACGGGGGAACCCACATATAAATAACCGCTTTCCAATATTTTGCCTGGTGGTACTAAACTGTTTGCGCCGACCAACACGTGTTTTTGTACCACGGCATTGTCTAACACCACCGCGCCCATGCCGATTAAACATTCGTCCTCAAGAATACAGCCATGCAAAACGGCATTGTGCCCCACGGTAACATCTTGCCCAACAATACACCTGGAACCCTTAGATAAATCTGACACATGAGTGGTATGCACCACCGCACCATCTTGAATATTAGAACGTGCCCCAATCATGATGTCATTCACATCACCTCGCAGGGTTGCATTGGGCCAAATGCTCACTTCCTCGCCCAACTGACATTTGCCTATCACCACGGCAGAATCATCGACCCAAGCAGATTCTGCTATTTGTGGCGCGATCCCCAAGTATTTTCGAATAGACATAAAGATTCTCCTAAAAATAAGTCATGCAAATTTGCAAGTTAGTTTAGCAAAATTGGGTTTGCAATTTGAAATTGTTGTTTTATCTGCAACAATCAATTCCACTTTAGGCGATTTAAGTTATTTATAAACAGGGTAAACTGAGTTCAAATTTAAATCCTTTAGGAGAAATAGAATGACAAATCTCGTTAGAGTCGATGCCTCTGCTTTACCCGCGGCAATGTCGCATTCCAAACAATTGGCGGATGTATTTCAAACAGCATGGCAAGCTAAAAATCAGGGTAAAGTGGTTGTGCATACCTTGGCTGATGCGCCGTTTAAACACCTCGATGGGATGCTTATTGGCGCGATGTACACCCCAGCAGATCAGCGAACGGCGCAACAAAAAATTGCTCTAGAAACGTCAGACCAATTGATTGCTGAATTGAAGGCTGCCAGTCATTTATTGATTACGACTCCCATGTACAATTTTGGCATTCCCAGTACTTTAAAAAGTTATTTAGATCAAATAGCGCGTGTTGGGGAAACATTTGTTTATACCGAGGACGGGCCAAAGGGCTTGTTAAGCGGTTGTTCTGCGACAATTATTATGTCATCCGGAGGCGATTACACTCAGCCACCGCTGTCGGCAATGGATTTTGTGACCCCTTATTTAAAAACATTATTAGGCTTTATTGGCATCACCGAGGTGGCCGTGGTGGTTGCTCCTGGCTTAGGCAAAGGTGAGGAGGCAGTGGCTGCCGCAATGCAACAAGCTAAAGTGAGTATCAATAAACTGTTTTAAATGGGATATTGAGACCTTTGAAAACTTTGAAAACTTGGGTGGTTTGAGGTGTTTTTGCTCATTTTTGGGCGCGCCTAACTTGTGTAAAGCGCTCTATAAATGAATTTGATTCGCTTCTTAAACTAACCTTTGTATGATAGGCGTTAGCTTGTTCATCAAAAGCGTTGAGATAACACTATGTTGCAATATCATTTTAAAAATCTGTGGTTTCGAGATAAATCAGAAGAAATTATTTTTATAAACAGCCATGCGGTTCGAATGCGTGCGGGTTTAATGTTAATTATTCCCGTTTATATGTTGATTATTCTATTTACCACGGTACTGGCTCCTACTTGGTCGGTATTGCCCAACACCTTTGTTGAAGAAACTTATGATATGACGCAAGATTGGCGGGTTATCTATCAGGTTCAAGCCGCCCGAACCCTATTTGACTACACGATTCCCAGTTGGGTGCTTTTATACGGTTTGTTTGAAATGATGGCAGGTATGTTTATCAAAACCGCTTACTTATCTCCCACCATACATCTAGCGACCTTTCTAACACGTAATATTCGCCCCAAATGGGAACCTTTAAAACCCAAACGATTTGCGTGGGCGATTGGCGCAATTTTAATCATCTCGTGTTTGACGTTTTTTAATCCAGACAGTGTTGCTAGGGGCGTGAATGCCTTGTTAGGGGAAGAAATGCTTCCAACCACAAGCAACTGGATGCCAAACTTTATTCCCTTGTTGGTTGGGATTTGTTTTGCACTGATGTGGATGGAAGCGGTTTTTGGCTTTTGCCTAGGATGCAAAATCCATTGGATTCTGACCAAGCTAGGCGTTTTAAAAGAGCACTGTTATAGCTGTATGAATGTTAATTTTGATCAAAAAGCTTGGATTGAAGAGCGCAAAAATATCGAAAAATCGTTAAATGAAACATCTTAAAGGTCTCTTAAACGGTTTATGGGTTGGTTGATGTTTGAATAGGGTTAGACAAGGTTGGTGGTTGGAGGTCGTGTGAAAATTGAGATGAAAGTTGGGATAGAGGAAGCGAAAAAACTCATCCAAAATTTAAAAATTGCCAGCATTCCCCCCGAAATTTATGAGCTGGAAGAGTTGATGTTAGCTGAAAGGCCCAACATGACGAAAATTGCTGCTGTGATTTCTAAAAATCCCGAGCTATTGGGGGATTTTTTGAGTTTGGTAAATAAAGTGTTAAACAAGTCAGATGATGACTTAATTTTAGATGCGCTTGCCGCTGTAAACTTGTTGGGTTTAGCGGAAATTGAAAACCTCTTTTTAGGATGTTATTTACAGAAACATTTGCCTACTAGCCAAGTCGATCATAAGCTGATTTTAAACTCGATGCGTTCTGGTATCGCTGCCGCTGAATTGAGTTATTGGGTGAACGATATCAGTCGCACAGAAGCTTACTTCATCGCTTTTTTGCAAGATATCGGTGCCATTTATATGATGCGATATGACGCTCAACACTATGCTCAAGATTATTTGAATCCATTACTGACTTCACCGTTTGACGCACATTTTAAAGAGTTTGAACACTACCACACCGCACATACCTTTGTTGGCAGTGTCATTGCAAGGCGTTGGCATTTGGGTGATTTACTTTGCAAAACGCTGTTGTTGCATCATCAAGAGTCTTTAGAGTCTGTTCAAAGTTACGATAGACGGGTTGCTCATATGGTGGCGCTCATTCAATTAGCCAATGCGTTGGTTTTTCAAGTTTTTTCAGATCATTACGAGACGGCAGAAATTAAACAAAGTTTAGAAAATGCTGTGGCCTTCTTAAAGTTGCCAGACAATGCCATCGAAGCCACGCTTGCCGCGCTGAAAAAATGGGGTTATGAGCAGCATACACATCAGGCATCTCATTAAGTTTTGCTGCCGCTAAAACTTTCAGTGGGTTTATTGAGGGGTATATTTTTTTAAAAGCGTTTTTATAGGTAGCGCTTTGTCAAAATAGAACCCTTGATAAAGCACATCGTGTGCAAGGGTATTGAGCAGTTCTACCGTTTTTTGGTTTTCAACATATTCTAAAATCACAGGTTGTAGATTAAGCGTTTTTGCAATTTCTACCAGCATTTTTATGAGAGTAAAACGTTTTTCACTGGTTTCTATGCCTTTAACTAAAGAGCCATCTATTTTAATAATACTGATAATGCCACTTTCGGCCATCTCAACCAGTTGTAACATATTGGAATAACCAGAACCAAAGTCATCCATGGCAAACACAATGCCTTGTTTTTGTTTTAATTTTTTTAAAGTATTGATGGATTTGACGGCGGTTTGTTCTGTAATTTC